>NZ_SDEA01000039.1 GCF_004522155.1 Paracoccus luteus | reverse complement strand
CGCAAGCCCTGCGATCCGGGCGCGGGTCCGGGCTGCGGGGCGATGGTGCCGCCTGCGGGAACCATGCCGCCCTGCGGGGCCGTGATACCGTCGCAACGTCCGATCCGGCCAGCGCCCTGCCGGCCGATCAGCCGTGCCGCCTGCCGTCGCGACGACCTGCCGCCGCACTGGCTGAATCCGGGCATCGACGCAAGCCCTGCGGCCCGGGCGCCGGGTCAGGAATGCAGGGGCCATGCCTGCCGCGTGCGGCCGTGGTGCCACCTGCGGCCGTGGCGCAGTCGCGACGCCCGATCCGGCCGGCGCACGGCCCCGCGATCAGCCATGCCGCCTGCCTTCGCAGCGATTTGCCTGCCGTCCGATCCGAACGCCGCGCCGCCCGACAAACGCGCCCGCAAGAGCGCATTCGTCAAACCGCTAACGGATGCGGCCCCGCTCTGCTGTGCGGCCGCGACATCCCGTCCCGCACCCGTCTCTTCGCCACCCGCCGCACAAGACGCTTGGCCACGCCTCGCGCCGCCCGGTTGACCGCGTCCCG
>NZ_SDEA01000038.1 GCF_004522155.1 Paracoccus luteus | reverse complement strand
CTGACCGCTTCCTCGTGCTTTACGGTATCGCCGCTCCCGATTCGCAGCGCATCGCCTTCTATCGCCTTCTTGACGAGTTCTTCTGAATTGAAAAAGGAAGAGTATGAGTATTCAACATTTCCGTGTCGCCCTTATTCCCTTTTTTGCGGCATTTTGCCTTCCTGTTTTTGCTCACCCAGAAACGCTGGTGAAAGTAAAAGATGCTGAAGATCAGTTGGGTGCACGAGTGGGTTACATCGAACTGGATCTCAACAGCGGTAAGATCCTTGAGAGTTTTCGCCCCGAAGAACGTTTTCCAATGATGAGCACTTTTAAAGTTCTGCTATGTGGCGCGGTATTATCNGAACTGGATCTCAACAGCGGTAAGATCCTTGAGAGTTTTCGCCCCGAAGAACGTTTTCCAATGATGAGCACTTTTAAAGTTCTGCTATGTGGCGCGGTATTATCCCGTATTGACGCCGGGCAAGAGCAACTCGGTCGCCGCATACACTATTCTCAGAATGACTTGGTTGAGTACTCACCAGTCACAGAAAAGCATCTTACGGATGGCATGACAGTAAGAGAATTATGCAGTGCTGCCATAACCATGAGTGATAACACTGCGGCCAACTTACTTCTGACAACGATCGGAGGACCGAAGGAGCTAACCGCTTTTTTGCACAACATGGGGGATCATGTAAC
>NZ_SDEA01000037.1 GCF_004522155.1 Paracoccus luteus | reverse complement strand
GGCGCCGCGCAGATGGACGGCGCGATCCTGGTGGTGAACGCCGCCGACGGCCCGATGCCGCAGACGCGCGAGCATATCCTGCTGGGCCGCCAGGTCGGCATCCCGTTCATGGTCGTCTACCTGAACAAGGTCGACCAGGTCGATGACGAGGAGTTGCTGGAGCTGGTCGAGATGGAGGTGCGGGAACTCCTGTCCTCCTACGACTATCCCGGCGACGACATCCCGATCGTCAAGGGCTCGGCGCTGGCGGCGCTGGAAGGCCGCGACCCGGCCATCGGCGAAGAGTCGATCAAGGCGCTGATCGCCGCCGTGGACGAATACATCCCGACGCCGGAACGCGCCGTGGACCAGCCGTTCCTGCTGCCGATCGAGGACGTGTTCTCGATTTCCGGCCGCGGCACGGTGGTGACCGGCCGGATCGAGCGCGGCGCGGTGAACGTCGGCGACGAACTGGAAATCGTGGGCATCCGCGACACCCGCAAGACCACCTGCACGGGCGTCGAGATGTTCCGCAAGCTGCTGGACCGCGGCGAGGCGGGCGACAACGTCGGCGTGCTGCTGCGCGGCATCGACCGTGACGGCGTGGAACGCGGGCAGGTGCTGTGCAAGCCCAAGTCGGTGAACCCGCACACCAAGTTCGAGGCCGAGGCCTATATCCTGACCAAGGAAGAGGGCGGCCGTCACACCCCGTTCTTCGCCAACTATCGCCCGCAGTTCTATTTCCGCAC
>NZ_SDEA01000036.1 GCF_004522155.1 Paracoccus luteus | reverse complement strand
TCGGACCCGCTGATCCCGGCATTCACGACGGCGCGCCAAGCGATGATCTCGCGGTCATGGGCATCGATGATGAAGGCGCCACGGACGATGTCGCCGTTCCAGCAGGTGAACTCGAACCCGTCGCTGCACCAGCGGAGGTTCGAGCGCATGACGATGACCTTGCCGTCATGAACATGCTCGGGGCGCGCGGAATACTTCCGCGCCAGCAGCAGGTTGTGGGCCTTCATGATCCGGTAGACCCGCTTGTGGTTCACGGGCGCCAGGCCTTCCGCCCGCAGCCGCCGGTTCAGGATCGCGGTGATCCGGCGGTAGCCGTAGGTCGGCCGTGCCGCCACCAGCGCCGTGATGAGCGGCACCACCGCCGCGTCCTGCGCCTTGTGATAGCGCCGACGCGGCTTCGTGCTCCCGTTCAAGCGGGCGTGCAGGTTGGAGCGGGCCACGCCCAGTGTGTCGGCCACGACCTTCACCGGAAACCGTCCTTCAGCGGCGACCGCGCGAGCAAGGTCGGTTTTTTTGAGCGCGACTTGTCCAAGGCCTCGCGCAGGATCTCGGCCTCGAGCGTCTTGCGGCCGAACTGGCGCTCGAGTTCGCGGATGCGGTCCTCCATCTGGCGGACGCTCCGGTTGCTGGTCACATCGTCATCTTCGGACACAGCCACCGCTCCCCCGTCCAGCATCAGGCGACGCCAACGATAAAGCAGGTTCGGCGCCACGCCATTGCGGCGCGCGACCACCGAGATGCTGGCGCCAT
>NZ_SDEA01000035.1 GCF_004522155.1 Paracoccus luteus | reverse complement strand
CACCACCCGCAACTGCGGCGCCCGTGCGGCGGCGGGCAGCGGCAGGGCCGCGTCGGCGTAAAGCCCGGCCACGCGGCCGATGACGAACAGCACCGGCGCCTCGATGGGATGGGCGGCAAGGTCGGCGGCGATGCGGGCCAAGGTGGACGGCAGCCGCACCTCGCGCGGGGTCGTGGCGTGGCCCACGGCCAGCACCGGCAGGTCGATGGGCAGCCCCTGCGCGATCAGCCGCGCGGCGATCTCGGCCATGTTGGCGGCACCCATATAGACGACCAGCGTCGTGTCGATGTCGGCGAGGCTGGCCCAGTCCAGCTCCAGTTCCGCATCCCGCGCGCGGTGGCCGGTGACATAGCGCACGCCGGTCGCCAGCCCGCGATGCGTCAGCGGCACCCCGGTCGAGGCCGCCGCCCCCTGCGCCGCGGTGATGCCGGGGACGTATGAATACGCGATGCCGGCGGCGGCCAACTCCTCGGCCTCCTCGGACCCGCGGCCGAAGATCAGCGGGTCGCCGCCCTTGAGGCGGGCGACCGTCAGCCCCTCGCGGGCGAGGTCGACCAGCAGCGCGTTGATGCGGTCCTGCGGGACGGAATGAAAGCCCGCGGTCTTGCCGACGCTGATGCGCCGGACGCTGGCCGGGACCAGCGCCATGATCTCGGGGCTGACCAGCCGGTCAAAGACCACCACGTCGGCGTCCTGGATCAGCCGCAGCGCCCGCAGCGTCAATAGATCGGGGTCGCCCGGACCCGCGCCGATAAGGAAGACTTTGCCCGGC
>NZ_SDEA01000034.1 GCF_004522155.1 Paracoccus luteus | reverse complement strand
GCCGGAACACGGCGGCATCAGAGCAGCCGATTGTCTGTTGTGCCCAGTCATAGCCGAATAGCCTCTCCACCCAAGCGGCCGGAGAACCTGCGTGCAATCCATCTTGTTCAATCATGCGAAACGATCCTCATCCTGTCTCTTGATCAGATCTTGATCCCCTGCGCCATCAGATCCTTGGCGGCAAGAAAGCCATCCAGTTTACTTTGCAGGGCTTCCCAACCTTACCAGAGGGCGCCCCAGCTGGCAATTCCGGTTCGCTTGCTGTCCATAAAACCGCCCAGTCTAGCTATCGCCATGTAAGCCCACTGCAAGCTACCTGCTTTCTCTTTGCGCTTGCGTTTTCCCTTGTCCAGATAGCCCAGTAGCTGACATTCATCCGGGGTCAGCACCGTTTCTGCGGACTGGCTTTCTACGTGTTCCGCTTCCTTTAGCAGCCCTTGCGCCCTGAATTTTGTTAAAATTCGCGTTAAATTTTTGTTAAATCAGCTCATTTTTTAACCAATAGGCCGAAATCGGCAAAATCCCTTATAAATCAAAAGAATAGACCGAGATAGGGTTGAGTGTTGTTCCAGTTTGGAACAAGAGTCCACTATTAAAGAACGTGGACTCCAACGTCAAAGGGCGAAAAACCGTCTATCAGGGCGATGGCCCACTACGTGAACCATCACCCTAATCAAGTTTTTTGGGGTCGAGGTGCCGTAAAGCACTAAATCGGAACCCTAAAGGGAGCCCCCGATTTAGAGCTTGACGGGGAAAGCCGGCGAACGTGGCGAGAAAGGAAGGGAAGAAAGCGAAAGGAGCGGGCGCTAGG
>NZ_SDEA01000033.1 GCF_004522155.1 Paracoccus luteus | reverse complement strand
TGCCCAGGTGTCCGGTCGAAACGGGGGCCAGTTCATGCCCTCAGACCGTTGATACGCATCAGCCGCTCGATCCGATGCAGTCCGCAGGCAAGCCCTTCTTCAAGCACATCGCGCCAGACGCGGCGGGCGCCATAGGTCCGGTCACTGGCCTTGAAGCTCTTGTCGATGGCTGCGACAAGCTTGGCATCATGGATCTCGCGAGTGCTGTTCGGGCGGTTGAGCCATGCGTGAAAGCCTGACCGCGAGACCTCCAGCACCTCGCACAGCCAGCTGACCGGCCAGATGTGGCGGTGCCTGGTGATGAAGGCGAACCTCATGTCGCCTCGCGCGCGAAAAAAGCTGCCGCTTTCTTCAGGATATCACGCTCCGCCCGAAGCCGGGCGACCTCTTTCTTCAATGCCGCGATCTCGGCCAGATCGGCGCGCATCTGCCCATTCCCTGGAAACGCCGCAGCTGGCGCAGAAGTCAGCTCCCGCATCCAGCGCCGCAACACGCTCTCGGCGACATCCAGGTCACGGGCTGCCTGCGCCACCGATACGCCGCGCTCGGTCACCAGCTTCACAGCCTCGGTTTTGAACTCGCGGCTGAACTTCCGTCTCGTCATGTGTGGTCTCCGGTCCCTTGGTCACGATCTTATCTTCGTGTCCACGAAACCGGCAGCAGGCCACGTTTGAGGATGGCAGCTTAAGTGCGCCCATCCCGGTCGCCTTCGTGGACCGTCTCGCTTACGAGGGGCGGCCTGCGGCTAAGGGGCGCGTCAAGGCACTGCTAGACCAGATCGCTCTCCTGCCAGACGTTGACGCCGAGATGTTCGATTTGGCCTCTAAGCTGTTCATGGAACTGACGCGAGAGGAGGCGCTGCGTGCTTCGGCTTCTATTCGAAGATCGGTGCCACTTGAGGACGCCACAAGCACTCCTGTTCTGAGTGAGCTTGAGTTCGGACGGATCGCTGAAGCTCATTTGGTGCCTGGCTCCTTGGGCAGCCAGCCACTTCTGGACCTGCAAAGGATCATGAACCGGCATCAGCGCGACGTCTCGATTGACGATCAGTTCAGGG
>NZ_SDEA01000032.1 GCF_004522155.1 Paracoccus luteus | reverse complement strand
GGGAGTGTCTGAAAGTCTGTGTATCTGATCGGGGCCACGCGGTTATCAGATACGGTCAGGCGTCGAAACGCCCAGTGAACATTATGGCCAGCTGATTGCGGGCCGCAACCCATTCCCGGACAGCGCGGCCGCCCTTTTCGAAGTTGCGGATAGCCAGGAAGATCAGCTTCGTGGCGGCCTCCTCGGTCGGGAAAGAACCCTTGGTCTTCAGCGTTTTCCGCAGCACACGGTTCAGCGATTCTACGGCATTTGTGGTGTAGATGATCTTCCGGATCGCGGCGCTGAAGGCGTAGAACGGCGTGACCTCGGCCCAGGCCCGACGCCAGGCGGGGGCGATGGATGGGTATTTCCCGGCCCACTTTTTCTCGAAGACATCCAGTTGGCGGGCAGCCTCCTCAGCGGTCGGGGCCTCGTAAATGGGGCGCAGGTCGGCGGCCACTGCCTTGCGGTCCTTCCAACTGCAGAAGTTCATCGAATGCCGGATCAGGTGAACGATGCAGGTCTGGACGGTGGTCTCTGGGAAGGCCGCAGTGATGGCCTCAGGGAAGCCCTTCAGCCCGTCAACAACGGCGATCAGGATGTCCTGAACGCCCCGGTTGCGCAGCTCGTTCATCACCGACAGCCAGAACTTCGCGCCCTCATTGTCCGCGATCCAGAGGCCCAGAACCTCGCGTTCGCCGTCCCGGGTGACGCCCAAGGCGATGTAGACCGCCTTGTTCTTGACCATCCGGCTGTCGGCGTCGCGGATCTTCACGCGCAAGGCGTCGAAAATGACGATCGGATACATCCGGTCCAACGCCCGGTGCTGCCATTCCCGGACTTCGTCCAGCACGGCATCGGTGACACGGCTGATCAGGTCGGGCGAGACCCGCAGGCCGTAAAGATCCTCCAGATGAGCCTGGATGTCGCGCACTGACAAACCGGCGGCATAGAGCCCGATGATCTTGTCGTCGACGCCATCGATCCGGGTCTGGCCCTTCTTGACCAGTTCCGGCTCGAAGCTGCCCTCCCGGTCGCGCGGCACCGAAAGCGGCACCTCGCCGTCCGAGCCCTTCACCCTCTTCGTCGCAACCCCGTTCCGGCGATTGCTCTGTTCCGCCGGCGGCTCCGCACCCGCCTCATAGCCCAGATGTGCTGTCAGTTCGGCCCCGAGCATCCGCTCCATCAGCCGGACCTTCAGCTCCTTCATCAGCCCGGCATCGCCAAGCAGATCCTCAGGCCGCTTGCAGTCCTTCAGCAACTCGTCCAGCAGTTCGTTGGAAATCGTCATCGTCCTTGCTCCTCTCAGGAAGCATGGACCCAATCAGCCATACACAGAAGACCTGACACTCTC
>NZ_SDEA01000031.1 GCF_004522155.1 Paracoccus luteus | reverse complement strand
AGCCACTTGGCCAGCGTCCCTTCCTCCATCGTGGGAGAGAGCGCGGGCATCAGGATTTCGGTTGCCATTGTCGCGCCCCCTTACCGATAGGTCACTTTGCGGACCGCCTCGACCACCTCGGCCGCGGTGATCAGGGCCAGCTTTTCCAGATTGGCCGCATAGGGCATCGGCACGTCCTTGCCGGTGCAGTTGATGACCGGGGCGTCCAGCCAGTCGAAGGCGTTTTCCATCAGATACGCGCTGATGTGGTTGCCGATGGACCCCACCGGGAAGCCTTCCTCGACCGTGACGCAGCGGTTGGTCTTTTGCACGGATTTCAGCACCGTCGCGTAATCCAGCGGGCGCAGGGTGCGCAGGTCGATCACCTCGGCCTCGATCCCGTCCTTGGCCAGCGTTTCCGCCGCGTCCAGCGCGTGGGCCATGCCGATGCCAAAGCTGACGATAGTCACATCCTTGCCCTTGCGGGCGACGCGGGCCTTGCCGAAGGGGATGGTGAAGTCGTCCATCTGCGGCACGTCGAAGGACCGGCCATAGAGGATTTCGTTTTCCAGGAAGATCACCGGGTTCGGGTCGCGGATCGCGGTCTTCAGCAGCCCCTTCGCGTCGGCGGCGGTATAGGGCATCACCACCTTGAGGCCGGGAATGGCCGCATACCACGCGGCGTAATCCTGCGAATGCTGGGCGCCCACGCGGGCCGCCGCGCCGTTCGGGCCGCGGAACACCATCGGCGCGCCCATCTGGCCCCCCGACATATACAGCGTCTTGGCGGCCGAGTTGATGATGTGGTCGATCGCCTGCATGGCGAAGTTGAAGGTCATGAACTCGACGATCGGGCGCAGCCCGCCGAAGGCCGCGCCGACGCCGATGCCGGCAAAGCCCATTTCGGAAATCGGCGTGTCCACCACCCGGCGCGGGCCGAAGCGGTCCAGCAGCCCCTGGCTGATCTTGTAGGCGCCCTGGTATTCGCCGACCTCCTCGCCCATCAGGAACACGGTCTCGTCGCGCTCCATCTCCTCGGCCATCGCCTCGCGCAGCGCCTCGCGCACGGTCATCGGCTTGACGGTCGTGCCTTCGGGCCAGTCGGGCGCGGCGTCGGGTTCGGGGGTGTTCACCGCCTCGACCGCCGATTTCGCCGCCGCCGGGGCGCGCTCGGGGGCCTCGCCGGTTTCGTCGCGGCTGGCCTCGCCCCGGCCGGGCTGGGCCAGCGGCTGGGCGGCATGTGGGACCGAGGTGCCCGCGCCGTCCTGCGCGGCGGCGGCATCCTCGCCTTCCTCGACCAGGACGGCGATGGGGGTGTTGACCTTCACGCCCTGCGTGCCCTCGGCGACCATCAGCCGGCCGATGGTGCCCTCGTCCACGGCCTCGAACTCCATCGTGGCCTTGTCGGTCTCGAT
>NZ_SDEA01000030.1 GCF_004522155.1 Paracoccus luteus | reverse complement strand
GGCGCGAACAGCACCGCGTTGGCCGCGACCAGCTCCGGGGCGTCGGCGACCGGGCCTTCGTGGCTTGCGCGCAGCGGCTCGACAAAGCCGCCGGCCTCCTTGACCAGCAGGATGCCCGCGGCGATGTCCCAGGCGTGGATGCCGCGTTCCCAATAGCCGTCAAAGCGGCCGGCGGCGACATAGGCCATGTCCAGCGCCGCCGCGCCCCAGCGGCGCACGCCGGCGGTGACCGGCATCAGCCGCGCCAGATCCTTCAGCGTCGCGGGCAGCGTGCCGCGCCCGCCGAACGGAACGCCGGTCGCAAAGACCGCCGACGACAGGTCGCGCCGGCCCGACACGCGCAGGCGGCGGTCGTTCATGAACGCGCCCTCGCCTCGTTCGGCAAAGAACATCTCGTCCTTGGCCGGGTCGAAGACGACGGCGGCGACGATGTCGCCCTTGTGTTCCAGCGCGATGCTGACCGCCCAGTGCGGCAGCCCGTGCAGAAAGTTCGTCGTCCCGTCCAGCGGATCGACGATCCAGCGGCGGGTCGGGTCTTCGCCCGCCTCGGTCCCCGTCTCTTCGCCGCACCAGCCATAGGTCGGGCGCGCGCCGCGCAGTTCTTCCTTGATGATGCGCTCGGCCTCGCGGTCGGCGCGGGTGACGAAATCCCCGGCGCCCTTGACCGAGACCTGCAGGTTCTCGACTTCGCGGAAGTCCTTGACCAGGCTGCGGCCGGCCTTGCGCGCGGCCTTGATCATCACGTTCAGGTTGGCGCTGGCCATCGGGGCATCCTTTCGGGGGTCGGCGGCGTCTTTACGGCGCGGGCGCGGGAAAGGAAAGCGGGCCCGTAAACTGGGCGGCCCGGCTTTCCCGCGCCAGACGCAGCATGTCGCGCACATAGGGCGCGTTCTGGTCGCCGTCGCGGACGGCGGCGTAAAGCGGCCGGGTCAGGGCCGGGTCGCCCAGCGGCATGGTCACCAGATCGGGGTTGCCCGCCTCGCGCATCACGACCCAGTCGGGCAGCACCGCCACCCCGCGTCCCGACGCCACCAGCAGCAGGATGACGTCGGTCAGCTCGATCTCGCGCAGGCCGCGCGGACGCACGCCCGCGGGGTCGAGGAAATGCGAGAACACGTCCAGCCGGGCGCGGTCCATCGGATAGTGGACCAGCGTTTCCGCCGCCAGATCGGGGGGCGCCGCAAAGGGCCGGCCCGCCAGCCGGTGACCGGACGGCACGACCAGCAGCGGGCGATAGTCGAACAGCGGCTGAAACACGACGCCGGGCATGTCCTCGGGGTCGGACGAGATGACCAGATCGGCCTCTCCCCTGACCAGCGCGGGCAGGGCGGTAAAGGCAAGGCCCGCGCGGATGTCGATGTCCACGTCGGGCCAGGCGTGGCGGAAGCGGTCCAGCGCGGGCAGCAGCCAGGCGAAACAGGCGTGGCATTCCATCGCGATGTGCATCCGCCCGACGCGCCCCGCCTCGACCCCCGCGATCTCGGCCTCGGCGGCCTCGACCATCGGCAGGATCTGGCGGGCCAGCGCCAGCAGGCGCAGGCCTGCGGGCGACAATCGCATCGGCTTGACCTGACGCAGGAACAGGGCGGTCCCGGCCTGCTCCTCCATCGTGCGGACCTGATGGGATAGCGCCGACTGGGTGATGTTCAGCACCTCGGCCGCGCGGGCAAGGCCGCCCATGTCGTGGATGGCGCGGATCGTCCGCAGGTGGCGCAGTTCCAGATGCATGATGCGGCGCGTTCATGGACAAGTTGAACAAGATGAATTTGTTTCACAGAAAGCGGCGTGGCACAAGCGGACGCGAAAGGAATACCCATGCCCGCACCCGCCATCAGTTTCGAGTTCTTCCCCCCCAAGACGCTGGACCAGTCGTTCCGGCTGTGGGAAACCGCGCGCGC
>NZ_SDEA01000003.1 GCF_004522155.1 Paracoccus luteus | reverse complement strand
CGCGCCGTCGTGAATGCCGGGATCAGCGGGTCCGAGATCCGCGACATCATGCTGGAAGCCGTGGAGCGACGCTTCGGCACATACCGCGCGCCTGGGGTCATCGAGATGCTGTCCGACAACGGCTCGCCTTACATCGCGAGGGACACGCAGATCTTCGCCCGCCAGATTGGCCTGAAGCCCTGCTTCACGCCGGTGCAGAGCCCTCAGAGCAACGGCATCTCGGAGGCTTTCGTGAAGACGCTGAAACGCGACTACGTCCAAGTCACGCCGCTGCCCGATGCCCGGACCATCCTCGGATTGATCGGAGGCTGGATCGAGGACTACAGCAACAACCACCCGCACTCAGGGTTGAAGATGCGCTCGCCACGCGAGTTCATCGCAGCTCAAACCGCAACCGCCTGAGTGTCCGGCGAAACAGGGGCAAGACCACCGACGTCGTCCTGAGCAACGTGCGACTGGAGATAGCGGAGACTTGTAGCCAAGATAGGCGCTGCCCGCATGTCCTCCGGCCCGACAGTCAATACGGTTGCAGCCTCCAGATTGGTGATCATCCCTGCGCCTGTGAGGTTGCCAGACCCGATGATGAGCCGGCCTCGCTCGCGGCCCAGTTGGAGAATGATCTTCGGATGGAAGGCCCCACGAACCTTGATCTTCGATAACTGATAGACAAGTCCTGCCCGGTGGGCAGAGTTGAACTCGGCCAGTTGGTGGTTCAGTCGATCTCGATCGACCATAACGCCAATGTTGCGGCAACCAGCGGCTCTCATTGGTGGCAGCGCAATGTTCTCGAAAATCTGAGTGTCGATGCTGAATGTCGTCAGCAGCGCTGAGTGGAAGCCGGCTTCTGCGAAGGCGAGGTCGTATCTCAAGTGGCTGCCTCCAGAACCGCTCGCCCGCGTGCGGTGATCCGACCATTTTTCAGTAGATCGACATCCTGCAGGAAGCGGATGGCTGTTGGGAGCCGTGGGCCGCTGAAAGCAGGGCTAAATCCGCTGACAGAGCGGAGCCGCGCATCCTCGATCTCGACGATATTGGTATAATTTCGTTGCGCACCAAACCTCCTCGCCGCGACCTCAAGATGCCTTAGAACAATCTTGTTCCGAAGCATTTTACTGATAGCTTCTCGTGCTGAGACCTGCTGTGCACGCTGCATCCAATCCAGTTCGGTCAAAAGGGTTTGTGCGCCTTCGCTCACGGGGAATGCCGCAGCCGCGTCACCCTGCCGGCCTGCCCAGAAGGCTCGGAGCCAAGCCACTGGAGTTAGAATCTCCCTCAACGAGGCGTCCTTGCGAAGTGCTCTCGTCTGCGCCTATTGCAGGCTTTCCGCATCGAGATCAGACAGCTCATCCAACCAAGCTCCGAATGGGGTCAGCGGCACATCACGAGAGACTTAGTCGACGAGCACGGAGAGGGAAAGACCAGCTGGGTGATCTTCCAGAAAGCGCTGTATCTGCCCAAGGATTGCCTCATAAGCGATACGAACGATGTCGCCGCTTTGGAAGGCCTGCCACTTCTTCTGAGTCTCTGCCCGTGGTCCCTCTGCCGGTGTCTCGAGCCAGAGCCATCGCAGAAGATCAGACGAAACTGCAAGCTGAGGATCGGCTGCTGCCACCTCTAGGACGGCAAGCAGGGTCGCACGGCGCTCGGCAGCTTGCCGAAGGATCTCCGCACCATTGATGCCCTTGTCGAGGAGGGGCGTCATGACGTCCTCAATGCCGAGGAAAAAAGCTCGCAGCAGGCCTGCCTCTTCGCCGTCCAAGGGGAGCCGGCTCGGACCCATCTCTTTCAGCAAAGCAAGATCGTACGTGAAATGAAGCCTTGGGTTGCTGCCGAGGCAAACGCCTCCGCAGCTGCCTCGCCGAGGGACGCGGCATAGGCGGCGGCAAGCGCATGTCCGGCTACTGTTGGCACTGGAAGCCCGTGCTCGCCCTCCGCGACAAGGCCCATCTGGACCATAGGTCCGCGATAGATGTTCTGGAAAGCGCCACCACCCTGGTTTCCCTCAGGTGCGAAATCGATCAGTTCGCCGCCAAGCGCGAGCTGAGCCAGCGCGGCTTCGGAGCCTTCGGTGCCCGTCTCACCAGGGATTTGCATGGCCGCGAGAGCGTAGAGCCTCTCACCTTCTCGGGCGTGGTGCCGGAAGGCCTGAACTGATACTTGTCGCCGCCGAGTGGCATAGTGCGTCAACCACCAAGCATGAAAGCTGTAGTTCCGTAATCTGGTTGTGACCGAACTAAGTCTAGGGAGGCGCTCTTGGTAGACGGCCTCCACCATCGTCTGCATTGAGAGATGATCGAGACCCTGACCTTCCCCCACTTCCGTCCAAATCACTCGTCCGTCCACGCGCTTGTCCGTCTTTCCGAAAAAAGGTTACCCTCTGGAACCCCCGTCAGTGTGGACGATAGTGGAGCGACAGGCGCTGCATCAAGAGAAACCGCGCGAGCGACTGAGCGACGATCACTTAAATCCGCGCAATGCCACGACACGGACATTGACCTGGCTTCGCATCATGAAGGAAGAATATATAGTGCAAATTTATTTGCGCTAAAGTAAATGCAAGCTTGTCCGACCTGTTGCCGCCAGCCAAAGTGATCGTTCACGCTGTAATTTCGGCTTTTAAGATTCTTTTATGAATTTTCTGATTAAACTTATCGCATTGGCGCACAGGAGCATTGGCAAAGCCACAAAGCCGTCCATTTTGCCTGCCCGCGCAGGATTTCTGCGGCAAGCATGAGCGACTGCTTCGGAGAAGCTACACCGTCTCGAAGGGCAGGCTCGAACAGCAGCTATGGGCCGTCTCCAGCATCGAGCCTGCTTCCCTTCCCGTGGGTATGCCGAACATCATATCCGATCCCCTGCCTCAATGCCCAAATGTACCTTGGCCCACACCTACCAGGTGGATGCTCTCCTTACCTGCCCCGAATGCGGGCACGAATGGCAGCCAAGGCTAACCTTTGATGAGGGTTCGCACGCGCCGTTCAGATTTCCCATGCCATTTCTGATATGAGCGACTGCTCATAGACTTTCCGTTTCCACTCCGTGCGGCCCGCTTTTCTCGACCAGCAGGCGGTGCAGCATCGAAATGAGGGCTGCGCGGGGCGCGGTCTTTCGTTCCACCAATCCGATCTTGCGGTGCAGCTGGGGCGACCCGAACGGAGCCTTCACGAGTTCGCTCGCACAATCGGTAATCGCGACCTGAGGCAGGATCGACACGCCCAAGCCATTGGCAACGCAGGCGGTGATGGCCGAGATCGTGTCAATCTGGGCGATCTCGGACAATGGCAGGTTCAGGCGCGCCAGTTCCAAGTCGATCACGTGCGCCAATGGGACATTGGCACGAAAGCGGATGAACGGATTCCGGGTCAGAAGCTCATCGGCGGACAGGGCCGGCGTGCCCGGCGGTGCCACCACGAACAGCGGCTCGTCTAAGAACGGCCGCCAGCGCAAGGATGAAGGAAACTCGCCGTATTCGGCAACCATCGCGGCATCCAGCCTGCCGGACACCACATCCTGTAGCAAGGTCTCGGACAGGCCCACGCGCAACTGGATGCGCAGCTCGGGATGGAGAGCGTTCAGCCGGACAATGGCGCGCGGCAGCAGCGACAGGGCACTGGTGCGCACCGAGCCCAGCGAGAAGGTGCCGATCACCTTGCGCCCCGAGATGGCATCGATGGCGTTCTCGGCCGTGCGGACCAGTTCTCGGGCCGCTTCGACGAGTTGCTGCCCGGCCACTGTCAGGCGTGGGGGGCGGGTGCTGCGGTCGAAAAGCGCGGCGCCGACCTCCTGCTCGAGTGCCTGAACCTGCTGACTGACCCCGGAGATCGTCAGGTTGACCACGCCGGCCGCACGGGAAAACCCGCCATGATCGACGATCGCCAGAAGCGTCCTGAGCTGCCGCGTATCCACTTGTCCAGATCTTCTTAATTTGAACTCCATTATTATGCGCTTTTTTTAACAACATCTACTGCTATCCCATTGCTGCCGCCTGGAGGAGAACGGGCGCGCCGTCTGGGGGAAAAATGTCCGACAAGGTTCTGATCACTGGCCCGAGCTTGGCGCCGGATGCTGTCAAACTGCTGGAAGATGCGGGGCTGACACCGGTCTACGTGCCTCCTTACAGCTCGGGCGATGGCCTGCTGGATGCTGTCAGGTCTGCCGATCCTGTCGGGATCATTTCGCGCATGGGCCGGATTGATGCGACGGTGCTCGATGCCGCGCCCAGCCTTCGCGTCATCTCCAAGCACGGCGTCGGCGTGGACAACATCGACACCGGCGAGGCCGCCCGACGCGGCATCCCGGTGCTGGTGGCGACCGGCGCGAACGCGGTGTCGGTCGCCGAGCACGCGATCGCGCTGATGCTTGCTGTCGCCAAGCGCCTTCTGCCGCTGGACCGCAGCCTGCGCGAGGGGCGCTGGGAAAAGCCCGGCTTCAAGGGGCGCGAGCTTGCGGGCTCGACCTTGGGCCTTGTCGCCTTCGGGGCGATCGCCCGGCAAACGGGGCGCTTCGCGCGCGCCTTCGGCATGGAGGTCGTGGCCTACGATCCCTTTTGCCCGGCCGAAGCCTTCGCCGAGGACGGGGTCGCGCAGATCGACGACCTGGACCAGCTGCTGGCGATGTCGGACGTGATCAGCCTGCATTCGCCGCTGACGCCGGACACGCGTAACCTGATCGACGCCCGGCGGCTGGCGCTGATGAAGCCGGACGCGATCATCGTCAACACCGCGCGCGGCGGCCTGATCGACGAGCCGGCGCTTGCCGCCGCCGTGGCCGAAGGCCGCATCGCCGGCGCGGGCCTGGACACCTTCGCGCAGGAGCCACCGCCTGCGGATCATCCCTTCTGGGCCGAGCCGCGGCTGGTCATGACGCCACATATCGGCGGCGTCACCACCGCCGCCAACACCCGCGTCGGCACCGAGGCCGCGCAGGGCATCATCGATCTGCTGGCGGGCCGCCAGGTGCCTGCGCCGCGCATCATCAACCGGGCGGCGCTTGCCGCGGCCGTCGCCTGAGCCAAGGGAGTTCTCATGACCATCGGTTTCCGCATCCTGCCCCGCGCCCGCGCCCGCGCCGTATCCGCCGATCTCGTCCGAGCTTTCGCCGCGCTGCCGGTCGCCAATGTCAGCGACAGCATGAGCCGCATGACCGCCGGGGGCCCCCGCCTGTCCCGGATGCACCGCGAGGGCGTGCTGGCGGGCCCGGCGCTGACGGTGAAGTCGCGCCCCGGCGACAACCTGATGCTGCACAAGGCCATCGACATGGCGCAGCCCGGCGACGTGATCGTGGTCGATGCGGGCGGCGACCTGACCAACTCGCTGATGGGAGAGCTGATGCTGGCCTATGCCGTCAAGCGGGGCGTCGCGGGCTTTGTCCTGAACGGCGCGATCCGCGACGCCGACGCCTTCCGCCAGGTCAACCTGCCGGTCTATGCCGCGGGCGTCACCCACCGCGGCCCCTACAAGGACGGACCGGGAGAGATCAACGTGCCCGTCGCCATCGACGGCATGGTCATCGAGCCGGGCGACCTGGTCCTCGGCGACGCTGATGGCGTCCTGTCGGTCCCGTTCGATGCGGCCGAGACGGTGCTGGCCGCGACCCAGGCCAAGCAGGATGCCGAGGCGAAACAGATGGCCGCGATCGAGGCCGGCACGAACGACCGCGCCTGGGTCGATGCCGCGCTGAAGCGTCTGGGCTGCGCAATGCCGGACGGGATCTGAGTGAGGAGAAGCGCCCGGCACCCCGCCGGCGCCCAATGGGAGGAACCGACATGACTGCACCGAAATCCATCGCCCTTGCCGCGGCCATGCTGTCGATCGCGGGCGCAGCCTGGGCCGACTGGCCCACCGACCGTCCGATCGAGATGATCGTGGCCTATGCGCCGGGCGGCGGCACCGACATCATGCTGCGCACGCTCGCCCCCTTCGTCGAGGCGGAGTTGGGCACGCAGATCCCGGTGATGAACCGTCCCGGCGCCTCGGGCGAGATCGCCTATACCGCGCTGTCGCAGGCCAAACCCGACGGCTACACCATCTCGTCGCTGAACACGCCCGGCTTCCTGACCATGCAGGTTGACCGCGAGCTGCGCTTCGACCCCGCGGCGATCTGCCCGCTGGCGCGCATCGTCGAGGACCCCGGGACCTTTATCGTGCAGGCCGGTTCCGACTACCAGACGCTTGCCGATCTGGTGGCCTATGCCAAGGAGAACCCGGGCGCTGTGTCCGTCGGCACCACCGGCATCGGCACCGACGAGCATCTTGCGATGCTGCAGCTGGAACAGGCGGCAGGGATCGACCTGACGGCCGTGCCCTTCGCGGGCGCCAACGAGGCCAAGACCGCGCTGCTGGGCGGCCATGTCAACGTCATCGGGCTGAACGTGGGGGAATATACCTCAAGCGACCAGAATGCCGTGCGTGCCTTGGCCCAGTTTTCGGAACAACGCTCCACCCTGGCCCCCGACCTTCCGACCGCCAAGGAGCAGGGCTTCGACGTGCTGATGTCGTCCGAACGCGGGCTTGCCGCGCGCTGCGACGTGCCCGAGGTCGACCGCGCCCGGCTGGCGCAGGCGATCGAGACCGCGCTCGCCAAACCCGAGTTCCAGGAAAAGGCCAAGCAGCAGCAGCTGCCGCTGTCCTACGTGTCAGGCGCCGACTGGACCGCGCAGATGCCCGCGCGGCTCGAACGCTTCCGCGAGATCCTCGCGCTGGTCGAGGGCGGGCAGTAATGGCCGCCCCCGGCACGCAAAGGGGCGACCGCCCCGACCTGCTGACCGCCAGGCTGTTCCTTGGGATCGGGGTGCTGGGGCTGTTCATGTCCTGGCATCTCGAGTTCGGCTCGCTCGCGCGGATGGGTCCCGGCTTCATGCCGCGCATCGTCTGCCTGCTGCTGATTGCGGTCGGGCTGCTTGTCGGCATCCCAGCCCTGCGCCGCCCTGCTGCGGCCATCGAGGCCGTGCGCGCGCGGCCGCTGGTGGTCATCACCGTGGCCATCGTCGGCTTCGCCTATGCGGCCACGCATCTCGGCTTTGTCATCGCGTCGCTATGGCTGGTTATCGTCGGATCGCTGGCGGACCCGGGCGGGCGCTGGCGCACGGTGCTGCTGCTGGCGGCGGGGCTGACCGCCTTCGGCGCGCTGGTCTTCGTCAAGGGCTTGGGCGTGCAGGTGCCTCTCTGGCCCATCTGATCGCTGCAACATCACCTTGGGAGGGGTGTGATGGAGTTTCTGGATCTTCTGATGCTGGGCTTCGGCGAGGCAATGACGCCCGCCAACCTCGGGTTCTGCCTGCTGGGCGCGCTGCTGGGCACGCTGATCGGGGTGCTGCCGGGGATCGGGCCCACCGCGACCATCGCGGTGCTGCTGCCGATCACCTTCTTCCTGCCGCCGCTGGCCGGCATCATCATGCTGGCCGGCATCTACTATGGCGCGCAATACGGCGGCTCGACCACGGCCGTGCTGGTCAACCTGCCGGGTGAGGCTTCCTCGGTTGTCACCGCGCTGGACGGCTATCAGATGGCGCGCCAGGGCCGGGCGGGTGCGGCGCTGGCCGTGGCCGCGCTGGGGTCGTTCTTCGCCGGGACGGTGGCGACCTTCGCTATCGCCGTTGCAGGACCCACGCTGTCCAGCTTCGCGCTGTCCTTCGGGCCGGCCGAATATGTCTCGCTGATGATCTTCGGCCTGCTGGCCGCCACCATCCTGGCCAGCGGTCCGGTGCTGAAGGCCATCGGCATGATCCTGATCGGGCTGCTGCTGGGCATGGTCGGGACCGACGCCGAGACGGGCGCGGAACGCCTGACCTTTGGCGCGCTGGAACTGTTCGACGGCATCGACTTCATCGTCATCGCCATCGGCGTCTTCGGCTTCGCCGAGATCATCACCAACCTGGAACGCTCGGGCTCCGAAGGCGTCACCGTCGCGCCCCTCACCCGGCTGTGGCCCACACGCCAAGATTTCCGCGCCTCGTGGCGCGCGGTGCTGCGCGGGACGGGCATCGGCACCTTCCTGGGCCTGCTGCCCGGCGGCGGCGCGACGCTGGCCTCCTTCAGCGCCTATTCGCTGGAAAAGAAGGTGTCGCGCCACCCGCAGAAGTTCGGCACCGGCGTCGTCGAGGGCGTGGCCGCGCCCGAGGCCGCCAACAACGCGGCGGCGCAGTCGTCCTTTATCCCGCTGCTGACGCTGGGGATCCCGTCCAACAACATGATGGCGATGATGCTGTCGGCCTTCATGATCCACGGGATCACCCCTGGCCCCTCGGTGCTGACCAACCAGCCCGAGATCTTCTGGGGCCTCGTCGCCTCCATGTGGATCGGCAACCTGCTCTTGGTCATCATCAACCTGCCCCTGATCGGGCTGTGGGTGCGGCTGCTGACGGTGCCCTACCGGCTGCTTTACCCCGCGATCCTGCTGTTCTGCTGCATCGGCGTCTACAGCATGAACAACCGCATCTTCGACGTGATCCTCGCCGCTGGCTTCGGCCTGCTGGGCTACGCCTTCCGCAAGGCGAAATGCGAGCCCGGGCCGCTGCTGCTGGGCTTCGTCCTCGGCCCGCTGCTTGAGGCGAACCTGCGCCGCACCATGCTGATCACCCAGGGCGATCCCTCGATCTTCGTCGAGCGCCCGATCAGCCTGACCATGCTGGTGGCCACCGTGATCCTGCTGGCGCTGATGATCCTGCCCAGCTTCCGCAAGACCCGCGAGGAGGCCTTCCAGGAAGAGGAAGCCTGAGCAACATGGCGTGACAAGAAAAGTGCGGACGCTTGCCTGCTGCCATGACAACGCTGGGCCTCTCGCCCGGCGTTGCTGTTCCATCCGAAACGGCAGCGAGACGGAAATCCCGGCCGAGCTGACCAGGCGGACGCCCTCTACTGGACGCTCTGTCTTGCTGCGTCGTGCCGGAATGGCTGCTTTCGCAGTCGATCGCACTAGCGGCCGAATGTCCGCAATGGGCCGGATCTTCCCAGTCCCATCGATCAGGCCCTTTGGTTGCGCAGAGCTTCATATAGACGCCCCGGCCCCATGAGCGCCGCCTTCAGCCCATCCGGGATGGCCTGCGACTCCAGTGCCTGACGGCTCATTGCGGAGTGAGCGTCGAGTGCATCGATGACCGCATCCATGATTGCTGCTTTCAGGAGCGGTGAGTTGCCGAACTGCTCTTTCTGGTTCCTCCCGGCCTGCTGGGAAAGCGTTTCGTTCTCCATCAGCTTGCCCTTGACCGCCATGTGGAAAGACAACTGGTCGTTGTCCGTCACCCCGGTGAACAGGTCGTTCATCCTGACAAGGATCTCGGACAGCAGCGCCTTTTCCTTGTCCTGCACCTCGCCTGTGCCGGTCTCGGTCATGGGTTTCAGCTTTTCTCCCCCGCTTCCCAGGATCAGGTCC
This sequence comes from Paracoccus luteus, assembly GCF_004522155.1. Lineage (GTDB taxonomy): Bacteria > Pseudomonadota > Alphaproteobacteria > Rhodobacterales > Rhodobacteraceae > Paracoccus > Paracoccus luteus. The sequence goes on along the minus strand of NZ_SDEA01000003.1, from coordinate 340,403 downwards.
GTCTTGCCCTTGGCCGTCAGCTTGTGGTGGGTCAGTTCCACCTTGCTGAGATCGACGCCCTCGCGCTCGCGCCCGAAATCCAGCAGCGGGATGAGCCGCCGGTAGAAGATGCTGCGCGCCTCGATGGCGGTCGAGCCATAGTCGAAGATCTGCGACAGGAAGCTGTAAAGGCGCATGAAGGCTCCCATGTTGGCCTTGAACACGATCAGCGCATCCTGCGTCTGCTTGGCAGCACGGGCCTTCCTGTCGTCGCCGGCGGCGCACGCTGCAATCTCGGCCTCCTTCGCCGCGCGGAAGGATTTCAGCAGCCGGTCGGCCACCGGCTCGACGGCGGCGGACAGGCTCGCATGGCTCGCCTTGGGATCGAGTTCCGCCCGAACCACGCGGTCCACCTCGAAATCGTCGTAATAGCCGAGCGCATCCAGCTTCGCCCGCAGGTCCAGCACCTGAGCGGGATCAGTCACGGCCTCCAGTTCCGCGGTCTCGTAATAGGTGCGGAAGGCGGCCAGGATGTCCTCGGCGCTGTTGGCGAAGTCGAGGATATAGGTCCTGTCCTTGGCGATCCCACCCGAGGACCAAGCCCGGTTCAGGCGCGACAGCGTCTGCACCGCTTGGATGCCCGCAAGCCGCCGATCGACATACATCCCGCACAGAAGCGGCTGGTCGAAGCCGGTCTGGAACTTGTTCGCCACGATCAGGACGTGGAACTCCGGCCCCGTGAAGGTTTCGCGGATATCGCGCTTCAGGCCGGGGTTCAGGACCTTCGAGCTTTCCGTGAAGGGATCAGGCCCGCTCTCGGGGTCGTTCACCTCGCTGGAAAAGGCGACCAGCGTGCCAAGCCCATAGCCCTTCTCGGCAATGTATCTCTGCATGGCGATCTGCCAGCGCACGGCTTCCTTGCGGCTTTCGACCACCACCATGGCCTTGGCCCGGCCGCCCAGCAGCGGCATCACCATCGCGCGGTAATGCTCGACCACGATCGCCACCTTCTGCGCGATGTTCCAGGGATGCAGCTTCACCCATTGCATCAGCGCCTTCTGCGCGGCGCTGCGCTCGACCTCGCGGTCGTCCATTTCCTCGCCGCCATTCGCCAGCCGGAAGGCCAGCGCATAGGGCGTGTAGTTCTTCAGCACGTCGAGGATGAAGCCTTCCTCGATTGCCTGGCGCATCGAATAGACATGGAAGGGCGCGGGCAGGTTGCCGGGTCCGGCGGTCGGCTCCGGCCTGATGATGATCCGGTCGATCAACCCGCGGATCGCCTCGCGGGCTTCGCTCTCCGTGTCCGGTTCCGTCCGGACGGCGATCAGGGCGCGGACGCGCTCATGGCAGGTCTCGGCGATCCGCGGATGCAGACGGGTCGCGGCGGCGGGAGATGGGGTGACGGCCAGTTCCGCTTCCAACTACTTCTGCGGCCGCGCAAGTTGCGCCATCCGGATCCTTGATCCGCTCCAGCTGCCGGGTTCGGGGCGGGCCTGGCGCTTGCCGGTTTCCCGATCCTCGACGGAGCCGAGCCGATTCCAGACCAGCTTGCCGATGTAAAGTTCGTGGGCGAGGATTCCCGTGCCGCGCTTCGAATTGCCGGGGTTGAACGCCGAGCAGGCGCCCCCTCCCGGCAAGCCCGGCGGCTCAGATCAGCTGCGCCAGCTCGTCCGCCGCCGCGAAAAGATGGGGCAGGTGCTGCAGCCCGCTTTCCAGCGTCATCCGCTGCTCGGGGGCGTGGAAGGAAAGCGTCGCCACCAGATGGCCGGCGCAATCCCTGACCGGCACGGCGACGGCGATCATGCCCTCGACGAACTCCTGGCGGTCGGTCGAATAGCCCTGCCGCGCGATCCGGCGCAGCTCGTCGCGCAAAAGGCCGGGGTCGGTCAGCGTGGCGGGGGTATGGGCCATCAGCTGCGCCCGCTTGAGATAGCGGCCCAGCTCGGCCTCGGGCAGGGACGAAAGGCACAGCTTTCCCGCCGCGGTCGCGTGAAGGGGCACGCGCGAGCCGACATGAAGCTGGATGCGCAGCGGCCAGCGGGTTTCCACCCGGTCGACGTAAAGCATCGCGTCGCCGTCGGGGATGGACAGGTTGCAGGTCTCCTCCAGACGCGCGTTGAGGCGGATCAGCACGTCGCGCTGCGCCAGATCCTGGTGCCAGAAGCGGATGACCCCCTGCATCATCCGGCGCAGCCTTGGGCCGGGCTGATAGCTGCGCCCGTCGAGATGGCGCGACAGGAAGCCCTCGGCCTCGAGATTGCCGACAAGCCGGTGGATGGTCGCGACCGGCAGCTTCAGCGTCGCGTTGATCTCGGTCGCGGTCAGCGGCCGGCCCTCGGCCGCAAGCGCTTCCAGAATCTGCAGGTTCCTGAAGCTGGGCGGAAGCGCGGGGCGGTCTGGGTCGTTCTGCATCAAGGCGTGTCCGGCTGGTTTCTCCCGGCAGGCTACAGCAGCCGGAGGAAGGCTCCAACCGCGGGCGTCGGGCTGGATTTTTGAAATTGATAGTATAGCTCTCAAAAAGCTTTGACAGGCGGCGGCGCCCTGCGACACCATGCCGCTACGGCGAAAGGAGGATTCGCCGCTTGCCGCTGAACAGCGTCGCAGCATCAGGGAGGATGTGATGACGGACATGACAGCCGGCGTCGGTATGGCCGACGTCAGGGAACGCGATGTCAGAAAGGTCGTCTTTGCCAGTCTCGTCGGATCGACGATCGAATGGTACGACTTTTTCCTTTACGGCGTGGTCGCCGGCATCGTCTTCAACAAACTGTATTTCCCGGCCGACGACCCGACGGTGTCGACGCTGCTGGCATACGCGACCTTTGCCGTGGGCTTTGTGGCGCGCCCGCTGGGCGGGTTGATCTTCGGCCACTTCGGCGACCGCATCGGCCGCAAGACGATGCTGGTCATCACCCTGCTGATGATGGGCGGCGCCACGGTCGCGATCGGGCTGCTGCCGACCTATGACAGCATCGGCATCCTTGCCCCGATCCTGCTTTTGGTGCTGCGCGTGCTGCAGGGCATCGGCATCGGCGGCGAATGGGGCGGCGCGGTGCTGATGGCCTATGAGTTCGCCCCCAAGGACAAGCGCGGCTTTTTCGCCTCGATCCCGCAGATGGGGCTGTCGCTGGGGCTGTTCATGGCGTCGGGTGTGATGGCGCTGCTGACGCTGATGCCGGACGAGGCCTTCATGGCCTGGGGGTGGCGGTCGGCCTTCATCGCCTCGATCATCCTGGTGATCCTGGGGACGTGGATCCGGTCCAACATCGGCGAAAGCCCCGAGTTCGAGAAGGCGCGCGCCGAATCGCGGGCCCGCGACCAGGGCCTGCCCTTCGTGCAGATGCTGAACCGCTATCCGGCGAACGTCATGCTGGGCATGGGCGCGCGCTATATCGACGGCGTGTTCTTCAACGTCTTTGCGGTGTTCTCGATCCTTTACCTGACCCGGTATGTCGGGCTGGAACGGTCCTTCGCGCTGTGGACGGTCTGCGGCGCGGCGCTGGTGATGGTGATCTTCATCCCGCTGTTCGGCCGCGTCTCGGATTTCGTCGGCCGCCCCAAGACTTACGCCGTCGGCTCGGCGCTGCTCGCGCTCAGCGTCTTTCCGGCCTTCGCGCTGATGTCCACGGGCAATCCGGTGCTGGTGATCCTGGGCCTGGTGCTGCCGTTCGGGGTCATCTACCCGATCTGCTATGGCCCCGAGGCGGCGCTGTTCGCCGATCTCTTCGATCCCACGGTCCGCTATACCGGCGTGTCGTTCGTCTACCAGTTCTCGGGCATCTTCGCCTCGGGCATCACGCCGATGATCGCGACGGCGCTGATGGCCGCCAACGGCAACGACCCCTTCTGGCTTTGCGCCTATGTGGTCTTCGCGGGGCTGGTGTCGATGGTGTGCGCGATCCTGATCGACCGGCGCAACCGGGCGTGACAGGCGCCCTGCGCCACGCGGCGCGGGGCCGAACCCCCAAGGTCAGGGGCGGCAGTCCCCGGAAAGGAACGCAATCATGACCCATCCCTCGGACTTGCCCGATTATGTGGTTGTCGGGGCCGGATCGGCCGGCTGCGTCGTGGCCAACAGGCTGTCCGCCGATCCGTCCGTCCGCGTCACCCTGCTCGAGGCGGGCAAGCGCGACCGCAGCCCCTGGATCCACATCCCGGTCGGCTATTTCCGCACGATGCACAATCCGAACTTCGACTGGTGCTATCAGACCGAACCCGATCCGGCGCTGAAGGGCCGCGCGCTCAACTGGCCGCGCGGCAAGGTGATGGGCGGCTCATCCTCGCTGAACGGGCTGCTGTATGTGCGCGGCCAGCGCGAGGACTATGACCGCTGGGCGCAGATGGGCAACACCGGCTGGGGCTGGCGCGAGGTCGGCCCCCTGTTCGAGGGGCTGGAGACGTTCCAGCGCCCGGACGCGGGCGAGGGGCGGGGCACCAGCGGACCGCTGCAGGTGTCCGACCCGCGGCTGCGCCGCCGCATCTGCGAAAAGTGGATCGAGGCTGCCGAGGCCAACGGCTATGCCTACAATCCCGATTACAACGGTGCCGAACAGGAAGGCGTCGGGCATTTCCAGCTGACCGTGAACAAGGGCCGGCGCTGTTCGGCGGCGGTGGCCTTCATCAAGCCTGTCCGCAACCGGGCCAATCTGCGCATCGTCACCCAGGCGATGGTGCGTCGCGTCGTCATCGAGGGCGGGCGCGCCACCGGCGTCGAAATCCAGCGCCCGGACGGCAGCCGGCAGGTGATCCGCGCCGCGCGCGAGGTGATCCTGTGCGCGGGCGCCATCGGCTCGCCCCAGATCCTCATGCTGTCGGGGGTGGGCGACGCCGAGCATCTGAAGGGCCACGGCATTTCCGTGCAGCACCATTCCGCCGAGGTCGGCCGCAACCTGCAGGACCATCTTCAGGCGCGGCTGGTCTTCAAGACGCACGAGGCGACCCTGAACGACGAGGTCCGCAACCTTGCCCAGAAGGCGCGGATCGGGCTGGAATACGGACTGTTTCGCACCGGGCCGATGACGATGGCGGCAAGCCTCGTCTTCGGGTTCATCCGCACCCGGCCCGAGCTTGCGACGCCAGACATCCAGTTCCACATCCAGCCGTGGTCGGCCGACAGCCCCGGCGAGGGGGTGCACCCGTTCTCGGCCTTCACCCAGTCCGTGTGCCAGCTGCGCCCCGAAAGCCGCGGCAGCGTCACCCTGCGGTCGGCCGATCCGGCGGCCGCGCCGGTCATCGCGCCGAACTATCTTTCCACCCAGACCGACCGCGACACCATCGTCGCGGGCGTCGAGATCGCCCGCAAGATCGCCCGGACCGAGCCGCTGAAATCGGCCATCTCGGAAGAGTTCCGGCCCGCCCGCGACGTGCAGGGCTATGACGAGCTGCTGGACTGGGCGCGGATGAACTCGACGACGATCTATCATCCGACCGGAACCTGCCGGATGGGCGCGGACGCGTCGGCGGTGGTGGACCCGCGGCTGCGGGTGCGCGGCGTGCGCGGCCTGCGCGTCGCGGATTGCTCGATCATGCCCGAGATCGTGTCGGGCAACACCAGCGCGCCGGCCATGATGATCGGCGCGAAGCTGGCCCGGATGGTCCTTGAGGACCGCCGCGCCGGCGGCGACACGCACCCGCCGCGCGGGTTCGACCGGGCCGCGTGAACCAGACGGGACAAGCAGACAGCGCCATGAGAATGACGACCGAAGAGGCCTTCGTCAAAGTCCTGCAGATGCACGGGATCGAACATTCGGGATCATCGGGCCCGCCGATGATGCCGGTGCGCGACCTGTTCACCAAGGCCGGGATCACCTTCTGGGACTGCGCGCATGAAACCGACGCCGGGCTGATGGCGGACGGGTTCACGCGCTCGACCGGCAGGATGTCGATGGCCATCGCCCGGAACGGCCCCGGCGTGACCGGCTTTCCGGTCGCGGGTATCGACCCGGCCGACATGCGTCCGCAACAGGGCGCGGCGGCGGCTGCCGGGGCCTGACTCCGACGCCTGAAGGCGCCTGACGGGGCCGGACCGGCCGCCGGGCGCGGGGCTCTCCTCCCCCTCCGCGCCCGGCCTTTTCCTCCGACCCCCGCCGGCGGGCCGCGCTTTTCCCGGCGCGGCCCGCGCTGCATTCCGGCACGCCGGCGCCGGCCTCGGGCCGTCCCATCGGCCTTCTGCGGTCAGGCCCGCGTCACATCGTCAGGGCGCGGCGGACCAGGTTCGCGCCGGTCAGCACCAGCAGCACCAGCGTCCAGCGGCGAAACTGCGCCACGTCCATCCGGTCGTGCAGGGCAAAGCCGAACAGCATCCCCAGCACCCCCGGCAGCGTCATCAGCAGCGACAGGGGCAGCGTCTGCGGGTTCAGGACGCCGGTCAGAAGATGCGCGACGCTCAGCATGACGGCCCCGGTCAGGAAGACCGCGCCCTGCACGCGGATCTGCTCGGCCTTGGCGGCGCCGGTCGACAGCAGATAGACGATCAGCGGCGGCCCCCAGATGCCCGAGATGCCGCCATACAGCCCGCCGACGATGCCGCTGACGATCTCGGCCCGGCGCTGGTGGTGGATCGGCAGCGACAGGGGCCGCCCCGAGAGCTGCCACAGCGCAAATGCGGTGATCGGCAGACCCAGCGCCAGATACATCGCCGGCTGCGGCAGCACCCGCGCGAAGGGGGCCGAGACGAACGTGAACACGACCACCATCCCGATATGCCAGCGATAGCGCCGCGTGGTCTGGATGGCCGGCCCCAGCCCGTGCCGGGCCGATTGCACAAGGTTGGTGACCAGCGTCGGCATGATCAGCAGGGCCAGCGCCACATCCGCGGGCAGGAACGACCCGAAGGCCGACATCATCACCATCGGCATGGCAAAGCCGACCGCCCCCTTCACGAAGCCCGCGAAAAAGGTGACGGCGATCGCGAGCCAGATCAGATGGGGTTCCAGGCCGGACATCGCGCACAGGCTAGCGCAGCGGCGGGGACTGGCAAGGGGGTGGGATGCGCAGGGCGGAAAGCGCGGGGAGCGGGGCGGGATGCGGAGGGCGGCAGGCGAGGGGCGGGATGCGAAGGCGTGAGCGGAAGCGGGGTGGCCGCCCGCGGCCGCGCCGCCCCGACCAAATCGATGGTTTCCGCTCCCGGACAACGCGCTGCCGGCGGGGGGGCGGATCGGCCCCGGCGAAGTGCCCGATCCTTGCGCGATGTCCCCGCTCCCCGCTCGCCGTCCCGCCCCTTCCCCCTCGGCCGGGCGGTCCCGCCCCCTCACCTCCCGCCGTGGCGCAGCGCGTCGCACGCTTTCTGCAGCTGCTCGATTCCCGGCCGGATTTTCTCCGAAGAAATCGAGCCATAGCCCAGGCGGAAGAACGGGCAGGGCCGCGGCGGGGTCTCGAAGAACACCGCGCCCGGCTCGATCAGGACGCCGCGGCGGCGGGCGTGTTCGGCAAGGTCCATGCTGTCGATGTCATCGGGGCCCGACAGCCAGACGCTGGCGCCGCCGTCGCGCGCGGTTCCGGCGATGCGGAACGCGGTCCGGCCAAGCGCGTCCATCGTCTCGCTGCGCCGGCGCTGCATCTCCTCGCGCAGCCGCACGACATGGGCGTCGTAATGACCCAGCGCCAGGAAATGGGCCGCGGTCCGCTGCAGATGGGTGGGCGGGTGGCGCAGCATGATCGCGCGGGCGTCGCGGGCGGCGGCGATCATCGGCTCGCTGGCGACCAGATAGCCGATGCGCAGGCCCGGAAACAGCGACTTCGAGAAGCTGCCCAGATAGATCACCCGCCCGTGCCGGTCCAGGGACTTGAGCGCGGGCAGCGGCGGCGCGAGATAGGACATCTCGTAATCGTAATCGTCCTCGATGATCAGGAAATCGTCGGCCTCGGCGCGGGCCAGAAGGTCCAGCCGCCGCTGCAGCGGCATGGTCGCGCCGGTCGGGATGTTGTGGCTGGGGGTGGCGACGACCAGCCGGGTCCGCGCCGGCAGGGTGGCGGGGTCCAGCCCGTCCTGGTCGACCGGCACGCATTGCCAGGGCGCGTCCGAGCGTCTCAGCGTCTCGACGAAATCGGGATAGCCCGGCTCTTCGATGACCGCCAGCCGGTCAGGCCTGGCCAGGATGTCCAGCGACAGAAACAGCGCGTTCTGCGAGCCGACCGTGATCAGCACCTCCTCGGGGCGGGCCAGGATGCCGCGCCGGGGCAGGGTGCGGGTGCAGATATAGTGGATCAGCATCGGATCGTCGCGGGTCAGCAGGTCGAAGGCCAGCTCGCCGAACTCGCGTGCGCTGAGCGCGCGGCGCGCGCAGTCGCGCCAGGCGGCATGGTCGAACAGCCGCGGGTCGCCCTGGCCATAGATGAAGGGATAGGGATAGGTCCGCCAGTCCGCCGGCTTGCGGATGACCCGCTTGCGCGCCACCCAGCCTTCCAGCCAGCGGTCCCAGGCGACGTCGGGGGCGGTGTCGTTGGCCCCGCCGGGGCCGACGCGCAGCGCCGGGATGTCGCGCGCCACCTCGAACCCCGACCGCGGCCGGCTGTCCAGATAGCCGCGCGCCGCCAGTTCCTGATAGACCAGCGTCACCGTCATCCGCGACAGGCCAAGCGCCGCGGCCAAGGCCCGCGTGCCCGGCATCCGCGTGCCGGGGGCCACGCGATGCGCCAGCAGGACCTCGACCACGCCGGCGATCAGGCGGGCCTGCAGCGTCTGGTCCGGCCCGCCCCGCAGGAAGATGGCTTCCACCGGGATCGAGGCCCGCGAGTCCTGGGCTGTGTTCATGCGCGCCGCCACTGGACCGATACATATGCTCAACTGGACATACCCTGTCGCGGCGCTGCGGTGCAATGTCGCAGTCGCGTGCGGAGAGGAGAGCCGGACGCCAAGGGGACATCCGGGGAGGATACTGAATGATGAGCTTTCGTATGATGCGGGGCGGGGTCGCCGCCATTGCCCTGCTGGCCGCGATGGCGGTCGCCGCCGGCGCCAAGGAATACCGCATCGCGGTCGGCGACGGCGCGGGCGGCACGCAAGAGGCACTGGGCAAGGCGTTTATCTCGGCGCTGGAGAAACATTCGGGCGGGCAGGACACGGGCAAGCTGTTCCTGAACGGCCAGCTTGGGGACGAGCAGGACACCGTCACCGCCGCCGCCACCGGGACGCTGGATTTCTCGATCCTGGCGATCAACAACATCACGCCCTTTTCGCCCACCGTGGGCACGCTGACGCTGCCCTATGTCATCCTGTCGCTTGAGGACGCCGAAAAGCTGACCCAGGGCGAGATCGGCCAGCAGATGGTCGAGCAGACGATCGAGGACGCCGGCGTGCGGATCATCGGCTGGGCCTATTCGGGCTTCCGCGTGCTGACCAATTCGAAAAAGCCGGTCACGACGGTCGCCGACCTGCAGGGGCTGATCGTCCGCGTTCCCAAGAACGAGATCATGATCGACACCTACAAGGCCTGGGGCATCAACCCGACGCCGATGGCCTGGACGGAAACCTTCGCCGCGCTGCAGCAGAAGGTCGTGGACGGGCAGGACAACCCCTACATGACCGTCAACGCGATGAAGTTCTACGAGGTCCAGGACCACATCACCAACCTGCGCCATATCTTCTCGATCGAGCCGCTGGTCATCTCGGAACAGCTTTACCAGTCGATGACGCCCGAACAGCAGCAGGCCGTGACCGCCGCGGGCGCGGACGCCACCCAGTTCTCGGCGCAGTTCCTGCGGGACGAGGAAGCGAAAATCCGTGAGGATCTCGTCGCCCGCGGGATGGAAATCTCGGATCCGGCCGATGGCGAGAAGGAGTTCATGGACCTGGCCATGACCACCGTCTGGCCCAAGTTCTACGACAGCGTCGGCGGCAAGGAACAGGTCGACCAGGCGCTGACCGCCCTGGGCCGCGAACCGGCCCCGTAAGGCCCCCGCAGCGGCGGGCGCCCGCGGGCGCCCGTCTTTTCCCCGGTTTCAACCCGCACCCTTTCGGAGGCAGGATCATGGCGGCCATCTGGCGTCACCTGGACGTGCTCGAAAGCTATATCTGCCGCACCCTGCTGGCGGTTTTCGTGACGCTGCTGTTCGCGCAGATCGTGGCCCGGCAGGTGTTCGGCACCTCGATCACCTGGATCGAGGAGTTCTCGGTCATCCTGTTCGTCTGGTTCGCCTATTTCGGGGCCAGCTATGCCGCGCGAATGGGCGCGCACAACCGGGTGACGTTCCACATCAAGATGATGCCGCGCCAGACCGGCCGGATCGTCGAGGCGTTGGGCGACCTGTTCTGGGTCATCTTCAACGTCATCTTCATCTATTACGCGATCAAATATGTCGGCTCGCTCAAGCCCTTCGTGAAGGCGCAGACGCTGGGCTGGCAGATGAAATGGGTCATGGCGCCGCTGCCGATCGCATTCGCGCTGATGACCTTCCGCATCCTGCAGGTGAACTACATGAAGCTCGTGCTGGGCGTCGATCCGCGTGACCCCGACGAAGTCGACATCGAGTTGGAACTGGCCGAGCAGCAAGCGCCGAACGCGGGGAAACGCTGATGGAAAACGTGCTTATTCCCGTCCTGTTCGGCTCGCTGGCCGGGCTGCTGGCGATCGGGGCGCCGATCTCGGTGGCGCTTGGCGTCTCGGCCTTGGCCGCGATGTGGTATCTGGGCGACAACCCGATCAAGATGGTCCAGATCGCCTGGTCCTCGGTCGGCTCGTTCCCGCTGATGGCGCTGCCCAGCTTCATCCTGGCCGGCGCGCTGATGGAGGCCGCGGGGATTTCGCGCCGCCTCATCAACGTCGCGGAAAGCCTGGCCGGCCCCTTCACCGGCGGCATCTCGGCCGCCACGATCCTGGCCTGCGTGTTCTTCGGCGCGATCTCGGGGTCCGGCCCCGCGACCACCGCCGCCGTCGGCATGCTGATGATCCCGGCGATGGCGCGGGCGGGCTATGACCGGTCCTATGCCGCCGCCGTCACCGCGTCGGCGGGGGGCTTGGGCATCGTCATCCCGCCGTCGATCCCGATGGTCATCTTCGGGATCTCGGCGATGGGGCTTGCCGCCCCCCCCGAGGCGATCGAGCAGTTCGGCCAGTTCCAGACCGTCTCGATCTCCAAGCTGTTCATCGCGGGTTTCGTGCCGGGCTTTCTGATGGCCGGGTCGCTGCTGGTCGCGAACTATATCCGCGCCAAGCGCCTGGGCTATCACGGCGGGGCCGAGCCGCTGTCGCTGTCCAAGATCGGCACCGCGCTCTACCGCGGCTTCTGGTCGATCCTGGCGCCGCTGGTCATCCTGGGCGGCATCTACGGCGGGTTCTTCACCCCGACCGAGGCCGCGATCGTGGCGATCTTCTATACGCTGCTGATCGGCATCGTGGTCTATCGCGAGATCAACCTGAAGGAAATCGTCGTGGCGCTGGAGGCGACGACCTGGCTGACCGGCCGCGTCCTTCTGGTGCTGTTCACCGCGACGCTGTTCGGCCGCATCCTGGTTGAAAACCAGATCCCCGCGCAGCTGGCCGACGGGATGCTGTCCTTTACCCAGAACAAGGCCGCGATCTGGGCGATCATGATCGGGTTCCTGCTGATCGTCGGCATGTTCATGGAAACGCTGGCCGCGATCATGATCCTGGTGCCGGTGATGCTGCCCGTCGCCTACAGCGTGGGCATCGATCCGATCCACTTCGGGATCGTCATGATCTGCTCGCTGTCGGTGGGCTTCGTGACGCCGCCGTTGGGCGAGAACCTGTTCATCTCGTCGGGGATCTCGAAGATCGACATCGAGAAGATCGCCTATCGCGCGCTGCCCTTCATTGTCGCGCTGGTCGCAGCCATCGCCGTGATCGCCGCCGTCCCCGAGCTGTCGCTGTGGCTGCCACGCGCGATGGGCTATTGACCGGAGGTTTCGATGATCGAGATCAGACCCATCAAGACGCTGCTTTATGCGACCGACCTGTCCGAAGGAGCGATCTACGCCCTGCGCTATGCCGTGCGGATGGCCGAAGCCTTGGACGCCAGGGTGCATGTGCTGCACGCCCTGCGCCCGCTGTCCGAGGACGCGCGCATCACGCTGCGGGCCTATGTCACCGACGCGGGCATGCTGGAGGACGCGGTGGGCAGCCGGCTGAAGGCCGCGCGCGACGTGATGGCGGAACGCCAGCGCGCCTTCTGGGAGGAGGCCGACCCGGCCAAGGCCGCCCGCCGCGAGCGCATCGCCGGCGTCGAGATCATCGAGGGCCAGCCGGCCGACGTGATCCTGCAGCGCTCGGTCAGCCTGGGCGCCGACATGATCCTGATGGGCAGCCACGAGCATGGCTTCTCGCACACCTTCCTGGGGACCGTGGCCAAGCGCGTGATGCGCCGCTCGCGCATCCCGACCCTCATCATTCCCTATCCCGAAGCTTCCGAAAGGCCCGCCCGATGACCAAGACGCTGACCGCCGACGACCTCAAGGCCACCTTCGACGCCTTCAACCGCCACGACATCGACGGCGTGATGACCCATTTCGCCGATGACTGCGTGTTCTACACCGTCGCCGGCGACAACGAGTTCGGCAACAAGGTCGAGGGCCGCGACGCCATCGCCCGCGCCTTCACCGGCGTCTGGACCGCGATGCCCGACGTGCAATGGGCCGACCACGAGCATTTCATGTCCCAGGACGGCAGCCGCGGCGTCAGCCAGTGGACCTTCCGCGCCACCAACCCCGACGGCACCCGGACCGAGGTGCAGGGCGTCGACCTGTTCCGCATCAAGGACGGCCGCATCGTCGAAAAGCAGGCCATCCGCAAGCAGCGTCCGCCCGTCGCCGCCGCCCCCGCCGCCGCCGCGGCCGACGCCAGCTGAAGGGGCCGGGACCATGCTGCAGACACCCAGGCGCGGCACCAGCGGATATGATCCGCTGTATGACCCGATGACCGCAAAGACCCTGGGCCGGGGCAGCGACTATGCCCCGACCTACTGGATCGGCACGGCCGGCGCGCCGCCCGCCGACGACGGCCCCGTGACCGGCGATTTCGACGTGGAATGCGCGGTGATCGGCTCGGGCTATACCGGGCTGAACTGCGCCATGGCGCTGACCCGCGACCTTGGCGTCGAAACCGTCGTGCTGGAAGCGCACGGCACCGCCTATGGCTGTTCCACCCGCAACGGCGGGCAGGCGCAGTTTTCCGCCGGCCGGCTCAAGCGCAGCCAGTGGATCGAGCGCTGGGGCCTGGACGTGGCCCGCGGCCTGCACGGCGAGATGCTGGAGGGCTTCGACTATTGGCGCGCCCAGATCCGCGACCACGCCATCGACTGCGACCCCCAGGACGGCGGCCATTACTATATCGCGCACAAGGCCTCGGTCGTGCCGGGGCTGGAGACCGAGGCGGCGCTGTTGCGCGACAAGTTCGGCTATGGCGCCCGGATGATGAGCCGGGCCGAGGTGCACGAGCAGGTCGTCCGCGACCAGGAGGCCCAGGGCGCGATGTATGAGCCCGACGGCGTCGGCGTCCACGCGGCCAAGCTGGCCTTCGGCTATGCCCGCGTGGCGCGCGAGAATGGCGCCCGCATCCATGTCGACAGCCCAGTGGACGGCTGGGAATACCGCGGCGGCGTGCATCACCTGCGCACGCCCGGCGGCACGGTGCGGGCGAAAAAGGTCGCCGTGGCGACCGCCGGCTATGCGCCGCGCGGCCTGCACGCGCGGCTGCGCGACCGGCTGATGCCGATCATGTCGAACAGCATCGTGACGCGGGTTCTGACCGGGCCCGAGCTGGCCGAGGTCGGGGCCAAGGCCCTGTCGCCGCTGACCGACACGCGCACGCTGCGGCATTATTACCGCATGCTGCCCGACAACCGCCTGCAGATCGGCTCGCGCGCCGCCATCACCGGCCGCGACGCCGCCAACCCGCGCCACCTGGCCGGCCTGCGCGAAGGGCTGGCGCGCAAGTTCCCCGCCCTGCGCGGGATCGACCTTGATTATTCCTGGTGGGGCTGGGTCGATGTCAGCCACGACATGATGCCGCGCATCACCGGGCTGAAGGATCTGCCGGGCGCCTTCTATGTCCTTGGATACGGCGGCAACGGCGTCATGTATTCCGCGATGGCGGGCCGCCGCATGGCCCAGCTGGTCGCCGGGGAAAAGGTTCCGGACCTGCCGATCTTCGGCACCGAACTCAAGCACGAGGGCTGGAAGACGCCGTTCCGGCGGCTGGGCCAATGGGGCCTTTACCAGCTTTACCACTATCGCGACGAGCGCCAGTAAGGAGACAGCGCCATGAGAATGACGACCGAAGAGGCCTTCGTCAAAGTCCTGCAGATGCACGGGATCGAACATGCGTTCGGGATCATCGGCAGCGCCATGATGCCGGTCAGCGACCTGTTCCCCAAGGCGGGGATCACCTTCTGGGACTGCGCGCATGAAACCAACGCCGGGCTGATGGCGGACGGGTTCACGCGCTCGACCGGCAAGATGTCGATGGCCATCGCCCAGAACGGGCCCGGCGTGACCGGCTTCGTCACGCCGATCAAGACCGCCTACTGGAACCACACGCCGCTGCTGCTGGTGACGCCGCAGGCGGCCAACCGCACCATCGGCCAGGGCGGCTTCCAGGAAATGGAGCAGATGCGCCTGTTCGCCGACAGCGTGTCGTATCAGGAGGAGGTGCGCGACCCCTCGCGCATCCCCGAGGTGCTGAACCGGGTCATCATGCAGGCCTGGCGCAACTCGGCGCCCGCGCAGATCAACATCCCGCGCGATTTCTGGACCCAGGTCATCGACGTGGACCTGCCGCAGGTGGTCCGCTTCGAGCGCCCCGCGGGCGGCGAGGAGGCGGTGAAGGAAGCCGCCAAGCTGCTGTCGGAGGCGAAGAACCCGGTCATCCTGTCGGGCGCGGGCGTGGTGCTGGCGGGGGCGATCCCCGATCTGGCCAAGCTGGCCGAGCGGCTGGATGCGCCGGTCGCCTCGAACTATCAGCACAACGACAGCTTCCCCGGCTCGCACCCGCTGGCCGTCGGGCCGCTGGGCTATAACGGGTCCAAGGCCGCGATGGAGCTGATCCGCGACGCCGATGTGGTGCTGGCGCTGGGGACGCGCCTCAACCCGTTCTCGACCCTGCCGGGTTACGGCATCGACTATTGGCCGAAAGACGCCAAGATCATCCAGGTCGATATCAACCCCGACCGCATCGGCCTGACCAAAAGGGTCACGGTGGGGATCGAGGGCGACGCCGGCAAGGTCGCGCGCGGCATCCTTGCGCAGCTTGCCCCCGGCGCGGGCGACGAGGGGCGGCAGGCGCGCCGCGACCGCATCGCCCAGACCAAGTCCCGCTGGGCGCAGGAACTGTCGAGCCTGGACCACGAGCAGGACGACCCCGGCACCGAATGGAACGCCGAGGCGCGGACCCGCGACGCCGAGTTGATGTCGCCCCGCCAGGCCTGGCGCGCGATCATGCAGGCGGTGCCGCAGGACGCCATCGTCAGTTCCGACATCGGCAACAACTGCGCCATCGGCAACGCCTATCCGACCTTCGAGGCGGGGCGGAAATACCTGGCGCCGGGGCTGTTCGGGCCGTGCGGCTATGGCTTCCCGGCGATCCTGGGCGCCAAGATCGGCAACCCCGACACCCCGGTGATCGGCTTTGCGGGCGACGGCGCGTTCGGGATTTCCATGAACGAGATGACCGCCTGCGGCCGCGACGACTGGCCGGCGATCACGATGGTGATCTTCCGCAACTATCAGTGGGGGGCGGAAAAGCGGAACACGACGCTGTGGTATGACAACAACTTCGTCGGCACCGAACTTGACCGCGACACCAGCTATGCGGGCATCGCCAGGGCCTGCGGGGTCGAGGGCGTGGTGGTGCGCGGCGCGGCCGAGCTGACCGACGCGCTGCACGAGGCCGTCGAGCGGCAGATGAAGGAGGGCAAGACGACCTTCATCGAGGTGCTGCTGAACCAGGAGCTGGGCGAGCCCTTCCGCCGCGACGCGATGAAGAAACCGGTCCCGGTCGCGGGCATCGACCCGGCCGACATGCGCCCGCAACAGGGCGCAGTGGCGGGCGCCGGGGCCTGACCCCGACGCCTGACAGGGCCTGACGGCGCCTGACGGCGCCGGCGGGGCCTGACCGGCCGCCGGGCGCGGGGCCCTCTCCTCCCCCCTCCGCGCCCGGCCTTTTCCTTCCGGCCCCCGCCGGCGGGCCGCGCTTTTCCGGCGCGGCCCGGACGGCGGGGCCTTTTCCAAGGTGTCCCCGATGGCGCTTGCAGCCCTGCTTCCCGGCCGTCCGGCCGATCTCTTTCCCGGCTTTGCCGTCTCGGTCCTGATCGCGGCGACGGCGCAGTTCCTGTCCGAACACTATGGCGCGCCCGCGATGCTGCTGGCGCTGCTGCTGGGTCTGGCGCTGAACTTTCTGGCCGAGGACGGGACCAGGACCGCGCCCGGCATCGCCGTGACCGCGCGCACCGTGCTGCGGCTGGGGGTGGCGCTTCTGGGGGCGCGGATCTCGGTCGACATGCTGGCCATTCTGGGCTGGCCGCTGATCCTGCTGGTGATCGGGGGCGTCATCGCCACGATCCTGTTCGCGCTGGCGGCCACCAGGGTCGTCGGCCGCAGCTGGCGCTTTGCGCTGCTGACCGGGGGGTCGGTGGCGATCTGCGGCGCCTCGGCCGCGATGGCGATCGCGGCGGTGCTGCCGAAACACGACCGGTCCGAACGCGACCTGGTGTTCACGGTGCTGGCGGTGACGGTGCTGTCCACGGTGGCGATGGTCATCTATCCGATGCTGGCGGCGCCCCTGGGGTTCGACGACCGCACCGCCGGGGTGTTTCTGGGCGGCACCATCCATGACGTGGCCCAGGTGGTGGGCGCGGGCTTTTCCATCAGCCCCGAGGCGGGCGAGACGGCGACGCTGGTCAAGCTGATCCGGGTGTCGATGCTGGCCCCGGTGGTGCTGGCCTTTTCGCTGATCATCCGCGCCCGCGGGCTGGCCGACACCGCCGGCGGGGCCAGCCCGCCGCTGCTGCCCGGCTTTGTCGTGGGCTTTCTGGCGCTGGCGGCGCTGAACTCGCTGGGGGTCATCCCCGCGCCCTTGGCCGAGGCGGCGGGCGCAGTCTCGCGCTGGTGCCTTCTGATCTCGATCGCGGCGGTGGGGGTCAAGACCTCGCTGAAGAAGATGCTCGAGGTCGGGGCGGCCGCGATCGCCCTGCTGGTCATCGAAACCGTGTTCCTGGGGGGATGGATCCTCGCGGGGCTGCATCTGCTGGGGTAAGACATGACGCCGCTTGACCGCATCCACCAGGCCGCCCGCGACCGGCAGGCCCATATCATCCTGTCCGAAGGCCGCGACCCCCGCGTGCGCGAGGCCGCCGCCCGGATCGTGGCCGCGGGCCTTGCCCGGATCACCCTGATGGACGGCGAGGCGCCGGGCGCGGCCAGCATCGACAGCGCCGCCGCGCCCGACCTGCGCCCGCTGGCCGAGGCGTGGCACGACCTGCGCAAGGGCCGCGGGCTGACCCCCGAGGCCGCGCTGGAAGAGATGCGCGACCCGATCCGGCAGGCGGCGATGCGGGTGCGGCTGGGGCTGGCCGACGGCACCGTCGGCGGCGCGGTCGCGACCACCGCCGACACGGTGCGCGCGGCGCTGCAGGTGATCGGCCGGGCGCCCGGCGTGCGGACCGTGTCGAGCTTTTTCCTGATGCTGCCCGCCCCGGCGGGTTCGCCGGGCGGGGGTTCGCCGGACGGGCGCGCGCCGGACGGGGACGCTTCGGATGATGGCGGCATGATCTTCAGCGATTGCGGGCTGGTGATCGCCCCCGACGCGGCGGAACTCGCCGACATCGCCATCGCCGCCGCCGGATCCTGCCAGCGCCTGCTGGGCCGGACCCCTCGGGTGGCGCTGCTGTCATTCTCGACCGCCGGATCGGCCGAGCATTCCAGCCTTGCCCGCATCCGCGAGGCGCTTTCCATCGTGCGCGACCGCGCGCCCGGCCTTGAGATCGACGGCGAGATGCAGTTCGACGCCGCCCTCGACCCCGCCATCCGCGCCCGGAAGGCGCCGCAAAGCCCGCTGACCGGGCCGGCCAACGTCTTTGTCTTCCCCGACCTCGCCTCGGGCAATATCGGCTACAAGATCGCCCAGAGGCTTGGCGGCCTGACCGCCATCGGGCCGATCCTCCAAGGCCTCGCCAAACCGGCCAACGACCTTTCCCGGGGCTGCAGCGTCGACGACATCATCGCCGCAACGGCCGTGACCGCCGTCCAGGCGAAAGGCTGAGGATGCACGACGCCCTGGACGCGCAGCCGGCCGATCCGACCGGACGTTCCCCGGGCTGACGGGCGGGCAATAGGCAGGCGCTGTCCGGGGCCGGTCCTGCCGCCCGGTCTGGCAGCGGGTCACGGCACAACCGGATGCCGAGGCCACCATCATCGGGGCACTGGCCTGCCGAAGGCCGGGGGCAGAACCATCAGCTGTTGATGCCAGCGCCGTTTTCTGAATGAATGACCCCCATTCAACTTGCGGGCGAGCAGAGATTAGAGACATGGCAATCTATACAATCAACGCGAACGGCTTTAATTCCTATTATCAGTTCGTTGGCCAGAACGGCGAGGACGATACCGTCATTGTCAACATCGGCACGGGGTTCAGCGGAACCATCACCGTGGACTCTCTTCCGGGGGACGGAGAGATCGACAGCGCGAGCGTCAATCTTCCTCCGGGCTGGTCGCTTCAGGTGGCCAATTTCGTCGAGGACGACGGTGAGGATCCCTCCTTCAAGGACGGATCCTATGAAGTCCTGAACGCGGACGGCCTGTCCGTGGGGACATTGAGCATCCGCGGCAACGACATTCAGGGCGCCCCCTGTTTCGCACAGGGAACCGTCATAGAGACCGCGCGGGGGTTGGTGCCGGTCGAGGATCTTCGGGTTGGCGATCTGGTGGCCACGCGCGACAACGGTTTCCAGCCTGTCCGCTGGATCGGCGAGCGCCATCTTGGCATGCCCGCCCTTCTCTCGCAGCCGCAGTTGAGGCCGATCCGCATTGCCGCCGGCGCCCTGGGCGCGGATGCGCCCGTGTCCGATCTGGTCGTCTCGCCACAGCACCGCATCCTGGTGCGCTCGAAAATAGCGCAGCGTCTGTTCGGTGCGGCCGAGGTGCTGGTCGCGGCCAAGCATCTGCTGGGACTGAAGGGCATCGAAATCGCTGAAGACATGGCCGAGGTCAGATATTTCCACATTCTTTTCGACAGGCACGAAGTCGTTTTTTCAAACGGAGCGGAGACCGAATCCCTTTACACCGGCGCCGAAGCCCTCAAGGCCCTGGGGGAAAGCGTGCGCGCCGAGATCTTCGCCCTGTTTCCCGAACTGGAAGAACAGGACAATTCCCGCGCTGGCGCCCGGCTTCTGCTGAGCGGCCGCCAGGGCCGCAACCTTGCAAGCCGGCACCTGCAGAACGACAGGCTTCTGAGCGCCTGATCCTTCGGAGCCGGGAAACCGATCCATCGCGTGGCGAGGACCGGTGTCCCGGCCTGCTGCCGAAAGGCTGGCATCACCGATGCCAAGGCGGCGGCCTGACCGCCCCGATGATCCGGGGGATGGATCGGCCGGTCGTCACGGGCGCCTTTTTCGCCACGGCCGCCAGCCGAAGACTGGCGCGGCGGCGGGCCGTTGGTCGTCTGCTGCTGCCAGCGGTCCCGGCCTTCCTTCAGGTCGGCCGATATTTCACGCTGCGGCTCAGCACGGCCCCGGTGCGTTGACGCGGACGGGTTCGTCCGGTTCCGCATCGCATCTTTCCCAATGCCCGGGGAACTCCCGTGCCGAACACCCGCGATGGTTCGCCTGGATCAAACGGACAGCCTCCATCATCGTGCCGGTTTGCGCCGATTGCCCCGGTCTGGTGGCCCGGTTGATGGCGGGCTTGCGCTTGCCGCCAGCGTCGCGGGCCGCGAACGGCCCCCGGGCATCGCACGTTGACATAAGGTGATTCAGGGTCTTTGCTTGTCTCCGGGCTTCCCGCCGATCTTCACATGGAAAGGATGTCGCGATGACACAGCCGGCCGATCTTGGGCAGACCGCCCCCCCGCCGTCCGCGTCCGAACGCGAAGTGGATTCCGACCGGCCGTCTACGGACCGGCGCGCGTTTCTCAGGACGACCGGGCTGTCCGCCCTGGGCGCGATGATCGGCATGGCCATCCCGTTCGAACGGAACCTGCAGGCGGGCCTGATCCCCGTGGCGCTGGCGCAGGATTCGGGCGAGGAACTGATGGCGGGCAAGTCCGGCCTGACGCTGCTTGGCGACAGGCCGCTGAACGTCGAGACGCCCGCCCATCTTCTGGACGACGACGTGACCCCGTATGAGCGGATGTTCATCCGCATGAACGGGCTGGTTCCGCAGACGGCGCTGGACATGAACGCCGAGGGCTGGAAGGTCGTCATCGACGGCGAGGTCGAGAGCCCGCTGGAGCTGACCATCGACGAGCTGAAGTCGCGGTTCGAGAACGTCACACGGCGGCTGGTGGTCGAATGCGGCGGCAATGGCCGCGCCTATTTCCAGCCCGGCACCTCGGGCAACCAGTGGACGACGGGGGCGGTCGGCTGCCCCGAATGGACGGGCGTGCGCCTGGCTGACGTGCTGAAGGCCGCGGGGGTGAAAAGCACCGCCGTCTATACCGGCCATTACGGCAACGACGTCCATCTGTCAGGCGACCCCGAGCAGGAGGTGATCTCGCGCGGGGTGCCCATCGAAAAGGCACTGGAGGAGGACGGGATCATCGCCTGGGCGATGAACGGCCAGCCCATCCCCGCGCTGCACGGGTTCCCGCTGCGGGTGGTGATCCCCGGCTATCCCGGCTCGGTCTCGCAGAAGTACCTGACGCGGATCTGGGTGCGCGACCAGGTCCATGACGGCGCCAAGATGACCGGCGATTCCTATCGCCTGCCGGCCTATCCGGTGGCGCCTGGCACCGAGGTGCCCGACAGCGACATGGTCATCATGACGGTGATGCCGGTCAAATCGCTGGTCACCTTCCCGCAGACCGGGGCCTCGGTCCCGGCGGGACAGGAAACCGAGGTGCGCGGCCATGCCTGGGCGGGCGACGGCGACGTGAAATCCGTCCATGTCTCGACCGACTTCGGCCAGACCTGGACCGAGGCCGCGCTTGACCCGGCGCCGAACCGCTTTGCCTGGCAGCGCTGGCGCGCCGGCGTCACCCTGCCCCAAAAGGGCTATTACGAGGTCTGGGCGCGGGCGACCGACATGAACGGCGTCAGCCAGCCGCCGGTCTCGCCGGGGTGGAATCCGCGCGGCTATGGCAACAACATCCAGCACCGCATCGCCCTGATCGCGACCTGACCCCATCCCTGCCCCGGCCGTCCGCGCGGACCGGGGCCGCCCTATTTCCGACGGAGCCTGCCATGCGACGCCTTGCAGCCCTTACTGGCGGTCTGGCCGCCGCAGCCCTGCTGACCGCGACGGCCGCGCCCGCCCAGCAGCCCGCCCCCGATCCGATGGCGGCGCTGCGCGAGGCGCGCCCCTATGACGTGCTGCCCCGGCCCGCCGCCGAGGCCGAGGCCGCCCCCGCGGCCGCAGCGGTGCCCGCCGCCGTGGTTGACCCGATGGCCGCGGCCGCCGCTGACCCGATGGCCGCCGCGATCCACGACCCGATGGCCGCGGCCGCGGGCGCGCAGGGGCCTGCCGCAGGCCCTGCGGCCGTGGCCGGGGGCGGCGCGCCCGACCCCGAACTGGGCAACCTGCCGGCCGGCCACGGCGCCGAAGAGACCTATTACCAGTGCGTCGCCTGCCATTCGACCGCGATCATCCGCCAGCAACGGATCACCGACGCGCGCTGGGACTATCTCTGGCACTGGATGATCGACAAGCAGGGCATGGTCGAACCCGACGCCGAGACCAAAGATCTGATCCTGGGCTATCTCAAGCGGAATTTTTCATCCGAACGCTGACCGGCGCGGGCGGCCGCAAGGCTGTGCCCGACAACCTCCCGCAGACGCGGGTCTCGACCCAGAGCGTCCCGGTTTTCGGCGGGTCGGTGGCGCAATGAGGCGTAGGAAGGGGCTGCGGGCCGCCAGCTTTCGGCGGCGCCCCGCAGGCGCGCGCTGCGGCCGAGATCAGCAGTGGCCAGGCGGAAAGCAGCGCCAGGTTGCCTTTGTCGTCGAAAGGTCGAGCGGTGGCAGGCACCGACAAAGCGCGTATACCCATCCCTGCTACGGAAAAGCGCGAGAGTGAGGAGTGTGTCATGGATGTCGTCGATTTTCGCGAAGCGCCGCAGGCAGTTTCGCGGCGCCGCCTTGCAGATCAGCCGGACCGGGTCGTGGCCGGAGATCCCCAGCATCAGACCGAACTGATGTTCACCAGCCCTGACGGCACGCTGATGGCAGGTAGCTGGACCTCGACACCGGGAAAGTGGCGGGCATTCACCGACAAGGATGAATACTGCCATATCGTTTCCGGCAGATGCGCCCTGATTTCAGAGGACGGAAAACGGTGGGAATTCGGTCCCGGAGCGTCCTTCATGATCCCGGACGGGTTCCGCGGTTACTGGGAAGTCATTGAAACGACGACCAAACATTTTGTCATTCGCCAGCATCAGGCTGACAGTGGCGACCAAGTAGAGTAAGCCGCGTCGCATCGGGGATGGAGGTCACGCCGGCGCGCCAGACCTGATGATCGCGTCCGTCAAGCCGGTGTAACTTGCGCAATGGCCCTTTGACGTCATCGATCAGGTGGCTTGGGTGGTAATCTCGGCTTCCGAAGGACCGATCTTGAGGCCGATGATCTCGCGGACCGTCTGTGTTCACCACCACGACGGTCATGGCCGCGACCGAGATGATGCGGCCTCCCTGGCGGACCTTCAGGCAGGTGGCATCGAGATAGAGCAGCACAAATTTCCGCCGCCTGCGAACCGGGGCCGCGGGCGGGGTGTTGGGTGCTTCGACGGGTTGCGCTGATGAAAGGGTCCGATCAGGTGAAAAGCTTTGTGATCAACCGGCCTGTCTTCATCGGATCCGTCGCGATCATCGGCATCTTCGTTGCGGTCGGGGTCTTTCTTCCCGGCCGGGCCGAGGCGATCTTCGGGGCGGTGCAGGGCTGGATGCTGGCGTGGTTCGGCTGGCTTTTCCTGCTGACGGTGGCGATCTTCCTGGCCTCGGTCGTGTTCTTCGCGGCCAGCCGGTTCGGCAACCTCAAGCTTGGCCCCGACGATTCGACGCCCGATTTCCCGTATCTTTCCTGGTGCGCGATGCTGTTTGCGGCGGGCATGGGCATCGGGCTGATGTATTTCGGCGTGGGCGAGCCGCTGACCCATTACGGTGCCCCGCCCGATGCCCCGCCGCTGACCATCGCCGCGCAGCGGCAGGCGATGACCGTGACCTTCTTTCACTATGGCGTGCATGCCTGGGCGATCTATGCCGTGGTCGGGCTGTCGCTGGCCTATTTCGGCCATCGCTACAACCTGCCGCTGACGATCCGGTCGGGGTTGTATCCGCTGCTCAAGGAACGGATCAACGGCCCCGTCGGCCATGCGGTGGACATCTTCGCCATCTGCGGGACGATGTTCGGGGTGGCGACGTCGATGGGCTTTGGCGTGCTGCAGATCAATGCCGGGCTGACCCATCTGATCGGCATTCCGAACACGCCGGTCGTGCAGCTGACGCTGATCGCCCTGGTCACGGCGGCCGCGACGATTTCGGTCGTGACCGGCGTCGAACGGGGCGTCCGCATCCTCAGCGAGTTGAACCTTGTGCTGGCGATCCTGCTGATGCTGTTCGTGCTGGCGGTCGGGCCGACGGCGCTGCTGCTGCGCGACTTCGTGCAGAACTTCGGCTTTTACCTCGACGGCTTTCTGCTGCGGACCTTCAACATCTATGCCTATGAACCGCGGCCCTGGATCGACGCATGGACGCTGTTCTACTGGTCGTGGTGGATTTCCTGGTCGCCCTTCGTCGGCATGTTCATCGCCCGCATCTCGCGCGGGCGCACGGTGCGCGAGTTCGTGATCGCGGTGCTGTGCGTGCCGGTCGGGTTCACCTTCCTGTGGATGACCGTGTTCGGGAATACGGCGCTGTTTCTGGATACGACGGTGGCGGACGGCGCATTGTCGGCCGCGGTGGCCGCCGACATGTCGGTGGCGCTGTTCCAGTTCCTGGAATACCTGCCGTGGCCCGCGGTCACCTCGACGGTGGCGGTGGTGCTGATCGCGGTGTTCTTCGTGACCTCGGCCGATTCCGGGTCGCTGGTGGTGGACACCATCGCGGCGGGGGGGCGCACCGACACGACCACGGCGCAGCGGGTGTTCTGGTGCTCGCTCGAAGGGGTGGTGGCGGGGGTTCTGCTGGTCGCGGGCGGGCTGGGCGCGCTGCAATCGGCCACAATCGCCACGGCCCTGCCGTTCTCGCTGATCATGCTGGTGCTGATCTGGGCGCTGGCCAAGGGCATGCGGGCCGATGTGGCGCAGCGCGAGGCGGGGATCGTGGCCCGCCACGCCCACCCCGCCGCCGGACCGTCGCTGCAGCGGCGGCTGGCGCTGCTGCTGAACGCGCCGGACGAGGCCGATGCGCGCGCCCATATCGCCGACACCGTCATCCCGGCGCTGCGGGACGTGGCCGCCGCGCTGGAACGGCGCGGCGTCGCGGCTGGCGTCGACAGCGACGCGGAATCCTCGGCATCCCTCAAGATCCCGTCGGCCGCGACGCGCGATTTCATCTATGGCGTGCGGCCCGCGCCCCGGCCGCTGGCGGTCTTCTCCCCGATAGAGGCGGCGGCGCCCGAGATGAGGTTCGAGGCCCGGACGTTCTTCAGCGACGGCAGTCAGGGATATGACGTGATGGCGATGACGCAGGACCAGATCGCCGCCGACGTCCTGGTGCAGTTCGAACGCTATCTCAAGCTGGTGCAGGCCCCCGAGACGTCACTGTTTGTCGCCGCGCCCGAACACGCGCCGGGGCCGTGAGGGTCGGGATCGCGGGCCTGCGGGCAATGCCCGCCGGCGCTCGCACGGCATCGGCACAGGCCCGGTTCGTCGCCCCCGACGAACCGTTCGGCTTGCGGGCGCGTTGCATCGAGCACATGCCCTGAACAGGAAACCCGCCATGAAGATGACATCGGCCCTTGGCCCGGCCTTGCTGCTGCTCGCGGGATGCGCGGGAACCGTGCCGGGGGCGCCCGGCGGCGGCAGGCCGATGGATGAGGTGCCCCGCCAACAGCGCCTGCCGAACGGCGACCGGCAGTATGGCTTTCAGAATGGCTGCATCATCGTTCTGGAACCGCAGCGCGCCGTGGTCAGATCCGAGGGGGCGGCTTGCGCCCTGCACCACCGCGACATCGCGCTGCTTTATGCCTCGGCGGATTGAAGGCCAGCTTCAGGAGGCGGCCTCGATCACGGGCCAGGGTGTGGCGCAAACATGATTGCGCGCACACGGGCGGACACCTCCGACTTGGCCATCGGCTGCTGCGTTGCCGTTCTGGAAACGCCTGAACCGGGAAAGTGCCGGGTTCCGCACCGGCAGGGCAGACCGGTTCTTGCCGGCATGTTCTGCAAACCCCCCCCGGTGCCCCGGAGAGGGGCGCCGGTCATGTCCCCCCTTTCACGGCGACAAGCACGATGCCTGCCGTGGAAAATGCGGCACCTGCCCAGACGAGGGGGCGGGGAATGGGTTCGGTCCTGAAAACCCGGCTGGCCAGCATGATGCTGATCAATGTCTCGGCCGAACCCAACACGGCAACGGTTGCCACGCTGGTGCGCGACAAGGCCAGGAACTGGCCGATCTGGCCCATCGCGATGGCGCTGGCCGCGACGAATTGCCAAGGGCCGGTGTGGCGCAGGACGCCTGTGACAGCCCCGCGCATCTGGCGGCTTGCCGGCGCGGCAAGGACATACCAGGCAAGGCCGGTCAGCGCCCCGATCAGCGCACCCGGGATCGCGGCGGGCATCTGCGCCAGCGCCATTTTCCGCAGGACATAGGAAAAGCCGTAGGCCGCGGCCGAACCGATGCCCCAAGTGGCCCAGCCCGGTCGCGTCACCTGCGGGCCGCCCGGCCCGCCCAGCATCGCCGTTCCGCCCAGGATCAGCGCCATCCCGGTCAGGCCGCCCCAGCCCGGCACCTCGCTCAGCAGCAGGGCCGCGCCGACGGCGGCAAAGACCGGGGTCAGGCGGCGCAACATGCTGGCGCGCACGGCGCCTCCGCGCGCGACCGCGCGGAACATGGCGATGCGCCCCAGCACGGTCGAGAACACGCCCGCCGCCACGAACAGGGCGACGCCCCGCCAGACCGATCCGCCGGGCGCCGCCGTCACCGCGGGCGCGCCGGCCGCCAGCCAGAGGCCCAGCGACAGGACCGCGGTCAGGATGACGGACAGGAACGCGCCATTGTCGCCGCCGCGGCCCTCGGCCGCGCCGCGCGCAATGGCAACACCGCCAAGCGCGTAAAGCGCAGCCGAGGCCAAGGCGATCAACTCGCCCGTCACCGCGCGTCAGACGACCAGGCCAGCGGTGCGGTTCTCGATCAGCCGCACCAGGTTCAGCGCCGTCATCGCCGAGGATTTCGGGTTCTCGGGCAGGGGGCTGTTGGCGATCCTCACCTCCAGCAAGCCAAAGTCGCCGCTGGCGGTTATCTCGTGCCGGTTCAGCGTCGCCGCCGGATCGGCGATCAGCGTGACCCGCGTGCGGTCCGGGCCGATGCCTGCCAATGCGGTGGTCAGCGCGACATTGGCGTTCTGGGGAAAGCGGGTGGCGGCCTCGGCAGCGGTGCCGCTGAAGAACGCGGTCGGTCCGTCCAGGGCGTCAAGCCTGCACATCCGCTCGGCGTCGGTCCCGGCCCAGGCGCGGGCGGGCTTGACGATCCGGTGCTCGACCTCGGCCAGTCCCATGCGCCGGGATGCGGCCAGCGCGTCGATGCCCCCCAGCGCGCCGGGATGAACGATCAGCCGGGCGCCGCTCGACCGGGCAAGCGCGCGCAGTTCGGCCAGCAGCCCCGCGTCGGCAAGCGCCGAGGCTGACGACACGACAAAGTCCAGTCCGGCCGACAGCGCGGCGCGGGCCCACGGACCCACGCTGTCCCGGCCCGCCGCCTCGACGATCAGGTCGGCGTCGCCGGGCACCAGCTCGGACGGGTCCGACATCAGCCGCGCGCCTTCGGGCAGGCCGCCGCGCGCGCGGGCCTTGGCCTTGTCGCGCACGGCCACGGCCACGATCCGGGCATCCGAGCCGCCCTCGGCCAGCAGGCGCGCGACGGCGGTGCCGATCGCGCCCCAGCCGATCAGGACGACCCGCACCCGCGCGCGCGACCCTGCGTTCAAAGCTGCACCCAGCCCTCGGGTGGCGTCTTGCCGGGATGCAGCTCGCCGCATTCGGGGCATTTGCGCGCCTCGATGTTGTCATAGAACGCGGCATAGATGGGCGGCAGGTCGTCGACGATGCTTTCAAGGTCGATCTCGGCCCGGTGGACCAGCGCCTTGCAGCCAAAGCAATACCATTCGATCGCGTCCAGCGCGCCCTCGGGCCGCTCGGGTTCGATCACCAGCCCGATCGAGCCTTCCTGCGGGCGCTGGGGCGAGTGGCGCACATGCGGCGGCAGCAGGAAGATCTCTCCCTCGCGGATCGGGATGTCATAATGCTCGCCGTTGTCCACGACCTTCAGCATCATGTCACCCTTGAGCTGATAGAAGAACTCCTCGACCGGGTCGTCGTGAAAGTCGGCGCGCTGGTTCGGCCCGCCGACGACGGTGACCATCAGCCCGGCCTCTTTCCAGATCTGCTGGTTGCCCACCGGCGGCTTCAACAGATGCTTGTTCTCGTCGATCCACTTCTGGAAGTTGAATGCCCTCAGGCGTCCTTCCTTGATCATGAGACCCTCCTCAGTCCTTGATCGGTTTCGTCCGGGGCCGGGACGCGGCCCGCCGCATGGTCACAGTTGCAGGCCGCAGTCCTGGAACGCGGCGCGCGTCGCCGCCTTCTCGTCCTCGGTCAGTTCCAGCAGCGGCGCGCGCACCCGGCCGCCGGTCTGGCCCAGCAGATCCTGCCAGTATTTCTGATGGGAATGGGGCTTCTCGGCCGGCCGCGTGCCGCGCAGCGCCTGTCGCACAGGCTCCAGGCTGTCGCGCACCCGCCGCGCCTCGTCGGCGTTTCCGGCAAAGGCCAGCTGCGTATAGTCGTGCATGCGCCGGTCCCTGGCCGTCTGGATCAGATAGGGCGGGGACGAACACAGGTAAAGCTGCCAGTCCAGTTCCAGGATGTTGTCCAGCCATTCCTCTTCCGAGGCGGTGCTGACGAGGATGCGGTCGCCCGCCAGCCGGGTCAGTTCCGCATACATCGGGCGCGGCACCGAATACTTGATCGCGACCACCGTTTCCAGGTCGGCCAGTTCGTTGCACAGCTGCGGCGACATCAGATAGCCGCTGTCAGGATGGCTCCACAGCGCCACGCCGATGTCCACCGCGTCGGTGACGATCTTGTAATAGTTCTTCAGCGTCTCGTCCTGCGCCTTGTGGAAATGCAGGACCGGCGCGTGGACCACCACATAGTCGGCGCCGCAGTCCTGCGCGTGGCGCGCCAGTTCGATCACGTTGTCCATGTTCTGGTCGGACACCGACATGATCGTCTGCGCCCGGCCCTTCGCGGCCTTGACCGCCAGCTCGAACGACCGCTTCCGCTCGTCCATCGACATCGAGAAGAACTCGCCCTGCTTGCCCGAGACGAAGAAGCCCGCGATCCCCAGATCGTCGATCCAGTGGTCCATGTTGCCCGCAAAGGCGTCCTCGTCCATGCGGCCCTTGTGGTCAAAGGGCATCAGCGCCGCGGCCCAGATCCCCTTCATGGTCTGCCGGGAATACGCCTTGGCGTCCTTGCGCGAGTATTTCATTCTTCGGTTCCCTTGTTGGCCGGATCGATCCGCATGAAGTGCGAAACGGTCTTGACCGTCATGTAATGGTGCAGCCCCTCGGTCCCGCCTTCGCGGCCATAGCCCGACGACTTGACGCCCCCGAACGGGGTTTCGGGAAGCGACGCTTCCAGCGTGTTGATCGACAGATTGCCGCATTCGACGCCCGCGACCATGCGGTCCACATTGGCCGCGTTGTGGGTAAAGCCATACGCCGCCAGCCCATAGGGGACCGCGTTGGCGCAGGCGATCGCCTCGTCCAGCGATCCGACGGGATTGATGATGGCAAGCGGGCCGAACGGTTCTTCCTGCATCACGCGGGCGTTGTCGGGGACGTTGGCCAGAACCGTCGGCTGGAAGAAATAGCCGCTGTTGCCGATCCGCTCGCCGCCCGTCAGCAGGCGCGCGCCCTTGCCGGTCGCGTCCGCGACCAGTTCGGCCAGCGCCTCGATCCGGCGGCCGTTGGCCAGAGGACCCATCTCGACGCCCTTGTCCATCCCGTTGCCGACCCGGATCTTGCGGGCGTGGTCAGCGAATGTCTGCGCGAACGCGTCGAAGATGCTGTCCTTGACGAAAAAGCGGGTGGGCGAGGTGCAGACCTGGCCCGCGTTGCGCATCTTGCGGTTGGCCGACATGACGGCCGCATCGGTGACGTTGACGTCGTCGCAGACGATGACCGGCGCGTGCCCGCCCAGCTCCATCAGGACCGGCGTCATGTGCTGGGACGCCAGCGTCGTCAGGTGGCGCCCGACCGCGGTCGATCCGGTGAACGCGACCAGCCGCACCTGGTCCTGCGGGATCAGATAGCCGGAAATGTCGGCGGGGTTGCCGAAGACAAGGTTCAGCACGCCCCGCGGCAGGCCCGCGTCATGGAAGGCGCGGGCGATGTGCAGGGCGCCCGCCGGCGTCTCCTCGGCCGCCTTGAGGATGATCGAGCAGCCCGAGGCGATGGCGCCGCCGATCTTGCGGGCCGGCTGGCTCATCGGAAAGTTCCAGGGCGAGAACGCGGCGACCGTCCCGACCGGCTGGTGGATGACGCTGTAGCGGGTGCCCTGCGCGCTGGGGATCACCCGGCCATAGGTCCGCACGGCCTCGCCGGCGTCCCATTCAAAGAACTCGGCGCCGCGGATGACCTCCAGCCGCGCCTCCGGCAACGGCTTGCCGTGTTCCAGCGTGATCGCGGCCGCGATCTCGTCGATGCGTTCGCGCATCAGCCGGGCGGCCGCGATCATCACGTCGGCGCGGTCGCGGGGCGCGGTCCGGCTCCAGACGCGGAAGCCTTCGTCGGCGGCGGCCAGAGCATCGTCCAGATCAGCCCTGGACGCGCAGGGCAGCCGGCCGATTTCCCTTTCGTCGGCAGGACTGAGAACGGCCATGTCGTCGGCCGCCTTGCGCCACTCGCCCGCGATGTAGAGATGAAGATCGGGGTAATGCATCATTCGTTCTCAGTCCTCTTGCTGGTGCGATCCGTCGGCACGGACCTTGGGCCCTGCGGCGTTCCGTCGATGCACCGGTTGACCCAAGTCTTGCCTGTCCGGGGTATTCGTGAAAGTGAATTGTCGGAATTGGGTATTGAACAAACGTCATACCTGCGGCGGACGGCTGACCCCATGCATCATCCCGAAGCGCGGCTTTCCCTGCGCCATCTGCGCCTGATCGATGCCGTCGAACGGGACGGCAGCCTTGCGGCGGCGGCTGTCAGCCTGAACATGACGCAATCCGCGGTGACAAAGGCGCTGCAGGACGCCGAGGCTGCCGCAGGCGTGCCGCTGTTCGCCCGCACCGGCCGGGGCGCGGTTCCCACGCCCTATGGCGCGCTGCTCGTCCGGCATGCGCGTGACGTGATCGCCCGGATGCGCCGCGCCGGGCGCGAGCTGGCGGACCTTAAAAGCGGCACCGGCGGCACGGTCGCGGTCGGCACGCTGCCGTCGGCGGCGGGCGGGCTGGTGCCCGACGCGATCGCGCGCCTGCTGGCGGAGCGGCCGGGGCTGCGCGTGACGATCACCGAAGGGCAGCACGAACGGCTGACCGGCCTGCTGCGCCGGGGCGATCTCGATCTGGTCGTCGGACGGCTTCCGCCCCGGCGTCGGCCCGCCGATCTGGCCGAAACCGTGCTGGCCGCGGACCAGGCGCAACTGGTGGTGCGGGCCGATCATCCGCTGGCCGGGGCGGGCGGCGGCGCGGCGGCGCTGACGCTTGGCGCCTTGCGCGACCGACAATGGATCCTGCCGCCCCCGGACACCACCATGCGCCGACAGATCGACGCAGCCTTCCACGACGCGGGGCTGGACCCGCCCGT
This sequence comes from Paracoccus luteus, assembly GCF_004522155.1. Classification (GTDB taxonomy): domain Bacteria; phylum Pseudomonadota; class Alphaproteobacteria; order Rhodobacterales; family Rhodobacteraceae; genus Paracoccus; species Paracoccus luteus. Next base: position 309,304 of record NZ_SDEA01000003.1, on the reverse strand, counting down.
GCCCCGCGTCGAATCGCTGTCCTTCCTGTCCAACCGCGCATTGCTGCTGGCCGGGGACTATATCACGGCCTGGCCGCAGCAACTGGCGGCGATCGAGGCGCGGCGCGGGCAGGTCGCCCTGCTGCCCGTCGCATTGCCCGCGACCCAGCGGCCCCTGGGTCTGTGGTGGCGCGCCGATGCGCCCCTGTCCCCGGCGGCGCAGGCGCTGGCGGATGCGCTGCGCAAGGGGGCGCTCAGCCACGACCCGGGCCCACCAGGCTGAGCAGAAGCCGCGCCATCTCGCTTTCCGCATCGGCAAGATCCAGGATCACGTCGAAATGGTTGCGGCCCTCGATGACACGGACCGTCTGGCCCAGGGCGGCGGCGAAGGCATCGGACTGGCGCACAAAGCCCGCCGGCTCGAACCCCGCGCGCACGACGATGGTCTTTGGCGGGCGCGCGGGCAGGTTGGCCAGCGGGCTGAGCGCCGCGACGTCGCCTTGCGACAGCGACAGCCAGTCCTGCGGAAAGCACCGGGAGAGCGGCCCGAGGTCATAAAGCCCGCTGATCGGCATGGCGCCCGCGATGGCATCCCTTGGCAGGCCGGCCTGCGTCCGCCAGCCATCCGCCATCAGCATGCCCACCAGATGCCCGCCGGCCGAGTTGCCGGTGACGACGATCCGTTTGCGATCGATGTTCAGCCGCGGCGCGTTGGTCCACAGCCAGGCAAAGCTGGCCCGGACCTGACGCACGATCTCGGCCAGGGTCACGGCCGGGGACAGGGAATAGTCCGGCACCACGGTCGCGATGCCGCGTTCCGCCAGCATCGGCGCCATGAAGCCCGAATCCCCGCGCGCCAGCATCCGCCAATAGCCGCCGTGGATGAACATCACGGCCGGGCGGGGGGCGCCCTCGGGGTCCGCGCCCCACAGGTCCAGCCGCTCGCCGCTTTGGGGGTCATGGACGTGTTCGGCAGGCGCCAGCCGCGCCAGCGCCGCATCGGTCGCGGCGCGATAATCGGCCATGATGGCGGCAAAGCGCGCCGGCCCGACGGTCGCCTGCGCGCCATAGTCGGCGTCCAGCGCGGCGCGGCCCAGATCCGCGTCAAAGGCCGACATAACGCTGCACCTGCCCGGCGTCGCGGTCCAGGTCCGCCGAGTTGCCCTGCCACACGGTCCGCCCCTTCTCGATGATGACATGCCGGTCGGCCAGCCGCTTCAGCTCGCGGATGTTCTTGTCCACGATCAGGATCGACTGCCGTTCCGACTTGAGCAGGTTCAGGCAGGCCCAGATCTCGGTTCGGATCACCGGCGCCAGCCCCTCGGTCGCCTCGTCCAGGATCAAAAGCCGCGGATTGGTCATCAGCGCGCGGCCGATCGCCAGCATCTGCTGTTCGCCCCCCGACAGCGTCCCCGCCATCTGCCCGTGCCGTTCGCCCAGGCGCGGGAACAGCTCGGTCACGCGCGACAACGTCCAGGGCCGGGGCGCGCCAAGCCGGTTCGCGGCGGTCGCGATGAGGTTCTCGCGCACGGTAAGCGTCGGGAAGATGCGGCGTCCCTCGGGGACCAGCCCCACCCCCCGGCGCGCGACCTGCTCGGGCGCGCAGGCGGTGATGTCGCTGCCGGCAAAGGTCGTCCGGCCGGCGCGCGCGCGAAGCTGTCCCATGACGGTGCGGATGGTCGTCGTCTTGCCCATCCCGTTGCGGCCCATCAGCGTCACCACCTGCCCCTCCTCAAGGGCAAGGTTGATGTCGAACAGCACCGGGGTCGTGCCATAGCCCGCCTGCAGTCGCTCGATCCTCAGCATCAGATGTCCTCCTCGCCCAGATAGGCGCGGCGCACCTCGGGGTTGTCGCGGATTTCCGCGACGGTGCCGGTCGCGATCACGCGGCCATAGACCAGCACGCTGATCCGGTCGGCCAGGTTGAACACGGCGTCCATGTCGTGTTCGACCAGCAGCATCGGAACCTCGGCCCGCAGCGCCGACAGGGTGCGGATCATCTCGGTGCTTTCCGCCTGGCCCAGACCCGCCATCGGTTCGTCCAGCAACAGGACGGCCGGCTTCATGGCGCGCGCGATGACCAGTTCCAGCTGCTTGCGATAGCCGTGCGACAGGTCCGCGACCCGTGCCTTGGCGATGCCGTCCAGCCTGGCGGCGGCCAGCCGCTCGGCCGCCTCGCGCGACAGGTCCGCGCGCGATCCCGGCCCGTCGAATATCTGCCAGATGCGCCCATTGCGGACATGCAGCGCGACCAGCAGGTTCTGCGTCACGGTCGCGTCGTCGATCAGCCGCACGATCTGGAACGTGCGCCCGATCCCCCGCGCCGCGCGCGCCGCCGCATCCATCGCGTCGATGGATTCGCCGCGCAGCCGCACGGACCCGGCGTCAGGTCGCAGCGTGCCGCAAATCTGGGCGATCAGCGTCGATTTTCCTGCGCCGTTCGGGCCGATCAGAGCGTGGATCTCGCCCGCGCGCAGGTCCAGGTCAACGTTGTCGGTGGCCAGCAAGCCCGCGAAACGCTTGACCAGCCCGCGCACGGTCAGGATTGCATCGCCCGCCATCACAGCCGCCCCCCCGTCAGGCGGCGGATCAGCGCGACCAGCCCGCCATGCGTGTTCAGGACCACCAGCAGCAGCACGATGCCCAGAACCAGCGGCCAGTTCTCGGTCCAGGCGCCGAACACGTCTTCCAGCACCAGGATCACCAGCGCACCCAGGAACGGCCCCCACAGCGTGCCGACGCCGCCCAGGATCAGCATGATCATCAGCAGGCCCGACGTGTTCCAGTTCAGCGTATCGGGGCTGGCAAAGCGCAGCAGATTGGCCAGAAGCCCGCCTGCAAGCCCCGTTCCGATCCCCGACAGGATGAACGCCACAAGCCGGTGGCGCGTCGGGGCAAGCCCCAGCGCCGCCATGCGGTCCGGGCTTTGGCGCACCCCGTCCAGCACCGCCGCGAAGGACGAGCGCATGAACATCCAGTAAAGCCAGAACCCCGCGACCGAGATCGTCAGGCAGAGATAGTAGAAATTGGTCCGGTTGCGCAGGTTCAGGCCAAAGAACGCGTTGGCGCCCGACATCATCAGCCCGTCGTCGCCGCCATAGGCCGAAAGCGAGGTGAAGAAGAAATAGACCATCTGCCCGAAGGCCAGGGTGATCATGATGAACTGGATGCCCCCGGTGCGCAGCGACAGCGCCCCGATGATGGCCGCCGCAACGCCCGCGGACAGCATCGCCGCCAGCAGGCACAGGATCAGGCTGTTGGTGCCGGGGATGAACCCCAGGAACGGGGTGCCCCAGTCGGCGTGGTTCGACAGCATCGCCACGACATAGGCGCCGATGCCGAAAAAGGCGGCGTGGCCAAAGCTGACAAGGCCGCCGAACCCCAGCGCGATATTCAGGCTGGCGACCGCGATCGCATAGATGAGGACGCGCGAACCAAGGCTGATCAGCGAGTTCATCCCGACCGCGTCGGCCGCGAAGGGCAGGGCGATCAGCCCCGCCAGCAGAACCGCGCCGAACACGACCGTCGGCAGCCGCAGGCCCTGGCGGGCCTCGTCCGCGGGCGAGGGATGGGCAAGATCGGTCATTTCCTATCCTTTCGCCGGGAAGAAACCCTGCGGGCGCGCCATCAGGACCAGCGCCATCATCAGGTAGATCCCCATCGAGGCGAGGCCGGCACCCAGCGTGTCGGCGGCCGAGGATTCCATGATCCCGCGCAGCATCCCCGGCGCATAGGCGCGCAGCAGCGTGTCAAGCACGCCCAGCACCAGCGCGGCGACGAACGCGCCCCGGATCGAGCCGACGCCGCCGACCACCACCACCACGAAGGTGGGCAGGATGATGCGGTCGCCCATGCCGGCCTGAACCGAATAGATCGGTCCGGCAAGATAGCCCGCCAGTCCCGCCAGCACGGCCCCCAGCCCGAAGACAAGCGTATAGATCAGCTTGATGCGGATGCCCAAGGCGCGCACCATTTCGCGGTCAGCTTCCCCCGCGCGGATCAGCATCCCGATCCGGCTGCGGTTGATCAGCAGGTAAAGGCCGGCCGCGACAGCAATCCCCACGCCGATGATCGCCAAGCGATAGACGGGATAGATCAGCCCGGGCAGCAGCTCGACCGACGCGGAAAGCAGCTGGGGCGGCGCGGCCATCAGGGGCTGGCGGCCAAAGACGATCGTGGCCAGCTGGTTGAAGATCAGCACCAGCGCGAATGTGGCAAGCACCTGTTCCAGGTGGTCGCGGGCATACAGCCGCCGGATGACCAGGAACTCGACCAGCAGGCCGATCACGGCGCTTCCCGCCAGCCCGGCCGGAAGGCCGATCCAGAACGAGCCGGTGACGCCCGCGACCCACGTCCCGATGAACGCGCCCGCCATATAGAACGCGCCGTGCGCCAGGTTGATGATGCCCATGATCCCGAAGATCAGGGTCAGGCCGGCGGCCAGCAGGAACAGCATGAAGCCATACTGGACGCCGTTCAGCATCTGCTCGAAGAGCAGGGTCATCGGGTGGTCCTTTCGATGCCGGATGGGCCAGCGCGGCGCATCCGGCCGGTTGTGATCACATGCTGCACTCGGCGGCGTGGACGTCCCCGCGGGCCTCAGCAATCTTGTCGCCTGCCGCAACGACCGGCACGCCGTCCGCGCCCTTGACGACCTCGGCGGCATACCAGTCCTGAACCGGGTGCTGGTTCGGACCCCAGGCAAAGTTGCCCGAGGGGCTTTCGATCCTGGCGTTGCGGATGCCTTCGCGCAGGGCATCGATGTCGGACACATCGCCGCCCGTCGCCTTCAGGCCTTCGGCCATGATCAGCGCCGTCTGATAGCCCTGCACGGCGTAAGAGGTCAGCGGGCGTTCGGGATATTTCTCTTTCCAGGCGGCGACCATCGCCTTGTTGGCGGGGTTGTCGAGGTTCTCGGCCCAGTGCAGCGCGACCTTGGTGCCGACCGCCTGATCGCCCAGCGCCTTCAGGATGACCGCGTCGGACGCGGGTTCGGGCAGGACCATCGGGATGCTGGTCAGCCCGGCCTGGTTGTATTGCTTGATAAAGGCGATGCCCGCCTCGCCGGGATGGAACTGATAGACGACCTCGGGGTTCGCCGCGCGGATTTGCGCGATCACGGCCGAGAAATCCGTTTGGCCGAGGGGCGTGTAGACCTCGCCCAGGATCTCGCCCTTGAACTCGCGCTTGAAGCCGGTCAGCCCGTCCTTGCCGGCCTGATAGTTGTTGGCCGCGAGGAATGCGGTCTTGTAGCCTTGGTTCTGCGCCAGCAGGCCCGGCATCTCGTGCAGGGTGTCGTTCTGCCAGCTGGCGACGAAATAGTTCTCGCTGCAGCCCTTGCCGGCAAGCGTCGAGGGGCCGGCGTTGGCGCTGATATAGATCGCGTCCGAGCCGGTGATTTCCGGCACGACCGCGCCCGCGACGTTCGAGAACACGATGCCGGTCAGCAGCTTGATTTCTTCGTCGTTCAGCATGCGGTCGGCGATCTGGCGGCCCTGGCCCGGGTCCAGCTTGTCGTCCTGGACCTCCAGTTCGACGGGAATCCCGCCCAGCGTGCCGTCCTTCATCGCCAGCTCGAAGCCGTCGCGGATGTCGGCGCCCAGATAGCCCGCCGGACCGCTGAGCGTGGTGATCATGCCGATCTTGACGTCGGCCGCCGAGGCCGCGCCCGCGGGAATGGCAAGGGCCAGCGCCATCGCCGTGGTGTTGAACAGACGCATCGTTCCGAACCTCCTGTTGCGGCGCCGCCTTGGCGATGGCGCCTGTTCTTGAATCGCGCCAACGCTGCCACCGGACGGGGGCGAAATATAGTGGACAGACGCGCATCAATTCATAATCTCGGCCTATGAATGACACGGCGTTCCCGACCCTGCGGCAGATGGAGGTCTTTCGGGCCATCGCCGTCAGCCACAGCTTCTCGGTTGCGGCCGAACGCCTGGGGGTCAGCCAGCCGTCGCTGTCCGCCTTGGTCCGCAAGATGGAGGCGGCGCTGCAGCTTGAGCTGTTCCACCGCACCACCCGCCGGGTCGAGCTGACCGAGGCAGGGCAGCTGTTTCTTGACCGCGCGGCCCCGTGCCTTGCCGCCGCCGCCGCGCTTCGCGAGGACATGAACGGCTTTCGGGTCTGGCAGAGCGGCGTGGTCCGGGTCGCCGCGCCGCCGCTGCTCGCCTCGGCCGTGCTGCCGCGGGTGATCCGCGAGTTCGCGGTCGCCGCGCCGGGGGTGCAGCTGGAAATCAGCGACGCGGGGACCGCGGACATCATCGAGACGGTCCGTTCCGGCCACGCCAGCTTTGGCATCGGCACCTTTCCCGACGACCTGCCCGACCTGTCATCGACGGTCATCATGCGTGACGAGGCGATGCTGTTCTGCCACCGCGACCACCCCGCGGCCGCCCATCGCGAACTGGGATGGGCCGATATCGTCACGCTTCCCCAGATCACCCTTGGGCAGGATTCGGGCCTGCGCACGATGGTGGAACGCGGCTTTGCCCAGGCTGGTCATCCGTTGCAGCCTGCCTTCCAGGTGAACCAGATTTCGACCGTCCTGGGGATGGTCGCCCAGAACGTGGGGGTGGCGGTGTTGCCGGCCTATGCCCGCGCGCTGATCGGCCACGGGCCGCTGGTCGGCGTCCGGCTGCTGGCCCCGGTGATCGTGCGCAACATCTCGCTGCTGCATGTCTCGGGCCGGCGGATGCCGCCAGCGGTGCAGACATTTGCCGACATCATCCGGCGCACGATCCACGAGCGCCCTTCACAGGATCAGTGCGAGTAGGGGCATCAGGGCCGCGATCACCATGCCCTGAAATCGGGAACATGCCCGGCCGGGCCGGCTGCGCCCTTCCGCGTGCCCAACCCGGCGGGCAATGGCCGGCGCTGCCCGGCAGCGGGCGACGGGGCGCTGAAAGGCGGCGGCCGCGCCGTCCTATTCCATGTGAACGGGCGCGGCCGCCGCTTGCGGGCGGCGCAGCAGCAGGGCCAGCGGAACGGCGCAGATCGTCACGATCATCATCAGCTTGAAATCGTCGATATAGGAAATCATCAGCGCCTGCTGGTTCACCAGCGCGTCCACCTGCGCCAGCGCCCCCACGTCGCCCTGCGCGGCCGCCGGCGACAGCGCGTGCAGCGCCGGGTTGAAGGGGCTGGCCGCCGCGCCCAGTTCGGCGTGGTTGATCTGCATGTTGCGGGTCAGCATCACGGTCACGACCGAAATGCCGATGGACGAGCCGATGTTGCGCACCAGGCTGAACAGGCTGGTCGCATCGGCGCGGAACCGCGCATCCAGCGTCGCAAAGGCCACGGTGGACAGCGGCACGAAGACAAGACCCAGCCCCATGCCCTGTATCACCCCCGAATGGATGATCGGCCCGCTGTCCATCTGCGGGGTAAAGCCGGTCATCATGTCCAGCGACAGGATCGTCAGCCCCAGCCCCGCGACCACCAGCAGCCGCGCATCGACGATGCGCACCAGCCGCCCGACCAGGATCATCGACAGCATCGTGCCCACGCCGCGCGGCGCCATCACCAGCCCGGTGGTGATCGTGGGATAGCCATAGATCCCCGACAGCATCGGCGGCAGCAGCGCAAGGCTGGCCAGCAGGATGACCCCGATCACGAAGATGAAGACGAGGCCGGTCAGGAAGTTGCGGTCGGCAAAGATGCGGGGGTCGATGAAAGGCTCGCGCGCGGTCGCCAGATGGACGCCAAAGACCCAGAAGCCCGTGACCGTCAGAAAGCCATAGACCCAGATCTCGGCGGCGGCGAACCATTCGACCTCGGCGCCCCGGTCCAGCATCAGCTGCAGCGCGCCGATGGCGATGGTCAGCATGGCAAAGCCGAAGAAGTCGAAGCGGCGCGGCCGCATCGGGGTTTTCGGCAGGAACGCCAGGCAGCCCAGCAGCGCGAGGATGCCGACCGGCAGGTTGATGAAGAAGACCCAGCGCCAGTCAAGGCTTTCGGTCAGCCAGCCGCCCAGCGTGGGGCCGATGATCGGGCCGACCATGATGCCCGCGCCCCACATGGCCATCGCCTGTCCGTGGCGTTCCCTGGGGTTGATGTCCAGCAGAAAGGTCTGCGACAGCGGCACGATGGCCGCCCCGAACAGCCCCTGCAGGATGCGGAAGCCGACCATCGAGGTCAGGCTCCACGCCATGCCGCAGGCCATCGACGCCACCACGAAGCCCACGACCGAGGTGATGAACAGCTGCTTGCGGCCGAAACGGTCGGACAGCCAGCCGGTCATCGGCGTCATGATCGCCGCCGCCACGATATAGGACGTCAGCACCCAGTTGATCGTGTCGCGCGAGGCGCCAAGATCGCCCGTCATCGAGGGCAGCGCCACGTTGGCGATGGTGGTGTCCAGCACCTGCATGATCGTGGCCAGCATCACCGACAGGGTGATCAGCCCGCGATGCGGCACGGCCTCGGGCGCAAGGGGGGCGCTCATCGGCCGCGCCTTAGCCGCCGAACGGCATGTGGGGCAGGCTGCGCGTGACGCCGGTGTCCACCGTGACCGAGGCGCTGACCCCCGAAACCAGCGGCGCGGCCTCGGCTGCCTCAAGGCGCAGGCGGACGGGGACGCGCTGGGTCACCTTGACCCAGTTGCCGGTCGCGTTCTGCGCGGGCAGCAGCGAGAACTCGGCCCCCGTGCCCGCGCCCACCGCCTCGACCGTCGCGGCAAAGCTTTGGCCCGGCGCCATGTCGAACTCGACCTCGGCCCGCTGGCCAGGGGCGATATGGGCAAGCTGGGTTTCCTTGAAGTTGGCGTCGATCCACAGGTCGCCGGTCTCGACCAGCGAGAACAAGGGCGCGCCCGCGCCGACGAACTGGCCCGGCCGGAACGACGCCGCCTTGTAGATCACGCCGTCGGCGGGCGCGCGGACCGTGGCCAGCCCGAGGGTGTAGGCCGCCTTGTCCCGCGCGGCCAGCGCCGCCTGCACGGAAGGATGGCTGTCGGTCGGCGCATCCGCATCGCCGCCCAGCGCGGCCAGCGCGCTGGCCGTCGCCCGCTGCAGCGTGGTCAGCTGCTCTTGCGCGGCGCGCAGGGCGTGCTTGGCTTCGTCCAGGGTTGCCGTGGTGGCGACGCCGCGTTCGGCCAGCGCCGCCTGCCGGTCAAGCTCGGTCTGGCGAAAGGCCACGTCGCTGCGCGCCACCTCTTCCTGCGCGAGGGATTGGCGCCAGGCGGCCTTCATCTGCTCGACCCCCAGCCGGGCGCCGGCCAGCGCCGCGTCGGCCTCGGACACCGCCAGCCGCGCAGGCTCGGGGTCAAGGCTGAACAGGACGTCGCCTTCGCGCACCACCTGATTGTCGGCCACGTTCGATTGGACCACCCGGCCCGAGATGTCGCTGGCGATGGCAACCGTCGCCACATGCAGATAGGCGTTCTCGGTCGCCTCATAGCGCCCGCCCGACAGCCAGACCCAGCCGCCCCCGGCCAGAAGCAGGACGGGAACGGCAAGCATCAGCAGGATGCGCCGGCCCTTCCGCCGGGGCCTGGCCGGGTCAGGCGTCGGCGTGACCGGCGGGGCAGGGGCATCCGTCGGGGTCGGGGTCGGGGCGATGGTCCGGGTGGGGGCGGTCATGGGGCGGTCTCGCAGGCTGGGGCCGCGCAGTCCTGGGACTGGGGCGGACCGGACAGGTTGGAAACGATGGTGGACAGCGCCGCGATCAGCACTTGGCGGTCGGTGGGCGAAACGCCGGCCAGCGCCTCGTCGAAGACGATTTCGGCCGTGCCGCGCAGCTCCTCGAAGGCGCGGGTCGCCTTGCGGGTCGGAACGACCAGATTGACGCGCCGGTCCAAAGGGTCTTTCTCGCGCGTCACCCAGCCGCCCTCGACCATCCGGTCGACAAGGCGCGAAACGCTGATCGGCTCGATCTCGAGCAGTTCGGCCAGCCGGACCTGCGGCGCCTTGCCTTCGCGGACAAGCCGGATCAGCAGCCGCCACTGCGCCGAGGGAAGCCCCAGATCCTTGCTGCGGGCCTCGAACCTCCGGCGCAAAAGCCGGGCCGCGTCATGCAGCAAAAGCCCCAGGTTGTTCACCGCGACCGATTCCATGAGGCAGGCATATGGTAAGCATGGCTTACTGTTCAAGAGCGTTGCGGAGAGGCCCGCAACTCCCTCGGGTCAGCCGGTATCGCCCCTTCAGCGGGAACCGTCCGGTCCCCCCGCAGCGGCAAGGCCGCTGCCCGCCGCGTGGCCGTCCGCAAGCGGCTGCGGGGCGGCGCCGTCCCCGATGACCCGCATCGCCGCCTGCCGGAACAAAAGCTGGGCGTTGGTTTCGGGCAGGCTGGCGCGGGTCATCAGCCCGACCGGCCCCTCGGTCAGCGAGGTGCCGAACGGCAGGCGGATCAGCCGCCCGTCGGCGATCTCGCGCGCCACGACGCCGGTCGAGATGAACCAGACCGCGTCGCTCTGCCTTGTATAGACGCGCCCGAACGCGCCCGACACCGTCTCGATCCGGCGGGGCGGGCGGCGCAGGCCGTGGGCGATCAGCAACCGTTCGACGAACGGATGGATCGCCGCCGCCTCGGTCGGATAGATGACCGGAAAGTCGGCGATCCGGCGCAGGTCGGGGTCGTCCAGGATCGGGTGGCCGGGCCGGACGACGACGGCCACATCCTCGAGATACAGCTGGGTAAAGCTCAGCCCCTGCATCGTCTCGGGCGCGCCCAGCCGGCCGATCACCACATCCAGATCGCCCGAGCGCAGCAGCGCCGTCAGATGCCCGTGCCCGCCGTCCGCGATGCTCAGCCGCAGATGGGGCGCGGCGCGCTGCAGCTCGGCCACGACATCGGGCATCAGCCGCGCCGCGACCGACGGCAGTGCGCCGACGCGCATCGACATCTCGGCCGTGCCGCCCTGCGCCGACAGCCCGGCCAGCCCGTGCGACAGCGCGGCCAGTCCGTTCAGCGCATGGCCGTGGAAGAACTCGCCCTGCGGCGTCAGCGACACGCCGCGCCCGCTGCGGTTCAGCAGGCGCGCGCCCACGATCTCTTCCAGTTCGGCCATCGTGCGGGAAATGGCGGGCTGGGTCAGATACAGCACCTCGGCCGCCCGCTTGAGGCTGCCCTGGCGGACGATCTCGACAAAGGACTGGACGTGCCTGAGGCGGATCCTGCGGTCCAGCACTTACCAATTCCGGTAATCGTTGCCCATGATTTCTCATTTTGTCCGGGGCGCGGTTCAGGTCAAGATCAAACGCGGGAGGATTGCCGTCATGCGCACACAGGTCGCCATCATCGGCGGCGGGCCGTCGGGCCTGCTGCTGGGCCAGCTTCTGCACCGCCACGGGATCGAGGCGGTGGTGCTGGAACGCAAGACGCGCGACTATGTGCTGGGCCGCATCCGGGCGGGCGTGCTGGAAACCGGCCTCGTCCATCTGATGGAGGAGGCGGGCGTCGCCGACCGCCTGCACCGCGAGGGGTTCGTCCACGACGGCACCCGCATCGCCTGGGACGGCGGCACGTTCCACATCGACTTCAAGGCGCTGACCGGGACGCCGGTGGTGGTCTATGGCCAGACCGAGGTGACGCGCGACCTTTACGACGCGCGCGCGGCGGCGGGCGCCCGCACCATCTTCGAGGTCGATGACGTGGTGATCCACGACGCGGACACCGACCGGCCGCATGTGACCTATGCCCGCGCCGGGCAAAGCCACCGCATCGACTGCGATTTCGTCGCGGGCTGCGACGGCTTTCACGGCGTCAGCCGCCAGACCATCCCGCTGGACGTGCGCCGCGAATACGAAAAGACCTATCCCTTCGGCTGGCTGGGCATCCTGTCGGAAACCCCGCCGGTGGACGACGAGCTGATCTACGCCAACTCGGGCCGCGGTTTCGCGCTGTGTTCGATGCGCAACGCCAATCTGTCGCGCTATTACATCCAGTGCGCGCTGTCGGATCACACCAGCGACTGGACCGACACGGCATTCTGGGACGAACTGCGCCGCCGCCTGCCGGGCGATGTGGCCGACCGTCTTGTCACCGGCCCGTCGATCGAGAAATCCATCGCGCCGCTGCGGTCCTTCGTGACCGAGCCGATGCGCTGGGGCCGGCTGTTCCTGTGCGGCGACGCCGCCCATATCGTGCCGCCGACCGGCGCCAAGGGGCTGAACACCGCCGCCAGCGACGTGCAGTATCTGTATCAGGGGCTGGTGCGGTATTACCGGGACAACGACAGCGAGGGCATCGACCGCTATTCCGAAAAGGCGCTGCTGCGCATCTGGAAGGCGGAACGGTTCAGCTGGTGGTTCAGCGGCTTGCTGCACCGCTATCCGCACATGTCGCCCTTTGATTTGAAGATGCAGCAGGCCGACATCTCGTTTTTGCGCGACAACGAGGCGCAGCAGCGCGCCTTTGCCGAAAACTATGTGGGGCTGCCTTACTGATGCGCGCGACCAGGGCAGACCGGGCGGACCTGCGCGTGGCGCCCACGGTGGCGTTCACGAACCCGTCCCTGCGGGCGTGGCAGCGGCCCTGCGCGGCAACGCCCGGCCATGATGCCGTCACCCCCGACCGTTCGATGAAGGAGACCGGCCATGCCTGACCGTTTCGACACCGGGATGCAGGTGCGCCGCAGCGTTCTGGGCGACGCCCATGTCGACCGCGCCGACGCGCAGGCCACCGAGTTCGACCGGCCGTTCCAGGATCTGATCACCCACGCCGCCTGGGGCACGGTCTGGGCCTCGGACGGGATCAGCCGGCGCGAACGATCCATGCTGACGCTGGCGCTGCTGGCGGCGATGGGCAACTGGGAGGAAATCCCCATGCACATCCGCGCCACCGCCCGCACCGGCGCAAGTCCCCGCGACGTGCTTGAGGCGTTCCAGCATGTCGCCATCTATTGCGGCGTTCCCAAGGCGAACCACGCCCTGAAGATCGCCAAGCAGACCTATGCCGAGATGCACGAGGAGGAGAGCCGATGATCCCCGCCGAATATTACCAGCGCGACCGGCGCATCCACCCGCCCGCGCTGACCCCGGACTACAAGACCTCGGTCGCGCGCAGCCCGCGGTTCAGCCTGATCAGCCTGCAGGGGTCGGCGTCGGAAACGACCGGGCCGACCTTTGGCCACGGCGACATCAGCCCGATCGACAACGACCTGATCAAGAACTATGCGCGGGACGGCGATCCGGTGGGCGAACGCATCATCGTCCACGGCCGGGTGCTGGACGAGAACGCGCGACCGGTGCCGAACACGCTGGTCGAGGTGTGGCAGGCGAACGCGGGCGGCCGCTATCGCCACAAGAAGGACAGCTATCTGGCGCCCATCGACCCGAACTTCGGCGGCTGCGGGCGGACGCTGACGGACGAGGACGGGCATTATTTCTTCCGCACGGTCAAGCCGGGCGCCTATCCGTGGCGGAACTGGGTCAACAACTGGCGGCCCGCGCATATCCACGTGTCGGTTTTCGGCCATGCCTTCTGCCAGCGGCTCATCACCCAGCTTTACTTCGAGGGCGACCCCCTGATCCCGATCTGCCCCATCGTCCACACCGTCCCGGACCCCGATGCCATCGACCGGCTGACCGCCAAGCTGGACATGAACGCCACGGTGCCGCTGGACAGCATCGCCTATCGCTTTGACATCGTGCTGCGCGGCCGCCGCTCGACGCTGTTCGAGAACCGGCTGGAGGGGAACTGATGAGCAACGTCGATGCACGGGCGAATGCCCCGCAGTATCTGAAGGAAACCTCGTCGCAGACGGCCGGGCCGTATGTCCACATCGGGCTGGCCCCCGGCGCGGCGGGCTTCACGATCTTCGACCGCGAACTCGGCTGGGACATCGCCGGGCCGAATGCGAAGGGAGAGCGCATCCGCGTCGAGGGCGTGGTGATCGACGGCACCGGCAGCCCGGTCAAGGACGTGCTGATCGAAATCTGGCAGGCCAATGCCGACGGCCTCTATGCCCGCCCCGACGCCGCCCGCCCGGTCGAGGACGGCTTTCGCGGCTGGGGCCGCGTCATCACCGATTTCGAGACCGGGGAATGGGGCTTCGATACCGTCAAGCCCGGCCCGGTGAACGCGCGGCGCAAGATGCAGTCGGGCGTCCACCAGCGGGTCAGGGAAACCCACCCCGACTGGCTGGGCCGCGAGGACGAGGCGCATGCGCCGATGGCGCCGCACCTGAACCTGTGGATCGTCGCCCGCGGCATCAACATCGGCCTGAACACCCGCATGTATTTCGAGGATGAGGCGCAGGCCAACGCCGCCGACCCGGTGCTGAACCTGATCGAATGGGAACGCCGCCGCGCCACGCTGATCGCCAGCCGCAGCGAACGCGACGGCAAGCCGGTCTATCGGTTCGAAATCCGTCTTCAGGGTGAAGACGAAACCGTCTTTTTCGACATCTGAGCGCCATGACCGCACAACCCTGCATCATCTGCGTCGCCATCACCGGCAGCCTGCCGACCAAGGCCGACAACCCCGCCGTTCCGATCACCGTCGCCGAACAGGTCGAATCGACGCATGAGGCGTTCGAGGCGGGCGCCACCATCGCCCACTGCCACGTCCGCGACGGCGAGGGGAAACCCTCGTCCGATCCCGACCGCTTTGCCGCGCTGAAGGAAGGGCTGGAAAAGCACTGCCCCGGCATGATCGTGCAGCTTTCGACCGGCGGGCGGTCGGGCGCCGGACAGGCGCGCGGCGGCATGCTGCCCCTGCGCCCCGACATGGCGTCGCTGTCGGTCGGGTCCAACAACTTTCCGACCCGCGTCTATGAGAACCCGCCCGATCTGGTGGACTGGCTGGCGTCAGAGATGCGCGAGCATGGCGTCAAGCCCGAGATCGAGGCCTTCGACCTGTCCCATATCCTGCAGGCGAAGAAGATGGCCGACGACGGGCGGCTTGCGGGCACCCCCTACGTCCAGTTCGTGATGGGCGTGAAGAACGCGATGCCCGCCGACCGGGATGTGTTCGACTATTACATCCACACCGTCCGGCGGCTGTTCGGGGACGACGCGCCCTGGTGCGCCGCCGGGATCGGGCCGAACCAGATCGTGCTGAACGAATGGGCGATCTCGTCGGGCGGCCACGCCCGCACGGGGCTGGAGGATAACGTGCGGCTGGACCGGGACACGCTGGCGCCGTCGAACGCGGCGCTGGTGAGCCGCGCAGTCGAGCTGTGCGCGAAGCATGAGCGTCCGGTGGCGGACTGGCGGCAGGCGCGCCAGATCCTCGGGCTGCGGATGCCGGCGTGATGCAGGCAGGCGGCATCCTCGGGCGGCTTTACGGCGACGACGGGATGGCGGCGATCCTGTCGGACCGCGCCGCCATCGCCGCCATGCTGCGGGCCGAGGTGGCGCTGGCCCGCGCGCAGGCCGGTCTGGGCGTGATCCCGGCCGATGCCGCGACCGCCATTTCCGCCGCCGCCGATACCCTCGACCTCGATCCGGCGGCGCTGGCGGGGGAGGTGGCCACGGCGGGCATCACCGCGCAGCCCGTCATCGCGGCGCTGAAGGCGGCGGCGGGCGACGCCGGCGGCTTTGCCCATTACGGCGCCACCTCGCAGGACATCGTGGACACGGGGCTGGCGCTGCAACTGGCGCAGGCGCTGGACCTGCTGGCCGCGCGGCTGTCGGCGCTGGACGACGCGCTGGGCCGCAAGGCCGCCGACCATGCCGATCTGCCGATCCCGGCGCGCACCCGCCACCAGATCGCCGCGCCCACCACGCTGGGGGCAAAGATCGCCGTCTGGCGCGGGATGCTGGACCGCAACCGCGAACGGCTGGACCAGCTGCGCCCGCGCGTGCTGCTGGTGTCGCTGCACGGCGCGGCGGGGACCGAGGCGGCCTTCGCGGGTCACGGCCCGGCCCTTGGCGCGGCGATGGCCGGGACGCTGGGGTTGGGCCAGCCCGACGGCCCGTGGCATGCGGCCCGCGACGGCATGGCGGAACTGGCGGGCTGGCTGTCGCTGGTCAGCGGCGCTGCGGGGAAGATGGGTCTTGATCTGGTCCAGTTGGGCCAGACCGAAATCGCCGAGGTTTCGGCCGGTGCCGCCGGCGGGTCATCGACCATGCCGCAAAAGGCCAACCCTGTCGCGGCCGAGGCGCTGGTCACACTCGCCCGGCTGAACGCGGGCGATCTGGCCGGGATGCATCAGGCGCTGATCCACGCCCAGGAACGCGACGGCATCGCGCTGGGGCTGGAATGGAACATTCTGCCCGCCATGCTGGAACGGACCGCCGCTGCGCTGCGGATCGCGAGCGGGCTGGCCGAAAGCCTTGCCCCGCAGCCCCGCCGCATCGACGCGACCTTTGCCGCCGACCGGGGCCGGATGGGGGCCGAGGCGGCGGGCTTTCTGCTGGCCGAAACGATGCCCCGGCCGGCGGCGCTGCGCGTTGTGGCCGAGGCGCTGGCGCTGGTGCGGGCGGACGCGGCCCCCACGCTGGCCGATGCGCTGGCAAGGCTGCGGCCGGACCGCGACTGGCACGGGGCGCTGGCCCCCGGCAAACTGACCGGCGCCGCGCCCGAACAGGCCCGCGCCCACGGAACACTGAAATCCAAACGGGAGGATACACCATGAAGACTTTCGCACTGTCGGCCCTCGCCACGCTGATGCTGTCGGGCGCGGCCTTTGCCGCCGATGTGACGCTGCGCGTCCACCACTTCCTGTCGGCCGACGCGCCGATCCAGACCGAGGTGCTGATCCCTTGGGAAAAGGCCGTCGAAGAGCAGTCGGGCGGCCGCATCGACGTGCAGATCTTCCCGTCGATGCAGCTTGGCGGCAAGCCGCCGCAGCTGTTCGACCAGGCCCGCGACGGGATCGTGGACATCTCGTGGACGCTGCTCGGCTATACGCCCGGCCGGTTCCCGGTGGCCGAGGTGTTCGAGCTGCCGTTCATGTCGGGCACGGCCGCCCAGACCACCGCCGCCCTGCAGGACTTTCAGGGCAAGTATCTGGCCGACGAGATGGCGCAGGTCAAACCGCTGATGCTGCACGCGCCCGCCGGCTACAAGTTCCACATGCGCACCGGCCCGATCACCTCGCTTGAGGATCTGGGGGGCAAGAAGATCCGCGCCCCGTCCCGCGCCATGACCGACGCGCTGAACGCGCTGGGCGCGACGGCGGTGGGCATGCCGGTGCCCGAGGTGGCGCAGGCGCTGACCACCGGCGTCATCGACGGCGCGCAGATCCCGTGGGAGGTCGTGGGTTCCCTGCGCGTCGAGGAAATCACCAACGCCCACACCGAGATCGGGGTCGAGAATGGCGGCATGTCCACCGCCGTCATGGCGCTGGTGATGAACCGCGCCAAATACGACGCCCTGCCCGACGACCTGAAAAAGGTCATCGACGACAACAGCGGGGCCACGCTTGCCGCGATGGCGGGCGAGGCGTTCGACCGCGTCGAGGGCACCGAGCGGCAGAAGTTCCTTGATGCCGGGGCGCAGATCAACGTGATCCCGGCCGATCAGGTCGGTGAATGGCGCACGCGCGTGCAGCCGGTCGTCGATGCCTGGGTCAAGGCGATGAACGACAAGGGCCTGGACGGGCAGGCGATGCTGGACGACGCGCGCGCCATGCTGGCCGCCGCCGGCGCGCAGTGACCGGGCGCGAGGCGGGGGCGATGGCCGGGGCCGATCTGCTGACCGAACATCCGCTGCCGGTTCCGGTGCCGGGGTGGCTGGTCACGCTGTGCCGGGGGTTCGCGGCCGTCGGCGGGGCGGCGTTGCTGGCGATGATGTTCATGACGGTGGCCAGCGTCACGCTGCGCACCGTCATGGGCGCGCCGATCCCCGGCGATTTCGAGATGGTCGAGATCCTGTCGGCCATCACCGTCTTCTGCTTTCTGCCCTGGTGCCAGGTCGTGGGCGGCAACGTTCTGGTGGATTTCTTCACCATGAAATCGGGGCCGCGCACGAACCACCTGCTCGAGGCCGTGGGCGACCTGGTCTATCTGGCGGTCGCGGTGCTGCTGACCTGGCGGCTGTGGCATGGCGCGGCCGAGTTCCGCAGCTATGGCGAAAGCTCGATGGTGCTGCGCATCCCGACCTGGTGGAGCTTTGTCATCATCATGCCGGCGATGGCGCTGCTGGTCGTGACCACGTTTTACACCCTGCGGGGGCATCTGAGAAAGGCGCGCGCATGACCGGGATTGCCGCCGGGCTGACGGGTTTCGCGGTGCTGCTGGCACTGATGGCGATCCGCATCCCCATCGCCGTCGCCATGCTGGCGACCGGCATCGCGGGATACGGGCTGGTCAGCGGCTGGATGCCGCTGATGGCCTTCCTGAAGACCAACACCTACTATCAGTTCTCGACCTATTCGCTGTCGGTGATCCCGCTGTTCGTGCTGATGGGCGAGTTCGCCACCCATGCCGGGATGAGCCGGGCGCTGTATCGCGCGGCGGCGGCGTTCATGGGCCATCTGCGCGGCGGGCTGGCGATGGCGTCCATCGGGGGCTGCGCGGCTTTCGGGGCGATCTGCGGGTCGTCGCTGGCGACGGCGGCGACGATGGGGCAGGTCGCCCTGCCGGAAATGCGGCGCTACAACTACTCGGGCGCGCTGGCGACGGGGTCGCTGGCGGCCGGGGGCACGCTGGGCATCCTGATCCCGCCATCGGTCATCCTGGTGCTTTACGCGCTGATGACGGAACAGAGCATCGCCAAGATGTTCGTCGCCGCCATGATCCCCGGCATCATCGCCGCCCTGGGCTATATGCTGGCGGTCGCGGTCTATGTGCGGCTGCGCCCCGAGGCGGGGCCGGCCGGGCCCGCCGCCACCCGGGCCGAGCGGATCGCCGCGATCAAGGAGACCTGGTCGATCATCCTGATCTTCGGCGTGGTCATCGTCGGCATGTATCGCGGCTGGTTCACGCCGACCGAGGGCGCGGCCGTCGGCGCCTTCGGCACCTTCGTGCTGGCCGTCCTGCACGGCGGGCTGCGGCTGCAGGGGCTGGTGGATTGCCTGCTGGGGACGGCCAAGACCTCGGCCATGATCTTCCTGATCATGCTGGGGGCCGAGATGTTCAACGCCTTCCTGTCGGCGACGCAGACGCCGATGCTGGCGTCGCAGATGATCGTCGAGGCCGGGCTGTCGCCGATGATGGTGCTGGCGGCGATCCTGCTGCTGTATCTGGCGATGGGGTGCGTCATGGATTCGATGTCCATGCTGCTGCTGACGATCCCGATCTTTTACCCGATCATCGCCGGTCTGGATTTCGGCATGAGCCGCGAGGACACGCTGATCTGGTTCGGCATCCTTGCCGTGGTCGTGGTCGAGGTCGGGCTGATCACCCCGCCGGTGGGCATGAACGTCTTTGTCATCAACGGCATGGCCCGCGACGTGCCGATGTGGGAAAGCTTCAAGGGGGTCATGCCGTTTCTGATCTCGGACCTGCTGCGGATCGTGCTGCTTGTCGCCTTTCCGGCGGTGACGCTGTGGCTGGTCCGGGCGTTTGGCTGACGGGACGCGGATCGAACGACGAAGGCCGCCGCACCCGCGAGAGTGCGGCGGCCTTGTCGTGTGGGTGGCAGCGGAGGGCGGCGCTCTGCCGTCGCCTGCCGCACGGAACGGCGGCGCCGGGCCGGCGTCCGCGTCCACCTGGCCCGGTGTGCCGACGCTGGTCGCCAGAAGGGACGCTGAGGCCGATGCTCCGGGTTTGCGTTCCGCTGTGCAACGGATGGTGCGGATTCGGGCGGAGGACGGAGATGGGGGGGACCGCGGCCCGGACCTCGCCCTGACGTTTCCCGGCGTTCAACCGATGATGCGGACGGGGACGCGAGCGCGGATGACGGGGGCGCGGTGGGACCACGGCCCGGACTCCGCCGCCCGGACCCCCGTCGGGCGGCGCTTAGCGCACCCGTGCAAGCGCCTCGGCCAGCAGGCGGCGCAGCGCGGCGTCGGTCTTGAACCCGGCATGCGCGGTCAGGGTGGCATTGGGCAGGGACAGCAGCCGGTCGCCTTGCGGCAGCGGTTCCTCGTCAAAGACGTCCAGCGCGGCGTGGCCGATGCGGCCGTCCGCCAGCGCCGCGACCAGCGCCCGCGTGTCGATGACCCCGGCGCGGGCCGTGTTGACGATCACGGCGTCCCGCCGCATCCGCCCCAGCGCGGCGGCGTCGATCAGCCCGGCGGTTTCCGGCGACAACGCCAGATGCAGGCTGACCACATCGGCGGCTTCCAGCAGTTCATCGAACGGCACCAACGGACACGGCGCATCGCCAAGGGGCGAGCGGTTCCAGCCGATCACCCGGAACCCCAGGGCTGCGGCCAGCCCGGCGGTGGCGCGGCCGATCCCGCCCATGCCGACGACGCCGAAGGTCAGCTCCTGGAACTCGCGCCCGGCCAGCGGTTCCCAGTGCCCCGCCCGGATGCTGCGGTCCATCGACGCGATCTGGCGCAGCGCGCCCAGCGCCAGCGCGATGGCGTGCTGGCCGACGGCCTGGTCGCCATAGCCGCGGATCGTCTCGACCGCGACGCCGCGCGCGTCCGCCGCCGCCATGTCGATATAGGATGACGCGCCGGTGCCCAGAAAGATGATCCGCCGCAACAGGGGCGCGGCGTCCAGATCGCCCGCGGTCATGTAGGTGTGCCCGTTCCAGACGATTCCGGCATCCGCGATCAGTTCGCGCAGCCTGGCCGGATCGGGGTCGCCCTCATGGACGACCATTCCGGCGGGGCGACCCAGATCCTGCAGCAGCCGGACGCTGTGCGGCGTCGCATCCAGATAGACAAGCTTGCCCATGCTCACTCCATCGGGTGGATGACGCGGTGCAGGAAGTCCTGGGTCCGGGGATGCCGGGGGTTGCGCAGCACCTCTTGCGGCGGCCCTTGTTCCACGATGGCGCCGCCTTCCAGGAACAGGACGCGGTCGGCGACGGCGCGGGCGAACTCCATCTCGTGCGTCACGACGACCATCGTCATGCCTTCGGCGGCGACGTCGCGCATCACGGCCAGCACCTCGCCCACCAGCTCGGGGTCCAGCGCCGAGGTCGGCTCGTCGAACAGGATCGCGCGGGGCCGCATCGCCAGCGCGCGGGCGATGGCCACGCGCTGCTGCTGGCCGCCCGACAGCTTGCCCGGATAGACGTCCAGCTTGGTCCCCAGCCCCACCTTGTCCAGCAGGGCCGCGGCCTCGTCGCGCGCCTGCGCGCGGGGGGTCTTCTTGACGAAGACCGGCCCCTCCATGACGTTTTCCAGCGCGGTCCGGTGCGGGAACAGGTTGAACCGCTGGAACACCATCGACACCTGCGTGCGGATGTCGGTGATGGAACGGTCGGCGGGATCGACCCTGGCGCCCTCGATCAGGATCGCGCCGCGCTGATAGGTTTCCAGCCCGTTGATGCAGCGCAGGATGGTGGATTTGCCCGAGCCGGACGGGCCGATGATGCAGACCACCTCGCCCTTCTGCACCTCGAACGAGACGCCCTTGATGACCTCCAGCGTGCCGAAGGATTTGTGGATGTCCTGGACCTGGATCATGCCTGCGAATACCTTTTCTCAAGGTGCCGGGTGAGGAAGGTCAGCGGCAGGCTGAGCGCGAGATAGATCACCGCCACCAGCGTGAAGACCGTCATGTTGTCGAAGGTCGAGGCCGCGATCAGCTGCCCCTGCCGCGTCAGTTCGGCGACCGTGATGGTCGAGACCAGCGACGAATCCTTGAGGATCATGATGATCGTGTTGCCGAAGGGCGGCAGCACGATGCGGATGGCCTGCGGCAGGATCACGCGCCGCATGACCAGCGCGTCGGTCATGCCGATCGAATGGGCGGCCTCGATCTGGCCCTTGTCGATGGCCTCGATCCCGGCGCGGAAGTTTTCCGCCTGATAGGCCGAATAGGCGATGCCCAGCCCGATGATCCCGGCCTGCATGGCGGTCAGGTTGATCCCGATCTCGGGCATGACGAAATAGATGTAGAACAGCTGCACGATGATCGGGATGCCGCGGATGATCGTGACGAACCCGCGGCTGATCGCGACCAGCACCGGGTTGCGGGTCCAGGCCATGACCGCCCAGACGAACCCCAGGGCCGTGCTGAGGATGACCGAGAAGAAGGTGACGACCAGCGTCAGCCACACCCCCTGCAACAGCAGCGGCAGATAATCGGCGGCGCGTTCCCAGAATCCCATCGGCGAATGTCCCGTTCAGTGCGCGGTCAGGCGGGGCGGCGACGATCCGCCGCCCCGGCGGGTGTTATTCGATGCCCCATTCGGCGATGATCTCGTCCAGCTTGCCGCTTTCCTTGATCTTGGCGATGCCCGCGTTCATCCGCGCCAGCAGCTCGGGTTCGTTCTGGCGCACGGCGATGGCGACGTTGCCGACGATGGTGCTTTTGTATTCCGGCACCAGCCGCACGTCGGCCGCGCCCTGCGTCAGCTGATAGGCGACGATGGGGCGGTCGCCGAAGCCCGCGTCGATCCGGCCCAGCGACACGTCGCGCATGATGTCGGCGATGGTGTCATAGACCCTGACCTCGCGCAGCTTGCCGCTGGCCTGCAGCGGCCCGACATAGGCGGTGCCGACCTGCGCGCCGACGACCTTGCCTTCCAGATCGTCCAGCGAGGCATAGGCGGTGGTGTCGTCCTTGGCGACGAACAGCCCCTCGCCATAGGAATAGACCGGGTCGGTGAAGGCGACGACCTTGGCGCGTTCCTCGGTCGCATACATGGCGGCGGCGATCACGTCGATCTTGCCCGAGGTCAGCGACGGGATCAGCGCGCTCCACTGCGTCGCCTCGACGACGGGGGTAAAGCCTTCCTGCTCGCCGATGGCGTTGATGATGTCGACCATCACCCCGTCGATCTGGTTGGTCTTGACGTCCAGGAAGGTGAACGGCACCCCCGATGGCGTCGAGCCGACCTTGAAACTGTCCTGCGCCAGGGCTTGCCCCGAAAGGGCAACGCTGGCCGCCAGCGCCAGCACGGCACCGCGCATCGTCCGAGTCATCTTGTTCATTCCTACCCTCCCAAGCGGTGGCGGGATTAATCGCCATTGAAACTTCGTCCCGGTTGTTTCAGTCTGACGAAACAAGCACCGGGTTGTCAACGCATGTTCCCGACCACCAGCCTTTCCCCCCCCGACCTGCCGGCCGAGGCCGCCGATCGCGACGACCTGGGCGCGCGGCTGCGGCTGCGGCGCAAGGTCCGCGGCCTGTCGCTGAAAGAGGTCGCGCGCCGGGCCGACGTGTCCATCGGGCTGGTCAGCCAGGTCGAACGCGGGCTGACCATGCCGTCGGTCCGGTCGCTGGGGGCGATCTGCGGCGCGCTGGAAATGCCGGTCGGCTGGCTGTTCGACACGGCCGATGCGGGCGGGGCCGACGACCTTGTGGTGCGGCGGCATCAGCGGCGGGTGCTGGACCTTGGCGCCAAGGGCATGGTCAAGGAGCTGATGACGCCCGACAGCTGCCCCGGCATCCAGATGATGCGGCTGGTGATCCGGCCCGGCGGCTCGACCGGCGACACGCCCTATAACCACCCGACCGGTTCGAAATGCGGCACCGTGCTGTCGGGCCGGCTGATGCTTGAGGTGGACGGCGAGGTCCGCCGCCTGAACACCGGGGACAGCTTCGCCTTCGAGGCGACGCGGATGATCCGGTTCTGGTGCGAGGGCAGCGAGGCCGCCGAAGTCTTGTGGATCGTGACACCCGCCGTCTACTGAAAGGGACGCCAGAGATGATCGAGAACGAAGAGGACGTGATCGCCAACTCGCTGTGGACGGCGACGGCGAATCCCGCGCCCGACTGCCCGCCGCTGCGGGGCCGCGCGGATTGCGACGTGGCGGTGATCGGGGCGGGCTATACGGGCCTCTCCGCCGCGCTGCATCTGGCCGAGCGCGGGCAGCGCGTCATCGTTCTGGACACCCACTCGCCCGGATGGGGGGCGTCGGGGCGGAACGGCGGGCAGGTCAACCCCGGCCTCAAGGAAGACCCCGACACCATCGAGGCGCAGTTCGGCCCCCGCGTCGGCGGCCGGATGGTCGCCCTGTCGGGGGGCGCGGGGCAGTTCGTCTTTGATCTGGTGGCGCGGCTGGGGATCGACTGCGACGCCCGCCAGACCGGCTGGATCCAGCCGGTCCACAACGACGCGGCCGACGCGGTGGTCCGTCGCCGGGTCGAACAGTGGACCCGGCGCGGCGCGCCGCTGCGGATGCTGGACCGGGACACGACGGCGGCGCTGCTGGGAACGGACCTGTATCGCGGGGCGATGATCGACGAACGCGGCGGCAATCTGCATCCGCTGAATTATGCGCTGGGGCTGGCCCATGCGGCGATCCGGGCGGGCGCGACCGTCCACGGCGGCAGCCGCGTGACCGCGCACGAGACGCAGGGGGCGGGGCACCTGCTGCGCACCCCGGCCGGCGAGGTGCGGGCGCGCAAGGTGCTGGTCTGCACGAACGGCTATACCTCGGCCGTCGTGCCGCCGATGGAGCGCACCGTGGTGCCGATCCGCTCGGTCCAGGTCGCGACCGGCATCCTGCCGCCCGAGATCGCCGGGCGCATCCTGCCGCAGGGCCATTCGGCCTCGGACGCGCGCCGGCTGCTGGTGTATTTCCGCAAGGACGCGGCGGGACGGTTCGTCATGGGCGGGCGCGGCAACTATTCGGCCGGGGCCACCAGCCGCCAGATGCAGGTGCTGCGCGACGCCTCGGTCAAGCTGTATCCCGAACTGCGGGACATTCCCTGGCGCTATGCCTGGGGCGGCTATGTCGCCATGACGGCGGACCACTATCCGCACCTCAGCCTGGTCGCGCCGGGCGTGATGGCGGCGATGGGCTATAACGGGCGCGGCGTCGCGGTCGCCTCGGCGATGGGCAAGGTTCTGGCCGACTGGGCAACCGACACGCCCGCGGACGAACTGGACTATCCCGTGACGCCGCCGCGCCCGATCCCGTTCCACTTCATGCGAAAGCCCGCGGTGATCGCGACCGTGGCGTGGTCGCGTCTGCAGGATCGTCTGGGGCGCTAGGGAAGGCAGGCGGGCGGCGGCAAGGGCGGGCGGCGGAAACGCTTGGCAGAAGGTCTCCCGCCCCGCTCAGATCGCGGTCGAGGGTCGCTGCCGAAAGCGCCCGAACCTGCCCCAGCGAAAGGCCGACAGATCGTGCCGCGGCGCCCGCCCCATCGCCAGGTCGGCCAGCGGTCCGGCGACGCCGGGACCGATGCCGAAGCCGTGGCCGCTCATCCCCGTGGCGACGATCAGGCCGGGGATCGGCGCATGGTCGATCACCGGCAGCGAATCCGGGGTGACGTCGATCATGCCCGCCCATGTCCGACCGATCGGCGGCAGGCCGATGTCGGGGAAGGCGTCGGCGAAACATCGCCTGATCCCGTCCAGCGCGCGCCGGTCGGGTTGCGGGTCGAGGATGCGGCAGGTCTCGAACGGGGTGGCGGACGAAAGGCGCCAGCGCCGCGGGGTGCGCCATGCGTCGGGGAAGCCCTTGGGCGCGGCCATGCGGAACCGGGTGCTGGCGGGGTCGGCCAGGAACTGCGGCAGGAACGGCAGCAGGTGCCGGAAGGCGGCCGGTCCGATGTGAAACTCGTGCCGCGACCAGGGGGTCAGCGTATAGCCGCCGTCGCCGCGCCTGCGGATGGCGAAACGGTCGTCGGCGGCAGCACCCGGCAGCAGCTCGGGCAGCGGCCCGGTGACGCTGACGCTGGAGGTCACGGCAAGCTGCGGCAGGGACAGCCCATGCGCACGCAGGAACAGCGCCGACCATGCGCCTGCGGCGAGGATGACGCGGGTGCAGCGCACCGGCCCGGCCTCGGTCTCGACCCCGGCGACCTGTCCCGCCGACAGGTGCAGGCCGCGCACCGCGCACCCCTCGCGGATCGTGACGCCATCGGCCGCGGCGGCGCGGGCCAGCGCGGGGACGGCGGCCAGCGGCTCGGCCTGCCCGTCGGACGGCGTGTGCAGCGCACCGATCCAGCCGGCGGCGTTCGGCAGCATCGTTTCCGTCTGCCGGCGCGACAGCAGCACCGTGTCGACGCCGTGGGGCCGGGCGCCGTCCAGCCAGCGTTGATAGGCGGCAAGCTGCGCCTCGGTCCGCGCCAGATAGGTGATGCCGGTCTGCCGGAACCCCGCCGCCTGACGCAGCCCCGGCGGCAGGTCGCGCCACAGCCGCAACGCGTCGATCATCATCGGCAGCTCGGCCAGATCGCGGCCCTGCTGGCGCACCCAGCCCCAGTTGCGGCCCGACTGCTCGCCCGCCATGCGGCCCTTTTCGCATAACAACACCCGCTGGCTTTCGCGCGCCAGCGCCCAGGCCGCCATCAGCCCGATGATGCCGCCGCCGATGACTGTGACGTCCACCGCGTCGGGCAGGGGGCCGTGGTGTTCGCGGGGCGCGGCCAGCGTGATCGGAAAGCCGGTCATCGGAACCTGCCGATGCCGTAGGGGGCGGGGTCCACGCGCGGCGGCCGGCCTGCGACGGCGTCGGCGACCATCAGCGCCGTGATCGCCGCCAGCGTGAGGCCCAGATGGCCGTGGCCGAAGGCGTGGACCACCCGCGCCCCCTGCGGCGAGACCCCGATCACCGGCAGCGAATCGGGGGTTGACGGCCTGAACCCCATCCATTCGCTGGCCACCGGCTGACCCCTCAGCCCCGGCACCGCGCGTTGCGCCGCCGGCACCAGCGCCCGGATGCGGCGGAAATCGGGCGGTGCGGTCAGCCCGGCCAGTTCGTCGCCGCTGACCAGCCGCAAGCCGCCCCGCATCGGCGACAGCACCATCCCCAGGGCGGGCAGCCCGACCGGACGCCGCAGCAGCCCGGCGGTCTGCGGGCCGAAGCCGATGTGATAGCCGCGCTCGGTATCCAGGCTCACGCGGTCGCCCAACTGCCGGGCCAGCCTGGCCGACCACGCCCCCGCCGCGATCACCAGCCGGTCGAAGTCCTGTGGCCCGTCGTCGGCATGGACCGTCACGCCATCCGGGCGGCGGGCGACGCCGCGCACCCGCTGGCGCAGATGCCGCGCGCCGCGCGCGCAGGCCGCATCGGCATGGGACTGCGCCAGCCCGCGCGGATCGCGCACGAAACCGCTTTCCGGCTGGTGCAGCCCGATCGGCGCCAGATCGGGGTTCAGGCCCGGCTCCAGCGCCATCACCCCGTCCCGGTCCAGCACCTGATAACGGACGCCGCAGCGGTCCATCAGGGCGCGGTCGGGGGCGGTGGCCGCGAACTCGGCGTCGGACGCATAGACCTTCAGCCAGCCCTCGTCGGTGATCATGCCGGCCGCATTCGCCAGCGCGGCCAGATGCCGGTGCGCGGCAAGGCTGGCGTCCACCAGCGGCCACAGCGCGGCGGCAATCCGCGCGACCTCGGCCGGGCGGCCCGCGCGGATGAACCGCCACAGCCAAGGCAGCGCGCGGGACGCATGGCGCAGCCGCAGCACGGCGGGGCCGTTGCGGTCCAGCACGTAAGCAGGCAGCGCCCGCAGCACCTGCGGCGTCGCGGTCGGCACCACCGCCCCGGTCACGATCCCGCCCGCGTTCCCCGACGAGGTGCCCGCGCCCGGCGGATCGGGGTCATAGATCGTGACCCGGTGCCCGTCCGCCGCCAGCGCCAGCGCGCAGGCCGACCCGACAAGGCCCGCGCCGATCACGGCGATGTCCTGCGGCGCGGCGGGGTTCATCATCGGGATCAGTGCTGCAGGATCTTGCCGAGGAAATCGCGCGTCCGTGCGTGGGCCGGTGCGGTGAAAAACATTTCCGGCGGCGCGGTCTCCACGATGGCGCCGCGGTCCATGAAGATCACCCGGTCGGCGACCTTGCGGGCGAACCCCATCTCGTGCGTCACCACCATCATCGTCATCCCCTCGCGCGCAAGGCTGACCATCACGTCCAGCACCTCGTTGATCATCTCGGGGTCCAGCGCGCTGGTCGGCTCGTCGAACAGCATGATCTTGGGCTGCATGCACAGCGACCGCGCGATCGCCACGCGCTGCTGCTGGCCGCCCGAAAGCTGGTGCGGATAGCTGCCCATCTTGTCGCCGAGGCCGACCTTTTCCAGCAGCGCCCGGCCCCTTTCCTCGGCCTGCGCGCGGCCCAGCCGCCGCACATGGATCGGCGCCAGCGTCACGTTTTCCAGCGCCGTCTTGTGGGGATAAAGGTTGAAGCTCTGGAAGACGAAGCCGACCTCCATCCGCAGCGCGCGCAACGCCTTGCGGTTGGCCAGATCGGCGCCATCGACGATCAGCCTGCCGGACTGGAACGGCTCCAGCCCGTTGATGCAGCGGATCAGCGTGCTTTTCCCCGACCCCGACGGGCCGCAGACCACCACGACCTCGCCCTTGGCCACGGTCAGGCTGATGTCCTGCAGGACATGCAGCGGGCCGAACCATTTGTTGACGCCAGAGAAATCGATCATGCGTGCGGGTGTCCCAAAGTCACAGGAAGGCGGCCTGGCTGCGGCGTTCCAACCGGCGCGACAGCCAGATCAGCGGATAGCAGATGATGAAATAGCCGATCCCGATGATGCCGAAGACCAGCAACCCGTTCGGCACCGACTGCACGATCAGCCAGCCCGCGCGTGTCAGGTCCAGCAGCCCGATGGCCGAGACGACGGACGAATCCTTGATCAGCAGCACGAACTGGCCGACCAGCGAGGGCGTTATGATGCGCACCGCCTGCGGCATCACCACCAGCCGCATCTGCTGGGCGCGGGTCATGCCCGACGCCAGCGCGGCCTCGCGCTGGCCGGCGGGCACCGCCTTCAGCCCCGCCGCGACGATCTCGCCGATGAAACACGCGGCCATGTTCGACAGCGCGACGACGCCCGCGGCAAATGCCGAAAGCTCGATCCCGATCACCGGCAGGATGAAGAAGACGATGAACACCTGCACCAGGAACGGCGTCGCGCGGAACAGGTCGATGTAAAGGCCAAGGGCCCGCGACAGCCAGCGGTTGCGGCCGGCGCGGATGATGCCGAAGGCAAAGCCGATGGCCACGCCGATCACCAGCGACAGCAGCGACAGGCCGATGGTCATCCCCAGACCCTTCAGCAGGACCGGCCAGTAACCCAGGACGCGTTCGAGATAGAACCAGAACATCCGCCTATCCCCGCCCCGGAATGCTGTTGCGGACCTGCCATGCCCCGGCGGCCGATTTCAGCGCGTAATACAGCACCAGATACCCCAGCGCCGTGGCCACCAGCCCCTCGACCGGCATGAAGCGGTCGATGGCGATGCGCTGGCCCGCCCGCGTCAGTTCCACCACCGAGATCAGCGACAACAGCGAGCTGTCCTTGACCAGCACGATGGTCTGGCCGATCACCGGCGACACCGTGGTGCGCAGCGCCTGCGGCAGCACGATCAGCCGCATCCGTTGCAGGTAACTCAGCCCCGTGCTCATCCCCGCCTCGACCTGGCCGCGGGGGATCGACAGGATGCCCGACCGGATGATCTCGGCCATGTAGGCGCCCGAGTTCAGCGACAGCGCGATGATGCCGATCATCATTTCGGGCAGCACGACCCCCAGCCGGGGCAGCCCGAAGTAGAGGAAATACAGCTGCGCCAGCAGCGGCGTCGCGCGGATCGCATCGACATAGACCACCGCGGGCGCGCGCAGCCAGCGCAGCGGCTGGATGGTCAGCGCGCAGGCGATGACCCCCAGCACCATCGCCCCGGCAAAGCTGGCGGCGGACAGAAACAGCGTCGCAAGGAAGCCCTGCCAGATCTCCGGCAGGTATTCCATCATCACGCGCGTGTTCAGTCCGCCCAGCATGTCTCACCGTCGGTTGCCGAAAGGGGCGGCACCGCGGCGGGCCGCGATGCCGCGTCAGGGTCAGTGGTCGGCCTTCCAGGCGTCCGAGTTGACCCAGTAATCCAGGTTCGCCTCAAGCCGCCCGTCCAGCGCCACGGTGTCGATGAACAGGTTGCCCCAGGTCAGCAGGTCCATCGAGTCGTAGCGCACGGCATAGGCCAGCGGCTCCTTGGACAGCATCTCGTCGAAGATGGTGAAGGTGCCCTCGGGATAGGCCGCCGCCTGCGCCTTGACGGCCGAGTTGTCGTTCAGCCCGCAGCTTGCCTGACCCGAGGCGACCGCGTCCAGGATCAGCGTGCCGCCGCCCTTGAAGGACTTGATCTCGGCCTCGGGGAACACGGAGGGCGCCAGCTTTTCGCCGGTCGATCCCAGCAGGACCGCGACCGTTGCGCCGGGCTTCCTGCAATCCTCGACCGAGGCGATGTCGCCGCCCTGCTTGGCGAAGGCGACGGCGCCGACATACATGAACGGCTTGGTGAAGGCGACCTTGGTCGCGCGGGCCAGCGTCGGCGTCATGTCGGCGGCCAGCATGTCGGCCTTGCCCGACATCAGCGCGGGCAGCAGCCCGTCCCAGTCAAAGTCGAGATAGACGACCTTCACGCCCATCTCCTCGGCCATCAGCGTGGTCAGCTCGATGGCGCTGCCGCTGCGCTGGCCGTTCTTGTCCATGAACGAGAACGGGGGGCCCTGCGTCTGCACCGCCACCCGCAATTCGCCGCGCGCCAGAATGTCGTCCAGCGTTCCCGCCGCCGCCGGCGCGGCCACCGCCGCCGTGCCCGCCAGTATCGCGGCACATGCGAGCGCATTGAGGCTTGTCATCTTTCCTTCTCCCCTGTTGCGAGGGTCGGAGACGCTCCGCCCTCGTGTTTCCCTGCGGGCCGGTCCCGGCCGCCCCTGCCACGGGGCGGCGGGTCCGCGGCCTCTTCCCAGACGCCTTTCGGGACGCCCAGCCAGCGGTTGTGCGACTTCATCACCACGAAAGTCTCGCTGCCCCGGATCGCGCCGGGTTCGGCAAGGCCGGGCAAAAGCTCGCTGGTGACGCGGTAAAGATCCTCCATGTCGCCCTCGATCAGGACTTCGGCGATGATGTCATAGCGCCCGGTCACGATGCTGACCGAGGTCACAAAGGGCAACCGCGCCATCCGCCGCGCGATCTCGTTCAGCGTGCCCTGGCCGTTCGCGTGGATGCCGATGATGGCGCTGATCAGTTCCGGGCGTTCCGAGACGTTCAGCACGCCGACGATCTTCAGCAGGTTGCGTTCCACCAGCGACTTCAGCCGGGCGCGCACGGTGGGCGGGCTGATCTGCAGCCGGGTCGCCAGTTCGTTGACCGAGGCGCCCCCGTTCTCGGCCAGCAGCCGCGACAGCCTGCGGTCAAGCTTGTCGAACACCTCCCGCATGGTCTTGCCCAGTTGCCAGCCGACACGGCGATCTTTCTGGGGGATGATCTGGCCTGTCAAGACTTTCCGATGGGAAAGTCCGGGCAATGGATTTCGCGCGGGCGGGGCAAGGTCTTCATGGCCGCCGGGACGGTCGCGCGCCCCCGCCCAAGGCGGCGGCGGGTCGCCCGGAAGGGAAGGCGGGGTCATCCTGCGTGCCACACCAGCGGCGACCCCTCGGCGGCAGGTCTGCCGTCGTCCTGCCCGCCTTTCTGCGCCATCGGCGACCCCGCGGCGGCAGGTCTGCCGACGTCCTTCACGCCCTTGGCCGCTATCGCTCCACCGGCCCGACAAGCGGCAGGATCACGTCGATCCGGCAGCCGGCCGGCACGTCGCGGACGACGGCCTGTCCGCCGTGGGCCTCGGCCACGTCCCTGACGATGGCCAGGCCGAGGCCGGACCCGTCGGGGCCCGCGTCCGAGACGCGGAAGAACCGGTCAAAGACCCGCTCGCGCACCTCGGGGGGGATCCCCGGCCCGCTGTCGGCGATGATCATCGCGACCTGCGCGGGGCCATAATCCAGCCGGACCGACAGGCTGCCATCGTCGGCGATGCCGTATTTGACCGCGTTGTCCAGCAGGTTCTGGATCATCTCGTCCAGCATCACCGGGTCGCCCAGCACCGGCGCCGGCTGGCCCGCCCGGTCGAACGACACCGTCACCCCGCGCGGCAGCAGAACCTCGGCCAGACGGGTGGTCTGCTGGCGGGCCAGCCGGTCCAGATCGACGGGGCGGAAATCGGCCCGCAGCGCGCCTTCCTTGATGCGTTCCATCGACAGCAGCTGGTTGGTCAGCCGCCCCAGCTGGCGGACGGTCGCGGTCATTTCGGCGACGCGCGGCCGGACGTCGGTGGACGCGGGCGCCAGCAGTGCCGCCTCGGCCTGCGACTGCAGCGCGGCCACGGGGTTGCGGATCTGGTGGGCGGCATCGGCGATAAAGCTGTCGCGCAGCGCGAACCCCGCCGAAAGCCGCGCGAACAGCGAATTGGCGGTCGCCACGATGCTGGTCAGTTCCGGGGGCACCCAGCGCCGGATGGGCTGCAGATCGTCGGCCGACCGTCGGCCGATGGCGTCGCGGACGTCGTGCAGCGGCTTCAGCCCGACCTGGATGCCGAACCACAGCAACAGCCCGGCGGCCGCGACCACGGACGTCAGCAGGACCGCCGATTCCTGCCCGAAGCGGCGGGCCATCGCCTCGCGCTGCCGGACGGTCTGCCAGACGGTCACGGTGGTCCAGCCGTCGAACTGCGGGTCCGAGATGAACTCGCGCAGGACGACCACGCGGACCGGGCGGCCATCGGCGACGCTGTCGTAAAAGACGGGAACCCCGCCCGGCACCTCGGCCCCCGGCGGCAGGGCGGGGGTCGAGGAATAGCCGGTGACGAACCCGCCGCCCGGCGCGCTGACCCGGTAATAGACCGGATCGCCCAGGGCGCGCGTCAGCTTGTCCAGCAGCGCCTCGGTCAACAGGTCGCCCTCGCTGCCGATGACGTCGCGCGAGATGGTATAGGCCACCGTCAGCAGGGTGTTGTCGTAAAGCTGCGCCACCATGCGATCGGCCTGCACGTGGCGCAGCGCGCCCGCGGCGGCGGCCACCAGCACCAGCGGCACCATCAGGATCAGGAAGATCCGCGCGCGCAGCGACAGGCGCATCAGACGCCAGAGCTGTGCATCAGATAGCCAAGCCCGCGCGCCGTCCTGATGGTCACGCCATGCCCGTCGATCCTGCGCCGCAGGCGCGACACCACCAGCTCGACCGCATTCGGCTCGACCACGGTGCCGGTGCCGTAAAGCGCGTCGGCGATCTGGGACTTGGACAAAAGCCGCCCCTTGTGGTCCAGCAACAGCTCGAACAGCGCAAGTTCGCGCCGCGGAAGGTCCAGCGGCTCGCCGCGCAAGCGGACCTGGCGCTGGCCGCGGTCATAGACCAGATCGCCCAGCTGTTCGGAATCCGGCAGCATGGCCGGCCGCCGCCGCGACAGGGCGCGCAGCCGGGCCAGCAGCTCCTCCATCTCGAACGGCTTGACCAGATAGTCGTCCGCACCGGCGTTCAGGCCGGCCACGCGGTCCGACACCTTGTCGCGCGCGCTCAGGACGAGGACCGGATTGGTGTTGCCGCGGCTGCGCAGGGCGCGGATCAGCTCGATCCCCGTCATCTGCGGCAGGTTCACATCGACGATGGCCAGGTCGAAATCCGAGGTGCGCAGAAAGTCGTCGCCCGACTGGCCGTCGTGCAGGCAGTCCACGGCATGGCCCTGGTCGATCAGCGCGTTGCTGATGCCCTGGGCCAGCGGCAGATTGTCCTCGACAAGAACGACGCGCATGGCGGCATGATGGTCCGGGTTGACAGGTTTCGGACAGGAAGACGCCCTATCAAGCGAGTAGGAGCGCCGGGGCCATCGAGTCAACCCGGCCCGTGCCGTGTCTGGGAGGGCGCGCACGGATTGCAATGTCAGGAGGAGAGTGCATGACGTTTTCCAACGTGATCGGCCGTCGCGGCCTGCTGGGGATGGTTGCCGCGACGATGGTCGCCGCCGCGGTCCCGCAGGTCGCCGCCGCCGAGGCCGACTTCAAGGGCAAGACGATCGAGTTCATCATTCCGTTCTCGCCGGGCGGCGGGTCGGACACCTGGGCCCGGTTCAACGCCCCGCTTTTGCAGAAATACCTGCCGGGCAACCCGACCGTGGTCGTCGTGAACGAACCGGGCGGCGGGTCCACCAAGGGCGCCAACGTCTTTGCCACCCGCGCGCGGCCCGACGGGCTGACGATCCTGGGCACCTCGGCATCCACGCAGTTTCCCTATCTGCTGAAAGACCCGCGCGCGCTATGAATATCAGGACTGGACCCCGCTGATGGTCGCGCCGACCGGCGGCGTGGTCTATACCACCCCGTCGCTGGGCCTGACCGGGCCGCAGGACATCGCCAAGCTCAGGGGGCAAAAGCTGGTCTATGCCAGCCAGGGCGCGACCTCGCTGGATCTGGTGCCGCTGCTGGCGTTCCGGCTGATGGGGCTGGAAACCCAGCACGTCTTCGGCTTCAAGGGCCGCGGCGACGGCCGCCTTGCGTTCGAGCGTGGCGAGACGAACATCGACTATCAGACCTCGTCGGCCTATCTCAAGAACGTGCAGCCGCTGGTGGACGCGGGGACCGCGGTCCCGCTGTTTTCCTGGGGCGTGCTGAACGAAGCGGGCGAGCCGGTGCGCGACCCGACCTTCCCGGACCTGCCGCATTTCGGCGAAGCCTATCAGATGCTGACCGGCAACGCGCCGTCGGGGCCGGAATACGACGCCTATTTCGCGTTCTTCGCCGCCGGTTTCCCGGCGCAGAAGATGGTGGTGGTCCCCAAGGACACGCCCGCCGACATCGTCGCGGCCTATCAGAAAGCCTTCGAGGACATGAAGGCGGACCCCGCCTATCAAGCCTCGGCCGAGGCGGTGCTGGGCGACTATGATCAGGTCACCGGCGCCCTTGCCGACGCGCTGTATCAGCGCGGCACGACCATCGAGGACGACGTGCGCAAGACCGTGGTCGACGTCCTGTCCACCGACTATGGCGTCAAGCTGGGCGAGGAGTGATCCTCATGCGCGCCGACGGGAAGGCCCTGCGGGGCCTTCCATGTCGCGCGCTGCATCGAAAGCAACCGGGCATCGGAGAGCTTCGTGACTGAAATCCTTTTGTCATCGCTGACCAACCTGCTGAGTTTCCAGCATCTCGCCTATATGATGCTCGGCATCTCGGTCGGCCTTGTTATCGGCATCCTGCCCGCGCTTGGCGGCATCGCCGGGCTGTCGCTGCTGGTGCCGTTCATCTACGGCATGGACCAGGTGTCCGCGCTGGCCATGCTGATCGGCCTTCTGGCGATCATGCCGACCGGCGACACCTTCTCCTCGATCCTGATGGGGATTCCCGGCGGCTCGTCCAGCCAGGCGACGGTTCTGGACGGGTTCCCGATGGCCAAGAAGGGGCAGGCGGCGCGGGCGCTGTCGGCGGCCTTCATCTCGTCGATGTTCGGGGGCGTGTTCGGCGCGCTGGTGCTGACGGTGTTCGTGCTGATCGCCCGGCCGATCATCCTGGCCTTCGGCTCGCCCGAGCTGTTCATGCTGGCGCTGCTGGGCCTGTCGATGGTCGCGGTGCTGGCGGGGCGCAGCATCGTCAAGGGCCTGACGGCCTGCGCGGTCGGCCTGATCCTGGGTTCGATCGGGGGCGCCCCCGCCACCGGCGAGTTCCGCATGGTGTTCGACATCTTCTATCTTTACGACGGCGTGCCGCTGGTCGTCGTCGGCATGGGCATCTTTGCCATCCCCGAGATCGTGGACCTGCTGCGCACCAACCAGGCCATCGCGCGCGAGGCGCCGCTGGGCAAGGGCTGGGGGCAGGGGTTCCGCGACTGGGCGCAGAACTGGTTTCTCAGCCTGCGCTGCTCGGCCGTGGGCTGCATCGTCGGCGTGATCCCGGGCCTTGGCGGATCGGTCGTGGACTGGATCGCCTATGGCCATGCCGTGCAGACGACCAAGGACAGCAGCCAGTTCGGCAAGGGCGACGTGCGCGGCGTGATCGCCCCCGAAAGCGCCAACAACGCCATGACCGGCGGCGCGATGCTGCCGACGCTGCTGTTCGGCATCCCGGGTTCGGGGTCGATGGCGGTGTTCCTGGGCGGCATGATCCTGATCGGGGTCGAGCCGGGGCCGTCGATGGTCACCACCGACCTGAACCTGACCTATACGATCATCTGGACACTGGCGCTGGCCAACATCTTCGGTGCGGGCATCTGCGCGCTGCTGTCCAAGCCGATCGCCGGGCTGACGCGCATCCCGTTCCAGCTGCTGGCGCCGTTCATGTTCGTCATGGTCAGCTTTGCGGCGTTCCAGTCCACCCGGTCGCTTGAGGATCTGGTGGCCCTGCTGGTGCTGGGCGTCGTCGGCGTGTTCATGAAGCGTTTCGGCTGGCCGCGTCCGGCGCTGCTGATCGGCTATGTGCTGGCCCCGCAGGCCGAGACCTATCTGTATCAGGCAGTGCAGTTCAACGGCTGGAGCTTCCTGGTCCAGCCCGGCGTGCTGATCATCGCGGCCATCATCGCGGTTTCGGTCTTCTTCGGGCTGAAGAACCGCGTCGATGAAAGCGTCGAACTGGGCGAGCTGGACCTGCACCACCACACCGACGCCGAGGCCGCCCGCGCGGCCCGCCGCCCGCAGTTCGCCTTTGCGGCCGCGATGGTGCTGTTCCTGGCCGTGGGGCTTTGGGATGCGCTTGGGCAGTCGTTCCTGGGGGCGATCTTCCCCGGCGTCATGGCGGCGGTGGGCATCCTCACCGGGCTGATGCTGCTGTGGAAGCTGGTCTATGCGGACCGCGGCGCGCCGGCGCTTTACGATCAGGAACGCCAGACCGGCGCCGACGGCCAGATGCCGGCCGGTTCGGCGTGGAACGGCATCATCTGGCTGGCCGCGCTTGTCGGGCTGGCCTCGCTGTTCGGCTTCGTGATCGCGGTCGGTCTGTTCATGGTCGCCTTCATGCGGCAGCGGGTCGGTTCGACCTGGGCGCGGGCGTTCGTCATGGCCGGCTGGGCGCTGGCCGGGGTGATCGGGGTCGCCTATGCGCTGAACCTGAACTTTCCGTCGGGCGTGCTGCAGTCGATGGTCGATCTGCCCTGGCCGCTGAGGTGACGGGGATGCGGCTCCTCTGCCTGCCCGGCGACGGCATCGGCCCCGAAATCCTGTCCGCGACCGAGGCCGTCCTTGCGGCGGCCTCGGAGACCTGGGGGCCGGGGCTGGACCTCGACCGCCGCGAGATCGGACTGACCGCGCTGGCGGCCGAGGGGACGACCATCCCCGACGCCGTGATCGCCGCGGCGAAAGCTGCCGACGGGGTGATCCTTGGCCCGGTGTCGCACAACATCTATCCGCCCGTCAGCCAGGGCGGGCGGAACCCCTCGGGCGTGCTGCGGCGCGAGCTGGACCTTTACGCCAACATCCGCCCCGCCCGCAGCCGCGACGGCGTCCGCCACCCCATCACGAGGCCGGTCGATCTGGTGATCGTGCGCGAGAACCTCGAAGGATTTTACGCCGACCGGAACATGGCCTCGGGCCCCGGCGAGTTCATGGTGGAACCGGGCGTCGCGCTGGCCATGCGCAAGATCACCGCCCGCGCCAGCCGCCGCATCGCCAAGGCCGCCTTTGCGCTGGCCGAACGCCGCCCGGCGCGCAAGGTGGCGGCCATCCACAAGGCCAACGTGATGCGCCTGTCGGACGGGCTGTTCCTGTCCGAGGTGCGCGCCGTCGCCGCCGACCATCCCGGCATCGCCTATGAGGAGGTGCTGGTCGATGCCGCCGCGGCTCTGCTGGTGCGCGATCCCGGCCGCTTTGACGTCATCGTCACGACCAACATGTTCGGGGACATCCTGTCCGACCTCGCGTCCGAGCTTTCGGGCGGGCTGGGGCTGGCGGCGTCGCTGAACCTTGGCCCCGATTTCGCCGTGGCGCAGGCGCAGCACGGATCGGCCCCCGACATCGCCGGGCAGGACCGGGCGAACCCGGTGTCGCTGATCGGCTCGGCCGCCATGCTGCTGGCGCATCTGGGCGCGGCGGACGCGGCGGCGGCCATCGATTCCGCGCTGGACCGGGCGCTGGCCAGCCCCGCCACCCGAACCGCCGACCTTGGCGGCGCGCTTGGCTGCGCCGCCTTCGGCAATCACATCGCATCCCTGATCAGAGACCGGGCACCATGACGCAGACAGCCATTCCGTTCCATTTCTTCCGCGGCGGCACCTCGCGCGGGCCGTATTTCCGGCGCGAGGATCTGCCCGAGGACCGCGAGGTGCTGGCGCAGGTGCTGGTCGCCGCGCTGGGCTCCGGGCATCCGCTGAACATCGACGGCCTTGGCGGCGGCGCGGCGGTAACGACCAAGGTCGCCATGCTGTCGCAGGCCGACAGCGCCGACGACGACGTGGATTATTTCTTTGCGCAGGTCAGCGTCGCCGACGGGCAGGTCGATTTCAAGCCGACCTGCGGCAACATCCTGTCCGGCGTCGGCCCCGCCGCCATCGAGATGGGGCTGGTCGCGCCGCAGGGGGACGAGACCCGCGTCCGCATCCGTTCCGTCAACACCGGCGCGCGGGTCGAGGCGGTGGTGCGCACCCCCGGGGGTCGGGTCGAATATACGGGCGACGCCGCCATCGACGGCGTGCCGGGGACGGCGGCGCCGATCTATCTCAACTTCATGGATGTCGTCGGCTCGAATACCGGCGCGTTGCTGCCGACGGGCAATGCGATCGACGTCATCGACGGGATCGAGGTCACCTGCATGGACGTCGCCATGCCGGTCGTCATGGCACGCGCCGCCGATTTCGGCCTGACCGGGCTGGAAAGCGCGGCCGAGCTGGACGCCAACCTTGCGTTCTTTGAACGGATGGAGCCGATCCGACGCGAGGCGGGACGCCTGATGGGCATGGGCGACGTGTCGCAGTCGGTCACGCCCAAGTTCACCCTGCTGGCCCCGCCGCAGAACGGCGGGCACGTGACCGCGCGCTATTTCATGCCGCGGAACTGCCACCCGACGATGGCCGTGACCGGGGCGCAATGCATCGCCTCGTGCCTGCTGACCCCCGGCACCGTGGCCCACGGGGTCGCGCAGCCGCCGCAAGGCCAGCCCGCGCTGGTCCTGATCGAGCATCCCTCGGGCCAGATCGACGTGACGGTGGACTATGACGCGACCGACGGGTTCCGGCTGAAATCGGCCGGGCTGCTGCGGACCGCGCGTCTGCTGGCGCGGGGCGAGGTGATGGTCCCCGCGACGGTCTGGGACGGGGCGCGGTGAACATCCACCTGCTGGACGACTGGGGCGACGCGCTGCGCGGGTTGCCCAGTTTCCGCAAGCTGGACGGGCATCAGGTCACGGTCTGGACGGACCACGCCGACGGCGCGGAACTGGCGGCCCGGCTGGCGGATGCCGAGGCGGTCGCGTTGTTCCGTGAACGCACGCGGATCACGGACACGCTTCTGGCGGCGCTGCCGGGGCTGCGGCTGATCTCGGGGCGGGGCGCGTGGTCCCATGTCGATGCTGCCGCCTGCGCGGCGCGCGGGGTGACCTTCTGCTCGGCCAATCCACCCTGTTCGGTCAACCACGCGGCCGCCGAACTGACCTGGGCGCTGGTGATGGCGGCGTGGCGGCGATTGCCCGACCAGTTCGCCGCCGCCAACGCCGGCCGCTGGCAGGCAGGCGCCGCCCTTGGCCGCACATTGCGCGGCCGGACGCTGGGCCTTTACGGATACGGGCGCATCGCCCGGCAGGTCGCCGGCTATGCCCGCGCCTTCGGGATGAAGGTCGTCTGGTGGGGATCGGACGCGGGCCGCGCGGGGGCCGCCGCCGACGGCGAAACCGTGGCGCATTCGCGCGAGGCGTTCTTTGCCGGTGCGGACATCCTCAGCCTGCACCTGCGGCTGGTGCCCGAGACGCGCGGGATCGTCACGGCGGCGGACCTTGCCCTGATGCGGCCCGACGCGGTGCTGGTGAACACCGCCCGCGCCGGGCTGATTGCGCCGGGCGCGCTGCTGGCGGCCTTGCAGGCGGGGCGGCCGGACATGGCCGCGCTGGATGTCTTCGACGCCGAGCCGGTGACGCGCGCGGACGATCCGCTGCTGTCGCATCCCCGCGTGATCGCCACCCCGCATGTCGGCTTTGTCACCGCCGAGGAACTGGACCGCCAGTTTTCCGACATCGCCGACCAGATGCTGGCCTTTGCGGCGGGTCGTCCGGTCAACGTGGTGGCGGGCCCTTGCGGCGCGCCCGCACGGCCAGCCGGGCGCCCAGCGGCGCGCCCAGGATCACCAGAACGATCCGCGTCAGGTGGTGGACGACGACGAACCCCAGGTCCGCGCCCACGATGATCGCCAGCACCGTCATTTCCGCCTGACCGCCGGGCGCGAAGGCAAGAAAGCCCTCGATCCCCTGGGCCAGCCCGAACAGGGTCACGACCTCGGTCATCAGGCCCGTGATGACGGCAAGGATCAGCACAAAGATCAGCCCGCTGGCCACGAACCGCCGCAGCTCCCGCAGGGTGACGCCGACATAATTCACGCCGATGCCGATCCCGATGAAGAACTGCGCGGCAAGGATGGCCTCGGCCGGGGGGCGGCTGTGGATGATGTCCGTCAGCGCAAGGACCGTGGTCACGATCATCGGGCCCAGGATCGTCGCGCCGAACAGTCCGATCCGCTCGGCCCCCTTCCAGCCGATCAGCGCGGCGGCCGCCATGATCGCCATCTCGGCGGGCGGCAGGTCGGCCGCGGGGGCGCCCACGGCCCCGGTCAGCGGCGCGCCGTAGGCCAGGCTGAGCAGGATCGGGGCGACGGTCACGATCATCGCGACCCGGGTGGCGTGGATCAGCGACAGCGCGCGCGGATCGCCCCCGGCCTCGGTGCCGAAGATCACCATGTCCTGCAACCCGCCCGGCATCGCGGCGTAATAGGACGTCACCGGATCGAACCCCATGCGCCGGAAATAGGGCACGCCGATCAGCGCGATCAGGGCGATATAGACCGGGATCAGCGCCACGCTGAGCATCATCTGCGGGATGCGGGCGACCACCTCGGGCGTGATCGAGGCGCCCACCGCGACCCCCAGGATGGTGCGGGCGCCCACCGAGACCTGCCCCAGCCCCCGCAGCCTGACGCCCGCCAGCGCGGCGATCAGGCAGGCCAGCATCGGCCCGAACAGGAACGGCAGCGGCAGGGCGAGAAGCAGGAAGGCCGCAGTCCCCGCAAGGGCGATCGCCACCGTCGCAATCCCGCGGAACAGTT
Organism: Paracoccus luteus; assembly: GCF_004522155.1. Taxonomy (GTDB): domain Bacteria; phylum Pseudomonadota; class Alphaproteobacteria; order Rhodobacterales; family Rhodobacteraceae; genus Paracoccus; species Paracoccus luteus. Next base: position 268,412 of record NZ_SDEA01000003.1, on the reverse strand, counting down.
GGTTTTGCACGGGCTGGCGCGCTCCTTGACAGGGAATGTATCCGTATGTATCCACGGGGATACAAGTCACGCACGGGCTTGGCAATGGTGCATCCCGCGACGGCCGGTATCCGATGGACTTAGGCGACGACATTCCCCAGGGGCGGCTGATCTACAACCGGCTTCTGGACGAGATCCGCGCGGGCGATCTTGTGCCCGGCACCCGCCTGCGCGAGGTCGAGATCGCCGACCGGCTGGGCGCATCGCGCACCCCCGTGCGCGAGGCGATCCGGCTTTTGGAAAGCGACGGGTTGGTGGCCCACGCGCCACGGCAGGGCGCGACGATCCGCACGCTGGATTACCCCGAGATCATGGAGCTGTACGAGATGCGCGCCGTGATCGAGGGCACGGCCGCCCGGCTGGCCGCGCGCGCCGCCTCTCCGGTCGAGATCGAGGCGCTGGCCGCGCTGAACCACGAGTTCGCCGAGGCAAGCGACGAACGCCAGGCGGCAGAGCTGAACCGCCAGTTCCACGAGATGCTGCTGAACGCCGCCAAGAACCGCTTTCTGATGCGCGCGGTCAGCAGCCTGCAGAAAACCATGCTGATCCTCGGCCCGACCACGCTGATGGAGCGGTCGCGCGTCGCGGATGCCCAGCGCGAGCATTGCGCCATCCTTGCGGCCCTTTCCGCCCGCGACGGCCAAAAGGCCGAGGCCGAGATGCGCGCCCATATCGAGGCGGCCCAGCATGTCCGCCTGAAATCCCTTCGCCAGTCGCGGGTGGACCCCGCGGACTAGCCAGATGGAGAACGGAGCAGAGCGAATGGCAAAAGGACAGGGCGCGCCAGCGGCGGCGCGAAGCGCGACGGAATGGGACGTGGTGATCGCGGGCGGCGGCAACGCCGCGCTGTGCGCCGCGATCACGGCGGCCGAGGCGGGCTGCAAGGTCATCATCCTGGAAGGCGCGCCCAAGCCCTATCGCGGCGGCAACAGCCGCCACACGCGCAACTTTCGCTGCATGCACGAAGGGCCGCTGTCGGTCCTGACCGACGCCTATCTGGAAGACGAATATTTCAACGACCTGCTGCTGGTCACCAAGGGCAAGACCGACGAGCGGCTGGCCCGCATGGTCATCCGCAGCTCGCAGGAATGCCTGCCGTGGATGCAGGCGCATGGCGTGCATTTCCAGCCCTCGCTGTCGGGCACGCTGTCCTTGTCGCGCACCAACGCCTTTTTCCTGGGCGGCGGCAAGGCGCTGGTGAACGCCTATTACAACGCCGCCGAGGATCTGGGCGTTACCGTCGTCTACGAGGCGCAGGTCAGGCACGTTCATCTGCAAGGCGACCGGTTCACCCACATGGAGGTTTCCGTCGCGGGCGGCCCGGTCGAGCGGATCGCGGGCCGCGCGGCGGTGCTGGCGTCCGGCGGGTTCCAGTCCGACATCGAGTGGCTGACCCGCGCCTGGGGTCCGGCGGCCGCGAACTTCCTGATCCGCGGCACGCCCTACAACCGCGGCGTGGTGCTGAAGGACATGATCGACCAGGGCTGCGACACGGTGGGCGACCCGACCCAGTGCCACGCGGTCGCCATCGACGGGCGCGCGCCCAAGTATGACGGCGGCATCTGCACGCGGCTGGACTGCGTGCCCTTCTCGGTCGTGGTGAACAGGGACGGCGACCGCTTCTATAACGAGGGCGAGGACACCTGGCCCAAACGCTACGCGATCTGGGGCCGGCTGGTCGCCGCCCAGCCCGAGCAGGTCGGTTATGCGATCATCGACGCCAAGTCGATCGACCTGTTCATGCCGTCGGTCTTCCCGGCCATCAAGGCCGACAGCATCGAGGAACTGGGCCGGCAGCTTGGCCTTGACGGCGGCAAGCTGGCGCGGACCGTCGCGGATTTCAACGCCGCCGCCCGCCCCGGCCGCTTTCACCCGACCGAGCTGGACGGGCTGGCGACCGAGGGGCTTGACCCGCCCAAGACCAACTGGGCGCGGCCCATCGATACGCCGCCCTTCTATGGCTATCAGCTGCGTCCCGGCGTGACCTTCACCTATCTGGGGCTGAAGGTGTCGGACACCGCGCAGGTGCAGACGCAGGCCGGGCCGCTGCGGAACGTCTGGGCGGCCGGAGAGATGATGGCCGGATCCATCCTGGGGCAGGGCTATCTGGCCGGCTTCGGAATGACCATTGGAACCGTGTTTGGCCGCATCGCCGGCCGGGAGGCAGCCGCCCATGTCGCTTGAAACCCCCGCCCTGATCCAGGAAGCCCGCCGCCAGCTGGAGATCTGCAACGCCTGCCGCTATTGCGAGGGGTTCTGCGCGGTCTTTCCGGCGATGATGCGCAACAAGATGTTCGCCGACGGCGACATCAGCCACATGGCCAACCTGTGCCACAACTGCCGGGGCTGCTATTATTCCTGCCAGTATGCCCCCCCGCACGAGTTCCAGCTGAACCTGCCCGCCGCGCTGGCCGAGGTGCGTCAGGACAGCTGGGAAAGCCATGTCTGGCCGCAGGGCATCGGGCGGCTGTTCCACAACCACGGCGTCGCCATCATGGCGCTGATCGTCCTGGCGACCACGGCGCTGATGTGGGTGGCGCTGAACCTGCGCCCGGCCGAGGGCGACGGGTTCTATGCCTATATCGGCCATAACGTGATGGTGGCGATCTTCGCGCCCGCCTTCCTGCTGCCGCTGCTGGCGCTGTTCGTGGGCCTGCGCCGCTATTGGCGCGACACCGGGGGCAGGCGCGCGACGGTCAGTGACCTGCGCGGCGCCTTCTGGTCGGTCGCCAAGATGCGCAACCTGTCGGGCGGCCACGGCGAGGGCTGCAACTTTGAAAAAGAGGACCGCTATTCCAATGCCCGCCGCTGGGCGCACCAGGCGGTTCTGGTCGGGTTCCTGCTGTGCTTTGCCGCGACCTCGGTCGCGTCGATCATGCACACCTTCGGGATGCCCGCGCCCTATCCGCTGTTCAGCCCGCCCAAGCTGCTGGGCATCCCCGGCGGCATCCTGCTGGTGCTGGGCACCATCGAGATGGCGCGGCTGAAGCTGAAGGCCGACCCGACCCTGGGCGCCCGCCGCGTCTGGGGCGGCGAGATGGCCTTTGTCGTCCTGCTGGGCCTGACCGGCGCGACCGGGCTGATCCTCTACGCCGCGACCGGCACCGCCGCCGTCGCCTGGCTGCTGCCGCTGCATCTTGGCACGGTGCTGACGCTGTTCCTGCTGCTGCCGTTCTCGAAGATGGTCCACGGATTCTTCCGGCTGGCCGCCCTGATCATCGAGGAGCAGAAAAAGAAGTTCATGCGTGAGGTCGTGACCGCCGACTGAGGAGGTGCGCCGGGTCGGCGAGGCGGTTTCCCGGCGGCCATGAATGACCCCCGACAGGGCAAGGACTTGCCCCCGCAGCACGGCGGCGGCGTCGGTCACCGGGTCCGGGCGCAGGATGCAAAGAACGGCAAGCCCGCCGCCATCGCTGGCGGCGGGCTTCCATTTCCGGCCTCGGTCGGAGGCTTATGCGGCGGGGAAGGTGGCCTGCATGGACGGGCGTTCGGACACCGCGGCGAACCATGCGCCAAGGCGCGGATGCCCGCTGCGCCAGTCCTTGTCGGCAAAGCGGAAATCGAGATAGCCCAGCATGCACGCGACGGCGATCGACCCGGCGTGGAACCCCGCCGACAGGGCGTCGAACCAGCGGCCCTCCAGATCGTCCAGCCCCGAATCGACCTTTTCCATCTGCCCGCGCGCCCAGTCGTCCCAGCGCTTGTCCTCGGGGCGCAGGACGTTTTCGTAACGGTGCAGCAGCGCCGCCTCGAGGATCGAATCCCCCAGCGCCTCAAGCGTCAGCACCGTAAAGCGGCGGCTGTCCTGCGGATACAGCGTTTCGCCCTCGTCCCCCTGCGCGTCGATGAAGGCCGAGATGACGCGGCTGTCGAAGATCGGCGTGTCGTCGTCCAGCAGCAGGCAAGGAACCTTGCCGGTCGCGTTGTGCCGCACGATGTTCGGGTCGCGCTTGACCGGCCAGGCGGCCGAAGGCAGCTTCTCGATCTCGACCCCCCGTTCCAGCGCGGCGACCATCGCCTTGCGCACAAAGGGCGAGGCGGGCGAGAAGAAGATGCGGGGCGTCATGCGGAAGTCCTTTTGTTGCTGCCGCTGCTGCGGCGCGGGGCGGGTTTGTCAAAGTTGGGCACGCGCAGGAAATCCTGCGGGTAAAGCTGCAGCTGGACCTGCATGTGTTCCAGCGCAAAGGTGATGTGCTCGCGCATGATGGCGGCCGCGCGTTCGCCCTGCGCCTTGGACAGCGCCGTGGCGATGCGGCGGTGGTCGTCGTGCGACCGCTCGATCACGCGGAAATCGCGCCACATGATGACCCGGTCGGACGCCGCGGGCACGTCATGCAGGCGCTGCACGAAGGTCGCAAGCCAGGGATTGCCGGACAGCTGCATGACGGTGGTGTGAAAATCCACGTTCATGCGCCGGTAATCGGCCAGGTTCTCGGGCAGCAGGGCGCCGGGTGACAGCAGGCGCTGGGCGGCGTGCCCGTGTCGGTCCCGATCGCCGACGTCTATTCGGGGCTGGAGCGGGGGTCGATCGACTGCACGCTGTCGGACGCCACCAACCTCGACAAGGGCAGCAAGTTCTGGGAGGTCGCCAAGACCGTGAACACGCTGCCGCAGGGCGTCGTGGTGGGGGCGACCTATGTGTTCAACAAGGACGCCTGGGCCGGGCTTGAACCCGCGCAGCGGCGGGTTCTGCTGGACAATGTGGCGACCGGGCTGGCGCGCTCGCAAGTGGCCTATCACGTCGGGGTCGAGGCGGCGCTGAAAGGGTCCAGGGAACGCGGGCTGAAGGTCACCGAACCCACGCAGGAGATGAAGGACACGCTGGCCGCGTTCCAGACGCAGGTGGCCGAGAACCTGCCCGCCAAGTCGATGGCCGAGCGCGGGATCGAGGATCCGACCGATGTGGCAGATGGCCAACGACTTCGGTCCCAGCGGCATCCGCGTCAACGCCGTCGCCCCCGGCCTGATCGAGACGCCCCTGACCGCCGAGCGCATCCGCACCGAGGCCTGGCGCCGCCATGTCATGATCGACGGCGCGCCCCTGCGCCGCCCCGGTCGAACGGGGCGGGTCGGGGATCGCCGCCGGCGAAACGCAAGGGCGGGCCGCGCTGGCCGCGCTGGCGCGGTTCTCGGTCCAGAACTTCGGCGGGCTTTGCCGGCACCAGATGACGGATGTCGTGCTGTGGCAGGGGGGCGATGCCGACACCGTTCAGGGGAAATGCCGGATGATCATCAGCGACTTTCGCCACGGGCCGGGCCGCGTGGCGATGGCGGGCATCTATGATCTGACGCTTGTCCGCACCGCCCAGGGCTGGCGCATCGCCGAACTGGCGGCGGATTTCCTGCCGGGGTGATCCAAAGGGCGGACAGGACCGCGCCTTCCATTCAGCGGATCAGCCCGCGGCGGCAGCCTGGGCGAGGGGCGCGAAATTGTCGGGATGCGCCGCCAGAAAGGCGGGATGCGCCGCGCAGGACCGCGCCACGATCGAAATGCGCGGCAGGTGGTCGAAGGAAACACCCCAGCGGTCGGCGTTGTAAAGCTGCGGGATCAGCACGCAATCGGCAAGGCCGGGCGCGTCGCCGTGGCAGAACCGGCCGGCAAAGCCCGGATGATCCAGCATCCGTTCGAACGCGGAAAGCCCGCGGCCGATGTTGTCGCGGTTCCATTCGGCGCGCGCGTCGGCGCCCGCCAGCGCCTCGACCCGCGCCAGCACCGCGAGGTTGGACAGGGGGTGAACCTCGCAGGCGATGGCAAGGGCCAGCGCGCGGACATGGGCGCGGGCTGGCGCGCCTTGGGGCAGCAGCGGCGGGGCGGGGCGGGTTTCGTCGAGATAGTCGATGATCGCCAGCGATTGGGTCAGCACGAGGCCGTCGATCTGCAGCGCGGGCACCAGCCCCTGCGGGTTGACGTCCAGATGCGCGGCCGCGCGCTGCTGGCCCGCGACCAGATCGACCGGAACGCGGCCATAGACGATGCCCTTCAGCGCCAGCGCGATCCTGACCCGATAGGATGCCGACGACCGCCAGTAATCGTGCAGCACCACGCCGCCGGTCCCTTCCGCCACGGCCCCAACCCCCGGCATGGTCATTCCGCCGCCGGCAGGATCTGCCCGGTGCAGGGGCCGAAGCCCACCCGATAGCCGTCGCCCGCGGCGTGGGCGTAAAGCCCGATCTCGTCGCCGTCCTGAATAAAGGTCCGGGGCTGGCCGTTCACCGTCACCGGCACCTTGCCGCCCTGCGTCATTTCCAGCAGCGCCCCGGTCTGGTCCGGCGACGGCCCGGAAATCGTGCCGGTCCCCAGCAGGTCGCCCACCCGCATCGGGCAGCCGGACTCCGTGTGATGGGCCAGTTGCTGGGCACTGGACCAATACATGACGTTATAGTTCGTGCGCGCCATGTCCTGGCCGTTCATCGTCCAGCCGACGGTCAGGTCGTAAAAGCCCGGGCGGCTTTCCTGCAGATAGGGCAGCAGCGGGTTGTCGCGCGCCGCCCCCTCGCAGCGGAAGGGTTCCAGCGCGGCCTGCGTCACGATCCACGGGCTGATCGTGGTGCCAAGCGCCTTGGCCTGGAACGGCCCCAGCGGCTGGTATTCCCACGCCTGCACGTCGCGCGCCGACCAGTCGTTCAGCAGCACATAGCCGAAGATCATCTGCTCGGCCTGCTCGACGCCGACCCGCTCGCCCATCGTGCTGTCCGCCCCGACGATGGCGCCCAGCTCCAGCTCCAGGTCCAGCCTGCGGCAGGCGGTCCATTCCGGCCCGCTCTCGCCCCGGACCTGCCCCATCGGGCGGCGGATCGGGGTGCCCGACACCACCACCGACGAGGCGCGGCCGTTATAGCCGATGGGCATGTGCGTCCACTGCGGCGGCAGCGCGTTTTCCGGGCCGCGGAACAGCACGCCCACGTTGAAGGCGTGGTTCTTCGAGGCGTAGAAATCCGTGAACTCGGTCACGCGGACCGGCAGGTGCAGCGTGGCCCCGGCCATCGGGACCAGCGGCAGGGTGCGGTCGCCGCCCTCGCTCAGCAACTCGGTCAGCCGCGCCCGGACCCCGGCCCATGCGTCGCGGCCAAGGGCGATGAAATCGTTCAGATCAGACCGTGCAAAGGTGCCGCTTGCGTCGATCAGGCCGCGTTCCTCGCAGGCGGCAAGATCGACGATCATGTCCCCGATGGCCGCCCCGCAGCGGCGCGGGCCGTTCCCCGTCGAGAACACGCCATAGGGCAGGTTCTGGATGGGAAAGTCGCACCCCTTTTCGTTCGCCGATGCCACCCAGCTTTTCAGCGTCGCCGCCCCGTTGTCTGCCGCCATGTCCAGTCCTCGCATTGCCCATCCGTCCCCGCGCCGGCACGGCCGCGGGAGGTCATCTGTCGTCGTTGGTGATCGTCCGGGGACGGCGCGCTATTTGACGCCCGGCGTCCCGTCGAACTTTTTCTCCAGCCGGTTCCAGACCTCGATGTATTCCTTCTGCATCGGGGCCTCGTTCGCGGCGAACGCGGTCAGGTGCTGCGGAAAGCGGGTCTCGAACATGAAGGACATCGTCTCGTCCAGCTTCTCGGGCTTAAGCTCGGCGTTCGACGCGCCCTCGAACGCGTCGCGGTCGGGACCGTGCGGCAGCATGCAGTTGTGCAGGCTCATGCCCCCCGGCGCAAAGCCCTGCGGCTTGGCGTCATAGATGCCGTAGATGTTGCCCATCAGCTCGGACATGATGTTCTTGTGATACCACGGCGGGCGGAAGGAATGTTCCGCCACCATCCAGCGTTCGCGGAACAGCACAAAGTCGATGTTGGCCGTCCCTTCCTGCCCCGAAGGCGCGGTCAGGACGGTAAAGATCGACGGGTCGGGATGGTCGAACAGGATCGCGCCGACCGGCGAATAGGTGCGCAGGTCGTATTTATAGGCGCAATAATTGCCGTGCCACGCCACCACGTCCAAGGGCGAATGGTCGATCCAGGTCTCGTGGAACTGGCCGCACCACTTGATGACGACGCGGGATTTCGCGTCCCGATCCTCGAACGCGGCGACCGGGCACTTGAAGTCGCGCGGGTTCGCCATGCAGTTGGCGCCGATGGGGCCGCGGCCGGGCAGGTCGAACTTTTGCCCATAGTTCTCGCAGACAAAGCCGCGGGCGGGGCCTTCCAGCACCTCGACGCGGTAAACCAGCCCGCGCGGGATGATCGCGATTTCCTTGGGTTCAAGGTCGATCACGCCCAGTTCTGTGCAAAAGCGCAGCCTGCCCTCCTGCGGGACGACCAGCAGCTCGCTGTCGGCCGAGAAGAAATATTCGTCCTGCATCGAGCGGGTGACCAGATAGACGTGGCTGGCCATCCCCACCTGGATGTTGACGTCGCCCGCGGTGGTGATCGTGCGCATGCCGGTAATCCAGGTCAGGTCGGCGTCGGCGGCAGGCATGGGAACGGGATCCCAGCGATACTGGCCCAGGCTGGTGACGTTCGGCAGCACGTTGGGCGCGGTTTTCCAATATGGCACCTCGATCGCGCTGAACCGCCCCGTGTGATGCACCGAGGGGCGGATGCGATAGCACCAGGTCCGCTCGTTCTGGCCGCGCGGCGCGGTGAAGGCGGTGCCCGAAAGCTGTTCGGCATAAAGGCCATAGTTGACCTTCTGCGGGCTGTTCTGCCCCTGCGGCAGCGCGCCGGGCAGCGCCTCGGTTTCAAAGTCGTTGCCGAAGCCGGGCATATAGCCCTCGACGGTGCCCGTGGTCACGGTGCCCCGCACCAGCCCTTTCGGCAAATCATGGGTCGTCATGCCTGGTCCTCCGCCCCCCGGGGTGTTCATCGCTGATGCAACGATATCCGTTGCAGACGCAACGATGTCAAGCCCGCGTCACTCGGGCGGCGCGGTTTCCCCGGACCCGCCCGGACGCGGAAAGGCGGTGCCGTGCCCGGCCTCGGGCTGGGTCACGCTTGCGATGGCGCGGTCAAGGGCGGCGATGCCGCGCAGCAGCGCCTCGCGGTCGGCGGGCGGCATGGCGTCAAGGATTTCCTGCGCGCGGGCCTCGACCTCGGCAAAGGCGCGGGTGAACAGCGCCTGTCCCGCGTCGGTGATCCGGTAGTCGCGCAGGCGGCGGTCTGACCCCAAGACCGAGCGGGTGATCAAGCCCTTGGATTCCAGCCGCGAGGCGGCGCGGCTGACCTGCACCTTGTCCAGCGACGTGCGCTGCGACACCTGCAGGGAATCGAGCATCCCCGCATCCTCAAGCAGGAACAGCAGCCGCCATTCCTCGCGCGACAGCCCGTGGGTGCGGCCATAAACGGCGACCAGCTGGCGGGAAAACGCCTCGGCCGTGACCGCCATCCGATAGGGAAAGAACGCTTCGATCTTCATGGGCGGCCCGTGGTGGCTGGGGTGATTTCAGTCGCAACGATGCCTGCTTGGTGCCGGAAATCGCCCGCGCCCGTCAAGGGACGGCGGCCGAGCGACGAGCCCCCCGTCCGCGCCGCCCCTCTCACCACAGATAGGCGGGGCCGCGGATGGTCCAGCCCTCGTCATGGCTGCGCGGATCGAACGCGTCGGACTGCGCGGCCCGCACCCCGCCCCGCGTGGGCAGGCCCTCGGGAGTCCGCGCCGCCCCTCTCACCACAGATTGGCCGGCCGCGGATGTTCCCGCCCTCGTCATGGCTGCGCGGTTCGAACGCGTCGGACTGCGCGGCCAGCATCTCGCCCCGCGTGGGCAGGCCCTCGGACGGTCGCGCCGCCACCCTCACCACAGATTCGCGGGTCCGCGGATGTTCCAGCCCTCGTCATAGCTGCGCGATTCGAACTCGTCGGATTGCGCGGCCAGCATCTCGCCCTGCGTGGGCAGGCCCTCGGGCGGGCGGCGGTCGGCCCAGATGCGCGAGCGCATGATCGCGCGGGTGCATTGCATATAAACCTCGGCCGTCTGCACGATCATCACCGTGCGCGGCACCAGCGCGCCGGCGGTGGTGCCGCGGGCAAAGCTGTCGCGGAAGGCGGGGTCCGCCGTCACGCGGGCGATGCCGTTGACGCGGACCACGTTGCCCGAACCGGGCACCATGAACATCACCGCGATGCGGTCGTCGTGGACCAGGTTGCGCAGCGTGTCGATGCGGTTGTTGCCCACCCAGTCGGGGATCGCCAGCGTGCGTTCGTCCAGCACGCGGGCGACGGGGCCATCGTCGCCGCGGGGCGAGGCGTCGGTGCCGCCCGGCCCGACGGTCGAGATCACGCAGAACGGCGCCGCCTCGATCCAGCGGCGATAGGTCGGGGTCAGCCAGGCCGACACCTTGGCGACGGCGGCCTTGACCGGCTCGCCATAGATCGCCTCAAGCTCGGCTTCGCTGCTGATGAACTGCATGGACACGTTCCACCCTGGCGGTTGCGGGCGGGACCGAAGGCCCCGCCCCGTGGGGTCACTTCACGGCTTCGGCGGTGGCGTTCGCCTGCGGCCAGATCAGCTGGTTCACGCCGCTTTGGACCTGGGCCACCGGCAGCGGCAGATATTCGCCGCCGCCGATGACGGTGTGGTCCTCGGGGTCGAACTTGAACCGCCCGATCAGGCAGTTGTAGTCGGTCGCCCCGATGGCGTCCGACACCGCCTTGGGGTCGGTGCCGCCCGCGGTTTCCAGCGCCCGCAGCCCGATCATCATCGTGCAATAGCCGTGCGCATGGCTATAGGTGGCGGGGTTGCCGAACTCGGCCTGGATCTTGTCGTCGAACGCCTTGTGGGCGGGCACCACGTCGGGTGCGAACTGCAGCGAGGTCCAGATCAGCCCCTTGCCCGCGTCGCCGACCTGGTCCATGAACTCGGGCTTGGTCGGGTAATAGATCGCCATGTGGCGGCCGGGCATCGCCTGTTCGGCGATCTGGCGGACCAGCGACACGCCCGAGTTGACGGCGGTGAACACCGACAGCGTCAGGTCGGGCGCCGCGCTTTTCAGCTTGGTCAGCTGCGGATAGAAATCCGTGCTGCCCGCGGGCACGGCCTCGGTGGCGACGACGGTCCAGCCGTCGGCGGTGAACAGCTCGGTGATCGTGTCGGCGTTGGAATGGCCATAGTCGGTGTCCTCGATCACGAAGGCCAGCTTCTTGCCGCCCTCGGCGATCACGCCGTTTTCCAGCGCCCATTTGACAAAGTCGTGGACCGTCTCGCCATAGGCGCTGCTGTTATAGTTGCCCTTCCAATACAGCGCGTATTTCTCGGGGTCGGATTTGACCTTGTCGGCGATCAGCGTGCTGACCGGCTCGGCGCTGAGGATCGGCAGGTCGAACTGGGGCGAAAGCTCCATCAGGGCCATCGTGACATGGCTGTGCAGCGCGTCGCCGATCAGCAGCTTGATGCCGTTGCGGGTGATCAGGCGCTGCGCGGCGCTGACGCCCACCTCGGGTTTCGAGTTGTTGTCCTCGACCGTCAGGGCGACGGTCGGGTGCGCGCCGCCGGGGGTGACATAGTCGGCCTTGCCCTCGTTCCATTCCTTGACGGCCAGCATGAACCCCTGGCGCAGGGCCTCGCCCGAGTTCGCGGCGGGGCCGGTCAGCGGCGCGATGGCGCCGACGGGGATGTCCTGCGCGGCGGCGGTCAGCGGCGCGGCGAAGGACAGCGCAAGCGCGCTGGTGGCGAGCAGTCGTCTCAGCATGGCGGCAGTTCCTCTGTTGGTTGATGTTGGTTGTCAGGCCGCCCGGCGGCGTCCGATCAGGGCCAGCCATCCCGCAAGGCCCCGCGGCGCGCCCAGCACGAACAGCATGACGATGCCCCCGTAAAGCAGCATCCGGTAATCCCCGAACTCGCGCAGCGCCTCGCCCACAACGGTCAGCAGCAGCGCGCCCAGGATCGGGCCGGTGAACCGCCCGACGCCGCCCACGATGATCATCGCCAGCAACGTCACCAGCATCTCGGGGCCTACGGTCGATGTGGGCGTGAGGATCTGGATGTAATGGGCATAAAGCGCCCCGCTGAGGCCGACGATCGCGGCGCTGAAGGCAAAGACGCCCAGCTTCCAGCGGGTCAGGTCCACCGCAAGGCTTTCCGCCGCCAGTTCGGAATCGCGCATCGCCACCAGCGTCAGCCCGATGCGCCCGCGCAGCACCACCAGCAGCAGCGCGTGGACCCCGGCAAAGAACGCCAGCGCCAGCAGATACGACCCGAAGGGCTTGCCGGTCCCGAACTCGACCACGGTGCCGCCCAGGTTCAGCGCGGGCATCGCGTCGATCCCCCAGAACCCAAGCTCTCCGCGGGTCCAGTCCTTGAGGTTGGCCAGCACCAGCCGGATGATCTCGGCAAAGGCCAGCGTCACGATGGCCACATGCGGCATCGAGCGGATGCGCAGGATCGGCACCCCGATCAGCAGGCCCGCCAGCGCCGCGATCCCCGCGCCGACCCAGATCGTGGCCCAGGGCGAGACGCCGGCGTAATGCGACAGCATGGCCGAGCCATAGGCCCCCAGCGCAAAGAACGCGTGGTGGCCCAGCGTCTTCAGCCCCAGGATGCCCAGCGTCAGGTTCCAGCCCGACGCGAAGATCGCGAACAGCAGGAAGATCGTCAGCACGTGCAGGTAATAGGGGTTCGTCACCACGAACGGGATCACCGCCAGCACGGCGATCAGCAACAGCAGGGTCAGGGCCGGGCGGCGGCCGAGCATCTCGGTCATGGATCAGCCCTCCCGCGTGCTGAAAAGGCCATAGGGCCGGACCCAGATCACCGCGATCAGCAGCCCGAACGAGATCACGTCCCGCCATTCGCTGGACGTCAGCGTGACGCCAAAGCTTTCGATGATGCCCAGCAGGAAACCGGCCAGGATCGCGCCGCCAAAGCTGCCCAGCCCGCCCAGGATCACCACGGCGAATGCCTTGAGGATATAGGGCACGCCCATCCACGGGTTCACCGACAACAGCGGCGCCAGCATGATCGCGCCCACGGCCGCAAGACCCGCCGACAGCGCAAAGACCATCGTGTGGACGCGCGCGGCGGGGATGCCGAACGCCTCGGCCGCCTCGGCGTCCTGCGCCGTGGCGCGGATCATCTGGCCGAACCGCGTGCGATACAGCAGCAGGGCCGACAGCCCCAGCGCCACCAGCGCCACGATCAGGATGGCGATGCGCTGCCACGGCATCCGCACCGGCCCCAGCACCAGCACGCCGTCGAAGAAATAGGGCAGGGCGCTGAACCCCTCGCCCCAGATCAGCTGCGCCGCGCTTTGCAGGAAGATCGACAGGCCGATGGTCGCGGCGATGATGCGGAACGACCAGTCCTCGCGCGCAAGGATGGGCGCGATGACCGCGCGCTGCATCACGACGCCGCCCGCCATGACCAGCAGGATCGCGCCAAGCGCGGCCAGCCACAGCGGCAGCCCCGCCGTGGTGGACAGGATCAGCGCCGCATAGGCGGCCAGCATCATCGCCTCGCCGTGGGCAAAGTTCAGCACCCGCGTCGTGCCATAGATCAGCGCGATCCCCGACCCGATCAGCGCATAGATCGCCCCGGTGATCAGCCCGTTCAGCAGCGTCTCGATCAGGATCGCGCCGGTCATGCGGCGGCCTCGCCCAGATAGACGCGCCGGATCTCGGGGTGGTCCAGCATCTGCGTGCCGGAACCGGTCAGCACCACGCGCCCGGATTCCAGCAGATAGCCGCGGTGGCTCAGCCCGAACGACAGCTTGGCGTTCTGTTCGTTGAACAGGATCGCCACGCCGCGGTCGTTGATCTCGCGCATCAGGGCAAAGACCCGCTGCTGCAATGCCGGCGACAGCCCCAGCAGCGGCTCGTCCATCAGCAGCAGGCGCGGCTTGGCCATCAGCCCGCGGGCAATGGCCGCCATCTGCTGCTGGCCGCCGCTAAGACGGCCCGCGGTCGCGTCCATGTGCGGGCGCAGTTCGGGAAACAGCGACAGCACCCAGTCCATCTGCCGCCGGATCTCGGCGCGGGGCAGGACAAAGCCGCCGATCTCGATGTTCTCGCGCACGCTCATGCGGGGGAACAGGCGGCGGCGTTCCAGGACGATGCTCATCCCCGCGCCGACGCGCGCGGTCGCGGGCGCCTGCGTCAGGTCGGCGCCGTCGAACATCACGCGCCCGCCGCTGGGCCGCTTGAGGCCCATCGCGACCTTCAGCACGGTGCTTTTGCCCGACCCGTTCGGCCCCATGACGGCGACGACCTCGCCCGGGGCGACGGTCAGCGACAGATCCCACAAGACCTGCGCCGCGCCATAGCGCACGTCGATCCCGCTCAGCTCAAACATGGGCGTCCCCCAGATAGATGTCGCGGACGCGCGCGTCGGCGGCGACCTGCGCCAGGCTGCCCGAGACGAGCTGCTCGCCCTGATCCAGAAACAGCGCCTCGTCCACCAGCGCGCCCAGGAAATCCATGTGGTGTTCGACCACCACCATCGTCAGCCCGCGTTCGGCGTGCAGCGCGCGGATCGTCTCGACCAGACCGGGGATGGACGGGCGGTCCACGCCGCCCGTCACCTCGTCCAGCAGCAGCAGCTTGGGCCGGGTGGCCAGCGCGCGCGCCAGTTCAAGCCGCTTGCGCTGCCCGGTGCTGAGGCCCGATGCGGCGTCGTCGATCTTGGCCCGCAGGCCGACGAAATCGACGTATTCCGCCGCCGCGCCATGCGCCTGCCGCATCGCCATACCGGCGGCGGTCAGCGCCACCATGACGTTCTCGCGCACCGTCAGGCTGATGAAGGGCTGGGTGATCTGGAACGTGCGCGCGACGCCCGCCCGGCTGCGCGCGCTGGTGGCGTCGCCGGTCACGTCGCGCCCGTCGAAGGTCACGCGGCCGGTGGACGGGCGGACCGCCCCGGCGATGACGTTGAACAGCGTGGTCTTGCCCGCGCCATTGGGTCCAAGCAGCCCCAGCGACGCATTGCGCCGCAGGTCCAGGCTGATCCCGTTCAGCGCGGTCAGCCCGCCAAAGCGGACGGAAATGTCCTTCAGTCGCAGCAGGTTGGCGTCGGTCACGCAGGATTTTCCTTGTCTTGCGGAAACACTAGAGGTTGACCCCCCGCATGCAAGGCGTTTTCGTGCGGTCCTGCGACGTCCGCACGATGCCGGTCCGCGACAGCCCAAATCAGCAGCAGAAAGTGCCCCGATGCGCGCCTTTTACCACCCCCGGCAGGCGGCGCATGATCCGCAGCAATACATGCGCTTCGGCCGCGTCGTCGCGCCCAAGGATCTGCCCTGCCGGACCGACCGCCTGCTGGACGCGCTTGCCCGCCGCGGCATCCGTCCCCAGGCGCCTGCCGAAACCGGCTGCGACCCGGTCCTGCAGGTCCACGATGCCGGCTTCGTCGCGTTCCTGCGCACCGCCTGGGACCAGTGGCAGCAGCTTCCGCCCGAGCGCGGCCCCGAGGTCTGGCCCGCCACCTTCCCGTATTGGAGCGCGCGCCCCGACCAGCCGGTGCGCCCGCCCCCCCGGCCCACGGGTCTGTTGGGGCGCATGGGGTGGTATCTGGGCGACCTGTCGGTGCCGGTCGGTCCCGACACCTGGCTGTCCACCTTGCGGTCGGCCGAGACGGCGGTCGCGGGCGCCGACGCGATCCTGGGCGGCGAGGACAGCGCCTTTGCGCTGTGCCGCCCGTCGGGCCATCACGCGCGGGCCGACCGGGCGTCGGGGTTCTGCTATCTGAACAACGCCGCCATCGCCGCGCAGCGGCTGCGCCAGCGGTTCGGGCGCGTGGCCGTGCTGGACGTGGACGTGCATCACGGCGACGGGACGCAGCAGATCTTCTATGGGCGGGCGGATGTGCTGACCGTGTCGATCCACGGCGATCCGGGGGATTTCTATCCCTTCTACACCGGCTATGCCGACGAACGCGGCAGCGGCGCGGGCGAGGGGTTCAACCTGAACCTGCCGCTGCCGCACGGCGCGGCCAAGCCGCAGATGATGGCCGCGCTGGCGACCGCCGCTGGCGCGATCCGCGACTTTTGCGCCGAGGCGCTGGTGCTGTCGCTGGGCTATGACGCGCATAAATCGGACCCGATCGGCGTCCTGCGGCTTGAGTCCGAGGATTTCGGCGACATCGCCGCCGCCGTCCGCGCCATCGGCCTGCCCACGCTGATCGTCCAGGAAGGCGGCTATGCCGTCGAGGTCATCGGCGACTGCCTGCACGCCTTCCTGGCCGGGTTCGACGGCTGAGAGCGGGGGGGACCGCTGCGCGCTGCCCTTGCAAGGCTGACGTGACAGGGCGCGGGCAGCGGCGCGGACCGGGGCGAGATGGTTGCGCGATCCCCCGCCGCAAGGCTGTCGTGAGGCGGCGGGCGGGGGAGGCGACGACCCGGGGTGATCGGCCGCGCGCTTCCGGCGGCAAGGCTGTCGTGAGGCGACGCGCGGGCAGGCGGGCACCGGGAAGGACCGGCGCTTCCCCCGGCGGCAGGCTGTCCCGATGCAGCGTGCGGGTCGCGGCGCGGATCGGTCGGGACCGGCTGCGCGCCGCCCGGCGGAAAGGCTGTCGTGCGGGGGCAGCGGCGCGGATCGGCCGGGACCGACTGCGCGATCCGATGCCGTGCGCGCGCAGGCGGCCCGGATCGACCGGGACCGGCTGCGCGCACTCCGGCGGAAAGGCTGTCGCAAGGCGGCGCGGGGCGCAGGTCCGGCCTTGGCCGATGCCCGCGCGTCCTTCAGCGTTTCGGCGGCTTGCCTTGGCCCTTGGGCTTGCCCGCGCCGCCCGGACCCTTGGGCCGGAACGGCGCGCGGGGCTTGGGCGCGCCGCCGGGGTCGGATTTCCACGCGGGCTTGCCGGGCTTGCCCGACGCGGCGCGGTGGGGGGGCGTGTCGGCCTGCGTCGCGCGGGGCTTGGGGCCGGGCTTTTTCGCCGGGAAACTTTTTCGCGCGTCGTCCTGTCCCACCGGGGCGCTGCGGTCCCTCGCGGGGCGCTTCGGCCGTTCGGCATCGCCGCCCGTGGCCGCATGCGCCCTGCCCATCTCGCCGTCCTGCCGGTCGTCGGGGGTCCAGCGGGGGCGCGGCGCCTCGGCCTCCGCCACCGCTGCGCGGGGTGCGGGGCGGGGCGCGGGGCGGGGGCGGGGCGCGGGGCGCGCGCCGCGTTCGTCCAGCGGCGGCTCGCCGTTCAGGCGGCGCATGGCAAGGCCCGGCTCAAGCTCGACCCCCTGGCCGAACCGGGGGGCGAGGGCGGCCGCGATCTGGACATAGCTTTCGTCCTGGCGCACCCGGATCGCGCCGATGCCGTCGCGGGTGATGCCGCCCGCCTCGCAGATCTTGGGCAGCAGCCATCGCGCCTCGGCGCGGCCGGTGTGGCCGACCGACAGCGCGAACCAGACCGCCTCGCCGAACTCGCCGCGCTCGCGCGGGGCGGCGGGGGCGCCGGGGCTGGCGGGCGGGTCCGCCAGCTCCTCGGGGGCGGGGCGGCCTTCGCGCCACAGGCGGATGAAGGCGGCCGCGACCTGCTGCGCGCCGAACCGGTCCAGCAACTGGTCGGCGGCGGCGGTGTCCTCGTCGGGGGCGGCGGTCAGGGCGGGATGGTCCAGCATGCGCTGGTCGTCTTGCGCGCGCACATCCTCGGACGAGGGCGCCGGCCCCCATTCGGCCTGCACCCGCGCCTGCGCCAGCAGGCGCTGCGCCTTCTTGAACTCCGCCGGGGGCACGATCAGCGCCGACACGCCCTTGGCCCCGGCGCGGCCGGTGCGGCCCGAACGGTGCAGCAAGGTGTCGGCGTTGGTCGGCAGGTCGGCGTGGATCACCAGTTCCAGCCCCGGCAGGTCGATGCCGCGCGCGGCCACGTCGGTCGCCACGCACACCCGCGCCCGCCCGTCGCGCAGCGCCTGCAGGGCGTGGGTGCGTTCCTGCTGGCTCAACTCGCCCGACAGCGCCACGGCCTTGAAGCCGCGGTTGCCCATGCGCGCCAGCAGGTGGTTCACGTTGGCGCGCGTCTTGCAGAAGATGATCGCCGTCCGCGCCTCGTGAAAGCGCAGCAGGTTGAAGATCGCGTTCTCGCGGTCGCGCGACGCCACGCTGATCGCGCGATACGCGATGTCGCCGTGCTGGCGCGCCTCGCCGGTGGCGACGATGCGCAGCGCGTCGCGCTGGAACTCGGTCGCCAGTTTCGCGATGGCCGCGGGCACCGTGGCCGAGAACATCAGCGTCCGCCGGTCGGCGGGGGCGGATTGCAGGATGAACTCCAGGTCCTCGCGGAAGCCCAGGTCCAGCATCTCGTCCGCCTCGTCCAGGACGCAGGCGCGAAGCATCGACAGGTCAAGGCTGCCGCGTTCGATGTGGTCGCGCAGCCGGCCGGGGGTGCCCACGACGATATGCGCGCCGCGCGCCAGCGCCCGGCGTTCGGTGCGATAGTCCATGCCGCCGACGCAGGTCGCGATCTGCGCCCCGGCGCTGGCGTAAAGCCACCCCAGCTCGCGCGCGACCTGCAGCGCCAGTTCGCGCGTCGGCGCGATGGCCAGCGCCACCGGCAGGCCGCCCAGCGGCAGGCTGTCGCCGTCCAGGATGTTCGTGGCGATCGCCAGCCCGAAGGCGACGGTCTTGCCCGACCCGGTCTGGGCCGACACCAGGATGTCGCGCCCCGCCGCATCGGGGGCGAGGACCGCCTGCTGCACGGGGGTAAGGGTGGAATAGCCCTTGTCGGCCAGGGCCGCGGAAAGCGGCGCGGCAAGGTCAAAACTGGTCATCGTGTTCGCCTGAAGGGGTGCCGTGCACCGATGGACGGCACCTGTCCCCTGCGATCGCCCCCTATGGCGACCGCGCCGGAGCGTCTGGCCGAAAGGACCGCCCATAGCGGCTGCGCGCGCCCGAGTCAAAACTTCCGTCCGGTCGCGGCGGCCGGCGGCCGGCGGCTGGGGTCGGCGGTGGCCTGCGGCGACGGCGGCCGGCAGCGGCGGCCGCTGGCGGGGGTCGGCGGCGGTTGTGGTGGCGGCAGTCGCGGCGGCGGGGCGCTGCGGCGCTTGGCGGCGGGCCTCAGTCGCCCGGCGGGCCGCCCAGCCGCCGCTCGATGCGGTCGAAGGCGGCGGCCAGCCTGCCGCGGCGATAGGTCAGCCCCTCATAGACGGCATAGGCCCGGCGCGCCCAGCCGACATACAGGCCCGGCCGCCCCAACGCCGCCGACAGCCGCGCCATGCGGTGCGACCAGGCGCTGATCGCGGCGCGGGTGCGATAGACGGCGCGCCTGCGCACAGGCAGCCCCGCGGCGGATGGCGCGACCCGCTTGACCGGGCGGATGCCCCGGCGCGCCCAGGTCAGCCGGTAAGCCAGCCCCTCGCGCCGCTGGCGTAACCCGGCCGCCTGCGTGTCCGCGACGAAACCCGCGTCCACCGGCGACAGCTCCAGCCGGCCGTCGGCGATGCCCGCGTCGATCAGCGCCTGTATCCGGGGGGCGCGCACGATCACCACGTTGGTGCCGCGCCCGTCCGAGGAATAGGGTTCCACCCAGGCATCGCCAAAGCTGACGTCGGCCGTCTCGGCCACCACGTCGTCGCAGAAATTGCAGGCGCTGTTCTGGAAATATCCCGCGCCCCAGTCGCCGTCGGCCAGGTTCCACCAGTCGCGCACCGCAGTCGTGCCGCCGTCCAGCGTCAGTTCGGCGGTATAGACGTTGGCGGGGCGCGCCGTGTCCTTGCGGCGGTATTCGACGGCCCGCACCCGGCCCGGATCGACGCCCATCTGCCACGCGAAACTGGTGACGAAACGCGCGCTTTTCATGTGCCCGCAGAACAGCCCCAGCGTGACCGCGATGCGTTCGTCCAGCACCGCGTCCTGCGCGCGGGCCAGATGCACCGCCTTGATGAAGCAGGGGATGCCGATCACCGCATAGCGCCCGGGCACTGCCCGCACCTCGTCCAGCACCTGCGCCAGATGCACGGGATGATACCGCGACCGCGCCCCCGCCATCAGCGCGTCGGCCGTGCGCGCGATGCGATAGCCGAAGAACGGCTGGCCCGGCCCCCCCTCTGCCCCCGCCGGATGGACGTGCAGCACGCCGTCGATGTCGCCGCGGGCCATCAGCTCGGCCGCGACCCATGTCGTCAGCCCGCCGGAACTGCCGCGTTCGCGGAACGGCGGCTGCGCCACCGCGCCCACGTGGCACGAGATATGGCGCCCGATGCGGCCGTCGTGCAGGGGCGCGTCGGGGAACCGCGCGGCGGCGATGGCATCCTCGTTCGCGGCGGCGGGCGAGAACGGGCAGCGGGCGGAAAACCCGGCGTCGGGGGTGGACAGCCACGCGGGCGCGCCCTGCGGCCGGATCTGGCCGTATCCGTCCCAGCCCATGCCCACGCCCCGGTCCGCCCGCCCCACGGCGCACGACCCGCAGCCGATGCACAGCCCCGACCGGATGATCTGGCGCGGGCTGACGACGGGTGGGGCGGCGGACAAGGCGGGCGGCGGGGTGACGGTAGGGGCGACCCGAGGCGCGGGGGGCGGGACGGGGGCGGACGCAGCGGCGGGCGAGGCGACGGCAGGCGCGGCGGGCGAGGAGGCGATAGGCGCGACCAGCGGGGCTGCGAGCGAGGCGACGGCAGGCACGGCGGGCGGGGCGGGCGTGACAGGCGGTTGCGCCGTCATGCGGCCAGCACCTTGTCCAGCCACGACCATGATTGCGCGCGCAGCGTCGCCAGCCGGTCGGCCACTGCGGGCGACGCGGGTTCCGCCAGCAGCGCGTCCATTCGCGCGGGGTCGTCGTCGGAAAACGTCAGGTGCCGTTCCGCCCCCAGCAGCGCGGTCAGGTCGCGCACCTTGTTCCAGCGGTAATCGGACGGCGCGCAGGCCAGCGGGCGGCCGTTCACCAGCGCAAAGCAGCAGCCGTGGAAATAGGTCGTGGCGACCGCGGCCGCGCCCGCGACCAGCGCCGCGAACTCGGCCGGGCCCGCGTCCAGCCGCTGTTCGTCGGCCCAGTCGTTGCGATACCCGACGCTGAGCGTGCGCAGCCCCCGCCGCCTTGCGGCCGCCTGCACCCGGTCCGCGAACCAGCCGGGCAGGTGGTGCCCATAGACCAGCACATACCCCGCGCCCTCGGCGGGCGGGGGCGAGACATGCGGCGGCGACAGCAGGACCGGGTCCAGCACCAGCGCCGCGTCCAGCCCCGCCGCCTCGCGCACCAGGCGCAGGCTGTTGGCGTCGCGCACCGACACCGCGTCCAGCCCCCGCAGCAGCCCGGCCTGATGCGCGGGGATGCCCCAGTCGGCGTCGTGGTTGCCGAAGCTGGCGGCATAGCTGGCGACGCGGGCCGCGTTCAGCCCCGCGCCCCAGAACAGCGGCTTGCCGCCATACCACGGGTGGCGCAGGTTGAAGACCTCGTCACTGCCGATCAGGGCCAGGTCGACGGCGGGCATCAGACCCGGCTGGTCCAGCGGAAACGGGTCCGACAGCGGCAGGTCGGCCTGCGCGGCCGCGAACCGGCGCAGCTTGGCGCCGTAAAGCCGCAAATCGGCGCGGCTGCTGCGTTCGGGCGCCTGCGGGTTGAAGGCATAGCGCCACTCGGCCGAGGTGACGGCGCAGGACCGGTGGTCCAGCAGCACCGCGTCATGCCCGCGCGCCGCGATCGCCTGCACCAGGCAGCGCGCCTGCCAATAGCTTCCGTAATTGATGCAGCGGTGAAAGGTCAGAACGCCTATGCGCATCGCAAACATTCCCTTGTCCGGGGCGGGGCGGCGCGGGCGGCCCCGGCGGGCGGGCGCCGTGCTGCGCGCCGCCGTCACGCACGGTTGAACCAGCCGCGGCGGCGTTCGTCCAGCCTTGAGGCATCGCCGGGGCCAAGGGTGCAAACTATGTCAAGCCGGGAAACCCGCGCGGCCCCGGCGTGTTGGGCTGCGTCCCCGCCCGCCCGGCGATCCTGCCCGGCGGGTCTTTCACCGACGGAGTCGATCATGGCGCTGATGAAGAACATCGAGACCCTGCAGGATCTGTATGTCCACACGCTGCAGGACATCTATTACGCCGAGAACCAGATCACCAAGGCGCTGCCCAAGATGATCTCGAAGGCGACCGACCCGACGCTGAAGCAGGGCTTTGAACAGCACCTGCAGGAAACCCTGAACCACGTCACGCGGCTTGAGCAGGTGTTCGGGATGCTGGGCCTGTCGCCCAAGGGCGTGGATTGCCCGGCCATCGACGGCATCATCAAGGAAGCCGACGAGACCGCGGCAGACATCGCCGACAAGTCGGTTCTGGACGCGGCGCTGGCCGCATCGGCGCAGGCGGTCGAGCATTACGAGATCACCCGCTATGGCACGCTGATCGCATGGTCGCGGGAACTGGGCCGCGACGACGCCGCCGCGGTGCTGCAGCAGAACCTGGCCGAGGAATACGCTGCCGACGAAAAGCTGACCAAGGTCGCCGAGGCGCGCCTGAACCGCGCCGCGCAGTGATGTGAGGTCAGGCAGGCCCCGGTGCGCGGGCCTGCCGATCGGCGGCCACGGTTCCGACGGCGTTCGTCGGGGGGGATGCGTCGGCCCGTCGCCGAAGGCATGGGCACCGGCTATTTCGGCCGTGATTGCAGTTCGAGAACGTTCCCCTCGGGGTCGGTCACATAGACCCAGGTCAGCCTGGCCCCGGCCGCGTTCGTCAGCGTCACCACCTCGCCCACCGGCGCGCCGCCGGCGGCAAGCACCGCCTCGCGCGCGGCGGGCACGTCGTCCACCACGAACGCGATATGTCCAGATCCCGGCCGGTTGACCGCGATCGGGGATTTTTCCTGCATGATGTTATAGTTGAAGATTTCAAGCGTGGGCCCCTGATCGCCGTGGCCCGGCAGGCGCAGATGTGTTTCCCCCCTGTGCGGCACCGGCACGGTGCGATTTGCGGGGCCATTATACATCGTCGGCGGACAAACGCAGCGCAGGTTCTAAACAGGCGGCGTGACCGCCCGTCCTCGCGCAGCGGCCGGCTTCGTGCTGCTGGCCCTCAGCGGCCGTAGATGCGATCCAGCACCCGCGCCACGTCCGCCAGCCGCCCTGCCTGGGGGTCATGGCCCGCGCCCTGCGCCAGCCGGGTCAGCCAGTCCACCGCGGCGCGGCCGCCCCAGTCGTCGGGCAGGGCGGTCAGGGGTTCCTCGCGGATGTGGTGGTGGCGGGCGGCGATCAGGTCGTGGAACGATCCGTCCACGTTGCGCAGGCTGGCCCCGCCTTCGGTGCCGAAGAACTCGGCCGCGATCACCGCCGGGCGGCCCGCCTGCAGCCCCCACGAACAGCCCAGACGCACGACCGTCCCGCCCGCCAGATCAAGGGTGGCGACGGCGTAATCCTCGACCTGCGCCGCGGGGTCGGCCAGCGGCGCGCCCTTGGCGTAAAGGCGGCTGTCGACGGCCCGGACCTCGGGCCAGTCCAGCGCCCACAGGGCAAGGTCGACCATGTGGACGCCCAGGTCGATGACACAGCCGCCGCCCGACAGCGCCGGGTAATAAAACCACGGCTTGTCCGGCCCCCAGGCGTTGTGGAACAGCAAATCCACGCCGAAAACATGTCCCAGCGCGCGTTCGGCCAGCAGCCTGCGGATGGCGACCATCCCCGCCGTGTGGCGATAGGACAGGTCCACCCCCAGCAGCCGGTCGGCGCGCCGGGCGGCGGCGACGACGGCCGCGACCTCGGGGGCGGTGCGGCCAAGCGGCTTTTGGCAGAACACGGCCTTGCCCGCGTCCAGCGCGGCGATGGACTGGGCGGCGTGGGCGGCGCTGGGGGTCGCGATCACCACCGCGTCGATGTCGGGGCCAAGCAGCGCGTCCAGCCCGTCCACCCGCCGCGCGCCGGGGGCCAGCGCCAGCGCCTCGGCCGCGCTGGCGTCGTCGGGTTCGGCCACCGCCACGATCTGCGCCAGCCCGGTCGCGGCCAACGCCGCCATGCGATGCCGCCCGATCCAGCCGGTGCCAAGGAAACCCAGCCGCGGGCGGGTCACGGCGCAGCCCCCGGTGCGGCCCGACAGGGGGCGGGACAAGGGGCCGGGCGAGTGGCCGCGTGCGCCGCCGGGCGAGCGGCCGGGGGCGGCGCGAGGAGAGGAGCGGGACGAAGGGCAGGGCGAGCGGTCGGGCGAGGGATCAGGCGCGCGGCCGGGCGGGCGGCCCGGCGAGGGGCCGGGAAGGCGGCCCGGCGAGACATCGGGCGAGCGGCCGGGAAAGGGATCGGACAGGGGGCCGGGCGAGGGGCCGCGCCCCCCGGCGTGCGCGCGGCGGGGTTAGAAGCCAGACGAGCCGCCGTGCCAGCGGCAGTTGGGTGCGCAGCTGGGCGGCCGCCCGCGTGCGCCGCCGGGCCAGCGGCAACGTGCGCCGCTGGGCGGCCGGCCGCGTGCGCCGCCGGGCCAGCCGCCGCGTGCGCCGCCGCGCAGGCGACCGTCGCGCCTGACGGGGCGATGCGTCGCGGTCTCACAGCCGCACCCACGCCTTGACGAAGCCGCCCGGCTTGTCGCGCGTCGCCGCCAGCGCGTCGCCCAGCCGGTCCAGCGGATAATCCCCGCTCAGCAGCGGCGACAGGTCCAGCCGCCCCGCGGCCAGCGCATCGACCGCCGCCCGCAGCCCCGCCACGCGGACGCCCGGGTCGCGTTCGTGGGCGCTGGCGATGTCGATGCCCTTCCAGTTCCACATCTGCATGTTCACCTGCCGCGGCCCGTCCTGATGATAGCCTGCGATGACCAGACGCCCGCCCTCGGCCACCAGTTCCCCCGCAAGGTCCAGTGGCCACTGCTTGCCCACGCATTCGATCACCCGCTCGGCCATGCGGCCGCCGGTCAGGCGCTTCACGTCCTCGATGATGCGCCAGTGGTCGTCCATGACCACCGTTTCGGCGGCCCCCATCCGGCGGGCGAGGTCCAGCGTCCCGGCCCGGCGTGACACGGCGATCACCCGTGCCCCCGCGTCCGTGGCCAGCCGCGTCAGGATCGCGCCCAGAAAGCCGATGCCGACGATCGCCACGGTCTGGCCCGCCCGCACGTCCGAGCGCGCGAAGATGTTCATGGCGCAGGCCACGGGTTCACCCGGCACCGGCATTCCGTCCAGGGACGGGGGCAGCGGCACCACCATGTCGGCCCGCGCGACGTCGTATTCCGCATAGGACCGTTCCGTCAGCGCCGTGACCCGCTGGGCCAACGACAGCCCCTCAACCCCCTCCCCCAAGGCGGCAATGCAGCCCCAGCCCTCGTGCCCCATGCCGCCCGGCGCGCCCGGCCATGTGGACCACGGCTGGCCTTCCCAGGGTTCCACGTTGGACGCGCAGACGCCGCAGCCCTCAAGCCGGATCAGCACCTCGCCCGCGGCGGGCTGCGGCACCGGCACCTCGGCCACGGAAAACCGCTGCGGCCCCTCAAGGACCGCCGCGCGCATCGTCGGGGTCATCTGCCGTCCCCCGGAACCGACCGGCCCGCCGGCCCCTTGTGAAGGGCGTGGTTGGCGAGGATGCGATGCAGCGACAAGACCCCGTTCCCCCCGGCGACGGCATAAAGGAACAGCTGACCAGCAACATCCTGCGGCTGGTCAGGCGACGCCGCGAGGAGGACGCCCGCGCCTCGCCCAGCGACCGCATCGCCGGGGCGATCACCCGCGTCGCCGGGTCGATGACCTTCATCGTGCTGCACATCGTCTTTTACGGCGGGCTGCTGCTGGTGCTGACGGATCTGATCCCCGTCCCCGTTGCCTTCGGCGACGGGCTGGGGCTGATCGGGTCGGTCGCGTCCACCGAGGCGATCTTCCTGTCGTTGTTCGTGCTGATGAACCAGCGGCGCGAGGAGCAGCGCGCCGACAGCCGCGCCGATTTCACCCTGCATGTCAGCCTGCTGACCGAGGATGAGCTGACCAAGCTGGCGACGGTCATCCACCGGATGGCCGAAAAGCTGGGCGTCGAGATCGACCAGCAGGCAGCCGACGAGGTCGAGAAGAACGTCGATCCCGAACAGGTGCTGGACGCGCTGGAAAACGTCGCCGGGGACGGCGGCGCCCCCGGCCACGGCGCGCCCCCTCACGGCGCACCCCATCACGACGCGGGCACCGGCACGGCGTCGGCGATGAAATCCTCGACCGCCGAATAGGCGTCGTCGTCGTTCATCTGCCGGGGCGGGTGCTTGCAGAACCAGGCCGCCGGGGCCTCGACCGGGCCGGCCAGCCCGCGGTCCAGCGCGATGCGGGCGCAGCGGATCATGTCGATGGCGACACCGGCCGAGTTCGGGCTGTCCTCGACCGACAGGCGCAGTTCCAGGTTCATGGGGACGCCGCCGAACAACTCGCCCTCCATCCGCAGGAAGCAGACCTTGTTGTCGTTCTGCCAGGCGACGTAATCGGACGGGCCGACGTGGATGTTCTCGTCCGCGATGCGTTCGGCGGCGACGGCCTGCACCGCCTCGGTCTTGGAAATCTTCTTGCTGACCAGCCGCGCGCGGTTGGTCATGTTCAGAAAGTCGGTATTGCCGCCGGTGTTCAGCTGATAGGTGCGGCACAGCTTGACCCCGCGGCGGGCGAACAGGTCGGTCAGGACGCGGTGAACGATGGTCGCGCCCATCTGCGCCTTGATGTCGTCGCCGATCACCGGCAGCCCGGCTGCGCGGAACCGTTCCGCCCAGCCGGGGTCGGACGCGATGAACACCGGGATGTTGTTCACGAACGCGCAGCCCGCCGCCAGCGCGCATTCGGCATAGAACTCGGTCGCGCGCTGGCTGCCGACGGGCAGATAGTTCATCAGCACCTGCGCCCCGCTGTCGCGCAGCGCGGCCACGACCTGGTCGCGGTCGGGCTCGGGCGCGTCGGCGGGGGCAAAGGTCCGCGCCTCGGGGTGGTCGGCCATGTGTTCGGCCACGCCGTCCAGCAGGGCCCCCATGCGCACGACGGCCCCTGTCGCGGGCACGTCGGGGGCAAAGACCGCGGTGCAGTTCGGGGGGGCAAAGATCGCCTGCGCCACGTCCAGCCCGACCTTGCGCCGGTCGATGTCGAACGCGGCGACGATGCGGATGTCGTCGGGTCGGTATCCGCCCAGTTCCGCGTGCATCAGCCCCGCCGCCTGATCGTTGCGGCCGCGGTAATGGGCAAGGCCCTGCACCAGCGAGCTGGCGCAGTTGCCGACCCCGACCAGCGCGACGCGGATCGGATCGGGCGAGATGGGCGAGGGCGCGTTCATGGGCTGACTTTCACAGGGCCGCTTTCAGGCGGCGGACTTCACAACGCCGGGGCGGGCTGTCGGGCGGGCTGCGCCGCGGCGGGCACGCAAGGCGCATAGCGTTCGATCATCGCCGCGCAGAAATGCGCGAATTGCTGCGGATCATGCGGCGGGCTGGTGTGATGCGCGCCGGGGCCGAGATGCTCGGGCGTGAAGCAGAAGGTGACGGTGGTGTCGAAATCCGCCAGCGCCTCCATCTGCCGGTCGAACCAGCCCAGCGCGTCGGGGCGGAAGCTGTCGGCCCAGGACAGGCCGGTCCGCAGGTGGCGCACGCCCAGCCGCTTCATCCAGGCGACGGCATCGTCCAGCCGCGGGTCGTGATAGTGGAACCACTGCATCAGGCCCATGTCGGCGGCATGGGGGGCATAGGCGTCCAGCCCCGGCTTGGGCGTGCCGTCGGCGCGGATCAGGCCCATGTAGAAATGGCGGTAGTAGGACGAGCCTTCCGCCTCGCGGTGCCGCGTCGTCGCGCCCCATTCCTGCGGCAGGTCGAACAGCGAATACCAGAAGATGCGCGGCACCCGGCCGACCAGCAGTTCGGCGGTCTTCTGCACGCCGAAGACCTGCACCTCCTCGGCGCCGAAGGAACCCACGCCCACTTCCGTCACCCAGACGGGCTTGGTCGTCACGGCCTCGATTTCCGCCACCTTGGCGGGCCAGTCGTGGATCGACCACAGATTCCAGTCCAGCGGGAAACCGTGGACCGCGACCACGTCCACGTGGTCCAGCGCGCCGTGGCCCTGCATACGCTGCACCCACAGCGGGTCGATCGGGGACATGCCGCCGAGGACGCGGGTCACGGCCGGGTTCGCCGCCTTGATCGCCTGCCCCGCAAGCGTCACGCATTGGCCAAAGCGCGACCAGTCCGGGTCAAGCTCGGGATCCCAGTGCGACTTGTTGTTCGGCTCGTTCCAGATCATCGCGGCTTCGATCAACGGGCAGGCTCCTCGTCGGGATGGGCGGGGTCGGAACGGGCGGGGTCGGAACGGGCGGGGTCGGAACAGGCGGGACCGCGGGCGGGATAGACCGCCGCGGGTCCGTATCGGGCAAACGGCACCGGGGCCGTGCGGCACAGATAGACCTCATCGGCGGGGCCGGCGTCCACCGCAAAGCCCGCAGCGCGCAGCATCGCCTCGACCCCCGCGCGGTTCGGCACCCACCAGTTGGTCCAGTCGCCCGCCCAGTGCCGTTCGACAAAGGCCATGCGGGGATAGTCGGCGTCCTGGAAATGCGCGTCGTCGGCAAAGTCATAGTCGTCGGCGACCTGCGCCACGCTGTCCGGCCCGCGGGTCAGCGTCTGGAACAGCATCAGGTCGCGCGCCACATGCTCGCGGATCAGGTCCAGCGCCAGCAGCGGGTGGCGCAGGTGGTAAAGCACCCCCATGAAGATCACGAGGTCGAAGCGTTCCCCCAACGCGGCCACGTCATAGACGCCCATCTGGCGGAACTCGACGCCGTCCTGCCCCAGCACCTGCGCCGCAAGGCGGGCCTGCGCCAGATAGCGGTCGTCGCTGTCGATCCCCAGCACGCGGGCCGCGCCCCGGCGGCGCATCTCGAAGCTGTAGAATCCGGCGTTGCAGCCGATGTCCAGCACCGTCCTGCCGGTCAGGTCGTCGGGAAGCAGATGCGCAAAGCGGGCGAACTTGTCGGCCGGGTAATTGCCCAGGAAATGCGCGGGGGCGGTCTGCACCCCGTTCAGGTCAAGGTTGTGGAACCACGGGCCGATGCGTTCAACGTCGCGGGCGATCTGCAAAGGGGTCACGTTGCTGTCCATCATGCCTGCCCGTTCAGGGTTAGGACATGGAACGAACCCTGTCCATGCGCGCGCAGCCAGCTGACGGAACCGGGGTTGATGTCGAATCGCAGCATGTTGTCCAGGTCCAGTCCAAGCGCACGGGCGGCGACGCCGCGGATGACGTCGCAATGGGTGACGCACAGGACCGGCCCCGCGTTCCCTTGCGCCAGCAAGTCCAGATGCGCCGCCGCGCGGGCGACCGCGGCGGCCATCGTCTCGCCCCCCGGTGTCGGCGCGTGGCCGCGGGCGGTGTTCCAGCGGTCCCATGCCGGGTCGCCGTCCAGATCGGCAAAGCGCGCGCCGGACCACGCGCCAAAGTCGATCTCGTCCAGTGCGGGCGCCGGGGCGGGCGTCAGGTTCAGCGCCGCGCCGATGATCGCGGCCGTTTCCACCGTGCGGCGGCGCGGGCTTGTGGTGATCGTGGCGATCCCGCGCCCGCCCAAGCGCCGCGCCAGCGCGGCCGTCTCGGCCCGTCCCGCGGCGTTCAGCGCCACGTCGCGGGTCCGCCCGCTGAGCCATGTGCCCAGATCGTCATGCGCGCCGTGGCGGACCAGTCCGATCAGGACGGTCATCGCGGCGTGTCCGCGCGCGCCGCCGTCAAGCAACAAGGAGGATGAAGAAGATGGAACCCAACTCTCATGACGGGTTTACATCATGGCATTGAGAGGACTTCAATTTCTCAAGGAACAGACGGGGGACGGCTTGGAAAAGGTTCTGATCACCGGCGGCGCGGGTTTCATCGGCCGCTTCGTCACCGACGAGCTGCTGGCGCGCGGCCATCAGGTCCGCGTGCTGGACGCGCTGATCCCGCAGGTGCATGGCGAAGGCGGCGCCCGCCCCGCTGCGCTGAATGCCGGGGCCGAGTTCATCCACGGCGACGTCCGCGACGCCGACGCCGTGACCCGCGCGCTGAAGGGCGTGGACAGCGTCGTGCATCTGGCGGCCGAGGTCGGCGTGGGCCAGTCGATGTACGAGGTCGAGCGGTATACGTCCACGAACGACGTCGGCACCGCCGTCCTGTTCGAGAAGCTGATCGACAACCCCGTGCGCCGCGTCGTCACCGCGTCGTCGATGTCGATCTATGGCGAGGGGCTTTATCGCGACGCCGACGGCGCGCTGGTCGAGGATGCCGAGCGCGTGGGCATCCGCGACGGGCTGAAGCAGTGGGAGCCGGTGGACGCGCAGGGCCGCCCGCTTGCCCCCGTGGCCACGCCCGAATGGAAGCGCCCGAACCTCGCGTCGATCTATGCGCTGAACAAATACGTGCAGGAACGCACCACGCATATCATGTCCGCCCCCTATGGCATCGAAGGGGTCTGCCTGCGGCTGTTCAACGTCTTCGGCCCGGGTCAGGCGCTGTCGAACCCCTATACCGGGGTTCTGGCGATCTTTGCCGCGCGCTACCTGAACGGGCAGGCGCCGATGATCTTCGAGGATGGCGAGCAGCGGCGCGATTTCGTCCATGTGTCGGACGTGGCCCGCGCATTCGCGGATTCGCTGTCGCTGCCGCAGGCGGCGGGGGGCACGTTCAACATCGGTTCGGGCCACGACCGTTCCGTGACCGAGGTCGCGCAGGAACTGGGCCGCGCGATGGGGCGCAACGACCTGGAACCGCTGATCGTCGGCAAGGCCCGGATCGGCGACATCCGCCATTGCTTCTGCGACACGACGCTTGCCGCCGAAAAGCTGGGCTTTACCGCGCGGACCGACTTCCGCGAGGGGCTGGCGGAACTGGCCGAATGGGTGGCCAGCCAGACCGCCGTGGACCGGGTGGAACAGGCGCGCGCGGAACTGGACAAGCGCGGGCTGGTGGCATGAGGCCGACCGACCCAACCGCCGATCCGCGCCCGGTGCTGGTCACGGGCGGCGCGGGGTTCATCGGATCGAACCTGGCCGACCGGCTGGCGGCGGACGGGCACCGCGTCGTCGTTTATGACGCGATGAGCCGGCCGGGGGTGGAACGCAACCTTGCATGGCTTCAGTCCCGCCACGGCGACCGGATCGAGCATGTGCAGGCCGACATCCGCGACGCCGCCCGCATGGCGGCGGCCGCGCGGGACGCCAAGGTGGTGTTCCATCTGGCAGCCCAGGTCGCCGTGACGACCAGCATGGTTGAACCCGCCCTGGACATGACGGTCAACCTGATCGGCACCATGAACCTGCTGGAGGCGCTGCGCGCCAAGGGCGACGGCACGCCGCTGGTCTTCGCGTCGACCAACAAGGTTTATGGCGATCTCGCCGACCTGGACTTTGTGCTGGCGGGCGAGGCTTACCAGCCCACCGACGGCGACGTCCGCGCCCACGGCATCGGTGAATCCCGCCCGCTGGATTTCCACACGCCCTATGGCTGCTCCAAGGGCGCGGCGGACCAGTATGTGCTGGACTATGCGCGCAGCTTCGGCGTGCCGACCTGCGTCCTGCGGATGTCCTGCATCTATGGCCAGCGCCAGATGGGGACCGAGGATCAGGGCTGGGTCGCGCATTTCCTGATCCGCGCGCTGAAGGGCCAGCAGATCACCCTGTTCGGCGACGGCTGCCAGGTCCGCGACATCCTGGACGTGTCGAACGCGGTCGAGGCGTATCTGGCCGCGTGGGCGCGCATCGACGGCGTGGCGGGCCGCGCCTTCAACCTTGGCGGCGGGCCTGCGAACGCGGTCAGCCTGCGGCAGCTGCTGGGCTTTGTGGGCCGGATCATCGACCGCCCTGCGGACATTGCCTATTCCGACTGGCGCGCGGGCGACCAGCGGTATTTCGTGGCCGACACCCGTGCGGCCGAACGGGCGCTGGGCCTGTCGCCCAAGGTGGACTGGCAGGAGGGCGTGACGCGGCTGGCGCAATGGCTGGCGGACGAGGGCGGGATCAACCTGCCCGTGGGCCGCCCGCTGGCCCAGTCGGCATGACCCCGCCCGCATGGCCCGCGCGCAGGAGCGGCCGGCCATGAGGACGCGCCTGCTGATGACCGCCGATGCGGTGGGGGGCGTCTGGCAATATGCGCTGGAACTGGCCGCCGCGCTGGACGCGCAGGTCACGCTGGCGGTGCTGGGGCCGCCCCCCGACGCGGACCAGCGCGCGGCGGCGGCACGGGTGCCGGGGCTGCGGCTGGTGGACACCGGCCTGCCGCTGGACTGGCTGAGCGACGGGCCCGCCCCGGTGCTGGCGGCGGGGCGCGCGCTGGCGCGGCTGGCTGCCGACACAGGCGCCGACCTTGTCCATCTGAACGCGCCCGCGCTGGCTGCCGTGCCGATGGGGCTGCCGGTGGTGGCGGTGAACCACGGCTGCCTGGGGACATGGTGGGATGCGGCGGGCAAGGGCGCGGTGGATCCGGCGCTGGCGTGGCTGCCCGACCTGATCGGGCAGGGGCTGCGGGCGGCCACCCGCACCGTCGCGCCGACCCGCGCCTATGCGGCGCAAACGCAGCGCCGCTATGGGCTGCCGGCACTGCCGGCGGCGGTCCACAACGGCCGCACCGCCCTGCACCTGTCCCCGGGCCAGCCCTTTGCCGGGGCACTGACAGTCGGGCGGCTGTGGGACGAGGTCAAGAACACCGCCACGCTGGACGCCGCCGCAGCCCTGCTGGACGCGCCCTTTGTCGCCATCGGGGCGTTGACCGCGCCGCACGGGGCGACCGTCGCGCCGCGCCACCTGCGCGCCACCGGCCCGCTGCCCGCCGATGCGCTGGCGGGGTGGCTGGCCCGCCGGCCCGTGTTCGTCAGCGCCGCACGGTTCGAGCCGTTCGGCCTTGCCGTGCTGGAAGCCGCGCAGGCGGGCTGCCCGCTGGTGCTGTCCGACATCCCGACGTTCCGCGAGCTGTGGGACGGCGCGGCAAAGTTCGTCGCCCCCGACGACGCGCCGGGCTTTGCGGCGGCCGTCGCCGCGGCCCTCGCCGACCCGGCCCGCCGTGCCGCGCAAGGGGCGCGCGCGCGCGACCGGGCCGCCCGCTACACCCCGGCCGCGACCGCCGCCGCCATGACCGCCATCTACCGCGACGCATTGACCACACGGACCCGGGCCGCATGAAGATCGTCTATTTCACCCACTCGCTGCAGTCCTGCTGGAACCACGGCAACGCCCATTTCCTGCGCGGCGTGCTGCGCGAACTGGCGGCCCTGGGCCACGCGGTCCGGTCGCTGGAACCGAAAGCCTCGTGGAGTCTTGAGAACCTGCTGCGGGACCACGGCGAGGCAGGATTGGAACGATTCCATAGGCATTACCCGGACCTGAGGGTCGAAACCTATGCCGCCGACGCCGATCCGGCGGCGCTGGCGGGCGACGCCGATCTGGTCATCGTGCATGAATGGAACGACCCCGCGCTGGCCACCCGGCTGGGACGGGCCCGCAAGGCTGGCGCGTCGTTCCGGCTGCTGTTCCACGACACCCACCACCGCGCGGTCAGCGAGCCGGACGCGATCCGCGCGTTCGATTTGTCCGGGTTCGACGGCGTGCTGGCCTTTGGCGAGACGCTGAGCGAGGTGTATCGCCGCTGGGGCTGGGGCGACCGCGTCTGGACGTGGCACGAGGCCGCCGACACCCGGCTGTTCCATCCCCCGGCGCAGGAAGGCGCGCGCGAGGGCCTCGTCTGGATCGGCAACTGGGGCGACGGCGAGCGGACGGCGGAGCTGGAAAGCTTCCTGTTCCGCCCGGCCCGCGACGCGGGCCTGCCGCTGGATGTCCACGGCGTCCGCTATCCGCCCGAGGCGCTGGCGACGCTGGCCGCCTATGGCGTGCGCTATCACGGCTGGGCGCCCAATGCCGCCGCGCCGGAAATCTTCTCCAGCCACATGGCGACGGTCCACGTCCCGCGCCGGTTCTATACGACGATGTTGCCCGGCATCCCCACGATCCGCGTGTTCGAGGCGCTGGCCTGCGGCATCCCCCTCGTCTCCGCCCCGTGGAGCGACAGCGAACACCTGTTCCGCCCCGGCGACTTCCTGTTCGCCAAGGATGGCGCGGAAATGACCGCCCACCTGCGCGCCCTTGCGCATGACCCCTGCCTGCGCGCCTCGCTTGTGGCCCGGGGGCTGGACACCATCCGCGCCCGCCACACCTGCGCCCATCGCGCGCGGGAACTGCTGTCCATCGCCGCGACGCTCGGCCTGCCTCAAGGAGCCTCTGCGGCATGAAGATCGCCTTCTACGGGTCCAGCCTGCTGTCGTCCTATTGGAATGGTGCTGCCACCTATTACCGTGGCGTGCTGGGGGAACTCGCGAAGCGCGACTACCGGATCACCTTCTACGAACCCGACGCCTTCGACCGGCAAAAGCATCGCGACATCGACCCGCCCGACTGGTGCCGGTCCGTGGTCTATCCTGCGACGGAAGAGGCCATGCGCGGCGTGCTGGCCGAGGCCGCCGACGCGGATATCGTCGTCAAGGCCAACGGCGTCGGCGTCTTTGACCGCGAGCTGCTAGAGGGCGTGATCGCGGGCGCGAAACCCGGCGCCCTGAAAATCTTCTGGGACGTGGATGCGGCCGCCACGCTGGACGAGATGCGCGCCGACGACAGCCATCCCGTGCGCCGGGCGCTGCCCGGCCTTGACATGGTGCTGACCTATGGCGGCGGCCCGCCGGTGGTGGACGCCTATCGCGGGTTTGGTGCGAAACTGTGCGAGCCGGTCTATAACGCGCTCGACCCCGCCACGCACCATCCCGCGCCGGCGGATGCGCGCTTCGCCTCGGACCTCGCCTTCCTCGGCAACCGCCTGCCGGATCGAGAGGCGCGGGTGGAGGAGTTCTTTCTGAAACCCGCCGCGATGCTGGCCGACCGCAGCTTCCTGATTGGCGGGAACGGCTGGGAAACCAAGCAGATGCCGGGGAACGTCCGCCACTTGGGCCACGTTTATACGACCGAACACAACGCCTTCAACTGCACCCCGCTGGCGGTCCTGAACGTCGCCCGCGACAGCATGGCGAATGTGGGCTTTTCCCCCGCCACCCGCGTCTTCGAGGCGGCGGGCGCGGCCGCCTGCCTGATCACCGACGCATGGGAGGGGATCGAGCAGTTCCTGACCCCCGACGCCGAGGTTCTGGTCGCCCGCGACGGGCAGGACGTGGCGGATCACCTGTCAACCCTGACCCCCGAACGGGCGCAGGAGATCGGGCGGGCCGCGCTGGCCCGCGTCAAGGCCGAACACACCTATGCCCTGCGCGGCGCGCAGGTGGACGCGCTGTTCAAGGCCCATGCGCGCCAGCTTGAGGAGGCGCGGGCATGAAGCTGGTCGTCCTCGGCCTGTCGCTGTCGTCGTCCTGGGGGAACGGCCACGCCACCACCTTCCGGGCGCTGCTCAAGTCCTTTGCCCGGCGCGGGCACGAGGTGCTGTTCCTGGAACGCGACGTGCCCTGGTATGCCGGGCAGCGCGACCTGAGCGACCCCGACTGGTGCCGGCTGGCGTTCTATGCCGACCTGCCCGGCCTCGACCGCTGGCGCGACCAGATCGCGCAGGCGGATGCGGTGATCGTCGGCAGCTATGTCCCCGACGGGGTCGAGGTCGCCCGCCGCGTGCAGGACTGGGCGCAGGGCACCACGGCTTTCTACGACATCGACACGCCGGTCACGCTGGCCAAGCTGGAACGCGGCGACCACGAGTATCTCTCGCCCGAGGTCATCCCCGGCTTCGACGTCTACCTGTCCTTCACCGGCGGCCTGACGCTGCGGCATATCGAAAACCGCTATGGCGCGCCGATGGCAAGGGCGCTCTACTGCTCGGTCGATCTGGACCTTTACGGCCCGCGCGACGTGCCGACCCGCTGGGATCTGTCGTATCTGGGAACCTACAGCGACGACCGCCAGCCCACGCTGGACCGGCTGCTGCTGGAACCCGCCCGTCAGCGCCCCGATCTTCGCTTTGTCGTCGCCGGGCCGCAGTATCCCGCCGGCATCGACTGGCCCCGGAACGTCGAGCGGATCGAGCATTGCCCGCCCGCCGACCACGCCGCCTTCTACTCGGCCAGCCGCTTTACCCTGAACGTGACGCGGGCCGACATGATCCGGGCGGGCTGGTCGCCCTCGGTCCGCCTGTTCGAGGCGGGGGCCTGCGCCACCCCCATCATCTCGGACCGCTGGGGCGGGATCGAGACGCTGTTTCAGCCGGGGGCCGAGATCGCGCTGGCCGACACTGCGGCCGACGTGCTGGCCGCGCTGGACACCGACGCCGCCGTCATGGGCCGCGCCGCCCGCGCCCGGATCGGGGCCGCGCATTCGTCCGATCACCGCGCGGCGGAACTGGAATCGCATCTGACCGAGGCCGCGGCCGCCCGTGCCGCGGGGACTGTTACCGACAACCGAACACGCACGGCCACAGCATAAGCGGCCGCACCTGAAGGGGGAGACAGCCATGACCCATCCGACCCGCATCACGTCCCTGACCCGCCATCCTGAAGGCGGGCGCAAGCTGAACGTGGTGGCCGGGGGGGCGGGCTTCATCGGCTCGCATCTGTGCCGGGCGCTCCTGGACCGGGGCGAGGGGGTGCTGTGCCTCGACAATCTGCAGACCTCGCGCCCGTCGAACCTGTCGGCGCTGACCGGCGATGCGGCGTTCACCTTTCTGCGTTACGACATCACCCAGCCCCTGCCCGCGCCGGTGCTGGCCGAGGCGCCGCGCATCACCCGTGTCTGGAACCTGGCCTGCGCCGCATCGCCGCCGCTGTATCAGAAAGACCCCGAACACACGATGCTGACCAACGTCGTCGGCACGAACAACCTGCTGCATCTGGCCGAGGCGGCGGGCGCGCGGTTCCTGCTGACCTCGACCAGCGAAGTCTATGGCGACCCCGAGGTGCATCCCCAGCCCGAGGATTACCGCGGCAATGTCAGCAGCACCGGCCCCCGCGCCTGCTATGACGAGGGCAAGCGCGCGGCCGAGGCGCTGACCTTCGACTATGGCCGGGCCGGGCGCGTGCGGGTGCGCGTGGCGCGCATCTTCAACACCTATGGCCCCAACATGGACCCGCGGGACGGGCGCGTCGTGTCCAACCTGATCTGCCAGGCGCTGCGGGGCGAGGCGCTGACGATCTATGGCGACGGCGCGCAGACGCGCAGCTTTTGCTATGTCGCGGATCTGGTGGCGGGGCTGATGGCGCTGATGGACGCCGACATCGACGGCATGGCGCCGGTCAACCTTGGCAATTCGGCGGAAATCACCGTGCGCGAGCTGCTGGACCAGATCGTCGCGCTGACCGGAACGCAGGCGGGGGTGGAACATCGCCCGATGCCGGTGGACGATCCGCGCCGCCGCCGCCCCGACCTGCGCCGCGCCGCCGACCTGCTGGGCTGGGCGCCGCGCGTGTCCCTGGCCGAGGGGCTGGCCGAGACGTGGGCCTGGTTCGCCGCCGAACTGCAGGGCGAAATCAGGGCCGCGCCCGCGCAGGCCGCCGAATAGCCGCGCCGTGCGACCGGCGGGCGCGGTCATGACGGACGCCGATCCCTGGACGGCGGCCATGCGGCGCGGCGACTTTCCCGCCGCGTGGGACATCGCGGCGGCCTCGCTTGCCGCGCGCGACCCGCGCACCCGCGACGACCCGCGCCTGCCCTATCACCTGCGCTGGGTCTGGGACGGGCGGCCGTTCGATGGGCGCAACGTGCTGGTGCGCTGTTATCACGGGCTGGGCGACACGCTGATGTTCGCCCGCTTTCTGCCGCTGCTGGCCCGCCGCGCGGCAAGCGTCACGGTCGAGATGCAGCCCGCGCTGATCCCGCTGTTCCGGGGGTTTCCGGGCATCGACCGGCTGCTGCCGTTCGACCCCGCCCGGCCAGCGCCGCCGCAGGACTGCGACATCGAGATCATGGAGCTGGCGCTGGCCCTGCGCGCGCCCCCCGACCGCGCGCCCCCGCCTTATCTGCGCGCCGCGCCGGCCCCGCTGCCAACGGGCACGCTGGCGCTGTGCTGGCGGGCCGGGGACTGGGACGCCCGCCGGTCCATCCCCCAGGCGCTGTTCGCGCCGCTGTGCGACCGCCCGGCGGTGACGCTGGTGACCGCGCCCACCGCGCTGCCGGTCATGAACCCGCAGGGCTGCCCGGTGGACATGGTGCGGACCGCCGGGCTGGTCGCGGGGGCCGCGCTGGTCGTCACCGCGGACACGATGGCCGCGCATCTGGCGGGGGCGCTGGGCCGGCCGGTCTGGCTGCTGGCGCCGCACGATCCCGACTGGCGCTGGCCGGTGACGGGCGACCGCTCGCCCTGGTATCCGGCCATGCGGGTCTGGCGGCAAGGCGCGCCCGGAGACTGGGCGGGCGTGATGGCGCGGGTCGCGGCGGCCCTGGACCGGCCCCGCACGCGGGAAAGGACGGCATGACGACGAACCCCACCCTGCCGATGGCGCCCGTGTCCTGGGGCGAGCTGATCGACAAGATCACCATCCTGGAAATCAAGGCCGACCGCATCGCCGACGCGCCCGCGCGGGCCAATGTCGCGCGCGAACTGGCGCTGTTGCAGGGTGTCGCGGCGCCGGTCATGGACCATCCCGGTCTGGGCGCGCTGGTCGATCGCCTGCGCGCCGTCAACCTGGCCCTGTGGCGGATCGAGGACGACATCCGCGGGAAAGAGGCGCGAGCCGAGTTCGACGCCGCCTTCGTCGAGCTGGCGCGGGCGGTCTATCTGACCAACGACGACCGCGCCGCGATCAAGCGCCGGATCAACACCGCCCTGCGGTCGGAACTGGTCGAGGAAAAGTTCCACGCCCCTGCGGCGGGTCAGCGGGGCTGAGGTCAAGCGCAGGCCGCCGCAATGTTCATCGGTGACGTAAATCGGAACGCCGATGCACCATCGCTTGACACAACTGAACAGAGGGCACATCGTCTGACTGTCCCCTCGCCACAGGTCCGCCATGTCCACCGACCCGCTGCTGCAACCCTACCGGCTGAAACACCTGACGCTGCGCAACCGGATCATGATCACCAGCCATGAACCGGCCTACCCGGAAGACGGGATGCCCAAGGACCGCTATCGCGCCTATCACGTCGAACGGGCGCGGGCGGGCGTGGCGCTGACCATGACGGCGGGGTCGGCGGCGGTCTCGCGCGACAGCCCGCCGGTGTTCAACAACATCCTCGCCTGGAAGGACGAGGTCGTCGGCTGGATGCGCCGGCTGGTGGACGAATGCCACGACCACGGCGCGGCGGTGATGATCCAGCTGACCCACCTGGGCCGGCGCACCCGCTGGGACAAGGGCGACTGGCTGCCGGTGCTGGCGCCGTCCCACGAACGCGAGGCCGCGCACCGCGCATTCCCCAAGCGGATCGAGGACTGGGACATCGCCCGCGTCATCCGCGACTTCGCCGATGCCGCCGA
This sequence comes from Paracoccus luteus, assembly GCF_004522155.1. Lineage (GTDB taxonomy): Bacteria > Pseudomonadota > Alphaproteobacteria > Rhodobacterales > Rhodobacteraceae > Paracoccus > Paracoccus luteus. The sequence continues at coordinate 229,236 of NZ_SDEA01000003.1, read as the reverse complement.
ACGGATGCAGGCCGCGGGCGTGGACGGGATCGAGCTTGAGGCCTATGGCCATCTGCTGGAACAGTTCTGGTCGCCGCTGACCAACGACCTGGACGCGCCTTGGGGCGGCAGCCTGGACAACCGGCTGCGGTTCACCTTTGACGTGCTGCGCGCGATCCGCGACCGCTGCGGGCCGGACTTCATCGTCGGGCTGCGCTATACCGGCGACCAGCGCCAGCCCGGCGGCATGACGGCGGCCGAAGGGATCGAGGTGTCGCACCGGCTGAAGGCCAGCGGGCTGGTCGATTTCCTGAACGTGGTGCGCGGCCACATCGACACCGACGCAGGGCTGACCGACCTGATCCCGGTGCAGGGCATGGCGTCCGCCCCGCATCTGGATTTCGCGGGCGAGATCCGGGCGGCGACGGGGGGGTTCCCGACGTTCCACGCGGCGCGCATCCCCGACGTCGCCACCGCCCGCCACGCCATCGCCAGCGGCAAGCTGGACATGGTCGGCATGACCCGCGCGCACATGGCCGACCCGCATCTGGTCCGCAAGGTGATCGAGGGGCGCGAGGATGACATCCGCCCCTGCGTCGGCGCGAACTATTGCCTGGACCGCATCTATCAGGGCGGCATGGCGTTCTGCCTGCACAACGCCGCCACCGGGCGCGAGGAGACGATGCCCCACGCCGTCCCCCGCGCGCCCTTTCCGCGCCGCATCGCCATAATCGGCGCCGGGCCTGCCGGGATGGAGGCCGCGCGCGTCGCCGCCGAACGCGGCCACGACGTCACCGTGTTCGAGGCCGCGGACCGCCCCGGCGGGCAGGTCCGCCTGACCGCGCTGCAGGAACGGCGGCGCGAGATGATCTCGATCATCGACTGGCGGATGGCGCAGTGCGAAAAGCGGGGCGTCCGCTTCCGCTTCAACACCGTGGCGGACGCGGCCGAGGTGCTGGCGACGGACCCCGACGCGGTGATCGTGGCGACCGGCGGCCTGCCGCATACCGACGTGCTGGGCGCGGGCAACGATCTGGTCTGTTCCGCCTGGGACATCCTGTCGGGCGACGTCAAGCCGGGCGCCAGCGTCCTGCTGTTCGACGACGCGGGCGATCACGCAGCCCTGCAGGCCGCCGACGCCGTCGCGGCGACGGGTGCCGCGGTCGAGATCGTGACCCCGGACCGCAGCTTTGCGCCCGAGGTCATGGCGATGAACCTGGTCCCCTATATGCGCAGCCTGCAGCGGCGCGACGTGACCTTTACCGTGACCTGGCGGCTGCTGTCGGTGGCCCCGGACGGCAACCGCCTGCGCGCGGTGCTGGGGTCGGATTACGGCGACATGACGCGCGAACGGCTGGTCGATCAGGTCGTGGTCAACCACGGCACCCGGCCGCTGGACGAGCTGTATTTCGCGCTGAAGCCGTTGTCGTCGAACCTGGGCGAGGTCGATCACGAGGCGCTGACCGGCGGGCGGCCGCAGGACGTCGTCCGCAACCCGGGCGGCCGGTTCCAGCTGTTCCGCATCGGCGACGCGGTGGCGGCGCGCAACACCCACGCCGCGATCCACGACGCGCTGCGGCTGGTCAAGGATCTCTAGCGGGCCATCTTCAGGGGTCCGGCGGCCGCAGCACCATGTCGGCCGCGCGCGACCCCGCCTGCACCCGGCGCGCATTGGCCATGTCGTTGGCCAGATGCGCGGCGACGGCGTTCGCGTCGCAGCCGAGATCGCGCCAGCGCAGGGTCAGGCGGCGTTCCAGTTCCGGGGCGGCGACCTCGATCCAGACCGACAGATCCCAGCGCAGCCGGTCCCAGCCGGGGGCGTCCAGCAGCAGATAGTTCCCCTCGACCACCACAACGCCCGCGTCCGCCGGGACCACGGCCGCGCCCGCGATCGACAGGTCGCGGGTGCGGTCGAACAGCGGATGGACAACCGCCCCGCCGCCCCGCAGGCGTTCGACCAGCGCGGCGAAACCGTCTGCGTCGAACGTCTCCGGCGCGCCCTTGCGGGGCCGCAGGCTTGCGGCGTCCAGCAGGCGGTTGTCCAGGTGGAAGCCGTCCATCGGCACCAGCGGCGCGCCCAGGTGCCCGGCCAGCGCCGTGGCCAGCGTCGATTTCCCCGACCCCGGCGCGCCCGCCACGGCGACCAGCCGCCGGCCCGGCCCAAGCGCCGCGATCCGGTCCAGCAGCGCCGCGCCCGCCGGGCCGTATCCCGGCAGGGCGTCCGGGGCCGGGGTCAAGCCGCCAGCCCCTCGGGCAGCCTTGCGCCGGTCATATAGGCCACGGCGTCCGACATCGAATGCGCCCGCGGGTCGATCACCGCCAGCCTGCGGCCCAGCCTGTGGATGTGGATGCGGTCGGCCACCTCGAACACATGCGGCATGTTGTGCGAGATCAGCACGATAGGGATGCCGCGCGAGCGCACGTCAAGGATCAGGTCCAGCACCCGGCGGCTTTCCTTGACCCCCAGCGCCGCCGTCGGTTCGTCCAGGATGATGACGCGGCTGCCGAAGGCCGCGGCGCGGGCCACCGCGACGCCCTGTCGCTGGCCGCCCGACAGGGTTTCCACCGGCTGGGTGATGTTCTGGATCGTCATCAGCCCCAGTTCCGACAGCTTCTGCCGGGCGAAACGGTCCATCGCGGGCTTGTCCAGCATCCCCAACCAGTCGCCCAGGACGCCCTTGCGGCGCAGTTCGCGCCCCATGAACATGTTGTCGGAAATCGACAGCGCGGGGGACAGGGCCAGCGTCTGATAGACCGTCTCGATCCCGGCGCGGCGGGCCTGCAGCGGGTCGGCAAAGCTGACCGGCTGGCCGGCCAGCCGAATCTCGCCCTCGTCCGGGCGCACCGCGCCCGACAGCGCCTTGATCAGGCTGGACTTGCCCGCGCCGTTGTCGCCGATCACGGCCAGGATCTCGCCGGGGTAAAGCTCGAAGTCGGCGCGGTCCAGCGCGGTGACGCGGCCGTATCGCTTGACCAGCCCGCGCGCCTGCAGGACCGGGGTCGGCGTCTGGGTCATGACGATACCTTTCTGATCCACTGGTCGATGGCAACGGCGACGATGATCAGCCAGCCGGTGGCGAACAGCTGCCACAGCACGTCCACGCCCATCAGCCGCAGGCCGGAATTGAACACGCCGACGATCAGCGCCCCGATCAGCGGCCCCAGGATCGACCCGCGCCCGCCGAAGAGCGATATGCCCCCAATCACCACGGCGGTGATGGATTCCAGGTTCGCCTCCTGAAACGAGGTGGGGGACACCGATCCCACGCGCCCGATGGACGACCACGCCGCCAGCCCGCAGATCAGCCCGGCGGCCATATAGACCGACATCAGCACCCGGTCAGTCCTGATCCCGGCCAGCTTGGCCGATTCCAGGTCGTCGCCCACGGCATAGACGCGGCGGCCCCAGGCGGTGTGGTTCAGCAGGTAATACAGCAGCGCGAACACCGCCAGCATCAGCACCACGCCCCAGGTCAGCACGGCCGAGCCGACGTTGAACCGCGCCCCGAACAGTTTCAGCAGCGGCGCCTCGGCGTCCAGCGTCTGGCTGCGGATCGTGTTGCGGCCCGACAGGTAATAGTTCAGCGCCAGAAAGACGTTCCACGTCCCCAGCGTCGTGATGAAGGGCGGCAGCCGCAGCCGCGTCACCAACAGCCCGTTGACCACCCCCGCCAGCCCCGCGCCCGCCATCCCGCACAGGATCGCCAGCGGCACCGGCAGGCCCAGATCGACCGCCAGCCGCCCCATGATGACCGAGGTCAGCACCATGATCGCGCCGACCGACAGGTCGATCCCCGCCGTCAGGATCACCAGCGACTGCGCGGCGGCCAGCGTGCCGACGACCGCCACCTGCTGGGCGATCAGCGACAGGTTGAAGGCGGAAAAGAAGTTCGGGGCCAGCGCGCCGAAGGCCGCCAGCGCCAGCACCAGCACGATGATCGGCACCATCGTCGGATAGAGATGCAGGAAATGCTGCAGCCCGGCCAGCGGGCCGCGGCGCGCCAGGTCAAAGCTTGCGACCGCGTCGGCGGCGTCGCGCGGCGGGGCCGGGTCGGGTCTGTCGGTCATGCGGGGCACCTCTGCGAAAGGGGTGGCGGGCAGGATGGCGGGCGGGGTCGGCGGGCAGGGGAACTGCGGGCGGGGGTCGGCGGGCAGGGGAGCGGCGCGGGGCCGCCCCCCCTTTGGCGCGCGGCTTGCGCGGTCAGCCCGTCAGCCCCAGCACTGCGCCGTGCCATCCGCCACGCTGATCGACGCCACGCCGTCCACCGGCTGGTCGGTGACAAGGTTGACGCCGGTGTTGGTGAAATCTAGCCCCTGGGACGCCTGCGGCTTTGTGCCGTCCTTGGCAAAGGCGGCGATCGCCTCGATCCCCTGGGACGCCATCAGCAGCGGATATTGCTGCGAGGTGGCGCCGATCACGCCGTCCTTGACGTTTTCCACGCCCGGACAGCCGCCGTCCACCGACACGATCAGCACGTCGTTTTCCTTGCCGAACGACTTCAGCGCCTCATAGGCGCCGGCGGCCGCCGGTTCGTTGATCGTATAGACGACGTTGATCGCGGGGTCTTTCTGCAGCAACGCCTCCATCGCGCTGCGCCCGCCTTCCTCGTTCCCCGAGGTCGATTCGTGGCCCACGACGCGGGGGTCTTCCTCGTCCCCGATGCGGGTCTTGTCCTTCACGTCCACGCCGAAGCCGTCCAGAAAGCCCTGGTCGCGCATCACGTCCACGGACGGCGCGCTTTCGTTCAGGTCCAGCATGGCGATTTTGGCGTTCGCGGCGGCGTCGCCCAGCTTGCCTTTCGCCCATGCGCCGATCAGGCGCCCGGCCTCATAGTTGTCGGTGGCAAAGGTTGCGTCGGCGGCGTCGACGGGTTCCAGCGGCGTGTCCAGCGCGATGACCAGGATGCCCGCGTCCCGCGCCTGCCGGACCGATTCGGTGATCGCCTTGGTGTCGGACGCGGTGATCATGATGCCCTTGACGCCCGCCGCGATGCAGCTTTCCATCGCCTGCTGCTGGCTTTCGTGGTCGCCGTCCACCTTGCCGGCATAGGTCATCAGCTCCATCCCCAGTTCCTGCGCCTTCGCGGCCGCACCTTCCTTCATCTTGACGAAGAACGGGTTGATGTCGGTCTTGGTGATCAGGCAGGCGCTGTCGGCGGCCATCGCGGCGCCGGCGCCAAAGGTCAGTGCCGTGGTCGCAAGCGCGGCCCGGATCAGTTGCGTCCTGGTCATGCGGTCTCTCTCCCCTGGAAATCCGAGTCGGCCCCTTTTCCCCGGCCGATCCGGGATCAGCGGACACCGAAAGAACCGGGCTTGTCAATAAATCAGTCATCCTGATTAATCGGGGCAGGGTTCAGCGGGGGGAAAGGCGATGCGGGCATCGACGCCGGGCGGTTTGCGCAACCACCACGAGCGGCTGATCCTTTCGGCGGTGCGCCGGGGCGGCCCGCTGTCGCGCGCGGCGCTGGCGCAGGCGACCGGGCTTTCGGCGCAGTCGGTCGGCACGATCACCCGCGCGCTGATCGACGCGGGCTATCTCGACCCCGGAGAGCCGATGCGCGGGCAGGTCGGCCAGCCCCGCACGCCGCTGGCGTTGGCCGCGGGGGGGGCGCTGTTCCTCGGCCTCAAGGTCGGGCGCCGCCGGGCCGAGGCGGTGCTGATGGATTTCGCAGGCGGGGTGCGCGCGCGCTGCCTGCGCGACCACGACCACCCCGACCCCGACGCGGTCATGGCGTTCGCCCGCGACAGCGCGGCGCGGATGCTGGACCCGCTGCCAGCGCCCCTGCGCGAGCGGCTGGCGGGACTGGGCGTCGGCATCCCGTTCAGCCTGTGGGACTGGGGCCCGGACATGCAGGGCTGGCGCGACCGCGACCTGCGCGGCGATCTGGCGGCGGCGCTGGACATGCCGGTCTGGCTGGAAAACGACGCCACCTGCGCCTGCGCGGCGGAACTGCTGTTCGGCACCGGCGCGCCGCTGCCGCGCGATTTCCTGTATCTGTATGTCGCCCATTTCGCGGGCGGCGGCATCGTGCTGGACGGGCAGCTGCGGACCGGGCCGACCGGGAACGCGGCGGCCATCGGATCCCTGCCCGTGCGTGGCGGGGGCGTGCAGGCGGGCGGGCAGGTGCTGGACCACGCCGCCGTGGCCGCGCTGGAACGCCGCATGGGCGCGGTGCTGCCGGCGGACGATGGGGCCTGGGCGATCCCCGACGCGGTCGCCGCCGACTGGATCGCTGATGCGGCGGACGCGCTGGCGCAGGCGGCGCTGGCCGGGGTCGCGGTCGCGGACCTTGGGCTGGTGGTGATCGACGGGGCGATGCCCGCCGCCTTGCGCGACCGGCTGGCCGCGGCGACGGCGCAGGCGCTGGACCGGCTGCCCTCGGCCGGGATCGCGGTGCCGCGCGTCGCCTGCGGCACGGTCGGGCGCGCGGCCCGCGCGATGGGCGCGGCCGCCCTGCCGCTGCGCGCGCAGTTCCTGCCCGGCGGCACGCTGGCGGACGCGCGGCTGGGCGCGCGCTGAGGGCAAACCCCGGTCTGGCGCGGCGGCCCCGGCGGCGGTATGGGAAACCAGCGGGCGGCAGGGGCGTTTTGCCCGCGACGAACAAGGGGTTGACGATGGCCGATGATCCGTATGCCGCGCTGGGCGTCGCAAAGACCGCGTCCGAGGCCGAGATCAAGAAGGCCTATCGGCGCATCGCCAAGACCGACCACCCCGACCTGAACGACGATCCCGCCGCGCATGACCGCTTCAAGGCGGCGTCGGCGGCCTATGATTTGCTGAAGGACGCCGACCAGCGCGCCCGTTTCGACCGGGGCGAGATCGACGCCCAGGGCCAGGAACGCCCGCAGCGCCGCTATTACCGCGACTTTTCCGAAGGCGCGGGCAACCCCTACCGGACCGAGGCGAATTACGGCGATTTCTCGGACGTGTTCGCCGATCTGTTCGGGGACGGGCAGGGCGGCGGGCAGGGCGGGCCGCGCCGCGGCCGCGCCGGCGGTTTCGGCGGCGGCGGCTTTGGCGGCGCGCAGGGCGCGCGCAGCTTCGACATGCGCGGGCAGGACCACCGCTATACGCTCGAGGTGGATTTCCTGACCGCGGCGCGCGGCGGCACGACGCGCATCACCCTGCCCGACGGCCATTCGCTGGACGTCCAGATCCCCGCCGGCACCCGCGACGGCCAGACCATCCGCCTGCGCGGCAAGGGCGGCCCCGGCATGGGCGGGGGCGGGCCGGGCGATGCGCTGCTGGCGGTCACGGTCGCCGACGACCCCGACTGGCGGCGCGAGGGCGACGACATCCTGACCACCCTGCCGATCACCATCGACGAGGCTGTCCTGGGCGCCAAGGTCGAGGCGCAGACCCTGGACGGCCCCGTCAAGCTGACCGTGCCGCGCGGCGCGTCCAGCGGGCAAAAGCTGCGGCTGCGCGGGCGCGGGCTGGCGGGGTCCGGCGGCACCCGCGGCGACCAGCACGTCGAGCTGCGGATCGTCATGCCGGCGCGGGTGGACGACGAACTGGCGTCCTTCATGGAACGCTGGCGCGAGGGCCACGCCTATGACCCGCGCGCCACGCCGCGGGGGGGCAGGCCATGATCGGCCGGGACGAGCTGCTGGCGGCGCTGCCCGGCCTGACCGGCCCGGCGCTGGACGCGCTGACGGCCGCGGGCATCGTGCGCCCCGTCCAGTCGCCCGACGGCCCCCGGTTCCGCCCCATCGACGAGGCCCGCCTGACCCTGGCGCTGGAACTCGAGGACGCCTATGCCTTGGACGCCGAGGCGCTGGCGCTGGTGCTGTCGCTGATCGACCAGGTCCACGGCCTGCGCGGCGAGATGCGCGCCATGCTGTCCGCCGTCGCCGCCGAGCCGCCCGAAACCCGCGCCCGCCTGCGCGAGATCATCACCACGACGCGGGTGACGCTGCGGCGCTGACGCGGGGGCAGTGGCTGCGCCAGCGACAGCGCGGCGGCGACACGGGGTTGCGCGCGAGATCATCACCACGGCGAGGACGACGCTGTCGGGGCTGACTGGGGAAGGGACCGCGCCTTCCCGCCGCCCGGCCGGCGCACGGGCCTTGGCCCGCGCCGCCGCCCTGCAAGAGTGTGACGGCCCGAAACCTGCGCCGCATGCGCGGGGCCATCACCAGGACGCGGGTGACGTGCGGGGCTGACGCGGGTCAACGCTGCGCCTGTAGTGGCCGCGCGGCGGGACACGGGGCTTGGCCGCGTCTGCGCGGCCGAGCGGCCGGAACACGAGCCTTGGTCCGCGCCAGCGGCGGCGCGGCCGCGACACGGGGCTTGGCCCTTGCCACCGTCCTGCAAGGACGCGGCAGCCGCGCGGCCCGCGCCACTTCTCCGCAAAGCCGCGGCCCCGCTCCCCTCGGCGGCCGCTATCCCGCAACGCGGATCGTGTCGCCGGGCAGGAACGTGGGGGCCAGCGCGATCACGCCGCCGTCGGGGCGGGCGTCCTTGCCCGCCACGATGCGGGCGGCGCGGCGGCCGATTTCCAGCCGGCGGGCGTCGGTGGTGGCCAGGCGGATCGGCAGGCCGTCCAGCAGGTCAACCCCGTTGAACCCCGCCAGCCCCAGCCGGCCGGGAATGTCGATGCCCTGCTCGCGCGCCCAGATCAGCCCGCCCGCCCCGATCAGGTCGTTCGAGAAATACAGGAAATCCAGATCCGGCTCGCGCGCTAGGATGCGTTCCGTCAGCTCGCGCCCCTTTCCCAGCGACGACCCGCCCTGGTAATATTCGCGCGCGGCCAGCGGCACGCCGGCGGCGTTCAGCGCCCGCTCGAACCCGGCCAGGCGTTTGCGGGCGCGATGATCCTCGGGCATGTGGGTGCCGATGAAACCGATGCGGCGATAGCCTGCGGACAGGATGTGGCCCGCCATCTCGACCCCGGCGCGGTCGTGGCTGATGCCGACGGCGGTGTCGATCGGGTCGCCGTCGATGTCCATGATCTCGACCACCGGGATGCCCGCGGCCTCAAGCATCGCGCGCGAGGCCCGCGAATGTTCCAGCCCGGCGAGGATCACCCCCGACGGCCGCCAGCTGAGCATGTCGTACAGCACCGCCTCTTCGCGCGCGGGGCCATAGTGGGTGACGCCGATCACGGGTTGCAGCCCGGTGTCGTCCAGTTCCGCCGAGATGCCGCCCAGCACCTCGGGAAAGACCAGGTTCGACAGCGACGGGATCACCACCGCGACCAGGTTGACGCGCTGGCTGGCCAGCCCGCCGGCGATCTTATTGGGCACATACCCCAGCGCCCGCGCCGCCGTCTGCACCTTTTCGCGCGTCGCCGGCGACACGTCGCCCCGGTTGCGCAGCACGCGGCTGACCGTCATCTCGCTGACGCCGGAGGCCAGCGACACGTCGCGCAGCGTCAAGGGGCGGCGGGGGCGGTTCGGGTTCATGGATACAACCGATGCGGGATGTCCCGCGTTAGCGCATGACAGCCCCGCCCGCAACCTTGCCAAGCGCGCCGCGCGGGGGCAGAAAGGGCGCGGCGACCTCGTGGCTCAACTGGATAGAGCAGCCCCCTCCTAAGGGGCAGGTTGGGGGTTCAAGTCCCTCCGGGGTCACCACCGGCATCTTGCAGATACGGCGCAGCCGTGCACGTCCCGGCGTTTTCGTGCGCAACCCGGCGGCCGACCGGGTTGAGCGGCGTCCTTGGGTCTGTGCACCGGGACACGTTCAGCGCGTCCGATCGCACACCGCATTGACGGCCCTGATTCTTGCATGGTCGCGCAGCAACCCGGCGGCGCGCAACAGCCATGCGGTCAGCCGGAACTGCGCCGGACGGCTCGCTCAAGCGCGTCAAGGAAGCGCGACCGATCTGCCTTGGCAAAGCTGCGCCCGCCCCCCTGCCGGAACGGATCGGCGGCGCGCAGGTCGGCCAGCAGGTCGCGGGTCGCAAGGATGTTGCCGATGTTCTCGGGCGTCAGCGCCGTGCCGTCGTGCTTTAGAACCTGCGCGCGGGCCTCGACGCATCGCGCGGCCAGAGGGATGTCGCCGGTGATCACGATGTCGCCGGGACCGACGCGGTCGGCGATCCACTTGTCGGCCTCATCGGGGCCCTCCGGCACGATGACCGTCTGGACGAGCGGGTTCTGCGATGGCCTGATCCCGCCGTTCGAGACGATCAGCACCCGCAGCGCGTGCCGCGTGGCCACCCGCTCGACCTCGGCTTTCACGGGGCAGGCGTCCGCATCCACATAGATCGCCATCGATCAACGTCCTCCGGGAAAGGTGCTGTCGCGCCGCTATCGCGGCAGGGCCGATGCACGTCAACCGGTGCTTGATCCGCCGCCCGCCCCTCGCGCGCGGCCTGCGCCGGCGCGGCGCCGGGGCACCGATCCCGTCAGTCGATCCCGGCCATCGTCTGCATCACGCGCACCAGTTCGGACGCGATGCGCGGCTCGCTCAGCGCGTGGCCGGATGCGGGGACGATGCGCAGGTCGCTGCGCGCCCAGCCCTGCGCCAGCTCGTGCGCGCTGATCGGGGGGCAGACCATGTCATAGCGGCCTTGCACGATGACGGCGGGGATATGCTCGATCCGGTGGCGGTCGCGCAGCAGCTGCCCTTCGTCCAGAAAGCAGGCGTTGGCGAAATAGTGGTTTTCCAGCCGCGAGAAGGCGTGCGCGTAATCGGGCGGCGCGTGGCCGCCCGCGCCGCTGTCCAGCCCCGCCAGCGCGTTTTCCCACGCCATCCACGACAGGGCAAAGCGGGTTTCCTCGGCCCGGTCGCCGGAAAACAGCCGGCGGTGATAGGCGGCGATCAGGTCGCCGCGTTCCTCGGGCGGGATCGGCGCCTGGAACCGCGCCCACAGATCCGGCCAGAACCGCCCCGCGCCGCCGCCATAGAACCAGTCCAGTTCCGACCGCCGGCCCAGGAACACCCCGCGCAGCACCAGCGCGGTCACGGCGTCAGGGCGGGCCTGCGCGCAGGCCAGCGCCAGCGTCGCGCCCCAGCTGCCGCCGAACAGCACGGCGGGGGGCAGGTCCATCGCGGCGCGGATCGCGTCGATGTCGCCGATCAGATGGGCGGTGGTGTTCGCCTGAACGCTGGCGTGTGGCGTGGACCGCCCGCAGCCGCGCTGGTCGAACAGCACGACGCGCCAGTGGCCGGGGTCGAAGAACCGGCGCATCACCGGGCTGCAGCCGCCGCCCGGACCGCCGTGCAGCACGATAACGGGCCGGCCGTCGGGGTTGCCGCATTGCTCGGCATAGATCATGTGGCCGTCGCCGCGGTCGATGATGCGGCGGTCGAACGGCTCGATCGGCGGGAACAGCCGCGCCGTGCCGGAACCGGCCATCCGCCCCTGCGACGTCGCGTCCGCGTTTTGCCCTGCCACCCGGTCCATGCCCCGGTTATACACCGCTTTGCCCGCCCGTCACCAGACGGGCCAAGGAACCGGAGCGCGCGATGACCCGAGCAACCAGCATCGACCCGGCCGAGGTCGCCAAGTTCCAGGCGATGGCCGCCGAATGGTGGGACGTGCAGGGCAAGTTCAAGCCGCTGCACATGATGAACCCGGTCCGGCTGGATTACATCCTGTCGCAGATCGCGGCCGAGTTCGGGCGCGACCGCCGCAGCCTGCGCCCGCTGGCGGGGTTGCGGCTGCTGGACATCGGCTGCGGCGGCGGGCTGGTGGCGGAACCGATGGCGCGGCTGGGCGCGGCGGTGACGGGCGCCGACGCGGCCGAGGAAAACATCGCCGTGGCGCGGCTGCATGCCGAGCAGTCGGGCCTGTCCATCGACTATCGCGCCACCACCGCCGAGGCCTTGGCCGACGAGGGCGCGACCTTCGACGTCGTGCTGGCGCTGGAGATCGTGGAGCATGTGGCCGACCCGGCCGAGTTCGTGGCCACCTGCGCGCGTCTGTTGCGCCCCGGCGGCATGCTGGTGCTGTCAACGCTGAACCGCACGCCGCAAAGCTTTGCCGCCGCCATCGTCGGCGCGGAATGGGTCATGCGCTGGCTGCCCCGCGGCACCCACGACTGGCGCCGCTTCATCCGCCCCGACGATCTGGCCGCGATGGCCGAGGCGGCGGGCGTCACGGTCGTTGACCGCACCGGCATGGTGTTCAACCCGCTGCGCTGGTCTTGGTCGCTGTCCAGGGACGATCTGGCGGTGAACTATGCGGTGACGGGGCTGCGGCGCTAGGGTTCAGCCCTCTTCCTCAAGCCGTTCGCGCAGGCGGCGCAGCACGGGCAGGGCGGCGCGGACCTGCGCGGGATCGAGGTCGCGCACCACGTCCGCGATGCGGGGCAGGAACGACGCCAGCGCCGCGTCGCGCGCCGCCCGCCCCGCCGGGCTGATCGACACGAACTTGCGCCGCGCGTCGTCCCAGTCGGGGCGGATATGGACCTGGCCGTTCCATTTCAGCCGCGACAGGGTGTTCGTCATCGCGCTGCGGTTGACGTGAAAGGCGGCGGCAAGCTGGGCCGGGGTGCGCTCCTCGTTCAGATGCGCCAGCAGGTTCAGGACCGAGAAATGCGACAGCTGCATCCCCTTGGGCAGCGCCCGCGTCACCATGTTGCGGGCCAGCTGTTCGGAAATCAGCACCTCGGCGAACAGGCTGGCGGCAAGACGCTCGGCGCCGTGGTCGTCGCTCATGGTCCGGTGAAACCGGTGTCGAGGGACCAGGCCGGGACGCGGGCGCGGGCGCGGTCCACCTGCGAAAGGTCAAGGTCCACGACGGTCACGCCGGGGTCGGTGCCGCCGTCGGCCAGCACCTCGCCCCAGGGGGCGACGGCCAGCGAATGACCGTGGCTGCGGCGGGGCCGCGCGCCCGGCGAATCGGGCGCGGGATGGGTGCCGCATTGCGCGGCGGCCAGCACGAAGCACCCCGTCTCGATCGCGCGGGCGCGCAGCAGCACGGTCCAGTGCGCGGCCCCCGTGGTGTCGTTGAAGGCGGCGGGCACGGTCAGGACCTGCGCCCCCGCCTGCGCCAGCCGCCGATAGAGATGCGGGAACCGCACATCATAGCAGACCGTCATCCCGATCCGCGCCGGGCCGTCCGCCAGCACCGCGCGGCCGCCGGGCCGGAACGCCGCGCTTTCGCGATAGCTTTCCGTGTCCGAGATGGTCACGTCGAACATGTGGATCTTGTCATAGCGCGCGGCGATGCTGCCATCCGGCGCGACCAGAAAGCTGCGGTTGGCGAAGCGCGGCTCGGCCGGGTCGTCCGACAGCAGCGACAGCGACCCGATGGACAGCCAGACGCCCAGACGCGCGGCATCCGCGCGCAGGGCGGCCAGCGTCGGGTCGTCTCCCTCGCGGTGCAGCAGGGCCGCCTGTCGCGCGCGGTCGGGGGTCAGCAGGTTCGTGACCTCGGGCGTCAGGACCAGCGTCGCGCCCTGGGCTGCGGCGTCGGCGACCATCCCGCGCGTGACGGAAAGGTTCGCGGCGGGATCGTCGCCCACCGACAGCTGGACCAGTGCGGCGCGGATCGTCACAGCCCCAGCAGCGCGTCCAGCTTGCCCGCGCGGTCCAGCGCGTGGATGTCGTCCGACCCGCCCACGGGCTGGCCGTCGATGAAGATCTGGGGCACCGTGCGGCGCCCCATCGCGCGCTGGGTCATCTCGGCCCGGCGCGACGGGTCGCGGCCCACGTCGATCAACTCATACTCCACCCCCTTGCGCGCCAACAGGCCGCGCGCGGTGTGGCAATAAGGGCAGCTTTGGGTCGCATAGACCTCGACACGGGCGGTCATCGGCATCTCCGTAACGTGCATTCGGCATCTATCTAGGTGCGGCGCGCGGCCATCGCCAGTCATGCGTGTGGATGGTCCGGGGCGAACGCGCCGCGGGGGCGGTCGTTCCGCCGCGGCCCCGCCCGATCCGCTTGTCACTGCGGGGGGGCGGCCCTATATCGCGGGCTTGCCTTTCAGAACCGGGGTTTACCCATGACCACGCCGCAGACGCCGTTCTATCTGATCGACCGCGCGGCTTTGGCCGCCAACATGGCCAAGATGGAACGCCTGCGTGAACGGTCGGGCGCAAGGACGCTGCTGGCGCTGAAATGCTTTGCGACCTGGGGCGTGTTCGGGCAGATGGCGCAGTCGATGGACGGCACCACCTCGTCCAGCCTGAACGAATTGCGTCTGGGACGCGAAAAGTTCGGGGGCGAGACGCACGCCTATTCCGTCGCCTGGGCCGACCACGAGATCGACGAGGCGGTGGGTTACGCCGACAAGATCATCTTCAACAGCCTCGGCCAGCTTGACCGCTTTGCGGATCGCGCGTCGGGCATCGCCCGCGGGCTGCGGTTGAACCCGCGGTTCTCGACCTCGGGCTTTGACCTTGCGGACCCGGCGCGCAAGTTCTCGCGCCTGGGCGAATGGGACATGGCGCGGCTGGAACAGGCGCTGGACCGCATCTCGGGCGTGATGATCCATTACAACTGCGAGAACCGCGACTTTGACCTGTTTTCGGTCCAACTCGACCGGATCGAATCCGAGTTCGGCGGTTTTCTGGAAAAGCTGGATTGGGTCAGCCTTGGCGGCGGCATCCATTTCACCGGCGAGGGCTATCCGCTGGACGACCTCGCCGACCGGCTGCGCGCGTTTTCCGACCGCTTCGGCGTGCAGGTCTATCTGGAACCCGGCGAGGCCAGCATCACCGGCACCACGACGCTGGAACTGACGGTGCTGGACATCCTGAACAACGGCAAGGAGGTCGCCGTCGTGGACAGCAGCATCGAGGCGCACATGCTGGACCTGCTGATCTATCGCGAGGACGCCAAGCTGCCGCAGGACGGCGCGCATGAATACCAGATCGCGGGCAAGTCCTGCCTTGCGGGCGACATCTTCGGCGACGCGCGCTTTCCCCGGCCGCTGAAGGTCGGCGACCGCATCAGCGTAGAGGACGCGGCCGGTTACACGATGGTCAAGAAGAACTGGTTCAACGGCGTCGCGATGCCCGCGATCTGCATCCGCGAACTGGACGGCACCATCACGACCGTCCGCTCGTTCGGCTACGACGACTACCGGGACTCGCTGTCCTGAACCCGCGAAAGGAGACCGCTGCGGTGGCAAAACCCAACGTCCTCATCATCGGCGCCGGCGGCGTGGCGCAGGTCGCCGCGCACAAGGTCGCGCAATGGGCCGACGAGTTCGGTGACATCCACATCGCCAACCGCACGCAGTCCAGGGCCGACGCCATCGTCGGCACGATCCGCGACAAGGGCACGGCGCACGGGCGCACCATCACCACCCATCCGCTGGACGCGATGGACGCGGACGCCGTGGCCGCGCTGATCCGGCGCACCGACGCACGGATCGTCATCAACGTGGGCTCCGCCTTCATCAACATGACGGTCCTGCAGGGCTGCATCGACACGGGCGCGGCCTATATCGACACCGCCATCCACGAGGATCCGGCCAAGATCTGCGAGACGCCGCCGTGGTATGGCAACTATGAATGGCAGCGGCGCGAGGCCTGCGCGGCGGCGGGCGTGACCGCCATCCTCGGCGCGGGCTTCGATCCCGGTGTCGTCAACGCCTATGCCCGGCTGGCCGAGGACGAGTATTTCGACACCATCGAATCCATCGACATCGTGGACATCAACGCGGGCAACCACGGCCGCTGGTTCGCCACCAACTTCGACCCCGAGATCAACTTCCGCGAGTTCACCGGCACGGTTTACAGCTGGCAGGGCGGCGAGTGGCGCGAGAACGAGATGTTCGAGGTCGGCCGCGAATGGGATCTGCCCGTCGTCGGCAGGCAGACGGCGTATCTGTCGGGCCATGACGAGGTCCACAGCCTGTCCGCCCGCTACAAGGACGCGGACGTGCGGTTCTGGATGGGATTCGGCGCGCACTACATCAACGTCTTCACCGTGCTGAAGAACCTGGGCCTGCTGTCCGAACAGCCGGTCACCACCGCCGAAGGGCAGACGGTCGTGCCGCTGAAAGTGGTCAAGGCGGTGCTGCCCGACCCGTCCAGCCTTGCGCCCGACTATACCGGCAAGACCTGCATCGGCGATCTGGTCAAGGGCACCCGCGACGGCCAGCCGGGCGAGGTGTTCATCTACAACGTCGCCGACCACAAGGACGCCTTCGAGGAGGTCGGCTCGCAGGGCATCAGCTATACCGCCGGCGTGCCCCCGGTGGCGGCCGCGATCCTGATCGCGCGCGGCGACTGGGACGTCAAACGCATGGTCAACGTCGAGGATCTGCCCGCGCGCCCGTTCCTTGACCTGCTGGGCCGCATGGGCCTGCCCACCCGCGTCATCGACGCGACCGGCGACCACGCGATCTGACCAGAGGGCCGCGCGGCCGGGGATAGGCGCGGGCGGGGGCGGGGCGCGCCCGGAAGGGGACGGCCGGCCAGCAAGAGAACGGCCTCGCGCGCCCACTGGAGAACGGCCCCGCCTGCCGCGCGAACGAGCGGCCCCGGCGCGCCCGGCAGCGGACGTCCCGGCGCGCTGTGCCAGCGAGCGGCCCCCGCGCCCTCAGCCCACGGGAACGTCGGCGCCGAGGGCGTCCCGCCGCCGGCCAATGCCACCACCGCGCGACCTGCCGCATCGTCCTGCCCCTGCCTGCGGAACCTGCGGGGCGGGCGGCGGGTTCGGGCCTCGCCCAGCCCACCGGAGGAACCATGCCGCCGCGCGATTTCGTCACCAGCCACCGGTTCCCGCGTCCCTCCCGGCCCGAGGGCGAACGCCCCGCCTTTCCCCGCTGGCCGGTCATCGGCATCTTCCTGATCCTGGGGTTCGGCTTCATCGCCGAGGCGCGCAGCTTCCTGATGCCGGTCACGCTGGCGTTCCTGCTGTTCTTCGTCTTCGTGCCGTTCCGCCGGTTCATGTCGCGCCGGGGCATCGGCGCGTCGGTCACGGCCGGAATCGTGGTCGTGGGGCTGGTGCTGGGCATCGCGGTGCTGGGCTATCTGGTGTCGGGGCCGGTCGGCACGCTGATGGCCAACAGCGACACCATCGGCGCCCGGCTGGAAGACCGCTTCCAGACCATCCGCGAAAGCTTTCGCGGGATCGAGGAGGCCGCCGCCAAGCTGGACGAGATCTCGTCGGGTGGCGCCGCCCCCGAGGAACCCGCGCCGGGCGCGGCCCCCGTCCCGCCCGGCGGCGCGCCGGGCAACGTCGCGGTGCAGACCGCGACCGACGGCGACGCGCAGACCACCACGGTGGCCGCCCCCGGCGGCGCGGCGGCGACGGCGACGATGACGACCACGACGGCCCCCGGCGGCGCCGCCCCGGTGACGACGACCCAGGACATCCGGGTCGAGGTGGACAGCAGCGACGGCCCGTCCACCCTGCAGCAGGCGCTGACGATGGGGCCGGACATCGCCGGGCAGATCATCTTTACGCTGGTCCTGCTGTTCTTCATGCTCAGCGCGGGCGACCTGCTGTATCTCAAGATCGTGCAAAGCTTCGAGACGATGAAGGAAAAGCGCGCCGCCTATCTGGCGCTGCGCGAGATCGAGGACCGGCTGGGCACCTATCTGGGCGCGATCACGATGGTCAACCTGGGCCTTGGCCTTGCCATCGGGCTGGCGATGTGGGCCTGGGGGATGCCCAGCCCGATCCTGTTCGGCGTCGCGGGGTTCGTGCTGAACTATATCCCCTATATCGGGGCGATCCTGGGCACCGTCGTGTCGGCCGTGGTCGCGCTGCTGGTGTTCGACGATCTGTGGTCTCCGATCATGGTCGGGCTGACCTTTCTGGGCCTGACCGCGGTCGAGGGGCAGTTCGTGACGCCCTATTTCGTCTCGCGCCGGTTGCAACTGAACGAAGTCGTCGTGTTCCTGACCGTCGCCCTGTGGGCGTGGCTGTGGTCGATCCTGGGCATGGTCGTGGCGGTCCCCACGCTGGTCGTGCTGCGGGTGCTGGCCGACCACATCCCGGGGCTGGAAAAGTTCGGCAACTTCCTGGCCGGCGAAGACCCGCCCGAGCTGGAGGACGAGGACGAGGACGAGGCCCGCGAGATCGTGGACGAGGGCGAAAAGGCCGACACGATGGAGGAGGCCGCCGTCGCCACCCACGAGCTTGCGCCGGAATCCGACCTGATCCCGCGCGACGCCGACCGCACGCCGGGCAGCGCGGCACGGGCGGGCGGCGAGGCGGGATAGCGCAGGGGGAGCGAGGGGGGGCGCGCGCAAGGCACCCATCCCGCGCCGTTGTGCCGAGGCCCCCGTGGGCGGTGCGTGCAAGGCAAGCACCCGCGCGGTTGCCGCGACCTTGTTGGGTGCGTGTTCACATGCACCCAACGTTGCCGCGCCCCGCTTGGGCGGTGCGTGTGAACACGCACCCTACACCGTTAAGCAACGTAGGGTGCGTGTTCACACGCACCATTCCCCGCAGCCCCCCACGCCGCCGCCACAACCCAGCCCCGCCCGCATCCCCCTTGCATCGCGCCCCGTGCTTCGCTATATCCCCCTCGACAGCGGCGCAGGCGTCCAAACCCTGCCCACCGGACGCATCCGCACGGGCCGCCCAGACGGCCCGTTTTTCATTTCAGGGATCGGAACATGACCGACCTCATCGCCAAGACCGCCATCGACCGGCGCCTGGCCGAGATCATCCAGCCGGTGATCGAGGATCTGGGCTTTGAACTGGTGCGCCTGCGCCTGCAGGGCGGCCGCACCGCCACGCTGCAGATCATGGCCGACCGCCCCGAGGGCGGCATCAACGTGGACGACTGCGCCGACATTTCGACCGCCGTCAGCGCCACGCTGGACGTCGAGGATCCGCTGGAGGACGCCTTCCACCTGGAGGTCAGCAGCCCCGGCATCGACCGGCCGCTGACCCGGCTGAAGGACTTTGCCACGTTCGAGGGCTATGAGGCGCGGGTCGAGACGAACCAGCCCATCGACGGGCGCAAGCGCTTCAAGGGCGTTCTGGCAGGCGTCGAGGGCGACGAGGTGCTGCTGAACATCGAGGACCGGGGCGAGACCCACACCATCGGCCTGAACTTTGACTGGCTTTCCGACGCCAAGCTGGTGCTGACGGACGAGCTGATCGCGCTGATGCTGCGCGAACGCAAAGAGGCGGGCACCCTGCCGCCGGGGGCCGAGGCGGGCGCGGGGATCGGCGACGGCATGGCCGCCGACCTGGACGAAAGCGCCTTTGACGAGATCGAAACCGAACAGCCCGGCGACGACGCCGACGACAAGGAGTGAGTGATGGCGATCACCTCTGCCAACCAGCTTGAACTGCTGCAGACCGCCGAGGCGGTGGCGCGGGAAAAGATGATCGACCCCGGTCTGGTGATCGAGGCGATGGAGGACAGCCTCGCCCGTGCGGCCAAGTCGCGCTATGGCGCGGAGATGGACATCCGGGTCAGCATCGACCGCAAGACCGGCAACGCGCGGTTCACCCGCGTCCGCACCGTGGTCGAGGATGACGCGGTGGAAAACTATCAGGCGCAGTTCAGCGCCGCCGACGCGCGCCCCTATTTCGCGGCCGGCAAGGGCCAGTCGCGCTGGCTGCGCGAGGGCGCGGCGCTCGGCGATTTCGCAGGCGCCCCGCAGGTCGGCGACGTGTTCGAGGAGCAGGTGCCCCCGGTCGAGCTGGGCCGCATCGCCGCGCAGTCGGCCAAGCAGGTCATCCTGCAGCGCGTCCGCGAGGCCGAGCGCGACCAGCAGTATGAAGAGTTCAAGGACCGCGCCGGGACGATCATCAACGGCGTCGTCAAGCGCGAGGAATACGGCAACATCATCGTCGACGTGGGCCGCGGCGAGGCGATCCTGCGCCGCAACGAAAAGATCGGCCGCGAAAGCTATCGCCCGAACGACCGCATCCGCGCCTATGTCAAGGACGTGCGCCGCGAGACGCGCGGCCCGCAGATCTTCCTGTCGCGCACCGATCCGCAGTTCATGGCCGAGCTGTTCAAGATGGAGGTGCCGGAAATCTATGACGGCGTCATCGAGATCAAGGCCGTGGCCCGCGATCCCGGTTCGCGCGCCAAGATCGCGGTGATCAGCTATGACAACTCGATCGACCCGGTGGGCGCCTGCGTCGGCATGCGCGGCAGCCGCGTGCAGGCCGTGGTGGGCGAGCTGCAGGGCGAAAAGATCGATATCATCCCGTGGTCCGAGGATCAGGCGACGTTCCTGGTGAACGCGCTGCAACCGGCCGAGGTCGCCAAGGTCGTCGTCGATCCCGACGCCACCCGGATCGAGGTCGTGGTCCCCGAGGAACAGCTGAGCCTCGCCATCGGCCGCCGCGGCCAGAACGTGCGGCTGGCGTCGCAGCTGACCGGGCTGGACATCGACATCCTGACCGAGGAGGAGGAGTCCAAGCGCCGTCAGGCCGAGTTCAACACCCGCACCCAGCTGTTCATGGAGGCGCTGGACCTGGACGAGTTCTTCGCCCAGCTGCTGGTCGCCGAAGGCTTCACCAACCTGGAAGAGGTGGCTTACGTCGAACTGGACGAACTTTTGTCCATCGACGGCGTGGACGAGGGCACGGCCGAGGAATTGCAGGCCCGCGCCCGCGACCACCTGGAGGCCGCGAACCGCCGCGCGCTGGAGGCCGCCCGCGAACTGGGCGCCGAGGACAGCCTGATCGCGTTCGAGGGGCTGACCCCCCAGATGGTCGAGGCGCTGGCCAAGGACGGCGTCAAGACGCTGGAGGATTTCGCCACCTGCGCCGACTGGGAACTGGCCGGCGGCTGGACCACCCAGGACGGCCAGCGGGTCAAGGACGACGGTTTGCTGGAACCCTTCGGCATCGATCTGGAACAGGCGCAGGACATGGTGATGACCGCCCGCGTGATGCTGGGCTGGGTCGATCCCGACGAGCTGCACCCCGCCGCCGACGGCGAGGCCGAGGACGAAGCCGAGGGCGCAACCCCGGAGGCCGGGGTGTAACGCCCCGGATCGCCGCTTGACGCGCGGGGGACGGACCAAGGATCGCGAGACGCCGGAACGGCGGTGCATCGTCACCGGCACGGTTCAGCCCAAGCATGGGCTGATCCGTTTCGTCGCCGGCGCCGACGGCATGGTGGTGCCCGATCTGGCCGAAAAACTGCCCGGCCGCGGCTTCTGGGTGGCCAGCGACCGCGCGTCGCTGGAAAAAGCTGTCGCCAAGGGTCTGTTTTCCCGCGGCGCGAAGGCCCAAGTAAAGGCAGAGCCGGATCTGGTGGACGCAATCGAGGCGGGACTGGCCCGCCGCGTGGTCGAACTGGTGTCGCTGGCACGCAAGGCCGGCGATGCCGTCGCCGGATTCGAGAAGGTCAAGGATTGGCTGGCCGCGGGCAAGGCAAAGGTCTTGCTGCAGGCCAGCGACGGTTCGGACCGTGGCAAGGGCAAGTTGTGGACGCCGCCCGGCGGCCGCTGGTTCGGATGCCTCACGGCGTCCGAAATGGGTTTGGCATTCGGGCGCGATCATGTCATACACAGCGCGCTCGCGCGTGGGGGCCTGACCGACAAGGTGATCAGGGACGCCAGCAGACTGAACGGTCTGCGCGGGCATGACGGCAGTTTGGCTGCCGAGAAGGATTCGAGAGCGGATGAGCGATAAAGACGGAAAGAAACCCCTGGGTCTGGGCGGCGGCGGAACCGGCCGTTCGGGACAGGTGAAGCAGAGCTTCAGCCACGGGCGCACGCATAACGTGGTGGTCGAGACCAAGCGCAAGCGCGTCGTGGTGCCCAAGCCGGGTGCCGCGGGTGCCGCTGGCGCGGTTCCGCCGCGTCCCAACTCGCCCGCCGCGGTCGCCTCCGACCCCTCGAAGCGCCCGGCCGGGATCACCGAGGCCGAGATGGAACGCCGCCTGAAGGCGCTGGCCGCCGCCAAGTCGCGCGAGGCCGAGGACAACGCCCGCCGCGCCGCCGAGGAAAAGGCCCGCGAGGAGGAACGCGACCGCCGCCGCGCCGAGATCGAGGCGAAGGAGCGCGAGGAGCGCGAACGCGAAGAGGCGCTGAAGGCCAAGGCCGAGGAAGACGCCCGCAAGCTGCGCGAAGAGGCGCTGCGCGCCCAGAAAAAGGCCGAGGTCACCGCCAAGCCGGGGCAGCCCGCGTCCACCGACCGCGCCACCGCCGAGGCCGCGGCCGCGCGCGCCGAGACCAAGGGCGTGGCCTCGGCGCCGCGCCGGACCGACCGCGACCGCCGCGACACCGGCGGCGACAGCGACGCCAAGGCCAAGGCCAAGGCCGACGACAACCGCCGCACCGGGCGGCTGTCGCTGACCCAGGCGCTGTCGGGCGACGGCGGCCGCGTCCGCAGCCTTGCGGCCATGAAGCGCAAGCAGGAAAAGGCCCGCGCCAAGGCGATGGGCCAGGCGCATCGCGCCGAAAAGCAGGTGCGCGACGTCCAGCTGCCCGAAACCATCATGGTGGGCGAGCTGGCCAACCGCATGGCCGAGCGCGTGACCGAGGTCATCAAGTCCCTGATGAAGATGGGCATGATGGTCACGGCCAACCAGGCCATCGACGCCGACACCGCCGAGCTGGTGATCGAGGAGTTCGGCCACAAGACTGTCCGCGTCAGCTAT
Source organism: Paracoccus luteus (assembly GCF_004522155.1). Classification (GTDB taxonomy): domain Bacteria; phylum Pseudomonadota; class Alphaproteobacteria; order Rhodobacterales; family Rhodobacteraceae; genus Paracoccus; species Paracoccus luteus. The sequence goes on along the minus strand of NZ_SDEA01000003.1, from coordinate 206,809 downwards.
TCGGACGTCGAACAGGTGATCGACACCGTCGATGACCGCGACGAGGATCTGCAGTCGCGCCCGCCGATCATCACGATCATGGGCCACGTCGACCACGGCAAGACCTCGCTCTTGGACCGCATCCGGCAGGCGAACGTCGTGTCGGGCGAGGCCGGCGGCATCACCCAGCACATCGGCGCCTATCAGGTGACGACGGAAAGCGGCTCGCTGCTGACCTTCCTGGACACGCCCGGCCACGCCGCCTTCACGTCCATGCGGGCGCGGGGGGCCAACGTGACCGACATCGTGGTGCTGGTCGTGGCCGCCGACGACGCGGTGATGCCGCAGACGGTCGAGGCGATCAACCACGCCAAGGCCGCGGGCGTCCCGATGATCGTGGCGATCAACAAGATCGACAAGCCCACCGCCAACCCCCAGAAGGTCCGCACCGACCTGCTGCAGCACGAGGTCGTCGTCGAGGCGATGTCGGGCGACGTGCAGGACGTCGAGGTTTCGGCCGCGACCGGCCAGGGCATCGACGAGCTGCTGGAGGCCATCGCGCTGCAGGCGGAAATCCTGGAGCTGAAGGCCAACCCGACCCGCGCCGCCCTTGGCGCCGTGATCGAGGCCAAGCTGGACGTCGGCCGCGGCCCGGTCGCCACGGTTCTGGTCCAGAACGGCACGCTGAAGCAGGGCGACATCTTTGTCGTGGGCGAACAGTGGGGCAAGGTCCGCGCGCTGATCGACGACAAGGGCGAACGCGTGTCCCGGGCCGCGCCGTCCGTCCCGGTCGAGGTGCTGGGCCTGAACGGCACCCCCGAGGCGGGCGACGTGCTGAACGTGGTCGAGACCGAGGCGCAGGCCCGCGAGATCGCGGATTACCGGATCACCGCCGCCAAGGACAAGCGCGCCGCCGCCGGCGCCGCCACCACGCTGCAGGAACTGATGGCCAAGGCGAAAGCCGACGAATCGGTCGCCGAGCTGCCGGTGGTGGTCAAGGCCGACGTGCAGGGTTCGGCCGAGGCGATCGTCCAGGCGCTGGAAAAGGTCGGCAACGACGAGGTGCGGGTCCGCGTCCTGCATTCCGGCGTCGGCGCGATCACCGAAAGCGACATCGGCCTGGCCGAGGCAAGCGGGGCGCCCGTCATCGGCTTCAACGTCCGCGCCAACGCGCCGGCGCGCAACGCCGCGAACCAGAAGGGGGTCGAGATCCGCTATTACGCGATCATCTATGACCTGGTGGACGACATCAAGGCGGCGGCCAGCGGGCTGCTGTCGGCCGAGGTGCGCGAGAACTTCATCGGCTATGCCGAGATCCGCGAGGTCTTCCGCGTCACCGGCGTCGGCAACGTTGCGGGCTGTCTGGTGACCGAGGGCGTGGCGCGCCGGTCGGCGGGCGTGCGCCTGCTGCGCGACAACGTGGTGATCCACGAAGGCACGCTGAAGACGTTGAAAAGGTTCAAGGACGAGGTCAAGGAAGTCCAGTCGGGCCAGGAATGCGGCATGGCGTTCGAGAATTACGACGACATCCGCAAGGGCGACGTCATCGAAATCTTCGAGCGCGAGGAAGTGCAGCGCCAGCTGTGATTTTCCCCGCCAGCGAATGCAAGGGCCGCCCGAAAGGGCGGCCTTTTGCGTCTGCGGGGATGCGCGTGGCTTGAGGCGGCACCATGCGGGATCGGGCAGGTCGACGGGTCCGGTCAGGCGGACACGACCACCGCGCGCGGCATGGGGGAAAGCCTGTCCGCGTGACAGCGGGGCATAAAAAAGGCGCCCCGGTCGGGACGCCATCGCAAGGGATGATCGGTCCGGGCCGGGCGGGTCCGGTCAGGCGGACGCGACCACCGCGCGCGGCAGGGGGAAGTGTCCGCGTGACGCAGGGGCGCGCCCCGTCGATGCGCCATCGCAAGGGATGATCGGTCCGGCCCCTGGCGGGTCCGGTCAGGCGGATGCGACCACCGCGCGCGGCATCGCCGGGAAGCGTGCCCGCGTGGCGCAGGGGCAAAAAAAGGGCGCCCCGGTCGGGACGCCATCACAAGGGTTGATCGGTCCGGCCCAGGCAGGTCCGGTCAGGCGGATACGACCACCGCGCGCGGCATGGGGGAAAGCCTGTCCGCGTGACAGCGGGGCATAAAAAAGGCGCCCCGGTCGGGACGCCAGGCGATCAACGCCGCTGTGTTGGCGTCAGCGTTTTACCGGCTTGCCGACATAGGTCTGGTCGCCGACGCGCACGGCGATTTGACCATCGCCCAAGTCGCGTTCGAACATGCCCTGGACCGAAATGCAGCTGCCGACCGTAATCGTGCGAATCAACTCGCGACCCTCCTTGCGCCTGCAGGCACCCGCCGCAGGGATAGGTCAAGTTATACATGACAAAAGTTTAGTAGACCATGAATGACGCGGAACCATGCGCGATTGCTGAAAGTTGACGCAAATCCGTCACAGCGTCCGAAAGTCGCATGGTCACAGCCAGTCGCGCAGAATCGGGATCAGCGGCAGGTCCGCGGGCGGCATCGGATAGCGGGTCAGCTCGCCCGCCCGCGCCCAGGCCAGCGCCTGCCCCTCGCGCCCGTGCGGCGTGCCCTGCCAGCGGCGGCAGGCGAACAGCGGCATCAGCAGGTGGAAATCCTCATAGGCGTGGCTGGCGAAGGTCAGCGGCGCCAGGCAGCTGTTCCAGGTCTGGATGCCCAGCTCTTCGTCCAGCTCGCGGATCAGGGCGGCCTCGGGCGTTTCGCCCGCGTCTACCTTGCCGCCGGGAAACTCCCACAGCCCCGCCAGCGGCTTGCCGGGCGGACGCTGCGCCAGCAGCACCCGCCCGTCCGCGTCGATCAGCGCGACCGCCGCGACCAGCAGCAGTTTCACGACCGGTAATCGGCGTTGATGTCGATATACCGATGGGTCAGGTCGCAGGTCCACACGGTCGCGCGGCCGTCGCCCAGCCCCAGATCGACGCCGATCACCAGCTCGGGGCGTTTCATATAGGCGCTGGCCGCCCCCTCGTCATAGCCGGGGGCGCGCCAGCCGTTCTCGGCCAGCACCATGTCGCCAAAGCGGATCGCCAGGCGGTCGCGGTCGGCCTGCGCGCCCGACTTGCCGACCGCCGCCACGACCCGGCCCCAGTTGGCGTCCTCGCCCGCCAGCGCGGTCTTGACCAGCGGGCTGTTGGCGATCGACAGCGCCACCTTTCGCGCGTCGCCGGTGCTGGCGGCGCCCGTCACCGCCACCTCGACGAACTTGGTCGCGCCCTCGCCGTCGCGGACGACCTGCTGGGCCAGGTCCAGCATCACCCGCCCCAGCGCCGCCTGAAAGTCGCGGGCGACCTTGCCGCGCATGTCGGTGATCGGCGCGGCCGCCGATTTCCCCGTCGCCGCCAAGATCAGCGCGTCGCTGGTGGATGTGTCGCTGTCCACGGTGATGGCGTTGAACGTGGCGTCCATGTGCTTGCGCAGCATCCGCTGCAGCAGCTTGGGCGCGACGGACGCGTCGGTGAAGATATAGACCAGCATCGTCGCCATGTCGGGCGCGATCATCCCCGACCCCTTGGCGATGCCCGCGATGCGGATCGGGCCGCCGTCGCCCGCGATCTCGGCCGCCGATCCCTTGGGGAAGGTGTCGGTCGTCATGATGGCGCGGGCCGCGTCGGCGATGCCGCCCGCGTCCAGCCCGGCGCGCAGATCGTCCACGATGGCCACGATGCGCTCGGCCGGCAGCGGCTCGCCGATGACCCCGGTCGAGGACGAGAACACCCGGCCGGCCGGCACCCCCAGCGCCTTGGCGACCGCGCCCGTCACCGCATCGACGCCGCGCTGGCCCTCGGCCCCGGTAAAGGCGTTGGCGTTGCCCGAGTTGACGACGATGGCCGCCCCCGCCGCGCTGTCCGGCGTGCCCGCCAGCTTGTCCTGGCAGTCGAGGATGCAGGCGGCGCGGGTGGACGAGCGCGTGAACGCGCCCGCGATGGCGGTGCCCGGCGCCAGCCGGACCAGCATCACGTCGGTGCGGCCCTGATACTTGATCCCGGCGGCGCCAGCGGCGAACTCGACCCCGTCGATGGCGGGCAGGTCGGGAAAGGCCGCGGGCGCCAGCGGCGACACGGCAAAGCGTTTCGCGGCGGGCTGTGCGGGTGCAGGGGCTGGTGCAGCTGCGGCGGATGCAGCGGCGGCGGGTGCAGAGACGGGTGCAGGGGCGGCATCGGACCCCGCCTTGCCGGTCCGGTTCGCCCGTGCGGCCTTGCGGGCCTGCCTTTCGGCGGCCTTGGCCTCGGCCTTGCCTGCCTTCTCGGCGGCCTTCGCAGCCTCGCGCGCGGCCTTGCGGGCCGCCTTTTCCGCGGCCTTGTCAGTGGCCTTGCCGGCCGCCTTGTCGTCCGGCTTTCCACCGGCCCGACCAGCCTTGCCGCCCGCCTTGCCGCCCCCCTTGCCTGCGCCCGCCTTGCCGCCCGTCTTGCCCGGCCCGGCCTTCTTGTCCTCGCTCATGCTCACTTCTCCAGCAGGGCGGCGTCGTTCAGCGTCGCGGGGTCGATGCCCGGCACCTTTTCGATGGCGGCGCGGCCGACCTCGGACTGGATCGCGGCCTCGACCCGCTCGCGGCGGACCTGCATCGCAAGCTGGTCCTTGATCGTGTCGAACTCGGGCGCGGCCTGGGTGCGGGTGTCGTTCAGCTTGATGACGTGCCAGCCGAACTGCGACTGGACGGGGGCCGATACCGCGCCTTTTTCCAGCGCGACGACGGCATCGGCGAACGGCTTGACCATCATGTCGGGGGTGAACCAGCCCAGGTCGCCCTTGTTCGGGCCGCTGTTGTCGGTGGACCGCTCCTCGGCCAGCGTGCCGAAGTCGGCGCCTTTGGCCAGCTCGTCGGCGATGGCCTTGGCGGCCTCCTCGGTTTCAACAAGGATGTGGGCGGCGCTGTATTCGGTCTTGGGTTCGGCCTGCGCGGGGAACGCCTTGTCATAGACCGCGCGCAGCTCGGCGTCGGTCGGCTCGGCCGCGGCGATGCGTTCCATCGCGGCCCCCGACAGATAGGCGCGCCGGTCGATGTCCAGCGCCGCGCGGTCGCGGGCGGTCATCTGGCCCTGTCCCAGCTGCGCCACGGCGGTCTGGCGGATCATCTGGTCCAGCATCAGGTCGTAAAGCGCCGCCGCCGGCATCTCGGCCACCGCCTGGTCGTGCAGCCCGGATTTCATCGCGATCATCTGGCCCAGGGTGATCGTCTCGCCGTTGACGGTGGCGACGACGGTGTCGGCGCTTGCAGGCCCCGTCGCGGGGGCGGCGGTCGTCACGGTGGGGGCGGCGGCCGGGGCGGCCGGGGGGGCGGCTTGCGCGTCGGCGGGCGCGGGCGTCTGCGCCATCGCGGGCGCGGCGCAGGCCAGCGCCGCGACAAGGGCGGCGGACAGCGTCGTCGAACGGGTCGCAAGCTTCATGGGAAATCCCTTTCCGGGCTGGCGCATGACGGCCTGTTGACCGGGCGGCAGCGTTGACAGTGGTGGTGGCGGGGCCTACATCCGGCGCAACCGAAAATGCGCGCCCGCCGCCGATTTTCCGGCCTGTGATAGGGCAAGGCCATCGGTCGGGGCAAGTGGGCCAGCGCGCCCGCGGCGCCACAGACCCGACAAGGACAACATGCTCGGCATCGGCAATCTCGCGAAAAAGGTCTTTGGCACGCCGAACGACCGCAAGGTCAAATCCGTCCGTCCGCTGGTCGCGCAGATCAACGCGCTGGAACCGCAGATCCAGGCGTTGTCGGACGCCGACCTGATCGGGCGCACCCGCACCCTGCAGGGCCGCGCCCAGTCGGGCGAGCCGCTGGACGCGCTGTTGCCCGAGGCCTTCGCCACCTGCCGCGAGGGGGCGCGCCGCGCGCTGGGCCTGCGCGCCTTCGACACGCAGCTGATGGGCGGCATCTTCCTGCACCAGGGCAACATCGCCGAGATGAAGACCGGCGAGGGCAAGACGCTGGTCGCGACCCTGCCCGCCTATCTGAACGCGCTGGCGGGCAAGGGCGTCCACATCGTCACCGTCAACGACTATCTGGCGAAACGCGACGCCGACTGGATGGGCAAGGTGTTCACCCAGCTGGGGATGACCACCGGCGTCGTCTATCCGTTCCAGGGCGATCAGGAAAAGCGCGCGGCCTACCGCGCCGACGTGACCTATGCCACCAACAACGAGCTGGGCTTCGATTACCTGCGCGACAACATGAAGGCGTCCATCGACGAGATGACCCAGCGCGGCCATTTCTTTGCCATCGTGGACGAGGTCGATTCGATCCTGATCGACGAGGCGCGGACGCCGCTGATCATCTCGGGGCCCAGCCAGGACCGCAGCGACCTTTACAAGCTGCTGGACCAGATCATCCCCGAGGTCACGCCCGAGCATTTCAAGCTGGACGAAAAGACCCGCAACGCCACCTTTACCGAGGATGGCAACGAGTTCATGGAACAGCGCCTGCAGTCGGCGGGCATCCTGCCCGACGGGCAGACGCTGTATGACCCGGAATCGACGACCATCGTCCACCACGCCAACCAGGCGCTGCGGGCGCACAAGCTGTTCCACCGCGACCAGAACTATATCGTCAAGGACGGCGAGGTGGTGCTGATCGACGAGTTCACCGGCCGGATGATGGCCGGCCGCCGCCTGTCGGACGGGCTGCACCAGGCGATCGAGGCGAAGGAGGGCGTCGAGATCCAGCCCGAGAACGTGACGCTCGCCAGCGTCACCTTCCAGAACTATTTCCGCCTTTACGACAAGCTGGCGGGCATGACCGGCACCGCCGTCACGGAGGCCGAGGAGTTCGCCGAAATCTACAAGCTGGGCGTGGTCGAGGTGCCGACCAACCGCCCCGTCGCCCGCGTGGACGACCACGACCGCGTCTATCGCACCGCGTCCGAGAAATACGCCGCCGTGATCGAGGCGATCAAGGAGGCGCACGGCCGCGGCCAGCCGCTGCTGGTCGGCACCACCAGCATCGAGAAATCCGAGATGCTGTCGGACATGCTGGGGCGCGAGGGCATCCCCCACAACGTCCTGAACGCCCGCCAGCACGAGCAGGAGGCGCAGATCGTCGCCGACGCGGGCAAACCCGGCGCGGTCACCATTGCCACCAACATGGCCGGGCGCGGCACCGACATCCAGCTGGGCGGCAACGTCGAGATGAAGGTGCTGGAGGCGCTGAAGATCGACCCCGAGGCCAACCCCGACGCGCTGCGCGCCCGGATCGAGGCCGAACACGCCGCCGACAAGCAGGCGGTGCTGGCATCCGGCGGGCTTTACGTCCTGTCCACCGAACGCCACGAAAGCCGCCGCATCGACAACCAGCTGCGCGGCCGGTCCGGCCGGCAGGGCGATCCGGGGCGGTCGCTGTTCTTCCTGTCGCTGGAAGACGACCTGATGCGGATCTTCGGGTCCGAGCGTCTGGACAAGGTGCTGTCCACGCTGGGCATGAAGGAAGGCGAGGCGATCATCCACCCGTGGGTGAACAAGTCGCTGGAACGCGCGCAGGCCAAGGTCGAGGGGCGCAACTTCGACATCCGCAAGCAGTTGCTGAAGTTCGACGACGTGATGAACGACCAGCGCAAGGCGATCTTTTCGCAGCGGCTGGACATCATGCATTCCGACGACGTGGCCGACATCACCCGCGACATGCGCCATCAGGTCATCGACGACCTGGCCGCCCAGTTCATGCCCGAACGCGCCTATGCCGAGCAGTGGGATCTGAAGGGACTGAAGGCCGCCGTGGTCGAGCGGCTGAACATGGACCTGCCGGTCGAGGAATGGGGCGCCGAGGACGGGGTGGACCAGACCGCCCTGCGCGAGCGCGTCACCGCGGCGACCGACGCCTATATGGCGCAAAAGGCCGAGCAGTTCGGCCCCGAGCAGATGGCCCAGATCGAGAAACAGGTGCTGCTGCAGGCCATCGACGCCAAATGGCGCGAGCATCTGGTGACGCTTGAGCATCTGCGGTCGGTCGTGGGGTTCCGCGGCTATGCGCAGCGCGACCCGCTGTCGGAATACAAGACCGAGAGCTTCCAGCTGTTCCAGTCGCTGCTGGACGGGCTGCGCGGCGACGTGACGCAGCAGCTGGCCCGCATCCGTCCCCTGACCGACGCCGAGCGCGAGGACATGATGCGCCAGTATCAGGCGCAGCTGGCCCAGCAGGCCGGTTCAGCGGTGGCCGTCCATCAGGACGCCGAGGCCGCCGACGTGGCGGGCGCCGCGCCCGGCTTTGACGCGAACGACCCCACCACCTGGGGCGATCCGGGGCGCAACGACCCGTGCCCCTGCGGTTCCGGCGAGCGGTTCAAGAACTGCCACGGCCGGCTGGTCTGAGCCGGGGTTCGGGGGCACTGCCCCCGGCCCTGCGGGCCTCCCCCGGGATATTTTTGCAAGAGAGACAGGGCCCGGGCGGGTCGGTTTGCGCGGGCTTGCCGGGGGGCGTGGGCAGGTTGGTCTGACGGTCCCGGCGGGCTGCTGTCCCGCAGGCCGGAGGGAACACGCCGATGACGAACCTGCCCGCCTCGCTTGCGGCCTATGGGCTTGCGGCGCTGGCCGAGATTGCCGGATGCTTTGCGTTCTGGGCCTGGCTGCGGCTGGGACGCCCGGTCCTGTGGCTGGTGCCCGGCGTCGCCGCCCTGATGCTGTTCGCGTGGCTGCTGACGCAGGTCGATGCGGGCTTTGCGGGCCGTGCCTATGCGGCCTATGGCGGGGTCTATATCGCCGCGTCGGTCGCCTGGCTGTGGGCCGTCGAGGGCCAGACGCCGACGCGATGGGATGTGGTCGGGGCGGCGGTCTGCCTGGCCGGGATGGCCATCATCCTGATCGGGGGGATGGTTCGGGACTGACCGCGGGGGATTCGCCGCGCGGCGGGAACGCTCAGCGCCCGCGCAACCTGCCCGCGGCCGCGGCCAGCAGCAGCGCCGCCGTGCCGGCGCGGGTCTGGCGATAGACCCCCAGCCGCGCCAGCCGCGCCGCCGCGGCCGGGCCGGGGGCGGCCAGCGTGCGGCCGAACTGGTCCAGCACCGCGCGGTTCGCGTCGGTCAGCATCGGCGCAACCGCCCGCAGCGCCGCGTGGTTGGCCGCCAGCCACGCGCCATAATCGCCCGCCCCCAGCATCGCCAGCCGCGCCGCCCGCGCGCGCAGCGTGTCGTTGCGCCCCATGACGTTCCGCGGATGCTGGCGATACAGCACAGTCTGCGCCGGATCGCGCAGGACGACGCCCCCCGCGCCCGCGATCAGCTGATAGGTGAACCAGTCGTGCGACACCACGCCGGCGCGCGCCGCAGCCGGGGCCGCGCGCGCCAGCAGCGCCGCGCCCGCGGCGTTGACCAGCGTGGTGTTGCCCGGCGTGCAGGCCTGGACCAGCGCGTTCAGGAACGACGCCGGGCGGGTATACAGCGGCGCCGGGCGGATCGGGGTCAGGTCACCCGCGCACAGCATGGTGCGGCAGGCGTGCAGGGCGGGGCGTGCGGCGGGCGCGGCCGGGTCTGGCATCGCGCCGCCAGTGGCATCCGCCACGGCGGGGTTGAGGGCGAACGGCGGCGCATGGCGCGCGGGTCCGACCGGATCCGGCGCGGGCGGTTTGTCGGAAAGCGCCGTGGGTCCGCCCGCACCCGGCGCGGGCGGTCTGTGCGAAAGCGCCGCGAGGCCGCCCGCATCCGGCTCGCGCGGTCCCCCCGAACGCGCCGCGAGGCCGCGCGCATCCGGATCGGGCGGGCCGTCCGAAAGCGCCGCGAGGCCCCCCGCATCCGATCCCGGCGATTCCCCCGAAAGCGCCGCGAGGCCGCGCGCCAGGCGGTCGGGCAGCCAGACATCGTCCTGATCGCACCAGGCCAGCCATTCCCCTTGGCGCAGTTGCCCCAGCAGATGCAGGAAGTTGCGCGTGGCGCCTTGGCGCGGGCCGTCGATCAGCGTGACCTCGTGGCCCGGGTTCTCGGCGGCGAAGGCCCGGACGATGGCGCGGGTGCCATCGCGCGAGCCGTCGTCGGACACCACCAGCCGCCAGTCGGTCACGCTTTGGTCGCGGATGCTGTCCAACTGGGCGCGCAGGAACCGCGCCCCGTCGAAGGTCGCCATCAGGATCGCGATTCGGGGACGCGCGGCCAGCATGCGCCCCCGGTATCGCCTGCAAGGCATCTGCGCCAGCCGGGCGCCTAGCGTTCCTGTCGGGCAATGTCGCCGATCAGGATGTCGGCGATCTCGGGCACCACGCCCTGCGCCGCGCCCAGCAGCGCCGAGCGCAGCACCCGCAGATGCGCCTCGGCGGTGAAATTGCCGTCGAAACCGCCGGTGTTGGCGTGGATCAGCAACTGCCGCAGCAGCGCGTCGCGCAGCTTGTGTTCATGGGCATGGACCGTGTCGGTCGATGCCTGCGGCATCTCGGCGGTCAGGGTCAGGACCATCGTGCTGTCAAGGCGGCCGTCGTGCAGCAACGGGACGAAGAACTGCTGCGGGAACCTGAACCATGCCGCGGCCGCGGTGTCGCCCGCGCCATCCGCCGCCGCGGGCGCCGCGCCGTGCCCGTCCGCAGCCGGCGCGCCGTGACCGGCATCCGCAGCGGGCGCGTCATGCCCCGCATCTTTCGCGGCCCCCGCATCGTCCCCGGCCCCGGCGGCTGCCTGCGCCTCGGCCGCCGGGTCGCCGCGCAGCAGGTCGCCGCCCACCGCGCCGCCCGCAAAGGCCAGCACCGGCAGCAGCAGTTTCAGGATCTTGCCGATCATCGCGCCCCCTCAATACGGCAGGATGACGTCGGCCAGCTGCTGGCCATAGCGCGGCTGCTGGACCTCGCTGATCTGCCCGCGCCCGCCATAGCTGATGCGCGCGCCCGCGATGCGATCATAGGCCACCTCGTTCTCGCGCGAGATGTCGGAGGGGCGGGCGAAGCCGCTGACGGTCAGTTCGCGGACCTCATAGTTGACGCGCACCTCTTGCGTGCCCTGGATGTGCAGCACGCCGTTCGGCAGCGTGTCGATCACCGTCGCCGCGACCCGCAGCGTCAGCTTGTCGCGCCGCGAGATGTTGCCCTGACCCTTGAAGGTCGAGGCCGATTTCGCCTCGGCCAGCTCGTCCATGCTGGCGCCTTCGGGCAGGATGTCGTCGATGCGCTGGGGGATGCCCATCATCGACGGGATGCCCACCTTTTCCGACGCCGCCCGCGACCGGCCGGAGCTGTTCTGGATCTCGGCCCGGTCGTCGATCTCGATCACCACGGTCAGGATGTCGCCGCGGGTGCGGGCGCGGCGGTCGCCGACCAGCGACATCTGCTGGCCCGACCACAGCGAGGCGCCGCTGTCGGGGCGCGCGCCGATGTCGGCCAGCGGCACCACCGGCTCGGCCATCGCTTGGAACTCGGCGCTGGAATGGGGCTCGGTCATCGGCGGCACCTGTCCGATCTGCTGGACGCGGCCGCAGCCGGCCAGGGTCAGGCCCAGGCACAGCGCCGGGATGACAAGTCGGGACGGGAAACGGGATGCAAAACGCGGCATGGGGCGGTCCTTAGCGGCTGGCGACGGTCACGGTGCCGTCGGGATTGATGCGGGCGCTGAGCGTCGCCCGCGAGGAGAGGTTCATCACCCGGATCACGTCGCCGGCGCCGCCGGCGCCCAGCGCGCGGCCCTCGGTCTCGATGCGCAGGGCGGCGCTGTCATAGGCCAGTGTCACCAGCTGGTTGCGCGCGACCAGCGTGGGCGTGGTCAGCTGCGCGGCCAGGATCGGGCGGCCCTGATAGATGGCGACGCGGGTCTGGCGGCCGATCACCTCGGGCGGAAGGGGACCGGCGCGGGGGGTGACGGCGTGGGTCACGTCGGCGGCGGTCAGGACGGTGCCCGCGGGCAGGGTGCGCGCGGCGACGCTTTCGTCGGCGGCGGCGGCCAGCGGCCACAGCGCCAGCAGCGGCGGGGCCAGCATGGAAGCGGCCAGCAGCGAACGCGCCAGCAGGGTCGGGGCCAGCATCAGGATCGGTCGGCCCATCAGCGCACCTGCACCGTGGCGCCCAGCATCTGGTCGGCGGCGGTGATGACCTTCGAGTTCAGCTCGTATCCCCGCTGCGCCTTGATCAGTTCCGAAATCTCGCGCACCGGATCGACCGAGCTGTCTTCCAGGTAGCCCTGCCGCAGCATCCCCAGCCCCTGTTCGCCCGGCACCGCGATGTTGGGCGCGCCGGATGCCGGGGTCTCCAGGAACAGGTTCGATCCCGTCGCCTCCAGCCCCTTTTCGTTGACGAAACTCGCCAGCGTGATCTGTCCCAGGTTCTGCGGCTCGACCTGGTCGTTGAAATAGGCGAACACCTCGCCCGCCGCGCTGACCGATACGCTGCGCGCCTCGGGGGGGATGGTGATGCCGGCGGCCAGCGGGAACCCGTCCGAGGTCACGATCTGCCCTTCGGCCGACCGTTTCAGCCCGCCGTCGCGGGTATAGCCCGAGGCGCCGGATGGCAGCGTCACCTCGATATAGCCGGTCCCGTCGATGGCCAGGTCGAGGTCGCCCCCGGTCTGGCTGAGCGAGCCTTGCGCGGGCATGAAGGTGACGGCGGTCGGGCGCACGCCCAGCCCCATCTGCACCCCCGCAGGCACCATCGTGCCATCCGCGCCGGAGATCGTGCCGGGCCGCTGCGCCTGCTGATAGGCGAGGTCGGCGAACTCGGCCCGCCGCGCGTTATAGCCGGTGGTCGACATGTTGGCGAGGTTGTTGGAAATCACCTCGACCCGGGACTGCTGGGCGGCCATGCCGGTCGCCGCGATCTGCAATGCTCTCATCTGCGGGGGCTTTCTCAGCGGGTGGTGGCGACCAGGACGGCGCGGATGCGCTGGTCCTCGCCGTCAAGGAAGGACTGGCCCAACTCATAGGCGCGCTGGACCTCGATCATGCGGGCGATTTCCAGCACCGGGTTGACGTTCGAATCCTCAAGGAAACCCTGCCGCACCGTCGCCTCGGGCAGGGGCTCGGCGCCGTCGGCGGCAAACAGCGTGCCGCCCTCGTGGGTCAGGCGCGACGGGTCGGGCTGGGCAAAGACGCCGACCCGGCCCAGCGGCTGGCCGTCGGCGGAAATCGTGCCGTCGACCGCCACGCCGATGCCGCGCGTGCCCGGCGGCACCGCGATCGGGGCTTGGCCCTCGTCCAGCAGGCGGTGGCCGTCGGCGTTGATCAGCTCGCCCTCGGCCGAGGTCAGGAACGCGCCGGCGCGGGTCAGGCGGTTGCCCTGCGCCGTCGCCACCATGAAGAAGCCCTCGCCCTCCAGCGCCAGATCCCAGGTGCCGCCGGTCTGCGTCAGCGCGGCGTGGGTCAGGTCCACCTCGCGGCCGCGGGCGTTGGCCATCGACAGCGTCTCGCCGCGCCCGTCCAGCGCGGTCATGTGTTCGGAAAACACCACCCCCTCGCGGCGGAACCCGGTGGTCGAGGCGTTGGCCATGTTGTTGGCCACCGTCCGCATCTCGCGCATCAGCCCCGACTGGCGGGTCAGCGCGGCATAGATCGCGTTGTCCATCACATCCCCGCCACAATGGGCAGGATCTGGCCGGCAAAGAACCCCGCCAGCGTCGAGGTCATGAAGCTCATCGTGACCCAGAACACGGCCAGCATCAGCCCGACCTTGGGGACGAAGGTCAGCGTCATCTCCTGCACCGAGGTCAGCGCCTGGAAAAGGCCGATCGCCACGCCCGCGACCAGCGCCACGACCAGCAGCGGGGCCGACATGCGCACCGCGATCCACAGCGCCTGCCGGGTGACGTCAAAGATCAGGTTCTCGTCCATCAGACCGGCATCCTCAGGATTTCCTGATACGCCTCGACGACCTTGTCGCGGATGGCGACGGCGGTTTCCAAGGCGATCTGCGCCTCGGCGATGGACTGGACCAGCGTCTGGGTGTCGGACCGGCCGGTCATCGCGCCGACGGCGGCGGCGTCGGCTTGGTCCATGACGCGGGCGAAATCCTGGGCGGCCGCGGTCACGGGGCCGGCGCCGGGGGCGGGGCCGGCGTGGGCGCGCGCCTCGGCATAGGCGCCGGCGACGCGGCCGCCCGACTGCAGTGCGGCAGAGGTCAGCGAGATCATGGTGGTGCCCCTTTCTAGCGGCGGATCAGGTCCAGAAGCGCCGAGGACATCTGGCGCGACTGTTCATAAATCTTCAGGTTCGCCTCATAGCTGCGCGAGGCTTCGCGGGCGTCGGCCACCTCGATCACCAGATCGACGTTCGAGCCGAGGTAATAGCCGTCCGCGCCCGCCATCGGGTGGCCGGGATCGTGGATCTTGGGCAGTTCGGTCCGGTCGGGCAGGGTGCGGCTGGCGGCGACGGCCCCCGTCTCGCGGCCGAAATCCCGGTCGGGGCGAAAGGCGACCAGCTTGCGGCGATAGCCGGGCGTGTCGGCATTGGCGATGTTCTCGGAAATGTGGCGCAGGCGCACGCCCTGCGCGCGCATTCCCGACGCGGCCAGATCGGTGGCGGACAGACCCCCCATCGTCAGCCCCGCCGCCCGATGGCCGTGCGCATCAGCGACAGCCCCGACTGATAGATCGTCAGCGACAGGTCGAACGACCGCTTGGCGCTGGCGGCGCGGATCATCTCATCCTCAAGCGAGACGGTGTTGCCGTTCGGCGCAGGCTCGCCCCCCGCGTCGACCGGGCGGCCTGCGGCGGTGCCCCAGCGGCCGGGTTCCACATGCCCCGCGCGGGTGGCGCGCAGGCCGGTCGCGGGCTGGTCGCGCCAGATGTCGGAAAACGCGCGCAGGTCGGCGGCGCGATAGCCGGGCGTGTCGGCGTTGGCGACGTTGCGGGCCACGGCCTGCTGGCGGGCGCTGGCGTGGGCGCCCAGGTCGCGCGCCAGCCGGATCGTGTCGATTTGTCCAAACAAAGAGGCTTCTCCTCTGCCGCGATAAACCGGGTCTTAACCCCCGAAGGTTTAGAAACCGTTTCGAGCGGGGCGTTTTCCGCAGCCGCCGGGGGAAAAGAATTGGACAGGATCGCATCCATCGCCGCCCGCATCCGCCGCCTGCGGCTGGCCCGCCATTTCGGCCGCGTGACCGCGATCCGCGCCGGCGTGGTCGAGGTGGCGGGGCTGAACCATTCCGCAAGCGTGGGCGATCGCGTGGTTTTCCTTGACGGCGCCCTTGCCGGAGAGGTGGTGGGCCTGACCCCCGACGCCGCCCAGATCCTGCCCGAGGGGGCGACCGACGGGCTGTCCATCGGCGCGCTGGCGGAACTGTTGTTCGCGCCGACCATCGCGCCCGATGATTCGTGGGTCGGGCGCATCGTCGATCCGTTCGGCCGGCCGCTGGACGGCCGCGCGCTGGCGCCCGGCCCCGCCGACCGGGCCTTTCGCGCGGCCCCGCCGCCCGCCGCCTCGCGCAGGCGGCTGGGGGCGCGTCTGGACACCGGGCTTGCCGTCTTTGACACGCTGCTGCCGGTGGTGCGCGGCCAGCGGATCGGGCTGTTCGCGGGATCGGGGGTGGGCAAATCCACGCTGCTGTCGGCGCTGGCCCGCGGGGTCGCCGCCGATGTCGTGGTCATCGCCATGATCGGCGAGCGCGGGCGCGAGCTGCGCGAGTTCGTGGAATCGACCCTCGGCCCCGCCGGCATGGCGCGGGCGGTGGTCGTCGCGGCGACCTCCGACCAGTCGCCCTTGATGCGGCGGCGCTGTGCCTGGGCGGCGATGGCGGTGGCCGAGCATTTCCGCGACGCCGGCCGCCACGTGCTGTTCCTGGCCGATTCGATCACCCGCTTTGCCGAGGCGCACCGCGAGATCGCGCTGGCATCGGGCGAGGCGCCCAGCTATCGCGGGTTCCCGCCCTCGACCTCGCAGATGATCATGGCGCTGGCGGAACGGTCGGGGCCGGGCCCCGAGGGGGCGGGCGACATCACCGCCATCTTCAGCGTGCTGGTCGCCGGGTCCGACATGGAGGAGCCGGTCGCCGACATCCTGCGCGGCGTGCTGGACGGCCATGTGGTGCTGGACCGCGCCATTGCCGAACGCGGGCGGTTCCCGGCCATCGACGTGCTGCGTTCGGTGTCGCGGTCGCTGCCGCATGCGGCGTCGGACGCCGAGAACGGGCTGATCCAGCGGGCGCGGACGGCGCTGGGCACCTATGCCGAATCGGAATTGATGATCAAGGCGGGGCTTTACGCCCCCGGTTCGGACCCGCGGCTGGACGAGGCGGTCAAGCTGTTCCCGGCGCTGGACGCCTTTGTCGCACGCGCGGCCCCGGATGGCGCGGGGCAAAGCTTTCGGCTGCTGTCGGACGCGCTGACCCTGCGCGGCCGCCTGCCCGGCCCGGCCCGCGCATCCGCGTGACGGGCGCGCGCGTCGGGAACCGATGGGTCCGTCGCAAGTTGATCCGGCGAACCGCAGAAAGGCGGGGGCCGATGCCTTCCGGCCCGCAGGGAACCGATCATGACGGACACGCCGGACCAGCCGGCCGCACAGCGTGCGGCACGGACCGATGACTTCACGGCCACGACCACGACCCCGTCGCGTTCCGCGGACGATGGGCGCGGCGACCTTGCCCCGGCCGACCGGGCGATGGACGACGCGCAGGTGATCGAGGTCGTGGCCGAAACCGCCCAGGTGCGGGTCGAGCGCCGCGAAACCGGCGGCGTCCGCGTCCAGCTTGTGACCGAGGCCGAGGAGACCCTGATCCCCGCCACCACCCGCCGCGAGACGGTCGAGGTCACGCGCCACCCGGTCAACCGTGTGGTCGATGCCGCGCCCGAACCCCGGACCGAGGGCGACGTGACCATCCTGTCCGTCGTCGAGGAACAGCCCGTCGTGACCACCCGCCTGGTCGTGACGGAAGAAATCCGCATCCGGCGCGTCGCCCAGACCAGCGACGACGCCGTGGCGGTGACGCTGCGCCGCCAGCGCGCCGTCATCTCGCGCCTGGATGACCCGGACGCGACCTGACAGGGCCGTCCGGCCCTGCCCACCTGCAGTTTCACCAGAGGAAGACCGCAATGACCGACTATGACACCTTTTCCACCTCGGGCGCGTCGCGCAGCCTGTCGGCCATGTTCGACAACCGCGCCGAGGCCGACCGCGCCGTCGCCGCGCTGGCCGCCGCGGGCATCGCCGACGTCGTGCTGACCGGGGGCGACAACGCGGGCTATGGCGCGGTCGAGCGGACCGGCGACGCCCGCCGCGACGACAACCGGGGATTCTTCGAATCCATCGGGGATTTCTTCTTTCCCGACGAGGACCGCTATAGCTATGCCGAAGGGCTTGGCCGCGGCGGGTATCTGGTGACGGTCCGCAACATCCCCGCCGCGCAATACGACACCGCGCTGGACATCCTGGACGACGAGGGCGCGGTCGACATGGATGCGCGCGAGCAGGAATGGCGCGCCGAAGGCTGGACCGGCTATGACCGCGACGCCCTGGACAGCGGCAGCCTGGCCGCGGGCGGCGTGGGCGCCGGCAGCCTCAGCGCGGACAGCCTTGGCGCCGGCAGCCGTGTCGCGGGCAGCATGGCCGACGATCGCACCCGCCTTGAGGGCGACACCAACGCCGACGGCGTGATCGACGTCGTCGAGGAACGCGTGATGATCGCCAAGCGCGAGACCGAGGGCGGGCGCGTCCGCGTCCGGTCCTATGTCACGGAAACCCCGGTCGAACAGGACGTCGAACTGCGCACCGAACGGGTGAACGTCGAACGCCGCCCCGTGGACCGGCCCGCCGGCGACGCGGCCTTTGCCGACCGCACGCTTGAGGCGCGCGAATACAGCGAAACGCCCGTCGTCCACAAAGAGGCCCGCGTCGTCGAAGAGATCGCGCTGAACAAGGACGTGGAAACCCGCGTCGAGACGGTCCGCGACAGCGTCCGCAAGACCGAGGTCGAGATCGAGGACGACCGCGGCACCCTGACCGGGCGCGACGACGACCTGACCCGCCGCTGACCCGACCCGCCGCGGGCGGGCGGCATCGACAACCGGGGCGGCCGAAAGGTCGCCCCGCCTGCCGTCCCGCGCGGGGCGCGACCAACAAATATCAAGATGCCCGGGCTTGCCCGCGCGTCAACTGTTTGGAACATCCTTGGGACGCGGCCCGAGGATATCAGACAAATGGCGCTGACCGAATACTTCATCCGTTATCTTCAGCGCCGCGACACGCTGACGGATGAGGATCTGGTCCGCCTGCGCCAGATCCCCACGACCACCGCGCTGTTCGAATCCGGCCAGACCATCGTCGCCGCCGGCCGCGACCACACCCGCAGCTGCCTGCTGCTGAGGGGGATGGCCGCGCGCGCCCACACGCTGCCCGCCCGAACGCAGCAGCGCGTCGTGACGGCGCTGCATGTGCCGGGCGATTTTGTCGATCTGCATGGTTTCGTGCTGTCGGGGCTGGATCATTCCGTCGTCTCGGTCGGCCCGTCCGAGGTCGAGTTCATCGACCACGCCCATCTGACCAGGATCACCGAGAACCATCCCCACCTGACCCGCCTGCTGTGGATGTCCACCGTCATCGACGGCGCGATCCACCGGCGCTGGCTGGTGGCGTCGAACGCGCTGCGTTCGACCGCGCATCTGGCCCATCTGCTGTGCGAGGTCTATACGCGGCTGTCCACCGTCGGCGCGGCCCGCGACCTGCGGCTGACGCTGCCCCTGCTGCAGCGGGAACTGGCGGACGTGCTGGGGTATTCCTCGATCCACATCAACCGGGCGGTGCGCGACCTGCGCGACCGCGGGCTGGTGGCCTGGGCGGGCACCGACATCCGCATCCTGGACTGGGCCGGGCTGTGCGGGCTGGCGCGGTTCGACCCGGTGTATCTGGAACTGGAACACCGCCGCCGCTGACCGGACGCGGGGCCGACGCTGACCGAACCGGGGGCGCGGCTATTGGCACAGCCGGAATCCGCCCCGGCGCGCCTTGATGTCCAGATGCAGGTGGTCGTCGTGGGCGTCGTTGCTGCCCGGCCCCAGCACGGTCGCAAAGAACAGGCAGGCCGACCCCTGCACCGCGTTCTGGAACGCCTCGGCCATGTCGCCCCGGCCTTGGCGCGGGGCGACCGGCAGGGTCGTCCCGTCGTCCAGCCGGAACCCCGCGATGTCCACCGCATTGCCGGTGGCGTGTTCCGACAGCCGCGCCGCGCCGCCGCCGCCCACCACCGGCCGGCACTGATAGGTCGAACCCGGCACCAGCCCCACGATCCGTGGCGCGCCCGGCAGATGCGCGGCGGCGGGCAGCACGATCTGGTCCATCCACCGCGCCAGCGCGCGCGCCGTGTCGCAGCGCATGACCGCGCCGCCGTCGATGGGGATGCCGGGCAGGATCGCGTCCACGCGCACCGGCCGCGCGATGCCGCAATCGCGCTGGCCGGGGTCGGTGACGGGCGGCGCCTCGGACACGCGCGCGCCCATGATGAACAGCTCCAGCCGGCAGGCGGAATGGGTGAAGTCGTCCTCGCGCAGCGTCTGCGGCACCGGCGGCGGCAGCGGTCCGGCGGGCGGCGTCGCGGGCTGGGCCTCGGGTGCGTCGGGCGGCGGGATCAACGCGCCCTGGCTGACCGGGGCGGGCGCGTCGGAACCGGATGTCGCCGCGCCGGGTGCCGCGATCAGCGCGCCTTGACTGACCGGCGCGGGCGTGTCCGTGCCCGGCGCAGCCCCGCCACGCCCCGAGGCCGACGGCGGGATCAGCGCGCCCTGGCTTGGCGGGACCGGGGCGTCGGGACCGGGCATCGCCTCGGGCGGGATCAGCCGTCCCTGGCTGAGGCCCTGCGGCCGGGGTGGCGGCGGCTCGGCGCCGGGCGGGGGCGCCGGGCCGGACAGGGCGGACGGGCGCGGGGCAGGGGCCTCGGCCGTGTCGGCGGCGGCCGGGGCGCGCGTGGGTTGGGCGGCCGCCGGCCATGCTGCCAGCGCCAGGGCGGCAGCGGCGGCGGCCGCCCGGATCACAGGCCCGGCCCCGAGGCCGCGGCGTCGGCCGGCGGCAGGGCTTGCGTGGCCACCGGCGCGGCGGGTGTGACGGGCGTCACGGGCGTCACGGGCGTCACGGGCGTCACGGGCGGCACCGGGGCCACAGGCGCGCCCGATTGCGGCTGCAGCGCGCCGCCGGTCGCGGTGGTCAGCGCCTGGTTCAGCGCGTCGGCCACGGCGGGCAGCGTGGCGTCCGCCCCCCCGGCCGCGCCGGACATCGGCGCGCCCGCGTCGGCGGCAACGCCCGCCGCGGACAGGGCGTCCGCCGGGGCCGCGGCCGTCACCGGCACCACGGTCGCATCGGCCCCGACACCCCCCAGCCGCAGCGGGCGCGGCGCGGGCTTGCCGGCGGCCAGCGCCAGCGCCGCCCCGTCCACCGCAACCCCGTCCGCGCCCGTCGCGGGCATGGCGGGCTGCACCGCCGGCGTCACGTCGGCGATCCGCAGGCCGGGGGCCAGGAACTCGACCACCGTCTGGTTCGGGATGACCATGCCGCCCAGTTCGGTCGCGTCCCAGTTCGTCAGCCGCACGCAGCCGTTCGACTGGTTCACGAACAGCCGCGACGGCGTAGGCGTGCCGTGGATGCCATAGGTCGGCTGGCTGAGGTCGATCCACATGTTGCCGACCGGCCCGTTCGGCCCCGGCGGCACGCGCAGCACCTTGTCGTTGTCGCCCTGCTTAAAATTGAGGTTCGGATTATAGGTATAGTCCGGGTTCTTGGCGACCGCCGTCACCGTGTGGGTGCCGTGGGGCGAGGGCGTGGCCGCCGACCCGACGGTCGCCGGGTAATCGACGACCAGCCGGCCGCCCGCGTCATAGGCGGCGACGCGGCCCGATTCCTTGTCCACGATGATGCGCGTGACCTTGGTCCTGATCGGCTTGGCCGGGACCACGACCTTGATCGTGGCGCCCGGCTGGAACGCCACGCCGGGGTTCAGCTGGGCCAGGAACTTTTCGTCCATGTGGAACTTTTCGGCCAGCTTTTCGGTGACCGAGGTATAGCCCATCGACGTCATCGCCGCCTTTTCGGCATAGTCGGCGGGAATGCTGTCCACCAGACCCTGCGCGTCCTCCTCGGCGATGGTATAGTCGGCGGTGACCGGCATCTCGCCCAAAGGTTGCAGCAGCGCCCAGACCGCCGGGTCCAGGCGGCCGTCCACCGGCAGGCCGCTTTTGCGTTCGAACGCGCGCAGCGCGCTGTCGGACATGCCGCCGCGGAACCCGTCCACCACGCCCGGCGACACGCCCGCCCGGTCCAGCAGCACCTGCACCCGCGCGGTCAGCGCCGACTGCCCGGACGGCAGGTCGCCGGTGCCGGAAAACACCGCCGTCTCGATGTCGGCGGCGGTCATCGGCACGCGCGCCGATTGCGCCCCGGCGGCGGCAGGGGCCAGCGCCAGCGCCACGGCAAGGGTCAGGGGGGCTGCGGGCAGCGTCAGGGTCGCGCGGGGCATCAAGGTCTCCGATCCATATCCGGGCACAACCATGCCGGTTGCGGCCGGTCGCGCCAAGACCGCAAGGGTCAAGAATGGTTGACCCGTGGCGTCTGCGTGACGCGGGGTGCGGCTTGCGCGCGGGCGGGCCAGCCGCGAGACTGCCGGCACCGGAACGCCAAGGACGCCCCATGACCGACACCTGCGAGATCATCGACCAAGGCACCCACCTTGTCGTCGTCAACCGCAACCCCGCGCGGCGCAACGCGCTGACGCCCGGGTTCTATGCCGGGCTGCGGCAGGCGCTGGCGCAGGCGGCCGACCAGCCGCGCGTGGGCGCGGTGGTGCTGACCGGGGCCGAGGGGTTCTTTTGCGCCGGTGGCGACCTGACGATGCTGATCCGCGCCCAGCAGATGACGGAAGACGCGCGCCGCGCCGAAATCGGCGACCTGCAATCGCTGGTCCGGTCGATCATGGACTGTCCCCGCCCGGTCATCGCCGCGGTCGAGGGCGGGGCTGCGGGGGCCGGGTTCTCGCTGGCGATGGCCTGCGACCTGATCATCGCGGCCGATGACGCCCGGTTCACCGCCGCCTATGTGAACGCCGGGCTGATCCCCGACGGCGGGCTGACCGGCAGCCTGACCGCCGCGCTGCCCCCGGCGCTGGTGGCCGAGCTGTGCCTTGGCGGCCAGCCGGTCGCGGCGACCCGCCTGCACGCGCTGGGCGCGATCAACGCCGTGACGCCGCCCGGACAGGCCCGCCCCGCGGCCGAGATGGTGGCAGCCCAGCTGGCCCAGGGTCCGGCCGAGGCGCAGGCCGCGATCAAGGCGCTGGTCGTCGGCGCCCGGCGCGCGCTGATGGACCGCCAGCTTGACGCCGAGGTGCCCGCGATGGCCCGCGCCCTTGCCGCCCCCGAGGCGGCCGAGGGCATTGCCGGGTTCCTGGAAAAGCGCCGCCCCGGTTTCGCCGCGCTGCGCCGTGGCTGACCGGCGCGGCCGCCGGCGTCAGAACAGCGGGTTGCGGACCACGACCTCGGGGTGGAAGACGTAACGCACGCTGGTCAGCGGCTGCGCGTCGATCCACGAGCAGGTGTCATAGACGATCACCGGCGCCTCTTGCGCGCATTCCAGCGCCTCGGCGGCCTGTTCCTGCCCCGCGGTGGACGCCGAGACGCGGATTTCCGCGTGGGTCAGGCGCGACCGCATCCACAGCCAGTCGCTGGCGCAGGTCGTCGCCAGCACCGCGTCGGTCATCTGCGGCACCAGCGCCATGTTGGTGAACCGCCGTTCGTGGCAGAATGCGTGATCGTCGGCCAGGAACATCGCCTGAGTCTCGCGCACCCGGGCGGGTTCGCGGGCCATCAGCCGCACCAGCATGGCGTGGGTCGCAGAACCCGCGCGCCCGCCCAGAAAGCGATAGCCAAAGCGGCGGCCCTCGCCCTCGATCAGGGTGCGCAGCACCGGGCGCGACAGGTCCGACCCGTGTTCCATCGCCAGCGCCACGCGGGTGCCGACGCGGCGGCGGCGTTCGACCACGCCCCGGTCGGCCAGATCGGTCAGCGCCCGGTTCACCGTGGCGCGGGCGCAGCCCATCTCGGCGGCCAGCTGTTCTTCGGTGGGGATCAGGTCGCCGGGGGGATAGACCCGCCGCTTGATCCGCGCCAGGATCTCGCGCTGGACCGATTGCCAGGTCAGCGCGCGCCGGACCGCCCGCGCGCCCGCCGCATGGGGGCCGCTGTCGCGGGGCGCTGCGGCCCTGTCCGGTCGCTTTGTCGTCGTGTCCATCGCGTTCCATTCTTTTCGGGGAACTATATCCACGGCCCGCCCGGCGGGTGAACTTGTCGAAATGGCCAGCCCCGCGCCGGGGGTGCGGGAAAGGTTGACTCTGCCCCCGCCGAGGATTGATCTGCCCCCGGCACTGGTGCGGGCGCAGGGGGCGGATGATGACGGCAGTGACGACGGACCATGCGCCCCGCGCGGCAGCGGGGCCGCACTGGATCGTGCTGGGCGCGCTCAGCCTGTGCCACATGGTCAACGACATCCTGCAATCGCTGCTGTCGGCGATCTATCCGCTGCTGAAAGCCGAGTTCGCGCTGAGCTATGCGCAGATCGGGATGATGACCTTCGCCTTCCAGGTCACGGCCTCGCTGCTGCAGCCGGCGGTGGGGCTGGTCACCGACCGCCATCCGATGCCCAAGTCGCTGGCGCTGGGGATGTTGGCCAGCTTCGTGGGCGTGCTGACGCTGGCCTTCGCGCCCGAATACGGCTGGCTGCTGGCGGGGGCGATGCTGATCGGCTTGGGCTCGGCCATCTTCCACCCGGAAAGCTCGCGCGTGGCGCGGGCGGCGTCGGGGGGCCGTTTCGGCACCGCGCAGTCGCTGTTCCAGCTGGGCGGCAACGGCGGGCAGGCGCTGGGCCCGCTGCTGGCGGCGTTCCTGGTCGTGCCGCTGGGACGGGGCGTCCTGGGCTGGGTCGGGCTGATCGCTCTGGCCGGCGCGGGCGTGCTGTGGCGGGTCGGCCGCTGGGCCGAGGGGCGGCGCCGCGCGGGCGCGCTGCGCGGCCACCCCGGGCCGGCGCTGGCGCGCAGCCGCATCGTGATGGCGATCGGGGTGCTGGCGGTGCTGTCGATGACCAAGGCCTTCTACATGGCCAGCCTGTCCAGCTATTACACGTTCTTCCTTATCGACAAGTT
Source organism: Paracoccus luteus (assembly GCF_004522155.1). Classification (GTDB taxonomy): domain Bacteria; phylum Pseudomonadota; class Alphaproteobacteria; order Rhodobacterales; family Rhodobacteraceae; genus Paracoccus; species Paracoccus luteus. The sequence goes on along the minus strand of NZ_SDEA01000003.1, from coordinate 182,827 downwards.
CGGGGTCAGCACGCAGGTCTCGCAGGTGATGCTGTTCCTGCTGCTGTTCGGGTCCGCCGCGGGGGTGATGCTGGGCGGGATACTGGGCGACCGGGTCGGCACGCGCCGGGTGATCTGGTTCTCGATCCTCGGCGTGCTGCCGTTCTCGCTGCTGATGCCGCATGTGGGGCTGGCGGCGACCGGGGTTCTGACGGTGCTTGTGGGCGCGATCATGGCGTCGGCCGCGCCCGCCATCGTGGTCTTTGCGCAGGAACTGGTGCCCGGCCGCACCGGGCTGATCGCGGGGCTGTTCTTCGGCTTTGCCTTCGGCATGGGCGGCATCGCGGCGGCGGTGCTGGGGCAGGTCGCGGACGTCCACGGCATCCGCTTCGTGTTCCTGATCTGCTCGGTCCTGCCGGTGCTGGGGCTGCTGACGGTGTTCCTGCCGCGCCCCATGCAGATGGTGCCCGCGCGCTGAGCGCGCCCGGCCGACATTGCCGCCAGCCGGAAAGCCGCGACGCCCCGGCTGGACAAGCGCCGCCGCCCGCGTGACCTTGCGCGCGCAGGACGACGAGGGATCACCGATGCGATACAGCCGCGACATGCGAGGCCACGGGGCGGACGCGCCCGATCCGCAATGGCCGGGCGGGGCGCGCATCGCCGTCCAGATCGTCGTGAACTATGAAGAGGGCGGCGAGAACAGCGTCGAACACGGCGACGCCGCGTCCGAGGCGTTCCTGTCGGAGATCGTCGGCGCCCAGCCCTGGCCGGGGCAGCGCCACTGGAACATGGAAACCATCTACGACTATGGCGCGCGGGCCGGGTTCTGGCGGCTTTACCGGATGCTGGAGGGGCTGCCGGTCACCTGCTATGGCGTGGCCACGGCGCTGGCCCGCAACCCCGAACAGACCCGCGCGATGATCGACGCGGGGTGGGAGATGGCGACCCACGGGCTGAAGTGGATCGACTATCGGGACGTCCCGCGCGAGATCGAGGCCGAGCATATCCGGCAGGCGGTCGCGCTGCACACCCATGTCACCGGCGCGCGCCCGCTGGGGTTCTATCAGGGCCGCGCGTCGATGAACACGGTGGCGCTGGGCTGCGAGGAGGGCGGGTTCGAATATCTCGCCGACAGCTATGCCGACGAACTGCCGTTCTGGCACGTCCACGATGGCCGCCCGCAGCTGATGGTGCCCTATACGCTGGACGCCAACGACATGCGGTTCGCCAACGGCGGTTTCTCGAACGGCGAGGAGTTCTTCCTGTATCTGCGCGACAGCTTCGACTGCCTGTATCGCGAAGGGGCCGAGGGGCGGCCGCGGATGCTGTCCATCGGGCTGCACAACCGGCTGGCGGGCCGTCCCGGCCGGGCCGAGGGGCTGCGGCGGTTTCTGGACCACGCCCGCGCGCACGACGGCGTGTGGTTCGCCACCCGGCTGGACATCGCCCGCCACTGGGCGGCGACGCATCCGTTCCGCGCGGGCGAACGGCCGTCGGGGATGGACCGCGCGGCGTTCGTGAACCGCTTCGGCGGCATCTATGAACATTCCGCGTGGGTGGCCGAACGGGTCTGGGACGGCGATATGGGCGCGGCCCACGACAGCGCCGGCGGGCTTGCGGGCGCAATGGCGCGGGTGTTCCGCGCCGCGTCCGCGGACGAACGGCTGGCCGTGCTGCGGGCCCACCCCGATCTGGCCGGCAAGCTGGCGGCCGCGAAACGCCTGACCGCCGAGTCCACCGCCGAGCAGGCCAGCGCCGGGCTGGACGCGCTGACCGACGCCGAACGGGCCGCGTTCACGCGCCTGAACGATGCCTATACGGACAAGCACGGGTTCCCCTTCATCATCGCGGTGCGCGACCACGACAAGGCGGGGATCATGCGCGCGATGGCCGCGCGGGTGGACAATGACAGCGCCACGGAACGCGCCGAGGCCGAGGCGCAGGTCATGCGCATCGCGGAACTGCGGCTGAGGGCCGCGCTGGAATAGGGGGGCGCTGCCCCCGCCGCGCTGGCGCGCGGCCCCCCCGGGATATTTGGACAAGGAAGATCGCGCGCGGCTGTTCTTCCTTGCTGAAATATCCTGGGGGGCGCGGGGGGCGAAGCCCCCCGGTGGGCGAAGTTCCCCGGCAGCTGCCACGAAAAGGAGAGAGCGATGATCGACGACACCACCCCCACCGGCAACCCCGCGCCCATCCCCGGCGAGGACGCGCCCGCCCCGCCCCCGTCGCGCTATGCCGGGCCGGTGGCCGGGCTGCCGCCGCAGACCGGGCTGACCACCGACACCGCGGTCCTGACCGACGCCTATGCCGTGATCCCGCGCAGCGTGATGCGCGACATCGTGACCACCTATCTGCCCGGCTGGACGGGCATGCGGATGTGGGTGCTGGCCCGCCCGATGACGGGGTTCGCCGAAACCTTCAGCCAGTATGTCGTGGAACTGGCCGAGGGCGGCGGCTGCGACACCCCCGAGGACGACCCGCGCGTCGAAAGCGCGCTGTTCGTCACCGGGGGCGAGCTGGACGTGACCATCGACGGCGCCTGCCACCGCCTGACGCCCGGCGGGTTCGCCTATGTGCCGCCCGGTGCCGCCTGGTCGGTCCGCAACGCGACGCCCGGCAACGCGGGGTTCCACTGGTTCCGCAAGCTGTGGCAGCCCGCCGCCGGGGTGACGCCCCCCGACCCGGTGGTGGCGAACGAGAACGACATCCCGCCCAGCCCGATGCCCGACACCGAGGGCAGCTGGTCCACCACGCGGTTCGTGGCCCTGGACGACCTGCGCCACGACATGCACATCACCGTCGTGACCTTCACCCCCGGCGGCTCGATCCCCTTTGCCGAGACGCATGTGATGGAACACGGGCTGTTCGTGCTGGAGGGCAAGGCCGTCTATCGCCTGAACCGCGACTGGGTCGAGGTCGGCCCCGGCGATTTCATGTGGCTGCGCGCGTTCTGCCCGCAGGCCTGCTATGCGGGCGGGCCGGGGCGGTTCCGCTATCTGCTTTACAAGGACGTGAACCGCCACGCGCCGCTGTGGTTCGGCGCAGCCGGGCAGGGGCGATGAGCGCCCCAAGGACCGGGGCGCTGCCCCGGACCCCGGAGTATTTGCGCCAGGAGAATCCATGACCGCGATCCGCGCCGTTCCGATCACGCCCGAGGCGTTCGCGCCCTTCGGCGATCTGCTGGCCCCGCGCGACGCGCCCACGCGGCTGATCAACGCCGGGCGCTGCGAACGCCATCACGCGCTGGTGACGGTGGAACGCGGCGGCGGCGAGGCGGTGATTTCGATCTTTCGCAGCCAGCCGGTCAGCCTGCCTTATGACTGCGCGCTGCTGGAACGCCATCCGCTGGGGTCGCAGGCGTTCATGCCGCTGGGGCCGGACCCGTGGCTGTCGGTCGTGGCCCCCGACGCGGGCGGCCGCCCCGGCGCGCCGCTGGCGTTCATCGTGCCCGCCGGCATGGGCGTGAACCTGCGCGCGGGGGTCTGGCACGGGGTGCTGACGCCGCTGGACCGGCCCGCCGATTTCCTGGTGATCGACCGCGAGGGCGGGGGCGACAACCTTGAGGAGGTGGCGATCGAACCCGTCACCATCACCCGATGAAGGATCTGTTTCCCGGCGCGCCGGTGGCGAAGCCCCGGCCCAAGCGGCCCACGCGCCCGTCGCTGCGCCATGAAAAGGACTGCTGGGCCAGCGGCGCGACGCTGGTCTGCGGCGTGGACGAGGTCGGGCGCGGGCCGCTGGCCGGGCCGGTGACGGCGGCGGCGGTGATCCTGCCCGCGCGCGGCATCCCGCGCGGGCTGGACGATTCCAAGAAACTGTCGGCGGCAGAACGCGAACGGCTGGCGGCGCGCGTCATGGCCTGCGCCGACTGGGCCGTGGCCCACGCCTCGGTCGAGGAGATCGAGGCGCTGAACATCTATCACGCCGCGCATCTGGCGATGTGCCGGGCCGTCGCCGCGCTGCCGCGCGCGCCCTGCGTCGTGCTGGTGGACGGCAACCGCATCCCTCGCGATCTGGACCGCCCCGCGCGCGCCATCGTCGCAGGCGACGCGGCCAGCCTGTCCATCGCCGCCGCCAGCATCGTCGCCAAGGTGACGCGCGACCGCATCATGGTGGATTTGGCGCAACAGCACCCCGGCTATGGCTGGGAGGAAAACATGGGCTATCCCACGCCCGCGCACAAGCGCGCGCTGGCGGAAAGGGGGGTCAGCCCCCTCCATAGGCGGGGATTTCCGGCCATCCACAAGATGTTGTGTCCACAGCTAAACCTAAGTGACTGATTCAAAATAGTATTTGACGGCGAATCACCCGTGACTCATCTTGGCTTCGACACGACCGGCACCAAAAACCGCCGGCGAACCCGAGGCAGAGACGATGAAAACCGACCTGACGACCCGCCGCGCCGCGCGGCCCGCTGCGGTGTTGCCGCTGAACACCATCCTTGACGGCGATTGCGTCGCGGCGATGAACGCGCTGCCCGAGGCGTCGGTGGACCTGATCTTTGCCGACCCGCCCTATAACCTGCAATTGCGGGGCGAGCTGCACCGCCCCGACCACAGCCGCGTCGATGCGGTGGACGACCACTGGGACCAGTTCGGCAGCCTTGCCGCCTATGACGCGTTCACCAAGGCGTGGCTGGCGGCGGCGCGCCGCCTGCTGAAACCGGACGGCGCGATCTGGGTGATCGGCAGTTATCACAACATCTTCCGCGTCGGCGCGGAACTGCAGAACCAGGGGTTCTGGCTGCTGAACGACGTCGTGTGGCGCAAGTCGAACCCGATGCCGAACTTTCGCGGCAAGCGGCTGACCAACGCGCACGAGACGCTGATCTGGGCGTCGAAAACCGAGGGCGCGAAATACACCTTCAACTATGAGGCGCTGAAGTCGCTGAACGAGGGCATCCAGATGCGCTCGGACTGGACCCTGCCGATCTGCACCGGGGCCGAGCGGATCAAGGGCGACGACGGGGCCAAGGCGCATCCGACGCAGAAACCCGAAAGCCTGCTGCACCGGATCATCGTCGGCACCACCAACCCCGGCGACGTGGTGCTGGACCCGTTCTTCGGCACCGGCACCACCGGCGCCGTCGCCAAGATGCTGGGCCGCGACTATATCGGGATCGAGCGTGAGGCGGCTTACCGTGAGGTCGCGGGACGTCGCCTGTCCCGCGTCCGCCGCCTGGACGCGAGCGCCTTGGCCACCACCGGCAGCAAGCGGGCCGAGCCGCGCGTGCCCTTTGGCCAGGTCGTCGAACGCGGCATGCTGCGCCCGGGCGAGGAGCTGGTGTCCGTCAACGCCCGCCACAGCGCGCGGGTGCGGGCCGACGGCTCGCTGATCGGGCGCGACGTCAAGGGCTCGATCCACCAGGTCGGCGCCGCGCTGGAGGGGGCGCCGTCCTGCAACGGCTGGACCTATTGGCATTTTCGCCGCGACGGGCAGATGATCCCCATCGACATTCTTCGCCAGCAGATCCGCGCGGAACTGGCCGCCGCGGGCTGACGACCGGGTCGCCGGTGTCTCGGGCGCGCAAGGTCCGACCTTGCGCCACGGGACGGACTTGCCCCGCCGGGTCCGCCCGGCGGGGCTTTTTTCCGCCCTTGCGCCGGAGCGCGCCCCGTGCGCGCTGCCGACAAGGGCTGGCAGGTTGCCGGCGGCATCGGGGCCGCAGGGGGCCGCACCGCTCGCCCCTAAAGCGCCCGGCGCGGCATCGGGTTCTCGCCCCGGTTATACGGCCCCCAGTCGGTCACGTCGGGATAGAACTGCCGCCGCCATGCCCGCACGCGGGGGTTCATCCGCCGCCGCCACCACGGCGGGACCATCGCCACGAAGGTCATCGCCGGATACCCGAGGGGCAGTTGCGGGGCCTGATCCTCGGCATAGGTCTGCAGCAGGGGGAACCGCCGGTCGGGTTTGTAGTGGTGGTCGGAATGGCGCTGCAGATTGATCAGCAGCCAGTTCGACGCCGTGTGGCTGGCATTCCAGCTGTGGCGCGGCAGGACGTGTTCATACCGCCCGTCCCCCAGATGCCGCCGGGTCAGGCCGTAATGCTCGACATAGTTCGTCAGCTCAAGCTGCCAGACGGCGACGAAGGCCTGGAAGGCGAACAGCGCCACGCCTTGCCAGCCGCCCAGCACGGCGGCCAGCGCCAGCATCGCCCCTTGCAGCGCCGCGTATCGCCAGAACGGGTTGCGCCGGTCCCACCACGGCCGCCCCAGCCGCGCCAGCAGCCGCGCTTCCGCCGCCCAGGCGGATCGCGGGCAGTCGGCCAGCACGCGGGCGAAATAGCGAAAGAACCCCTCGTTATAGCGCGCCGACACCGCGTCGCGGGGGGTGGCGACCCAGGCGTGATGGACCAGCAGATGTTCGGTGCGGAAATGCGAATACAGCGTCATCGCCAGCAGCAGGTCGCCCAGGGCCCGCTCCCACGCGGGTTTCTGGTGCAGCAGCTCGTGCGCATAGACCATGCCGATGGTGCCCGACATCACGCCGAGGCCGAAGAACAGGCCCAGCCTCTCCCACCCGCCCAGGGGGGCCGTGTGGGTCACGTGCCAGATCGCCCAGAAGACCACCGCGGCCTGCACGGGAAACCAGATCACGGTGATGGCGCGGTGCCAGCGCAGCTGCGCGGTGGGCGTGTCGGGGTCGGGGTTGTCCGGGTTCAGCCCCAGCACCCCGTCCAGCGCGGTGACCAGATACCACGCGCAGGCGGGCATCAGCACCCACCACCAGCCGCCCCGCAGGGTCGCCAGCACGGCCAGCGGCACCAGCATCAGCGACATCCAGAACGGCAGGGCGGATCGCAGCGTCATGGCGGCGTTCTAGCGGCTTCAGCCCGCCGGGGGAACCGGGCGCGGGGCGCTCGGGGTGCCGCAGGCGGCGGGCCGGTTGCGGCTGTTTGCCCGCCGGGGGAACCGGGCGCGGGGCGCTCGGGGTGCCGCAGGCGACGGGGCGGTTGCTGCTTCAGCCCGCCGGGGGAACCGGGCGCGGCGCGGGGTGCCGCACGTGACGGGCAGGGTCCAGCTGTTTGCCCGCCGGGGGAACCGGGCGCGGGGCGCTCGGGGTGCCGCAGGCGACGGGGCGGTTGCTGCTTCAGCCCGCCGGGGGAACCGGGCGCGGCGCGGGGTGCCGCACGTGACGGGCAGGGTCCAGCTGTTTGCCCGCCGGGGGAACCGGGCGCGGGGCGCTCGGGGTGCCGCAGGCGACGGGGCGGTTGCTGCTTCAGCCCGCCGGGGGAACCGGGCGCGGCGCGGGGTGCCGCACGTGACGGGCAGGGTCCAGCTGTTTGCCCGCCGGGGGAACCGGGCGCGGGGCGCGCGGGGTGCCGCAGGCGGCGGGCCGGGTCCGGCTGTTTGCCCGCCGGGGGAACCGGGCGCGGGGCGCTCGGGGGGCCGCAGGCGACGGGGCGGTTGCTGCTGCAGCCCGCCGGGGGAACCGGGCGCGGCGCGGGGTGCCGCGCGTGGCGGGCAGGGTCCAGCTGTTTGCCCGCCGGGGGACCCGGGCGCGGGGCGCTCGGGGTGCCGCAGGCGACGGGGCGGTTGCTGCTTCAGCCCGCCGGGGGAACCGGGCGCGGCGCGGGGTGCCGCAGGTGGCGGGCAGGTTCCAGCTGTTGCCTGCCGGGGGAACCGGGATGGCGGCGCAAGCTGCCGCAGTCGGCGGGGCGGGCGCGGCCGTGGACCCTTGCCGGCCGGCGCGCGGCCCCTTACCCCTGACCCGGCGCGGGCGTGGCGGAATGGTAGACGCATGGGACTTAAACTCCCTGGGCCTCTGGCCGTGCGGGTTCAAGTCCCGCCGCCCGCACCACGCCAAACGGGGGAAACGATGACCCATTGCATCCTGATCGGCGCGCCGGTGGACAGCGGCCAGCAGCGGCCCGGCTGCCTGATGGGACCGGCCGCCTATCGCGTCGCGGGAATCGCGCGGACGCTGGCCGCGCTGGGCCACACGGTCGAGGACATGGGCGACATCGACCCCGGCCCCTCGGGGACCGAGACCAGCGCCAACGCCGCCGTGCGCCACCTGCCCGAAACGCTGGGCTGGACCCGCGCGCTGGCCGCCGCCGGCCGCGCGGCGCTGGCGCGGGGAATGCCGGTGTTCCTGGGCGGCGATCATTCGCTGTCGCTGGGATCGGCCGCCGCCGCCGCCCACGCGGCCGAGGCCGGGCGGCCGCTGTTCGTGCTGTGGCTGGACGCGCACAGCGACATCCACAGCGTCGAGACGACCGAATCGGGCAACCTGCACGGCACGCCCGTCGGCTATCTGGCCGGCCACGCGGGGTTCGACGCGTTCCCTCCGTTTCCCGCCCCGGTGCCGGAGGCCAACATCTGCCTGTTCGGCATCCGCAGCGTCGATCCGGCGGAACACGCGGCGCTGGCGGCGACCGACATCGTGGTCAACGACATGCGGGTGCTGGACGAATACGGCTTTGCCGTGCCGATGCGGGCTTTTCTTGAGAAGGTGCGCGCCGCGGACGGGATGCTGCACGTCAGCCTGGACGTGGATTTCCTCGACCCCTCGGTCGCGCCTGCGGTGGGCACCACGGTCCCCGGCGGCGCGACCTTCCGCGAGGCGCATCTGGTCTGCGAACTGATCCACGAAAGCGGGCTGATGACCTCGCTGGACTTGGTCGAGCTGAACCCGTTCCTGGACGAAAAGGGCCGCACCGCGCGGATGATGGTCGATCTGGTCGGCAGCCTGATGGGCCGCAAGGTGTTCGACCGTCCGACGCGGGCGGGCTGACGCGAGGGCAGGCCGGGGCGCTGCCCCGCTGGGGCTTCGCCCCTGGCCCGCTGAAAACGGTCCACCGGACCGTTTTCCGGGCGTTCGCCAGCCCGGGATACTTGAGGCCAGAAGATGGGGCAGGGCGCGGGCGTCGGGGGGCTTGACCGCGCCCCCCTCGCCCGGTGAAGTGCCGCGATCATGTGTAAGCCCGCACGATCAGCTGTTCGCTTCCTGCCTCGGCCCCCCTGCGCGGCCGAACGCGGCACGCGCGCGCACCGACGAGCCTGACCGGACCGGCACCCCGCCCCCCGGCCTTTTCCCGGCTGACCCCCGATCCCGGCTCCGCCCCCCCGGACGCGACCCAACAGGCAGATCATGAACAGCTTTCTCGACATTCACACGACCTCGAAATCCGACCTGCGGGCGATCATCGACACCGCGCGCCGGATGAAGGACGCCCGCGACGGCGCCCCCAAGGGCACCCCCGACGCCGAACAGCCGCTGGCGAACCGCATGGTCGCGCTGATCTTCGAAAAACCCTCCACCCGCACCCGCGTCAGCTTTGACCTGGGCGTGCGGCAGATGGGGGGCCAGACGATGGTGCTGTCGGGCCAGGAGATGCAGCTGGGCCACGGCGAGACCATCGCCGACACCGCCCGCGTCCTGTCGCGTTACGTGGACCTGATCATGATCCGCACGTTCGAGGAGGCGACGCTGCAGGAGATGGCGGAATACGCCAGCGTCCCGGTCATCAACGGGCTGACCAACCGCACCCACCCCTGCCAGATCATGGCCGACGTGATGACGTTCGAGGAACATCGCGGCCCGATCGCGGGGCGCAAGGTCGTCTGGTCGGGGGACGGCAACAACGTCTGCGCCAGCATGATCCAGGCGGCGGGGCAGTTCGGCTTCGACTTCACCTTCACCGGGCCGCCGCCCCTGGACCCGGAACGCGAGTGGCTGGAGTTCGCCCGCGCCCAGGGCGTCCGTGCCGAAATCGAGCGCGACCCCGCCCGCGCGGTCGAGGGCGCGGACCTGGTCGTCACCGACACATGGGTCAGCATGCACGACCCGCAATCGGCCAAGGAACGCCGCCACAACCAGCTGCGCGGCTATCAGATCAACGAATCGCTGATGGCGCAGGCCAAGCCCGACGCGCTGTTCATGCACTGCCTGCCCGCCCACCGCGAGGACGAGGTGACCTCGGCCGTGATGGACGGCCCGAACAGCGTCGTCTGGGACGAGGCCGAGAACCGCCTGCACGCGCAAAAGGCGGTGATGCGCTGGTGCCTGGGGGTCTGAGGGTGCCGGGGGGCTTTGCCCCCGGCCGCTGGCGCGGCCTCCCCCAGGATATTTTGGGCCAAGAGATCACTGGCGTTGCGGGCCGCACGGATCGCGCGTTGGAACGGCGCCGGGTTCGCGGCCGGGGTTGCGGATGCCGGGGCGGGAGCGCGTGCGGTTTCCGGTGGCAGCCCCGGCGGGCGGCGGCAAACCGGCGTTCATTCCGCCAGCGCCCAGACCTTGCGCATCAGCCCCGGCAACGTCAGCGGATCGAACCCTTCGCGCGAAACCACCTCTCCGCGCGCAGGATTGCGCAGTCGCGCGCGCAGCACCGTCAGACGCAGCTCGAAATGGGTGAAGACGTGGCGCACCTCGCCCAACGCCTGCCAGCCGCCGTCCTGCGGCGGCGGCAGCTCGCTGCCGTCCCACCCGGTCGAGGGGAAGGCGAGCGTCCCCCCCAGCAGCCCGCGCGCGGGGCGGCGTTCGACCAGCACGCCGGTCGCGTCCAGCGCGACCCAGGCGGTGCCGGTGCGGACGGGACGCGGCGCTTTCGGGGCGCGGCGGGGCAGGTCGGCGGCGATGCCTTGCGCGCGGGCCGCGCATATCTGCGTCAGCGGGCAGATGCCGCAGGCCGGGCGGCGCGGGGTGCAGATCGTCGCGCCCAGGTCCATCATCGCCTGCGCGAAATCGCCCGGCCGGTCGGCGGGGGTCAGGGTCGCGGCCAGCGCCGTCAGCTCTCGCCTTGCCGCCGGCAGCGGGGTCTGCACGGCGAAGAGGCGCGCCACCACGCGTTCGACGTTGCCGTCAACCACCGTCTCGGCCCGGCCAAAGGCGATGGCGGCGATCGCGGCCGAGGTATAGGCGCCGATCCCCGGCAACGCCGCCAGCCCCTCGCGCGTGTCGGGGAACCCGCCCGCCGCCGCGACGGCGCGGGCGCAGGCGACCAGGTTGCGGGCGCGGGCGTAATAGCCAAGCCCCGCCCATTCGGCCATCACCCGCGCCTCGTCCGCGCGGGCCAGCGCCTGCACGTCCGGCCACAGCGCGGTGAAGCGGTCGAAATAGCCGCGCACCGCCGCCACCGTCGTCTGCTGCAGCATGATTTCCGACAGCCACACGCGATAGGGATCGGCCCCCGTCCCGCCCGGCGGCACCCGCCAGGGCAGCACCCGGGCGTGGCGGTCATACCAGACCAGCAACCGCGCCGCGACATCGCCGTCGCCCGCGCGATGGTCACGCAAACTTTCCCGTTTCGTCATGGGCGCCGGTCTGGCATCCCTTGCAACGCCGGTCCAGAGTGCGCCGGCAATCCTTTGCGTCGGAACCAGATGGCCCGTGCCGCGCCCCAGACCCCCACCCGGCCCAAGGCCGAGGACCGCCCGGCCCGCCGCCGGATGCGGGGGTTCGAGGCCGCCGCCCTGCTGGTCGCGACCGACATCCGCCGCGGCGCGGAAAAGCGCGGCTTTGCCGTCGCCCGCCTGCTGACCCACTGGCCCGAGATCGTGGGCGCGCAGACGGCGGCCCATACCCGCCCGGTCAAGGTCAGCCACGGCAAGGGCATGGGCGCCACGCTGACCCTGCTGACCACTGGCGCGCAGGCGCCGCTGGTGCAGATGGACCTGCCGCGCATCCGCGAACGGGTGAACGCCTGCTATGGCTTCAACGCGGTGTCGCGCGTCGTCGTGACCCAGACCGCCGCCACCGGCTTTGCCGAGGGGCAGGCGAGCTTTGACCACGCCCCCGCCGCCCGCCGCCGCACGGCCCAGCCCAGCCCCGAACGGCAGGCGCAGGCCGAGGTTCTGGCGGCGCAGTTTTCCGATCCGGCGCTTGCCGGGGCCATGCGCCTGCTGGCGCTGAACACGCTGTCCCGCCGGGACGCCAACGACCGAAAGGCCACCTCATGACCCTGACGATCCGCCGCCTTGCATCGGCCGCCGCGCTGGCCGCGCTGATGGGCGGGCTGCCCGCCGCCGCGCAGACGACCGCCGCGCCCGCGCCCGCGCCCGCCCCGGCCGAGGCCGCGACCGCCGCGACCCCCGCCGTCCTGCCCGACATCGTGCTGGGCGAGGCGTCGGCGCCGCTGACCGTGATCGAATACGCCAGCTTTACCTGCTCGCACTGCGCGGCGTTCCACGCCGACAGCTTCGGCACGCTCAAGTCCGAATACATCGACACCGGCAAGGTCAAGTTCATCCAGCGCGACGTCTATTTCGACGAGATCGGCCTGTGGGCCGGCATCCTGGCCCACTGCGGCGGCGACGACAAATACTACGCAGTGGCCGACATGCTGTTCGACGAGCAGGAGACCTGGCTGAACGCCAAGACCGGCGAGGAATACGCCGCCAACCTGCGCAAGATCGGCGCCAAGGCCGGGTTCACGCCCGAACAGATGGACGCCTGCTGGGCCGACAAGGCGCAGGTGGAACGGCTGATCGCCACCTTCCAGGCCAATGCCGTCGCCGACGGGATCGAGGGCACGCCGACGTTCATCATCGGGGGCGAAAAGGTGCAGAACCAGCCTTGGGACCAGCTGAAGGCCAAGATCGACGAAAAGCACGCCGCGGCCGTGGCCGCCGCGCCCGCCGCCCCCGCCGCGTCGAACTGAGACGGCGCCGTGTCGTCGCCGCTGGCCGGGATCAGGGTCGTCGAGCTGGCCCGCATCCTGGCCGGTCCCTGGGCCGGCCAGATCATGGCCGACCTGGGGGCCGAGGTCGTCAAGGTCGAATCGCCCGAGGGTGACGACACCCGCCAGTGGGGCCCGCCCTTCATCGAGAGGACGGCCCCGGACGGGACGGTGGACCGCTCGGCGTCGTATTTCCACGTCGCCAACCGCGGCAAGCGGTCGGTCGTCTGCGATTTCCGCACGCCCGAAGGGCAGGCCCGCGTCCGCGAGCTGGTCGCCGACGCCGATGTGGTGATCGAGAACTTCAAGGTCGGCGGGCTGGCCCGCTATGGGCTGGACTGGCCGTCGCTGCGCGAGGTCAACCCGCGGCTGGTCTATTGTTCCATCACCGGCTTTGGCCAGACCGGGCCTTATGCGGGGCGCGCGGGATACGACTATATCCTGCAGGGCATGTCGGGGTTGATGAGCGTGACGGGCGACCCCGCCGGACAGCCGCAAAAGACCGGCGTTGCCATCGTGGACCTGTTCACCGGCGTCTATGCGGTGGTGGGCGTGCTGGCCGCGCTGCACCAGCGCCAGGCGACCGGGCGCGGGCAGCAGGTGGACATGTCGCTGATGGACGTGGCGACGGCGATGACCGCCAACCAGGCGATGAACTATCTGGCGACGGGCAGGGTGCCGGGGCGTATCGGCAACACCCATGCCAATATCGTGCCCTATGCGGTGTTCGACTGCGCCGATGGCTGGATCATCATCGCCACCGGCAACGACGGCCAGTATCGCCGCCTGTGCGAGGTGCTGGGCCTGCCCGCGCTGGCCAATGCGCCCGACTATGCGACAAACGCCGCGCGCGTGGCCAACCGCGACGCGCTGACAGCGGCGCTGGGCGCGGTCATGCGGGGGCGGACCCGCGACGACCTGCTGGCGGCGCTGGAACAGGCGGGCGTGCCCGCCGGGCCGATCAACGACATGGCCGACGTCTTCGCCGACCCGCAGGTGATTGCCCGCAAGCTGCGCATCGACCCCGAAGGGGTGCCGGGCGTCCGCACGCCCATCGTGTTCTCGGACGCCGAACTGTCGCTGGACCGCGCCTCGCCCGGGTTGGGCCAGGGTTAGGGGGCGCTGCCCCCAAGCGGCCCGTGCGGGCCGCTTTCCCCCGGAGTATTTGCGCCAAGCAGAAACAGCCGGTCCAGGATCGCATCCAGTGGCGCGGGATCGTCCAGCCGCAGCCGGACGGGAAGGGTCAGCACCTTTGGCCTGAACCGGCGCGGCAGGCGGGCTGCGTCCTTTTCGGTGGTGACAAGCTGCGCGCCGGTCAGCCGAGCCTCGGTTTCCAGCCGCGTCAGCATCTGCGGCGAGAACGGCTGGTGGTCGGCCAGCGCCTCGGCCCGGACGACATCGGCGCCAAGGCCGCGCAGGGTGGCGAAGAACTTGCCGGGATGGCCGATCCCGGCGAAGGCCAGCGCCCGCAGCCCCGCCCAGTCCATCCCGGTCCGCAGCGGTTCCAGCCGCCCCGTCAGGCGCGGCACCGGCAGGGCGGGCCAGCGCGCCGTGAACGCCGCCTGCGCGGGCGCGTCGCCGATGGTCAGCACCAGATCGGCGCGGGCCAGCCCCGCCGCCACGGGTTCACGCAGCGGCCCCGCCGGCAGGCAGCGCCCGTTGCCCCAGCCGCGCGCGGCGTCCGCCACCACGATCGCAAGGTCCAGCGCCAGCGCCGGATCCTGAAAGCCGTCGTCGAGAATGATCGCCTGCGCGCCGCCGGCCACCGCCGCGCGGGCGCCCGCGGCCCGGTCGCGCGCCACCCAGACGGGGGCGAAGGCCGCCAGCAGCAGCGGCTCGTCCCCCACCTGCGCGGCGGTGTGGGCGCGTTCATCGACGCGCAGGGGGCCGGTCTCGGACCCGCCGTGGCCGCGGCTGACCACATGCGCCGCGATGCCGCGCGCGGCCAGCCGTTCGATCAGGGCGATGACGGTGGGCGTCTTGCCGGTGCCGCCCGCGTTCAGGTTGCCCGCGCAGATCACCGGCACGCCGACGCGCGCGCGCGCGCCCCTTGCCAGCCGCCGGGCCGTGGCGCGGGCGTAAAGCGCGCCCAGCGGCGCCAGCGCCGCCGCCGCCAGCCCCGGCGGGCGGTCCCAGAAGGCGGGGGGGCGCAGGCTCAACCCCGCGCCTCGGGCAGGTCGGACAGCACCGCCTCGGCGATGCGGCGGATGACGGCGGCGCCGTCGGTGGCGACGGTCCAGGCGGCATGGGCCAGCGCCGCGGCCTGGTCGGGGGCGGTCAGATCCTCGACCGCGGGACGTAGCGCGGCCGCGTTCGCGACCTTCCGCGCGGCGCGGGCGCGGTCCAGCGCGGTCCACTCGGCGCCGTGTTCGCCGGTCGCGGGGCCGTGGATGATGGCCGATCCCAGTCCCGCCGGTTCGAACGGGTGGCGGGCCGCGCCGCCCCCCGCCAGCGTGCCGCCCATGAAGGTGACGGGCGCCAGCCGATACCACAGCCCCAGTTCGGCGGCGTCGCCCGCAACCATGACCTGGACGCCCGGCCCCGGTTCCTCGTCGCGTTCGCGCCGCGCGACCGACAGGCCGCGCGCCTCGGCGGTCGAGGCGATGGCCTCGGCCTCGGCCGGGTCGGCGGGCGCGATCAGCAGCAGCGCGCGGTGGCGCGCCGTCAACAGCGCGGCATGGGCGTCCAGCACCGCGTCGGCCTCGGCCAGGGGCAGGGCGGCGGCCAGCCAGACGGGGCGGGCGTGCATCAGCGGGCGCAGCGCCTCGGCCTCGGGGCGGTTCACGGGGGGCGGGTCGATGACGGGGGACAGCGGGCCGGTGATGTCCACCCGCGCAGGCGCCAGGCCCAGGCGCAGCGCCTCGGCCCGGGTGGCGCGGTCGGGGACCAGCACGCGGGCGATGCGCGTGACCGGGCTGCGGGCGCGGCTGTCGTGCCACAGGCCGCGCTGGGTCGCGGGCGCGCGCGGGATCTGGCCCGCGACCAGCGTGACCGGCACGCCTGCGTCGTCGCAGGCAAAGACCAGCGCGGCCGGCACCGCGCCGTCGGTCAGCACCAGCGCCGCCGGGTCCAGCGCCGCCAGCAGCCGCCGCGACAGCGCGGCGTCAGGGGGCGGTTCGGGCAGCACCTGCGGCACGGCGGGGTCGCCGCGGTCCACCGCCACCGGCCCCAGCGCCCCCAGCCGCAGCCCCGGCCGCAGCCGCCGCAGCGCGCCCGCCAGCCCCGGCATCGCGTCCGACGGCCCGCAGATCAGCACCAGCGGCCCGTCGCCCGGCGGCGCGACCGGGTCCGGCGGGGTCGCCAAGGTCCGCGTCCCGCGCAGGTGGCGCCAGAACGCCAGGTCGGCCAGGCCGGACACGGGCGCCCCCTAGACGCCCAGTTCGCCGGTCGGACTGGCCTCGCGCGTTTCGTCGTGCAGGCGGTGCAGATGGGCGATGAAATAGCGCGTCTGGGCGCTGTCCACGGTGCGCTGGGCGTGCGTTTTCCAAGCCGCATGGGCGGCGGCATAGTCGGGGAAGATCCCCACGACATGGATGGCGGCGGGGTCGCGGAACACGGTCGAGCCGGTGCTCTCCAACTCTCCGCCAAAGACGAGATGCAGGCGCTGCTGGGTCATGCGAGGTTTCCTGTGGGGGCGCGGTCTGGCGCGGTCTGGCGCGGGATAGCGCGGCCCGGCCCCGAGACCAAGGTGAATTGAAACAAATGTGCAGCGTTCGGGGTTTGAACCGAATCGCGCGCCGGGGCATGACAGGGGCATCGGCCAGGACGGCTGAACCCGTTTCGGATCGCGTGTGGTGGCAGGGGGCACGCGGGGGGCGAGGGGTTCCGGTCCGGGGGGGCCGGAACCCCTTCGTTCACGGCGGGCCGGGGTGTTTGGGGGCCGGGGAGGCGTCTGGAATGACGGCGGCGGTTTTCCGAACCGTTGGCTCGGCGTGTCGCGCGCCGCGCGCGCAGCAAAACCGGCGCGAACGTCAGCCCCGCGGAACGTCAGCCCCGCGGAACGTCAGCCCCACGGAACGTCAGCCCCGCGGAACCCCAGCCCCAGCCCCTCAGTCCCGCACGCCCTGGAACCGCTGCTGCCAGTCCTCGCGGCTTTCGTCGGTGATCTTGGCGAACAGCACCTCGGGCACGTCAAAGCCGTGGCCGGGCGGCAGCAGCGCAAGGGCGGCCCCGACCTCGTCGGGCCAGCCGCGGTCATCGGTGCGCATCGCGGCCAGCATCGCATCCGCCGCGAACGGGATAAAGGGGGCCGACAGCACCGCGTAAAGCCGGATCAGGTTCAGCCCCAGCCGCACCTGCATTGCGGCGCGGTCGGGGTCGGTCTTGAACGTGGCCCAGGGCGCGGCCGACTGCAGGTATTCGTTGCCCAGAACCCAGATCGCGCGCAGCTCGGCGGCGGACTTGCGCACCTCCATCGCGGCCATGTGGGTTTCATAGGCGCGGATGCGGGTCGTCAGCGCGGCAATCAGCTCGCGCTCGGCCTCGCCGTGTTCGCCGCCGTCCGGGATCGTCTCGCCGAACCTGGACCGGCAGAACTTGGTGATGCGGCTGACGAAGTTGCCCAGCACGTCGGCCAGGTCCTTGTTCACCGAGGTCTGGAAGTTCTCCCACGTGAACTCGGCGTCGGACCCTTCGGGCGCATGGCTCAGCAGCCACCAGCGCCAGTAGTCGGCGGGCAGGATCTGCAGCGCCTGGTCCATGAACACGCCGCGCCCCTGCGAGGTCGAGAACTGGCCGCCGTCATAGTTCAGGTAGTTGAACGACTTGATGTAATCGACCAGCTTCCACGGCTCGCCCGACCCCATGATCGTGGCCGGGAAGGACAGCGTGTGGAACGGCACGTTGTCCTTGCCCATGAACTGGGTATAGGTCACGTCCCCCGCGCCGTGGTCCAGCCGCCACCAGCGCAGCCACGCCGCATCCGGCTCGCCCCGCGCGTCGGTCAGCTCCTTGGTGGCGGCGATGTATTCGATGGGTGCGTCGAACCAGACATAGAAGACCTTGCCCTCCATCCCCGGCCAGGGCTGGTCGCCCTTGCGGACCGGCACGCCCCAGTCGAGGTCGCGGGTGATGCCGCGGTCGCGCAGCCCCTCGCCGTCGTTCAGCCATTTGCGCGCGATCGAGGTGGTCAGGATCGGCCAGTCGGTCTTGCTGTCGATCCATTCGGCCAGCCGGTCCCTCAGCGCGGACTGGCGCAGATACAGGTGCTTGGTTTCCCGCACCTCAAGGTCGGTCGAGCCGCTGATGGCGGACCGCGGGTCGATCAGGTCGGTCGGGTCAAGCTGCTTGGTGCAGTTCTCGCACTGGTCGCCGCGGGCGCGGTCATAGCCGCAGTTGGGGCAGGTGCCCTCGATATAGCGGTCGGGCAGAAAGCGGCCGTCGGCGCGCGAATAGACCTGCCGTTCCGACACCTCGGCGATATAGCCGTTCTCGGCCAGCCTGCCCGCGAAATGCTGGGTCAGCCGGTGGTTCTGGGGCGACGACGACCGGCCGAACTTGTCGAAGGACAGGCCGAAGCGGCGGGCGATGTCGGCCTGGATGTCGTGCATCTCGGCGCAGAACACATCGACGGGCTTGCCCGCCTTGGCGGCGGCCAGTTCGGCGGGGGTGCCGTGTTCGTCGGTCGCGCAGATGAACATCACCTCGTGCCCGCGCGCGCTGATAGCGGGCGAACAGGTCGGCGGGCAACTGGCTGCCGATCAGGTTCCCCAGATGCTTGATGCCGTTGATATAGGGAATGGCCGAGGTGATGAGATGGCGGGGCATGTGCGTGTCCTGTGGGTCGGGGGTTGTTTATCCAAGCCGCCCCCGCAATGCCAGTGCGGCGGATGATGCGGGGGTGCGGCCGGATCGTGCGGGGGTGCGCCGTGAACGGTGCCCGGCGCGCGCGGGTGGGGCCTGGCCCGGGCGGCGTCGGGCGGCCAGTTCTCGTGTTCGGCGCGCGGGGGCGTGGCGAGCGGCTGCCCGTCGTCCTTGCCGCGTTTGTGGAATCGGGCGTCTGTCGCAGGTGCCCCCCCCGGCCGGCGAATCCGCGCCCATCACGCGGTTGCGACGAACCTTGCGCGGCGTTGCGCGGTATCACTTGGGGGACGGGACGTGACCCGTCGCCGACAACGGAGATGGATCATGCGAAAGATCATGCTTGCCACCGCCGCCGTGGTGCTGGGCGCCGGCATCGCACAGGCGGACCAGATGACCGACAGCATCCAGCGCGATCTGGCGGGGCAGGGATTCACGGATATCGGGTTCGACCGCGACGATGGCCGGCTGGAGGTTGACGCCCGGCGCGGCGACCAGCGCGTCGAGCTGATCTATGACGCCGCCACCGGCGCGCTGCTGTCGCAAGAGGGCCGCCGCAGCGACGACGACGATGGCGACGACCGGCGCCGTGGGCGCGGTGATGACGATGACCACGATGATGACAACGACGGACGCGGCGGGCGCGGCGACGACGATGGCGACGGCCGGGGCGGGCGCGGCCACGACGATGACGGCGGCGGCGATGATCGCGGTGGCGATGATCGGGGCGGCGACGACCGCGGCGGAGATGACAGCGGGGGCGACGGCCGCGGGGGCGACGACGGTTGATCCGCACGCGGCGCGCGCCCGTGCCCCCGCAGGGGGATGCGGTTGTCCCTGACATGGGCCAGCCACGGTTGATCCGCACGCGCGCGCGCGCGCGCCCCTGCCAAGCGAAAGGGCCGCTGCAACCGCAGCGGCCCTTTTCACGTCAGGCGGGTTTTCACGTCATGCCGCCCGGATCAGCGCCGCCGGTCGCGGCGCGCGCTCATCGGCTGGAACGCGACGCCCACATGGGCCTCGCAATAGGGCTTGCCCGCCTGCGAGGGCAGGCCGCAGAACCAGAACTTGTCGGTCGCGGGGTCGCCGATGGGCCATTTGCAGGTCCGCTCGGTCAGCTCCATCAGGGTCAGCTTGCGGGCGCGCTTTTCGACCTCGCGGACGCTCGCCAGCGCCTCGGGCGAAATCTCGTTGGCCGAGGGCTGCGGCGGCAGGGGCTGGCCCGCGGGCACGATGGGGCGGCGCGGGGTGAACACCGGGGCGTAAGCCACCGGCTCGGGCGCGGCCGGTTCCGGCGCGGCCTCGGGCGGCGCGGGGTCGGCCTGCGGCTCGGGGCGCTGGGGGGCGGCCGGGGCGTTGGCGGCGCGCGCGGGTGCGGCGGGCGCGGGCGGCTGTTCGGCCGGCTGGGGCGCGGGTTCGGGCGCGGCGGCGGCCTCCTCGCCCTCGGCGCGGTTCGACAGACCCAGGCGATGGACCTTGCCGATCACGGCGTTGCGGGTCACGCCGCCCAGTTCCTTGGCGATCTGGCTGGCGGACTGCCCCTCGCTCCACATGCGTTTGAGGGTCTCGACGCGCTCGTCGGTCCAGGACATCACGGGCTCCTTGCGGAAGGGGCGCGGGGGCGGGCTTGCACCGGCCACGCCGCTTCTGGTCTAAGCGGGATGCCAAGAACTACACGTTGCACCCGCCCAGTTCAAGGACGCCCGATGCCGGTTTCCCCCGCCCGCCCCCACGTTCCCCCGCCCGCGGCGCGCCCGTTCGACTATGGCGGGCAGGCCGTGCGCCGGTTCGGGCGCATCAACTGGCGCGGCTTGGCGACGCTGGCGGGGCGCGAGATCATGCGCTTCATGGCGGTGTGGCAGCAGACGGTGTTCGCCCCGCTGATCACCTCGGCGCTGTTCGTGGTGGTGTTCGCGCTGGCGCTGGGCGGGTCGGACCGGCAGGTGATGGGCCTGCCCTATCTGGATTTCATCGGGCCGGGCATCCTGATGATGACGGTGATCCAGAACGCGTTCGCCAATTCGTCCTCGTCGATCATCTCGGCCAAGATGCAGGGCAACATCGTGGACACGCTGATGCCGCCGCTGTCGGCGGGCGAGATCCTGGCCGGTTATCTGGCCGGCAGCCTGGTGCGCGCGGCGCTGGTCGCCACGGTCATCGGCACCGGTCTTTCGCTGGTGACGGGCCACGCGCCCGCGCATCCCGTCCATGCGGCGGCGTTCGTCGTGCTGGGCGCGCTGATGCTGGGGGGCCTGGGCATCATCGGCGGCATCGTCGCGCAAAAGTTCGACCACATGGCGGCGATCACCAATTTCATCGTGACGCCGCTGTCGTTCCTGTCGGGCACCTTCTATTCCGTGACCGCGCTGCCGGAACCGTTCCGCACCCTGTCGCACTGGAATCCGATATTCTATCTGATCGACGGCGCGCGCTATGGCTTTGCCGGGGTCAGCGACGCGAACCCCGCGCTGGGGCTGGCGGTGACGGCGGCGACCGTCGCGCTGGTGGCGGGGCTGGCTTGGCGCTGGCTGCGGTCGGGATACCGGATGAAGGCGTAAGCCCCCTTAGCCCCGCATCAGCAGCCAGTCGCGCCCGGTGCCGGTCCAGCCGTCCTTGACCATCGCGCGTCGCGCCTGCAGCGCGTAGCCGTGGCGGGCGTAAAGCGCCAGCGCGGCGGCGTTGTCGTCGGCCACGATCAGCGACATGCCGCGCGGGCCGCGCCAGCGCCCCGCGTGGGTCATCAGCGCCGCGCCGACGCCCCGGCCCCGGTGGTCGGGCGCGGTGGCGATGGCGTGGACATGGCCGGTGCCGCAGGCCATGTCCTCCAACTGCTGCAGGGGCACGAACATCGGCGGCAGGCCGGGGTCGGGCGGCGGCGGCCGGTCGGGCAGCGCGTGGGCGTAAAGGCAGCCCGCGGGCGTGCCGTCCAGTTCCGCCACCACCGCCTTGCGCCAGGAAAACGCCGCCGTGTCGCCCGCGATGCGCGACAGGCCCACCTGCCACGGATCCTGCCCTGGCCCGGCCGCGCCGGTCCAGAAATGCAGCGGCAGCCCGCCCCCCGCCGCGTTGACCAGCGGCAGCAGGAACGCCGCGTCGTCGGCCCGCGCGGGCCGGATCGTGATCGCCATCGCTGCGTCCCCCCGTTCGGGCCAAGCATAGCACGCCGCGCGCCCCCGCGCATCGCGGCAGATACCCCGTTGATCCCCCGCGCCGGGCGCGGTAACGCTGCGTCCCATGAACGTGTCCCGCGCCCAGACCCCGCGCCGACGCTGAGGCGTCCGCGCCCCGATTGCCGGGGCCGCGCCCGCCTGCCGTTCACCACCCCATCATCAGCCAAGGGACCGACCCATGATCGACGCCGTCCTGCCGACCTATAACCGCGCACCCCTGGCCTTCGACCGGGGCGAGGGCGCCTGGGCCATCACCGCGGACGGCACCCGATACCTGGACCTGGGCGCGGGGATCGCGGTCAACGCGCTGGGTCACGCCAACCCCGATCTGGTCGCGGCGCTGACCGCGCAGGCGGGCCGGATCTGGCATGTGTCGAACCTGTATCAGATCCCGCAGCAGCAGGCGCTGGCGCAGGCGCTGGTGGATGCCACATTCGCCGACACGGTGTTCGTCACGAACTCGGGGACCGAGGCGGCCGAGCTGGCGATCAAGATGGTGCGGAAATACTGGCACGACGCGGGCGACGAGGGCCGCATCGAGATCGTGACGTTCGAGGGGGCGTTCCACGGCCGGTCCACCGGCGCCATCGCCGCCGCCGGGTCGGAAAAGATGACCAGGGGCTATGGCCCGCTGATGCCCGGCTTCCGGCAGGTGCCGTGGGGCGACATGGACGCGCTGCGCGCCGCCGTCAGCGACCGCACCGCCGCCGTCATGGTCGAGCCGGTGCAGGGCGAGGGCGGCATCCGCCCGATCCCCGACGACGAGCTGCGCGCCATCCGCGCCCTGTGCGACGAGACCGGCGCGCTGTTGGTGCTGGACGAGGTGCAGTGCGGCATGGGACGCACGGGGCGGCTGTTCGCGCATGAATGGGCGGGGATCGCGCCCGACATCATGATGGTCGCCAAGGGCATCGGCGGGGGCTTTCCGCTGGGCGCGGTGCTGGCCACGGAACGCGCCGCCGCGGGGATGACGGCGGGAACGCACGGGTCCACCTATGGCGGCAACCCGCTGGCCTGCGCCGTCGGCACGCGGGTCATGGAAATCATTTCCGATCCCGCGTTCCTGGCCGAGGTGAACCGCAAGGGCGCGCTGTTCCGCCAGCGGCTGGAAGGGCTGGTCGCGGCCCGCCCCGACGTGTTCGAGGGGGTGCGCGGGTCCGGGCTGATGCTGGGGCTGAAATGCCGGGTCGCGCCCGGCGACGTGGTGCAGGCGGGCTATGCCGAGCATCTGCTGACCGTGCCCGCCGCCGACAACGTGCTGCGCCTGCTGCCGCCCCTGACCATCACCGACGACGAGATCGCCGAGGCGGTCGCGCGGCTGGACCGCGCGGCGGCGCGGGTGGACGCGGCGGCGGCGGCCTGATCGGGGGGCGCGAGAACCGGGGGCGCGAGGACCGGGGACGCGAGAACCGGCGGCGCGAGAACCGGGGGCCAGTCCCCTGGGGCTTCGCCCCTGGCTTACTGAAAACGGTCCACCGGACCGTTTTCCGGGCGTTCGCCAGCCCCGGGATATTTCCAGCCAGAAGATCGGTGCCGGATCAGAAGATCGTGGCGGGATCAGTCCGCGGGCAGCTCGCGCGCCCAGGGCGGGTCGGCGCCGGGGCGCGAGACGGTGATGGCCGCCGCGCGGGCCGCGTGGGCCAGCGCGGCGGCCAGCGTGGCGTCGTCCAGCGCCGCCAGACGCGACAGCGCGCCCGCCCGGTGCAGCGCGTCCAGCATCCCCGCGTTGAACGTGTCGCCCGCGCCGATGGTGTCGGCGACCGCGACGCGGATCGCCGGGGCGCGCAGGCTGCCGCGCGCTGTATGGGCGACCGCCCCCGCCGCGCCGCCGGTCTGCAGGACCAGCGCCGGGCCACGGTCCAGCAGCGCGCGCGCGGCCTGCGCCGGGTCCGCGCCGGGGTTTAGCCAGGCGAGGTCGTCGGCCGACAGCTTGACGATGGACGCAAGCCCGATCAGCCGGTCCAGCCGGTCGCGGTGGGCGGCGGCATCCGCGATGAAGAAGGGCCGGATGTTCGGGTCCAGCATCACCGGGACGCCGTCGGCTGCGGCGCGGGTGGCCAGCACCTCGACCGCCGCGCCGCAGGGGTCGGGGACCAGGCTGATGCCGCCGATGAACAGCGCCGTGAGGCCCCCGGGCAGGGCGGGCAGGTCGGATTCCTGCAGCATGCGGCCTGCCGAGCCTTCGTCATAAAAGGCATAGCGCGCCTCGCCCCCGGTCAGGGTGACAAAGGCCAGCGTCGTCGGCCGGTCGCTGCGCGGGCACAGCGCCGTGTCCACCCCGGCATCCGCCAGCGGGCGCAGCAGCGATTCGCCGAAGCCGTCGCGCGAGATCGGCCACAGATAGCCCGCGGGCGCGCCCAGCCGCCCCAGCGCCAGCGCGGTGTTCCAGACCGACCCGCCCGGCAGCGGCTGGAACAGCCCGTCGCGGGGAACCATGTCGATCAGCGATTCGCCAGCGCACAGGATCATCGGGCGGTCCTTGGGTTCGGGAACGGCGGGGCGCGCCGCGTCAGTCGTATCGGATCACATGGTCCGCGCCGGGGCGAAAGCCCCCGGGCGGATATTCCGCAAGAACCCTGTCGCCCGGCGACGAAAACCCGGCGTTGCCAACCCGGACATAGCCGGATTCGTTTGCCGCCCACAGCAGACCGGCCAGCGCCAGAACCGCCAGCAGCACCGCCAGCGCGATCTTCCATGCCGAATACGGGCGGTCGCCCTGCACCCGGCCGGACTGGCCGTTGACGACAAAGCGATACGACTTGCCGTTATAGCGATAGGCCGCCGACCAGATCGGCAGCAGGATGTGCTTGAACGTCTCGGCGGCGTGGTCGGTGTCCATCGCCTCGATCCGCTGGACGTCGCCGCCAATGTCGCGGCGCACGTCCATCGCGATCACGCCCGCCATTTCCTGCCGCGCGATGGCGTGGCCGTCGGCCAGCGGGATCGTATAGCCCTCGGCGCTGAAGCCCGCCAGATATTGCGGGTCATAGGGCGTCAGATGCGACAGATCCCACGGCGCCAGCGCATCGGCAAAGCGGCGCGGCAGGGACGAGGCCGCCAGCACCAGCACGTCGTTGAAGCTGCGCGAGACGCGGCCCGCGGCCCGGCGCCAGCGCGTGCGCATGACCTGCTGGGCCACGCGCTGGCTGCGGCCGTTGACGGTCTGGGTGACATAGACGGTTTCATAGTAGTGGTCGCCCCGCTGGCCCGAATAGGCGGTGCGCGTGTCCGCGTCGAAGGTCCAGAAGGGCGAATACACCCCCGACATCCGCCGCCCGCGGCGGGCGTATTGCACCAGCCCGCCGGGCGCGAACCACAGTCGGCCCAGCCAGTCGCCCAAAGCGGCGCGGGCCTGATCCTCGGTGATGACGAAGGGCAGCACGCCCTGCGGCTTGATCAGCCGGGTGGTGCCGGTGTCGGTCACGACCGGCGTCGCGCAGAACGGGCAGGCGCCGGCGTGGGCGGTGCCGTCCACCTCGATCCGGGCGCCGCAATTGGGGCAGGACAGCGTGCGCACGGTTTCGGTCAGGTCGCTGGCGTCGTCCACGCGCAGCCCCTGCGCCAGCGGGATCTCGGCCAGCCCCTGTGCCTTGCGCCCGCCATCCCACTGGATCGCGCGGCCCGTGGCGGGGTCGCGCAGCAGCAGATCCTGGCCCTCGGCCCCGCCCGCGTGCTGGCGGGCGGGCGCGCGGGCGGCGCCCGGCGAGATGGTCTGGACATGCCCGCACCAGGGGCAGGTCAGCGCGTTCTGACCCGGCGCGAACTGCAGGCTGCCGCCGCAATTCTCGCAGGGATAGCGGTGTTCGATCCGGGGCGTGGGCATGGCGCGGCCTTTCGGGCGCGGGGTGGGCGAGGGTGGCGGGGACGAGGCGGGGGGCCAGCCCCCATCGTCGTATACGACGATTCCCCCGGGATATTTGCGGCCAGAAGATCGGGCGGTCAGCCTTGCGGGGGCGCGGGCGGCGCGGGAAGGGGCGGGGGCTGCATGGTGAACAGCTGCGCCAGCGCCGGCACCTCGTCGGCGGGCATCCAGCCGTCCTGTCCCGGCGTCCAGACCAGCGTGTCGCGGGTGAACCGCCCCTCGTTCATCAGCCGGCCCAGATGGGCGCGGCCATAGGGGCCGCTGGCCTGGCCCTCCAGCGCGACGTGCCACAGGATGTCCGGCGCGCCCGCGGGCGGCGCGATCATGCCGGGCAGGTTCTGCGGGGCCAGCGCGGGGGCCTGCGCGGGCGCGGGGATGGCGCCCCACGGGCCGCGCAGCCCGCCGCCGCCCATGCCGCCCGCCATGCCCATGCCGATGGCCGCCCCCATCCCGGCGCCCAGCCCCGCGCCCATGCCGCCGGGCTGGGCCGAGGCGTTCAGCATCGCCTCGGCCTGCGCATACTGGCCAAAGCGGTTCAGGTCGCCGACGATCCCCATCGAGGTGCGCTTGTCGAGCATCTTTTCCACCTCGTCGGGCAGGCTGATGTTCTCGACATAGAACTCGGGCAGGGTCAGGCCGTATTGCGCGACCGTGGGCTGAATCGCCTTGACCACCATTTCCCCCAGCGAGCGGGTGTTGGCGGCCATGTCCAGCACCGGGATGCCGGATGCCGCGATCAGCCGCGAGAACGCCTCGACGATGACGTTGCGCAGCTGAAAGGTGATCTCGTCGGCGGTGAACTCGCCGTCGGTGCCGACGATTTCCGCGATGAACCGCGCGGGGTCGGTCACGCGCATCGCATAGGTGCCGAAGGCCCGCAGCCGGACCGCGCCGAACTCGGGATCGCGCGCGATGATCGGGTTGCGGGTGCCCCATTTCAGGTCGTTGAACCGGGTCGTGCTGACGAAATAGATTTCCGACTTGAAGGGGCTGCGGAACCCGTGGTGCCAGTGCTGCAGCCGGGTCAGCACCGGCATGTTGTTGGTTTCCAGCAGGTAAAGCCCCGGCCCGAAGGTGTCGGCGATCTGGCCCTCGTGGACGAAGACGGCCGCCTGCCCCTCGCGCACGGTCAGTTTCGCGCCGTATTTGATCGCATTGCCGCGCGTCTCATAGCGCCAGACCATCGTGTCGCGGGTGTCGTCGGTCCATTCGATGACGTCGATGAACTCTCCGGTCAGGAAGTCGAGGATGGCCATGTCGTGGTCCTTTCGAGAGGGCGAGCGGCGTGGATCAAGTCGCGGGACCGGGCGGGGTTCCTGTCAGCAGTTCCGCCGCGATGGCCAGGGCGACGGGGCGGGCCTCGGCCTCGGTCATGCCGGGGCGCAGGCGGGGGTCATAGAGCATCTGCAGCAGCAGCTCGTCATGGCCGGTCAGATAGGCGAACTCCTCGTCGTCGTTGAAGATCGAGGGGCGCGCGGTCGGGCTGTCGTTGGCGAGCCCCATGCCTTGCGCCAGCTCTTCGTGGATGCAGCTGAGGCGCAGGCGGTCGGGCAGTTCGGCGCGGATCACGGCGACCGCGTTGGCATAGGCGGCGCTGCTGCCGCGCGAATAGGCGAAGACGGTGCAATAGGTCTGCGGCGACAGCGATTCGATGGCGGCCAGGTCGGCGGTGGGGATGCCGGGGATCAGCCGCGACAGGCGCGGGCCGATGGATGCGCGCTCATCCTCGGCCACGACCAGCACGATGAAATTGCCCGACGGCGCCACGCCGACGGGGTGGCGGGTGACGCGCGACAGGCGGGCGGCGAAGGACGCGATCTGGGCCTGGTCGCCGGCGCGCTGGCCGCGCGGGACCGATGCCCCGAACTCGACCGCAAGGCGCACCGGGTCGGTCCAGCGGCGCAAGGGGGCGGCGTGCGAATGGGGGATGAGCTGGCCGTCCTGGCGGATGTATTCGTCGCGCAGCGCGATCTGGACAAAGTTCTCGGCCAGCGTTTCCGGCGTCAGCCTGTCCTCTGCCGCGCCCGAATCGGTGCGCAGCTGCCCGCGCGTCACCAGCGCATCCTGAACGCTGGCCAGATACTGCGTCATGGTCAGGCTGGCGGGCGTCGCGGCCGCCACCTGCGGAACGGGCGGTGGCGGCACGGGCCGCAGCCGGTCGGGGCGCGCGGCCGGCGCCGGCGTGGTCGGTGCAGGCGGCGGGGCAGCGGGCGTGCAGGCGGCCAGCACGGCCAGCACGGCCAGCGCCAGCGCGCCGCGCCGCGGCAGGGCGCAACGCCCCGGCGCGGGGGCGGCGGGGCGAAGGTGCGGGGCGGGCGGCATGACGTTCAAGGCCGTCGGTCAGGCGGAACGCCCGCCCCCCGGCGACACGGTGGCCGCGCCCATCGTGACCGGCGCCTGCTGGCGCGCGCTTGACGCGGCGAGCGTCTGGCGCAGCTCGACCTCCATCTTCTGCAGCTCCATCTCGGCGGCGGCGCGGCGGGCCTTGCCCTCGTCGGCGATGCGCAGGCTGTCCTCGATCGTGGCGATCAGCTCGGCGTTGGCGGTACGCACCGATTCGATGTCGAAAAGGCCGCGTTCTGTTTCGGTGCGGATGCGGGCGTTGGCGTCGCGCAGGTTCTTCGCGTTGGCGGTCAGCAGGTCGTTGGTCAGGTCGGTGGCCTGACGGACCGCACCCGCGGCCTGCGACGCGCGCTGGATCGTCACCGCCTGCGCCAGCTGGGTTTCCCACAGCGGCACGGTGTTCACCAGCGTCGAGCTGATCTTGGTCACCAGCGACTTGTCGTTTTCCTGCACCAGCCGGATCGAGGGCAGCGACTGCATCGTGACCTGCCGCGTCAGCTTCAGGTCGTGGACGCGGCGTTCCAGATCGTCGCGCAGGGTGCGCAGGTCGCGCAGCTCCTGCGCCTCGAGCACCTGACCGTCGGTGGGGCTGGCCTGAACCTCGGCCTCCTTGGCGGGGATGGTCGTTGCGTCCAGTTCGCGCAGCTTTTCCTCGCCCGCCGAGATATAGAGCGCGAGTTCGTCATAGAAATCCAGCGTGCGGTCATACAGCACGTCCAGCGACTTGATGTCCTTCAACAGCCGGTGCTGGTGGCTGTCCAGGTCGGCGGTGATGCGGTCGATCTGGCCCTGGATTTCCTCGTAGTTCGCCACGAACTTGGCAAAGGGCGCGGCGCGGCCCAGCAGCTTTTCCCACCAGGACCGTTCGCGGCGCACGTCCAGCTCGCTGACGGAAAAGCCGCGGATCGTGGACACGATGTCGCGCAGGCTGTCGCCCGCCGGCCCCACGTCCTTGTTCTTGACGTCGGCCAGCATCGACTGGCTGATTTCCTGCAGGCCCGCCTGCGCGCGGGCGCCGAAATGCACGATCGAGGTGGTGTCGCGCAGGTCGATCTCGTCCATGCGGCGGCGGATCTCGTCGGCCACGGGGGCGGGCGCCTCGTCCAGGGTGACGACCTGCGCGGCGGGTTCCGGCAGGACGACGGCGGTCACGGCCTGCAGTTCGGGCAGCGCGGCCTGGGCGCTGGCCTGTGTCTGTGTGCTCATCGCGCGGTTCCCTTTCGGCGGCGTTGGCAGGGCGCGGCGGCCATGCGGCATCGGCCCGCAGACTAGGCCGATTTCTTGCCGCTTCAACGGGATAATCCGCGGGAAAGTTCCGGCACGCGCGCGGGCGTGGCCGCAGCGCGGGCTGTCGCCGCAGGGTGCGTTGCAGCAACGGGGGCCTGCGTGTATGCATCGCGCCGTTGCAGCAGGGGAATATCGCACATGCGCAGGGTTGTCGTCACCGGGCTGGGAATGGTCACGCCGCTGGCATCGGGCGTCGAGGAGACGTGGCGGCGCCTGCTGGACGGGCAGTCGGGCGCGGGTCCGATCACGCGGTTCGATCCGTCGCAGGTGGTGACGAAATACGCCTGCGAGATCCCGCTGGGCGACGGCCGGGACGGCACCTTCAACCCCGATGAGTGGATGGAGCCGAAGGACCGCCGCAAGGTGGACGATTTCATCCTGTATGGCATGGCCGCCGCCGTGCAGGCCGTCCGCGACAGCGGGTGGCAGCCCGAGACGGACGAAGAGCGCGAGCGCACCGGCGTGATGATCGGCAGCGGCATCGGCGGGCTAACGTCGATCGCGGACACCGCCGTGCTGATCAAGGAACGCGGGCCCAAGCGGGTCAGCCCGTTCTTCATTCCCGGCGCGCTGATCAACCTTGTCAGCGGGCAGGTCAGCATCCGGTTCGGGTTCAAGGGGCCGAACCATGCGGTCGTTACGGCCTGTTCCACCGGCGCGCATGCCATCGGCGACGCGGCGCGGATGATCGCCTTCGGCGACGCCGACGTGATGGTGGCGGGCGGGGCGGAATCCCCCATATCCGAAATCGGCATCGCCGGGTTCAACGCCTGCAAGGCCCTGTCCACCAAGCGCGACAACGACCCGCAGGCGGCCAGCCGCCCCTGGGACGCCGACCGCGACGGCTTTGTCATGGGCGAGGGCGCGGGCATCGTCGTGCTTGAGGAATACGAGCACGCCAAGGCGCGTGGCGCGAAGATTTACGCCGAGGTGCTGGGTTACGGCATGTCGGGCGACGCCTATCACATCACCGCCCCGTCCGAGGACGGCGACGGCGGGTTCCGGTCGATGGCCGCGGCGCTGAAGCGGGCGGGGCTGGAGCCGTCGGCGGTCGACTACATCAACGCCCACGGCACCAGCACCATGGCCGACGTGATCGAACTGGGCGCCGTCGAGCGGCTGCTGGGCGAACACGCGGGCCGCGTCACCATGTCGTCCACGAAATCCTCGATCGGGCACCTGCTGGGTGCTGCGGGCGCGGTCGAGGCGATCTTCTGCATCCTGGCGATCCGCGACCAGATCGCGCCGCCGACGATCAACCTGGACGATCCGGTGGCCGACACGCCGGTCGATCTGGCCGCGAACGCGGCGGTCCGGCGCAGGATCGACGTGGCGCTGTCCAACAGCTTCGGCTTTGGCGGGACCAACGCCAGCCTGGTGCTGGGCCGGGTCGCGGACTGATGTGGCGGGCCATCGCCTCGAACTTTCTGACGCTGGCGATCGTGCTGCTGGTCGCGGCGTCCATCGCCGTGGGGTGGGGGCGCAGCCAGTATGTCGCGCCCGGACCCAGCGCGGTGGCGCAATGCGTCGAGGTTCCGGCGGGGGCCAAGCTGTATGACGTCAGCCAGCAACTGGCCCAGCAGGGTGTGATCACAAGCCCCTATATCATGCGCACCGGCGCGGATTACACCGGCAAGGCCGGCAGCCTCAAGTTCGGCAGCTATCTGGTGCCGCCCGGCGCCAGCATGAAGGACGTGGTGGACACGATCACCGCGGGCGGCCCGTCCACCTGCGGGACCGAGGTCGTGTTCCGCGTCGGGGTGCGCGAGAACGCCGTCGTGCTGCGCGACCTGAACGCCGA
This sequence comes from Paracoccus luteus, assembly GCF_004522155.1. Lineage (GTDB taxonomy): Bacteria > Pseudomonadota > Alphaproteobacteria > Rhodobacterales > Rhodobacteraceae > Paracoccus > Paracoccus luteus. The sequence goes on along the minus strand of NZ_SDEA01000003.1, from coordinate 151,967 downwards.
GAACGGCCGGTACGAGGACCGGGTCCGCCACGACCCGGCCGCGGGCGATCTGCCCGAGCCGATCCGGCAGGCGGTGGACAGGCCCGGCGCGCGGCTGCGGCTGGCGGTGGCCGAAGGGGTCACCAGCTGGCAGGTGGTCGAGGCACTGAAGCAGACCCCGGTGCTGACCGGCGACACCGGCCCGGTCCCGCCCGAGGGCAGCCTTGCCCCCGACACCTATGAGATCGGCAAGGGCGGCGAGCGGCGCGCGATCCTGGCGCAGATGACCGCGCAGCAGGCCGCGATCCTGGCCGCGGCGTGGGAGGCGCGGCCGTTCGGCCTGCCCTATGAGACGCCCGAGGAGGCGCTGATCATGGCGTCCATCGTCGAGAAGGAAACCGGCATCCCCGAGGAACGCGGCGAGGTCGCGGCGGTGTTCGTCAACCGCCTGCGCCAGGGGATGCGACTGCAGACCGACCCCACGGTCATCTATGGCGTGACCGAGGGGCGCGAGGTGCTGGACCGCGGGCTGCGCCGGTCCGAGCTGCAGCGGCGCACGCCCTATAACACCTATGTCATCGACGGGCTGCCGCCGACCCCCATCGCCAACCCCGGCCGCGCCGCCATCGCGGCGGCGCTGAACCCCGACGACAGCGACTATCTGTTCTTTGTCGCGGACGGATCGGGCGGCCACGCCTTCGCCCGCACGCTGGAGGAGCACGAGCGCAACGTGGCCCGCTGGCGCGAGATCGAGCGCGCCCGAGGGGCGGACACGCCAAGCCCGGTGCAGTCGGAGTGACGAGCCGCCGTGGTCGAGTGTCGTTTGGCGACCCGCGCTGGCCGGGGCGGCTGACGGAAGGCTGCCCGGTGCATGAGGCGGCCGTCAGGGAATGATGCCATGCTCTCGGCACATCCGCTCGAACTGCGGCGTCAGTTGCAGTTTTCCGGTTGAGTCGGAACGCCCCCGTTCGACCAGCGCCCTTGCGTCGTCGATCTCGCCGGACCGCAACATCATGCTGATCAGGTTCAGGAAGACGTGCTTGGACGGGTGCTTTTCGAGGCTCTGCTCCATCAGCGATCGCGCCTCCGCCGGGTTCGTTCGCATGAGCGTCTTCGCCTTGGTGAACATGTACCCCGGCGAATCGGTGGGCAGATCGAAGTCGATGATTTCGTCTCGCTCGACCAGCGCCCTGATGAACCGCGACAGAACCTTCGCCCGGCTCATCTCGACCAGGACACCGTGCCCGGCATAGTCGGTCTGAACATGCCGAGCATCGGGATAGGCCCGGGTCGCCATTTCCTCGATCGTGGCGACGTCGCCCTTTAGGAAGCGGTCATAGATCAGCACTGGTGCTTTCGAACTGCGGGGCACTTCCCAAAGCTCGTGGTGGGTCACGACGAGATCGGCGTATTTCGGGTCCGCCCGCCGCGGCCACGCCGGAAAGCGCGGCGCGGCGGCGATGATCCGGGAGTCGATCGCACCGCCGTAGTAGAGGGCGCAGTACGCCCCGAGGCTGGATCCATAGCACACCACGTCGCGACCGGCGCCGCACGTGGCTACGGCGTCGACGAAAGCCTCAAGCGAAAGCCCCTGGTATTTGCGTCCCCGCCCGCTGGGCGACAAAGATGTGATCCCATCGGTTGAGCCCGCAGTAGCTGGTGCCGAATCCTTGCTCCGTCCGCTTCGATGGCTGCGCCCCGAACGTGATCACCAGCGGGCCGCCTTGCCGTTCTGCGAAGGGATGCAGCGTGATCAGATAGTCGTCGTGTGCGGCGAGGGTCTGCGTGGTCATAGCGTCGTCCGTCTGATCAGGTCGCGGCACAACTATACGCGGAGAGCGGGCAAGGCGAGTGCCAAGCGCTGGGGCGCTTAAATGAGGATGGGTCCGACAGCATCGTCACGGCCAACACCTTCGTAAAGGCGGGCTTCACAGGGGCGCCGCCAGGTGCTGGCCGGATCGCCAGCGTTCGTCCGCCGCGAGATCAGCGATGACGAGGTCGCGTGGACGGCTGAATACCCGCGAATATCAGGAACTGGCGCCGCGCTCGCACCGGGGATGCGCCTCACGGAACCACTGGGAACGGTCGAGGCCGGCCGCCCCCATCTGCGGGGCGCAACCGCTAACGGGAACTTGCCTCATCATCTTGTTGACTCCGCGCATCCCCGTGGCCTAGTGAAATAATGAACAACCTGTTCAATAACGAAACGTTCGTGGTGGATTCAGGCATGCTGAAGGTGGGAATCGCAGGTGGCGGGGTGGGTGGCATGGCTGCCGCCATCGCCTTGCAGAAGCAGGGACACGACGTTGCGATATTCGAGCAGGCGCGCGAGTTCGGCCGGATCGGGGCGGATGTGAACCTGACCCCCAACGCCGTCCACGCGCTGGATGGCCTGGGGATCGGCGACGCCCTGCGGCGCACGGCGGCACGGCCGCAGTCACGCATCTCGCGCACTTGGGACTCGGGCGAGGAAACATCGCGCTTGCCGATGAGCTCGGCCGCCGAGGAAAAATATGGCGCGCCTCAGCTGACAATCCACCGCGCCGACCTGCTGGCGGCGCTTGAAAGCCAGCTTGCCAAGGGCACGATCCGGTTTTCGGCGCGCGTCACCGGGGTCGAGCAGGACGAGCATGGCCCCCGCATCCTGTTCGCGGACGGCAGCCGTTTCGACTGTGATCTCGTGATCGGCGCCGATGGCATCCATTCGCCCGTGCGCCGTGCCCTCTATGGAGAGGACAGTCCCCGCTTCACCGGTCTCGTGTCCTATCGCGGAGTGTTCCCGCGCGAGGCGGCGCCGGACATCCCCAATCTCGACAGCTTCACGAAATGGTGGGGACCGACGCCCGACCTTCAGATCGTCACCTTTCCCCTGAACCTGGGCAGAGAGATCTTTGTCTTTGCGACCACGGGCCAGAAGGACTGGACCGATGAGGGCTGGACCCTGCCCGGCGACATCGCGGAGCTGCGCGCGATCTACAAGGGCTTCCACCCCGAGGCGCGCGCCTTGCTGGATGCGCTGACCGAGGTCACGCGATCGGCGCTGCACGTGCGCGATCCCATGCCCCGCTGGTCCGAAGGCCGGATCGCCCTGATGGGGGACGCGGCCCATCCGATGGTGCCGTTCATGGCGCAGGGTGCCTGCATGGCCTGCGAGGATGCTGTCGTGCTGTCCCGCGCCATCGAGGGCGCAAGCGTCGAGACCTTGCCCCGGGCGCTCGAGGCCTATGCAGCGGCGCGCATACCGCGGACGACGCGCGTGCAGGAAGGGTCGCTCGCCAACGACTGGCTGAAACAGGGCGGGAACGCGGACTGGGTCTATGGCTATGACGCCTGGCACGCGCTGGATCGGGCGCAGGCCTGATCCATGATCCCCATCCGGCGGGGAACCCCCGGACGCAGCCGCAGCCTGAAAGCGCGCAGACAGTGCCCCGGCGCAACCGCGGAAACCGAGAGGGAGGAAAGACCATGATGACCCGACGCCAGGGACTGCGATGGCTGGCCGCTGCAGGCCTTGCCCCCGCTCTTCCTGCCCTTGCGCAGACCGCTCCAACCACCGCACCGGCCGGTGGCGCCCCGTCTGCCGCAGGCAGCGGCCAGACGCGTCTGATCCTTCTGGGCACCGGGGGCGGGCCGACGCCACTGCCGGACCGCAACCAGCCCGCCAGCGTCCTGGTCGTGAACGACACTCCTTATATCATCGACGCGGGCAACGGGGTTGCGCGCCAGCTCATGCTGGCGGGGATCGGCGTGCAGCGGGTGGGCCGGATATTCATCACCCACCACCACGACGACCACAACGCCGACCTGGGCACACTGATGGGGCTGGCCTGGTCCAACGGCCGCACCGAAGAAGTCCACGCTTACGGCCCGCCGGGCACTGAAGGGATGATCCGGGCCTTCGTGGATTACTTCCGCCCCAGCGCCGACCTGCGCCGGGCCTTCAGCGGCGGCGCCGACGATCCGGCCGCGCTGTTCATGGGGCACGACATTGCCGGACCGGGCGAGGTCTACAAGGACGACAACATCCGCGTCACCTGCATCGAGAACACGCATTACCCGAATGGCGGCGTCAAGGACGGCGTGCACTATCTCTCTTATGCCTACCGCTTCGAGACGCCCGACCGGGCGATCGTGTTCAGCGGCGACACGGCGGAAAGCGATGCGCTGGTCGGCCTGTCCAGAGGCGTAGACGTGCTGGTGCACGAGATCGTGGATCCCCACCGCACCGCCGAGCAGTTCCGCCGCAAGTTCGCCCAGCAGGGCCGCCCCGCCGAAGCCGCCGAGAAGCTGATCGAGAAGGTCATCGCGATTCACACCACACCGGAGGAGGCAGGCCGCGTCGCCGAGGCCGCCGGCGTCGGCACGCTGGTGCTGAACCACTTCGTCCCCGGCTACGACCCGGCGGAACGGACTGAGGACTGGACCGAAGGCGTGAGCCGGCACTATCGCGGCAGGATCGTCGTCGGTGCCGACCTGATGGAGATCTGAGCGCCCGGCGCATCCCCGTCCCGGCGCGATGCTGCCGCTGATCGGGCCGCAGCCACGAACATGCAAGGAGGAGAACCAATGATTCAAGGAACCATGAACCGTCGCGGGTTTCTGGGAAGCGCCGCGGCCTCGCTGGCGGTGCTGGCGGCGGGCAGGCCCGCGCTCGGGCAGGACGGGACGTTCCGCTTCATCACCCCGTTTTCCTATTCGCTGGCGTTCGCCCCGGTGCTTTATGCGGATGTGGCGGGCTATTATGCCGAGAATGGCCTGCAGATGAAGATCGAGGCCGCGAAGGGCGCGGCGATGGTGTCGCAGATGGTCATCGCCGGACAGATGGACGCGGGCCGGACCGGAGGGACGAACATGATCGTCTCGCGCATCAACAACAATGCGCCACTGATCTCGATCGCGACGATCGCGCAGGTCTCGCCCTTCTACGTCATCTCCTCCACGGAAAGCCCGGTGAACTCGGTCGCCGAGCTGGAAGGGCGCACCGTCGGGATGGCGAGCCTCGGCGGCTCGATGGAGGGCACGCTCGATCTTCTGTTGCGCCGCAGCGGGGTCGATCCGGCCGCGGTGACGAAGGTCAAGGTCGCCGACAGCGCGGCCTCGTTCGCGCTGATCGAGGCGGGACGCGCGGGCGCGTTCATCGGCAACACCTCGTCGATGGTGCTGGCCCAGGCTGCGCGCCAGAACGTGAACGCGATGGCGATGGACGACGGGATGCCGGGGCAGGTCTATGTCGCACACCCCGCCGAGATCGAGACCCGGCCCGACAGCTTCGTGGCCTTCCTCAAGGCCACCCACCGCGCCGCCGCGGAAATCGCCGCGGCCGGGGACACCGCGCCGATCATCAAGGCCATCGTGGAGAAATACGATGTCTCGGGGGCCGACGACCTGGAGGCTGCCCGGCGCGATCTGGGCGCCAATGCCGAGAACTGGATGGCCAAGGGGACCGGAAACCTGCTTCGCAACGTCCCCGAGGTCTGGGCCGGGGCGGTGCAGCTTCTGCACGACGCCGGCATGATCGACAGCGCCCCGGATGCGGAAACGCTTTATACCAACGCGCTGCTGGACAGGGCGCTGGCGTGATGCGGGACATGGCGTTGGAAACCCCTCCCGACATCACCGTCTCGGGGCTGAGCAAGGTGTTCGGCCACGGACCTGAGGCGGTCCGCGCGATCACGGATGCAAATCTGACGCTGGCACAGGGCGAGTTCCTGTCGCTGCTGGGTCCGTCGGGCTGCGGCAAGACCACGCTGCTGCGCATCATCGCCGGGCTGGAATCGCCCTCGGCGGGCGAGGTGCTGGTGCGCGGGCGCCCGGTCTGGCCGGGTGGGCGCCGCTCTGCCGCCGCGACCCGCCCGGTGTCGATGATGTTCCAGGAGGCGCGGCTGTTTCCCTGGTTCACCGTCGCCGAGAACGTCGCGCTGCCGTTGCGGACCGCGGGCGTCGGCCGCCGCGAACGGATGGAGCGCGCGCGCCGGATCTGCGCCGCGGTGGGGCTGGAGCGGTTCACGGATCACTCTCCCGGACAGCTTTCGGGCGGGATGCGCCAGCGTGCGTCGCTGGCGCGTGCGCTGGTCACGGATCCGCAGGTTCTGCTGCTGGACGAGCCGTTCGGCGCCCTGGATGCGATGACGCGCGACACGCTGAACATGGAACTGCTGGAGGTCTGCGCGCGGGCGAATGTGACGACGATCCTGGTGACCCATTCGATCGCCGAGGCCGCCTTTTTGTCCGACCGGGTCGCGGTTCTGGCTTCCCGGCCGGCGCGGATCGTCGAGACCGTGGACATCCCCTTCGCGCGGCCCCGCAGCCTCGACCTGCAGCGCAGCGGCGCATTCCAGGACATGGTGGCCGGGCTGCGGCACACACTGACGAAAGGCGCGGCATGAACATGACCCGGAGAACCCTCAGAATCTTGCTGCCGGTGCTGTCGGTGGCGCTGTTCCTGGCCGGCTGGTCGGCCTATGTCCGCAACTCCGAGGTCTCGGCCTTCGTCCTGCCCTCCCCCGAGCAGATCGTGGTCGCGTTGTGGCAGATGCTGCCTGATCCCGAACTGTGGCACCACGTCCGCATCACCGTGACCGAGGCGGTGGGCGGCTTTGTCATCGCGGTTGTTTCCGGGATCGTGCTGGGCTTCGTCATGGCGCGGGTGCCGCCGGTCGAATGGGCGGCCAAGCCCTTCATCGTGCTGCTGCAGCTGACCCCCAAGATCGCGCTCGCGCCGCTGTTCATCCTGTGGTTCGGCTTCGGGCTGGAATCCAAGATCGTCATCGCCGCGGCTCTGGCCTTCTTTCCGATCTTCTCCAACGCGCTGCAGGCCTTCAAGTCTGTCGAGCCGGGCGACCGGGACGTGATGACGATGCTTCAGGCCAATCCCTGGCAGCGTTTCGTCATGCTGGATCTGCCGACCGCGCTGCCGGTCATCCTGACCGGGACCGAGGTCGCGGTGGTCATGGCGATGATCGGGGCGATCGTGGGCGAGTTTATCGGCGGCAGCGAGGGTCTGGGCTATCTGGCGGTGGCGCATCTGCAGAACCTGGCCGTGCCCCAGCTTTTCGCGGTGATCGCCGTGCTGACGTTCGTCGGGCTGCTGCTCTACGGGCTTATCGCGCAACTGCGGCGCTGGCTGTCGCCCTGGCACGTGTCGGTGACAGGATAGCGGGTCCGGGCGCGCGGTTCAGATCTGCGCGCCCAGAAGCGACGACAGGCGGTTTGCGGTCTCGCGGATGCGATCGGCGATCTGATGGCGGCGGCCGCTTTCCGCCTCGAAGGCGCTCTGATGGCCCGACAGGCTGATCGCGGCCATCGGCCGGTTCGAGTGGTTCAGGATCGCCGCCGCGGCGGAGCCGATGCCAGCCTCGTAGTTCCCGGCCGACCAGGCCAGCCCTTCGGCCCCGTCGGCATCAAGCTGCCGGCCCAACTGCTCGAACGTGACGGGGGTGCGCGCGGTAATCGCCGCCAGATCGCTGTCCGACAGGATGCGGCGCACCTCGTCGCGCGGCAGGTTTGCCAAGATGATGCGCCCCATGACCGTCGCGTGGGCGGGCAGGCGGCTGCCCTCGCGGATACTGCTGACGAGCTGCACATCGGGGGTCTCGCGCACCAGCACGATCACGTCGGTCCCCAGCAGCACCCCCAGATGCGCCGAAAGCCCCGTCTCGGCCGCGAGGCGTGACAGCAGCGGCCGCGCAAGGCGCACCACGTCGCGCGAGGAGAGCATGCTCGATGTCAGTTCCAGCAGTCCGTAGGACAGGATGTAGCCGCCCCCTTCCTCGTCGCACTCGATCATGCCCTCACGCTCCAGAGTATGCAGAAGCCGCAGCAGGGTCGTGCGGTTGATGCCCAGCGCGCTCGCCGCCTTGGACATATTGCGGCAGCGATTCCCGGCGCTGATGTAGCGCAGCAGGCTGAAAGCGCGGGAGACGGGCGGCACGTCGTAGCTGGGACGCGACCCGGAGGGTGATTCGTCGATGGAATCGGCGCTGACAGAGGGCATGGGGTGCCTCCTCGGTAAACCTTGAACAGTTTATTCTAAAATGAACAGCTTCTGTCGCAGAGGCAAGATGTCCGTGCCGTTGCTGTCCTTCACGCTGGCAAGCCCTTCAAAAATGCAAAGCACGTCCGCAGGTTGGCCGATCAGTCCCGCGTGCGACGCAACGCCGCAGGTCAGCGCCGCGCCCAACTTTCCCCCTCAGAAAAGCAAAAATGCGTCGCGGACCACAGGATTTGTTGACAGGTCGGCGCGCTGACGCTCTACTGTGAACATAAAGTTCAAAAATGAACCAAAGGCTCTGACGTTTCGGCTCGCCTTTGGCATCAGGAGAGAACGGGAGGGGAGAATGGACGTCTTCAAGGATCGCCTGTCTCGGCGGGCAGCGGATACGAGCCGGCCGGCTCTGGCCCATCAAAGCCTGGGCCGACCCCTGACCGGCACTGAAACGGCGCTGAAGGATGCGCTGATGGCGGTGTTCGGCGAGGGCACACAGGATTTCGGCGCGGTCGCGGCCGGATTGGCGGCGCGCCGCGTCGTGGCGCCGGTGTCCGGCCGGACCGACTGGGACGAGGCGCTGCTGCGGCAGGAGCTGGCGGCGATCAACGCCGATCTCGACGCCGCCTATCGCGAGCATGGCTATGGCGCTTGAGTTCCGCCAGGTCAGCAAGCGCTTCCCCACAGTGACGCGGGGCGAGGTGACGGCGGTCAGCGGCGTGAGCTTCGTCGTCAACGAAGGCGAGTTCGTCTCGGTGGTCGGCCCCTCGGGCTGCGGCAAGTCCACCATCCTCAGCATGACCGCCGGCCTCTACAGTCCCTCCGAGGGCGAAGTGCTGGTCTCGGGAGAGCCGGTGAACGGTCCCAACCCGCATGTCGGCTTCATGCTGCAAAAGGATCTGCTGCTGCCCTGGCGCGACATCGTGTCGAACGTCGAGTTCGGGCTTGAATCGCGGGGCGTGGAAAAGGCGGCGCGGCGTCGCCGGGCGATGGAAGAGCTGGCCCACTGCCATCTGGAAGGGTTCGAGCACCAGTATCCCTATCAACTGTCGGGGGGTATGCGGCAGCGCGCGGCGCTGGCCCGGACCCTGGCCATCGACCCCGAGATCATCCTGCTGGACGAGCCCTTCTCGGCTCTCGACGCGCAGACGAAGCTTCTGATCCAGAACAGCTTCGCCAAGGTCATCGCCGAGCAGCGCAAGACCACGCTGCTGATCACCCACGATCTGGCCGAGGCGGTGCTGATGTCGGACCGCATCCTTGTGCTGTCCGAACGTCCCGGCACGGTCATTTCCGAAATCCGGGTCGATCTGCCCCACCGTGACGAGCCGTTGAAGCGACGCAAGATGAAAGAGGTCGCGGGCTATGCCGCGCAGATCTTCGCGCTTCTCAAACTGGAAGAGAAGGCCAACGCCTGATGAAAAGGAATGCCATGAAGACGACCCTGTTCTCGGCGGCCTTTGCCGTCTCGACCTTCGCATCGGCAATCGCGCTGCAGGCGCAGGAGGCCGTCACCTATCTGTTCCCCGCCCCCGAGTTCCTGCCCGCCTTCGCGCCTTTCCAGCTGGCCCAGGGGAAGGGCTATTTCAAGGATGCCGGGCTGGACGTGACGTTCCGCGTGGGCAAGGGCGGGGCGGATGTCGCCACGCAGGTGGCCGTCGGCAACGCCGATCTGGGCGGCGGGATCGGGGACACGCCGATCGTGGTGCGCGCCAACGGCCTTGACGTCAAGGGCGTGGCGCTGCTGGGCGGGCATGGCCTGACGCAGCTTGCCTGGCGCAAGGACAGCGGCATCACCGGCCCCCAGGATTTCAAGGGCAAGCGGATCGGGGTGATGTCCTACCAGGACACCACCTATTACAACCTGCTGGGCGCCCTGTCCTCGGTCGGGCTGACCAAGGATGACGTGCAGATCCAGGCAGTCGGTCCCGGCGGCCTCGTGCAACTGTCCATCTCGGGCGATCTCGACGGCATTTCGGGCGTGCCGGAATGGGTTCCGGCGATCGAGGCGGCCGGCGTCGAGATGGAGCAGATGCCGGTGGACCAGATCTTCCCGGCCATGGCGCAGGCGATCATCGCCTCGGACAAGACCATCGCCGACCGGCCCGAAGTCGTGCGCGGCTTTGTCGGTGCGGTGCTGCACGCCGTCCGGGACATCCGGGCCGACCCCGCCCGGGCGGCCGCAGAGTTCGTGAGCTTTGTCCCGCAGCAGGCTGGCAAGGAGGCCGAGGTCGAGGCGATCCTGCGCGACTATGCCACCAAGGTCTATCCCGCGAAGGAGGGCCAGCCGCTCGGCAGCTTCGATCCCGAGCGGCTGACGGCAGTCCAGAAGTTCTATGTCGATCACGGCATCGTCCAGACCGCCGTGCCCGCCGATGACCTCTATACCAACGAGTTCGTCCAGTGACCCACGCCGTGCAACAGACCGACCGACGGGTCCGCGTTCCCCCGATCAACCCGGCAGCGATCGAACGCCGGCTGCAGGCGGGGGTTTCCCTGACCATCCTGACGCTGCTGCTGCTGGCCTGGCAGTTCCTGCCGCCGCTGCTGGACATCCCGCGCTATATCATCCCGACATTGTCGCAGTGCCTTTCGGAACTGGCGCGGATGTTCGCTTCCGAAGGGCTGGTCGGCCACACGCTTTCGACCGCGGTCTACACGGTGATCGGCTTTCTCATCGGCTCGGCGCTGGGGGCGGCGATCGGCTATCTGCTCGGCATGTCTCCCTTTTGGGAGAAGGTGCTGTCGCCCTATATCCTGGGGCTTCAGATCGCGCCCAAGGTCGCCTTCGCGCCGCTGTTCATCATGTGGTTCGGCTATAACGCGATGCCCAAGCTGCTGGTCACCGTGCTGATCGTGTTCTTTCCGGTGCTGGTGAACGTGCTGCAGGCGATGCGCACCGTGGACCGCGACCTGGTCAACCTGGCCCGCGCCTATTCGCTGAACCGCTGGCAGATATTCCGCAAGGTCGAGATGCCCTCGACCCTGCCGAACCTGATGGCCGGCCTGCGCATCGCCTCGACGCTGGCGGTGATCGGGGTGACGGTCGGCGAGCTTGTCGGCGGCAGCACCGGGCTTGGCTATCTCATCGCCTATGGCGGCGGCCAGGCCAATGCGGCGATGGTCTTCAACGCGATCATCCTGCTGACCCTGATCGGCTTCGTGCTCTACCTCGTCCTGGAACGCATCGAGACGCGGGCCCTGCACTACATCCCCAAGGCGCACGGCTAAAGGCAGCCGCCCGCCACGGAACCCCCCTCCCGACTCCAGAGGAAATCCAGTCATGATCGACAAGAAGACCCTGATCGAAGAACGCGTGAACACGGGGCTGCTGGGCCAATGGTATCCGGTCGCCAAGTCCGTCGAAATCAGGACCAGCGTCCCTTATGGCGCCGTCGTTCTGGGCCGCAAGGTCGTGCTGTGGCGCGAGGGCGGCGGCAAGATCCGGTGCATCGAGGATTTCTGCCCCCATCGCGGCGCGCCGCTGTCCTATGGCGAGATCCACGACGGCAACATCGCCTGCCGCTATCATGGCGTGGTCGTGGATGGCGAGGGCGTCGTCCAGCGCGTCCCGGCGATGCCGGAATGCGCGCTGGAGGGACGCAAGGCGCTGGACAGCTTTGCCGTGACCGAACACAGCGACTGCGTGTTCGTCTATGTCCCTTCGGTCGAGCAGCCCGAACCCCCCGAGCTGGTCATGCCTAGGGAGCTGACCTCGGACGACTGGACCGGTTTCCTGTGCACCTCGGTCTGGAACTGCAACTATCGCTATGCGGTGGACAACCTCGCCGACCCGATGCACGGCTGCTATCTGCATTCGGAAAGCTTCACGCTCGCCTTCGGGTCCAAGCAGGATCTGATCGAACTGAACAAGACCGAGGAAGGGTTCCGCGTCTCGCGCGTGGGACAGGTCGGCGCGAACTTCGACTGGACCGAGTTCGAAGTCCATCCCGGCAACATCTTCTGTTATCTCGACATTCCCTATCCGCCTGCTGCGGGGCCCGGGGGCAACATGCGGATCGTGGGATTCGTGCTGCCGGTCGATGCCCACAGCTGCAAGGTCTTCTTCTGGCGGTTGCGCCAGGTGACGGGGACCGCGCGGGAAAGCTGGCGGTTCCTGTATCGCGCGCAACTCGAGGAAAACCACTGGAACGTGCTGGAGCAGGACCGCGTGATGCTGGAAGGCATGCCCGACGACGCCCGCAAGCGCGAGATGCTTTATCAGCACGACCTGGGCGTCAGCCGCATCCGCCAGATCCTGACCCGCGCGGCCAAGGGCCAGATCGAGGCCGAAGCGGCAAGGATGGCGGCGGAATGACGCTGGACGGCCGTCATATCGTCGTCACCGGCGCCGCGCGCGGCCTGGGCGAAAGAATCGCCGCGCGGCTGGCCGATGCGGGTGCGCGGCTGATCCTCGCCGACGTGCTCGCGGAGGAGGGCCGCGCCGTGGCCGAGCGGCTTGGGGCATCCTTCGTTCCGCTTGATCTGGGCGAGCCGGAGTCGATCGAGGCGATGGCGGCCGAAGTCGGCCGGCAGACCGGCGGGCTGCTGCATGGACTGGTCAACAATGGCGCGATCGCCACCGGAATCGGCGGCATCCCCCACGACCAGATCGACATCGACGTCTGGGACAGGGTGATGCGGGTCAATGTCCGCGGCACCTGGCTGGCGACGCGGGCATTGGTGCCGCTGCTCAGGGCCTCCGGGTCGGGGCGGGTCGTCAACCTGGCCTCGGACACGGCGCTTTGGGGCGCGCCGCGGTTGATGGCCTACACCGCCTCGAAGGGCGCGGTGATGGCGATGACGCGGTCCTATGCGCGCGAGCTTGGCCCCGACCGGATCGGCGTCACGGCGGTCGCGCCCGGGATCCTGACGACCGAAAGCACCGGATACGTGCCCGAGGCGCGTCACCGCCTGTATGAGGAAGGGCGCGCGGTCCCCGGCCCTCAGTCCCCCGACGACATCACCGGCACCGTCGCCTTCCTGCTGAGCGAGGACGCGCTGACCCTGACCGGGCAGACCCTGCCCGTCAACAACGGCTTCTGGTTCAACTGATGGGATTCCTGCGCGCCATATCCGGCCCCGTGGCCTGCCTGGACCGTCCGGGGACGGGTGTGCCGCTGGTCCTGCTGCACGGGATCGGCTCGAACGCGTCGGGCTTTGCCGGGCTGTTGCCCCATCTGCCGGCGGACCTGCGGGTGATCGCCTGGGATGCGCCGGGCTATGGCGGCTCGGCCGCGCTGGCTGCCGACTGGCCGGTCGCAGGTGACTACGCCGCGGCGCTGGCCGGGCTTCTGGACCGGCTGGGCATCGGGCGGGCGATCATCCTGGGCCATTCGCTGGGGACGCTGATGGCGGCAGCCTTTGCGCGGCGCTGGCCGGATCGGGCCGGGGCACTGGTGCTGGCCTCCTGCGCGCTCGGGCACGGGGTCCGGCCGGGCGAACCGCTTTCAGAGGCGGCGCAGGCGCGGATCGACGATCTGGAACGGCTCGGCCCCGCGGCCTTTGCCGCTGACCGCGCGCCCCGTCTGGTTCATCAGCCCGAACGCAATCCCGAAGTTGCGGGCTTGGTCATGCGCAACATGGCCGCGGTGCGGATGCCGGGATATGGGCAGGCAGGGCGGATGCTGGCGTCAGGCCGGCTGCTGGACGATCTGGCGGCGCTGGCCGTCCCGGCCTCGGTCATTGTCGGGACCGAGGACAGGATCACCCCCCCCGAGGCGAACCGCCGCGCCCATGCCGCCATTCCGCCCCATCTGCGCGGTCCGCTGGTCGAACTGCCCGAGGCGGGCCACGCCCTTTACCAGCAGGCTCCTGCCGCCTTCGTGCGGGCGGTCATGGCCAGTCTTGCCGAAACCCTGCCTGCCGCGGCGCAGGCTGCCAACAAGGAGTAACCCGATGGACAAGCGCGTTCGTGTTGACAGTCTCCGGGGCATCGTGATGCGTGGGCCGGGGCTGGCGGCGACGCTGCCCTTCTACCTCGACATGTGGGGACTGAAGCTCGCCCATCAGCAGGACGGCGCCGCCTGGCTGAAGGGCACGGGCCCGGAAGCGTTCCTCTACGGGCTGAAGGACGGGCCGGTCTATGGGATCGACCACATCCATTTCAACATGCCCGACGAGGCGGCGATCGATGCGCTGCACGCCCAGGTCCTGAGGGAGGGCGGCACCGCCCTGGGCGAACCGGCGCGGTTCGACGACTGGATCGGCGGCTACGGCTTCGAGATGCTGGACCCGGACCTGCGGCGGCTGCGGTTCCGTGCGGGCGGGCTGCGCCATGACGAAAAGCCTGAATGGGCGATGCCCAAGAAGGTCTCGCATGTGGTGCTGAACACGCCCGACATGGAGGGTGTGCAGGCGTGGTACGAGCGCGTGCTGGGGTTCCGGGTGTCGGACTATTCGGCCGACCAGATGGTCTTCCTGCGCTGCTCGTCCGACCACCATTCGATCGCGCTTGTGCGCGCGCATTACCCATCGGTCAACCATGTCGCCTTCGAGGTGCCGACGCTCAATGAATTCATGCGCGCCATCGGCCGGATGAAGCAAAAGGGCCATGTGCCCAGCTGGGGGCCGGGCCGCCACGGGCCGGGCAACAATCCGTTCGCCTATTTCGTCTCGCCCTCGGGCTTCGTCATCGAGTTCACCTCCGAGCTGCAGCAGATCGACGAAGTCACGCATGAGGCGCAGGTCTGGCCGCGCGACGTGCCCGAGAAGATGGACCAGTGGATGACCGCCGGCCCCCCCACGCCCGCGCAGCGCGCCGTGATGCAGGGTCGCCCGGACCCCGGCTTTCCCGAGCTGGTCCCCACCCGCATGGACAGAGAGGCCACCCGATGAACCGGTATGATTATAACGGGCAGGTCGCGGTCGTGACCGGCGGCTCGTCGGGCATCGGACTTGCGACCGTCAAGCTGCTGCTGGACTGCGGGGCGCGGGTCGCCTTGTGTGCGCGCAACGCCGACCGGCTGAAGGACGTCGCCGCCGTCCTGCGGCGCGACCACGGCGACGACAGGGTTCTGGCCTCGGCCCTGTCGGTGCTGGAGCCTGAGGCGGTCAACACCTTTGCCGCCGAGGTCGGGGACCGCTTCGGCCGCTGCGACCTTCTGGTGAACAACGCCGGGCAGGGGCGCCAGTCCACCTTCGCCACCACCTCGGACGAGGACTGGCGGACGGAATATGAGCTGAAGATCTTCAGCCAGGTGCTGCCCGCCCGTGCCTTCCTGCCCATGCTGCGCGACGCGCGGGGTGCCATTGTCGCGGTCAATTCCCTGCTTGCCTACCAGCCCGAGCCGCACATGGTCTGCACCTCTTCCGCCCGCGCGGGCGTGCAGAACCTGCTGAAGAGCCTGTCGATCGAGCTGGCGCCCGAGGTGCGCGTGAACTCGGTCCTGCTGGGGCTGATCGGGTCCGGCCAGTGGACCCGCCGCTTTGCCGACCGAGAGGATAAATCCGTCAGCCGCGAAGCCTGGTATGCGGCGCTGGCGAAGGACAAGGGAATCCCGCTTGGGCGGCTGGGTGACGCCGAGGAGGCCGCCCATGCCATCGCCTTCCTGGGGTCGCGAGGCGCCAGCTACATCACCGGGTCGCAGATCGACGTGTCGGGCGGCCTGGCCCGCTTTATCTGAGGAACAACCACATGAAAATGGACATCCGGCTGGAAGTCGAAACGGTCGGCGACCTGATCGCCCGCTATCTGGCCGATATCGGCGTCACCGAGATTTTCGGGGTGATTTCGATCCACAACATGCCGATCCTGGATGCAATTGCGCGCCAGGACCGCATCCGCTTTGTCCCCGCGCGGGGCGAGGCCGGAGCGATGAACATGGCCGACGCCCATGCCCGTGTGTCGGGCCGGCTGGGCGTGTGCCTGACCTCGACCGGCACCGCGGCGGGCAATGCGGCGGGGGGGCAGGCCGAGGCGCTGACCGCGGGCACGTCCCTGCTGCACATCACCACCCAGGTGGACCGCGAGTTCGCCGACCGCGACCGGGCCGCGATCCACGACGTGCCGCGCCAGCCCCGGATGCTGGAGGGCGTGTCGAAGGCGGTCTTCCGGATGTGGGACGCGCAAGGCGCGGTGGGAACGCTGACGGCGGCCTGTTCGGCGGCGCTGTCGGCGCCCGCGGGGCCGGTCAGCCTTGAGATTCCGGTGGACGTGCAGCGCAGCCCCGTGGCCGGATCGGCGCGCGCCTATGCGCCCCTCGTCCAGCGCCCGATCGCCGGGGACGAGGCTATCGCCGAACTGACCGAGCGGGTCCGGGCCGCGCGCCGCCCGATGCTGTGGCTGGGCGGCGGCGCGCGCGGCGCGTCCGCGGCCGCGACCGAGCTGGTGCGCCGCGGCTTCGGCGCCGTCACCTCGACCAACGGCCGCGCCATCGTGCCCGAGGACAACCCCGCCTCGCTGGGAGCGTTCAACATGACGCCCGAGGCGGTCGAGCTTTACAGGACTTGCGATCTGATGATCGTCGTCGGCTCGCGCCTGCGCGGCAACGAGACGCAGAACAACCGGATGCCGCTGCCCTCGCCCTTGGTGCAGATCGACGCCGAGGCGTCGCAGGGCGGGCGCAACTATCCGGTCGAGCAGTTCATCCACGGCGACGCGGCCGACGTGCTTGGCCGCCTGGTCGCGATGCTGCCCGAGACGCTGGACACCGACGAGGGGCTGCGATTCGACATCGCCCGCGTCCGGGCGCAGGGCGAGGGGCGCGTCCGCGACCTGCTGGGCCCCTACCGCGTTGTGGCCGACGTGCTGAACCAGACGGTCACGGCGGGCCGCCACCCCTGGGTGCGCGACGTGACCATCTCGAACTCGACCTTCGGCAACCGCTATGTCCAGATCGCCGAACCGCAGCTGGGCGTCCATGCCCTGGGGGGCGGCATCGGGCAGGGCGTCGCCATGGGCATCGGCGCGGCCCTCGCCTCGGACGGGCCGAAGGCGATCACCCTTCTGGGCGACGGCGGCACGATGCTGGGCATCGCCGAGATGATCACCGCCGTCGAGGAACGCGCGCCGCTGGTCTATGTGCTGATGAACGATCAGGCCTATGGCGTCATCCGCAACATCCAGGACGTGCAATACGATTCGCGGCATCACTACAGCGCGCTGGCGACGCCGGATTTCGCGACCTTCTGCGCCGCGATCGGCATGCCGCACCAGAGGGTGGACGATCTTGCGCGCTTTCAGGCAGCCCTTGCCGCAGCCATCGCGGCAGAGGGGCCGCAGCTGGTTGAAATCGATATGTGCGCGATCGGACCCTTCGCGGAAACCTTCGCAGGTCCGCCCGCCGGCGCCGCAGGCAAGTCGGAGTGAGGCGATGCGACTGGGTCTGATCGGGTTCGGCAACATCGCCACCACGCTTCTGGGACTGATGCGGCAGCAGGGGCTGCGGGTCGAACATCTGTCGGTCTTGACCCTGCCGGGAATGGAGGACGACACCCGCGCCCGGCTGGATCGCGACTTCGCCGGTGCAGCAGAGGGTGCGGAGGTCGTCACCGACGCGACCGGCCTGCTGGCCGCACGCCCGGACCTGGTGGTCGAATGCGCCGGGCACGCGGCAGTCACGGCGCATGTCCCGCCTGTCCTGCGCGCGGGAACCGACGTGGTCATCGTCTCGATCGGCGCCCTTGCGGACGCTGAACTGCTTGCCCTGGTGCGAAAGGCCGCGGACGAAGGCGGCGCCCGACTGATCCTGCCGGCCGGCGCAGTCGGCGGGATCGACCTGCTGTCGGCCCTGGGCACGGCGGGAGGGCTGACGGTCCGTTACCGCGGGGTCAAGCCGCCGCGCGCCTGGGAGGGCACCCCTGCCGCGCAAATCCTGGATCTGGGAACACTGTCCGAGGCGGCGGTCTTCTTCACCGGCAACGCGCGGCAGGCTGCGACCGACTATCCCCGGAACGCCAATGTCGCGGCGACGCTTGCACTGGCAGGCGCGGGGTTCGAGGCGACCCGGGTCGAGCTGGTGGCCGATCCCGCGGCACCCGGCAATGTCCATGAATACAGCGTGGACTCTCCGCTCGCCCGCTACTCGATCCGGATCGAGAACCAGCCTTCAGCGGGCAACGCCAAGACGTCGGTCACGACAGTCTGGAGCGTGCTGCGCGAGATCCGCAACCGCATCGGCCCCGTGGCCATCTGAGAGAGGACGCCATGACCCGGATGTCGAAAATCAACGCGCCGGACATCGACCTGCCCGATGGCCGCCTGTTCGTCGGCGGTGAATGGGAAACCGGCACCGGCGCCGAGATCACCTCGATCTTTCCCGCCGATGGCACGGTGAACCGGATCTTTCGCGGCGCCTCGCGCGAGGATGGCCTGCGTGCCATCGCGAGCGCCAAGGCGGCGCAGGCCGATCCGGCATGGCGAAACCTGAAGCCGCACGAGCGCGCGCGCCATCTCTACCGGATCGCCGACGGGCTCGAGGCGAATGCCGACCGCATCTCGCGCATCCAGACCCGCGACACCGGCAAGACCCTGAAGGAGACGCGGGCGCTCGCCCTCTCGGCGGCGGGAACGTTCCGCTACTTCGGCGCGGTGCTGGAGACGATGGACGACGCGCTGACCGCGCAGCGGGGCGATGCGCTGACCATGTCGGTGTGGGAACCGCTGGGACTGGTGGCGGCGATCACGCCCTGGAACTCGCCCATCGCCTCGGACGCGCAGAAGGTCGCGCCGGCGCTTGCGGCGGGCAATGCCGTGCTGCTCAAGCCGGCGAGCTGGGCGCCGCTCGTATCGCTGGAACTCGCCCGGATCGTCGAGGAAGCCGGGCTGCCCAAAGGGCTGTTCTCGGTCCTGCCGGGGGCGGGGCGGGAAATCGGCAACCTGCTGGTCGAGCATCCCGACATCGGCCGGGTGTCGTTCACCGGCGGCACCTCGACCGGACGGCAGATCGCCCGGCAGGCGGCCGAAAAGCTGATGCCGGTGTCGCTGGAACTGGGGGGCAAGTCGCCCACCATCGTGTTCGAGGATGCCGACCCGGATCTGGCCATCGCGGGCGTGCTTTACGGCATCTTTTCCTCGACCGGGCAAAGCTGCATCGCCGGGGCGCGCCTGTTCGTGCAGCGCGGGATCTATGACAGCTTCGTGCCGCGTCTCGTCAGGGCGGCCGAACGCCTGCGCGTGGGCCATCCCGGCGATCCCGCGACCCAGGTGTCCTGCCTCGTTCACCCCGACCACCGGGCTGCGGTCGAAACCCATGTCGCCGCCGCGCTGGCGGAAGGCGCGCAGCTGCTGACCGGCGGCCGGCGGCCCGACGACCCGGCCTTGGCGGAGGGCGCCTATTACCTGCCGACGATCCTGTCGGGCGTGCCGAATACCGCCCGCATCTGCCGCGACGAGGTGTTCGGCCCGGTCCTGGTCGTGCTGCCTTTCGAGGACGAGGCCGACCTGATCGCGCAGGCGAACGACAACGACTATGGCCTGGCCTGCGGTGTCTGGACCCGCGATTTCCCCAAGGCCTGGCGGATTGGCCGCGCGATCAACACCGGCACGGTCTGGATCAACACCTACAAGCAGTTCTCGATCTCGACGCCTTTCGGCGGCGAGAAGGACAGCGGCATGGCCCGCGAGAAGGGGCGCGAGGGCCTGCGGGCCTATCAGGCGCAGAAGGCGATCTACACTGACCTGACGAACGCCCCGCATCCCTGGGCCGCCGATCTGCTGGACGGGGCCTGACATGCGCCGCATCGCAATCGTCGGTTCAGGCCCTTCGGGCTGCTTCACCGCCCAGGCGCTGCTCAAGGCGCGGCCCGGCTGGACCGTGGACGTGTTCGACACCCTGCCGGTGCCCTTCGGGCTGGTCCGCTATGGCGTGGCGCCGGATCATCAGGGCACCAAGGCCATCACCCGGCAGTTCGAGCGCGTCTTCGAACGGCAAGGGGCCAGATTTTTCGGAAATGTCACGCTGGGACGGGACGTGACGCTGGAGGCGCTGCGCGGGGCCTATGACGCGGTGGTGCTGGCGACCGGGCTGGCCGGGGACCGCGATCATGGGCTGGGCGAGGCTTCGGGGATTGTCGGCGCGGGCGCGCTGACCCGGTCGCTCTACGATCATCCCGACGCCAGCCATCTGCCCGATGTGCGAGGCGACGTGATCGTGCTGGGCAACGGCAATGTCGCGGTGGACCTACTGCGGCTGCTGGCCAAGACTGCGGACGAGTTGCAGGACAGCGACCTTGGCCCTGCGGCAAGCGCGTGGCTGGCGGCGCGGCCCGTCAAAAGCTTGACGATCCTCGGCCGCTCTGCCGCAGCCGCGGCCCGGTTCGATCCGGTCATGATCCGCGAACTGGGCAAGCTGCAGGGCGTGACGATCCGCGTGACCGACCTGCCCCCGGCCGGGGGCAACAAGACCGTCGAGGCGCTGGCCGCGCTGGACGGTATCGCCACAGGGCCGCGTTCCGTCCTTTTCCGCTTCGGCTGCCAGCCTGCGGGCATCGGGACGGATGCGGGCGGCCGCATCCGCGCCCTGCGTGTCGAGGGGCCGTCCGGCCCCGAGATCCTGCCATGCGACACGCTGATCACGGCCATCGGCTTTCGCTGCGATGGCGCGCTGGACCGCGACGTGCTGATCGCAGGGGCCGAGGACGCGGAAACCGGACGCATCGCGCCGGGGCTTTATGCCGCCGGATGGTTCCGCCGTGGCCCGCGCGGCACCATTCCCGAGAACCGCGCCGACAGCATCGCGCTGGCCGAGCGCATTGTCGCGGATGTCGAGGCCATGCCCGTCACCCAGCGCGCCGGCGTGGACGTGCTGCCCGAAAGCCACAAGGTTGTGGACTGGGCCGCGTGGAAACGGCTGGACGCCATCGAAACCGGCCAGGCACCTCCTGGCCGCTGCCGCACCAAGATTTCCACCCGCCACGACATGCTGAAGCTGTCCCGTCAGTCGGAGAACGCCCCATGATGAACATCGTCATCCTGTATGGTACCGAAACCGGAAACGCCGAGATGCTGGCTGAGGATATTCAGTCTGGCCTGCAAGCCGATCATCAGGTCGAGATCCTCAATCTCTCCGACTTCGCCCCCGGCGATTTCGACAGGGGCAGGCTGTATCTGATCGTCTCCTCGACCTATGGCGATGGCGAGCTGCCTGCCTCGGCCCAGCCATTCGGCCAGGCGATGAAGGCGCAGACGCCGGACCTGACGGGGGTCGTCTTCGGCCTTTTCGGCCTGGGCGATTCCGAATACGACACCTTCAATCTGGGGTCCAAGGTGGTGCAGGACCTGATGGAGGAAGCCGGCGCCACGATGCTGGGCGAACGCATCGTCCATGACGCCTCGGGAAGCGATATGGCCGAGGATCTGGCGCTGCCCTGGGCGCGCGAGGTCGTCTCTCTGGCCGAGACCCGGATCGGGGTGGCGGCCTGATGCGCGGCGCTGAAATCCGCGCGCGCCTGGAGGTGCCTTACCGCTTTGGCGAGCACGTCGATCTGCGCCGCGTCGTCTGCGAGGATCACCTGGATCTTGACGGTGCCACGCTGACCGCCGCCGATTTCACCGGCGCGCGCTTTCCACAAGGGATTTCGGCGTGCGGCGCCAGGTTTCAGGGCCTTGCCTGGTTCTGCGGCGTCCATGCCGCAGGGGGCGACCTCTCGGGCGCGGTGTTCCACTCGGATGCGCGCTTCGACGGCGCGCAGTTCACGCGCAGGCTGGTGATGCAGCAGGCCGAGTTCCGCGGCGTGCTGCAGTTCGATGGCGCCACTCTGGCGGAAGGTGTCGATCTGTCGGATGCGGTGGGCTACGGTAACTGCTCGTTCGAGCGCGCCCGTCTGCAGGGCGCTTCCAGCCTGCGCGGTTCCGAATGGATGGGCGGATTGTGGATGGAAAGCGCCATCCTGGACCGGCTTGAAACCGACGACATGCAAGTCCACGGCCGACTTTGGACGCGCCGCGCGCGCCTTGGCGATGCCGCCCTGCCGCCGGCGCGGTTCAGCATCAGCTTCGGCTATGCCTATGCCTGAATAGGGCGCCTGTTTTGCATGTAAAACGATGGTTATGCGGCAAAACAGCGCAACCTTATACCACAAGGCCAGCAAGACCAGGCACTTCACTCCCGAATCAGAGCGAGATGACACGATGACCGTTCAAGACCCGAACTTCACGACGCTTGCCGACGAACTCAAGGCTCACACGGGCCGCTTTACCGACAAGCAGTTCGACTGGAAGGCCTTCCCCTCGAACGTCGGCTTTGACGAACTGGCGCGCGCGCAGATGCGCTATATCGGCGCCGGCGGCTCGCCCAAGGTGGGCGACGCCAGCACGCTGAAACCCGACCACTTCACCCTGTCCCTGATCTACAAGGAGCCGGGGCGCTATGCGGCGTGCCACAGCCACGAGATCGAGGAAAGCTTCCTCGTGATCGACGGCGCACTGGTGGTGGGCTGGGAGAGGGACGGCGAGGTGGTCGAGGTGAACCTCGGCCCCAAGGACATGATCCTGAACGCCCGCGATGTCGGCCACGGCTTTCGCGTTGACGGCGTGGAACCCGTGCTGATGACCATTTCGGTCGATGTGGGCAAGCCGCTGCCGCCGGTCTACCTCTATCATCCCAAGGAACATCCCGCCGAGCTGGCGCGCGCCTTCGGGGCAGAGCCGGGCAAGACGCTGAAGTTCGATCCCAAGGGCGATCATCCGCTGCAAAAGCTGATGGCCGGATATGTCGTCCGCCATGCCGAGCTGGAGACCCATTGGGAAAACGCGGGCTTTACCCGCAAGATCTACTGCGGCCCCGGCGGCGTCGAGACCGACACCTGCCGCAAGGAGATGCTGGGCATCCCCTCGCGCGTGGGCGTCAAGCCGTTCAGCCGCGATGTCGAGGACGCCTTCCTGGTGCTGGAAGGTTCGCTGATCGTCGGCTGGGAGGAAAACGGTGAACAGGTCGAGGTCGAGCTGGGCCCGCGCGACCTGGTCAAGACCCCGGCCGGTCGTCGCCACTGGTTCCGCAACAACGGCGCAGGCCATGCCACGGTCTGGTATATCGTCGGCTCGGCCGAACCCGAGACGGTCACCTTCGAGGCTGCCTGACAATCCCGCCGACAGGGGCGGGCCTTTCACCCGCTCCTGTCGCCGCCGGGCGCGTCCCGGGCGACAGGGCGCGATGGTTCATAGCCCAGCAGGCGCGAGACGCGCCCGGCGGTCGCCAGCAGCGCGCCCTTTACCTCGTCCATCCGGCATTCCGCCGCCTCGTCATTCGGCGTCGTCACGTTTATGGCCGCAACGACCTGCCCGGACATGTTGCGCACGGGCGCCGCGACCGAAACGATCCCCGCCTCGAAATCACCGGCATGGGACACGACTTGCGCAGCAGCATCGACCTGGGCCTGGCGCAGGATCTCGGCGGCCACCTTCGGGGTCTGCGCGCCAGTCGTCATGGGGCGATAGCGATTCAGAATCTCGCTCTGTTCCAGCCCGGCCAGCAGCACGCGCCCCAGCGTGGTCGCCCGCGCAGGCAACCGGCTGCCGATATGGATGATCGAGGCTTCGTGACGTGGTCCGGCAAGCCGGACGAGATACATCACCGACGTTCCGTCCAGCACCCCCAGATGGACGGACCAGCCAGTCCGCTCCCGCAATTGCATCAGCTCGGGCTGCGCGATCTCGACGACCTCGCGGGTCGCGAAGTAGCCGTAGGTCAGCCGCATCACGCCGGGCCCCAGTGTATAGGTCTGGCTGCGCTCGTCATGCAGCAGACATCCTTCGTGGGCCAGGGTGTAGACGGTTCGGAACGCGGCCGAACGGGTGATCCCCAGCGCCCTTGCGATCTCACTCAGCGTAAGCGACTGAGTGGCCGGCGTGAAAAGCTTCAGCGTTGCCAGTCCGCGCAGCAGTCCCGGCACGAGATAGCGGTCGTGGTCATCGCGGGACATGGCGCATGTGTCTCCAGAATGTGGTACACAGCGCCGCTCTCCATGCTGGTGAACGGTTCCCGGATCGGTCGCTGGCCGCTGTTTCCTTGCAGATAAACGTGAACCCATGAGAAGTTACCAGCGATACACCATTTTTGGACTGATCGGACTGCTTGCCGTGACCGCGGTCCTTGCGGCCGTCCGGTTCGGGGGCGGCTGGCATGTCGCGGCCACGGTCATGACACTCCTGTTCCTGGTGGGCCTTTACGATCTGGCGCAGCGCCGCCACGCGATCCTGCGCAACTATCCGGTCATCGGCCATCTGCGCTTCCTGTTCGAGAACTTCCGCCCCGAGATCCGCCAGTACATGATCGAGGGCGACCAGGACGAGGTGCCCTTCTCGCGCGAGGCGCGCGCGCTGGTCTATCAGCGCGCCAAGGGGGTCGAGGACAAGCGCCCGTTCGGCACCATCGAGAACGTCTATGGCTCGGGCTATTCCTGGCTCACCCATTCCGCGACGCCGGTCAAGAACGACAATGCCGACTTCCGGGTGATGGTGGGGGGACCGGCCTGCAGGCAGCCCTATTCGGCCAGCCTCTACAACATCTCGGCGATGAGCTTCGGGGCGCTGTCGGGGAACGCCATTCTCGCGCTCAGCCGTGGCGCGAAGATGGCCGGCTTTGCCCAGGACAGCGGCGAGGGCGGCATCAGCCGCTATCACCGCGAGGGCGGGGGCGACCTGATCTATCAGATCGCTTCGGGCTATTTCGGCTGCCGCAACGACGACGGCAGCTTCTCGCCCGAGAGGTTCGCCGAACAGGCGGCCGATCCCCGGATCAGGATGATCGAGGTCAAGCTGAGCCAGGGGGCCAAGCCCGGTCACGGCGGGATGCTGCCCGCCGCCAAGATCTCGCCCGAGATCGCCGAGGCGCGCGGCATCCCGATGGGTGTGGACTGCATCTCTCCGCCCGCGCACGGCACCTTTTCGACCCCGATGGGGTTGATGAAGTTCATTCAGCAGCTGCGCGAGCTGTCGGACGGCAAGCCCGTGGGCTTCAAGCTGTGCATCGGCCACCGGCGCGAGTTCCTCAGCATGGTCAAGGCGATGCTGAAGACCGGCATCCGCCCCGACTTCATCGTCATCGACGGGGCCGAAGGGGGCACGGGCGCGGCGCCCATCGAGTTCGTCAACCGCGTCGGCATGCCGATGCTGGAGGGGCTGACCTTCGTCCACAACGCCCTGCGCGGCGCCGGCATCCGCGACGAGATACGGATCGGGGCGGCGGGCAAGATCATCTCGGCCTTCGATATCGCGCGGGCCCTGGCGCTTGGCGCCGACTGGTGCAATTCGGGACGCGGCTTCATGTTCGCGATCGGCTGCATCCAGGCGCAGGCCTGCCACACCAACAAATGCCCCGTCGGCATCGCCACGCAGGATCCGCTGCGCCAGCGCGCGCTGGACGTCGCGGATAAAAGCGAGCGGGTCGCACGATTCCATCGCAACACCATGCACGCTTTAGGCGAGATCGCCGGCGCCGCAGGGCTGCGCAACCCCAGCGACTTCATGCCCTACCACTTCATGTTCCGACATAAGGACAACGAGTTCCGTGACGGCAACGAGGCGTATCCCTATCTGCCAGAGGGCTTCCTGCTGTCCGGGGATGAAATCCCGGAACTGGCCGACTGGTACGGCCGCTGGGATCGTGCCAGCGCGGAAACCTTCTCTCCGCCCGAGATTCCCCACGGACCGTTCACACGCCGGGGGTAGATGCCGGCGCGGGATACGACACGGATGCACTGCGCCGGTTCGTCATTGATGATCCACGGGCCACCGCCCGGACCAAGCGCAGCCGCAGCCGGAGGCGCCCGTCCGTCCCCGACAGCCTTCCGCCTAGGGTTTCAACAGTCCGCTCATCATTTCGCGGAAGGCCTGTTGTGCCTTGGGCAGGACGTCCTTGGGCTGGCCGCTGGACGCCACCCAAAGCGCGGCGTTCAGGGCCGCGCCGTTGATGAGACGCGCGGCGGCCTCGGGGTCCACGTTCTTGACGACACCCGCCTCGATCAGCCCGGCCAGCTTTGCCTGGGTCGTCTGCAGGCACGAGTTCTGGCTGGGCCACAGGGACGGATCCCCCAGGTAGGCGGGACCGTCGCGCAGCACGATGCGCTGGATTTCCGGGTCGAGCGCAAGTTCGGTATATGCCACTCCCTCCGCGATCAGCTGTTCCCAGGGATCGTCCGTGCCCGATTGCTGCACGATCTGGTGAGCACGCTCTGCCATCTCTGAATCGACAAGCGCCACCACCGCCGCCAGCAGGCCCTTCTTGTCACCGAAGTGATGATAAAGCGCCCCGCGCGTCAGTCCGGCTTCGGCCGTCAGCTCGTCCATCGCGGCATCGGCAAAGCCCTTGTCGGCAAAGGCCTTGCGCGCGGCAGCAATCAGCTTGCCCCGCGTCTCGTCGATCATGTCCGCCCGGCTTCTTCGTGCCATCGAAACTCCGCTCGCATACAGTTCGCATGGTATTGACATACGCTTCGTATGACTGTCCTTTCACATACGCAGCGTATCCGAGTCGTGCGGACTTTGGAACAGCTGCGGCATCACGACGCCGAAACCGCCTTGCACAGAAGGGATTCCCATGAACCAGATCACCCCGGTCTTCCCGCCGAACCGCCATGCGCTTTACGAGCTGCACGGCTATTCTGCCGCTCTCAGGTCCGGCGACCTGCTTTTCGTGTCGGGGCAGGTGGGCAGCCGCGCGGACGGCAGCCCTGAACCCGACTTCGAGGCGCAGGTCCGGCTGGCCTTCGATAACCTGCGGGCCACGCTTGCAGCTGCCGGCTGCGGGGTCGAGGACATCATCGACCTCACCACCTTTCATACCGATCCCGAGGCGCAGTTCCCGGCCGTGATGAGGGTGAAGGCCGACGTCTTTCCCGCTGCGCCTTACCCGAACTGGACGGCCCTCGGCGTGACGTGGCTTGCCGGGTTCGACTTCGAGATCAAGGTGATCGCCCGAATCCCTTCCTGACACCGCCTGTCCCTCGGGGACCGGATTCTCACGACGTCCGACAAGACCATCCTTGTCTCCGGCGCGACCGGACGGCAGGGCGGCGCAACCGCTCGGGCGCTTATGGAACGGCACTGGCGCGTCCGGGCATTCGTCCGCAATCCCGACCGCCTGGCCGCACAACAACACCCGCCGGGCAGGCGGCGGCGATGAGGGTCTGACCCGAACCGCGCCGGCACGTCCGGGGCTGGCGCCTGCAGACGTTATGGGCAATTCTGCCTGCACCGAAGCAATGCGGGCGATCCTCGCCCGCATCCGAAGCGAAGGCCTGCGCCCTGTGACGAAGACCGAACCGACCGCATGAACAGCAAGCTTATCCTTTCCATTGGCGAGGCCATGGTTGAACTGTCGGAGGCGGGGCAGTCCGGCCTCTGGCGGCTCGGGATCGCCGGCGACACGCTGAACACCGCCTGGTACCTGCGCCGCCTGCTGCCCCCCGACTGGCGCATCGCCTATTGCAGCCGGGTAGGGCAGGGCGAGTTCTCGCAGAAGATGCTGGATTTCCTTGCCGCCGAGGGGATCGAGACGACCCATGTGTCCCGCGACCCCGCCCGCGAGATCGCGCTTTACGCCATCGCGCTGAAGAACGGCGAGCGCAGCTTCAACTACTGGCGCGAGACCTCGGCGGCCAGGGGTCTGGCCGACGATCCGCAGGCCTTGTCCGCCGCGCTGGACGGCGTGCGGATCGCCTATTTCTCGGGCATCACCCTTGCCATCCTGCCCGAGCCCGGCCGCGTCCGGCTGCTCGAGACGCTCAAGGCCGCGCGGGCGGCGGGCACGCAGGTGGTCTTCGACCCGAACCTGCGGCCCCGGCTCTGGCCCGATGCGGCGACCATGCGGGACCGGATCGAGGCCGCGGCAGGCATCGCCGACCTCGTCATGCCCAGCTTTGACGACGAGCGCGACCATTTCGGCGACGCCGACCCGCAGGCGACGGTGGCGCGCTATCTTGGGTGGGGCGCCCGGCAGGTTGTCGTCAAGGCGGGGGGCGATCCGATCCACCATGGCGGGTCCGAGGGCAAGGGGCTGATCGACGGGCTGGAACGCGAGCTGCTGCCCGTGGACACCACCGCGGCGGGCGACAGCTTCAACGCGGGCTATCTCGCCGCGCAGCTGCAGGGCGCCGGCATCGCCGATGCCATCCGCGCCGCGCATGACCTCAGCCGCGCGGTCATCCGCCACCCCGGCGCGCTGGTGCGCGAGGCCGTCGCGCGGGACTGACCGCAGGAACCCAACGCACGGGCGGCTTGCCCCCGTCCGACACCGCTACGGAGACGCAGCATGACCGACCCCCTTGAGCGCATCGCCGAAATCGGTGTCGTTCCCGTCATCGCCATCGACAGCGTGGACCACGCCCTGCCGCTGGCCGACGCCCTGCTGGAAGCGGGCCTGCCCACCGCCGAGATCACCTTCCGCACCCACGCCGCCGCCGATGTGCTGGCGCGCCTGCGCGACGCCCGGCCCGAGCTGCTGATCGGCGCCGGCACGCTTCTGTCGCCCGCGCAGGTGCGCCAGGCGGTCGGGGCCGGCGCCGCCTACGGCCTCGCCCCCGGCTACGATCCGGCGGTGGTGGACGCCGCCGCACAGACGGGCCTGCCCTTCATCCCCGGCGTGATGACGCCCTCGGACATCACCCTTGCGACTGCCCGGGGCTGCCGGCTGATGAAGTTCTTTCCCGCCACCGCGGCGGGCGGCCCGTCCATGCTGCAGAACATCGCGGCGCCATTCGCGCACCTGGGCCTGAGCTTCATCCCCACGGGCGGAGTGAAGATGGAAACGGTTGGTGACTGGCTGGCGCTGCCCGAAATCGTCGCCGTGGGGGGCACATGGATCGCCACCGCCCGGCAGATGGCCGAGGGGGACTGGGCCGGCATCCGCGACCGCGCCCGCGCCGCCGTCGAACGGGTGAAGGAACTTCGCCGATAGGCTTGCTGCGCTGTCGCGATGAAGCCGTGCAGGGCCGACCTGCGGGATCGCGGGACAAGAGGCTTTCGGCTGATGGAGCTGGAGGTCGGCGCCAAAGCGCGCGTGTTCATCAGGAAAGCCGGGCAAGGGCGATGACGGCGCCGGCAAGTGCGATTGCCACGGCCGCCCCGATCCAGGCATCGTAAAGCGCGTGGCTCAGGATCAACCCGCCGAAAACCGGGGAAACGACATCTGCGGCAGCAACAAGGGACTGTGCGCCGCCGATGACGATTCCCTGCCGCGCTGAGGACACATGAACCGACAGCGCCGCAAGATAGGTCGGCTTCGCCAAGGCGTCGCCGGTGCTGATGCAAAGCACCGCAAGCGCCAGAACGGGGATCGTGCCGGCATTGGCGGCGATCACGAAACCGCTGCAGGCGAGAAGGAAGATCAGAAGGATCAGGTTTCGTTCTGTCATAAACGCCCCCAGCCAGCCCAGCAGGAAAAGCTGCACGAGGATGTTGATCGCGCCGTCGGCCATGATCAGATAGCTCAGTTCCTTCGCGGTAAAGGCGTGTCCGTTCCAGACAAAGGTTTCTGCCAGAAAGACCGGCATCTGCGAGACATAGAGGCCGTAGGCGAAGAAATGGCACAGCATCACCACGATCAGGATCCGGACCGCCGCCGAGTCCAGGATCGCACGAAGCGAAACCTTCTCGCCTTCCACTGCGGCTTCGGCAAGCCGCGCCGTCCGGCGGTCGTCCATGACGAGAAAGGTCACTGCGGCCGCGACCAGCGTCAATGCAAGCGCGGTGTAGATGGGCGTGGTCAGCGAGGTATCGGACAGAAGGCCCGAGATCCCCGCGCCGACGATTCCGCCAAGACCGACGCTGCCGGTCAGGATGCCGATCGCCTGCCGCCGGCTCGCGGCGCTTGAACGATCCGCGACATATGCCATCGCCGCCGACAGATTCCCCGCGGTCAGGCCAAAGATGGCACGGGCCAGCACGATAAAGGCGACGCTGCCGGCGCTTGCCAGCAAAACAAGGCTGATCGCGCCGATCAGCTGGCTGGCCAGCAGGATCCGCTTGCGGCCGAACCGGTCGGAGAGTTGCCCGAGGAACGGCGCGGACGCGAACTGGCAGAAGGCTTCGGTCGCGATGACGACGCCAAGCGCCAGGGGCGACCCGCCTGCTTCCCGGACATGGAAGGGCAGCACGGGCAGGACGGCGGCCATCCCGGCGGCGTAGATGCTGACGACCACGAAGACAGGCAGCAGCGACCGCCAGTCGAGCGTTTCCCCGACGCCCTCCATGTCCAGCGGCACCGGATCAGCGGTCATTCCCGGCCTCCGCGGTCTTGATGATGAAAACGGTGCGGCGGGTGCTGTCATCCTGTGCCCATCCCTGGTCGAAATCGTCGAACGCCACCGGCGTGAACGCGATCTTCAGATCGCCGGACGCGGTTGCGTGCAGCACCTGCCCGGTGATCTCGATCAGACGTGGAACCGGCACGCTGCCCAGGCCGCTTCCCATGAGCACGCTCGCCGAGGCCCGCAGCACGGCGGCGGGAAGGGTGATGTCCTGCGCGGAGGCCGAGCCCACCTGAACGAACCTCGTCGGCATCTCGGCGCGGCCGGCCTTGGCTGCGGCGATCAACAGGCTCTCGGCGCTTTGGCCCCAGAGATAGTCGATCACGACATCCACGCCTTGCGCGAATTCCCGCATGAAGCGGCCTTCAAGCCCCTTGGCATCCGCGCCGAGAGGAACCGCCGCATCGGCGCCAAGCGCCCGCACCTGATCCAGGGCGCCGGCGTCGCGGCCGGTCGCGACGACGCGGCCCGCGCCCAGCAGCCTTGCGATCCGGACCGCAAGCCGCCCGGATGTGCCGGTGGCGCCGTTGATGAGCACCGTCTCGCCCGGCTGCAGCCGCGCACGCTCGGTCAGCGCGACCCAGGACGACATGCCGGGGTTGGCGATCGCGGCGGCGGTGGCGTCGTCCAGCCCCTCCGGCACCGGAACGCAAAGCCCCGCATCCACCACGGTCTGGTCGGCCATGCTGCCGTGGGGCAGGCGCGGCAGGGCGAAATAGACCCGGCGTCCGTCGGTGAGCGTTCCCACGCCGTCGATGCCGGCGACGAAGGGAAACTGCCGGTCCGCGCTGTAATGCGCGCCCGAGGCCCGGGCCTTGACGACATGGCTGACGGCGGCCGCGCGGACGCGGACAAGCTGCTCGCCGGCGGCGGGTTGCGGGGCGGCGAAGTCTGCCAGAACCGGGGGCTGCCCCGCAGCGGAAACGACGGCGGCTCTCATTGCGGGTCCTCCCCAGGCCGGCCGACACCCACGTGGCCGAGATACCGCGCAAGCTTGCGTGTCCGCTCGCCGCCAAGGGTCACGAATGCGCCGATGTAGCCGTCCGGCCGGATCAGGACGCATTCGCCGGGGGCAAGTTCAAAGGCATCCCGGACGCAACCCCATGCATCGATCACATCGCCGCATGGCCCGATGCGGTGCACATGCAGCCCCGGACGGCGCGGCGGCGGCTCGGTGCCCGCCGCGTCCATCAGCAATGTCCAGTGCGTCCCCTTGAACAGCTGAAACAGGCGCGACGGCTGCCCGGCGGCGCCCAGGATCGGGGCATCCGGCGCGCGCGCGCCCGAGCGCAGGCTTCCGTTCCGCTCGACCAGCTGCCGCGAGAGCGGCGAGTCCGGATAGCCGATGTCGAGCTGGCGCACCTCGCGGCCCCGCTGCATCCTGCCCTGCATCTGCGCGTCGAGCAGCCGGGTCGAAAGGCCAAGCATCGCCTCGGCGACCGGGCGGCGCTCGGCTTCGTAGGTGTCGAGCAGCTCGTTGTCGGCTCCGCCGAGCACGGCCGACAATTTCCAGCCGAGGTTATAGGCATCCTGCACGCTGGTGTTCAGGCCCTGCCCGCCGGTGGGGGGGTGGATGTGCGCCGCATCGCCGACAAGGAACACCCGGCCGACCCTGTAGCGTCCGGCCAGCCGGGCGTTCATCACATAGGCCGATGCCCAGGCGACCGACTGCACCTGCACGTCGCGGCATCCCGTCCTGTGGGCGATCAGGCGACCGATCCCCTGGGCCGAAAGATCGACCTCGCCCTCGGCCGGGACAGGCGACTGAAGCTGGAACAGCCCGGTTCCGGCGAGCGGGCAGATGGCGACCATGCGCTCGAAGTCGCCCTCGTTGAACTGGTGCCATACGTCGCGGCCAAGGCCGGTCAGCGCGATATCCGCCACGATCGCACGCACGCCCAGTGTCTTGCCCGGGAACTCCACGCCAAGCGTTTCCCTGACGAAGCTGCGCCCGCCGTCCGCCCCGGCAAGATAGCGGCAGCGGATGGTTTCCTGACCCGCGGACGAGGCAAGGCGCGCGATGACGCCCTTTTCGTCCTGTTCGAATCCGACCAGTTCGCAGCCGAACTCGACGTGTCCGCCCAGTTCGGCCAGCCGCTCCCGCATGATCCTCTCGGTCAGGAACTGCGGCACCATCAGCGCGACATGATAAGGCTCGGCCGGTGAAGGCTCGGCGCCCTCGCTCAGGTCTTTTTCAAGACGGCTGCCGTCGGCCCCGTACACGCGCATCGGCGGATAGGGGCCCCCGGAGGCGACCAGCCTGTCGAGGATGCCCAGGTCTTCGAAGATTTCCTGCGTCCTCGGCTGTATGCCCTTCCCGCGCGAGCCGTGGAACGGTTTCTCCATCCTTTCGATCAGCCGGAAGGACACGCCGCGCCGCGCAAGCTCGATCGCCAGCGTCAGGCCAGCCGCTCCCGCCCCGCAGATGAGCACATCTGCGGCACAATCGGTTGTCATGGTCATCTCCTTATGTGTATGATGCACATAAATGGAGGCCGGCATGACGTCAACAAAAAACGTGCATGATGCACACATATCCAGGCAGCAGGTTCGCGAGATCCACCGCGCCCTGATCGACATCGTCGGCCTGATGAACCGGCCACAGCGTGACGAGGCGCTGGTGCGCGAGGCCGGCATCTCGTTGGACGGCGCCCTTTTTCCGCTGCTTGTGGCTGTCGAGCGACTGGGGCCGATCGGCACGGTGGAACTGGCGGCAGGCGTGGGCCGCGACTACACCACGGTCAGCCGCCAGATCGGCAGGCTGGAGAGCCTTGGCCTGGTGGAGCGCAGGCAGAGCGCCACCGACCGCCGCGTGAACGAAGCCGTGGTCACGCCATCGGGCAAGGCAATGACCGGCAGGATCGATACCGCGCGCGAAAGGATCGTCCGTGCCATCTTCGCGGATTGGGAGGCGCATGACGTCGGCGAATTGCTGCGCCTCATGCGCAAATTCGCCGATGCCATGGAGAAAGAGCCCGGACCCCCGGCCCCGGGGCTGCGGCAGGGACATTCGGGCTTTCTTGAAACGGACAAGGACGCCGCCGGGGATCGCGAAGCCCGGGGATGAAACCCCGAGGGTGATGCGTCTGACCTCGCCAGCCGAATGCCGTCGCACATGCGGGGCCTGATCCGGATGCCGGCTTTCTGCCCTTCACGCGCCCTGCGCCAGCCGATCACCCCGAAGCAGCCTGCCTCGTGTGGGCCGAGGTTCGGCCCGAATACAGCACGACAAGGCGGAAACGCCGCCAGCCGCATATCCAGCCACCCGTCTTGGGGGTCGAAACGCCCCTTGGTCTGCAGGGTGCAACAGCGTCTTGCAGATCATCGCATCGGGCGTGCCTGCCCGTAGCTCACGACAGCAGGAGCAGCGGTTTGCCGGACAAGCCCGGTGAAGGGCGGCGCATCAGTCGCCCAGAAGCTGACGGTCGTCGCCGTCGCGGCTGCGCACCAGTTCCTCCTTGATGCGGCGCAGGAACACCGTGGCGCGCTGGCGGTCCGCATAGGCGACCAGATTGGCCAGAATGTCGATTGCCGCCAGAAAGGCATAGCGGGTCGATGTCGGGCGGAAGATGTTCCGGCCTTCGGGCAGATCAATGGCAATGGGAATATCGGCCGCCGATGCCACTGGCGAGCCGCTCTGCGTCAGGGCGATGGTCGGCACCTTCTGCTGGCGCATCAATTCAAGGCAGCGCACCAGGTCGGCATCAAGTCCGGTCATCGAGGAAACCACCGTCACCGTGCCGGGCGTCACCGCCGCCGACAGCATCAGATCCATGCTCCGGTCGTTCGAGCTGTGGATGCGGCAACCCAACCTGAACAGCCGGTTGTGCAGTTCATGCGAGATCATGGACGAATTGCCGCCCGACCCGAAGGCAAGGATGAAATCCGCCGCCCGCAAAGCCTGCGCCGCCCGCTCAAGCGCCGCAAGGTCAAGCTGCTGGTGCAGCTGGAACAACGCGTTCTGCGCCTTGCCGACGATGTCTTGCGCCACTTCCGCCGCGCTTGTGGTGGGCACTTCGGGACGCAGATAGCGCAGGCCGACATAGTTCATCCTGGCCAGTTGCAACTTGAAGTCGGAAAACCCCGCACAACCGATGCGCCGGCAGAACCGCGTCACCGTCGGCGGCGACACCGCCGCCCGCAACGCCAGTTCGCCGATCGTGGAATGGATGGCAAAATCCACGTCATCCAGCACGATCTGCGCCAGCTTTCGATCATGACCGGACAGGCGGCGCTCCTCGTCTGCAAGGGCATGGTAAAGGTCGAGCATGGCCATTCCGATCCAATGGAGGAAAAATTATTACATGAAGGCTGGTCGGGTCAAGGCTCTGTGGTACAACATCGAGGAATTCATGCGAAAATATGAAACTCAGTAACATCCCAAGGAGAACACCATGTCCTATCCGTGGCCCGAGCCCGGCACGCCGCTGTCCCAGGTGCCGACGCCGATGCCGGTCATCGATGAAGACCGCCTGTCCCGGAACATCGCCCGCGCACAGGAGTATTTCGATCGGCATGGAAAGTCCTTCCGGCCCCACATCAAGACGCACAAGCTGGTGGCGATGGCCCGGCAGCAGCTTGCCGCGGGGGCGACGGGGATCAACTGCCAGAAGATCTCGGAAGCCGAGGCATTTGCCGATGCGGGGATCGGCGACATCCTGATCACCTACAACATTCTTGGCGCGGACAAGCTGGCGCGGCTCAAGGCGCTGAACGACCGGATCCCGGCACTTGCCGTGACCGCCGACAATGCCACCGTGGTTGCGGGCCTGGCCGCGACCTTCGGCCCCGATCGCCCGCTGCGGGTGCTGGTCGAATGCGACACCGGCGCGAAACGCTGCGGGGTGCAGACGCCCGAGGCGGCCGTCGAGCTGGCAGAGCCGATCGACGCGGCCCCGGGGCTGCGCTTCATGGGGCTGATGACATATCCGCCGGTCGGCGGCGCTGCACAGGTAGAGGCGTTCTTTGCCGGCGCCATGCGGCAGCTTCAGGCGCGGGCCATTCCCTGTCCCGTCCGCTCGAACGGCGGCTCGCCCGATCTGTTCCGGGCGCACGAGGTGCCCTCGGCCACCGAGCATCGGTCGGGAACCTACATCTACAACGATCGCAGCCTGGAACGCGCCGGCCATTGCGGCCCGGACGACATGGCCATGCACATCCTGGCGACGGTGGTGTCGCGGCCGGCGCCCGGACGGGCCGTGCTGGATTCGGGATCGAAATCCCTGAGCTCGGATCTGCTGGGCTTTGCGGATCACGGCCGCATCGAGGGCCATGCAGGCGCGCGCATCACGGCCCTGTCCGAGGAACATGCCGTCGTCGAGCTTGCCGATGATGCGCAGTTTCCCGACGTGGGCGCGCAGGTGCGGATCGTGCCGAATCATACCTGCGTCGTGACCAACCTGTTCGACCGGATGGTGTTTCATCGCAACGGGATCGTCACCCGAGTCGAAGCGGTGGACGCGCGCGGCACCGTCTGGTGAAAGCGCGCGCCCCTGCCGCGGGCCGGGATTGGAAAGGCGCGGGGGTGAAAATCCGCCGCCTTTTCACCTCTTTTTTTCATCCGGCTTGGGCGGGGGTGTTTGGGAAAACGCAACGTCACCCTCGGCGCGATGAAACTGAGCAGAGGGTATTTTCGCTTGCATGAAAATAAGTTTCCTGCAGCCCCGAGTGACGTGATGTTTGTTGACGGATTTGCCCGACTCTGCGTAAATGATGAAAATCAATTACGGTCGTGTTCATGGTCAGCATCCGCCGCTTCCGCATCCCAGGCGACGCCGGGAACCTCGCATGAGGATCTTCACCGCATCCCTGGCCACCGAGACCAACACCTTCTCGCCGGTGCCGACCGATCTGGACGCGTTCCACGCCGCCTTCTATGCCCCGCCCGGCCAGCACCCCGAAACCCCGACGCTGTGTTCATCGGTGGTGCCGATCCTGCGCCGGCGCGGCCGCGCCGAGGGCTTCACCGTGATCGAGGGCACGTCGTGCTGGGCAGAACCTGCCGGCCTGATCCAGCGTGCGACGTATGAACGCTTGCGCGACGAGATCCTTGGCCAGCTTGCCGCCGCGCTTCCGGTCGATGGCGTCGTGCTTGGCCTGCATGGCGCGATGGTGGCGCAAGGGTATGACGACCCCGAGGGCGATCTGCTGGAACGCATCCGGGCCTTGTGCGGCCCCGGCGTGCTGATCGCGGCCGAGTTCGACCCCCACAGCCACCTGACGGCAAAGCGCCTGCGCCAACTGGACCTGATGGCGGCCTTTCTTGAGTTCCCCCACACCGACTTCGAGGAACGCGGCGCCCATGTCGTGGATCTGGCGCTGAGCGCGATCCGGGGTGAAATCCGTCCGGTCATCTCCTCCTTCGATTGCCGGATGATCACCATCTATCCGACCAGCCAGGCGCCGATGCGCGGCTTTGTGGACCGCATCGCGGCATTGCAGGGGCGGGACGGGGTGCTGTCGGTTTCGGTCATCCACGGCTTCATGGCGGGCGACGTCCCCGAAATGGGCACGCGCATCGTGGTTGTGACCGACAACGATCCCGAAAAGGGCGCGGCACTGGCCCGCCAGCTGGGGCACGAGCTATACCGCCTGCGGCGCCAGACCGCGATGCCGATGCTGGATACCGAGGCAGGGCTGGACCGGGCAGGGGCGGTCCGCCGCCGGCACCCGGACCGGCCGGTGGTGATTGCCGACGTGTGGGACAATCCGGGCGGCGGCGTGGCGGGCGATGCCACCCATGTCCTTCGCCGGATGATCGAACGGGGCCAGACCAATGCGGGCGTGGCGACGGTCTGGGATCCGGTCGCGGTCAGCTTCGCCCATGCCGCCGGAGAGGGGGCCGAACTTGACCTGCGGATCGGCGGAAAGTCCTGCGCCGAGGGCGGCGAGCCCCTAGACCTGCGCATCAGGGTCATGCGGGCCGTGGACGAGGGCTGGCAAAGCTTTCGCAACAGCCGCGTCACGCTGGGACGGGCGGCGGTCGTGCGTGTCCTGGGGACGGAACTGGACATCATCCTGATCACCAGCCGCACCCAGACCTACGAGCCGGACATCTTCAGCAGCCTCGGCATCGACTTCGCGGCCAAGGATTACCTTCTGGTGAAATCGACCAATCACTTCCAGGCGGGCTTTGCCCCGGTCGCGTCCGAGATCGTCTATGTCTCGGCGCCGACCTCGTATCCCACCGACCCCGCGACGACGCCCTATCAAAAGGCCAGTCACGATCTTTGGCCGCGGGTTCCCGATCCCTTGGGACTGGACGGCTGAAAAACCGCCGTCCGGCCCCGGGCGGCACATCAAAAAGGCCCGCAAGCGGCCGCAACAACAGGAAAACAGACATGAAAGACACGCTTCTTCTGACCAGCTGCCTGGCGCTCATGGCCGGCATGGCGCAGGCCGGCGACGGCATCCTGACCGTCGCCACCATTGGCGAGCCGCCCACCCTGGACGCGATGCAGACGCCCACGGACATCGTGCTGACCATCGGCCAGCACATCTTCGAGACGCTGTTCACCTATGACGCGGCGTGGCGTTCGGTTCCGCTTCTGGCGGCGGCGATGCCCGAAGTGTCGGAAGACGGCCTGACCGTCCGCATCCCGCTGCGCGAAGGGGTGAAGTTCCACGACGGCAGCGATTTCGACAGCGCCGACGTGGTCGCCTCGCTGGAACGCTGGATGGCCGTCAACTCGAAGGGCAAGCAGGTGGCCGAGGTCGTCGAAAGCCTGACGGCGGACGGGCCGAACGCCGTCGTGTTCAAGCTGAAATCGCGCTATTCGCCGCTTCTGGCGACGATCTCGCAGGCGGCGGTCATCCTGCCCTCGGAAAAGGTCGCGGACGAGCTGACCGAGTTCGTGGGCACCGGTCCCTATGCCCTGAAGGAGCGCAAGCCGGATCAATACACGCAGCTTGTCCGCTTTGACGGCTATCAATCGCCCGAAGGCGAGATCAGCAACTATGCCGGCAAGCGCGAGGCCGTCGCCGGCGAGATCCGCTTTGTCCCCGTTCCCGACGCCAACACCCGCGTCGAGGGGCTGATCGCGGGCCAGTTCGATTACGCGGATTCCCTGCCGGTCAGCGCCTACGAGCGCGTGAAGTCCAGCGACACCGCAACCCCGGTCATCTTCGAGAACACCGGCTGGGTGTCCATGAACATGAACATGAAGGAAGGGCTGCTGACCAACAAGGATCTGCGGCACGCCGTGCAACTGGCGCTGAACCCCCAGGACATGATGCTGGCGGCCTTCGGCAGCGAGGAGTTCTTCAGCGTCGATGCCTCGCTGTTCCCGGAAGGCTATCCCTGGCACACCGAGGCGGGGGTCGCGCGCTATGGCACGGGCGATCCTGAAGGCGCCGCGAAGCTGCTGGAATCCGCCGGCTATGACGGCACGCCGCTGCGCATCCTGACCAGCCGCCAGTACGAGTTCCACTACAAGATCGCCGAGGTCGCCAAGGCCTATCTGGAGGCCGCGGGCTTCAAGACCGACCTGCAGGTGGTGGACTGGGCGACGCTGACCCAGCGGCGCGGCGATCCCGCGCAGTGGGACATCTTCATCACCCATTCGAACTTCCCCGGCGATCCCAGCACGATCAACACCATCACCGACAGCTATCCGGGCTGGTATGTCTCGGACCAGAAGACGCAGGCGGTGGATGCCTATCTGGCGGCGACCTCGGACGCGGAAAAGGTCGCGGCGTGGCAGGCCATCCAGACCGTGATCTATGACGACGCCCCGCTGTTCAAGGTCGGCAACTTCAATGCCGTCTCGGGGATCTCGAAGTCGGTGGGGGGCTACGAGCCGACCTACTGGCCGCATTTCTGGAACGTCACCCCCAAGGAGTAAGCAGAAATGAACCGGGTCATCCGCGCCTTTCTCAGACGCCTGATGGGCATGATTGTTGTGCTGCTGATCGTGGCAACGCTGGTCTTCATCATCGTCCGGGTGACGCCGGGCGACCCGGCCGCAGTGATGCTGGGCAGCGATGCGACGCCCGAGGACATCGCGCAGCTGCGCGAAAAGATGGGCCTCAACGCGCCGCTGATCGTGCAGTACGGGCAGTTCATGGCCGGACTGCTGCGCGGTGACCTGGGCCAGTCGATCTTTCTGGACCAGTCGGTCGGGCAGGCGCTGCTGTCGCGCGC
Source organism: Paracoccus luteus (assembly GCF_004522155.1). Taxonomy (GTDB): domain Bacteria; phylum Pseudomonadota; class Alphaproteobacteria; order Rhodobacterales; family Rhodobacteraceae; genus Paracoccus; species Paracoccus luteus. The sequence continues at coordinate 112,677 of NZ_SDEA01000003.1, read as the reverse complement.
CGAGCCCACCTTCTTCCTGACGCTGTTCTCGATCCTGATCGCCACCGTCATCGCGCTGCCGGTCGGGATCCTGTCCGCGGTGCGACGGGGTTCCGGCTTCGACCAGCTCGTGGTGACGGTGACGATGGTGGCGGCCAGCGTGCCCAGCTTCTGGCTGGGGCTGATCCTGATCCAGGTCTTCGCCGTGCAGCTTGGCTGGTTTCCGGCCTCGGGCTATGGGGGGCCGGACACCCCCTTCCTGTACCGGCTGACTCACCTGGTCCTGCCGGCGGTGACGCTGGGGATTGTCAATTCGGCGCTGATCACCCGTTTCACCCGGGCCGCCATGCTGGACGTGCTGGGCGATGACTATGTCCGCACCGCCCGCGCCAAGGGTGCGTCCGAAAGGCGCGTGGTGCTGAAGCACGCCTTCCGCAACGCCATGGTGCCGATCATCACCGTCATCGGCCTGTCGGTGGCGATGCTGGTCGCGGGCGCGGTGGTGACGGAAACCGTCTTCGGCCTGCCGGGCGTGGGCAACCTTGTCGTCTCGGCGGTGTTGCGGCGGGATTACCCGGTGATCCAGGGCGCGCTTCTTGTGGTCGCGGCCATCTATGTGCTGATCAACTTCATCGTCGACATGCTGTACGTCGCCGCCGATCCCCGGGTGAGGATATGACTCCTTTCAATCTCTTCTCGGGCCTGCGCCCGCTGCTGCGCAGCCGCGCCGTGATCGTCGGCCTGGTGATCCTGGCCATCGTCCTGCTGGCCGCCATCCTGGCGCCCCTGCTGGCGCCCCATGCCCCGAACAAGCTGTCGATCGTGAACAAGCTGCAGCCGCCCTCGGCCGCGCATCTGTTCGGGACCGACGAATTCGGCCGCGATATCCTGTCGCGGGCGATGTATGCGGGGCGGATCTCGCTGCTGGTCAGCCTGGGGGTCGTGGCGCTGTCAACGGTGCTGGGGGTGATCCTCGGCGTGGCGGCGGGCTTCTTTCCGCGCCTCGACACGCCGATCTCGCGGCTGCTGGATGCCATGATGTCCTTTCCCGACATCCTGCTGGCGATCGCGCTGGTCGCGGCACTGGGTCCGTCCCTGATCACGGTCATCATCGCGCTGGGGATCACCTATGCCCCGCGACTGGCGCGGATCGTGCGCGGATCGACGCTTGTTCTGCGCGAGATGCCCTATATCGAGGCCGCGCTGACCCTCGGCCTGCCGCTTTGGCGGGTTCTGACGCGCCATGTGCTGCTGAACCTTGCCTCGCCGATCCTTGTGCAGGCCACCTTCGTCTTCGCCTCGGCGATGCTGGCCGAGGCAAGCCTGTCCTTTCTTGGCGTCGGCGTTTCAGCCGACATGCCGACCTGGGGGACGATGCTGGCGTCGGGGCGGGAATACATCAACAACGCGCCCTGGCTGATGGTCTTTCCCGGTCTTGCCATCGTGTTTTCGGTTCTGTCGCTGCAGCTTCTGGGCGACGGGCTGCGCGATCTGGCCGATCCCCGGCTGTCGAAGGAACGCTAGAATGAACGCTCGGCAACACGCTGTCCTGAAGGCCGGGACCAGCCAATCCCCCGTCCTGGAAGTCGAGAAGCTGACGACGTCGTTCCGAACCTCCGCGGGATGGCGTCCGGTGATCCGCGACATCAGCTTCCATGTGGACATCGGCGAGACCGTGGCCATCGTCGGTGAATCCGGTTCCGGTAAAAGCGTCACGGCGCTGTCCGCCATGCGGCTGCTGCCGCGTGACCGGGCGCGCGTCGAAGGCCGCATCATGCTTGAGGGTCGTGATCTCCTGACCCTGGGCGAAGCCGAGATGCGCAGCATCCGCGGCGGCCGGATCGGCATGATCTTCCAGGAACCGATGACCTCGCTGAACCCGGTGTTCACGATCGGCAACCAGCTGGCCGAGGCGCTGGTCCTGCACAGGGATCTGTCATGGAGCGCCGCCGAGGCCGAGGCCCTGCGCCTGATGGACCGGGTCCGCATCCCCGCCGCGAAATCCCGCCTGCATGAATATCCCCACAAGTTTTCCGGCGGAATGCGCCAGCGGGTGATGATCGCGATGGCGCTGGCTTGCCGTCCCAAGCTGCTGATCGCGGATGAGCCGACAACTGCCCTGGACGTGACGATCCAGGCGGAGATCCTGCATCTGATCCGTGAACTGCAGCGCGAACAGGACATGGCGGTCCTGTTCATCACGCACGACATGGGCGTCGTGGCAGAGGTGGCTGACCGCACCGTGGTCATGTTCCGTGGCGACATGGTGGAAACAGGCGCGACGGATGTGCTGTTTGCCCAGCCTGCCAAGCCCTACACGCGGATGTTGCTGGCTTCGATCCCGCAACTGGGGACGATGGGCGCGTCCCGGGGCCCGCGCCGATTTCCCGAGGTGGATCCTGCCACGGGCGTGCCCGGCGAAGGCAGGGAAATGCCCCCGGCCAGGGCAGCGGGGGCGCCGGTGGTCGAGGTCTCGAACCTGTCGATCCGGTTCAATCTGCCGCACGGCCGGGTGCATGCGGTCGAGGATGTCTCGTTTTCCATCATGCCCGGCGAGACATTGGCGCTTGTCGGTGAGTCGGGCTGCGGAAAATCCACCACCGGACGCGCGATCATGCGCCTGCAGGACCCCAGTGCCGGCAGCATCAGCATAGGGGGGCGCGACATCGCGCATATGAAGGCGCGGGACTTGCGTGGGCTGAGGCGTTCGGCGCAGATGATCTTCCAGGACCCCTTCGCCTCTCTCAACCCGCGCATCACCGTGGGCAGCGCCATAGCCGAGCCGATGCTGGTGCATGGGGTGCGGGAAAAGCGCGCCATACGGGACCGCGTGACGGAGCTGCTGGAACAGGTCGGGCTGTCCCCCGACATGGTCAGCCGCTATCCGCATGAATTTTCCGGCGGGCAGCGGCAGCGCATTTCGATCGCGCGGGCGCTCGCGTTGGAGCCGCAGCTGATCGTCGCGGACGAGGCGGTTTCGGCCCTGGATGTCTCGGTCAAGGCACAGGTCTCGAACCTGCTGATGGATCTGCAGGCTGAGAAAGGACTGGCCTATCTGTTCATCAGCCATGACATGTCCGTGGTCGAACGCATCAGCCACCGCGTCGCCGTCATGTATTTCGGCGAGATCGTCGAAATCGGGCCGCGTGCCGCCGTGTTCGGCAACCCCCGGCATCCTTATACCCGCCGTCTGATCTCGGCGGTGCCGATCCCGGACCCGGCCCGGCGCGGCACCAGGATTCCCGCCCCGGCCTCCGAGGAGGCCCGCAGCCCCATCCGGCCGCTGGACTATGTGGCGCCGAAACGGCGCTACCAGGAGGTCTCGCCCGGGCATCTTGTTCAGCTGGCCTGAACCTTCCTGTCAACATCGAAAGGACATCAGCATGACCATTACCCGACATGGCGTCGGCACCGGCCGGGGCTCGGGGCAAAAAGCCTTGCCCTTTGCCAAGGCCACCGAAGCTGACGGCTGGTTGTATGTCTCCGGCCAGACTCCGATGCGCGATGGCGAGGTGGTGGGCCAGGGCATCGTCGAGCAGTCCCGCATCGCCATCGAGAACATGCTGCAGATCGTCCGCGACGCCGGTTACGGCCCCGAGGACATCATGCGCGTTGGCGTGTGGCTGGACGATGCGCGCGATTTCTGGAGCTTCAATGCTGTCTTTGAAGATTACTTCAGGGACAATCCGCCTGCCCGTGCTTGCGTGCAGTCCTCGATGGTCGTCGACTGCAAGGTCGAGGTCGACTGCATCGCTTATCGCAAGCCGCGCATTTAGCGCCAGACGCGGTATCCGGCTCAAATCCTGCGCCTGCTGTCGTCACTGGCTGTCCCCCCGCCTGGGAAGGGCGGTGGGACAGACGCGCGCCTGCAGCTTTCTGACCTGTTCGACCCCGGCTGCTGTTCAGCCCTGTGGTGCAGCAAGTCAGTCGATCCTCATCAATTCAAGGTGCGTGCCGGCGCCCAGATGAACTGTGTTCGTCGCCACACGCGACCGGCGCGAGGTTCCCTCGGCTTCGCCAGTGTCGGGATTGATGTCGAACTTGGGGACGTTCGAGGACGAGATGTCCAGCCTGATCCGGTGGCCCCGTTTGAACAGATTTGCCGTCGCGAACGGCTGGATCGTGATTTCGAACGGACCTTCGCCGGCCTCGACCAGTCGCGGCTTGTCCCATCCGTCGCGGTAGCGAACGCGGAAGATGCCATCCGACAGGTTCAGCGCATAGCGCCATAGCCCGCGAAGGGGCACCCCGCCGAGGGGGCGCATCCGGCAGCGGCCTGCGCCGCTCGCCCCGCGGACCTTTACGCCCGCTTTACGCCCCGGGCCGCCTTTCATATCGCCGCTTTACGCGGTCCCCGCCCATGCTCCGCCCATCCGAACCAAGGAGCATGGGATGCTGTCCGACATTGTTTTCATTCTGGGCGGGCTGGCGGTTTTCCTGCTGGCCGGCCTCGCCGTGCGTGGCGCCGACCGGCTGTGAGGGCGCGATGACCATCGAACTTATCCTGGGCGGCGGCCTCGCGGCCGTGCTGCTCGTCTATTTCCTGTTCGCGCTTCTCGCGCCGGAGCGGTTCTGACATGGCCGCGGATCTGATCTTCTTCGCGCTGTTCCTGGCGGGGCTGACCCTGATGGGAATGGCGCTCGGTCCTTACATGGCGCGAGTCTTCACCGGCAGGGTCCGGTGGCTCGCCCCCGTCGAGGCGGCGCTTTACCGCGCGGCAGGCGTCACCGGCCAGGGGCAGCGCTGGACCGGCTATGCGGCGGCGGTGCTGGCCTTCAACGCAGCGGGCTTCCTGCTGCTCTATCTGATCCTGCGGCTGCAGGGGTTCCTGCCCTTCAACCCGCAGGGCTTCGGCGCGATGGGCGAGGCCCAGGCCTTCAACACCGCCGTCAGCTTCATGACCAACACCAACTGGCAGAGCTATGGCGGCGAAACCACTGTCAGCCATTTCAGCCAGATGGCCGGGCTGACCGTGCAGAACTTCGTCTCGGCCGCCACGGGGATCGCGGTGGCGGTCGCGGTGGTGCGGGGCCTGGCCGCGCGTTCGGTCGCGGATCTGGGCAACTTCTGGGTCGATCTGACGCGGGCCACGCTTTATCTGCTGCTGCCCGGCGCGATCCTCATTACGCTGGTGCTGGTCTGGCAGGGGATGCCGCAGACGCTGGCGGCGGGCGTGACGGCCACCACGCTGGAAGGCGCGCAGCAGGTCATCGCCCAGGGGCCGGTCGCATCCCAGGCGGCGATCAAGATGCTGGGCACCAACGGCGGCGGCTTCTTCAACGCCAATGCCTCGCATCCCTATGAGAACGCGACCGCGCTGACGAACCTGGTGCAGATTTACGCGATCCTGGTCATCCCCGCGGCCTTCCCGTTCTTCTTCGGCCGCATGGTCGGCGACCGCCGGCAGGGCTGGGCGATCTTCGCCGCGATGAGCGTGATGTTCGTGGGCGTCCTTCTGGCCGCCTATTTCACCGAAGGTTCGGGCAACCCGCTGCACGCGGGCCTGACCGAACCCGGCGTCAGCATGGAGGGCAAGGAGACGCGCTTCGGCCTGGCGCAGACCGTTCTGTTCGTGGTGGCGACCACCGTCGCCTCCTGCGGGGCGGTGAACGCGATGCATGACAGCCTGATGGCGCTTGGCGGCATGATCCCGCTGTTCAACATGCTGCTGGGCGAGATCATCTATGGCGGCGTCGGCGCGGGCTTCTACGGCATGGTGCTGTATGTGGTGCTGACGGTCTTCATCGCCGGGCTGATGGTGGGGCGCACCCCCGAATGGCTGGGCAAGAAGATCGAGGCGCGCGAGATGAAGCTGGCGGCCCTGACGCTGCTGGTCATGCCGCTGGGCGTGCTGGTGCTGTCGGCCCTGTCGATCCTGACCGGCAACGCGCAGACGGCGGTGCAGGACGCGGGCCCCCACGGGCTGACCGAACTGATCTATGCCTATACCTCGGGGACGGCCAACAACGGCTCGGCCTTCGCGGGCTTCGGGGCCAACACGACCTGGCACAACACCATGATCGGGCTGGCGATGCTGATCGGCCGCTGGGGCTACATCGTCCCGGTGCTGGCCATCGCGGGCGGCCTTGCGGCCAAGCCGCGCGCGCCCGCCACGGCGGGCACCTTCCCGACCCACGGCGCCGCCTTCACCCTGCTGCTTGTCGCCACGATCCTGATCGTCGGCGCGCTGACCTTCCTTCCTGTCCTGGCCCTTGGCCCGATCGCCGAGCATGTCTCGATCGCGGCCGGGCAGGCGTTCTGAGGCCCTCATGTCCAAGCATCCAAGAACCGAGATCGGGCTGTTCGCGCCCGAGATCGTCCGGCCCGCGATCCGCGCGGCCTTTGCCAAGCTCGACCCGCGCAGGCTGGCGCGCAACCCGGTGATCTTCGCGACCGCCTTGGTGGCGGGGGTCACGACGCTGCTGGTGCTGCTGCGCTGGGGCCAGGCGGGCAGCGCCGTGTCGCTGCAGATCGCGCTGTGGCTCTGGGCCACGGTGCTGTTTGCCAACTTCGCCGAGGCCGTGGCCGAAGGGCGCGGCAAGGCCCGCGCCGACGCCTTCCGCGCCACCCGGTCCGACGCCAGGGCCAGGGTGCTGCTGGACCCCGCCCGCCGCGACCTGTTCGAACTGCAGGATGTGGACCAGCTTGACCTGGGCGAGGTGATCCTGGTCGAGGCGGGCGACATCGTGCCCACCGACGGCGAGGTGATCGAGGGCGTGGCCTCGGTCGATGAAAGCGCCATCACCGGGGAATCCGCGCCGGTGATCCGGGAATCGGGCGGCGACCGTTCGTCCGTGACGGGGGGCACGCGGCTGGTCAGCGACTGGCTGGTGGTGCGCGTGACCGCGAAGCCGGGCGAGACCTTCCTCGACCGCATGATCTCGCTGGTCGAGGGCGCCAAGCGCGCCAAGACCCCCAACGAGATCGCGCTGGACATCCTGCTGGCGGGGCTGAGCCTCGTGTTCCTGCTGGTGGTGGCGACGCTGCCGGTCTTCGCGGGCTGGTCGGGCACGCAGATCCCGGTGGTCTGGCTGGCGGCGCTGTTCGTGACGCTGATCCCGACCACCATCGGGGGCCTGCTGTCGGCCATCGGCATCGCGGGCATGGACCGGCTGGTCAAGGCCAACGTCATCGCCAAGTCGGGCCGGGCGGTCGAGGCGGCGGGCGACATCGACGTGCTGCTCTTGGACAAGACCGGCACCATCACCTTCGGCAACCGCATGGCCGACGCCTTCCTGCCCGTCCCCGGCGTGACGGAACGCGAGGTGGCCGAGGCCGCCTTCATCAGCAGCCTGGCCGACGACACGCCCGAGGGGAAATCCACCGTCGATCTGGCCGTCCGCACCTTCGGCTTCGCCGAGGGCAACCGGCGCGGGGGGGCGCGCTTCGTCCCCTTCACCGCGCAGACGCGGATGTCGGGCGTGGACCTGGCGGACGGGCGGCAGTTCCGCAAGGGCGCGGCGGACGCCATGGCGCGCTGCTTTCCGGGCGAGGGCGCGGCGGCGGCCGAGCCGATCGTGCGCCAGATCGCCATGGGGGGCGGCACGCCCCTGGTGGTCGCCCGCGACGGGCAGGTGCTGGGAGTCATCCACCTCAAGGACGTGGTCAAGCCCGGCATCCGCGACCGCTTCGCCGAATTGCGCCGCATGGGCATCCGCACGGTGATGATCACCGGCGACAATCCCCTGACCGCCGCCGCCATCGCCGCCGAAGCCGGGGTGGACGACTTCCTGGCCGAGGCCACGCCCGAGCGGAAGCTCGACTATATCCGCGGCGAGCAGGCGCAGGGGCGGCTGGTCGCCATGTGCGGGGACGGGTCGAACGACGCCCCCGCGCTGGCGCAGGCCGACGTGGGCGTCGCCATGAACTCGGGCACGCCGGCGGCCAAGGAGGCGGGCAACCTCGTGGACCTCGACAGCGACCCGACCAAGCTGATCGAGATCGTGATGGTGGGCAAGCAGCTGCTGATCTCGCGCGGGGCGCTGACGACCTTCAGCATCGCAAACGACGTGGCCAAGTATTTCGCCATCCTGCCCGCGCTGTTCGTGGCGGCCTATCCGGGCCTTGGCGTTCTGGACGTGATGGGGCTGGGCACCCCGCAATCGGCGATCCTGTCGGCCATCATCTTCAACGCGCTGGTGATCGTGGCGCTGATCCCGCTGGCGCTGAAGGGGGTGCGCTACCGCCCCGCCTCGGCCGGGGCGCTGCTGTCGCGCAACCTTCTGGTCTACGGCTTGGGCGGCCTTGTCGCCCCGTTCATCGGCATCAAGCTGATCGACATGATCGTCGATCTGGCCCATCTGGCATGAGGTTTCCCATGATCCCGCAACTCCGCCCCGCGCTGGTGATGGCGGGGGCCTTCACGGCCCTCTTGGGGCTGGCCTATCCGCTGGCCATGACAGGGATCGCCCAGGTGGCGATGCCGCGCCAGGCCGACGGCTCTCTGGTCAGCCGTGAGGGCACGGTGGTCGGCTCGGCCCTGATCGGGCAGTCCTTCACCCGGCCCGAATACCTGCACCCCCGCCCCTCGGCGACGGATCCGGCCTACAATGCGGGCGCGTCCACCGGCTCGAACCTGGGGCCCTCCTCGGCCACGCTGCTGGCGCAGGTGCGGGAGCGTGCCGACGCCTTCGGCTCCGCGCCGGTTCCGTCCGAGATGGCGACCGCCTCGGGGTCCGGGCTTGACCCGCACATCACGCTGGACGCCGCGCTCCGGCAGGTGGACCGCATCGCGGCCGCGCGGGGCATCCCGGCGGCAGCCGTGAAGGACGCGATCCTGAAGGCGGCCACCGGGCCGGCCTTCGGCTTCGTGGGCGAGCCGGTCGTGAACGTCCTTGGCGCCAATCTCGCGCTGGATGCCTTGAAAGGCTAGAAAGGCCCATGACCGAGGACGCGCGCCCCGACCCCGAACGCTTCCTGGCCGAGGCCAAGGCCGAAGCCAGCGGCGCCGTGCCGGGGTGCGGACGGCTCAAGATCTTCCTGGGCGCGGCGCCCGGCGTGGGCAAGACCTATGCCATGCTGGAGGAAGCGGCCGCCCGCGCCCGCGCCGGGACCGACGTCGTGGTGGGGTTGGCCGAAACCCACGGCCGGCAGGAAACCGCGGCGCTTCTGGCGCATCTCGACCAGATCCCCCGCCGGGTCGTCACCTATCGCGGGCGCCAGCTGACCGAGATGGATCTGGACGCGCTGCTGGCGCGCCGCCCGCGGCTGGCGCTGATCGACGAGCTGGCCCATACCAACGTGCCCGGCAGCCGGCACCCGAAGCGCTGGCAGGACGTCGAGGAGGTGCTGGCCGCCGGCATCGACGTCTATTCGACGCTGAACATCCAGCATATCGAGAGCCTCAACGACCTTGTGGCCCGGATCACCGGGGTCCGCGTGCAGGAAACCGTGCCCGACACGGTCCTGCAGAGGGCCGACGAGATCAAGCTGATCGACCTGCCGCCCGAGGACCTGATCCAGCGGATGCGCGAGGGCAAGGTCTACATGCCCGCCGAGGCGGGACGCGCGCTCGGCAACTTCTTTTCCCGGCCCAACCTGACCGCGCTGCGCGAACTGGCCCTGCGCACCGCCGCCAGCCGCGTCGATGCCGAGATGGTGGCGCTGCGGCAGGGGACTGGGCGGGTGACGGGTCGGGGGGCCTCGCAGGACCGGCTGATGGTCTGCCTCGACGATCCGGCAACCGCCAAGGGGCTGGTCCGGGCCGGCCGCCGCATGACCGACCGCGCCCGCATCCCCTGGGTGGTGGCGACGGTCGTGACGCCCGCCATCGAGGCGCGCGGCCCTTCGGCGGCGGGGGCCATGACCGACGCGCTGCAACTGGCCGAGCGCCTGGGCGCCGTGACCCGCACGCTGCGGGCCGAGGGCGACGTGGCCGGCGCCTTCCTGGAGGCCGCGCGGGCGCTGGACGTGACGCGGCTGATCCTGGGGCGCGCCGCGCCGGGCGGCGGGCGGGCGCGGCTTGCGGCGCTGCTGCGCCCGACGCCGTCCCAGCAGCTGCTGGCCCGCGCCCACGGGGTCGAGGTCACCATCCTCGACCCCGCCGCCAACGGCGCGGCGCCCCTGCCCCCTGCGCCCGCCAGGCCGTGGTGGCGCGCAAAGGGCGGGCGCGACCGGCTGCGCCTGCTGGTCCAGCCCGCCTTGGCAACCGCCGCGGCCACGCTGATCGCCTGGCCCCTTTGGCATGTCCTGCCCGATGCCTCGATGGCGGTGATCTACCTGGTCGGCGTGCTGGCCGTGGCAATGCGGCGCGGGACCGCCAGCGCCATCGTCGCCAGCTTCCTGGGCTTTCTCGCCTACAACTACTTCTTCACCGCACCTTTCTTCTCGCTACGGGTGTCGGCCGAGGAATCCTTTGTCGCGCTGATGGTCTTCACCGTCTCGGCGCTGTTTACCGGCAGCCTGGCGGGGCGGCTGAAGCGGCAGGTCGAGTTCATGCGCGCCACCCAGGCGCGGACCGAGACGCTTTACGACTTCGCCCGCAAGATCGCCTCGGCCACGACCACCGACGACGTGCTCTGGGCCGCCGCCGCCCATATCGCGCATACGGTGGAATGCCATTCGCTGATCCTGATGCCGGGGGACGGGGGCGCGCTTCAGCAGGTGCAGGGCTTTCCGTCGATCGAGGAGCGCCTCGATCCCCCCTCGCAGGCCGCGGCGCTGTGGGCCTATCAGAAGAACCGGCCGGCGGGCCGGGACACCGACACGCTGCCCGCGGCGGACTGGATGTTCCTGCCGCTGGCCACGCAGGGCGCGCCCATGGGGGCGGTGGGGCTGCGCTTTCTCGATCCCTCGCGCCGGCTCGACCCCGAGACGCGCCGCCTGCTGGCGGCGGTCGAGGACCAGATCGCGGTCGCGGTGGAACGCATCGCCGTTGAAAGCGACCTGGAGCGGGCGCGGCTGGTGTCCGAGACCGAAAAGCTGCGCGCGGCCCTTCTGAACAGCGTCAGCCACGACCTGCGCACGCCGCTTGTCACCGTGATCGGTGCCTTGTCGGCGGTGGCCGACGGCGCGCTGACCCCCGCGCAGAACCGCGAACTGGTGGCCGAGGCGCTGGACGAGGCGCGCAGGCTCGACCGCTTCGTCGGCAACCTTCTGGGCATGACCCGCCTGGGGCATGGCGCCCTTGTGCCGCGCCGCGAGACGGTCGAGGCGGCCGAGCTGATCGGCCGCGCCCGCGCCGACCTGTCGCGCGTGCTGGCCCCCTTCCGCGTCGAGGCAAGGGTCGCGCCGGGCACGCCGCCCGTCTTCGCCGACCCGGTGCTGATCGGCCAGTCGCTGGCCAACCTGCTGGAGAACGCCACCAAATACGCCCCCGAGGGCAGCACCATCCGCATCACCGCCGAACCCGTCGCGGACGGCGTGGCGCTGACCGTGGCCGACGAAGGCCCCGGCATCCCCGAGGCGGAACGCGGCCGGGTGTTCGACATCTTCCACCGCGCCGTGCAGGGGGACGGACAGCCCGCCGGGACCGGGCTTGGCCTTGCCATCGTCAAGGGCATGGTGGAAGCCAACGAGGGAAGCGTCGCCGCCATCGACCCGCCGGGCGGGCTGGGCGCGGCGATCCGCATGATCCTGCCCGCCGCCCCCGAGGACGCCGATGCCTGACCCTTCCGCGCCCCTGCGCCTTCTGGTGATCGAGGACGAGGCCCCGATCCGCCGCTTCCTGCGCATCGTGCTGGAAGGCGCGGGCCACGCCATGGAGGAGGCCGCGCGCGGGCGCGAGGGGATCGAGCGCGCGGCGACCGGCGCCCCTTCGGCGGTGGTGCTGGACCTCGGCCTGCCGGACATGGACGGCAAGGCGGTGATCGCCGCCATCCGCGAATGGTCCGACGTGCCCATCGTGGTCGTCTCGGTGCGCTCGGCCGAGGCCGAGATCGTCGCGGCGCTGGACGCGGGCGCCGACGACTATGTCACCAAGCCCTTCGCCCCCGCCGAGCTGCTGGCCCGCCTGCGCGCCCTGGTCCGCCGCCGGGGAACGGACGAGACCTCGCCCGTCATCCGCGCCGGCGATCTTTGCCTGGACATGGCCGGGCGGATGGTGACGCTGGCCGGCAGGCCGGTGCGCCTGACCCGGAAGGAGTTCGACGTGCTGGCGATTCTGGTCCGCAAGTCGGGCCGCCTTCTGACGCACGAGGAACTGCTGCGCACCGTCTGGGGACCGGCGCACCTCGGCGACAGCCACTATCTGCGGATTGCCGTGGGGCATCTGCGCGAAAAGCTGGGCGACGACGCGGCCGCGCCGCGGATGATCTTCACCGAACCGGGGATCGGCTATCGCTTCGCCTCGGCCGAGTGAGGTCATGCAGATGAATACTTCTCAACGAACCTGCCGATAGGCTTGCATGAGCATGGGCTTTCTTGACGTGTCGGGGCATCGCGCGTCCTTGAGAGGGAAGAGACCTGTTGCAGGCGCAGATTGCAAAAAGTGATCCGGCACCCTCGCTGTGATGGCGGCATCGCAAGGGAGGAAGATAGGCGGCTCGCCGTAACTTGATTTGTGTTCCCGAGTCATTGCCCTCATCGAGGCCGCTGGAAATGCACAAGGATTAACAGGTATGTATCGATCGATTTCCGCCTTTGCCATCGCCTCTTCCTTTCTGCTTGCTGGCTGCATTGCAGATGAGTCCCAATTGCCTGGCCAAGGAGCATCCGAAACCCGACTTCAGGAAGGAGAGTGGACGGTTGTGAGTATCGGAGGCCAGAACGTTGTTGCAGGATCGCCTGCGACGTTGCTGTTCAGTGCAGATGGTCAAGTGTCCGGAAATGCAAGCTGCAACCGTTTGATCGCAAGCTATACCGTCCGCGGCAGCGAAATCAGCATCACCCCGGGTGGAACGACAATGATGATGTGCCCGCCCGAACTGATGGAACAGGAGCGGCAGATGATGGAACTTTTGGAAGCCGTTGATACATATCGCATCGACGAAAGTGGCGCACTTGTTCTTGGTCGGGAGTCCGGAAAGCAGATCATCGCACGCCCTTGATGATCGGCGGGGAATCTTGTTCCTTGCACCTGCTCTTGATATCAGCAGAAGGTCCAGTGTTCTGGCATAATGGCAAGTGGGCGACGCTCAAGAACTTTGAGCGGAGCAGCTATTTGGCCGCAACCAGCACCTCGTTCGTGCCGAACATCCTGTGTGCGGTCTTCGGCCGCACCGGGACGCGATGCTGGCGCGAGACGCGCAGATCCCGGGAGGGCGCATCAGCGCCCAGCCCCCATCGCCGCATGCGATCCCCGGGGGATGCCCGGGCACCAAAGACGGGGGGTGTTGCGGGTGGGGCGGTGGGGTGTTGCCGTGGTTAAGATACTGATAGTGAACGTATAAAATCAGAAAAATCGCCAGGCACCCGGCGTTGCGGATTGACTTTGCGAACGGTCCGGGATACACATTGGACATGCTGGGAGAGGTGGGCAAGCGGCCGGGTCGGTGAGACCGCGGGCCGCTTTTTTCGTCTCTCGCTCGTGCGGACAGGCACCGAGGGGCAGGGCATCACAACATGGACATGAGTTTCGATCCGGGGCCGGACGCCCCGGAGGGGCCGTTCACGCCGGACGCGCCCCGGCGCACGCCGGTCGTCGATCTGTCGGAGGGGCTGTTTCACGCCTATGCCGACGATCTGGAACAGGCCCGCAAGAAGGTTCTGGCGGGCGAATTCGGTCAGGTGAAGGACAGCGCGAAACTGGCGCGCGACCTGCGGGACGCGGCGCAGCTGGTGCTTGAGGAAAGGAACAAGGTTGACAAGCTTCGCAAGGATGTTGCCGGGACCGTCGGAGAGGCCAGCCTCGACCTTGCCGCGGCACGAGATGAGATCGGGCGCCGCCTGGCTTGCCTGCGCCGAGCCGGCGGAGGTTGACGGGTTCCTGGGGGGCCTGGGCGCGAACGCGCTGGCCAGCCTGCCGTGGCTTTTCGAGTTCTGGGCGCTGCCGCACCAGCTGCCCCCCGAGGGCGACTGGAAGTCGTGGGTCATCATGGGCGGGCGCGGCGCGGGCAAGACCCGCGCCGGCTCCGAGTGGGTGCGCGCGCAGGTCGAGGGGGCGACCCCGCTTGCGGCCGGGCGCGCGCGCCGGGTGGCGCTGGTGGCCGAGACGTTCGATCAGGGGCGGGACGTGATGGTGATGGGGGATTCGGGCATCCTCGCCTGTTCGCCCCCGGACCGGCGGCCGGTGTGGGAGGCGGGGCGGCGGCGGCTGGTCTGGCCCAACGGGGCGACCGCGACCGTCTTTTCGGCGCATGAGCCCGAGGCGCTGCGCGGGCCGCAGTTCGACGCGGCGTGGGCGGACGAGCTGGCCAAGTGGAAGAAAGCCGAGGAGACGTGGGACATGCTGCAGTTCGCGCTGCGGCTGGGCGAGCATCCGCAGCAGGTGGTGACGACGACGCCGCGCAACGTGGGGGTGCTGAAGGCGATCCTGCGGAATGCCTCGACGGTCGTCACCCATGCGCCGACGGATGCGAACCGGGCCTATCTGGCCGAAAGCTTCCTCGCCGAGGTGGCGGCGCGCTATGCCGGGACGCGGCTGGGCCGGCAGGAGCTGGAGGGCGTGCTGCTGGAGGATGTCGAGGGCGCGCTGTGGACGACGGCGATGCTGGAGGGCTGCCGCGTCGAGGCGGCGCCGGTGCTGGACCGCGTGGTGGTGGCGGTGGACCCGGCGGTGACGGGCGGGGCTGCCAGCGACGAATGCGGGATCGTGGTCGCGGGGGTGGTCTGTCAAGGGCCGCCGCAGGACTGGCGCGCCTATGTGCTGGAGGATGCGACGGTGCGCGGCGGGCCGACCGACTGGGCGCGCGCCGCCATTGCCGCCATGCAGCGCCACGGGGCCGAGCGGCTGGTGGCCGAGGTGAACCAGGGCGGCGATCTGGTGGAAAGCGTGATCCGGCAGGTGGACCCGCTGGTGCCGTTCCGGGCGCTGCGCGCCGGGCGCGGCAAGGGGCTGCGCGCCGAGCCGGTCGCCGCCCTTTACGAGCAGGGGCGGGTCAGGCACCTGCGCGGGCTGGGCGCGCTGGAGGACCAGATGTGCCGGATGACGGTCGGCGGGTTCGAGGGGCGCGGGTCGCCCGACCGGCTGGACGCGCTGGTCTGGGCCATCCACGAGCTGATGATCGAGCCGGCGGGGCACTACATGCGGCCGCAGGTGCGGGGCTTGTGAGGGCGGACCGGGGCTCTGCCCCGGACCCCGGAGTATTTCGACAAGAAGAAGCTTCGCGAGACGCACGGCTCGTCCCATCGGGGCGGGCCATTTTTCGTGGCTGGGCAGGGAGGCTCGCATGGCGATGCGGTGGTTCGGGCGGCAGGCGCCGCAGCAGGGAGAACGGGGCGCGAAGGCCGGCGGCGCGGCGCTGGCGGTGGCGCAGGTCGCCCCGGTTTCGGCGCGCGTCGAGGCCAAGGCCAGCGCGGCCGGCAAGGTCGCGGCGCTGGCGCAGGGGTTCGCCCTGCAGGGCATCGGCCGCGCGGCGGCGGGGCCGCGCGATCCGGCCGGGCTGACGCGCGGCGGGTTCGTGGGCAATCCGGTCGGCTTTCGCGCCGTCAGGCTGGTGGCGGAGGCGGCGGCGGCGGTGCCGCTGGTCTGCCAGGACGCCGAGCGGCGATACGAGGTGCATCCGGTGCTGGAGCTGATGCGCCGGCCCAACCCCGGCCAGGGCCGCGCCGAGCTGTTCGAGGCGTTGTTCGGGCAGCTGCTGCTGAGCGGCAACGCCTATCTGGAGGCGGTCGGGGGCGAGGACGGGTTGCCCGACGAGCTGCACGTCCTGCGGTCGGACCGGGTGACAGTGGTTCCGGGCGCGGACGGGTGGCCGGTCGCCTATGACTATGCCGTTGCCGGGCGCAAGCACCGGTTCGACATGACGGGCAGCCCCGATCCGGTCTGCCACATCAAGGCGTTCCATCCGATGGACGACCATTATGGCCTGTCGCCGATGCAGGCGGCGGCGGTGGCGATCGATGTCCACAACAGCGCCAGCGCGTGGTCGCGGGCGCTGCTGGACAATGCGGCCCGGCCGTCGGGCGCGATCATCTATCGCGGCGCGGACGGGCAGGGGGTGCTGTCGGCGGATCAATACGACCGGCTGGTCAGCGAGATGGAGAGCCATCACCAGGGCGCGCGCAACGCCGGGCGGCCGATGCTGCTGGAGGGCGGGCTGGACTGGAAGCCGATGGGGTTTTCCCCCAGCGACATGGAGTTCCACGAGACCAAGCTGGCCGCGGCGCGCGAGATCGCGATGGCGTTCGGCGTGCCGCCGATGCTGATCGGGATCACCGGCGACGCGACCTATGCCAACTATGCCGAGGCGCACCGGGCATTCTATCGCCTGACGGTGCTGCCGCTGGTGACGCGGGTGGCGGCGTCCGTCGCCTGGTGGCTGAGCGAGCATCTGGGCGCCGAGGTGGACCTGCGCCCCGACCTGGACGCGATCCCGGCGCTGGCCGAAGAGCGCGACCAGCACTGGGCGCGGGTCGGCGCGGCAAGCTTCCTCAGCGACGCGGAAAAGCGGGTCGCGCTGGGCCTGCCGCCGCTGGCGGAGGGGTGAGGCGATGGAGGGGTCGAAGTTCATCGACCGCCCCTTTGTCTGGCACGAGCAGCGGCTGGAGGCGCAGGAGCGCATCATGGCGCTGCAGTTCGGGCAGGTGGACCGGCGGCTGGAGCGGATCGAGTCGCTGATCGAGGGGCTGGAGAAGCGCCTGTGGATGACGGTCTATGGCGTGGTCGCCGTGATCCTGACCCAGGCGGTGCAGTCGATTTTGCAGTTCGCGCCGAAGGGGGGCTGAGGATGCGCAGTGACGATCTGGGGCTGGAGATGAAGTTCGCGGGCGGCGCCCCGGTGCTGACCGAGGGGTCGGTGCTGGAAGGCTATGCGAGCCTGTTCGGCGTGACCGACCAGGGCGGGGACATGGTGGCGCCGGGGGCCTATGCCGCCAGCCTGTCGCGGCTGGCTGCGCGCGGCGACAAGGTGCGGATGCTGTGGCAGCACGATCCGACCCGGCCCATCGGCGTCTGGGACGAGATCCGCGAGGACGCCAAGGGCCTGTGGGTCCGCGGCCGCCTGCTGCCCGAGGTGGCGCAGGCGCGCGAGGCGGCGGCGCTGGTCGCGGCGGGCGCCATCGAGGGGCTGTCGATCGGCTATCGCACCATCGCCGCCGAGCGCGAGGCCAAGGGCCGGCGGGTGCTGACCGAGATCGAGCTGTGGGAGGTGTCGCTGGTGACATTCCCCATGCTGGCCGAGGCGAAGGTCGGGCGGAAGTCCGGCGACCGCGACGACGACGCGGCCGAAAGCGAGGCGGGCGCCGTGGCGGCGGTGCTGCGCGCGGCCGCGGCGGCGCTGCGCGCGGGCTGAGGCACCACGGGCCGCGGGGATCGCCCCCGAGGCCCGGCAGGAATGCGGCGCGGGGTTGGCGGACCCGTGCCGACACGGGGGGACACGCGCGCAAGCGCAACGGTCGCCCCGGCCAGGCAAGCGACTGGCGACGCCGATACCGACAAGGAGAACGGCTATGACCGAGGCAAACGCCGCGGACACCAAGTCTGCGGGCGGCGGCGACACGCCCGCCGCATTGAAGGGCGCGATGGCCGAGTTCGTCAGCGAACTGGGCCGTTTCCGCGCGACCGTCGAAACCAAACTGCAAGCACAGGACAAACGCATGACCATGCTGGACCGCAAGACCGCCTTCCGCGTCCGTTCGCCGCTGGCGACCGGGGCCGAGATCGAGGCCCCCCATCAAAAGGCCATCGCCGCCTATCTGCGCCGCGGCGACGACAGCGGGCTGCGGACGCTGGCGCTGGAGGAGAAGGGCCTGGCCTCGACCACCGACGGCGCCTATCTGGCGGGGCCGACGATTTCCGAGGGCGTGCAGGCCGTGCTGCGCGGGACCGGGTCGCTGCGGGCGATCGCCAATGTCGTGCAGGTCGAAAGCGCCAGTTTTGACGTGCTGATGGACAAGACCGACATCGGCAGCGGCTGGGCCAACGAGGTGGCCGCCGCCGCGGAGACCGACAGCCCGCAGATCGAGAAGATCTCGATTCCGCTGCACGAGCTGGCGGCGATGCCCAAGGCGACGCAGCGCCTGCTGGACGACGCGTCGTTCGACCTGGAAGGCTGGCTGGCCGAGCGCATCGCCGAGAGGTTCGCGCGGGCCGAGGCCAACGCGTTCCTGCTGGGCAACGGGATCGAGAAGCCCCGCGGCCTGCTGGCGCATCCGTCGGGGCCCAACGCCACCGCGGCCGATTCGGTGATCGGCATCATCAACTCGGGGGCGGCGGGGGACTTCCCGCCCTCGGCGCCGGCGAACGCGCTGATCGACCTGGTCTATGCCCTGGCCGCGCCCTATCGCGCGAACGCGACCTTTGTGATGAACAGCCGCGTGGCGGGCATGGTGCGCAAGCTGCGTGACGGGGACGGCCGCTATCTGTGGGCGGATTCGCTGACCGGCGGAGAGCCGGCGCGGCTGCTGGGCTATCCGGTGCTGATCTGCGAGGACATGCCGAACCCGTCCAACCAGTCCAAGTCGATCGCCTTCGGCGATTTCCGCAAGGGGTATACCATCGCCGAACGGTCCGAGCTGCGCATCCTGCGCGACCCGTTCTCGGCCAAGCCGCATGTGCTGTTCTATGCCAGCAAGCGCATCGGCGGCTCGGTGGTGGACGCCCGCGCGATCAAGCTGCTGAGCTTGGCCGTCTGATCGGTTCGGGTCGGACGGCCGGGGCGAAGGGGGGCCGCGTGGGCGGCGCGCCGGCCAGCACAGCCACTGTCCGCGCGGGCGGTCGGCGTGGCGCGGGCGCGGCCCCCCGACCGGGCGGCGACCGCCATCGACGTAAACGCAAGCAGACTGCGGGCGGGGCACCGGCCCCCGCCCGCGGCGTGGTGCCGCGCGCCTGGGCGATGAACGCGCGGCGCGGATGAACGGGGAGGTTTCAGGATGTTGCTTGTCGAGGAAACGGCGCCGGCGCAGGGCGCATTGCCCGTCGCCGCGCTGCGGACCCATCTGCGCCTGGGTTCGGGGTTCGACCTGATCGAGGACGCGACCGAGGATGCGGCGCTGGCGGGGTTCCTGCGCGCCGCCATCGCAACGGTCGAGGCGCGCACCGGCAAGGTGCTGTTGACGCGGGTCTTTCGGCTGCGGCTGGAGGATTGGCGCGATCCGGCCGGGCAGCCGCTGCCGCTGGCCCCGGCGCTGGCCGTCGAGTCGGTCGAGATGGAGGACGGGGCCGGGGTCGTCGCGGCCGTGCCGCCCGCGGCCTATCGGCTGGTGCCCGACAGCCAGCGGCCGGTGCTGATGCCGGTCGGGCCGAGCCTGCCGGCGGTGCCGATGCACGGGTTCGTCACGGTGCGGTTCAGCGCCGGGTTCGGGAGCGCCTGGGCGCAGGTGCCGCCCGATCTGGCGCAGGCGGTGATGATGCTGGCCGCCCGATACTATGAGGATCGGGGGTTCAACGGCACGACCCTGGCGCTGCCGCACGGGGTCAGTGCGCTGATCGAGAAATGGCGCGCGGTGCGCACCATCGGCGGGGCGCGCGCGCCGGGGCGGCTGGGCATGACCGCGCCGCGGCCGACCGTGCCGCTGCGGCTGGAAAGCGCCGGGCGGGTGGACGACGGGATGGGCGGATACCGCCTGGACTGGCGGCCGCTGGGCATCGTTTACGCACAGATGCGCGCGGGGCCGGGGTCCGAACGGGCCGGCGAGGTCGGGGCGCGCAGCGTCGTGTCATGGCGCATCACCCTGCGTGCCGCCCCCGATGGCGATCCGCGCCGCCCCCGGCCGGAACAGCGGCTGCGGATGGGCAACCGGGTGTTCCGCATCGAGGCCGTGGCCGAGGCGGACGCCGCCGGGCTGTGGCTGACCTGCATGGCAACAGAGGAGAGGCTGGCATGAGCTATGAGGCCGGGGCCGCGCTGCAGATCGCGGTCTATCAGGCGCTGCGGACCGATCCGGCGCTGGCCGCGCTGATCGGCGACGCGGTGTTCGACGCGATGCCGGTGACGGCGCCCAGCGGCACCTATGTCGCGCTGGGCGCCGAGGACGTGGCCGACGCGGGCGACATGACCGGGCGGGGCACGCGGCATGATTTCGTTGTCTCGGTCCTGTCGGGGGCCGACGAGGGCGGCGGCGGCTTCGCCGACGTCAAGGCGGCGGCGGGGGCGGTGGCCCGCGCGCTGGAGGATGGCGCGGTGGCGCTGGAACACGGCCGGCTGGCCGGGCTGTGGTTCGTCAGCGCACGCGCGCGGCGGGTCGAAAGCGGCGCGGGTCGCCGCGTGGACATGACGTTCCGCGCGCGCATCGACCTGGGCCTGAACGTGGCATGAGAAAGGGCTGAACGATGGCGGTGCAGAACGGGCGCGACCTGCTGATCAAGATGGACATGACCGGCGACGGCATGTTCGAGACCATCGCGGGGCTGCGCGCCACGCGGCTGGGCTTCAACGCCGAGACGGTGGACGTCACCAGCCTGGACAGCCAGGGCGGCTGGCGCGAGCTGCTGGCGGGCGCGGGGGTGCGCACGGCCTCGATTTCCGGGTCGGGGGTGTTCCGGGACGAGGCCAGCGACGGGCGCGTGCGGCAGGTGTTCTTTGACGGCGAGGTGCCGCGGTTCCAGGTGGTGATCCCGGATTTCGGCACCGTCGAGGGGCCGTTCCAGATCACCGGGCTGGAATACGCCGGCAGCTATAACGGCGAGGCGACGTACGAGCTGGCGCTGGCCTCGGCCGGGGCGCTGACCTTCGAGGTGGCATGATGGCCAACCCGCATCGCGGCGAGGTCGCGGTCTGGCTGGACGGCGAGCGGCGGGTGGCGCGGCTGACGCTGGGCGCGCTGGCGGGGCTGGAGGCGGCCTTGGGCGCCGACAGCCTGGTGGGCGTGATCGAGCGGTTCGAAAGCGGCCGGTTCGCCAGCCGCGACGTGATCGCGGTGCTGGTCGCGGGGCTGCGCGGCGGCGGCTGGCAGGGGGCCGAGGGCGACCTGCTGACGGTCGAGATCGGCGGCGGGCCGGTCGAGGCCGCGCGTCTGGCTGCCGAGTTGCTGGCGCTGGCCTTTCGCGGGCCGGCCGCCGCCACCGGATGAGCGGGGCGGGGGCCGCGGGCGCGGGGCTGGACTGGGGCGGGCTGATGCGGGCCGGGATCGCGGGCCTCGGGCTGCGCCCGGCCGTGTTCTGGGATCTGACGCCCGCCGAACTGGCGCTGATGCTGGGCATCGACACCTCGGGCCACGGCGCGGGGACGATGAGCCGGGCGCGGCTGGATGCGCTGATGGCGCGGTTCCCCGACGCCTGAGCGCGGGATGCAATCGGGGGGCCGCGCGGCCCCCCTTGTCGTTGCAGGAGGAAACGGATGTCGGACGGGTTTGCGACCAACAGGGACGGCGTGGACCGCCTGGGCGAGCGGCTGGACCAGACCGGGCAGATGACCGCCAGCTTTCAGGCGGAACTGGCGCGGCTGTCCCGGGCGATGAACCAGACGGGCCGCGAGGTGACGACGCTGACCGCGGGGTTCAGCGGCGGGCTGCGCCGCGCGTTCGAGGGCGTCGTCTTTGACGGCGTGCGGCTGTCGGATGCGCTGAAGGGCATCGCGTCCAGCATGGCCGACACGGTGTTCGCCGCCGCCATGAAGCCGGTGCAGCAAGCCGTGGCTGGCGCGCTGGCGCAGGGCGTCACCGGCATGGTCGCCGGGGCGCTGCCGTTCGCGGACGGCGCGGCCTTTAGCCAGGGGCGGGTCGCGCCGTTCGCGCGGGGCGGCGTCGTCAGCCAGCCCACGCATTTCCCGATGCGCGGCGCGACCGGCCTGATGGGCGAGGCCGGCCCGGAGGCGATCATGCCGCTGCGCCGCGGCGCCGACGCGCGGCTGGGCGTCGCCGCGGCGGGCGCGGGCGGGCGGCCGGTCAGCGTCACCTTCAACGTGAGCACGCCCGACGTGGCGGGGTTCCAGCGCAGCCAGAGCCAGATCGCCGCCACCTTGGGCCGGGCGCTGGCGCGCGGCGAAAGGAACGCATGATGGCATTTCACGACATCCGTTTTCCGGCCAACCTGTCACGCGGATCGGTGGGCGGCCCCGAACGGCGCACCGAGATCGTCACCCTGACCAACGGGTATGAGGAGCGCAACAGCGCCTGGGCCCATTCGCGCCGCCGCTATGACGCAGGCGTGGGGCTGCGGTCGCTGGACGACGTGGCGGCGGTGATCGCGTTCTTCGAGGCGCGGGGCGGGCAGTTGCACGCGTTCCGCTGGAAGGACTGGGCGGATTACAAATCCTGCGCCCCCAGCCGGGCGGTCGCGGCGGGTGATCAGGTGATCGGGCGGGGCGACGGGCGGACGGTCAGCTTTGCGCTGTCCAAGCTGTATGCCTCGGGTCCGGCGAGCTATCGCCGGCCTGTCGTCAAGCCGGTCGTGGGGACGGTCAAGGTCGCGCTGGGTGGGGTCGAGAAGATCGAGACGATCGACTTCGACGTGGATCTGGCGACCGGCGTCGTTACCTTCGCCGACGCGCCGGTGATGGACGCGCCTGTCACGGCCGGGTTCGAGTTCGACGTGCCGGTGCGGTTCGACACCGACCGGATCGCGGTGTCGGTATCCTCGTTCCAGGCGGGCGACGTGCCGCAGGTGCCGGTCGTCGAGGTGCGGTTGTGAGCGCGGACCGGACGACCGCGGTCGCGCGCGCCTGGGCGGTGGCGCGGCGGGACGGCATGGTGCTGGGGTTCACCGACCACGACTGCCTGCTGGAGTTCGAGGGCGTGCGGTTCCGCCCCGATGCGGGCCTGAGCGCGCGGGCGGTCGTGCAGGGGCTGGGCCTGTCCGTGGACAACACCGAGGCGCAGGGCGTGCTGTCGGACGACGCGATCACCGAGGCCGACCTGATGGCGGGTCGCTGGGACGGGGCCGAGGTCCGCCTGTGGGAGGTGGACTGGCAGGCGCCCGCCGACCGGCGGCTGGTGTTCCGCGGCCATCTGGGCGAGGTCGCGCGCGGCAACGGCGCCTTTCGCGCCGAGTTGCGCGGCCTGGCCGAGGCGCTGAACGTGCCGCAGGGGCGGGTGTTCCATCCGCGCTGCTCGGCCCGGCTGGGCGACGGGCAGTGCCGTTTCGACACCGGCCGCGACGGCTATAACGCCCTGGGCGAGGTGACGCGGGTCGAGGAGGACGGCGCGCGGCTGATCCTGCGCGGCATCGCCGGGCATGACACCGACTGGTTCGCGCACGGCCGCGTGACGCTGCTGGATGGCGAGGGCGCGGGGCTGAGCGCGTCGATCAAGAGCGACCGCGCGCAGCCGGACGGCGGGCGGCTGGTCGAATTGTGGGCGGCGCCGGGGCTGCCGCCTGCCGTGGGCGACCGCGTGCGGCTGGAGGCGGGCTGCGACAAGCGCGCCGAGACCTGCCGGCTGAAGTTCCTGAACCATCTGAACTTTCGCGGCTTTCCGCATCTGCCGCCCGAGGACTGGCTGATCGCGCCGCAGGCCGCCGGGGGCCGGCGATGAGCCTGCGCGCGGTCGAGGCCGCGCGGACGTGGATCGGCACGCCCTATGTCCATCAGGGATCGGCACGGGGTGCAGGCGCCGACTGCCTGGGGCTGGTGCGCGGGGTCTGGCGCGCGGTCCACGGGACCGAGCCCGAGGCGGTGCCCGCCTATACCCCCGACTGGGGCGAGACGGGCGCAACCGAACTGCTGTGGTCGGCGGCGCTGCGCAACCTGCGGCCGGTGGCGGCGGACGCGCCGGAGGGTCCGGGCGAGGTCTTGCTGTTCCGCATGAGGGCGGGGGCGGTCGCCAAGCATCTGGGCATCCGCGCCGGGCTGGGCGGGGCGGCAAGTTTCATCCACGCCTATGACCGGCACGGGGTCGTGGAAAGCCCGCTGTCCGCCCCGTGGCGGGCGCGGATCGTGGCGCGGTTCGCCTGGCCCGGTGTGGGGCAGGTCGGGCCGGGGCAGGTCGGGGCCGACGTCTGAGGGCTGCGCGCGGCCGGACGGGACATCACAAGGGAGAGGACGATGGCCACCATTCTGCTGGCAGCGGCGGGCGCGTCGATCGGGGCGGGCTTGGGGGGAACCATGCTGGGCCTGACCGGCGCCGTCATCGGCCGCGCGGTGGGCGCGACCGTCGGGCGCGTCATCGACCAGAAGCTGCTGGGCGGCGGGTCGCGGCCGGTCGAGACCGGGCGCATCGACCGGCTGCGGCTGCAGACCGCGGGCGAGGGCACGCCCATTGCACGGCTGTGGGGGCAGATGCGGGTGCCGGGGCACGTCATCTGGGCCTCGCCCATCGAGGAGGTCAGTTCGACGCAGTCGGGCGGCAAAGGCTCGGGGCCGAAGGTGACCGAGATCAGCTATCGGCTGAGCCTGGCGCTGGCGCTGTGCGAGGGACCGATCCTGGGCGTGGGCCGGGTCTGGGCCGATGGCGAGGAGATCGCGGCGGCCGACCTGAACCTGCGCGTCTATCCCGGCGACGAGGCGCAGCTGCCAGACCCCTGCATCGCCGCGCACGAGGGCGAGGCCGCGCCCACGTATCGCGGCATCGCCTATGTCGTGCTGGAGGAGCTGGCGCTGGAGCGCTGGGGCAACCGCGTGCCGCAGCTGAGTTTCGAGGTGACGCGCGCCGCCGAGGGTGGCGCGGGGCTGTCGCGGCAGGTTCGCGCCGTCGCGATGATCCCCGGCACGGGCGAATACACGCTGGCCACGACCCAGGTGTCGCAGGATCTGGGCCTGGGCGAGACGCGCGTGATCAACCGCAACACGCCGATGGGCGGGACGGACTTCGCCGTCTCGCTGGAGACGCTGGGGCGCGAGTTGCCGCGGGTCGGGTCGGTGTCGCTGGTGGTGTCGTGGTTCGGGGACGACCTGCGCGCCGGCCACTGCACGCTGCGCCCCAAGGTCGAGCAGCGGGAGGTGGACGGCGACGAGATGCGCTGGCGCGCGGGCGGCATCGGGCGCGCCGACGCGGCCGAGGTGGCGCGCCGGGACGGGCGGCCGATCTATGGCGGGACGCCCGCGGACCAGTCGGTCATCGAGGCGCTGCGCGCCATCGCGGCATCGGGGCGGCGCGCGGTGTTCTATCCGTTCATTTTGATGGAGCAGCTTGGCGGCAACGGGCGACCGGACCCGTGGACGGGCGCGGCAGATCAGCCGGTGATGCCGTGGCGGGGGCGGATCACCAGTTCTGTCGCGGCGGGGCGGGCGGGCAGCCCGGACGGCACGCCCGACGCCGCGGCCGAGGTCGCGGCGTTCTTTGGCCGGGCGGCGGGGTCGGATTTCGCCGTCGAGGGGGGCTGCGTCGTCTATCGCGGGCCGGACGAATGGTCATACCGGCGGTTCATCCTGCATTATGCGCATCTTTGCGCGCTGGCGGGGGGGATCGACAGTTTCCTGATCGGGTCCGAGATGATCGGGTTGACGCAGATCCGGGGCGCGGCGGGCAGCTATCCGGCGGTGGCGGCGCTGCGGCGGCTGGCGGCGGACGTGCGCGCCATCCTGGGGCCTGGCGTCAAGCTGAGCTATGCGGCCGACTGGTCCGAGTATTTCGGCCACCAGCCCGGCGGGGGCGAGCGGCGTTACCATCTGGACCCGCTGTGGGCGGATGAGGCGGTCGATTTCGTCGGCATCGACAACTATATGCCGCTGTCGGACTGGCGCGACGGCGAGGATCACGCCGACGCGGGCTGGGGCCGGATCGACAACCCGGCCTATCTGCGCGCGAATGTCTGCGGCGGCGAGGGGTATGACTGGTATTACCAGAACGACACCCACCGCGAGGCGCAGCGCCGCACGCCCATCGAGGATCACCGGGACGAGCCGTGGATCTGGCGCTATAAGGACATCCGCAACTGGTGGGCGCGTCCGCATCATGAACGGAGCGCCGACGGTGCGCGCGCGGCCCAGCCGACGGCATGGGTGCCGCGGTCGAAGCCCATCTGGTTCACGGAATACGGCTGCGCCGCGTTGGACAAGGCCACGAACCAGCCCAACAAGTTCCTGGATGCGATGAGCAGCGAGTCGATGCTGCCCTGGTATTCCAGCGGGCGGCGGGACGACGCGCTGCAGGCGGCCTATGTCGCGGCGGTCGTGGACTATTGGTCCGATCCCGACAACAACCCGGCGACCCCTGCGGGGTGGCGCATGGTCGATCTGGACCGGGCGCATGTCTGGGCCTGGGACGCGCGGCCGTTCCCGGCCTTTCCGGGGCGGCCCGAGCTGTGGTCGGACGGACCGGCGTGGGAGCGGGGGCACTGGCTGAACGGGCGGGCGGGCGCGGTGCCGCTGGCCGACGTGGTCGCCGAGATCTGCCGCGCCGCGGGCGTCGCCGCGTTCGACGTGTCCGCGCTGTCCGGCGTCGTGCGCGGCTATGCGCTGGGCGGCGGCGAAAGCGGCCGCGCGGCGTTGCAGCCCCTGATGCTGGCGCACGGGTTCGATGCGGTCGAGCGCGACGGCGTGCTGGATTTCGTCATGCGCGACGGGCGGGTCACGGCCGAAGTCGGCCCCGATGACCTGGCGTTGACCGATGATTTGCCGGGGGTCGAGATCAGCCGCGCGCCCGAGCCCGAGCTGCTGGGCCGGGTGCGCGTCAGCCACGTCGAGGCGGGTGCGGACTACACCGTGCGGACGGCGGAAACGGCGTTGCCCGAAGCCTCGCTTGCGACGGTGTCGGACAGCGAGCTGCCGATGAGCCTGACGCGCGCCGAAGGCCAGTCGATCGCGGCGCGCTGGCTGGCCGAGGCGGGGGTGGCGCGCGACACGGCGCGGCTGGCGCTACCGCCGTCACGCGCCGGGCTGCGGCCGGGCGATGTCGTGCGCCTGACGGGCGGCAGCGGCGCGGGGCAGCGCTGGCGCATCGACCGGGTGGAACGCGCGGGTGCGGTCACGGTGGATGCGGTGCGGGTCGAGCCGGGCGTCTATCGTCCCGCGCCCATCGTCGGCGAGGCGGCGGTGATCCGCGCGTTCCAGCCGCCGGTGCCGGTCTGGCCGATGTTCCTGGACCTGCCGCTGATGCGCGGCAACGAGGTGGCGCACGCGCCGCATCTGGCGGTGACGGCAACGCCGTGGCCGGAGTCGGTGCAGGTCTGGTCCTCGGTCGAGGCCGAGGGCGGATTTGCGCTGAACCGCACGCTGCCGCGCCGCGCGATCATGGGCGTGACGACGACGCCGCTGGCGGCGGCGCGGCCGGGCGTCTGGGACCGTGGTCCCGCGCTGCGGGTGCGGTTGAAGGGGGGGCAGCTGCGCGCCGCGACCGAGGCGGCGCTGCTGGCCGGGGCCAACGTGATGGCGATCGGCGACGGCAGCCCCGAGCGGTGGGAGCTGATCCAGTTCGCGCGCGCCGAGCTGGTCGCGCCCGGCCTGTGGGAGATCGGGCTGCGGCTGCGCGGGCAGGCGGGCACGGACGCGTTCATGCCCCAGGCTTGGCCGGCCGGCAGCGTCGTGGTGCTGATCGACGGCGCGCCCGTGCAGGTGGACCTGCCGCCGGATGCGCGCGGGATGGTGCGTCACTGGCGCATCGGCCCGTCCAGCCGGACGCCGGACGACCCCAGCTATCGCGAGCGGGCGCATGCCTTTTCCGGCGCGGGGCTGCGGCCGCTGGCGCCCTGCCATCTGACGGTCACGGGCCGCCAGATCGGCTGGATCCGGCGCACGCGGATCGGCGGCGACGGGTGGGACGGCTGGGACGTGCCGCTGGGCGAGGCCGCGGAACGCTATGCCGTGCGGCTGATGCGGGGGGCGACGCGGCTTTACGAGCGGACGGTGAACGACCCGCAGCATGAGGTTCCGGCGCAGGCCTGGGATGCCGCGCGGGCAGGTGGCGCGTTCACCGTCGAGGTGGCGCAGGTGTCGGATGTCTTCGGGCCGGGCCCGTTTGTCAGGAGAACGATCAATGGCTGACGCGAACTCTACCGCGCGGTGCGGGTTGCCGCTGTTGCAGCCCGCGCAGGCGCAAAAGCACGTCACCGTCAACGACGCGATGATGCGGCTGGACGGTCTGGTCAACCTGGTGCTGGAATCGGTGCGGATCGCGACGCCGCCGGCGGTGGTTCCCGACGGGGCCAGCTGGGGCGTGCCGGTGGGCGCCGTCAACGCGTGGCAGGGCCGGGCCGGGCAGATCGCGACGGGCGCGAACGGCGGCTGGGTGTTCACCGTGCCGCGGCGCGGGCAGCGCGCCTTTGTGGCCGACGAGGGCGCGGGCGCGCTGTTCGACGGGCTGCGCTGGGCCACGGGCGCGATCACCCTTGGCCTGCTCGGCGGCGGGCTGTCGGCGGGCGTCACCGAGGGCGAGTGGACCGTGACGGCGGGCACGGCGCTGACGACCGACGTCGTCATTCCCGGCAACGTCCTGATCATCGGCACCACGGCGCGGGTCGCAGGGACGATCACCGGCACGCTGACCAGCTGGTCGCTGGGCGTGGCCGGCGCGGTCAACCGCTTTGGGTCCGGGCTGGGGCTGGCGCAGGGATCGTGGGGGCAGGGGCTGCTGTCGGCGCCGATGGCCAACTACGCGCCCGCGGCCCTGCGGCTGCAGGCGACGGGTGGTGCCTTTGCCGCGGGCCGGGTGCGGCTGTCGGTCCACTGGCTGGAAATGCGGCTGCCGCACGAGGCTGCGTGACGCAGGGCCACTGCCGCTGCGGTGCGGCGGCGGTGGCTTTTCGCCGCCACGATCCTGGCCTAATATGATCGCCCATGACGAGAGGTGCGGCGATGGATGGACAGGGTGACTTGGAGCGGATCGCCGCGGCCGGGCACGGGCCGCTGTGGGACCGCATCCGCGACGAGGCCAGCCGCGCCGTCCAGGACGAGCCGCTGCTGGGCGCGCTGATCCATGCCGGGCTGCTGCATCACCCGACGTTCCAGGCGGCGCTGGGATACCGCTTTTCGCTGAAGCTGGCATCCGGCGAGATGTCCGAGCAGATCCTGCGCGAGATCGCCGACCATGCCCACCTGCGCGAGCCGCATCTGGCCGAGGCCGCCCGCCGCGACCTTGAGGCGGTGTTCGAGCGCGACCCCGCGTGCCACCGGCTGATGCAGCCGATGCTGTTCTTCAAGGGGTTCCAGGCGCTGCAGGCCTATCGCGTGGGGCACTGGCTGTGGAACAACGGCCGGCGGGACATGGCGTATTTCGTGCAGATGCGCTGTTCCGAGGTGTTCGGCGTGGACATCCACCCGGCCGCCCGGATCGGAACTGGGGTGATGATCGACCACGCCCATTCCATCGTGATCGGTGAAACGGCGGTGGTGGGCAACGACGTGTCGATGCTGCACTCTGTGACCCTGGGCGGGACCGGCAAGGAGGACGGCGACCGCCATCCCAAGATCGGCGACGGGGTGATGATCGGGGCCGGCGCCAAGGTGCTGGGCAACATCAGCGTCGGCCATCACAGCCGGATCGCCGCGGGGTCGGTGGTGCTGGCCGAGGTGCCGCCGTGCAAGACCGTCGCGGGCGTTCCCGCGCGCATCATCGGGGATGCGGGCTGCGAGGCGCCGTCGGACGTGATGAATCAGCTGCTGGGGCTGGACGACGTGTTCTAGCGCGCCCAGCGGTCGGCTTCGCTGCCGGTGAGGTCGGCGAGGCGGTCGATGCCCTTTTCGGCAAGCCGGGCATCGAAAGCGCGGGCAATCCGGTCGGCAAGCGAAAACCCCTGATAGATCAGCGCGCTGTAGATCTGGATGGCCGTCGCCCCGGCCGCGATCTTGTCCCACGCCTGTTCGGCCGAGCCGATGCCGCCCACGCCGATGATCGGCAGGCGGCCGCCGGTCAGGCGATACAGCCGCGCAAGCTGGCGGGTGGACAGGTCGAACAGCGGCGCGCCGGACAGGCCCCCGGTTTCCGCGGCATGGCGCGACGTCAGGCCGCGGCGCGACAGCGTGGTGTTGGTGGCGATGGCGCCGTCGATGCCGCTGTCGCGCAGCACGGCGGCCAGTTCGGCCAGCGCGGCGTCGTCCAGGTCGGGGGCGATCTTGACGAAAACGGGCGGGTGGGCGCCGGACGCCTCGCGCGCCGCCACCACGCCCGCGATCAGCGCGGCCAGCGCCCGCGCGCCCTGAAGGTCGCGCAGCTTTTCGGTGTTGGGCGAGCTGACGTTGATCGTCAGGAAGTCGGCGACCGGGGCCGCCTGTTCGGCGACGCGGGCGAAATCGGCGGCGCGGTCGCCGCTGTCCTTGTTCGCGCCGATGTTCAGCCCGACCGGAACCGAGCCGCGCGGGCGGGCCGCCAGCCGGGCGGCGATGCTGTCGATGCCGTCGTTGTTGAAGCCGAAGCGGTTGATGATGGCCCGATCCCCGGTCAGACGGAACAGCCGGGGGCGCGGGTTGCCGGGCTGCGGCAGGGGGGTGGCCGCACCCGCCTCGACAAAGCCGAAGCCGGCGCGGGTCAGGGCGCGCAGGGCCACGGCGTTCTTGTCGTAACCGGCGGCGAGGCCGACCGGGTTCGGCAGCGACAGACCCGCAAGGTTCGTGGCGATGCGCGGCGTGCTGAAGGGCCGGCCCGGCAGCGGCACGATGCCGGCCGCCAGCGCGCGCAGCGACAGGTCGTGCGCGCGTTCCGGGTCGATCCGGTGCAGCACGGCAAGGCCCGCGCGTTCGATCAGGGTCACGACAACTCTCCGGTCAGGTGGCCTGCGGCGGTCAGGGGCAGGTCGCGCGACCACAGGACGTCGGAAAGCCGCAGGGGGCGGTAAAGGTGCGGGAACAGCGCGCCGCCGCGCGAAGGCTCCCACCGCAGGTCGGCCCCGAGGGCGTCCGCATCGCAGGCCAGAAGGATCAGGCCCGCTTCGCCCGCGAAATGGCGGCGGAGGGTGACCGGCAACTGCTCGGCGGTCGAGAAATGGACAAAGCCGTCCTGCCGGTCCACGGGCGCGCCGGCCGAGGTGCCGGCGGCCCGCAGATCAGCCCATTCGGCGGGACGCAGAACCTTGTAGATCAGCATGGCGGTGTCCTTTCGGCCAATTCGGCGGCGACGCGGCGGTCGGCGGGCGATTCGGCGCCGCAGGCCCAGGGCCGGAACCGCAGGCGGAAGGCGCGCAGACGGTCTGCGGCGGCTGCGGCGGGATAGCCGATGCGGTCAAGCGAGGCGGCAAGCGGCGGGCCGTCGCCCGCGCCGGGGTCGTCGGCCCACAGCGCCAGTCCCGCAAGCCCCAGCCGGCGCCAGTCGAAGCGCGGGCCGGGGTCGATCTTGCGGTCGGGCGCCATGTCGGAATGGGCGATGACGCCTGCGGGCAAGACGTGCCAGCGGGCCATGATCCCGGCCAGCAGCCGTTCCAGCGCGGCCATCTGGGGCGCGGGAAAGGGGCGGTCGCCGGGGTTCGCGATCTCGATCCCGATGCTGTGCGAGTTCACGTCAGCGCGCCCCCGCCACGATCCGTCCCCGGCATGCCAGGCGCGGCGATCCTCGGGGACCAGCGGCTCGGCGCGGCCGTTTTCGTGGATAAGCCAGTGGGCCGACACCTGCGCCGCGGGGTCGCACAGGCGGTCGCGCGCCGATGCAGCGTCAGCCATGCCGGTATAGTGCAGCACGATCAGGTCGGGCGCCTGCGTGCCCCGGCGGGGGCCGTGGTTCGGCGAAGGCAGGGTCATGCAACGGCCCGCAGCGGCTTAGCGGGCGGTCTGCCGATAGGGCGCGGGGTTCCAGCCGCAGGCATAGCCGTCGCCGTCGGGATCAAGGCCCAGCCGGTCGGTTCCGGGGCCGCCGCTGTTCAGGAAGGCCGTCTGCGCGGACGCGGCCGAGGCATAGCCCGAGCAGGCGAGGCCCGTCGGCCGCGGGTTGGCGCGCGGCCAGACGACGGTGCCGGGCGTGTGGCGCGAGCTTGAGGCATAGGCGTCGAGCAGGGCTGTCTGGGACAGCGGCGCGACGGCGCGGCCGGGCGCGGTGCTGATCGTGCGCGAGCGACGCAACGGGGTCGGGGTCAGGACAGCCGGCGGCGGCGTCAGCCGCGGGTCGACGGCGGGGGCACGGTTGTGGACCGGCGCGGGCTGGACCCGCACCGGCGCGGCCTGCGCGCGGCGCGGCGTCGTCGCCTGTTCCAGGATGCGCACGGGGGACGGGCCGGCGATCTGTTCGGGTGTGGGGGCCTTGACGGGCAGCGCGACGGGGATGACGCGCGGCGGTTCGGCGCGCGTGCCCGTCAGCGCCAGTTCGCGCTGGCGCAGATAGTCGCCATAGGGGGTGGCCTTGGCCTGATAATTCGGGTTCCAGCCGCTGTTTTCGCCCGAACATGCGGCAAGCGCGAGAATGGGGATCAGGAATAGGGTCCGCATGGTTGCCTCGCGCGTTGTCAACTTGGTCTTACCACCAGCGGGCGGGCTTGGCGACAAATCCCGCCGCCTTTTCCAGAACAAGCCCGTGGTTCAGCAGGTCGCCCTCGTCCCAAGGGCGGCCGATCAGTTGCAGCCCGAGGGGCAGGCCCTGCGCGTCCAGCCCCACCGGCACCGACAGGCCGGGCAGCCCGGCGAGGTTCACGGTCACGGTGAACACGTCGTTGAGATACATCTCGACCGGGTCGGCGGCGTCCATCGAACCCAGCGCGAACGCGGCCGAAGGGGTGGCGGGCGTCAGGATCGTGTCGATCCCGTCGGCGAAGGCGCGGTCGAAGTCGCGCTTGATCAGCGCGCGCACCTTGCGGGCGCGGTTGTAATAGGCGTCGTAAAAGCCCGCCGACAGCACATAGGTGCCGATCATCACGCGGCGCTGCACCTCGGGTCCGAAGCCTTCGGCGCGGGTTTTTTCGTAAAGCTCGGTGATGCCGTCGCCGGCCGACAGGCTGGCGCGGTGGCCATAGCGCACGCCGTCATAACGCGCGAGGTTCGAGGACGCCTCGGCCGGGGCGATGACGTAATAGGCGGGCAACGCGTATTTCGTGTGCGGCAGCGAGATGTCCACGATTTCGGCGCCCGCGTCGCGCAGCATGTCCGCGCCATGTTGCCACAGCGCGTCGATCTCGGCCGGCATGCCGTCCATGCGGTATTCGCGGGGGATGCCGATGCGCTTGCCACGGATGTCGCCGGTCAGCGCGGATTCGTAGTCGGGCACGGGCCGGTCGGCCGAGGTCGAATCACGGGGATCGACCGAGGCCATCGCGCCCAGCATGATCGCGGCGTCCCGCACGGTCCGGGTCATCGGCCCGGCCTGGTCCAGCGACGAGGCGAAAGCGATGGTGCCCCAGCGGCTGACGCGGCCATAGGTCGGCTTCAGCCCCACGATTCCCGTGAAAGCGGCGGGCTGGCGGATCGAGCCGCCGGTATCGGTGCCGGTCGCGGCAAGGCACAGGTCGCCGGCGACGGCCGCGGCCGACCCGCCGGACGACCCGCCGGGCGTCAGCTGCCGGTCGTCCACCTTCCACGGATTCACTGCGTCGCCGTAGGCGCTGGTCTCGTTCGACGAGCCCATCGCAAACTCGTCCATGTTCAGCTTGCCCAGCATCACCGCGCCGGCGTCGAACAGGTTCTGCGTCACGGTCGATTCGTATTCGGGCAGGAAGCCTTGCAGGATCCAGCTGGCGGCCTGGGACGGCACGCCACGGGTGCAGAACAGATCCTTGATGCCGACCGGAATGCCGCACATCGCAGGCGCATCGCCCGCCGCCAGCCGCGTATCGGCGGCGGCGGCCTGTGCGCGTGCGATGTCGGGCGTCTGATGGACGAACGCATTCAGCGCGCCGGCGCCTTCGACGGCGGTCAGGCAGGCGTCGGCCAGCTCGGCGGCGCTGATGTCGCGGGCGCGCAGGCGGTCGCGGGCCTCGGCAATGGTCAGGGCGTTCAGGGTCATTCCACCACCTTCGGCACGGCAAAGAATCCTTCGCGCGCGTCGGGCGCGTTCTTCAGGATGCGGTCCTGCATCGCGCCGTCGGTCACGATATCCTCGCGCCGTTTCAGCCGCATGCGTTCGACGCCGGTCATCGGCTCGATGCCGTCGACGTCGACCTCGTTCAGCTGTTCCATGAAATGCAGGATGCCGTTCAGTTCGGCGGCCAGCGCCGGCAGGGCGTCGTCCGCGACCGCGATCCGGGCCAGATGCGCGACCTTGCGGGCCTCGGCTTCGGTAATCGACATGGGTTTTTCCTTTTGCTCGGCCCGCGTTTACCGCCGGCGGACCAGCCCCGCAAGTCGCGCGGGCGGCGGGCGGGTCAACGCAGCCGTGCGAAAACGGCGGCGAGCCTTTGCGCCTCGTCGGCCAGGCCAAAGGGCGGGTTGATGACCAACATCCCCGACCCGACCATCCCGTGACCCGGCCGCGCCGGGGGAAAGCCGACCTGCGACAGCAGCGCCTGCGGGTGGTCGGCGGTCAGCTGCGCGACCATGCCCGCGTGGCGGGCGTCGGGCAGCACCGGATACCACAGCGCGATCACCCCCACGTTCCACTTGCGCGCCAGCCGGGCCACGATGCCGGGCAGACGAGCCAGATCCGCCTTGATCTCGTAACTGGGGTCGATCAGCAGCAGCCCGCGCCGGGGCGTGGGCGGGATCAGGGCGTTCGCCATCTGGAACCCGTCGCTGTAGTGCAGATGGGCAAAGCCCGCGACGGACGCCAGCACCGCATGTTCCGCCGGGTGCAGTTCGGCAAGATGCGCCGCGTCGACGGGGCGCAGGAAATGCCGCGCGATCAGGGGCGATCCGGGATAGGCGTCGGGACCGTGCGCCGCCCGCACCGCGGCCAGCGCCGACAGCAGCGGATGGCCGGCCGGCAGCCACCCCTCGTCCAGGGCGCGGGCGATGCCGGCGGCGGCCTCGCCCGTGCGGGCGGCCTGCGCCGATCCCAGGTCGTAAAGCCCGCGCCCCGCGTGGGTTTCCAGATAGGTGAACGGCTTGTCCTTGGCGGCAAGGCGCGACAGCGCGGTCGCCAGCAAGGCATGCTTGTGCAGGTCGGCCAGGTTCCCGGCGTGATACGCGTGCTGATAGGACAACATGCCCCGTGCCTAGTCGCCATGTGCCGGAATGAAAAGCGGCGGCGCCCAGGGAGGAGGAGGGGCGCCGCCGCGCAACGCTGGCCCGGGGAGGAGGAGGGCCGCGTATGGGGTGCGGTGGCCGCCTGGGAGGAGGAGGGGCCGCCACCGCGAACGATCGGTCCTGGGGAGGAGGAGGGACCGCCGTAACTGCCCCCGCCATGACCCCGGCGGGGAAGGGAGCGGCGACCCCGGGGAGGAGGAGAGGGGTCGCCGCCGCAACAGCGTCACCCCAGGGAGGAGGAGAGGGGCGCCGCGAGCAAGGAACTTGGCCGGGGAGGAGGTCGGCGTCGTTCCTTGACAGCAAGATGGGCCAAATGCTGCGGATGCACAATCACCAATAGCGCGCAGCAGCTATGCGCTGGGCGCATTACACATCGTCGCGATTGCCCTAAATAAGCCCTGATCGATGACTCTTTGGCCACATGTGCCAATAAAGTTCCCTTAGTTATGCTCGTGACGCAAGGTATTTTTGGGCTGACCCGCATTTCGCCGCGTCACGCGGGGTGCGCTGGCGGGCTGTCGGTCGGCGCAGCGGCGCATTATACAGGGCCGGACCCGAACCCAGCGCATGAGGCCAAGCCAGATGAGTGTAGATCGCGAAGCCGTCCTGGCGGCACTGGGCCGCATCATCGTTCCGGGTGGGCGGTCGATGGTCGAGGCGGATCTTGTCCGCGCGTTGCAGATCGGCGCGGACGATGTCCGCTTTGTTCTGGAGGCGCCGGACGCCACCTATGCCAAGGCGCTGGAACCCGCCCGCGCCGAGGCCGAGCGGCGGCTGCGCGACCTGCCCGGCGTCGCGCGGGTGCAGATCGTGACCACCGCCCCCGCCGGCAAGGCGCCCCCCGTCGCCGCGCAAAGCGGCGCAGGCGCGCCCCCCAGCCTCAAGATCGGGCGGCATCCGACCCCGCAGGCCGGCCCCGAGGCGATCCCCGGCGTGGCGCGCATCGTCGCCATCGGTTCGGGCAAAGGCGGGGTCGGCAAGTCCACGCTGACCACCAACCTTGCCGTGGCGCTGGCCCAGGCCGGGCGGCGCGTCGGCGTGCTGGACGCCGACATCTATGGGCCCAGCCAGCCGCGGATGCTGGGCGTCACCGAACGGCCCCGCAGCGAGGGCGACCGGATCATTCCCGTGACCGCCCACGGCGTCACCATGATGTCGCTGGGCCTGATGATGAAGGAAGGCGAGGCCGTCGTCTGGCGTGGACCCATGCTGATGGGCGCGCTGCAGCAGATGCTGAACCAGGTCGAATGGGGCACGCTGGACGTGCTGCTGGTGGACCTGCCGCCCGGCACCGGCGACGTGCAGCTGAGCCTGTGCCAGAAGGCCCCCGTCACCGGGGCGATCATCGTGTCCACCCCGCAGGACGTGGCGCTGATCGACGCGCGCCGCGCCATCGACATGTTCGACAAGCTCAAGACTCCGGTTCTGGGGCTGGTCGAGAACATGTCCACCTATGTCTGCCCCAACTGCGGGCACGAGGCGCATCTGTTCGGCCACGGCGGCGTCGCGGCCGAGGCGCAGGCGCGCGGGCTGCCCTTTCTGGGCGAAGTGCCGCTGGATCTGTCGGTGCGCACCGGCGGCGATTCGGGACGGCCCGTGGCGGCCGGGCGCGGCCCGGTCGCGGACGCCTATCGCCGTCTTGCGGATCGCCTGATCAGCGGCGGCGTGGCCTGAGCGCGCGCGTTTCCGGGAATATACGGGAAAGCCGGGCGAGGCCCGGCTGGCCCCTTTAGCCTGCGGGAATCACCGCCGCGTGAGGGGGTGTGAGTCACGTCGCCGCAAACCGTATAGCCCGCTGCGCGCGACCCTCCCGCACCATTCCCGGCACCGTGGGTCCATTGTGCAACATCACGCCGACCGCAATATATAGCGTCGCGAAGGTTGCCAAACCCAACCACTCTCTGGCCGCTTTCCGCTCTGCGGAATGTTCGCCTCTCGTTCGCGTGAGGTGGCGTGAAGCATCGGACGGCACCGTGCAGAAACCCGTTGCTTCCCATGATTTCCCGTGGCATCCCCTGTGACACGGAAGACGGGCAGTGAAGGGGCGACCAAGACCCCGGCCAAGGCAGGCTTCATACAGGCACCCGCCATCCGCAATGCGACCCGGTCGCGCGCGAGCAGCACCTTCCCCCAGGTGGCGCGACGAACACGGGCGATCCCCGAAACTTCGGGGCCCAGAGATGGGACGAGGGCGGCGGATCGGGCAGTGGCAGCGGCCCGATCCGCCCTTTCCCGTTCTGGGGCAGGGACAGTGGAAGGGATGCGGGCTTGGCGCGCAGGTTCAGAGGCTCGGACGAGGTCAAGGTGGACGCCAAGGGGCGCGTCTCGATCCCGGCCAAGTTCCGCCGCGTGTTCGAGACCTGCGACCCCGACTGGGAACCCAACAGGCGCCCGCAACTGGTCATCGTCTATGGCCGCGACGACTGGCGGCACCTGGAACTCTACACCATTGACGCCATTCATGAAATCGACGCCCAGATCGACCTGATGCAGCGCGGCTCGCCCGAGCGGCGGCTGCTGGAATCGATCATGCACGGCAGCGCCGAAGAGGCCGAGATCGACCCCGACGGGCGCCTGGTCCTGCCGCAGAAGCTGCGCGAAAAGATCGGGCTGGACGAGCGCGCGTTCTTCATCGCGTCGGGCGACTATCTCAAGGTCTGGCGTCCCGAAACCTATGCCGAGGCCGAGGGCGACGAGGTCGAGGCGCTGGTCGCCAGCTTCGAGCCGGGGTTCGACCCGCGCGCGCTGCTGCCGCCGCTGCCGCCTGCGGCCAAGACGGCCGGGGGCTGAGCCGTGGACGCCCCGCATGTCCCCGTCCTGCTGCGCCCGCTGCTGGCGGCGGTCGCCCCGGTGACCGGCGTCTGGGCCGATGGC
The DNA here is from genome assembly GCF_004522155.1 of Paracoccus luteus. GTDB lineage: Bacteria > Pseudomonadota > Alphaproteobacteria > Rhodobacterales > Rhodobacteraceae > Paracoccus > Paracoccus luteus. The sequence goes on along the minus strand of NZ_SDEA01000003.1, from coordinate 74,943 downwards.
ACCTTTGGCGCCGGCGGCTATGCGCGCGGCCTGCTGGACGCGGGTGCCGACCGCGTGATCGGGATCGACCGCGATCCCGCCGTGCTGGCGATGGCGGCGGGCTGGGCCGGCGCGCAGGGCGACCGGCTGCGGCTGGTGCCGGGCACGTTTTCCGACCTGGACACGCTTGCGGGCGAGCCGCTGGACGGCGTGGTGCTGGACCTGGGCGTCAGCTCGATGCAGCTTGACCAGCCCGAGCGCGGCTTTTCCTTCCTGCGCGACGGACCGCTGGATATGCGGATGGGCGGCGACGTGCCGTCGGCGGCCGACCTGCTGAACAACGCGGACGATGCGACCATCGCCGACGTGCTGTATCATTACGGCGAGGAACGCGCCGCCCGCCGGATCGCCCGCGCCATCGTGGCCGGGCGGCCGCTGTCGCGCACGGGGGAACTGGCGGCGATCGTGTCGGCGCAGCTGCCCCGGCCGAAACCGGGCCAAAGCCATCCCGCCACCCGCGCCTTTCAGGCGATCCGCATCTGGGTCAACGACGAGTTCGGCCAGCTTGTCGCCGGGCTTGCCGCCGCGGAACGCGCGCTGAAACCCGGCGGCAGGCTGGCGGTCGTCAGCTTTCATTCGCTGGAAGACCGCATCGTCAAGCGCTTCATGCAGGCGCGCGCCAATGCCGCAGGCGGCGGCAGCCGCCATGCCCCGCAGGTGGTGCAGGACGCCCCCGCCTTCACCCTGCCGTTCCGCCGCGCCGTCGGCCCCGACGACGCCGAACTGGCCGCCAACCCGCGCGCCCGGTCGGCGCTGTTGCGCGTGGCGATCCGCACCGACGCCCCGGCCCGCCCGGTCGAGGGCGCGGCGCTGGCGCAGCCCATCCTGCCCGGGGGCGCGTGATGCGGTCGGTGATGTATCTGATGGCCGCGCTGGTCGTGATGGGGCTGGCGTTCTGGGTCTATCGCGAGAATTACCGCACCCAAAGCCAGATCGACCGGATGCAGTCGGTCCAGAACGAGATCGCGGGCCTGCGCGACGATCTGGGCGTTCTGCGCGCCGAATGGGCCTATCTGAACCGGCCCGACCGCCTGCGCGAGCTGGTGGACCTGAACTTCGACCGGCTGCGGCTGGTGCCGGTCGCCGCCGGTCAGTTCGGCACCGCCGCCAACGTCGATTACCCCGCCCCCGACGCGCCCGTGCCCCCGGACCCCGAACTGGGCGAACCCGGCCCCCCGCCCGCTGCGGCCTATCCCGGCGGGCCGCGGGCACGGCCCGCGTGGGTCGCGGGCGGTCCCACGTCTGCCCCCCCTTCCGCCCCGCTGCCCGAGGAGTGACCGCATGATCCGCACGCCCCTGCGCCCGCTGGCCCGCATCCTGCGCGCCCGCGAAACCGGCCAGAACCCCGACGAGATCGAGGCGGAACTGCGCGCCCAGCGTCACGCCGACATCCAGGACCGCGCCCGCCGGCGGGCCGAAACCCGGCTGAAGGTGATCGTGGGCAGCTTTGTGCTGGCCTTCGCGCTGGTCGGGTTCCGCATGGGCGCGCTGGCCCACAGCCAGCCGTCGGAACCCCGCGCGCTGGCCTCGGGCGCGCAGATCATCTCGCAGCGCGCCGACATCGTGGACCGGCGCGGCCGCGTTCTGGCCACCAACCTGTCCACCCATGCGCTTTACGCCCATCCCCGCGATCTGGTCGATCCGGCCCGCGCCGCGCGCGAGCTGGCGAAGATATTCCCCGACCTGAACGCCGAGCGCCTGACCGCCGACCTGACCGGCAGCCGCAAGTTCGTCTGGGTCAAGAAAAAGCTGTCCCCCGAACAGATGCAAGCCGTCCATGACATCGGCGAGCCGGGTCTTGTCTTTGGCCCGCGCGAGATGCGGCTTTACCCCAACGGCCGCCTGGCCAGCCATATCCTCGGCGGGTCGCAGTTCGGCAACGAAGGCGTCGCCAGCGCCGAGGTGCTGGGCATGGCGGGCGTTGAAAAGGCCTTCGACAACTGGCTGCGCGATCCCGCCAACGCCGGCGCGCCGCTGGCGCTGTCCATCGACCTGACCGCGCAGGCCGCGATGGAGGAGGTGCTGGGCAACGGCATGAAGGTCATGAAGGCCAAGGGCGCGACCGGCATCCTGATGGAGGTGGCGACCGGCGAGATCGTGGCGATGGCCAGCCTGCCCGACTTTGACCCCAACAACAGGCCGCGGCCGCTGCTCAAGGGCGATCCGTCCGACAGCCCGCTGTTCAACCGCGCGGTGCAGGGGCAATACGAACTCGGCTCGACCTTCAAGATCTTTCCGGTGGCGCAGGCCATCGACGAAAAGCTGATCAACGCCAACACGATGATCAACGCATCCTCGCCGATGAAGATCGGCAAGTATCTGATCCACGATTTTCACAACTATGGCGGCCAGCTGTCGGTGGCCGACATCATCGTCAAGTCGTCGAACGTGGGCACGGTGCGGATCGCGCAGATGCTGGGCGCCGAACGCCAGCAGCAGTTCCTGAAGGATCTGGGCCTGTTCGAGCCGACCCCGGTCGAGATGTCCGAGGGGCCGACCGGCAAGCCGCTGGTGCCCACGCGCTGGCCCGCCGTCACGGCGGCGACGGTCGCATTCGGCCACGGGCTGGCGGCCAGCCCCCTGCACCTTGCGGCGGCCTATGCGACCATCGCCAACGACGGCCGCCGGGTGCGCCCGACGCTGGTGCATCGCAAGGAACACCCGGCGGGCGAACAGGTGCTGTCGCCCGGCGCGGCCAAGGCGGCGCGCGACCTTCTGCGTCAGGTCGTGACGCGCGGCACCGCCCGCCAGGCCGAGGTCGCGGGCTATGCCGTCGGCGGCAAGACCGGCACCGCCGACAAGCCGCGCCCCGGCGGCGGCTATTACGCCAGCAAGAACGTGTCCACGTTCGCGGCCATGTATCCGTCGGACAAGCCCGTCTATGTGCTGGTGGTGTCGCTGGACGAACCCTCGGTCGCCTCGGCCGGCGGGGGCGAGATGCGCACGGCGGGCGCCACGGCGGCCCCGGTCGCGGCAGCCCTGGTCCAGCGGCTGTCGCCGATGCTGGGCCTTCGCCCCGACAACGTGACCCTGCCCGAGATTGCGCCCCGCCCGGCGGATGCCCTAAAGCTCGTGTCCAACTGAGGGCGGGGGGACAGGGTGACAGGCGACGGCAAGGAGCTGAACCGGCTTGGCCTGCAGGCGCGCGACGGGCGCGATCCGCAGATCACGGGCATATCGCTGGATTCGCGGCAGGTGCGCGACGGCCACCTGTTCGCGGCCCTGCCCGGATCGGCCGTCCACGGGGCCGAGTTCATCCCGTTTGCGCTGCGTCAGGGCGCGGCGGCCGTGCTGACCGACCGCGCGGGGGCAGCCATCGCCGCCGACGCGCTGGCCGGTGCAGGCGTGGCGGTCGTCGTGGCCGAGGATGCGCGCGCCGCGCTGGCGGGCGCGGCGGCGCTGTGGTTCGACGCCCAGCCCGGCACGGTGGTCGCGGTCACCGGCACCTCGGGCAAGACCTCGGTCGCAAGCTTTACCCGGCAGCTGTGGCAGGCGCTGGGACACAAGGCGATCAGCCTTGGCACGATGGGGGTCGAGGGCGACTTTCAGGCGCGGCTGGCGCACACGACGCCGGACCCGCTGACCCTGCACCGGGTGCTGGCCGAGGCCGCGGCGGCGGGCGTGACCCACGCGGCGATGGAGGCGTCGTCCCACGGGCTGGACCAGCGCCGGCTGGACGGGGTGCGGGTCGCCGCCGGGGCGTTCACCAACTTCAGCCAGGACCACCTGGATTATCACAAGGATTTCGACAGCTATTTCGCCGCCAAGGCGCTGCTGTTCACCCACATCCTGGAACCCGGCAGCTTTGCCGTCGTTAACACCGACGACCCGCGGGGTGTGCAGATGGCGCAGGTCGCCCGCGACCGCGACCTGCATCTGGTGACCATCGGCCGGGGCGAGACGGCCGACCTGCGCATCCTCGCGCAGCGGTATGATTCCACCGGGCAGGAGCTGCGCTTTGCCCTGAACGGGCAGGCGCATCTGGTCCGGCTGGACCTGATCGGCGGCTTTCAGGCGGAAAACGTGCTGGCCGCCGCCGCCCTCGTCATCGCCACCGGGGCCGAGCCGCAGCGCGTCGTCGATGCGCTGCCCGGCCTTGCCACCGTGCGCGGCCGGATGGAACTGGCCGCCGTGCGCGGGAACGGCGCGGCGGTGTTCGTGGATTACGCCCACAAGCCCGGCGCCGTGACCGCCGCGCTGCAATCGCTGCGCCCGCATGTCATGGGCCGCATCGTCGTCGTGATCGGCGCGGGCGGCGACCGCGACCGGGGCAAGCGCCCGCTGATGGGGCAGGCGGCGGCGCAGCACGCCGACGTCGTCTATGTCACCGACGACAACCCCCGCAGCGAAGACCCCGCCGCGATCCGCGCCGAGGTGATGGCGGGCGCAGGCCCCGACGCGACCGAGGTCGGCGACCGGGCCGAGGCGATCCTGCGCGGCGTCGATGCGCTGGGCCCCGGCGACGCGCTGCTGATCGCGGGCAAGGGGCACGAAACCGGGCAGATCGTCGGCAGCGACGTGTTCCCCTTTGACGACGCCGAGCAGGCCTCGGTCGCCGTCGCAGCACTGGATGGCATGATATGACCCTGTGGACCGCGGCCGACGCGGCCGCCGCGACCGGGGGGCGGGCGACCGCCGACTGGGCCGCGGACGGCATTTCCATCGACAGCCGCACGATCCGGCCCGGTGATCTGTTCATTGCGCTGACCGATGCGCGCGACGGCCATGATTTCGTGGCGCAGGCGCTGGACAAGGGCGCGGCCGCCGCGCTGGTCAGCCGCATCCCCGAAGGGGTCGCGCCCGACGCGCCGCTGCTGGTCGTGCCCGACGTCTTTGCGGCGCTTGAGGCGCTGGGCCGCGCGGGCCGGGCGCGCACGCGGGCGCGGGTGCTGGCGATCACCGGATCGGTCGGCAAGACCTCGACCAAGGACATGGCCGCCGCCGCGCTTGCCGGGCAGGGCCGCGTCCACGCCGCCGAGGCCAGCCTGAACAACCACTGGGGCGTCCCCCTGACGCTGGCCCGGATGCCCGCCGACACCGACTGGGCGATCGTTGAACTGGGGATGAACCACCCCGGCGAGATCGAGCCGCTGTCGCGCATGGCCCGCCCCCATGTCGCCCTGATCACCACCGTCGCCCCCGCCCATATGGAGGCGTTCGGCAGCCTCGACGGCATCGCCCGCGAAAAGGCCGCGATCTTCGCCGGGCTGGAGCCGATGGGCGCGGCCATCATCCCCGAGGATCTGCCGGTGACGCCGATCCTGCGCGCGGCCGCCGACGCCGCGGGCGCGGTCGTCGTGGGCTTTGGCCGCGACGGCATGGCGAAACCCCTGTCGGCCAGCGTGGACGCCACGGGCCACACCGCGCTGAGCGCCCGCGTCCTGGGCGAGACGGTCGCCGCCACGCTGGCGACCGCCGGGGCGCATTTCACCATGAACGCGGTCGGCGTGCTGGCCGCCATCGCCCGGCTGGGCGCGGACCTGCCCACGGCGGCGCGCGGGCTGGCCGGCTGGCGGCCCTATCAGGGGCGGGGCGCGGTCGAACGGCTGCGCGGCCTCACGCTGCTGGACGACAGCTATAACGCCAACCCGACCAGCCTGTCGGCGGGGCTGGCGACGCTGGACCGCCTGCCGCCGGGGCGGCGTGTGGCGATCCTGGGCGACATGCTGGAACTGGGGCCGGACGAAAACGCCCTGCACGCCGGGATGGCCGACGATCCGGCGATGGCGGGCGTCGCCGTGGTCCACAGCTGCGGGCCGCGGATGCGGCACCTGCACGACGCGCTGCCTGCGGAAAAACGCGGGATCTGGGCGCCCGACGCCGCGGCGCTGATCGCCCGGCTGGACGATCTGGTCGCCGACGGGGATCTGGTCTTCGTCAAGGGGTCCAAGGGATCGCAGGTCGCCCGCGTGGTTGACGCGATCCGCAAATCGCGCCAGACGCCGCCCCCTGCGGCGCAAGAACGGGACTGACGGATGCTTTACTGGCTCACCACGCTTTCGGATGGCGGCGGCGTGTTCAACCTGTTCCGCTATATCACCTTCCGGGCGGGGGCGGCCTTTTTCACGGCGCTGATCTTCGGCTTCATCTTCGGGCGGCCGCTGATCAACTGGCTGCGGCTCAAGCAGAAAAAGGGCCAGCCGATCCGCGACGACGGCCCGCAGACGCATTTCGTCAAGGCCGGCACGCCGACCATGGGGGGGCTGCTGATCCTGTCGGCGCTGTTCGTGTCCACGCTGCTGTGGGCGCGGCTGGACAACGGCTATATCTGGATCGTGCTGCTGGTGACGGCGGCCTTTGCCGCCATCGGGTTCGCCGACGATTATGCCAAGGTCACCAAACAGCATCACGCGGGCCTGTCGGGGCGGGTCCGCATGGGGATCGGCCTGATCGTGGGCGCGCTGGCGGGCCTTGCCGCCGCCTGGCTGCACCCCGAGGGGCTGTCGGGCCAGCTTGCGCTGCCGTTCTTCAAGAACGCGCTGATCGGGCTGGGGATCGTGTTCGTTCCCTTCGCGATGCTGGTCATCGTGGGGGCGGCCAACGCGGTCAACCTGACCGACGGGCTGGACGGGCTGGCCATCGGCCCGGTGATGATCGCCGCGGGCACCTTCGGCGTGATCTCGTATCTGGTCGGCAACGCCAATTTCGCCAACTATCTCGGCGTCCACTTCGTCCCCGGCACGGGCGAGATCGTGGTCTTTACCGCCGCGCTGATCGGGGGCGGGCTGGGGTTCCTGTGGTATAACGCGCCGCCCGCCGCCGTGTTCATGGGCGACACCGGCAGCCTTGCGCTGGGCGGGGCGCTCGGGGCCATCGCCGTCTGCGTCAAGCACGAGATCGTGCTGGCCATCGTCGGCGGCCTGTTCGTGGTCGAGGCGCTGAGCGTCATCATCCAGGTGCTGTATTTCAAGCGCACCGGCAAGCGCGTGTTCCTGATGGCCCCGATCCACCACCATTTCGAAAAGAAGGGCTGGGCCGAGCCGACCATCGTCATCCGCTTCTGGATCATCGCCATCATCCTGGCGCTGATCGGGCTGTCCACGCTCAAGCTGAGGTGAGCCGTGCCCGCGCTCGTCACCACGCCCAACCTGCCAAGCCGCAGCTTTGACGCGACCGAGGCGTTCTATGCCCGGCTGGGGTTCGTGCGGCGCTGGCGGGACGAGGGCTGGATGATCCTTGAACGCGACGGCGCGGCGATCGAGTTCTTTCCCCACCCCGGGCTTGACCCCAAGGCAAGCTGGTTCAGCGCCTGCATCCGCACCGACGATCTGGACGCGCTGCACCGCGAGATCGCGGCGCTGGACCTGAACGGCCCGCAGGGCATCACGCGGGTCGCCGACGACCTGCGGATGTTTCCCATCATCGACCCCGACGGTAGCCTGATCCGCTGCCTTGGACCCTGAGGAGCCGCCGATGATCCCCGTGCAAGGCGTCGCCAACCAGACCATCGCCGTCCTCGGCCTCGGCCGGTCGGGCCGGGCCACCGCCGCCGCGCTGGCGGCGGGCGGCGCGCGCGTCGTCGCCTGGGACGACAGCGCCGAGACGCGGGCGCAGGCGGAAACCGAGGGGCTGGCGGTCGTGGACCTGACCCGCGACGCGGGCTGGGCGGACCGGATCGACGCGCTCATCACCTCGCCCGGCATCCCGCATCTGTATCCCGCGCCGCATCCGGCCATCGCGCAGGCGATGGCGCGGGGCGTGCCGGTGGACAACGACATCGGGCTGTTCTTCCGCAGCTTTGCGACGCCCGACTGGGAACGCATGGACACGCCCCCCCGCGTGATCTGCGTCACCGGGTCGAACGGGAAATCGACCACCACGGCGCTGATCCACCACGTCCTGCAATCGGCGGGCCGCCCCGCGCAGATGGGCGGCAACATCGGCACCGGCGTCCTGTCGCTGGACCCGCCCGAGGACGGCGAGGTCGTGGTGCTGGAACTGTCCAGCTATCAGACCGACCTTGCCCGCGCCCTGACCCCGGACGTGGCCGTCTTCACCAACCTGTCGCCCGACCACATGGATCGCCACGGCGGCATGGGCGGCTATTTCGCGGCCAAGCGGCGGCTGTTCGCCGAGGGCGGGCCGGACCGCTGCGTGGTCGGCGTGGACGAGGCCGAGGGGCGTTACCTTGCCAACCAGCTGGGGCAGGGGCCGCAGGACGACCGTGTGATCCGCATTTCCGTCGATGCGAAGCTCGACGGCTTTGGCTGGGCGGTGTCGGCCCGCAAGGGGTATCTGGCCGAATGGCGCAAGGGGCGGCAGGTCGCGTCCATCGACCTGCGCGGGATCGCGGGCCTGCCCGGCGCGCACAACCACCAGAACGCCTGCGCCGCCTATGCCGCCTGCCGCGCCGTGGGCCTTGCCCCGCGCGAGATCGAGGCCGCGTTCCACGGCTTTGCCGGCCTGCCCCACCGCAGCCAGACGCTGGCCACCATCGGCGGCGTGCGCTGGGTCAACGACAGCAAGGCCACCAACGTCGATGCGGCGGCCAAGGCGCTGCTGGCCTTTGACAACATCCGCTGGATCGCGGGGGGCCTAGGCAAGGACGGCGGCATCGCCGCGCTGGCCCCGCATCTGGGGCGCGTCGCCAAGGCCTATCTGATCGGCCATTCCGCCCGCGATTTCGCGCTGCAGCTTGGCGCGACCCCGCACGAGGTCGTGGACACGATGGACGCGGCGGTCGCCCGCGCGGCGGCCGAGGCGCAGCCGGGCGACACTGTCCTGCTGGCCCCGGCGGCGGCCAGTTTCGACCAGTATCCCAACTTTGAAAAACGCGGCGAGCATTTCGCCGAACTGGTCGCCGCCCTGCCGCGCTGACCCCGGCCACGGCGCACGCAAGGGCTTGCCCCGCCACCCCCGCCGCGCCACCGTCGCCCCTGGAACCAAAGGGGGGGACAACCATGAACGGACATTGCATCTGCGGGGCGGTCACGTATCAGCTGACCGACGCGCCGCTGTTCGTCCAGTGCTGCCATTGCAGCTGGTGCCAGCGCGAAACCGGCAGCGCATTCGCCGTGAACGCGCTGATCGAGACCGACCGGGTCGTCATCGACGGCCCGCTGCGCGAGCGCGAGGTGCCGACCGCCTCGGGCAAGGGGCAGGTGCTGGTCCAGTGCGCGCAGTGCGGCTGCACCATCCTCAGCCACTATGCCGGGGCGGGGCGCAAGATGGCGTTCCTGCGGACGGGAACGCTGGACGATCCCGGCGCGTTGCCCCCCGCGATTCACATCTATGTCGGCACGCGCCGCCCGTGGGTGATCCTGCCCGATGGCGTGCCTGCGTCGGATGCCTATTACCGCGCGGCCGACCACTGGTCCCCGGCCGCGCTGGCCCGACGGCAGGCGCTGCGCTGACCGCCACAACATCTTGCGAAAGGATGCTTACGCGATGTCCAAAGACAAGACCGATCCGGTTCTGCCGCCCCACCGCTCGGGTGCGATCGAAAACCCCGACCTGCCGCTGAACCCCTATTCCGACAAGCAGCAGTCCTGGCCGGGGCTGGCCGAAAAGATGGACCCGCAGCCCGACCACGGCGAGGAAAGCTATAAGGGCCGCGACCGGCTGGCGGGCAAGCGGGCACTGGTGACGGGCGGCGACAGCGGCATCGGCCGCGCCACTGCCATTGCCTTCGCGCGCGAGGGCGCGGACGTCGCCATCGCCTATCACCCCAACGACGAATCCGACGCCCGGACCGTGGTCAGACTGATCGAGGCCGAGGGCCGCAAGGCAGTCGCCCTGCCCGCCGACCTCAGCGTCGAGGACGCGGCCCGCAAGGTCGCCGACGACGCGGTGAAACAGCTTGGCGGGCTTGAGGTGCTGGTCCTGAACGCCGGGATGCAGCAGGCGCAGAAATCCATCGCCGACATCACGTCAAAGCAGTTCGACGACACGATGAAGACCAACATCTATGCCCATTTCTGGATCACCCAGCAGGTGCTGCCGCATCTGAAAAAGGGCGCGTCGATCATCATCACCTCGTCGGTGAACGCCTATTCGCCGTCGAAAGAGCTGTTCGACTATGCCCAGACCAAGGCCGCGAACAAGGCGTTCGCGCAGGCGCTGGCCAAGCAGCTTGCCGCCGACGGCATCCGCGTGAACGCCGTCGCGCCGGGCCCGTTCTGGACGCCCATCCAGGTGTCGGGCGGCCAGCCCAAAAAGGATCTGCCGCAGTTCGGCTCCGACAGCCCGCTGGGCCGTGCCGGCCAGCCGGTCGAGATCGCGCCGATCTATGTGCTGCTGGCCAGCGACGAGGCCAGCTATATCACCGGCGAATGCTATGCCGCGACGGGGGGCAGCGGGACGGGCTGATCCCGCGGGGGCGGTCCGCGGGGGGCGTCCCTGCCTTTCCATTGACGCCACCCGCCGGGCCGGGCAAATCGCCGCGACACCAGAAGGGATCGCGCATGACCATCCACCTGCACCAGCACGATTTGCCCGACGGGCTGGACCTTGGCCCCGTCGTCGCCATCGACACCGAGACGATGGGCCTTGACCCCCGCCGCGACCGGCTGTGCCTGGTGCAGCTGTCGTCAGGCGACGGGGACGCGCATCTGGTCCAGATCGGCAAGGGCCAGCGGTCGGCGCCCAATCTGGAACGGATGCTGGCCGATCCCGCCGTGCTGAAGCTGTTCCATTTCGGCCGCTTCGACATCGCGGCGCTGTATCAGGCGTTCGGCGTGCTGACCGCGCCGGTGTGGTGCACCAAGATCGCGTCCAAGATGATCCGCACCTTCACCGACCGGCACGGGCTGAAATACCTGCTGAACGACCTGGTCGGCGTGGACGTGTCCAAGCAGCAGCAGACCAGCGACTGGGGCGCCGAGGTGCTGACCGACGCGCAGCGCGACTATGCCGCGTCCGACGTGCTGCACCTGCACCCGCTGAAGGCGGAACTGGAGCGGCGGCTGGCGCGCGAGGGGCGGACGGATCTGGCGCAGGCCTGTTTCGATTTCCTGCCGACCCGCGCCCGGCTGGACCTGCTGGGCTGGGGCGATGACAACGACATCTTCCATCACTAGTTGGCCGTGATGGACGCTTATCTGACCACCGCCCGCCGCGTCATCCGCACCGAGGCCGAGGCGCTTTCCCTGCTGGAAGCCAGCCTGGGCCAGCCCTTCGTGGACGCCATGCGGCTGATCCTGGACGCCACGGGGCGCGTCGTCGTGTCGGGGATGGGCAAGTCGGGCCATGTCGGGCGCAAGATCGCGGCGACGCTCGCATCGACCGGGACGCCCGCGCAGTTCGTCCACCCGGCCGAGGCCAGCCACGGCGATCTGGGCATGGTGACGGCGGGCGACGTTGTGATCGTGCTGTCCAACAGCGGCGAGACGCCCGAGATCGCCGACATCGTGGCCCACACCCGCCGGTTTTCCATTCCGCTGATCGGGGTCGCGGGGCGCGAGGGGTCCACACTGCTGCGGCAGGCCGACGTGGCCCTGCTGCTGCCGCAGGCCGAGGAGGCGTGCGGCACCGGCATCGTGCCGACCAGCTCGACCACCATGACGCTGGCCTTGGGCGACGCGCTGGCGGTGGCGCTGATGGAACACCGCAAGTTCACGCCGGAACATTTCCGCACCTTTCACCCCGGCGGCAAGCTGGGCGCGCGGCTGCTGCAGGTGGGTGAGCTGATGCACGCCGACATGCCGCTGGTGGACGAGGACGCGCCGATGGCCGACGCGCTGCTGACGATCAGCGCCAAGGGCTTCGGCGTGACCGGGGTCACGGGCGCGGACGGGCGACTGGTCGGGATCATCACCGACGGTGACCTGCGGCGGCACATGGACGGCCTGCTGGACCACCGCGCGGCCGAGGTGATGACCCGCAGCCCGCGCACCATCGCGCCGGGCGCGCTGGCCGAAACCGCGCTGGCGCAGATGCAGGACCGCAAGATCACCTGCCTGTTCGCGGTCGCCGACAACGGCCGCCCCGCCGGCATCCTGCACATCCACGACTGCCTGCGCGCCGGCATCGTGTGAATGGACCGCTCGCGCGTCATCCGCTGGCTGCGCGCGCTGCTGCCGCTGGCGGCGCTGGCGATCCTGTCGGGGCTGTTCCTGCTGGGCCGCTCGCCCGACCCGGAAAACGCCATCCCCTATGCCGAGGGCGCGGGCGACGAGATGGCGCGCCAGCCCGGGATGACCGCGCCCGACTATGCCGGCGTCACCCCGGACGGCGCGGTCCTGACGCTGCGCGCGGCCCGCGCCGCGCCTGCGGGCGACGAGGGCAGCGCCAGCCACGTCACGCTGGACTGGCGCGCGCCTGACGGGCTGGCGGCGTCGGTGACGGCGGGCGCGGCCGGAATCGACGGCGACCGCATCGCGCTGGCCGAGGGGGTGCGGATGACGCTGTCGTCGGGCTGGGTGCTGACCACGCCCGACATGGCCGCCGACACCGACGCCGACCGGCTGACCGCGCCCGGACGGGTCGAGGGGTTGGCCCCCCTTGGCCGGCTGAGCGCGGGCGGCATGGTCCTGTCGCGCGGGCCGGACGGCGCGCATGTTCTTGAATTGAACGGCGGCGTGCGTCTGCTATACCAGCCCTGATCCGGTCCGGGGCGTCCCATGCAGCGTGTCTTCACCCTTATCGCCCTGCCTGTGGCGCTGGCGCTGGCCAGCCCGCTTGCGGCCCAGACCGTCGCCTTTGGCGGCAGCCGGGCCGACACCTCGGCCCCGGTCGAGATGACGGCCGACACGCTGACCGTGGACCAGTCCGGCGGGCAGGCGGTGTTCACCGGCAACGTCCTGATCGGCCAGGGCGAGATGCGGCTGAGCGCGGACAAGGTCACCGTGACCTATGCCGCGGGCGGCCAGCAGAAGATCCAGTCCCTGACCGCCACCGGCGGGGTCACGCTGGTCAACGGCCCCGACGCCGCCGAGGCGGCCGAGGCGGTCTATGACGTCGCCACCGGCAACGTGACGCTGACCGGCGACGTAGTGATGACGCAGGGCCGGAACGTCCTGTCGGGGGAACGGATGCTGGTCAATCTGGCCGACGGCACCGCGCAGGTGCAGGGGCGCGTCCGCAGCGTTCTGCAGCCCGGCGGGAACTGATGGGCGCGCCCGCGCCCGGCCCGGGCCTTGCGGTCCGGCAGCTGCGCAAGGCGTGGCGCAACCGTCCCGTGATCCGCGACGTGTCGATGACGCTGGACCGGGGCGAGGTGGTGGCCCTGCTGGGCCCGAACGGTTCGGGCAAGACGACGTGCTTTTACTGCATCGCCGGGCTGAACGTGCCCGACGCGGGGCAGGTGCTGATCGACGGGCAGGACGCCACCCGCCTGCCGATGTACCGCCGCGCCCGCATGGGCATCGGCTATCTGCCGCAGGAGATGTCGATCTTCCGCGGCCTGACGGTCGAGCAGAACATCATGGCCGTGCTTGAGGTGGTGGTGCCGCAGGGCCACCGCCGCCGCGACCGGCTGGAGGAGCTGCTGGGCGATTTTTCCATCGGGCACCTGCGCGCCGCGCCCGCGCTTGCCCTGTCGGGGGGCGAGCGGCGGCGGGTGGAAATCGCGCGCTGCCTGGCCTCGGACCCCGCGTTCCTGCTGCTGGACGAACCCTTCGCCGGCGTGGACCCCATCGCCGTGGGCGAGATCCGCGGGCTGGTCCACGACCTGAAATCGCGCGGCATCGGGGTGCTGATCACCGACCACAACGTCCGCGAGACGCTGGGGATCGTGGACCGCGCCTACATCCTGCACGACGGGCACGTCCTGAAATCGGGCACCACGGCCGAGATCGTGGCCGATCCCCAGGTGCGCGAGGTCTATCTGGGCGCGGGCTTCTCGATGGGGTAAACGGCGGGGCGCGCGGCGGGCGCGACCTGTCGCTCGGCGCGCCGTCGCAGGCCGTTGACAGCCCCCGCGCGCTGTCCTCAACTGGCGTCATGCGGGCGCATCCCGCATCCTGCGCGATGCGCCACGCTGTCCAGGCTGCCGGGCCGCAGCATCGCGCCGCATTCCGCGGCGCCGGCCCCGCGGCACAGGGAAAGGATGCAAGATGCGCTATCAGATCAGTGGCAAGCAGATCGACGTGGGCGAGGCGCTGCAATCGCACGTCAAGACCGAGCTGGACGAAACCGTCGCCAAGTATTCGCAGCGCCCCACCGACGCCACGGTCATCTTTTCCCGCGACGCGCACAACCTGATCTGCGATGCGGTCGTGCATCTGTCCACCGGCCTGACCGCGCAGGCCAAGGGGCAGGCCGCCGACAACATCTATGCCGCGTTCGAGAAATGCCGCGAGCGCATGGACAAGCAGCTGCGCCGATACAAGCGGCGGCTGAAGGACCACCACAAGGACCGGACCGAGCCGGTTGAATACGGGGGCGCGGCCAGCTATGTGCTCGACGCCGACGAGGAGACGTGGGAATCGCAGGACGAAACCGGCCTGCAACCGATCATCGTGGCGGAAATGGAAACGCGGGTGCCGACCCTGTCGGTCGGCGACGCGGTGATGCAGATGGAACTGGCGGGGGCGCCCCTGCTTGTGTTCCGCAACGAGAAACACGGCGGCGTCAATGTCGTCCACCGCCGCGATGACGGCAACGTGGGCTGGATCGACCCGCGCAACCTGGCGTGACGCCTGCCCCCGGAAAGGGGCGGGGACGCGCCGCATGAACCCAAGCGCCGGTCGCCCGTTGCGACCGGCCGTCAAGCCGGCCGCCGCTGGGCGGGGCGATGAGGTCAAGGCCACGATGCACATCAGCGACATTCTTTCCCCTGCGGCCGTCCGGTCGCAGGCGCAGGTGAGCTCCAAGAAGCGCCTGTTCCACGATCTGGCCGACATGGCCGCCGCCGCCTATGGCGTCGATGCCGCGCGCACGCTGGACGCGCTGCAGGAACGCGAAAGCCTGGGGGCCACGGGCGTCGGCCACGGGGTCGCGCTGCCGCATGCGCGCATCCCGGGGCTGGAACGGGTCGCGGGGCTGTTCCTGCGGCTGGACAAGGCGATGGATTTCGACGCCGTTGACCGCCAGCCCGTCGATCTGGTCTTTGCGCTGCTGGCCCCCGATTCGCCGGGGGTCGAGCATCTGAAGGCCCTGGCGCTGGTCAGCCGCACGCTGCGCGACGCCGACCTGCGCGCCAAGCTGCGCGCCAACGACGACCCGGTGGCGCTGCATGCGGTGCTGGCGGCGGCGCAGGACGTCAAGGCCGCCTGAACGCGGCGGCCCCGGCTGTCACGAACCGGGGCGCTGCCCCGTATACGACGCTCCCGGGATATTTCCGCAAGGAAGAACGATTGCGAGCGGTGAGGCGCGCTGACGCGTTCGCGCGCTAAAGCCCGCTGTCGGCCAGCACCCGTTGCAGCAGCGGCGCGAGGCGGTCGGCCCACAGGGACTGGCCCGCCTCGTCCCGGATCAGGTCGTTCCTGACCTCGACCAGCAGGTTGGGGCGGCCGTGGGACAGCGCGTGGCGGTCGATCGAATCGCCTTGCAGATGGCCCGCATAGGGTTCGTTCGCGCCCGTCGCCCAGCCCCGGTCGCGGCAGGCCTGCACCATCGCCGGGCCAAGCCGTTCGTCGCGGTGGGAATACAGGATGCCCAGCAGCCACGGGCGCGGCGGACGCCCGCGCAGCTGCGGGGTAAAGCTGTGGACGGCGCAGATCGCGCGGGCGGGATGCGCCGCCGCCAGCCGCGCCAGCGCCGCGTGATAGGGGCGGTGCAGCCGGTCCAGCCGGCGCTCGCGTTCGGCCGCGTCGGCGCGGCGGTTGGCCGGGATGACCGTGCCGTCGTAAAGCCGCATCAGCAGGGTCGGGTCGTCCTCGCCCCGGTTGGGGTCGATCACCAGCCGCGAGAACCGCGACAGGATCGCCGGCGCGTCCAGCCGCCGGGCCAGCGCGCGGGCCAGCCCCGCCGCGCCCACGTCCCAGGCGATGTGTCGGGCCATGTCGGCGGGCGCGATCCCCAGGTCGCCGTCCGCGACCCAGTCCGGCACGCGGTTGCTGGCGTGGTCGCAGGTGACCAGCCAGCGGCCGGGGCGGCCGGCGCCCTCGATCGCAAAGGGCTGTTCGGTCGTGGTTCCATCAGGCATCGCAGCCCCGCTATAGCCGCAGCCTTGCCCCTGCGCCAGTTGCCGTTCGGCGCGGTTTCCGACATAACGGCGGCAAGTTGGCGCTAACGGCCGAGGCCGATGGGGGGACGGGATGAGACGACACCGCAACGTCAAGATCGTGGCGACACTGGGGCCGTCATCCAGCGACCATGCCACCATCCGGGCGCTGTTCGACGCCGGGGCCGACGTGTTCCGCCTGAACATGAGCCACGGCACCCATGCCGAGCAGCAGGCGCGCTATGACATCATCCGCGCGGTCGAGGCCGAGACGGGCCGCCCCATCGCCGTGCTGGCCGACCTGCAGGGGCCCAAGCTGCGCGTCGGCGTGTTTGCCGCGGGCGCGCATGAGCTGGACGAGGGCGACGCGTTCCGGTTCGACCTGGACCCCGCGCCGGGCGACGGGACACGGGTGCAGCTGCCGCACCCCGAGATCTTTGCCGCGCTGTCGCCGGGGTCGCGGCTGCTGGTCAACGACGGCAAGATCCGCCTGCGCGTGGACGCCTGCGGGCCGGACTTTGCCGATTGCGTGGTGACGGCGGGGGGCACGATTTCCAACCGCAAGGGCGTGAACGTGCCCGATGTGGTGCTGCCGCTGGCGGCGCTGTCGGACAAGGACCGCGCCGATCTGGAGTTCGCCTGCGAGCTGGGCGCCGACTGGCTGGCGCTGTCGTTCGTCCAGCGGCCCCAGGATGTGGTCGACGCGCGCGATCTTGCCCGCGGCCGCGCCGCGATCCTGTCCAAGATCGAAAAGCCCGCCGCGGTCGAGGCGTTCGCCGAAATCCTGAAGGTGTCGGACGGGATCATGGTCGCGCGCGGCGATCTGGGCGTCGAGCTGCCCGTCCATTCCGTGCCGCCGATCCAGAAACGGCTGGTCACGGCCTGCCGGCAGGCGGCCAAGCCCGTGATCGTGGCGACGCAGATGCTGGAAAGCATGATCGAAAGCCCGATGCCGACGCGGGCCGAGGTCAGCGACGTCGCCACCGCCATCTATGAGGGCGCCGACGCCGTCATGCTGTCGGCCGAATCCGCCGCCGGCCGCTATCCGGTCGAGGCGGTGCTGACGATGGATTCCGTCGCCCGGTCGGTCGAAAGCGACCCGACCTATCGCACGATGATCGACAGCACGCGCAGCGTCCACAACCGCCAGACCATCGCCGACAGCATCGCCGTCGCCGCGCGCGAGATCGCCGAGACGACCGACGTCTCGGCCATCTGCGCCTATACCCAGTCGGGCACGACCGTCCGGCTGGCGGCGCGCGAACGCCCGCGGGTGCCGATCCTGGCGCTGACCTCGCTGCCGTCGACGCTGCGTCAGATGTGCCTGGTCTGGGGCGCGCATTGCGTGCTGGTGCCGGAACTGAGCCGGTTCAAGCAGGCCGTGACCAACGCCGCCAGGGCCGCGCGCGAGTTTGACTTTGCAGACGAAACGCAGCGGATCATCGTGATCGCGGGCGTTCCGTTCAACACCACGGGATCGACCAACATCCTTAGGGTGGCCCCGTGCGACGAGCGGTTGATCTATAGCACCGACCCGGAATAAGGGCGCAGTGAAACGACGTATTCGGTGGTCCAATGTCCGACATCCTGATTCTGGCCGGCACCGCGCTGATGGCGCTGTCGGTGATACTGGCGATCGCCGCGCTGGCGCGCACCGAGCCGCCGCGCGGCGCGGCCATCACCTTTGTGCTGGGCATCGCCGCGCTGCTGGGCGGGGCGTGGACGGACCCGACGCCGTTTCAGGTGCAGGATCTGGGGCTGGCGTGGCAGCGCCTGATCGGCGGCCAGATCAGCCTGTAAGGCTTGCCATTTCCCGTGCGCGCCGCTATAGGGCGCGCTTCGACCCCGTGCGGCCGGCCGATTGGCATTGCCGAGCCGCACGATCACTCTGACAAGGAGATGAAAATGCCGAAGATGAAGACCAAGGCCGCTGCGAAGAAGCGGTTCTCGATGACGGCCAGCGGCAAGGTCAAGGCCGGCCCGGCGGGCAAGCGCCACGGCATGATCAAGCGCTCGACGAAATTCATCCGCGACGTGACCGGGACGATGATCCTGTCCGTGGCGGACACGAAGATCGTCAAGAAATACATGCCCTACGACCGTTAAGAGGATCTGAACCATGTCCCGTGTGAAATCCGGCAAGGTCACCCACGCCCGCCACAAGAAGGTTCTTGAGGCCGCCAAGGGCTATTACGGCAACCGCTCGCGCAACTTCCGCACCGCGACGCAGGCTGTCGACAAGGCCAACCAGTATGCGACCCGCGACCGCAAGACGCGCAAGCGCAACTTTCGTGCGCTGTGGATCGCGCGCATCAACGCCGCCGTCCGCGCGGTCGATGCCGAGATGACCTATTCGCGCTTTATCGCCGCGCTGTCCAAGGCCGGGATCGAGGTGGACCGCAAGGTTCTGGCCGACCTGGCCGTGCACGAGCCCGACGCCTTCGGCGCCATCGTGGCGCAGGCGAAAGCCGCCGCCGGCACCCCGGCCGCCGCCGCCTGATCGGCGCGGACAGACCCTGACGCAGAACCCGCGCCCCGGCGCGGGTTCTTTCGTTTGGGCGTCAGCGCCAGATGTCCGCGTCCACGCCGCGGCCCGCAAGGTCGGGGTGGGCGGACAGGTGAAACTCGGGGCGGCGGCCGGCGCGGCGCTGCGCGAGGAAATCGCGGGTGATCGCGGCGATGGTGCCGGACAGCGCCACGATGGCGAACAGGTTGATCGTCGCCATCACCCCCATCGAGGCGTCGGCAAAGTTGAACACCGTGCCCACCGCCTGCAGCGCGCCCCAGATCACCATCCCCAGCACGGCGAACCGCAGGACCGTGATCCCGCGCTGGCCGAAGCCCAGATAGATCAGCGCGTTTTCCGCATAGGCATAGTTCCCGATGATCGAGGTGAAGGCGAAGAACAGGATCGCCAGCCCGACGAAGTAGAGGCCGGCCGAGCCGAAATGTTCCCCCAGCGCCGTCTGCGTCAGCGCGACGCCGGTCAGCTCGGCCGAGGGGACGGCGCCCGACAGCAGGATCATCACCGCCGTTGCGGTGCAGACCAGGATCGTGTCGATGAAGACGCCCAGCGACTGCACGAAGCCCTGCGCCGCCGGGTGGTGCGGGTCGGGGGTCGCCACCGCCGCGATGTTGGGGGCGGACCCCATCCCGGCCTCGTTGGAAAACAGCCCGCGCTTGACCCCGTTCAGCATCGCCGCCGCCATGCCGCCCGCGACGCCGCCGACGACCGGCTCCAGCCCCAGCGCCTGCCGGACGATATGGGACAGCACCGCCGGCACCTCGGACAGGTTGGTGGCGAATATCCACGCCGCCGCCAGCAGATAGGCGCCCGCCATGAAGGGCACGATCAGTTCCGCCGCGCGGGCGATCTGGGGGATGCCGCCGAAGATGATGACCGCCGTGACCGCCGCCAGCCCGACCCCGGTCACCCAGCGCGGGATGCCGAACGTCACCCACGCCTCGGCGATGGAATTGGCCTGCACCGCCTCGAACACGAGACCGAAGGAAATCAGCAGCGCCACGGCGAACAGCGCCCCCAGCCAGCGCAGCCCCAGCCCGTTGGCGATATAGAACGCGGGGCCGCCCCGATACATGCCGTTCGGCCCGTGCACCTTGTAAAGCTGCGCCAGCGCCGATTCCGCATAGGCCGTGGCCATGCCGACCGTCGCCACCACCCACATCCAGAAGATCGCGCCCGGTCCCCCCAGCGTGATCGCCACCGCGACGCCCGCGATGTTGCCTGTGCCCACGCGGCTGGCCAGGCTGACCGACAGCGCCTGAAAGGGCGAGATCCCGTCCGCGTCCTTTTCCGTCCGCCCGAAGGTGCAGCGCAGCATCTCGGGAAAGTGGACGAACTGGATAAAGCGCAGGCGCAGCGTGAAATAGATGCCGACGACGATCAGCCCATAGATCAGCACATAGTTCCAAAGGACGCCGTTGATCGCATTGATGATGCCGTCGAGCATGGAGCTCTCCTGCTGCGGGTTTGACGCAGGGGTGACATCTTGCGTCCGCCCGTGCAACCGTTCCGTGGCTGCCGGGGTTAGGGCTGCATGAACACCGCCCCCGGCTATCCCCCCCGCGTGGCGCTTGCGCGCAAGCCGCTGGGCATCCTGGGATCGGCAATGACGGCGCGGCGCAACGTGCTTGAGCTGATCCCCGAACTTGCGCTGAAACAGCCGATGGTGTCGGGCAGGCTGGGCATCCGCTGGCACATGGTCATGGACCCCGGCGCGCTGCGTCGCGTGCTGAAGGACGCGGTCGAGGATTATCCGAAATCGACCGTGACGCGGCTGATCCTGGAACCGGCCATCGGCGACAGCCTGTTCGTGGCCGAGGGCGCGCACTGGCGCTGGCAGCGGCTGGCCGCCGCCCCCGCCTTTGCCGCCCGCCATGTCGAGGCGCTGGGGCCGGTGATGACCGCCGCCGCCCGGGCCAGCGCGGACCGCGTGGGCGGGGCGGCGCAGCCCTTCGACGCCTTTGCGGAAATGGTCGCCGCCACGTTCGAGGTCATCAGCGACGTCACCTTTTCCGGCGACGCGGGGTTCGACCGCGATGCCGTCCATACCGCGATCGAGGGCTATATCGCCCGCACCGCCCGCGTCTCGCTGCTGGACATCCTGGGCGCGCCGCCGTGGGTGCCGCGCCCGGGGCGGATGGTGGCGGGGGGCGCGCTGCGGCGGACCAAGGCGCTGGCCGACCGCGCCATCGCCGACCGCGCGGGCCGCGGCCCGCGCCTGCCGCCCGACCTGCTGGACCTGCTGCGGTCCGGGGTGGACCCGGAAACGGGGCGGTCGATGAACCCGGCGGAACTGCGCGACAACCTGCTGACCTTTATCGTCGCGGGGCACGAGACGACGGCCCTGACGCTGGCCTGGGCGCTGTATCTGTGCGCTTTCGACCCCGCCGTGCAGGACCGCGCCGCGGCCGAGGCGCGGGCGGTCGGCCCCGTGATCACCGCGGCCGACCTGCCGCGCCTGCCCTATGTCGCGCAGGTGGTGCAGGAAACGCTGCGGCTGTATCCGCCGGCCGCGTTCCTGTCGCGCACGGCGCAAAAGCCCGACACGCTGGGCGGGCGCGAGGTGAAGCCGGGCGACACGGTCATGCTGCCGATCTATGCGCTGCACCGCCACCGGATGCTGTGGACCGACCCGGACCGGTTCGACCCCGACCGTTTCGCGCCCGGGGTGGACCGCGACCGTTTCGCCTATCTGCCCTTTGGCGCGGGGCCGCGCATCTGCATCGGCGCGAACTTTGCCCTGCAAGAGGCGGCGATCATCCTTGCCACGCTGCTGGCGCGGTTCCGGTTCGACACGGTGCCGGGCCGCGCGCCCTATCCGCGCATGATCCTGACCCTGCGCCCCGAGGGCGGCGTCTGGCTGCGCGCGACCCCGCGCTAGTCGGCCAGCGTCGCCGTCACCCGCATCGGCTTTCCGCCGATGGAGTAATCGGCGGCAAGCGCCACCCCCGGCGCCGCCGGCGTCAAGGGGCTGAGCGAGCCCAGCGAGATCATCGTGCCCTTGTCCAGCGCAAAGCCGCCCTGCGCGATCAGCCACAGCACCACGTCCAGCGGGTGTCCCAGCAGCATGTCGCCGGTGCCGGCCGCCACCGGCTTGCCGTCGGCCTTCAGTTCGACCGTCAGCGCGGCAAGGTCCGCGACCGGGTCGGGCAGGTCGGCGATCTTGACGCCCGGCCCGATCACGCCCCGCCACGGCATGACGCCATAGGCGGCCATGATCGGCCCGGTGGGCTTCAGCCCCTCGGTCACGGCCATGTCGGGCAGCTCGATGAAGGGGCGCACCTCGTCCAGCGCGGCCGCAACCTGTTCGCGGGTGGTGGCCTGCATGATGGCGGGGTCCGCGACGGTCACGATCAGATCGGCCTCGTAGAACGGGGCGCGGCTGCCCGCCAGCGGGACGGTCGCGCCGTCCTGCAGGATCATCGGCGCGAACAGCGCGCCAGCGACCGGGGCGGTCACGCCAAAGCGTTCCTGCGCGGGCCTTGAGGTGAAGCCGACCTTGACGCCGACCGGCGCGCCCATTTCGGCCTCGATCGCGCCGCGATAGGCGGCATAGGCGCAGGCCGCGTCGTTGATGCTGCCGACCTGCGGGTCGGGCAACCGCTCGCCCGCCAGCCAGCCCTGCGCCGCGGCCTGCATCGTGGCGGCGGGCGGGCAGGCGGCCAGGACGGGTGAGGCCGCCATCATCGCCGCCAGCGCCAGCGCGCCGGATCGTGTCGTGGTCATGTCGAATCCCCCTGCCGGACAACTCCACAGTGCCGGGGAACCGGCCGCGTGTCACCGATTTGCGCGGGGAGCCGGGGCGAGGCACGCGTGCCAAGGTGAAGGGGGCGGCGAGGCCGCCGCAGCCGGACCGCCTGCCGAAGATCCGGCGGCCTTGCCGCCCGCGCCTTGGTTCCAATCGCGGCCGCGCGCCACTAGAAGGAACCGTCCCGCGCGACAGCCCCGATCAAGGCCCCCCGATGACCGACCAGCCGACCCCGATGATGGCCCAGTATCTTGCGATCCGCGAGGCCAATCCCGGCGCGCTGCTGTTCTATCGCATGGGCGATTTCTACGAAATGTTCTTTGACGACGCGGTCGCCGCATCCGCCGCGCTGGACATCGCGCTGACGAAACGCGGCACCCATCAGGGCCAGCCGATCCCGATGTGCGGGGTGCCGGTCCACGCCGCCGAAGCCTATCTGCTGACGCTGATCCGCAAGGGGTTCCGCGTCGCCATCGCCGAACAGATCGAAGACCCGGCCGAGGCCCGCAAGCGCGGCGCTAAATCGGTCGTCGCCCGCGACGTGGTGCGGCTGGTGACGCCCGGCACCCTGACCGAGGAGTCGCTGCTGGAGGCGCGGCGGCACAACTTCCTTGCCGCCTTCGCGCAGGTCCGCGACGAATCGGCGCTGGCGTGGGTGGATATCTCGACCGGCGCTCTGCGCGTGGCGCCCTGCCCGCTGGCGCGGCTGGCCCCGGAACTGGCCCGCCACGCCCCGCGCGAGCTGCTGGTGGCCGAGGGCAGCCGCCTTGACGATCTGGCCGCCGACGCGGGCGTCGCGCTGACCGAACTGGCGGCGGGCAGCTTTGACAGCACGGCAGCGGTGCGGAGGCTGTGCGCGCTGTATGGGGTGGACACGCTGGACGGCTTCGGCAGCTTTGCCCGTGCCGAACTGGCCGCGATGGGGGCCATCGCCGACTATCTCGACCTGACCCAGCGCGGCCGGATGCCCCGGCTGCTGCCGCCCGCGCGCGAAAGCGGCGCGGGCGTGATGCAGATCGACGCCGCCACCCGGCGCAACCTTGAACTGACGCAGGCGCTGTCGGGCGGGCGCGAGGGGTCGCTGCTGGCCGCCATCGACCGCACCGTGACGGCGGCGGGCGCGCGGCTGCTGGACCGGCGGATCAGCGCGCCGTCGCGCGAACTGGCGGTGATCCACGCCCGGCAGGCGGCGGTGGGTTGGCTGGTGGACGACCCGCGCCTGACTGCCGACCTGCGCGAGGCGCTTTCCCGCGTGCCCGACATGGACCGGGCCGTGTCGCGGCTGGCGCTGGACCGGGGCGGGCCGCGCGACCTGTCGGCGATCCGCGCCGGGCTGGCGGCGGCGGCGCAGATCGCCGCGTTGCTGGAGGGCACCGACGATCTGCTGGCCGATGCGGCGCGCGACCTTGTGGGCCACGACGCGCTGGTCGGCCTGCTGGACGCCGCGCTGGTGGCCGAACCGCCGCTGCTGACCCGCGACGGCGGTTTCGTCGCCGCGGGCCATGACGCCGATCTGGACGAGACCCGCGCCCTGCGCGACGAGGGCCGCGGCGTCATCGCCCGGATGCAGGCGGATTATGCCGAACAGGCGGGCATCCCAAGCCTGAAGATCAAGCACAACAACGTGCTGGGCTATTTCATCGAAACCACCACCACGCACGCCGAACGGATGCTGGCCCCGCCGCTGAACGAACGCTTCATCCACCGCCAGACGACGGCGAACCAGATCCGATTCACCACCGTCGCGCTGTCGGAACTGGAAACCCGCATCCTGAACGCCCGCGACCGCGCGCTTGAGATCGAGCGCGGGATCTTCGCCCGCCTGACCCGCGCCGTGCTGGACGCCGCCGGTCGCATCGGGCAGGCGGCCCGCGCGCTGGCGGAAATCGACGTCGCCGCCGCCTTCGCCGATCTTGCGGCGGGCGAGGGGTGGACGCGCCCCGTTGTGGACGACAGCCGCGCCTTTGTGGTGCAGGGTGGCCGGCATCCGGTCGTGGAACGCGCGCTGCGGCGCAAGGGCCAGCCCTTCGTCGCCAACGACTGCGCGCTGACCGAAGGGCCGACCCCGGCGATCTGGCTGCTGACCGGGCCGAACATGGCGGGGAAATCGACGTTCCTGCGCCAGAACGCCCTGATCGCGGTGCTGGCGCAGGCAGGCGCCTTTGTTCCCGCCACCCGCGCCCATGTCGGGCTGGTCACGCAGCTGTTCAGCCGCGTCGGCGCCGCCGATGACCTGGCGCGCGGCCGCTCCACCTTCATGGTCGAGATGGTCGAAACCGCCGCGATCCTGAACCAGGCCGACGCCGGCGCGCTGGTCATCCTGGACGAGATCGGGCGCGGCACCGCGACCTGGGACGGGCTGTCCATCGCCTGGGCGGTGCTGGAACATCTGCACGCCGCCAACCGCTGCCGGGCGCTGTTCGCCACCCATTACCACGAGATGACCCAGCTTGCCGCGCGGCTGGACGGCGTCGACAACGCCACCGTCGCCGTGCGCGAGTGGGAGGGCGAGGTGGTCTTCCTGCACGAGGTCCGCCGCGGCGCCGCCGACCGCAGCTATGGCGTGCAGGTCGCGCGGCTGGCGGGCCTGCCCCCCGCCGTCGTGGACCGCGCCCGCGACATCCTGTCAGCACTGGAATCCGGCGCGCGCGAGGGCGGCGCAAAGCCCGCCGCCCTGATCGACGACCTGCCCCTGTTCCGCGCCGCCCTGACCGCCCCCGCGCCGGCACCGCGCACATCGGCGGTCGAGACGCGCCTGCGCGCCATCACCCCCGACAGCCTGACCCCGCGCGAGGCGCTGGAACTGGTTTACGAGCTGGTGGGCGCGGTGGGGGCGGGCGAGGGCTGAGCGTTCTCGCCCAGCGGCTTGAACCGGACCGCGTGAAGGTCGCTGATCCGGGCGACATCGGCCTCGCGCTGCTCGTCAGTCAGCGCCGGCCACGGCACGTCCGACGCGATCATACCCTTGGCCTTCAGCGCCGCGTAGGTGCGCGGAAGGTCGATCTCGCCGTAC
This sequence comes from Paracoccus luteus, assembly GCF_004522155.1. Lineage (GTDB taxonomy): Bacteria > Pseudomonadota > Alphaproteobacteria > Rhodobacterales > Rhodobacteraceae > Paracoccus > Paracoccus luteus. Next base: position 49,574 of record NZ_SDEA01000003.1, on the reverse strand, counting down.
GAGCTGCGGCCGGCCCGATGGGCATTGCCCGGCACCCAGTCCCGCACCAGCGCGTTCACCTCGAAGGCGTCGGCGCCGGTGAACGTCCTGATCTGGCGCACCATCGATTCCGCGATCGCCATGCTGCGGCGAGTCAGGATGCCGACCCGCTGGGCGCTGTCGCCCACATAGCCGACGAGATGCAGCGGCGAGCAATCGACCGAGATGATGTCGCGCGCCGCTTTGTACTGGGCGATCTGGTCGGCTTGGGTTTCCTTCTGCGGATGATAGATGGCGTAACCCTCGCCGATCAGCAGCTCCTCGAGCACCGCTTCGCCGATCAGACCGCCGCGCATCGCTGGCAGCTTGCTGCGCGAGATATAGATGCGTTCCGGTCCCTTCGGCGCGATGTCGCGACCGGCGTTCTCGGTTATGAAGCGGCGGAACTTCTCGCTGCCCTCGATCAGGTCCATCATGCCGAAGCCCTGGCGCGGCACGTAGAGCCGCTGGACCTGCAGTGGAACCGCGGTGCTGCGGGCGGGCACGCTTACCCCCATCGCCTGCATCAGCGGTGTATAGACCTGCACGATGCGCTCGACGTTCGGCCCCACGATCTTGGGGGTGAAGATGATCCCGTCCAGCTTGCCGGCAAGCTCGCCCAGCGCCCAGATCCGCGACATCGATTCCACGATGAAATGCCCGAAGTGGCCATAGGCGATCCCAGCGAACATCCAGGTGCCGGGCAGAGCCTCGACTGTGGCCGGATCGGGCATCGGCGGGGCGGCGTTCACCGCCTCGGTTGTGTTGGACCAGCTGACTGAATTCCCGACCATCTGCCCGTCTGGCGCCAGCACGCCCGACAGGCTTTGCCGACTGCGGCTATCCGGGGGCGGCGGGACTACGAGGGCGTTCTCGACCAGGACGATATCGTCGTCAGCGGGGGCAAGGGACAGGGGCACGGCAAGCTTTCTGTTCGAACGACGTGGAAGACGTGCAACGCGATGGATGCCTGGAATGGCCGAGGCCTGAATACGCCAGACGCCTGCGGGCGTCCACTCGCGGCGCGCAGTGCGTCCGTCTTGAAGGCGGGCTAGTGTCGGGACGGCTGACCGCTCAGCCCGCGTTTGCCTCGGCCTTCAACCGCATGATCTCGGGGAAGCGGACGGCAAGGCTTCGAGCCACCTGGGGCCGGCCCAGATCGTTCAGGATGCCCTCATATGAATGCAGGCGCTCAGGGCGCCTTGACGCCGCGATGCGATGCGCGACGCCGTTAAGGTACCAGGGCAGGGCTCGCCCGCGGCGGTAAAGGGAATAGAACCGGGGCACAGTAAGTGTGCCCGCGACAGCCTCGCGGACGACCGTGGACAGCAGGTCTGCCCGCCGGAGGAACAGCGCCGTCTTGTGATCGGCGTAGCGCGCATGCAGTCGCATGATGTTGTCGCCCGTATATCGCGCTGCGTGCAGCCGATCTTCTTCCACGGCGGGGTCATAGACCAGCCAGACCTTGCTTGCGGCGTGCGCTTCTGCAGCGGCATCGGCGAACGGGCCGGTCCAGTCAGCCTTCCGGCCCGAGCTGTAGCGGCTTTCCCACGGAACCAGGCTCTTCTTCAGCGTCGATTGCGGCGAGAACGCCACGACCGAGCATCCGGGCGCAAGAGATGCGAAAGCCGTGGCGCCATAGGCTCCCATCGAGGTTCCGATCATCGTCACCGAACGATAGCGGCTGAAGAATCCGTCGTCGGCCAGTCTCCGCAGTCCGGCGAACAGTTCCTCGTCGCGGAACCATGTCGGCTGGTAGGCAAGGACGCCAAGATGAGACCAGCCGTTCTTGCGGATGAATCCATATCCCCAGCTGTCACGATCCACGGGGTTGTCGCGCGCCGACGACAGGTTGTCGAAACTGACGACGAGATGCTCGGCCCCGCGATCAACGTGATGGAGGCCGTAATCTCCGAACGACTGATAGAACCCGCGCTGATGAGGACCCCGGCGGAGATCGGAAAGCCACCCGGGCGCAGCGTCGACCGCAGTGTCGTCGGGCGAGTCGTCGCCCAGCGACTCCTCGTCCGCCCCCGCGGCCCGGCGGGGCGATGGCGTCGGTGGAGCTTGCGCCGGTTTGAGAGCCCGCCTGGCGCCGGCCTTCGCTTCGGGCCGGGGCTCACCTGCCGCGCGGCGGGACGATGGCAGCCCGGCGAGCCACGCCTCCTGATCTGCGATCTCGGCACGGACCACGTCTGCGTCGAAAAGTCGCCGATACTCGTCAGGTGCCTCGACGCAAAGTCGATCCTTCAGGTCGTCGATCTGCTTGCGGTATGCTGCGACAGCGCCCTGATGCAACTTCTTGGTCGATGGAACCTCGGCGTACAATCGTTTGATTTCGGCCATGACGGGCTTGACCCACGGTTCCATGCCGTCGTCGCAGGCGTGGTTGGCGTTGAAGGTGTCGTAATATTCAAAGTTGATGCGGTCCGCCTTGGCGCTGTTGGCGGTGCCCCGCCAACGCTTCATCAGGAAGACTTCGTTCGAGCGGATCATGTAGTGATTGATCTGGCACAGGTCGTAACCGAGATGCTTGCGCGGGACACCCCAGTTCTTGGACCTGAAATGCTCGGTCTGGTCGCTGCCGTCGCTGGCGATCACCCGCACGGGTTCCTCGCCCGACAGTACAGCGGGGGTGAACAGCGGGCGATGAACGCTGAGTTGCACCACCTTTCCAGGTCGAAACATCGACTTGACACCCAGCATCGCCATGTTGCTGAACGCCGTCGAGGGTTCTGCGCGCCGAAACTGATCGATCTGCAGCCTATCCTTGTATTGGAGGATGCCGCCCGATCCAAATACCCGCCAGCGCGCTGCGATCATGTCGACCGGACCGTGGATCTCGTCGAACATGGCGTCGAGCGTTCCATCGCCCGCGTTCACCTTGAAGAATTCGTCGCCGTCAACGACAAGAACCCAATCGGATTCCATCACTTCGGAAAGATGGAGGGCGGTGCCATAGGCGCGGCGCTGCGGATCCTTGGATCTTCCCTCCGGAATTTCACTGTTATCGAAATGATGCACCAGCCCCGCCGCGTCCAGCGCCTGCAGAATCTCGTGGGTGCCATCAGTGCAGTCGTTCGAGAAGACGACGAAGCGGTTAAAGCCGATCAGCCGGTGGTAGGCCAGCCATTCCAGCAGGAAGGGGCCCTCATTCTTCACCGTCGTGACGATGGTGCGGATCGCGTTGCCGGTTGGCCGCACCGGCGGTGCGGTGCGTTGTGCTCTTGCGTCGTCGGCCATGCTGCAACCTCTCAGTTCGGGGCGCGGCAGCGCGCCCCTGCTGCTGGATGCGCCCCTGCTGGCAGATCGGGGCCAGCAAGGTCAAGGCCCCGCGGCCTCAACCGGCGGGATCATCCTCCTCGTCATCCGCCTCGGGCAGGTTGAAGAAGCTGTCGGCGTCGCGCTCGCGGGTGGGCTTGGCGTCCTCGCGGGTCAGGCTGAAGTTTTCCAGCCCCGCGATCGAGGACGGCAGGCGCGGCTCGTCGGGCATCGCAAGGCTGCTTTCGGTCGAGACCAGCTTGCGGCGCTCGTCGTCGCTCATCACCTCGGGCTTGGACTTGGCGGCCTTCTGCACGGCGGCGTCCAGTTCGGACTGCCGGCACAGCCCCAGCGCCACCGGGTCGATGGGCGAGATGTTGGCGATGTTCCAGTGGCTGCGGTCGCGGATGGCCGAGATGGTGGGCTTGGTCGTGCCGACCAGGCGGCTGATCTGGGCGTCGGTCAGTTCGGGGTGGAACTTGACCAGCCACAGGATCGCGGCGGGCCGGTCCTGGCGCTTGGACAGGGGCGTATAGCGCGGGCCGCGGCGCAGTTCCTCGCCCTCGGCGGCGGGGTTGTGCTTGAGCTTCAGCGTATAGGCCGGGTCTTTCTGGCCGCGCGCGATCTCGCCCTCGTCCAGCTGGTTCGAGGCGACGGGATCGAAACCCTTGACCCCCGCCGCCACGTCGCCGTCGGCGATGCCCTGCACCTCAAGCTCGTGCATGTTGCAGAAATCGGCGATCTGCTTGAAGCTGAGCGTGGTGTTGTCGACCAGCCAGACGGCGGTGGCCTTGGCCATCAGCGGCTTGTTCATCGGTTGCTCCTCGCAATATCTTTCACGTCCGGGAAACCGGGGCGGCAGGGTGCCATTCCTCAATTTCGGGGGAATTGGCTGTTCATATACGCGCGGGCGGGGCGGTTTCAAAGCCCCTTTTTCGGCGCGGCGGGCGCGGCTAGGCTGCGGGCATGTCGCGCGCCGCCGTGCTGGCCCTGTGCCTTGCCCCATGCCTTGCCCTGTCCCCGGCCGGTCCCGCCGGGGCGCAGGCGGCCGACCGGGCCGGGCAGTTCGACTATTACGTGCTGGCGCTCAGCTGGTCGCCGACATGGTGCGCCACGACCGGCGACGCACGCGATGCCGGACAATGCGACGCCGGGCGGCGGACGGGGTTCGTCGTTCACGGGCTGTGGCCGCAATACGAACGCGGCTGGCCGGACGACTGCGCCACGACCGAACCCGACCCGACGCGGCGCGAGACGGGGGCAATGGCGGATGTGATGGGCTCGGGCGGGCTTGCGTGGCACCAGTGGCGAAAACACGGCCGCTGCTCGGGGCTGTCGGCGCGCGGCTATTTCGGGGCGGTGCGCGAGGCCGCCGCGGCGGTGGGCATCCCGCCGGTGCTGGCGATGCTGCCCCGCGACGTGCGGCTGGACGCCACGGTGATCGAGGACGCCTTCATCGACGTGAACCCCGACTTGGCGCGCGACGGAATCACCGTCACCTGCGACGCGGGCCGGCTGGACGAGGTCCGCATCTGCCTGACCCGCGACCTGCAGCCGCGCGCCTGCGCCCCGGACATCCGGCGCGACTGCCGGTCCCGGATGCTGGTCGAGGCGCCGGGCTGACCTGCCGGAGCCTCCGGCGGGGATATTTTCGGCCAGAAGATGGCCGCTAACGGAATATTAACCCCGCCGTGCGACAGGGGAGACGCGGTACAGGCGGGGACGCCGATGACCGCGCCAGGAGATGCCACACCCCGGCCGGACGGGTGCCGGGCCGGGGTGTGTGCGTCATCTTCTGGCCTCAAATATCCCCGGCGGAGGCTCCGGCCGCGCCGCACGCGCGCCCCGCGCGGATCACTCGCCGCCGACCCGCAGGACGATCTTGCCGATATGCGCGCCGCCCTCCATCCGCGCATGGGCGGCGGCGGCATCGGCCAAGGCGAACCCTTCGTCCATCACCGGGCGCAGCTTGCCCAGTTCCACCATCGGCCAGACGTGCTGGCGCAGCTGGTCGGCGATGCGCGCCTTGGCCAGGTCGGACTGCGGGCGCAGGGTCGATCCGGTGATCGTCAGGCGGCGGGTCATCACCTGGGCAAAGTTGATCTCGGCCCTGGATCCGCTCAGGGAGCCGATCAGGACCAGCCGCCCGTCGTCGGCCAGCGCCTTGAGGTTGCGCGCGATATAGTCGCCGCACACCATGTCCAGGATCAGGTCGGCGCCACCCTCGGCCCGCAGGGCGGCGACGAAATCGTCCGTGCGATAGTTGATGGCGGTTGCGCCCAGCGATTCGATCGCCGCGCATTTGCCGGCGCTGCCCGCCGTCGCCCAGACGCGGGCGCCAAGGGCACGGGCGATCTGGATCGCGGTCGTGCCGATCCCCGACGATCCGCCGTGGATCAGAAAGCGCTCGCCCGCCTGCAGCCCGCCGCGCATGACCAAGTTCGACCAGACGGTAAAGCAGGTCTCGGGCAGGCAGGCCGCCTCGCGCAGCGACAGCCCGGCGGGCACCGCCAGCGCGTGGTCGGCGGCGGTCAGGACGTATTCGGCGTAGCCGCCGCCCGGCAGCAGGGCGCAGACCGCGTCGCCCGCGCGCCAGCGCGTGACGCCGGGGCCGACCGCGGCGACATGGCCCGAGCATTCCAGCCCCGGCAGGTCGGACGCGCCGGGCGGGGGCGCATAGGCGCCCATGCGCTGCAGCACGTCGGGCCGGTTCACCCCGGCCCAGGCCACGCGGATCAGGATCTGGCCATGTCCGGGCGCGGGCACCGGGCGGCGGGCGGGGGTCAGCGCCTCGGGGCCGCCTGCGCCGGCGATCTCGATGACGTCCATCTCGACGGGCAAGCTGGTCATGCCTGTTCCTTTCCGGCGCGCCACCGTCCCGGTGCGGGGGATGGCGCTGGCTTGCGGATCCAGCCCGTGGCCAGGTCGGCCAGCGCCGCCGCGCCCGGCAGCCTGCGCGCGCTGGCCTTCAGCTTCTCGATCTGCATCACGCCGTCGATCCGGCGGTCGATGAAGGCGCGGGTGTCGGCCTTGCCGTTGGACTGATCGCCCAGCCAGTACAGCACCACGGCGCCCCAGACCGACGCCAGCGTCGCCCGCTTGGTCCACCAGTTCACGTCGGCGGCGGTGTCGCCCAGCCCGTTCCAGATGCTGTCGGCGGTTTCCCACATCAGCCGCGCGCCAAGGCCCGCGTTCTGCGGCAGCGCCATGATCGCGGCCCCCGCGCGAACCAGTTCCGGGTCGGCCAGCAGCAGCCGTTCCCAGATCGCGCCGGCCACGCGGTCGCGGAACCGGCCCGTCACGGGGGCGGCCGCGATCCGGTCGCGCAGCGCCGCGTCGCCGCGCCGGTGATAGGCGGCGGCAAGCCCCGCGCCCCCCTGCGGGATCAGGGCGCGCGCGAGGTCGGGCGACATCCCCAGGTCGCGGGCGCCTGCGGCGATGGCGCGCTGGTTCATCCCCTCGAACGGGACATGGGTCAGGGCGGCGTCGATGAGCCGGTCGCGGTCGTCGGTCATGAACAAATCCTCGGGCTGGACAAGACGGGCCGGGTGATGTATCTGGCCGCGTCCTGCAATCAAGATCAACTTTAACCTAGGAAGGTGGTGACAACCACATGCAGGTAAGTGTTCGCGACAACAACGTCGAACAGGCGCTTCGTGCCCTGAAGAAGAAACTTCAGCGCGAAGGTGTTTTTCGTGAAATGAAGCTCAAGCAGCATTTCGAGAAACCGTCGGTCAAGAAAGCCCGTGAAAAGGCCGAGGCCGTTCGCCGCGCCCGCAAGCTGGCCCGTAAAAAGGCACAGCGCGAAGGCGCCCTTTAAGGGGTTTGCGACGGCGCGCCGCACGGCGCGCGCGAGCCGGACAGGTTCAAGGAACGGCCCCTGCCACCGCGGCGGGGGCCGTTTCATTTCGGCCGCGCCGCAGCCCGCCCGTCAGCCCGCCGCGCGCAACAGCGTGACCAGCGTGTCGCCGTAGCGGCGCTGGTCGATCTGCGTCAGCCCGGCCGGGGGCAGGGGGGGCGTGTCCTCCTCCCATGCGATCAGGGCGGCGGGGGCGATCCAGCCGCCCGCCAGCGCCGAGGACAGCGCCGCCTCGCCCAGCCGCGCGCCATAGGGCGGGTCCAGGAACACGACGTCATAGGGCGCGCCGAGGTTCGGACCCAGCGCCGTCGCGTCGCGCCGCCAGATGTCGGTCGCCCCCATCGCGCGGGCCTTTTCGACGTTGGCGCGCAGCAGCGCGCGCGCCGCCGCGCCGTCATCGACGAAGGCCACGCGCGCCGCGCCGCGCGACAGCGCCTCAAGTCCCAGCGCGCCGGTGCCCGCGAACAGGTCCAGCACGCGCGCGCCGTCCAGCGCGATGCCGTGGCTGTTCTGGATCAGGTTGAACATCGCCTCGCGCACGCGGTCGGTCGTGGGCCGCAGGTGCCCCGCCGCGTCGCCCGCGCCCACATCCGTCAGTTTCAGGCCGCGCAGCCTGCCGCCCACGATCCGCATGGCCGCGTCCTTCGTGCTCAATCCAAAGGCGAAACTATCGCCACGGCAACGTCTTGCCCAGCCGCCGCCTTTCCCTTGGCGTGGAATAATGCCAACAGGGCGCCGAACCGAATCCGAGGGACCAGATGCAGATCGAGACCACATCCCTTCCCGGCGTGCTGATCCTGACCCCGGCCCGCCACGGCGACGCGCGCGGGTTTTTCGCGGAAAGCTGGAACCGCCGCACGCTGTCCGCGGCGGGGGTCGATCTGCCGGAATTCGTGCAGGACAACCATTCGATGTCGGCGCGCGCCGGCACGCTGCGCGGGCTGCATTACCAGGCCCCGCCGCATGCGCAGGGCAAGCTGGTGCGCTGCGGGCGGGGCAGCCTGTATGACGTGGCGGTGGACGCGCGGCGCGGCAGCCCGACCTATGGCCGGTGGGAGGGGGTCGAGCTGAGCTTTGAAAACGGCCGCCAGCTGTGGATTCCGCCGGGTTTCCTGCACGGCTTCGTCACCCGCGAGGACGACACCGAGATCGTCTACAAATGCACCGATTACTATGACAATGCGTCGGACGGGGCGGTCCGCTGGGACAGCCTGGGCATCGACTGGGGCGCCGCCGACCCGATCCTGTCCGACAAGGACCGCGCGGCCCCGGCCTTCGCCGACTGGCAATCCCCCTTCGAGGTGACGGCATGAAGATCCTTGTGACCGGCGGCGCGGGCTTCATCGGCTCGGCGGTGGTGCGGCAGGCGGTGGCCCGCGGCCACGCGGTCGTGAACCTGGACGCGCTGACCTATGCGGCCAACCTGGAAAACGTCGCCAGCGTGGCGGACAGCCCGCTTTATGCGTTCGAGCATGTGGACATCCGCGACCGCGCCGCGCTGGACCGGGTGCTGGCCGACCACCGGCCCGACGCCATCCTGCATCTGGCGGCGGAAAGCCACGTGGACCGGTCCATCGACGGCCCCGGCGCGTTCATCGAGACGAACGTCACCGGCACCTATAACCTGCTGGAAGCCGCGCGCGCGTATTGGACGGCCCAGGGCCGCCCCGACGCGTTCCGCTTCCACCACATCTCGACCGACGAGGTGTTCGGGTCGCTGGGCGAGACCGGCCAGTTCACCGAGGACACGCCCTATGACCCGCGCAGCCCCTATTCGGCCAGCAAGGCGGCCAGCGACCATCTGGTTCGCGCCTGGCACGAGACCTATGGCCTGCCGGTCGTCCTGACCAACTGTTCCAACAATTATGGGCCGTTCCATTTCCCCGAAAAGCTGGTGCCGGTCGTCATCCTCAAGGCGCTGGCCGGGCAGCCGATCCCGGTCTACGGGGACGGCGGCAACGTGCGCGACTGGCTGTATGTCGAGGATCACGCCGACGCGCTGCTGACCGTGCTGGAACGCGGGGAAATCGGTCGCAGCTATAACATCGGCGGCGAGAACGAGGCCCGCAACATCGACCTGGTTCGCACCATCTGCGCGCATCTGGACGATCTGCGCCCCGAGGGCGCGCCGCATGACCGGCTGATCGCCTTTGTCACCGACCGCCCCGGCCACGACCGCCGCTATGCCATCGACCCGACCCGCATCCGCACCGAACTGGGCTGGCGGCCGTCGGTCACGGTGGAACAGGGGCTGCGGCTGACGGTGGAATGGTATCTGGCCAACGAGGACTGGTGGCGGCCGCTGCTGGACCGGCAGGGCGTGGGCCAGCGGCTGGGCACGGCATGATGGGGAACGGGGTGATGGACGGGCTGCTGGTCTTTGGACAGACCGGGCAGGTCGCGCGCGAACTGGCGCGGATCGCGCCGGGCGCGCGTTTCGCCGGGCGCGCGGACGCCGACCTGACCGACCCCGCCGCCTGCGCCGCGCTGATCCGGCAGGCGCGGCCGCGCGCCGTCATCAACGCCGCCGCCTATACCGCCGTGGACAAGGCTGAATCGGACGCGGCCGCCGCGCGTCTGGTCAACGCCGACGCGCCGGCGGCGATGGCCGCGGCCTGCGCCGAACTGGGCGTGCCCTTCGTCCATATCTCGACCGACTATGTCTTTGACGGCTCGGGCGATGCCGCGCGGCCCGAGGATGCGGCGACCGGCCCGCTGGGCGTCTATGGCGCGACCAAGCTGGACGGCGAACGCGCCGTCGCCGCCGCCGGCGGGCAATGGGCGGTGCTGCGCACAAGCTGGGTCTTTTCGGCGCATGGCGGCAATTTCGTCAAGACGATGCGGCGGCTGGGGGCGGAACGCCCCCGCCTGACCATCGTCGCCGACCAGATCGGCGGGCCGACCGCCGCCGCCGACATCGCCCGCGCCGTGCTGACGATGGCGCAGGCGATGGTGGCCGACCCGGGCAAGGGCGGCGTCTATCACTTTGCCGGCGCCCCGGACGTCAGCTGGGCCGATTTCGCGCGCGAGATCTTCGTGCAGTCGGGTCTGTCCCCGCAGGTCGCGGACATCCCGACCGCCGACTATCCCACCCCCGCGCGCCGCCCGCTGAACTCGCGGCTGGACTGCGCGGCGATCACCCGCGACTTCGGCATCGCGCGCCCCGACTGGCGCGCCAGCCTGACCCCCGTCATCAAGGAGCTTTCCGCATGACCCAGCGCAAGGGCATCATCCTGGCCGGCGGGTCGGGCACAAGGCTGTATCCGATCACGATGGGCGTGTCGAAACAGCTGCTGCCGATCTATGACAAGCCGATGATCTATTACCCGATCAGCGTTCTGATGCTGGCCGGCATCCGCGAGATCGCGATCATCACCACCCCCGACGACCAGGCGCAGTTCCAGCGCCTGCTGGGCGACGGCAGCCAGTGGGGCGTGTCGCTGACCTGGATCGTGCAGCCCCGCCCCGAGGGGCTGGCGCAGGCCTATATCCTGGCCGAGGATTTCCTGGCGGGCGCGCCGTCCGCGATGGTGCTGGGCGACAACATCTTTTTCGGCCACGGCCTGACCGACCTGCTGGACGCGGCGGACGGGCGCGAGGATGCGACGGTGTTCGGCTATCACGTCGCCGACCCGGAACGCTATGGCGTGGTGGCCTTCGACGGTCAGGGCCGCGCCGTGCAGATCATCGAAAAGCCCGCCGTGCCGCCGTCGAACTATGCGGTGACGGGCCTCTATTTCCTTGACGGCAGCGCGCCCGAGCGCGCCCGCAAGGTGCAGCCCTCGGACCGGGGCGAGCTGGAAATCACGACGCTGCTGGAAACCTATCTGCACGAGGGCCGCCTGACGGTCGAGCGGATGGGCCGCGGCTATGCCTGGCTGGACACCGGCACCCACGCCAGCCTGCTGGACGCGGGCAATTTCGTGCGCACGCTGGAACAGCGCCAGGGGATGCAGTCGGGCTGCCCCGACGAGATCGCCCACCAGATGGGCTGGATCACCGACGTGGACCTGCGCGCCCGCGCCCAGATGTTCGGCAAGAACGACTACGGCCGGTATCTGGCAAGGTTGCTGGACTGAGGCGGCGGCGCCTTCGCGCGAAAGCCCTGCGGCCACCGCGCGCGGGGAAACCCGTTCCGTGGACTGTCTTCACCGACGCAGCGAGCGGCAGGCATCAAGGGTCAAAACTCACGCGCCGGAATCAGTCCGCGTCGAGGTTCTTTCTTGCGGAAATATCCTCCGGGGGTCCGGGGGTGGAAAACCCCGGCAGCGGCGGATCAGTCCGGGACCAGCATGTATCCCGTGCCGCGCACGGTCTGCAGGAACCGCGGCTCGCGCGGGTCGGGTTCCAGCTTGCGGCGCAGTCGGGTGATCTGCACGTCGATGGCGCGCTCGCTGTTCTCGCCGCCGCCGTCGGGGTCGCGGCCCAGTTCCTCGATCAGGGCGGCGCGGCTGACGGGTTCGCCGGGCGTGTCGGCCAGCCGGCGCATCAGCGTCTGTTCGCTGCCGGTCAGGCGGATATGGGTGTCGCCCTGCGTCAACTCTCCCTTTCCGGCGTCATAGCGCAGGGGCCCGAGTGCAAGGTATTTCGGCCCCCGCGCCTCGGCCGCCGGGATGCGGCGCAGGATGGCGGCGATTCGCAGCAGCAGCTCGCGCGGCTCAAAGGGCTTGGGCAGGTAATCGTCGGCGCCCGATTCCAGCCCGGTGATGCGGTCGTCCGTCTCGCCCCGCGCGGTCAGCAGCAGGATCGGGGTCAGCGAGCGTTTGCGCAGGTCGCGGGTCAGGGAAAACCCGTCCTCGCCCGGCATCATCACGTCCAGCACGATCAGGTCGAACTCCAGCCCCGACAGCAGCCGTCGCGCCTGCGCCGCGTCCCGCGCCGTGGTGACAAAGAACCCGTTGCGCATCAGGAACCGGCGCAGCAGCGTGCGGATGCGTTCGTCGTCGTCGACGACCAGGATATGGGCGTCGGGCGCGTCGGTCATGCCTTGCCGTCCGCCAGCTCGTGCAGCGACTGGAACTGGCGCAGCGTGTCGCGGTCCATCATCGATTCCAGCACCTGCCGGAACCCCGCGACCGCCTGCGGCCCGGCGGCGCGATAGGCCGCGCGCATCCGCGCCCGCTGCGATTCCGACAGTCGCTTTTCCAGCGCCGCACCCTTGTCGGTCAGGTAAAGCTGACGCTCGCGCCGGTCGCGCCGGCCGACCCGGCTTTCCACCAGCCCGTCGTCGATCAGCCCCCGCAGGACGCGGTTCAGCGACTGTTTCGTCACCCCCAGCACGTCCAGCAGCGCCGTGACCGTCAGCCCCGGATCGCGGTTGATGAAATGCAGCGAGCGGTGGTGCGCGCGGCCATAGCCCATCTCCTCCAGCATCAGGTCGGGGTCCGAGGTGAAGGCGCGATAGGCGAAATACATCGCCTCGATCCCGCGGCGCAGCTGTTCGTCGGTCAGAAACAGCAGCGACTCGCCCCCCGGCGGGGCGGCCAGCCGCCCATGCGCCGCGCCGAAGGCCCGTCCCGTGCCCGCCTGCTGCATCGCCCCGTCCCCCGTTCCGTCCGCGCGTCCTGTCCGGCCATCCGCCGGTCGGGCCGAGTAATAGGGCAGTCTTGTTGACTTTCCAAGAATCAATCGCTAGCGATGGCGTCACGCGCAACTTTATGCCGGCCGAACCGGCGGCGTGCGTAACAATCGCAAAGATGGTCAGGGGGACCGCGAGATGGCAGGCAGCTATGACGACCGCGACGGCAAGATCTGGATGGACGGCGAACTGGTCGACTGGCGCGATGCCAAGGTGCATGTGCTGACCCACGCCCTGCATTACGCCAGCGCCGTGTTCGAGGGCGAACGCTGCTATGACGGCAAGATCTTCAAGGGCCACGAACATTCGGAACGGCTGCTGAAATCCGGCCAGCTGATCGACATGGAGATCCCCTGGACCGCCGACCAGATCGACGCCGCCAAGCGGCAGGTGCTGGACGCCAACGGGTTCGACAACGCCTATATCCGGGCGCTGGCGTTCCGCGGCGCCGGGCCGGACATGGGGGTCGCGGCCAGCCGCAACCCGGTGCGGCTGGCGATCTGCACCTGGGAATGGGGCAGCTATTACGGCGACGCCAAATGGCAGGGGGCCAAGCTCGACATCGCCAAGTGGAAGCGGCCCAGCCCAGACACCATCCCCGCGGCGGCCAAGGCGGCGGGCCTTTACATGATCTGCACCATGTCCAAGCACGCGGCGGAAAAGAAGGGCTGTTCCGACGCGCTGTTCATGGATTTCCGCGGCTATGTGGCCGAGGCGACGGGCGCCAACGTCTTCTTTGTCCGCGACGGCGAGGTGCATACGCCCCTGGCCGACGTGTTCCTGAACGGCCTGACCCGGCAGACGATCATCCAGATGCTGAAGGACCAGGGCACCCCGGTCCACGAACGCCACATCATGCCCGACGAGGTCGCGAGCTTTCAGGAATGCTTCCTGACCGGATCGGCCGCCGAGGTGACGCCGGTCGCCCAGATCGGCGAGGACTGGCATTTCCAGGTCGGCCCGACCACCCGCAAGATCGCCGAGGATTACGAGGCGCTGGTCCGCGCCTGAGCGGCCCAAAGGGGGGCTGCGCGCCCCCCAACGGCCTGCGGCCGTTCCCCCCGCGGGATATTTGCGGCCAGAAGATCGCCGGCGGTCGGGCAGGGCTGGCCCGGGGGCGTTGCGAACCGGCGGGGCGTGCCTAGATGACGACGATGGCCGAACTGACCTTCACCATGATGCCCGAGATCGCCGCCATCCCCGCGTCCGACTGGGACGGCTGCGGGGACGGGGGCGATCCGTTCACCAGTCACCGTTTCCTGCTGGCGCTGGAAAGCTCGGGGTCGGTCGGCGGGCGGACGGGGTGGCATCCGCGCCACCTGGTCGCGCGCGCGGGCGGCAGCGTCGTGGGGGTCGCGCCCTGCTATCTCAAGGCGCACAGCCAGGGGGAATACATCTTCGACCACGCCTGGGCCGACGCGTGGCAGCGTGCCGGCGGCGCCTATTACCCCAAGCTGCAATGCGCGGTTCCCTTTACCCCGGCCAGCGGCCCGCGCCTGATCGCGCGGGACGCGCGCGTGCAGGCCGGGCTGCTGGCGGCGATGGCGCAGGTCACCGATCAGGCCGGGCTGTCGTCGGCGCATGTCACCTTCTGCACCGGGACCGAGCGGGCGCTGGCCGAGGCGCAGGGCTGGCTGGCGCGGACCACCACCCAGTATCACTGGGAAAACCGCGGCTATGCCGATTTCGACGATTTCCTGGCCCGGCTGTCCAGCCGCAAGCGCAAGGCGATCCGCAAGGAACGCGAGCGCGCGCAGGCCTTCGGCGGCACCATCCGCAGCCTGCGCGGCGACGACATCCTGCCCCGGCACTGGGACGCCTTCTGGACGTTCTATCAGGACACGGGCGGGCGCAAATGGGGGCGGCCCTATCTGACGCGGGCGTTCTTCGACGCGCTGCACGACACGATGCGCGACGACTGCCTGCTGGTCCTTGCGGAACGCGACGGGCGTCCCGTCGCGGGCGCGCTGAACCTGATCGGGCGGGACACGCTGTTCGGCCGTTACTGGGGCTGCGTCGAGGATCACCCCTTCCTGCATTTCGAGCTGTGCTATCACCGCGCCATCGACTGGGCGATCGCTCACGGCATGGCCCGGGTCGAGGCCGGGGCGCAGGGCGAACACAAGCTGGCCCGCGGCTATATGCCCAGCCAGACGCATTCGGTCCACTGGATCGCCGACGCCGGGTTCCGCGCGGCCATCGCCAATTATCTGCAGCACGAAACCGCCGCGGTCGGCGACGACATGGCCGAGACGGCGGCCTTTGGCCCCTATCGCCGGGATGCGGAGGCCGAGGGGGGCGATCGCTAAAATGGCGGGCATTTCGTCGCCCGCGAAGGCCCGAAACTCATCGACCGTAAAGACCTGACCTGCAATCTGATCCCGGACCGATGACGTTGGGGGACGGGGATGGTCGGGTTTCGCGTGGTGGCCACACTGGACGGCGCTGGCGCCGGATTCGTGGGCAATCTGACCGATCTGACGCTGGGCGTCGTCGGGGACAGGCTGATGCTGTTCGGCGTCACCCATATGGGCGGCGGCCAGACCGTCTGGTCCGTCACCGCAGCCGACCGGCAGGCGGTGACGGTCGCCAGCTATGCCTATGGGCCGGGGCTGCAGCATCTGGCCGATCCGCAGGCGGTGCTGATCCAGCGGCCGGGCGGCACCAGCCTGCTGAACGCGGGCCTGTTCGGCGCGACCGAGGCGGTGCGCCTGATCGGCACCGACGGCACGCTGGGGCCGGGCGACGGCGGGATGATCCGCGCGCCGCTGCCCCCCGACCTGCTGACGGCGACAACCCTGACCACCGCGTCGGGGCTGTCGATGCTGCTGGTCGCGCGCCACGACACGCCCGCCTTTACCATCTGGCGGCAGATGGATGACGGCCGCGTCGTGCAGACCGGCTGGGCGGCCGCGCCGCCGGGCCTGCCTGCGGACGCGCAGATCGACGCGATGACGCCGATCCGCATCGGCTCGGTCGATCTGGTCGCCACCGCATCGACGCGCGGCAACTATATCGCGCTGCACCGGGTGCTGCCGGACGGGACGCTGGCGCCGGGCGAGTTCCTGGGCACCGCGCGCGGCAGCGGCTTCAACGGGCCGCGCGACATCGCCCATGTCGAGGTCGAAGGACACCATTTCCTGATCGTCAGCGGCGCGGGCAGTTCGTCGCTGACCACCGTCCGCGTGATGCCCGGCGGCCTGCTGGTGCCCGTCGATCACATCCTGGACGAACGCACGACCCGGTTCCAGAACGCCACCGTGATGGAGGCGGTGTCCGTTGACGGCCGCGCCTTTGTCATCGCCGGGGGCGCCGACGACGGGCTGAGCCTGTTCACCGTGACGCCGGACGGGCGGCTGCTGCACCTGCAGACCATCGCGGACGCGGACGACATCGCCCTGGCCGACGTGTCGGCGCTGGCGGCCCATGTCGTGGACGGGCGGATCGTGGTCTTTGCCGGATCGGCCACCGAACCGGGGCTGACCCAGTTCGTCATCGACCCCGGCACCATCGGCCAGACCCGCCATGTGGGCTATGGCCGCCACGACGGCACCGCCGGGAACGATCTGATCCAGGGGGGCGGCGACACCAGCATCCTGAAGGGACTGGACGGCGACGACATCCTGATCGCCGGCTCGCGGTCGGTGGCGATGTATGGCGGGCGGGGCGCCGACCTGTTCGTGCCCCTGCCGGTGGCCGGGCGCGTCGCGATCAAGGATTACGAACCGGGCATCGACCGGCTGGACCTGTCGATGCTGGGCATGATCCGTTCCACCATGCAGCTGCGGCTGGTCCCGCAAAGCTGGGGGATCAAGATCCGCTTCGGCGACACGGTGATCGACATCTATTCCCGCGACGGGCGCACGCTGCTGGCGGACATGTTCGACAACGCGCTGTTTCCGGTCGCGCATTACGTGCCGCCGGACGTCCGCTCGACCGTGCTGGGCACGATGCGGGCCGATGTGCTGTCGGCGGCGCGGGGCGGCTCGACCGTCTGGGGCATGGCGGGCGACGACACCGTCCTGGGCAGCGGGCTTGAGGATCGCATCATCGGTGGCATCGGCCGCGACCGCATCACGGCGAACGGCGGCGACGACACGGTGCAGGGCGACGCGGGCGACGACACGATCCGGGGCGGCACGGGGCTGGACCTGCTGGTCGGCGGCGACGGCAACGACCAGATCTTTGGCGAGGCGGACGCCGACCGCATCATCGGCAACGCGGGCGACGACACCCTGACCGGCGGCGTCGGCAACGACGTCCTGACGGGGGGCGACGGCGCCGACCTGATGACCGGCGACGACGGCCACGACACCCTGATGGGCGAGGGGGGCGACGACCGCCTGCAGGGCGGGGCCGGCAACGACGTGCTGATCGACCCGCTGGGCCGCAACATCTTTACCGACTGGCTGGGCAACAACCTGATGGTCGGCGGCGCGCTGCGCGACATGATGCATGCGGGGTCGGGCGCCGACACGCTGCGGGCGGGGGGCGGCGACGACTATGTCTCGGCCGGGGCGGGCCGCGACCGGGTCGAGGCGGGGGGCGGCAACGACCTGGTGCTGGGCGGTGCGGGCGACGACACGATTTTCGGCGACGACGGCAACGACACCTTGCTGGGCCATTCGGAAAGCGACCTGATTTCGGGCGGGCTGGGGCACGATCTGCTGAACGGGGGCCTGGGGCGCGACACGCTGATGGGCGACGGCGGCCATGACATGCTGATCGGCGACGCGGGCGCGGACGTGCTGCGCGGCGGCGATCTGGCCGATACGCTGCACGGGGGGCTGGACGACGACCAGTTGTTCGGGAACGAGGGGGGCGACCGGCTGTTCGGCGGCGACGGTCACGACACGTTGATGGGCGACGGCGGCGCCGATCTGGCGCAGGGCGACGCGGGCAACGACCTGATCGGCGGCGGCGCGGGGTTCGACACGCTGCTGGGCGGGGCCGGGGACGACACGGTGCTGGGCGGCGACGGCGACGACCTGCTGGGCGGGGGTGAGGGCGGCGACCTGCTGGCGGGCGACACCGGCGCGGACACGCTGCGCGGCAATCAGGGCAACGACACGCTGTCGGGCGGGGCGGGCCACGACCTGCTCGAGGGGGGCGACGGCGACGACGCGCTGCGCGGCGATCTGGGCGACGACCGCCTGATCGGGGGCGGCGGCAACGACACGCTGGCCGGGGCCATCGGCGACGATACGCTTTGGGGCAATCAGGGCGACGATCATCTGGTCGGCGGCCAGGGCAACGACACGCTGGCCGGCGGCGGCGGCCACGACCGCCTGCTGGGCGAATGGGGCCGGGACGGTCTGGACGGCGGCGCGGGCAACGACACGCTGGCGGGTGGCGCCGACGACGACACGCTCCACGGCGGCGCGGGGGACGATTCGATCGACGGCGGCTCTGGCGCGGACGCGCTGGACGGCGGTGATGGGGCCGACACGCTGCAGGGCGGGGCGGGCGCCGACCTGCTGCAGGGCGGCCGCGGCGACGACGTGCTGGAATCGCGCGGCGACGGGGACCGGCTGCTGGGGGGCGAGGGCGCGGACGCGTTCCTGTTCCTGCCCCCCGCGCAGCTGTCGGGCGGCCAGCAGGCCGCCGCGACCGCCGACCGCATCGCCGATTTCCAGCACGGCGCCGACGTGCTGGACCTGTCCGCCATCGGCGGGGCGTGGATCGGCGGGGCCGATTTCTCGGGCGCGGGCGGGGTGGAATGGCGCTGGCTCGCCGCCGCCGGCGGGGTCGAGCTGCTGGCCGATCTGGACGGCGACCGGCTGGCCGATCTGATCGTCCTGATCGAGGGGGTGGTGCGCCTGACCGGCGACGATCTGCTGAGCTGACGGCCCGGCCTCCGCGCGCCGCGGCCGCTGGACCTTGCCGCCCGTGCGGCATAGCCTGCCCGCGAACCCGCAGGGACGCCGGATGAGACAGCAGAACATGGACCGAGATTTCGCCGCCCCCGCCCGCACCCTGTCCGAGGCGCTGCCCTATATGCAGCGCTATGCCGGGGCCGTCGTGGTGGTCAAGTTCGGCGGCAACGCGATGGGCGATGACGCCGCGATGGCCGAGTTCGCCCGCGACATCGTGCTGATGAAACAGGTGGGCATCCATCCGGTCGTGGTCCACGGCGGCGGCCCGATGATCAACGACCTGCTGGAACGGCTGGGCATCGAAAGCCGATTCGTCCGCGGCAAGCGCGTCACCACCGCCGAGGCCGTGCAGGTGGTCGAGATGGTGCTGTCGGGCCTTGTCAACAAGCGCATCGTGCAAGCGATCAACGACGCCGGCGGCCGCGCCATCGGGATCTCCGGCAAGGACGACGACCTGATGGTGTGCGAGGCCGACGACCCGGAACTGGGCTTCGTCGGCCGCCCGGTCGAGATGAATGTCCAGATCATCCGCGATCTGTATCTGGCCGGGCTGATCCCGGTTATCGCGCCGGTGGCGACCGGCATGGCCGACAACGAGACGTTCAACGTCAATGGCGACACGGCGGCGGGCGCGATCGCGGGCGCGCTGCGGGCCGACCGGCTGCTGCTTTTGACCGACGTGTCGGGGGTCAAGGACGCCTCGGGGCAGGTGCTGACCCAGATCAACCCCGACCAGCTGCGCGCCATGATCGCCGACGGCACGGTTGCGGGCGGCATGATCCCCAAGACCGAAACCGCGCTGAAGGCGCTGGCGGAGGGCGTGCGCGCGGTGGTGATCCTGGACGGCCGGGTGCCCAACGCCACGCTGCTTGAGCTGTTCACCGAACAGGGCGCGGGCAGCCTGATCCGGGCGACCGAACCCCGGGTCAAGCCGCACGGGCTGCGCCAGGGCGGCAGCGGGCTTTAGTTGCACATCGCCGGTGGCGCAGGGGGCGCTTGCGGCACCGGCTGGGCGGTGGCAGTCTTGCCGCATCCGGGACCAGAAAGGGTTGTGATGACGCCGAACGGACACCGCCGCCTGATCCTGACCCGCCACGCCAAATCGGACTGGGACGATCCGACCGTTCCCGACCATGACCGCCCGCTCAACGAACGCGGCCGCCGGGCGGCGCGCGCGCTGGGCGACTGGCTGGCCAGCCGGGGCCACGAGCCGGAGGAGGTGCTGTGTTCCGACAGCCGCCGCACCGTCGAGACGTGGGAGCTGATCGAAGGCGCGGTGTTCGAGACGCGCCCCGCGCTGCGCGCCGACCGGCGGCTGTATCTGGCCGCGCCCGAGACGCTGATGGCGGCGCTGCACACCGCCCGCGCGCCGACCGTGATGATGATCGGCCACAACCCCGGCATCGCCGCCTTTGCCCGGATGCTGCCCGCGCGCGCGCCGCTGGACCCCGATTTCCGCCGGTTTCCCACCGCCGCCACGCTGGTCGTCGATTTCCAGGTCGACGACTGGTCGCAGGCGGCCGAGGGGCAGGGCAGCGTGCTGGATTTCGTGCGGCTGGACGGGCGCGGCTGACCGGCACTGACCTGACCGGCCGCCGCCTGCTGCCCTCCGCTAGCGCCCATCGCCCACCGGCCACTTCTCACCGGCCCCTGCGCACTGCCCTCCGGCCACTGCCCTCCAGCCACCGGCCACTGCCCACGGGCCAACGCCCACCAGCCGGAGAAATGGCGCCATCGCAGCCAAGGTGGCGTGGGCTGCCCGCAAGGCAAGCCCGCAGTGCCGGACGGGCACCGCATGGCGCCCGTGAGCGACCGCCCCCCCAGCAACCGCCCCTCAGCGATTGCCCCCCTCAGCGATCGTCGCCCGGGGCGACGGACCTTGGCCCCCGCGGCGGGACGGCTGGCAAACGCGCCACAGCACCGCGGGAACTGCGGCCCATGACGGCCGTTTGATTTGCCACGGCCGCGGGCCGGACCTAAATCCGCGGGTCAGAAGGCCGCAGCAAGGCGGCCCGCCTTACAGGAGACAGCGATGCGCCCCACGACGCCCCCCGCCCTTGACCGGCGGGCCTTTCTTGCCACCTCGGTCGCGCTGGGTGCGGCCGGACTTGCCACGACGGCCGCCGCGCAGGCGGTCGACCCCTATACCGGCCAGCCGCTGTCCGGTGTGCCGGGCGCGGGCGCGACCCCCGACGCGGGCGTGGTGCAATACGATTCGCAGCAGGACAGCCGCCGCAACATCTCAAGCTTTCGGGTCCAGGACTGGCGGCCCTATTTCAGCGACCTGACGAACGGCGCGGTGCTGGTCGACCTGACCTCGCGCGCGCTCAGCTATTGGTCCGAGGATGGCGCGACGTTCCGCCTGTTTCCGACCTCGATCCCGGTCAGCGAGGATCTGACCCGCCGCGGCCGGACCGAGATCATCAAGAAGGTCGTGGGCCCGACCTGGTCGCCCACCCCCGACATGAAAAAGCGCAATCCCGAGTGGCCCGATTTCGTGCCCGCCGGGCCTGACAACCCGCTGGGCACCCATGCGCTGTGGCTCAGCTGGCAATATTACCGCATCCACGGCACCCACGACACGCGCAAGATCGGGCGCAAGTCGTCGAACGGCTGCATCGGCCTTTACAACGAGCATATCCAGCAGCTCTTCGACCTGACCAAGATCGGCACGCAGGTTCTGCTGATCTGAGGCGTGCGGGCGGGCGGCGCCTGGTCATCCGACGCCGTCCTCTTCGTGGGCAAGGGCGATCAGCTGCGCGCCCGACAGATGCTCGACCAGGATCGCCGATACGTCGTCGCTGCGCTGGCCGCCGGAAAACTCGGACACCGACCAGCAGAGCGATTCCAGCAGCGCCTCGCCCGTCAGGGGCGCGTTCAGTTGCAGGATGGCGCGCAGCCCTTCCTCGCCCAGCTGCTGGCCGCGGGCGCTGACCGCCTCGGTGATGCCGTCGGACGCGATGAACAGGCGGTCGCCGGGGGCAAGCGTCAGCGTCAGCTCGTCGAACTGCGCGTCCTCGAACAGGCCGACGGGCATGCCGCCCTGGCCGATGCGCTCGATCGCGCCGGACGCGCGTTGCAGCAGCGGGTGCGGATGCCCGGCCTGGATCAGGCGCACGGTGCCGGTGGACAGCTGCAACTGTGCGTAAACCATCGTCAGATAGGCGTCGGTGCGCAGATGGTCCAGGATCATCGCGTTCAGCGACCGCACCACCTCGGCCGGGGGCGGGATTGCGCGACGTTCGGGGTTGTCCAGCCCGTCAAGCTGGGCGGCCAGCCGGGCGGTGAACAGCGCAGCCGTCACCCCGTGGCCGGACACATCGACCGCGTGCAGCGCCACGGTGTCGTCGTCCAGCTGCCGGAACCCGACCAGGTCGCCCCCGATCAGCCCCGCCGGCCGCCACAAGAGCGACGCGCGCATCGGCCCGAACCGGCGCTGGCGTTCCCGGACCAGCCCCTGCTGCAGCTTGCGCGCCTCGCGCAGGTCGCCGGTCATCACCTCCTGCGCCTGGCGCAACTCGGCCAGGGTCGTCTGCAGGGCCTGGTTCATCGCCTCGACCCGTTCCTGCATCTCGATCACGCGCTCGCCGGCCGCCAGCCGCGCCAGCAGCTCGGCCCCCGACACCGGCTTGGTCAGGAAATCGTCCGCCCCCGACTGCAGGCCGACGGCGATGTCGGCGCTGTCGGTCTTGGAGGTGAGCAGCACGAAATACCCATAGCCGGGCCGTTCGATGGCGCGATGGGCGCGGCACAGGTCCGGCCCCGACATCCCCCGCATCACCCAGTCCGACACGATCAGGTCGGGCCGGCGCGCGCGGCAGATGTCCAGCGCATGGGCCGGGCCATCGGCCTGGATGACGTCATAGCCGGCGCGGGCCAGCAGCACCGACAGCAGCCGCCGGTGCGCGCGGCTGTCATCGACCAGCAGCACCAGCCGCCGCGCGGCCGCGGGGCGGCCGGGGGCGCTTGCGGCGGCGGGGGCAAGGCGATTCGTCTGGCTCATGCCGGGACACTAGCCGGGCCGGGTAAAGCGCCGGTTAAGCGCCGCGCGGGGCCGCGTTAACCGCCCGTCAACCCGGCGCTGCTAGACGGGACGGGATTTGGCCGCGGGGGTTCGGGATGATAGACTGGGGACGATTGTGCGAGATGCACCGGGAACTGGGCGAGCCCGAGTTCCGCACCATCCTGGAACTGTTCCTGGACGAGATCGAGGCCGCCGTCAGGCGTCCCGCCGCAGCCGGCACGGCCGAGTTCGAAGCGCAGCTGCATTTCCTGAAGGGCAGCGCCTGGAACATCGGCCTGTCCGATTTCGGCGCGCTGTGCCAGGTGTGCGAGGCATTGGCCATCCGCGGCTGCGCCGACCAGGTCGATCCGGCGACGCTTGCGGAATGCTATGCGCTGTCCAGGCAGGTGCTGATGCGCGACCTGGACCGGATGCTGGCGCGGGGCCGCGATGCTGTGGCCTGACCCCGGATCAGATCAGGAACTCGGACAGGACCACGTCGCCGGTGATGTCGCGCCAGTCCATGCCCGCCTGTTCCAGCCGGTCATTCAGCGCCGCGATGTTGCCCGGGTGCGTCGTCTCGATCCCGATCAGGACCGAACCGAAGTTGCGCGCCGATTTCTTGAGGTATTCGAATCGCGCGATGTCGTCGTCCGGCCCCAGCAGGTTCAGGAACTCGCGCAGCGCGCCCGGCCGCTGCGGCAGGCGCAGGATGAAGTATTTCTTGACCCCCGCGTGCCGCTGCGCCCGCTCGCGCACCTCGGGCAGGCGCTGAAAGTCGAAATTGCCGCCCGAACACAGGCACACGACCTGACGCCCGGCCAGCCGGCCCCGCTCGCCCAGATCGCGCAGCGCGTCGATGGCCAGCGCGCCGGCGGGTTCCAGCACGATCCCCTCGACGTTCAGCATTTCCAGCATGGTGGCGCAGATCCGGTCCTCGGGCGGCAGCACGAGGTCGTCGGCGGTGAACCGCGACAGCGCCGCGAACGGCATGTCGCCGATCCGCGCGACCGCCGCGCCGTCCACGAAATTGTCGACGGCGGGCAGGGTGACGGGGTGGCCCGCCGCCAGCGCCGCGTGCAGGCTGGCGCCGCCCATCGGCTCGACCAGCGCGACGCGCGTCGCGGGGGCGCGTTCGGCGAACAGCCGCGTCACCCCCGCCGCCAGACCGCCGCCGCCCACCGGCAGCACGATCAGGTCGGGGGCGATGACCGCCTGATCCAGGATCTCGTGCGCCACCGTCGCCTGCCCCAGGATCACGTCGGGATCGTCGAAGGGCGACAGGAACACGCTGCCGCTGTCCTGCGCCATCGCCTGCGCGGCCCGCAGGCTGTGGTCGAAATAGTCGCCGACCAGTTCGATCCGCACGGCGTCGCCACCGAACATCCGGGTTTTCTGGATCTTTTGCTGCGGCGTCGTCACGGGCATGAAGATGGTGCCCTGCGCCCCGAACTCGCGGCAGGCATAGGCCATGCCTTGGGCATGGTTCCCGGCGCTGGCGCAGACAAAGCGCGCGCCGGGCCGCAGCGCCAGCGCATGGCGCATCGCCGTCAGCGCGCCGCGCAGCTTATAGCTGCGCACCGGCGTCAGATCCTCGCGCTTCAGCCAGATGTCGGCGCCATAGCGGTCCGACAGCAGGGCGTTGCGCTGCAGCGGCGTGGGATCGAACAGCGGCCGCAGGGCGGTCTCGGCCGCGGCGACGGCGGCGGCAAAGGTGGCGGGCGCGGTGGGCTGGGGCGGGGTGCGGTCGGTCTGCATGCCGCCTGTGTGCGCGCCTCTGCCCGTCAAGGCAAGCGCCCGCCCGTGCCGCACGCCACTGATGCGGGCCTCATGCCGGCCCTTGTGAGGCTGGGCAAAACCCCCTATCCCCGCCGGCAATCACGTCCGCACGGAGTTTTCGCCATGACCGAGGCGCCCAAGAAAGTCGTTCTGGCCTATTCCGGGGGGCTGGACACCTCGATCATCCTGAAATGGCTGCAGACCGAATACGGCTGCGAGGTCATCACCTTCACCGCCGACCTGGGCCAGGGCGAGGAGCTGGAGCCGGCGCGCGCCAAGGCCGAGATGCTGGGCATCGCACCCGGGAACATCCACATCGAGGATTTGCGCGAAGAGTTCGTGCGCGACTATGTCTTCCCGATGTTCCGCGCCAATGCCGTCTACGAGGGGCAGTATCTGCTGGGCACCTCGATTGCGCGGCCGCTGATCGCGAAACGTCTGGTCGAGATCGCGCAGGAACACGGCGCCGACGCCGTCGCCCACGGCGCGACCGGCAAGGGCAACGACCAGGTGCGGTTCGAACTCAGCGCCTATGCGCTGGACCCGTCGATCAAGGTGATCGCGCCGTGGCGGCTGTGGGATCTGACCAGCCGCACGAAACTGATCGAGTTCGCCGAGAAGAACCAGATCCCGATCGCCAAGGACAAGCGCGGCGAGGCGCCGTTCAGCGTCGACGCGAACCTGCTGCATACGTCGTCCGAGGGCAAGGCGCTGGAAAACCCGGCCGAAGAGGCGCCGGATTATGTCTATCAGCGCACCGTCAGCCCCGAGGAGGCGCCCGACCAGCCCCAATATGTCGAGATCGGGTTCCAGCGCGGCGATGCCGTGTCGATCGACGGCGAGGCGATGTCGCCCGCCGCCATCCTGACGCGGCTTAACGAACTGGGCGGCGCGCATGGCATCGGCCGGCTGGATTTCGTCGAGAACCGCTTCGTCGGGATGAAGTCGCGCGGCATCTACGAGACCCCCGGCGGCACCATCCTTCTGGAGGCGCATCGCGGGATCGAGCAGATCACGCTGGACAGCGGCTCGGGGCATCTCAAGGACAGCCTGATGCCGCGCTATGCCGAGCTGATCTACAACGGCTTCTGGTTCAGCCCGGAACGCGAGATGCTGCAGGCGCTGATCGACAAGTCGCAGGAATATGTGACCGGGACCGTGCGGCTGAAGCTTTACAAGGGGTCGGTCGCCTGCGTTGGCCGCTGGTCGGACATGAGCCTGTATTCCGAGGCGCATGTGACCTTCGAGGACGACGCCGGGGCCTATGACCAGAAGGACGCGGCAGGCTTCATCCGCCTGAACGCGCTGCGTCTGAAGCTGATCGGCAACCGCAACGCCCGTGTGAAGTAAGGGGGCGCCGCGCCCTCGTCCGGGCCACTGCCGGGCCTTTCTGGCTGACCCGGCCCGCCTGGACCCATCCGACGGGAACACAGCCTTGCGGCCCGCTTTCTGATCCGCCCTTTATCCGCGCAGTCGGAAGCCTGCGCAGGGTCTGGACCCTCCGAACAGGCTCACGCGGCGGCTTGCAGGGCAGGGCGGTTTCGCATATCTGTCCTGCACCTCGAGGCGGCGGGTTGGCGGAGAGGTTACGCAGCGGATTGCAAATCCGTGAAGACCGGTTCGATTCCGGTACCCGCCTCCATGATGTCCGGCACGCGCGCGGCCCTGTCCGGGGCAGGACGGCAGAGCTTGCCGTCCGAACACGGTGCCCAACCCTGCCGATCCGCGCCGCAGGGCGTGCAGGATGCCGCCGGGTTTTCGCCGTCGCCGGCCCGCACCCCCCCTTCGCAACCCGCCGCCGGTCGCCTAGAACCCGGGCATGATCTATCGTGCTGCGACCTATCTGGCCGGGGCCGCGTTGCGCGGCGGCGCGCCGCTGGCGGGGGCTGACCTCCGTCAGCGGCTGGGGCTGGACGCCGGTCCGCCCGATGTTTGCGGCGGGGTCTGGCTGCACGGCGCCTCGGTGGGCGAGCTGAACTCGGCCCGCGTGCTGGCCGAACGGCTGGCCGCGTCGGTGCCGGTGCTGGTGACGGCCAACAGCGTCACCGGACGGGCGGCGGCGCAGGGCTGGGGCCTGGACGCGCGGCTGGCGCCGCTGGACGTGCCGGGCGCGGTGGCGCGGTTCCTGGATGCCGCCCGCCCCTCGCTGATCGTCACGATCGAGAACGAGATCTGGCCCAATCGCGCGGGGGGCGCGCGCCGGCGCGGCATCCCGCAGGCGGTGGTCGGCGCACGCATGTCGGCGCGGTCGGCGCGCCGCTGGGGGCGGATGCGCGGGCTGGTCGCGCCGGTCTTGAGCGGGCTGGACCTGTTGTCGGCGCAGGACGCCGCGACCGAAGGGCGGCTGCTGGCGCTGGGGCTGCGGCCGCAGGCGCTGGCGCCGCGCACCAACCTCAAGCTGATGGGACCGGCGGGGTGGGCGCCTGTGCTCCCCGGCCCGTCGCGGGACGCGACCTGGCTTGCGGCATCCACCCACGAGGGCGAGGACGGGATCGTGCTGGACGCCCACGCCGCCCTGCGCGCCCGCCGCCCGGGGCTGCGGCTGATCCTGGCGCCGCGCCACCCGCGCCGCGCGGACGCGGTGGCGGCGCTGGCCGCCGCGCGGGGGCTGACGCTGGCGCGCTGGCGCGGCGCGCCGGACGCGGATGCCGCCGTGACGCTGGTGGACCGGCTGGGCCAGATGCAGGCGGCGGCGGCGGCGGCGGGGATCTGCCTTGTCGCGGGGACGCTGACCGATCGCGGCGGCCATACGCCGTGGGAACCCGCGGCCTGCGGCTGCGCGCTGCTGCACGGCCCGGACGTCGCCAACTTTGCCGGGGATTTCGCCCTGCTGACGGCGGCGGGGGCGGCGCGGGCGGTCAGCGGCGCGACGCTGGCCGCGGCGGTCGGCGCGCTGGCCGACGACCCGGTGGCGGCGCGCGCGATGGGGGCGGCGGCGCGCGCGGCGCTGGACCGCGAGGCGCCCGATCCCGCCCTGCTGGTCGCCCGGCTGCTGGCGCTGGCGGCGCGCTGAGGACGCGGCGGCGCAGCCCGCCGCCGCCCTTGCGCGACAGCCCCTGCGGGCCGATATTCGTCCCCAGGACAGGAGTTTCCGCGACAATGATCCGCTATGCGCTGCGCTGCGACAAGGGCCATGATTTCGACAGCTGGTTCCGGTCGGCCAGCGGGTCCGACACGCTGCTGGCGGGCGGGCAGGTCAGCTGCGTCGTGTGCGGATCGACCCAAATCGCCAAGGCGCCGATGGCCCCCGCGGTGCCGGTGCGGGCGGCGGCCGACGGCCCGCAGCCGCTGGACGCCCCCGCCAGCGCCGCCGAACGGCGGCTGGCGGCGCTGCGCGCCCATGTCGAACGCACCTCGGATTACGTGGGCGACGCCTTCGCGGCCGAGGCGCGCGACATGCACGACGGGGTCAAGCCCGAACGCCCGATCCACGGCGAGGCGCGGCTGGAAGAGGCGCGCAAGCTGCTGGAGGACGGGATACCCGTGGCCCCGCTGCCGTTCGGCGCACGCCGCAAGATGCACTAGGCGGACATGCAAAGGGACCGGCCCGCGGGCCGGTCCCTTGTCTTGGTGCGGCCGGGGTCAGGCGACCAGCGGCTTGCCGTTCTGGGCGTGGCGCATCGCCAGCTTGCGGCCCATCCGGCCCGAGGCGAGCGTCCGCGCGGGGGCGCGGGCCGCCGCGTCGTCGCGCAGTTCGGGGAACAGCGCCAGGATCTCGTCGCGGGCGGCGGTGCCGACCATGTCCAGCGCCTGCTTGCCGGGGTGCAGCGATTCGGTTTCGGCGCCGTTCGACCACACCACCTGGTGATCGTCGAACAGGATGTGGACATAGCCGATGCCGGCCAGATCCTCGGCCACGTCCACGCCGTCGATCAGCAGCAGTTGCTTGGCGGCGACCAGAACCTCGTCGGTGCCGAACATCTTCTGCGCGATGCGCGAGCGCACCAGAACCCGGTGCTGCGGCGACACGATCAGGTCCGAGGACGGCGTCCCGGCCCCCAGCGCGCCCGCGGCGATGCGGATCGGGCGCAGGTTCGGGGCGGCCTCCAGTTCCGCCGCGGACAGGTCGCGCCGGCCGGTCCAGCGCACCGGCTGCATGCCCGCGTCGCGGGTGCGCACCATGTCCCCCACCACGACGTCGCCCGCGGCGACCGGGCCGCGCGCCGTCTCGATCAGCGCGTCCGCGCCAAAGCAGGTCACGCCGCTGTTGCTGTCGACAAGGCCAGCCGTGCCGCCGCCGCCGGTCAGCGTCAGCCTCACATTCAGCGGCTGGCCATTCGGGCCCGGCGCCATGCTGAGAACGCCGTCCGCGGCGTCGGCGCGCAGCCAGCCAAGCGCGGTGGCGTATTGCTGGCCCGGGTTGGCCGCGTTCCAGGCCGCGAGGGTGGTTTCGTTGTAATACCCCGACAGATCCATCGAGTCGCGGTTCAGCGGATCGGCTCCGGTGTTGAAGTCGGTGATCGTGTCGCCCTGGCCCGCGACGAAGACGTCCGCGCCAAGGCCGCCGGTCAGCGTGTCCGCGCCAAGGCCGCCGTTCAGGACGTCGTTGCCCGTGCCGCCGTTCAGGACGTCGTTGTCCGCGCCGCCGAACAGCGAGTCGTTGCCCGTCCCGCCCTGAATGTTGTCGGTGCCCGCGCCGCCATAGACCGTGTCGTTGCCGGCGCCGGCGATGATCTGGTCGTTGCCGTCGGCACCGTCGATGTAATCGTTGCCGCCCAGCGAGTCGGTGCCCGCGACGTCGTCGCCATAGATGGTGTCGTTGCCGGCGCCGCCATAGATGCGGTCGTCGACGGTGCCGCCCTCGCCGCCCGTGCGGCCGGTGGTCAGCGTGACACCGGCATCACCGTCCCACAGGCCGCCGATGATCCGGTCGTCGCCGTTGCCGCCGAACAGGTAATCCGATCCGGTCAGCCCGTCGATCACGTCGTTGCCGTCGCCGCCGTCGATATAGTTGGTATAGGTCGACCCGTCCGGGTCCACGCCGTCGCCGTTATAGCCGGTGATGGTGTCGTTGAACCGGCTGCCGATGATGCCGTCCATGCCCTCGAGGCTGTCGGTCCCCACGCCCTGAGTCGTGCCGGTCACGGTGAACGACCCGGTGCTCATGTTGATGGTCAGCCCGATCTGCGCGTCGGAATAATCGGCGATGTCCAGACCATAGCCGCCGATCAGCGTGTCGTTGCCGGCCCCGCCCTGCATGCGGTCCCAGCCGCCCTGGCCTTGCAGCGTGTCGTTGCCGGCGCCACCGATGAGCACATCGGTATCCCCTTCGCCGCCCGAGGAAGCGTCAGAACCTGTCCCGCCGCCGCCTCTGATCAGATCAGGCCCGCCATTTCCATAGAAGGTTTGCGGCGTGCCGCTGCCGTTGAGGGTTTCCGTAGAGGTGTTCGTGTTGAGGCCATTGACCACATTGCCGGTGTTATAGACCGGCGAGATATGGACCGTCGCCGAGGTGATCGTCAGATCGGCGACATCGGGCTGGAAATACAGGCTGCCATCGCCGCCGACAAAGAAGGCGCCGCTGACGGGGCGGCCGGCAAGGGTGTCTCCGCCGCTGGTGCCGGTGACGAGGATGCTGCCCGCGCCCACGCGGCTGGCGGCGGTGAAATCCGTGCCGGTGCCAGTGACGCTGTCGCCGTACCACAGGGTGTTGTCGGTCCCAAGGGTGACACGAAATCCAATCGGCATCTTTAAAACTCCCTACTCAATCAGCCCGCCGGGATCGGCCACACGCCGTGTCGCCCGCGCAGGAACTCTGTTCCGGTTGTCCGGGCTGTCCGACCCGGTCGGGGGCGGTCTGCCCCCGGTCGTGGACCTGGGCGCGTGGCGACGATGCTGTCGGGAAAGGGCCTCCGCCCCTTTGCGGGGCGGAACGCGGCACACTCTTCAGACTGCAAGCAGCGCGGGGCTGCCGAATCGTCGGGCTGCACACCCGGTCGAGTGAGCGTGTGTTTAATGTGCGTTTGTAACAATTCATAACGAAATCGTGGACCGGGCGGATTTTACCCTGCGTCGCGCGGCCCTTGCCCTCGAACCGGCCCGGCCCTAATAGCCTGCCGTCCGATCCTGGCGACTGGGGGGCCATGAATGCCGCTTCTGGTGATGAAATTCGGCGGCACGTCCGTCGCCGACCTGGACCGCATCGCGAACGCCGCCCGCAAGGTGCAGCGCGAGGTCGAGCGCGGCCACGACGTCATCGTCATCGTCAGCGCCATGTCGGGCAAGACGAACGAGCTGGTCGGCTGGGTCGAGGGCACGTCGCGCCTGTATGACGCGCGCGAATACGACGCCGTCGTCGCCAGCGGCGAGAACGTCACCGCCGGGCTGATGGCGCTGCGCCTGCAGGAAATGGGCGTGCCCGCGCGCAGCTGGCAGGGCTGGCAGGTGCCGATCAACACCACCGCCCAGCACAGCGCCGCCCGCTTCGTGTCGATCCCGCGCGCCAACATCGACCAGAAATTCGCCGAAGGCATGCGCGTCGCGGTCATCGCGGGGTTCCAGGGCATCGGGCCGGACGGGCGCGTGACGACGCTGGGGCGCGGCGGGTCCGACACCACCGCCGTCGCCTTCGCCGCCGCCTTCGGGGCAGAACGCTGCGACATCTATACCGACGTGGACGGGGTCTATACGACCGACCCGCGGATCAGCCGCAAGGCCCGCAAGCTGGAAAAGATCGCCTTCGAGGAGATGCTGGAACTGGCCAGCCTCGGCGCCAAGGTGCTGCAGACCCGCTCGGTCGAACTGGCGATGCGCTACAAGGTGCGGCTGCGGGTGCTGTCCTCGTTCGAGGAAACCGATGAAACCAGCGGCACGCTGGTCTGCGATGAGGACGAGATCATGGAATCCAAGGTCGTTGCCGGGGTCGCCCATTCGCGCGACGAGGCCAAGATCACGCTGGTCACGGTCGAGGACCGCCCCGGCATTTCCGCCGCCATCTTCGAGCCGCTGGCCCAGGCGGGCGTGAACGTGGACATGATCGTCCAGAACATTTCCGAACGCGACTACGAGGATCATCCCGGCGCGGTCACCGACATGACCTTCAGCTGCCCGGTCAACCAGGTCGAACGCGCCCGCAAGGCGATGGAGGACGCGCGCGCCGCGGGCCTGATCGCCTATGACGAGCTGGCGGTCGATGACGACGTGGCCAAGGTGTCCGTCGTCGGCATCGGGATGCGCAGCCATGCCGGCGTCGCCGCGCGCATGTTCCGGGCGCTGGCTGATGAAAACGTCAACATCAAGGTCATCGCCACCAGCGAGATCAAGATTTCGGTGCTGATCGACCGCCGCTATATGGAACTGGCGGTGCAGGCGCTGCATGATGCGTTCGACCTTGACCGGACGTGACCGGACAGGGCGGACGCGGCGACGCGCCCGCGGCCCGCGCCGCTGACGCGGGCGTGACCAGAAAGGGCTGACGGCCGATGCCGCACCGGGTGGAAAGCGATTCTCGCAAGCTGCTGCGGCGGCTGCGCGACACGCTTGCCGCGCCCGGCGGCGGTCAGGACCGGCTGGACAGCATCACCCATCACATCGCGGATTCGATGGGCACGCAGGTCTGTTCCATCTATCTGTTCCGCGACCCCGACACGCTGGAACTGTGCGCCACCGAAGGGTTGCGGCCGGAATCGGTCCACAAGACCCGCCTGCGCCTGGGCGAGGGGCTGGTCGGCCGCGTCGCCCGCACCGGCCGCCCCCTGAACACCGCCAACGCGCCCGCCGAACCCGGCTTCCGCTTCATGCCCGAGACGGGCGAGGAGGTGTTTCCGTCGTTCCTGGGCGTGCCGATCCAGCGCGTCGGCGAAAAGCTGGGCGTCGTCGTCGTGCAGTCGCGCGAGGCGCGCGAGTTTTCGGACGACGAGATCTATGGGCTTGAGGTCGTGGCGATGGTGCTGGCCGAGATGGCCGAACTGGGCGCGTTCCTGGGCAATGACGCCCAACCCTCGACCCACCGCTTTCCGGCGATGATCCGCGGCGCGACCGGGCAAGAGGGCGCGGCCGAGGGCCAGGTCTGGCTGCACGAGCCGCGGGTGGTGGTCACCAATCCCGTGGGCGACGACCCCGACAAGGAACGCGCCCGCCTGACCGAGGCGATGGCCATGCTGCGCCGGTCGCTGGACGAGATGCTCAGCAGCAACGCCATCCCCAAGGGCGAAGGCGCCGAGGTGATGGAAACCTATCGCATGTTCGCCCAGTCGCGCAGCTGGCTGCGGCGGATGATCGACGACATCGAACGCGGCCTGTCGGCCGAGGCGGCGGTGGAAAAGGAACAGCTGCAGGCCCGCGCGCGGCTGGAAAGCTCGGCCGATCCGTATCTGCGCGACCGGCTGCACGATCTGGACGACCTTGCCTATCGGCTGCTGCGCATCCTGACGGGGCAGGGGCGCGACACCGGGGCCGCGATGCCGGCCAACCCGGTTCTGGTCGCGCGCAACATCGGACCGGCCGAGCTTCTGGATTACGGCCGCCGCCTGCGCGGCGTCGTGCTTGAGGATGGCAGCGTCGGCAGCCACGCCGCCATCGTCGCGCGCGCTGTCGATCCCGCTGGTCATCCACGCCGCCCGCGTCACCTCCGAGGCGCTGAACGGCGACACGATCCTGGTCGATGGCGACAGCGGCGTCGTCCACCTGCGCCCCGAGGATTCCGTGGCCGCCGCATTCCGCGACAAGATCGCCATGCAGGCGGCCGCGCAAAGCCGCTATGCCGACCTGCGCGGCCTGCCGGCGACGGCGCGCTGCGGCGGCACGGTCGGGCTTTACATGAACGCGGGGCTGATGGGCGACCTGCCCAGCCTGGACGGGTCGGGCGCCGAGGGCGTGGGCCTGTTCCGCACCGAGCTGCAGTTCCTGACCCGCACCCGCGTTCCCCGCCGCGACGAGCTGGCGGGCATGTATCGGCGCGTGCTGGACAACGCCCACGGCAAGCCGGTGGTCTTCCGCACGCTGGACATCGGGTCCGACAAGGTTCTGCCCTATATGAAGCCGCAGGACGAGCCGAACCCCGCGATGGGCTGGCGCGCGATCCGCGTGGGGCTGGACAAGCGCGGCGTGCTGCAGATGCAACTGCAGGCGCTGATCCGCGCCGCCGCGGGGCGCGCGCTGCACGTCATGTTCCCCTTTGTCGCCGAGGAAAGCGAGTTCACCCACGCCCGCGCCATGCTGGACCACCAGCTGGAACGCGAGGCGGCGATGGGCCGCGAGCTGCCGACCGCGATACAGGTCGGCGCGATGCTGGAAACCCCGTCGCTGGCCTTCGCCTCGCCCGCGTTCTTTCGCCAGTGCGATTTCGTGTCGATCGGCGGCAACGACCTGAAGCAGTTCTTCTTTGCCGCCGACCGCGAGAACGAACGCGTGCGGCGCCGCTACGACACGCTCAGCGTGCCATTCGTGGCGCTGCTGGCGCAGATCGTCGACCGCTGCGCGCAAGCCGGCGTGCCGCTGAGCTTCTGCGGCGAGGACGCCGGCCGCCCGGCCGAGGCCGCGACCTTCGCCGCGCTGGGGCTGCGCCGCCTGTCCATGCGGCCCGCGTCGATCGGCCCGGTCAAGTCGCTGATCCGCCGCATCGACCTGTGCGAGCTGCGCGGGCTGATCGACGCGGCCCGCGACGAGGGCGTGGGCAACCTGCGCCCGGTCGTGACCGCATACCTCGCGCGGGCGGCGGACACCCGCAGCTAGGACGGGCGGGGGAGCGTCCTGTTCGCGACCTGCAAGGCTCGTTGCCGAGACCTGAGCGTCGGACACCCGCAGCCGGGACCGGCGGGGGGTGTCCCCATTGCGCTGCCATGCCCGTTGCCGAGACCTGGCGCGCGCTTCGGGCACCCCGCGACGGCGCAGGGGCATCCTCATCGCGTCGCGCAAACCAGTTGATCGCGCGGCGTTCCACTGCATCATCGGACCAAGGGGTTCAGGGGGGGGGCGGCATGGACCGGTTCAGCGGGGGTTGCCTGTGCGGCAGGGTGCGCATCGTGGCGGTGGGGCGGCCCTATCGGGTGGGGCTGTGCCACTGCATGGACTGCCGCAGGCATCACGGGGCGCTGTTCAACGCGTCGGCAATGTTTCCACAGGATGCGGTGACCGTGGACGGCGAGACCCGCGACTTTGCCGGCCGGCATTTCTGCCCGCACTGCGGATCGTCCGTGTTCGCGCTGAGCGGGGATGAGATCGAGGTGAACCTCGGCTCGCTGGACGCGCCCGATCAGCTGGTTCCGACCTATGAAAACTGGACCATCCGCCGCGAAGCCTGGCTGCCGCCGTTCCCCGTCACCCGCCGATATGAACGGGATCGCGACCCCACCAGCCGAT
Source organism: Paracoccus luteus (assembly GCF_004522155.1). Classification (GTDB taxonomy): domain Bacteria; phylum Pseudomonadota; class Alphaproteobacteria; order Rhodobacterales; family Rhodobacteraceae; genus Paracoccus; species Paracoccus luteus. The sequence goes on along the minus strand of NZ_SDEA01000003.1, from coordinate 14,901 downwards.
ACGAGAACTGACGGAAGGTGCCCCGAAGGGCGAGTGATGAGGAAATGGCGGACCCGGAGCGATTCGAACGCCCGACCCCCAGATTCGTAGTCTTAGGGGACAGCCTGTCACCGGGTTTCGCCCAGTTTCACCACGCCCTTTTTTCGATATCAAAACATTAGGTTATACGTATCCCGGATTGCAGCGGCTTGCACCTGATTGCTTTGTTGGTGGTAGCCCGGTGGTAGCCCAAGGGGGTGTGCGTGTCGGATAGGGTCAAGATCACCAAGCGGGCGGTTGACGCAATGAAGGGCGCGGCCGTCCGCTATGTTGCATGGGATACCGACTTGGCCGGGTTTGGTCGGGCCAGTCGCGGCGCATCGCCTCGATCAGGTCGCGGGTCTGGAACCCCACGCGCGCGAAATTGCCCGACGCTGGGCGGCCGAAGTTGCGGCAGGGCGCGACCCGGCCGGGGAAAAGCAGGATCGCCGGGCGATGCCAACGGTCGCCAACCTGATGCGGTCTTATCTCGACAGCCATGTGAAGTTGCGGAACAAGCCCAGCACGGGTGCTTATGTCCGCGATCTGGTGGAGCGCATCATCTGCGCCGATCCGATTGCCAAATTGAAGGTTGCCGACGTGGTGGCAGCCGATGTTGCTCGCCTTCAAGCTCGCCTTTCGGAAACCCCAACCACGGCCAATCGGGTTCGTTCTGCCCTCTTCACGGCCTTCGGCTTAGCGGAACATGGGGCTATCGCCCCCAGAGGTTCAGAAATATCCTGAAAAGGCCAAGGAACGGTTTCTGTCCCCGATCGAGTTCGCAGCCCTTGGCGATGCGCTTGACAAGGCGGAGCGCGGTTGCCTCCAGATCGAGGAAGGCGGCAAGATGCGCTTGCGAACCGTCACCAAGTCGGCCGTAGCAGCCATTCGCCTGATGATCCGGGCAGGCGCCCGCCGGGGTGAAATCCTGGGGCTGCGGTGGGAATGGATTGACTGGCAGGCTGCGCATGTTTCCTTGCCCGACAGCAAGACAGGCAAAAAGCGTATCCTCTTGATCCCTGCCGCCTTGGCCGTTCTGAATGGACTTGACCTGCCCAGCAACGGCAGCGGGTATGTTATCCGCGGCGGCGATGGGACTGACCCCGAGGTTCCGCTGGTCAATATCAAGGACTCCTGGGGCGCTGTCCGACTGGCTGCGGGCCTACCCGACGTGCGGATACATGACCTGCGGCACTCTTTTGCTTCGGTGATGGTACGGGTGGCATGTCCTTGCCGATGATTGGCGCCTTGCTGGGGCACAGCGATGCCAAGCACACGGCGATATGCCCACTTGGCTGCCGATCCATTGCGCGCGGCCGCAGACAAGGGGGGCAGCACCATCGCTGGCCATCTTAACGCTGGCAAAGGGGGCGCGGAGGTTATCGCCATGCGCAGGCGCCAGTAAATTCGCCGCGCGTGGCCTTGCAGTGATGGATACGGGTGACATCGGCCGGGGCAAGGCAGGTGCCGGGAGGCTGGATAGCAAGGGCGGCGTTCCCCGGCATGTGCCCTTGTCAAACAAGGGTGGTAGTGCAGCCCGGCTTTGTCTGTGAGGTGCCATCCCGAAAGATCGCCCCGCACCCGTCACCGCCGATATTCGTTTGTCGTGATGGCGTAACCTTTTCACCCATTCCGATACTGCTCTGCCTTGGTTGTCTGGTTAGTTAGGGCATAGGGAGTTGCGGCCCGCACTATCGCCTCGCAGACTCGAAGGGGCGAGATACTGCCCAGAATGCACCCTGTTCGCAATCGCATCCTTGCCCGCAGCAGTGTGCTCATTTTGTGAAAACCTGTTCGCAAATAATCAAGCGCGACCGTTTGCGGTCAACAATGTGCATGTTTCTGATTTTATCGCCATGCAACCCAAGCAAAGGTCATGCGATGTAAGGATGCCCATGTAATCCCATGCAAGGACCATGCCATGACCGAGATTGATCTTCACCCCGACAGGCTTTTGACGCGGCCGGAAGTGGTTTCGCACTTTGGCCTGTCGCAGTGCCTCCTGGAGGGTTCCCCTGTCCGAGGGGACGGGCCATCGATGATTAAGATCGGCAGATCGGTGCGCTACAATGTGGCCGACCTGCGCGCGTGGATCGGTGCCCGCCGGGTCTATTCGACATCAGGCTTGTAATCGTCATGCGTCAGAACGGCGACTCCCGGCGCCGTAGCCGCGTCCCCGCATTCGAGGAATTGAACCCCTGCTGCCTCCAGCGTCAACCGGACAAGCTTTATGGTGGACGCCTTGCCGCTGCCCCGGTCCAGCCTATTCAGCGTATTGCGGTGCAAGCCCGTCATGCGGGCCAAATCAGGAAAAGGGGATGCTGCACTGCCCGGCCGCGTGTTGTTGATCGGTCGCGCCCGTTCGCCTGCCCTTGATCCTTCCGCCGCCGTGCCGCGCCAGGCAGACTGGTTGTGGCGCGCTTGGCAAGCTGGGCTGGAACCCTGCCCTGATCTTCCCGCCCTTGCCCGGGTGCCCCAGCGGACCGGCCCGCTGGCCTGGAACTTGTAATGGACGTGGCTGGCGCAACTTCCGGCCCTACGCTGTTGGTCGGTGCCCATGCGCCCCAGCCTTCCGCCGCCCTGCCTGCTGGCCCATCTGCCGGTGCCAGATTTTGGGCTGGGGCGATCATGCCGAAACCGGCACTGCGACGGCCACGGCCGCGCCAACCGGGCGCAGCGCCTGATGGATTGGGACGCGGGCGTGCGCCCGGCCGGTCCTGTGCGGGCACCATCGGCCCGGTCCGTCCGCAGTCCAGTCTTAGCCGCCCCGTCGCGCGGGGCCGGGCTGCGGCCTGGGCGGGAAGCGGCATCCTGGCGCGCCCTTCGCTGTCCTGTGTCCCGGCTTTCCGCTTGGCCTCCGGCGGCGTGTCTGAAAGGGCGGGCCTTTCTGCCCGTGCGCTGCGGTCCCAGCCTGGGAGCACGGCCGCTGCAAAGCACGATCCGCGGCCGCTACCCTGCCCGCCGGTTTCCCTTTCGTTCACCGCTACCGACCCGCTGCCCTTGACCTGTTCCGCTGTGCCGCGCTTGCCTGCCGTTTAACGATCCTGCGGCCGCCATGCGCCGCGGTGTGTCGGGGGGGGGCCGCGCCGCGGCATGACTGCGGTCCAAATCCGCCTGCCCCCGCCGCAGCCCGATCCTGCCCTGCCAAGGCCCGCAATGCCCAGACAGTGCCGGCAGGGAAGTGAGGCACAAGGTGCGTTCGCCGCAACCTGGGGCCGCCTCGATGAATAGGCGCGGCCGTCTGCCCGGCCTGCCCGCCTCCGTCACCGCCGCCCGGCTCCCCATAGGGCACAATCCTGCCCGGCCGTCCGTCGTGCCCGATCCTGCCTGCGGTGCGGGGCTGGAGTGTCAACAAAGCACACCTCAATGGAAATCCCGTGATTTCGGGATCACATCAACATCGCGCGGGTGTGTCTGTCGGCTGGCAGGGATGGGGCGGTTTACTTCGTCAGCGTGCGACATGGGCGGAGCNATTGCAGCGCCAACCAAGCGCAGCCCTGACGGATTTCATCCGCAGCACCGACCCGCTGCCCTTGACCTGTTCCGCTGTGCCGCGCTTGCCTGCCGTTTAACGATCCTGCGGCCGCCATGCGCCGCAGCACGACTGAGGCCTAACTTTTCCGCTCCCGCAGCAGCCCAATCCTACCCCTGCCCAAGGCCCGCAATGCCCAGGGCAGTGCCGGCAGGGAAGTGAGGCACAAGGTGCGTTCGCCGCAACCTGGGGCCGCCCCGATGGATAGGCGCGGCTGTCTGCCCGGCCTGCCCGCCTCCGTCACCGCCGCCCGGCTCCCCATAGGGCACAATCCTGCCCGGCCGTCCGTCGTGCCCGATCCTGCCTGCGGTGCGGGGCTGCAAACCGGCCGACAGAATCACCGCTCGCGCCACAACCGCAGAACGCCGGGCCAAGCAAGCCCGCCTGACAGGTGGAGGGCTTCAATCGAAAACTTGCTTAGTGGTAGCCCGCAAGAAAAAAGGGCCGAGGCAGCGATGCCTAAGCCCTTGTTTCAAATGGCGGACCCGGAGCGATTCGAACGCCCGACCCCCAGATTCGTAGTCTGGTGCTCTATCCAGCTGAGCTACGGGTCCGTCGTAGGGCGGCTAACTAATCAAGGCGCGCGGGGTCCGCAAGGGCAAAAACGGTCCGGCGCAAAGATTGCGGCGCGCGGGGTCAGGCGTCCATGTCGCGGGGCAGGTGGACCATGAACTCGGTGCCGTCGTCGCCGGTGCGGACCAGTTCCAGCCGCCCGTTGTGGCCGCGCACAAGGTCCGCGGCGATGGCAAGGCCAAGGCCGGTGCCGCCCTTGCGGATGCCGCCGGTGAACGGCTTGAACAGGTTCTCCAGCGCCTTTTTCGGCAGGCCCGGGCCGGTGTCGCCGACACGCAGCCACCACTGCGTCTCGTCCTCGCCGGCGCCGATCTCGATGGTGCCGGGGCGGCGGGTCGCCTCGATCGCCTGGCGGGCGTTGCGCGACAGGTTGGCCAGCACCCGATACAGCTGGTCGCGGTCGGCGCGGATGGTCAGCCCGGCGGGGATGTCGGTCACGAACTCGACCCGGCAGCCGACGTCGGCGGCCTCGGCGGCCAGCTGCTCGGCCTCGATGACGTCGGCGACCAGCGGGGCCAGGTGGAACAGCGACAGCGCGGGCGGCGCCTCTTCGGCCTTGCCGAAGGCCAGCGTCGTCTCGCACAGGTTGACGGCGCGGCTGATCGACCCGACCAGCTTGGGGGCGGCGCGGCGCACGGCGGGGTCGGCGCTGGATTCCAGCCGGTCGGCCAGGATCTGACCGGTGGTCAGCACGTTGCGCAGATCGTGGCTGATCTTGGCCACCGCCTGCCCCAGCTGGGCCAGCCGCTCGCGTTGTTTCAGCGACGCGGTGACGGTGCGCTGCATCGCGGCCAGCGCGGTTTCGGCGGCCCGCACCTCGGCCATCGAGGCCGCGGGGCTGATGATGGTGCGCGCATCGTCCGGCGCGGCGGCATAGGCGGTCATGTGGCCGATGACGCGGCGGATGGGGCGCACGATCAGGCGCTGCGCCGCAAGGTTCAGCAGCAACGCGGTCAGCACGGAAAACGCCGCCGACAGCGCCAGCAGCCGCAGCGCAAAGTCGATCATCGCGGCGCGCATCGGCGCGGTGTCCATCGTGATCTCGATCAGCTGCCCGCCCTGACGCACCGGCGCGCCGATGACGCGGATGATCTCGGGCGCGGGGTTGCGCAGCCGCGCCATCGTGTCGCGCACCGCATGCCAGTAACCCGCGTCGCGCAGGTCGATGGTCGAGGTGATCGGCCCCGGCAGCGGCGACGACAGGACCAGTTGCCGGATGTCGTCGCGGCGCAGCACGACGTTGAAGACGCCCGCGTTCTCAAGCAGTTCGCTTTCCAGGTCGGCGGCGATCGATTCGTCGGTCGCCAGCAGCGCGAGACTGGCGATCTGCGCCCGTTCCAGCCGCGTTTCCAGATAGTCGCGGCGGTGATTCGTGACCGATGGCACAAGGATCAGCACCTCGGCCATGATGACGAACACCACCGTCAGAAAGGCGAACCGGCCAGAGAGAGTGTTGAAGTTCATGACGTCCCGTATCGCCGCGCTCTCGCCAGCGGGGCAATGCGGCGTGCCGACCGGCGTGTGCGGTTCAAACAAATGTGATCGCGCCGGGGTTCCCTGCCCATGCAGTGCGCGCGAGACCGGCGCGGTCGCGGATGATTTCGGCCCCGCTGGCGCGGGTGGCGGTTGACTCGGCGCGGCGGGGCGCATAGTGGGCGGGCTTCGCATCACCGGCGCGTCTGCGGTGGGCCTGCCGCCCATACCCTGCGCGCTCGTCACGGAGCAAGACGATGAAACGCACTTTCCAGCCGTCGAACCTGGTTCGCGCGCGCCGGCACGGCTTCCGCGCCCGCATGGCCACCAAGGGCGGCCGCCGCGTCCTGAACGCGCGCCGCGCCAAGGGCCGCAAGGTTCTGTCGGCCTGATCCCTTCGGATCAGGTCGCAGTCCTGGCTGGCCAGATGGCCGGCTTGCCGATCCTGCCCGACACCGACCCGACCGGCCCTGACATGGACCGCGCCGGGTTTTCGTCGTCTGACGGCGCCGCCGCGCCGCGCACGGCGCTGACGACGCTGCAAAAGCGCGCCGATTTCCTGCGCGCGGCGTCGGCCCGCAGGCAGGGCACGGCCGGGTTCCTGCTGCAGGCGCGCCCGCGCGGGCCAGCCGACGCCGCGGCCCCCGATGCGCTGCGCGTCGGTTTCACCTGTTCCAAGAAGCTGGGCAACGCCGTCGCCCGCAACCGCGCCAAGCGCCGCCTGCGGGCGCTGGCGCGCGCGGTGCTGCCCGCCGGTGGCCGCCCCGGCTGGGATTATGTGCTGGTCGGCCGCCCCGACGCGACGGCCAGCCGCGATTTCGCCGCCCTGCGCGAGGATCTGGCGCAGGCATTGCTGCGCGTCCACGCCGACGACGCCACCCGTTCGCGCCCGCCCGGCCCGAAACGGGGGCGCAAGTGACCCCGCTGGCCCGCATCGTGGCGCTGCCGGTCAGGGGATACCGCCTGCTGCTCAGCCCGTGGATCGGCCACGCCTGCCGGTTCCAGCCGACCTGTTCGGCCTATGCGCTGCAGGCGCTGGAACGCCACGGGGCCGTGCGCGGCACGGCGCTGATGCTGCGCCGGATCGGGCGCTGTCATCCGTGGGGCGGATCGGGCTATGATCCCGTGCCGCCGCGCGCCGGCAGCGACCAATGAGACGCCGGCCCCGCGCGGTCGTCCCCGGCCTGATCCTGACGCTGGCCGCGGCGGTCGCCCTGATCGCGCTGGGCGCGTTCGTTTTCCGCGCCACGGCACCGCTGCCGTGACGCAGCCCAAGGACACTGTGATGCTGGACGATTCCGACGACCCCGCCCACACCGACGAGATCCACCCGCTGTTCCGGGGGGCGCCGTCCTCGACCGAGTTTCGCAAGCTGCGCAAGCGCCTGGTGCGCGAGGTGCGCGCCGCCATCGAGACCTATCACATGGTCAACCCCGGCGACCGCTGGCTGGTCTGCCTGTCGGGCGGCAAGGACAGCTATACCCTGCTTGCAGTCCTGCACGAATTGCAATGGCGCGGCCTGCTGCCGGTCGAACTGCTGGCCTGCAACCTCGATCAGGGCCAGCCCGGTTTCCCCGCCACGGTGCTGCCGCAGTTCCTGACCGACCGCGGCGTGCCGCACCGGATCGAATACCAGGACACCTATTCCATCGTGAAGGCCAAGGTGCCCGAGGGACGCACCTATTGCAGCCTGTGTTCGCGCCTGCGCCGGGGCAATCTGTATCGCCTCGCACGCGAGGAAGGGTGCAGCGCCGTGGTTCTTGGGCATCACCGCGACGATATTCTGGAAACCTTTTTCATGAATCTGTTCCACGGCGGCCGGCTGGCGACGATGCCGCCCAAGCTGGTGAACGAGGATGGAGACCTGACCGTCCTGCGCCCGCTGGCCTTCGTGGCCGAGGCAGATTGCGACCGTTTCGCCCGCGCGATGAACTATCCGGTCATCCCCTGCGACCTCTGCGGCAGCCAGGAAGGGCTGCAGCGGATGCAGGTGAAAAAGCTGCTGGACGAGTGGGAAGCGCGCAGTCCCGGCCGCCGGCAGGTGATGTTCCGCGCGCTGACGAACGTGCGCCCCTCGCACCTGCCGGACCCGGCGCTGTTCGACTTTGCCGCGCTGGCGACGACGATGACGGACGCCCCGGCGGCCAGCGACGTCCCCATCCTGCGCGACGGCGTTTAACGGAACGAAAAGGGAAAACTGCTAGAACGCCCCGGACGAGGATCAGAATCGGGGCGATCATGGGCGGGATACTGGGTCGGCTGACAGCGTGGGCGCCGCGCCCGCGGCATGCGGACCGCGACTGTCTGGCGCTGGTCCTGCGGATCGACAACATGGCCGCGCTGTCGCGCTGTCTGGGGGCGGCGGTCGTGGCGGGCCTGCTGGGGCAGGTCGCCTCGCGGCTAGCCTCGGGCCTGCGGCTGGGCGGCGCGATCCAGATGGATCAGGGCGGCCATCTGTGCGCCCTGCTGTCCGCGCGCCAGTCCCGAGGGTCTGCGCGGGTGGCCCTGCGGGTGCAGGCGCTCAGCCATGCGGGGTTCGACCTGCCGCTTTTCCCGGTCAGCCCCCAAATCTCGGCGGTGCTGGTCCGTGGCCCCGCGCATGTCGGCCCGACCGCGCTGTTCGACGCCGGGCGCCGTCACCTGGCCCGCCACGCGGCCCCGGCGGGCGCTGGCGTTCCCGTGGTCGACTGGATCGCCGCCGCCGGGCGGCCGGTCCCGCCGCGCGCGGCCCGGCGGGCGCCGATCGACCCCGCGCAGGCCGAGGTGCGGTTCCAGCCCCAGCTGTGCTGCCACACCGGCGCAGTCACCGGCTTCGCCGCCGTGCCCCGCCTGCGTCACCCGCCGCGCGGCCTGCTGGACCCGGCCGACGTGCGGCCGACGCTTTCCCCGTCCGACCGGCTGGCGCTGAACGCCGCGGTGCTGACCCAAGGACTGGCCGCCCTGCGCCACTGGGACCGGGCGGGCCATGCCGTGGGCACCGTCTCGCTGGGCCTGTCGCCGGCCGACCTGTGCCAGCCGCGGCTGGCGGAAATGCTGCTGTGGGAACTGGACCGGCAGGACATCGCGCCCGCGCGCCTGGTGATCGAGGTGCGCGAGGCGCCGCCCCGGTCCGACGGGTCCGATCACGCCAGCGCCAACCTGCACCGCCTGACCGAGGCCGGGTGCCGCATCGACCTGGACGGGTTCGGCACCGGCCACGCCAGTCTTGAATCGATCCGCCGGCTGCGCGTCCGCCGGGTCAAGATCGACCGCAGCTTCCTGCAGGGCTGCGACCGCGACCCGGCGCAGCAGCGCATGATCCTGGCGATGCTGGCGCTGGCCGACCATCTGGGGCTGGAGACGCTGGCCGACGGGGTGGACAGCGGCGCCGAACGCGCCTTTGCCGCCCAGATCGGCTGCAGCCAGGTCCAGGGGCTCGCGGTCTCGGCGCCGCTGCCGCTGGACCGGACCGACGCGTTCCTGATCCGCTGCCGGGAACAGGCCGACGACATGCCGCGCCTGCGCCGCCGCGCGTGACCGGCCGGCCCGTGCGGCGCGGATCGCGGCACGTCAGTCCCCGACCCGCCCCCGCGCCGCGCTTTCCGGCCAATGGGCAAAGGGCAGCACCCGCCCGTCGCGGCGGCTTTCGGCCACGCGGTCCAGATCGACCGTCGCCTTGACCCAGCCGGCGCTGTCCATCCCTCCCTCGGCCACGACGCCGGAGTCCGGCCACAGCCCGTCGGGCGGCGCATAGATCGCCGCGCGGCCACGGTTCTCGTCGATCGCGGGGTTCCAGTCGCAGCGCCCGACCGTGGGGGCGTGGACGACGACGCACTGGTTTTCCAGCGCCCGCGCCATCGCGCCGATGCGGACCCGGTTGAACCCGGCAACGGTGTCGGTGCAGCTGGGTACCAGCAGGATCTCGGCCCCCGCCTCGGCCAGCGCGCGGGCCAGCAGGGGAAACTCGCTGTCATAGCAGATCACGATCCCCAGCCGCCCGACCGGGGTGTCGAACAGCCGCAGCCGGTCGCCCGGCGCGACGTCCCACGCCTCGCGCTCGAACCGGGTCATGATCTGCTTGTCCTGGTGCCCGATGCGGCCTTGCGGCCCGAACAGCACCGCGCGGTTGACGGGCAGCGCACCGCTGAACGCCGGGCCGGATGCGGCCAGGATGTGGCAGCCGTGCCGCGCGGCCAGCCCGGCGTGCAGCGCGTCGCGCGCGGGGGCGTGGTGCGCCACCTCGCGCAGCGAGGCCTGCAGGTCGCCCGCGACCGCCCGCCCGCCCAGCGACGCCAGCTCCATCGCGCCGTATTCCGGGAACACCAGCAGGTCGCAGTCGGCTGCCTGCGCCACCCACGTCTCGACCTTGGCGGCATAGGCGTCCCAGTCGTCGAACCAGTCGAACGGATAGGCGGCGGCGGCGATGCGGATGCTGCGGGTCATGGTCACTGGCCTTGATGGTTCATCAGGAAAGGTCGCCGCATCGGGATGCGGCAGGCAGAAACGCACGCGCCGGCGATGAAACAGCGGCCACCGCCGCCCGTCCGCCTCGGTTTCATCGTGGCCCAAATATCCCCGCCGGAGGCACCGGCCGCGCGCCCGGACGCTACAGCTGCTTGATCCAGAACTGCATCGGCTTTTCGGTCGCCACGCTGTCGCCCCGGTCGCGCCAGCCGAACTGCGCCACCGCGCCGGGCAGGGGGGCATAGCCGCGCCCGCGCCAGAAATCGTCCAGCGTGCGGTAATCCGCAGGCCGCGCGGGGTGTTCGTCGGGACGGACCACGGAACAGAACGCCGACCAGCGCCGGCCCAGCTTGCGGGCGTGATGTTCGCGCCCGTCGAAAAACGCGTGGCCCAGGCCGCGCCCGCGCCATTCCGGCAGCAGGACCGATTCGGCGCAGTAGAAGATGTCCTCCAGCCGCTCGGGACGGTCGGCAAAGGCGGCGGCGAACTCGGCCGCGTGGCGTTCCATCGGCGCGCCGGTCGCGGCCCCGATCATCCGGTCGCCGTCATAGGCCGCGATCACCACCGCCCCCGGTTCCCGATAGGCGCGCAGATAGGCGCGTTCATAGTCGGACTCGCCCTCATACAGATAGGGCCAGTCCCGGAAGACCGCCATCCGCAGCCGCGCCAAATCGTCCAGCGCGGCCGTGACGTCGTCGCCTGTCAGGGTGCGGATCAGGCTCATGATACCTGTCGTTCCCACTCGGCCAGGTTGTAATAGGTCGTCACCCGCGCGATCAGCCCGTCGCGCAGCGCAAAGAACGTGCCCGCGGGCAGGACATAACGCTGGCCGCGCGCCGGCGGCAGGCCGGGGTCGGTCTTCAGGTATTCGCCGTTGACCACGAACTCGGCCGCCGCGCGGGCCCCGTCGTCGCTGACAAGGATCACCATGTTCGTCAGCGTCTCGCGATAGCTGTCGGTCATATGCGCGCCAAAGTCGGCGAAACGCTGCTTGCCGTGGCGGATCTCGCCCTGGTTGACGTGATGCTGGATGTCGTCGTGGACCAGCGCCAGCATCGCGGCGCTGTCGCCCCGGTTGAACGCGTCATAATAGGCGGCAATCAGGGCGCGGGTTTCGGCGGGGGTCATGTCGGCTCCGTTCCTTTGGCGGATACGGTCTAGCCTACCGGCGCGCGGACGCCAGCCCCGGCCGCGCATCCCCGCCGAAAGGGGCAAGGCTTGCGGCGGCGCGCGCGGCGCGGCAAGCCTGTCGGGCAGCCACCGGGGGCAACCATGACCGCGCGACAGATCACCTGCTTCAAGGCCTATGACATCCGGGGGCGCCTGGGGACCGAACTGGACGAGGATGTGGCGTGGCGGGTCGGCCGCGCCTTTGCTGCCCGCCCGGACACAGGCCGCGTGGTCGTGGGCCGCGACGGCCGCGCCAGTTCGCCCGCGCTGGCGCGCGCGCTGATCCGCGGCCTGACCGAGGGCGGGGCCGATGTGCTGGATCTGGGCATGGCGGGCACCGAAGAGATGTATTTCGCCACCGCCCACCACCGCGCAGGCGGCGGGATCGAGGTCACGGCCTCGCACAACCCCATCGACTATAACGGGATGAAGCTGGTCGGCCCCGGCGCGGCCCCGCTGGACCCGGCGACCGACCTTGCGGCGCTGGCGGCGCGGGCGCAGGCGGGCGCGTTCCCGCAGGCAGCAGGGCCAGGCCGGATCATCGACGCCGGCGACACGCGCGCGGCCTATGCCGCCGCCATCTGCGATTTCGTGGACGCGGGGCGGCTGTCGCCGCTGCATGTGCTGGTGAACGCGGGCAACGGGGTCGCCGGTGCCGCGTTCGACGCCATCGCGGACGAGCTGGCCCGGCGCGGCGCGCCCTTGCGGTTCACCCGGCTGCACCACGACCCGGACCCCGCATTCCCCAACGGCATCCCGAACCCGCTGCTGCCGGAAAACCAGCCGGTGACGGCCGACGCGGTGCGCGCGGCGGGGGCCGACATGGGCGTCGCCTGGGACGGCGATTTCGACCGCTGTTTCCTGTTCGACGCGGACGGCCGCTTTATCCCCGGCGAGTATGTGGTGGGCCTGCTGGCCGCGGCCTTTCTGGCGCGTGAACCCGGCGCGCGCATCGTCCACGATCCGCGCGTCGTGCTGAACACCCGCGACGTTATCGCGACGGCGGGCGGGCAGGCGGTGCAGTCAAGGACCGGCCACGCCTTCGTCAAGCAGACCATGCGCGCCGCCAACGCCGTCTATGGCGGCGAGATGTCGGCGCATCATTATTTCCGCGACTTCGCCTTTGCCGACAGCGGCATGATCCCGTGGCTGATGGTGGCGGCGCTGATGTCGCAGTCGGGCCAGCCGCTGGCGGCGCTGGTCGGCGACCGCATGGCGCGGTTCCCCTCGTCGGGAGAGATCAATTTCCGCCTGGACGATCCCGACGCGGCCCTGTCGCGGGTGATCGCGCGGTTCGCGCCCGGCGCGCTGGCGCGCGACGACGCCGACGGCATCAGCCTGGAATATCCCGGCTGGCGGTTCAACCTGCGCCGGTCGAACACCGAACCCGTCGTGCGGCTGAACGTGGAAAGCCGGGGCGACGCGGCGCTGGTCGCGGACCGGGTGGCCGAAATCTCGGCGCTGCTGAACGCCTGAGCTGCCCCCGCCGTCAGCCCCCGCCCTCAGTCCCCGATCGTGTCGGGAACGCCCATGACGTATTCATGATAGGCGATGGCCTCGTCCACGTCCTCGAACACGGCAAGGTGGCCGCGGTCCAGCACCGCGCCCATCGTGCACAGGCGGCGGATCATCGGCATGGAATGGCTGACCACGATGGCCGACGACGCATCCATGCGGTCGGCGAACACGCGCTGGGATTTCTCGCGGAACTCGGCGTCGCCGACGCTGGTCACCTCGTCCACCAGATAGGTGTCGAACCGGATGCCCATGCTGCACCCCATCGCCAGCCGCGACCGCATCCCCGACGAATAGGTGCCGAAGGGCGCGTGAAAGCGCGGCCCCAGATCGGCGAAATCGGCGACGTAATCGACCAGCTCGTCGCTGTCGACGCCATAGACCCGCGCGATGAAGCGCACGTTCTGCGACCCGCTGAGGTCGGGGTGAAAGCTGCCCGCGAATCCCACGGGCCAGGAGATCGTGCCGTCCGACACGATCCGCCCCGATGTGGGCAGCGTCGTGCCGGCGATCATGCGCAGCAGCGTGGACTTGCCCGCGCCGTTTCGCCCCAGCAGCCCGACCGCCGCGCCCGTCGGGAAGACCGCGTTCAGGCAGTTGGCCACGACGCTGCGCTGGCCGCGCGCGCGATAGATCTTGGTCAGGTTTTCCAGCCGGATCATGCCGCGCCTAGCGCCGGTCGCGCACGCTGTAATAGACCAGCGTTCCGATGGACCAGATCGCCAGCGCCAGGGCCGCGCCCATCGCCAGCAGCCACCAGCGCGCCGGTTCCAGCGAGCGTTCGGCCGCCGACGGCGCGATATGCGCGGCAAGATAGCGCGACTGGCGCTGCGCGGCCTGCAGCGCGCCCTCATAGGCGATGCGGGCGGTCTGGTGCGCGGCCTCGGCGAACTCCTGATCGACCAGCAGTTTTTCGTATTCCGCGACAAGCTGGGCGTAATTGGCGCCTTCGGGCGTGTCGCCGCCGAACTTGGCGCGCTCTTCCTCGATCTGCGATTCAAGCGCGGCCACGCGCTTTTCGCCCTGGATCACGCGCTGGTCCTGGGGGCGCGCGTTCTGGCGCAGCTGGTCCAGCATGACCTGCGCTTCGGCCAGCTGGCCCTGCAGCGAGGTCATCACCGTCATCTGCGCGCCAAGGTCCGCCGTGGGGTCGATGATGCGGGACCGGACGCGAAAGGCGGTCATCGCCTGGCGCGCCTCGGTCAGGACGCGGCGGGCCTTGTCCAGCTCGGCCTCGGCCAGGCGGGTGGCGTCGGTGCGGGCCTTTTCCGAAAGGCTGTTCACCACGCGTTCGCTTTCGTCAAAGATTTCCTGCGCCACGGCCTGCGCGTCCTGCGGCGCGAAGGCGCTGGCCTTGACCGTGATGATGCCCGAGGAATCGTCGTAATAGATGCGGACCTGCCGGTGCCAGAAGCTGGTCAGATCCTCGATCGTGCCCGAGGGGTCATAGGCAAAGACAAAGTCGCGCGGCCAGGCGCGCGAAAACATCGCGCGCAGGTCCAGCGTCTCGTCGATCCTTGTGACCAGATCGGGCGAGCGGATGAAGTCGTAAAGGATGTCGGTGTCCGACGCCGTGCCGCTGCCACCCGCAAGGCTGGTCAGCCCGCCCAGCAGGTCGATCGAAGGGGCCTGATCCTCTTTGCGGACGGAAAACCCGACGGTCGAGGCGTATTGGTCGGCCGCCCGGTTCCACAGATACCAGCCCCAGACGGCGGTCGGGATCACGACGATGAACAGGAACGCGGCCAGCACGCCCCAGTGGCGGCGGCGGGCCGAGGCGGGCGCCACGGGCGGGCGCACCGGGCGGAAGACGTGGCCCGGCGGAAACGCCGGGGGCGGGGCGGCGGGCCGCGCCAGGGGGACGCCGGGCGCGGGTCGCACTGCGGGGGCGGGCGCGGCGGCCGGGGCAGGGGTGCCCGCCTGCATCGGCCGCGCGCCGGGGTTGGGGCCGGGTCCGGGGTTGGGGGCGCCAGCGGCAGCGGCGGGGTTCGGCACCGCGTTCGGCACCGCGTTCGGCACGGGGCGGGGACCGGCCGCGGGCTGCGCCCCCGGCCCTTGCGCGGCGGCGCGTGCGGCGGCGGCGGCGGTCGCCGCATCGGCCGGGGTCAGCCGTCCCTGCGGGGGAACCGGCGCGACCGGTCGGGCGGCTGCCGCGCCCGGCCCCGGCGCGTTCGCGG
>NZ_SDEA01000029.1 GCF_004522155.1 Paracoccus luteus | reverse complement strand
GGTTGCCTGCCCCCGCAACCATTCCCTACGCCACAGTATCCCACAATAGCCGAAAACTACGATATTCTTCTACGACGCATCGCGTTGGAGAGGGTTTGTTCTTGTTTTGTGCGGCTTGTTAGGGCGCGCAGGGTAACATTCCCTTGCGCCAATACTTCCGATAGTTCGACCGTCTCGCGACTATCGGAAGACACATAATGAAATCAATACGTTCCTTCCTGACACTGCGCAGGATCGAAGACTACTGCGACTTGAGGCTCACTCCTGTTCTCGACCCGAAGGAGGTGAGCATTGTCCGTGAGTGTCTCGCGGACTTGCTCGAACGAAACGAATACCCGCCCTATCGGGGCAGCGGCCTGGATATCAAGGCACTGGCAGATCTGCTGGGGATGGATCCTGCGCGTCTGACGCCCCTGCGCTCCAGTCTCCAGCCCATCTTTGATGCTGTCGCGAGAACTGTCGCAGAACGACGCTTGCGTCCCGAGCCGAAATCCACGTCGACGCCTGCATCGGAACCCGGAAGGGTGCGAGCCCACCGCAAAGTGGCAAAGGTGCGAGCTGCACCTGCAGGCGCATCCGAACGCAAACGACCGGGCCGACAGCCACGACCTGTGGTGGAGTTTCCGGAACCGCTTGAGACCAAATGGGACGAGCCCGACAGCTTCGGTGCTGCGCTCCGGCTGCATGCCGCCCGCCATGGCGAAACCATTTATCATCTCTACAATGCCGTGGTGAGACCCGAAGATGGTGTGCATCGCAGTACCCTGATTGCGTGGGGCAGGGGCGCGAAGGCACCGCGATCAGCCATCAGCCTCGAGATCCTTCAGCGGATCGAGCGGCGCTACCGGTTGCCGGTAGGCTACTTTGCCGGGAAGATGGGCGGCAGCCGTCGCGCTCCGGGTGACTTTGACCTGGAGGAGATAGCTCCCGCCGAGCGGCGTCGGCTCGCCTGGCATCTGCCGGAAGACTTCAACCGGCGGCCGCGCAGCGAGCAGGCCGAAATCCTCGACTGGGTTCGCAATGTCATCATCAGCGGCTCGACTGACTATCGCCGGTATCAGACGGCGATGATGCGACAGCGGTATGCTGTCCGCTTTGCCTGCGCTTCCGGCCCGCGCCGCAAGTCCTCGATCGCCACGACGGAAGGTGAGTCCGGTATCATCAATGCGCCGAAGCGGTTGAACGACGAGATGTCCGAGGTTCTGCGCTTCAAGACCTCGACCTTTGCGGCCTTCGGATTGCAGCGGAACGGGGTCTGGGGCGAGGAAACGGCATCTCAGAAAGTCGAGCACTTCGGCCTCTGGTTCGGCGCCTTCGCTGCACCTCCGGAAAGCGAGGTGCAAGGCTTTGGCGCTGATGCGAGGACGCTGACCTTCGCCATGATGATCTTTCCGCAGGTCTGGGACTGGTATCTGCAATGGCGCGAGCGTCGACGCGGCTTCTACACCAAATGGGAGATCGACCTGCTGTCGATTGCCGCGGCGTTCTGCCGCGAGGAAACCGGGTGGCTGCGCCAGACGCCGCGTATGGCTGGCAATCTGAGAGAGATCGAGGGCCTGATCTCGGAGCAGCACATCTCCGAGGCCCGTGGCGACTGGGAGGGAACCTGCGACCGGATGTACAAGCACGCTCGGCGCCGCATCAAAGAGATTGACCGCGTGGCTCGCATCCATCGCGATCCATTCGAGCCCATCCTGCCAGTGCTGGAAGCCCCAAGCCCGGTCGGCGAATATCGCAAGATCACCGAGGAGATCCTGCGCCGCATGCCGGACGAGCGGCATCACCCGCGCTCGGCCGCTGAGACGGTTCGGGCCTTCCTGCTACTTCGGATCGGGCTGCACACCGGACTGCGTCAGAAAAACCTGCGCGAGCTTCTGCTCTGCGAGAGGGGCGCCCTCCCGACCGCAGAGCGCCGGCTCGAGGATATGAGGCGTGGCGAGTTGCGCTGGAGCACACGGGATCAGGGCTGGGAGATCCTGATCCCCTCGGTGGCGTTCAAAAACGCCAATTCCTCGTTCTTTGGTGCCAAGCCGTTCCGACTGATCCTCCCGGATCTCGGCAGGCTTTACGAGATGATCGAGGCCTGGGTCGACCGGCACAGGGGCGGCTCATCGGCTCAGCCGCCGATCCAGGTACGTTCTTCGTCAAGACGGCGAAGATGACCAGCACCAATGCGGCCTATTGCCAGAACACCTTCTACGAGGCCTGGCGCACAGCGATCCAGCGATACGGCATCTATAACCCCTGAACCGGGAAGGGCGCGATCAAGGGTCTTCTCCCTCACGGTCCTCACAATGTCCGTGACGTGCTGGCGACGCATATCCTGAAGCAGACCGGCTCCTACGAGCAGGCCAGCTATGCCATCCAGGACACGGCGGAAATGGTTGCCCAGCACTATGGACGCTTTCTGCCGCAGGACAAGGCCGAGATTGCCGCAAGAATCCTCAATCAGGTTTGGGAAGCAGCATAAGCAGAGTTCTGGGCCGGGGTTGCGCAGGTGGTTCGGCCCAGACAAAAAGGGCGG
>NZ_SDEA01000028.1 GCF_004522155.1 Paracoccus luteus | reverse complement strand
TGTGGCGTAGGGAATGGTTGCGGGGGCAGGCAACCGCCGTAGTCTACTCGGCCCATGCCGCTTTGTGTAGGCTTGAGGATTAGCAGAGTGGCATGGGGGAGCCTCTAAACGTCTCTAAAAAACGTTGCTGCGGTCACTGCCTATCTACAGCGTTGGGGGAAATCTATTGTCCTTGTCTAACAAACATCAACGCTCCCCCAGACCTTCGATAGCTTGCAGCAATCCATTCTGATCAATCAGCTGCCCGTCTCGCTGTGCAGCGTCAATCCCGTCCAGAATCCGCCGCCGAAGGGCATCGCTGGTGGCCTTGAAGCCCAGTCCGCGTGCGATCTCCGTTATTAGCCGGTCGGGTTCGGCGCCGAAGTTCTCGCGGGCGAGCGCGACCGCGCCCAAGGCGATCTCGTCAAGCGGAAGCATCTCCGGCTTTCGAAGAGTCGGGGACTGGGTCTCGGAACGATCCCTCAGAATCGGCGTTCGATCTGCAACCGACAGGAAGTCGCCGGATCTCGTGACCGTGCCCTTCCGCTTTGCCGCCTCTGCCGCCGCGGCGATGGCGTCGCGTATCCGCGCGCCGGCCCGCCCCAATCCCCAGGCCGTCCGAATCCGCGTCACCACCTCGTCGAAATGCACCGGGCCCTCGACCTCGGCGACCTGCTCGACCTGGGCGACAAGGATGCCGCGCGGGGCCTCGTGCAACTCGCCCGAAAGGTGACCCGGACGCAGGAGAACCGCTTCCTCATAGCGTCTGACAGACGCAACCGTGGGCGTGAGAACATGTTCCTCGGCCTGATCGCCGGTCTGAAGATCGAAGATCGTCCACTCACCGTCATCCTCGGTGGTGATGCGGACGGTGGGGCGGGTCTGGCGCAGGTCGCGCCCTTGGTCCTCCGCCTTCGCGGCCTCGATGGCGGCGATGATGCGGGCGAGTTCCTGCTGCGGCCGCTGGAACCAGTCGGTGCTCCACAACCGATGGATGTGCCAGCCGTGGCTTTCAAGGACGGACTGCCGCAGGCGGTCACGATCCCGGGCGGACAGGGCGTCGTGATAAGCGACGCCATCGCATTCGATGCCCAGAAGATAGCGGCCGGGGCGTTCGGGGTCCGACACCGCCAGGTCGATGAAGAACCCGGCAAGGCCGACCTGGCGGTGGACGTGATAGCCGCGCTCGTGAAGAGCATGGGCCACCTGCTCCTCGAAGACGCTGTCGTGGTCGCGGCCGGTGGCTTCGGCCATGGTCAGGTGGCCCGTGCGGGCGAACTGCAGGAACATACGGAAGGCAAAGACGCCCTTTCGGGACTGGGCGAAGTCGGGGTCGATGTCCTCGTCGGTCATCGAGGCGAAGACCTCGCAGCGCTGCTTGGCGCGGCTGATCAGCACGTTGAGCCGGCGCTCCCCTCCGTCCGAGCCAAGGGGACCGAACCGCATCGGCACCCGGCCGCCCGGAACGGTCGGACCGTAGCCGACCGAGATGAAGATGACGTCGCGCTCGTCGCCTTGCACGTTCTCAAGGTTCTTGACGAAGAACGGCTCGGACGGATGGGCATGGAAGAAGCCCTCGGTTTCCGGGTGCGCGCGCCTGAGAAGTTCGAGTTCGTCCAGGATGGCGCGCCGCTGCGCCACCGAGAAGGCAGCGACGCCTAGCGAGAGGTCGGGGCAGTCGAGCGCATGGCGGATGATCGCACGGGCGACGACCTTCGCCTCGACAAGGTTGCAGCGCTTGCCGCCCGCGTCGAAGATCCCGTCGGGGATGCGGTGGAAGCGCAACCCCATGCCCGCCTCGGCCGTATAGGGGCTGGGCACGACGAACAGCTTGTTTTCATAGAACTGCCGATTGCTGACCGCGATCAGCGACTGGTGGCGGCTGCGATAGTGCCAGCGCAGCATCCGCATCGGCAGGCCCCGCGCCGTGAACAGGCCCAATATGCTTTCGATATCGGCAACGCGGGTGCCATCATCCTCGTCGTCATCAACCCCGCCGGTCATGCGCGCGAAGAACGAGGTGGGCGGAAGCTGCCTCGGGTCGCCGACGACGACGACCTGGCGGGCGCGGGCGACCGCGCCCAGGGCGTCCACGGGCTGGATCTGGCTGGCTTCGTCCATGACAAGCAGGTCGAACTCGATGCTGCCGGGGGCAAGGAACTGCGCCACTGAAAGCGGGCTCATCATGAAGACGGGCTTCAGCGCCTGCAGCGCCGGGCCTGTGCGCTCCACAAGCTTCCTGATCGGCATGTGGCCGCGCTTCTTCTGAAGCTCGTTGCGCAGCGTTCCCAATGGACCCATCCCGCTGCCATCGCGCGGGAGCACTCGGGCATGATGCGCCTTGACGGTTTCGTCGGCCGATGCACGGATCCGCTTCAGATCGAGGTCGGCGAAGTCGGCGACTTTCTTCTCATGAAGCGTTCCATCGAAGCGGGCGAGTTCGGGTGCCTCGCGGATCAGCGCGTCGTGAAGATCCTCGTGATAGGCCATCTCGAAAGCCGGGATCACCTGTTCGGGCGGCAAGCGTCCATCGGCGAGGCGATCAACGATGTCACCACAACCAAGGGCATGACCGCGCTGTGCCCGATCGCGGTAGGCGGTCCAGCGGAACAGGCTTTCACCTGCCCCGCCCCAGGCCCGCAGCCGTTCGGTGAGGCTGGCCAGCGGCACGTGGTCCAGCGGCGTGCCGAAGGCGGTGTTCAGATCGAGCTGAAGCTCGGAGGCAATCCCGCTGACATCGGTCCCGAGCTTCTCGGACCGTTCTTGGATTTCACGGGCGATGTCTGCAAGACCCGCGCGATCCGCGATGCGCGCGGAAGGGCGAAGTATATCCGCGTTGTCCGACACCCACCGCAAAGCCGCACGCAGGTCGGGCCAACGCGAGTCGGCGTCCGACCAAATGGCGCCAGCATCTCGGTGGTCGCGCGCCGCAAT
>NZ_SDEA01000027.1 GCF_004522155.1 Paracoccus luteus | reverse complement strand
GCCTTCGGAGGGATTATTGCTGGTCCCGCCGATTAACGCAAGGGGCACGCTACGATGCGCTATGTTACTGTAATAAAAAAGGAATTTGATTTCCTTCGCCGACAAGCATATCCTTACGTTCGCCACGGTTTTCGCCCTGCTGCTTACGTGGTGCTTACGCGGGTTTTCGTGCATGTGACGGAGGAAGTCCATGGCTAAGCTGACAAAACGGGTTGTCGACGCGGCGGAAAGCCGTCGCAGTGATTACGTGATCTGGGACGATGAACTACCCGGGTTCGGCCTCCGTGTCTTCGCCTCAGGCAGGCGCAGCTATGTGATCCAGTATCGCCAAGCTGGACGCTCGCGGCGCTACACCATCGGTCTGCATGGTGTCTGGACGCCGGAACTGGCCCGCCAGGAAGCGAAGGTTCAACTCGGTCGGATAGCGCGGGGTGAAGACCCGGCAGAGGAAAAGCAGCTCGACCACAAATCCATGTCGGTCAAGGAACTCTGCAATCTCTACCTCAAGGATCTCCAGGCCGGGCTCATTCTTGGCAAAGGCGGAAGGCCGAAGAAGCAGGGCACGATCATCTCCGACATCGGGCGGATTCAGCGCCACCTGATCCCCCTGCTCGGCACGCGCCGGGTCAAGGATTTGACCAAGGCCGATATCACCAAGGCCATGAAGGATATCATGGCTGGAAAGACGCGCCTCGTCGCCAAGACGGAGAAACTGCGGGGCAAATCCGTCGTCAAGGGCGGCGTCGGCACCGCGACCAGAACCATCGGGCTCTTCGGCGGGATTCTTACCTACGCGATGGAAGCCGGCATTATCGACGTGAATCCTGCCCACGGTATTCGGCGCCCGAAGGATAACGTCCGTGCGAGACGCTTGAGCGAGGCCGAATATCGTATCCTTGGCGACATGCTCAGGTCGGCTGCCGAGAACGAAACCTATCGCATGACGACGGAAATCATCCGCCAGATCGCTCTTACCGGATGCCGTCGCACCGAGATGGTCACTTTGCGATGGGATGAGGCGGATACGGAGTCCAGTTGCCTGCGCCTGGCGGACAGCAAGGAAGGCCGCTCCATCCGTCCGGTCGGCTTGCCAGTCGTGGAGTATCTCGAAAACCGCCGGGCCGAGGCTGTCGGCGAGTTTGTGTTTCCCGGCCGGGACGGCGACGCAGCCTTCGGCAGCTTCCCAAACCATTGGAAGAAGATCTTCGCGGACTCGCCGCTCGCCGACATCACGCCGCACGTCCTTCGCCACAGCTTCGCCAGTGTGGCGAACGATCTTGGCTTTACGGAAATCACCATCGCGGCCCTTGTCGGACACGCCAAGGGATCGGTCACGAGTAACTATATCCATACGCTCGATACCGCTCTCATCATGGCGGCCGACACTATCGCGGGCTACATCCAAGGTCTCCTCGACGGCATAGAGTTCAAGCAGACCACCTACGCCCTTGATCGGGATTCCCGCAAAGCATCGCTGGCGCGGTTCCTCCAGAAGGCCGCCGGCAACGACGATCTGCCCTCGGAAGAGGTGCAACCGCTTGCGGCGTAAGTTAGCGCGGTCCTTGAAAATCGGGTGCTTCCAATATATATTCCGACCTATCGGATGAATTATTGATGTTGGAGGCACCCATGCCCGCGACTGAAATGCTGAAAGCGACGGAAGCGGCCGTGGTCGCCCGCGTGAGCCTGCGCGACGTCAATCGCGTGATCGACGAGCGCATCCTGCCCGAGACCCTGATCTCCGTCGACAACGGCCGATACGTGCTGGGAGCCGCCTGCACCCTGATCGCCTTCTATTTCGAGAGCGCGAAGCGGCTGACCTCGGAGGAGCGTCTGTTCGCCATCCGCTCGACCGAGCCCCGGCTGCGGCGCTGGAACCGGGCAGCCACCGCGGCCCTGCTGAAAGCGGACTGGACAGTGCGCCACGACTTCCTGACGATCGACCTTCTGCCCTTCTTCGAGCGCTCCATCGAGCGGCTGGAGCGGCTGGATGCAGCGACAGAACTGGTGACGATCTCCGATGCCGTCATGGGCGGCGTCCCCGTCATCAGCGGCACGCGCGTTCCTGTCCACGACGTCGCGGCCGCGATGGCGGCGGGCATTCCCGTCAAGGAAATCCTTGAGGATTATCCGTCGCTGACCGAGGACAAGCTGGAACTCGCCGCGCTCTATGCCGAAGCCAACCCCCTGCGCGGGCGGCCGAAGCCGGTCATCGCCGCTCTGCCCAAAGGCACGCGCGTCATCTCGGATCATCGTCTCCCGCGCAGGCGGGCCGGATGAAGTTTCTGGTTGATGAGTGCCTCAGCCCGAAGCTGACCGAACTGGCTCATGAGAGAGGTTATGGGGAATCGTCCCATGTCGTCTGGCTGGGGCGTTCCGGGGCGAAGGACTGGGATCTCCTCCCTCTCATCATCGACGGGGACTGGACCTTCGTGACCCGCAATTCCATCGATTTCCGGGGCGCGGCCTCACGCCCCGGAGAGAAAGGGCAATATGCCCGCGTCGACCTGCATGCAGGTCTTGTCTGCCTCAATGGCCCGGACACCATGACGCGCAGCCTCCAGTTGGAGATGTTCGAGCAGGCCCTGGTTGAACTTGAAGCCGAACCCGATCTTGTGAACCAGGTGCTGGAAGTCACACTGGAGGGCGATGATCATCTGCGCGTCGTTCGATACGCGCTTCCCGCCGAGAATCATTGAGTTTTCTACATGGTATTGTCGGGGGAAAGCCTTCCCCCTGGCCGGCACCAGCGTCGTCGGCAAACCCCTCTCGCGAAGACCCATAGGTGCCGCAGCAGAACAGGTCGTCGTGGGTTTCTGGATTTTGCGACAAATTGCCGACCAACGGCATCAGATGCGGCGCATCTCGGTCCGGTTCCTATATTGTCGGAACAGACGTGCCAGGCCGAAAGGCCGTCACCGATAGCTATAGGTAACTTGAAGGATCGTTATGAGCGACAGCAAATCCATCCGTTTGGTCATCCCCCAATGGCAGGGCGGCGACAACCCGGCATACAGCTTAGGCTCCAAGATGCTCGATTGGCTTGCCCCCGAAACCGACATGCCGGTTTTTCATGTGTCGGTAAGGGAACCGACCGGGCCCCTCGCCAAAGAGGATGGGATACCCGGCCGGAGCGACATCAACAGCCAGCTTGCCGAAACATGGGACATTCTCAAAGAGCAAGAGCCGCAACGTATAGCGACGTTCGGCGGCGACTGTCTGGTTTCGCTCGCGCCATTCGCGTGGCTCAGCGAGAAATATGGCGAAAAGCTCGGCGTTCTCTGGATCGACTCCCATCCCGATGTGCAGACGGCGGACCAATATGCGAACGCTCATGCGCATGTCCTGGGCGCGTTGCTGGGCAATGGCGATGCCGACCTGACCAAAATGGTTGCCCGACCGCTGGACCCCAGGAAGGTGATGATCGCCGGCATCCATCACCCCTTGGAGCACGAGGAAAAATTCCTGTCGGAACGGGGCATCCAGACCTGCTCGCCCGAGGAGGTCAAAAGCGGTGGGGATGCCGTGATGGACTGGATCGAGACAAACGGTATCGAGCATCTGGCCATACATTTTGACCTTGATGTTCTTGACCCTCTGGTCTTGCCCCCGTTTCGCCGGACACTCAGGCGGTTGCGATTTGAGCGGCAATGAACTCGCGGGGCGAGCGCATTTTCAGCCCTGAGTGCGGGTGGTTGTCATTGTAATCCTCGATCCAGTTTTCGATCAATCCAAGAACTGTCGGGGCGGTGGGCAGTGGAGTCACCTGGACGTAGTCGCGTTTCAGCGTCTTCACGAAAGCCTCCGAGATGCCGTTGCTTTGCGGGCTCTGGACCGGCGTGAAGCAAGGCTTCAGTCCCAGCTGGCGAGCAAAGATCTGCGTGTCCTTCGCGATATAAGGTGAGCCGTTGTCGGACAGCATCTCGATGACGGATGGGGCGCGGTAAGCG
Organism: Paracoccus luteus; assembly: GCF_004522155.1. Classification (GTDB taxonomy): domain Bacteria; phylum Pseudomonadota; class Alphaproteobacteria; order Rhodobacterales; family Rhodobacteraceae; genus Paracoccus; species Paracoccus luteus. The sequence continues at coordinate 898 of NZ_SDEA01000027.1, read as the reverse complement.
CCGAAGCGACGCTCGACGGCCTCCAGCATGATATCGCGAATATCGGAACCGCTGATCCCGGCATTCGCCACAGCGCGCCAGGCGATGATTTCACGGTCATGGGCATCGATAATGAAGGCACTGCGGATGATATCGCCGTTCCAGCAGGTAAACTCGAAGCCATCGCTGCACCAGCGCAGGTTCGAACGCATGACGATCACCTTGCCGTCGTGAACATGCTCGGGACGTTCCGTGTATTTCCGCGTCAGAAGCAGGTTATGGGTCTGCATGATCCGATAGACCCGCTTGTGATTGACCGGTGCCAGGCCCTCCGAGCGCAGCTGGCGGTTCAGGAGCGCGGCGATCCGCCGGTATCCGTAGGTCGGCCGCGCTGCCACGAGCGCGGTGATCAGCGGCACCACCGCCGCGTCTTGCGCTTTGTGATAGCGCCGCCGCGGCTTCGCGCCTCCCTTCAGGCGATCATGAAGATTTGAGCGGGAGACACCGAGGGTCTTGGCCACCACGCTCATTGGGAACCGTCCTTCGGCTGCGACTGCGCAAGCCACGTCAGTTTTTTTGAGCGCGACTTGTCGAGCGCCTCCTTCAGAATTTCGACCTCGAGCGTCTTGCGCCCGAGCTGGCGCTCCAACTCGCGGATGCGCTCTTCCATCTGTCGGACAGCGCGATTGCTTGTGACGTCATCGTCTCCAGACACGGCCACGGCCCCTCCCTCCAGCATCAGACGCCGCCAACGATACAGCAGGTTCGGTGCCACGCCATTGCGGCGCGCCACGACCGAGATGCTGGCGTTCTCCTCCAGCGTCTCCTCGACGATCCGTAGCTTCTCAGATGAAGTCCAGCGGCGTCGGCGACCGCCATCGGTGAGTAAGCGTCCGGCCCGAGGGCTACCCGTTCCATT
>NZ_SDEA01000026.1 GCF_004522155.1 Paracoccus luteus | reverse complement strand
GCCACGCCTCGCGCCGCCCGGTTGACCGCGTCCCGGCCTGTCAGGACAAGCACCGGCGCAAGCCCCGCGGTCCGGGGTTGCGGGCTGTGATACTACCTGCCGGCTGTGGCGCCGTCTCATGGCCCGATCCGGCCAACGCCCGCCCGGCCGTCAGCCTTGCCGCCTGCCTTCGCGGCGATTTGCCGCCGCACCGGCCGAGTCCGGGCAAGTATCGACGCAAGCGCCGCGGCTTTGGCACCAGGTCGGGGATGCAGGTGCCGTGCGTGTCGAGTGCTCTCCCGCAACACAGTTCGCTAAAGATATTCCGTTTTTGTTCTTGTTTGTGCGTGTCGAATGCTGCAAAGATGACAAAAAATCACCCAGAGGGCCGGTATGCTTGATGAACCCCGTTCGGACTTCTCCCGTCTTCGCGAGCGGGCAGGTGTATCGGTTGAGGCTCTTGCGCCCCTAATGGGCTATTCTGTGGCAACCCTGTATCGCTGGGAGCGTGGCGAGGCTATGCCTCGGCAGGCGGCTCTCACGGTGCTGGAAGACCTCGTGCGCGGACATGGCGCCGCCAAGGTAGTAAAGCCCGCTTTTCGCTTTATCGACCTGTTCGCGGGGATCGGCGGGATTCGCCGGGGCTTTGAACCGCTTGGTGGCAAATGCGTCTTTACTTCGGAATGGGACCGTTGGGCAAAACAGACATATAGTGCGAACTTCCCCCATGACGATCATGAAATTGCCGGGGACATTACAAAAATCGAAGCGAGGGACATCCCCCAGCACGACCTGCTGCTTGCCGGTTTCCCCTGCCAGCCGTTCAGCATTGCGGGTGTTTCCAAAAAGAATGCGCTAGGCCGGGCACATGGCTTTGCGGACGAGACGCAGGGCACACTTTTCTTTGACGTGGCTCGGATTATTGCCGAGCACCGGCCGAAGGCATTCTTGCTTGAGAACGTGAAGAACCTTGTGAACCACGACAAAGGGCGCACGTTCAAGGTCATCATAGGGCGGCTGCGGGAGCTTGGCTATTTTGTTCCCTCCCCCCGCGTCATCAACGCCAAGGGTTACGTGCCGCAGCACCGCGAACGCATCCTGATCGCGGGCTTCCGGGAGGAGTGCGATTTTACCTTTGACGATCTGGACGTGCCCTCGCCGTTGAACGGACCGAAGCTCAAGACGATCCTGCACCCGGAAGACGGCACGGAAGCGGCGGAGCGGCCCTTTACCTGCCCGGATGGCCGGGTGAACCAGAAGTATGTTCTGACCGATCATCTTTGGCGCTATCTGCAAGACTACGCCGCGAAGCACCGGGCGGCGGGCAACGGCTTCGGCTTCGGGCTCGTCGGGCCGGATGACGTGGCTCGCACGCTCTCGGCCCGCTATTACAAGGATGGCTCGGAAATCCTGATTGATCGGGGCGAGGGGCAGAATCCGCGCCGCCTGACGCCGCGTGAATGCGCCCGGCTTATGGGCTTCGACAAGCCCGGCAAGGCCGCATTCAAAATCCCCGTTTCGGATACGCAGGCTTACAAACAGTTCGGAAATTCCGTCGCGGTCCCGGTGATCGAGGCTGTTGCGCGACACATGATGCCTTGGATAGCTGCCGAGGCCACCCAAAACCCCGCACACCCGCAAAGGCCCTTGCCGCTCGTTGGCTGACGTTGTGGATGCCGCAACCCGAAGCCGGATGATGGCGGGCATCCGGGGAAAGGACACGCGGCCAGAGATGATTTTGCGGCGCGGCCTGCACGCCCGCGGCTTCCGGTTCCGGCTGCACGTCCGGCGCTTGCCGGGCACACCCGATTTGGTCTTTCCCGGTCGCCGCGCGGTAATCTTCGTTCACGGCTGCTTTTGGCACGGGCACGACTGCCACATGTTCCGGCTGCCCGCCACGCGGCGAGAGTTCTGGCGCGCGAAGATCGAGGGCAACGCGGCCCGGGATGTTGCAGCAGAGGACGCGCTTGTGGCCGATGGCTGGCGGGTGCTGACGCTCTGGGAATGCGCCCTCAAAGGGCGGGAACGGCTGCCCGTGGAGGCTGTGCTTGACCGTGCGGCGGGATGGCTTGTGAATGGTCCGGCACGGGAGACGATTGCCGGAGGGGCGAATGGCGGTTTCTGATCTGACTGAATGGCTTGGCGAGTTCTGCGCTCCCGGCATCGCGCTTTGCGTCAAGCGGCTTTCTGGCAATGACACGCTCGCCAACGGCACGCATCAGGCAGGACCCTACATCCCAAAAGCGTTCCTGTTTCGCATCTTCCCGGAGATTAACCGGACGGACGTGAAGAACCCGGATCACTGGTTTGAACTGGCCGTAGATTCGCATATGGATGTGCGGCGAGCGCGCGTCATCTACTACAATTCCAAGCGTTCCGAGGGGAAGCCGAATGGCAGGGACGAAACCCGCCTGACCGGCTTCGGCGGGGGTGCCTCGGCCCTTCTGGATGCGGAGAGCACGGGCGCACTCGCGGTCTTCGCCTTCCCGCTGGACGAGAAGGGCGCGGCGATCCGCTGCCATGTCTGGGTGTCCCGCAACGAAGTCGAGGAAGACATTGCCGAGGAGCGGTTCGGGCCGATGGAGCCCGGGCGCTTCATCATGTGGTCGCCGGAGCAACCCGGGCTGTTTCCGCCCTTCGCCACGGGTCCCGCGCGGTGCTGGCTAGAACCGGCCAAAATTCCTCCCGAATGGCTGGCGCAGTTCCCGACCGGTGCGGAAATCGTGCGCAAAACGGTGGAGCTTCGGCCAGAGCACGGCACCCCGCCCGACAAGCGACTCCTGCGGCGTCGCGACTGCGAATTTGAAATTTTCCGCAGCGTAGAGGAGGCGGTGGAGCTTCCCGCGATCCGAGCGGGTTTCACGACCTTGGACGATTTCATTTCCCGGGCGCAAACGGTGCTGCAACGACGCAAGGCGCGCTCGGGCCGCTCGCTGGAACTGCACACCCGGCAAATCCTGATCGAGGAGCGGTTCCGCGAGGGAACGGACTTCCAGCACGGGCCGCAATCGGAGCCCGGCAAGCGGCCGGATTTCCTGTTTCCGTCACAGCAGGCCTACCGCGACCCGAGCTTTCCGACCGCCCGGCTTCGAATGCTCGCCACAAAAACCACGTGCCGCGACCGCTGGCGGCAGGTCATCAATGAGGCGGACCGCATTCCCGTGAAGCACCTCCTGACCTTGCAGGAGGGCGTGTCCGAGGCGCAATTCCGTGAGATGACGAACGCAAATGTGCAGCTTGTGGTGCCGGAGCCGCTGATTGCCAAGTTCCCGGCCAGCATCCGCACAGACATCGTGACGCTTGAGAGCTTCTTGGGTGATCTGCGATTGCTTTGCCTGAGTGGAAAGTGACCGGCCCAGTGCGGGCTTTTCGCGTCCGTTGCAATCCGCTACGTTAATGAAAGCCAAACGACGGGCTCCTCGCCGCTCCGACCCATCGCGCCAGCGGCCGGCCCGGCGATCAGCCTTCGCCGCGACCTGCCTGCTTGGGAAAGCGGCCACGCCTGCGCCGTAGTGATGGGCTGTCCGCCGCAACCCGATTGCGAGGTAAGCCGTCGAACGGCCGTGTGATATGGCAGCCGCAGCAACTGCGCGGAATGCGGTGCTGGACTACGGCGCGGCCGAGGTTCCAGCGGCAACCGCGGAGGTGTTCAAGGTCGTCATGGCAGAAGCCGCAGAAAGGCCTGCATAATGCTTCAAAACGTCCTCAATCCGAGTCAGCAAGTCCTCAAAGCCCGAAAAATCAACTGTTCCAGCGTTGGGGCGCACTACGGATTCTGCGAAGGCCACTTTTCCATAGTGTTTAGCGTCGCCATGATCCTTTTTAGGGTCGAAGGTCTTGCCGTTTAGCGTGGTTCCCAATAGCGCGGGCTGGAACAAATCCTCAATTTCGCGCGGAATCGCTGCTAATTTTTCCGGGACCTTTACTAGATAAAGATTATCGCCGAGATAATAGAACGGATCGGCTGTTGTCGTGCTGATTGCAACCCCGGCCTTTGTCTTCGCATTTTTAAATACAGTTTTCGGCCCATCGTCGTTGTCACATAGAATTATAACCGGGTTGGCCATTGGCTTGTGAGTGTAGTGTTTAAGGTTGCTCGTGTAGCTTGAGACCAACGAGGCCTGACCTGCCGCACCGTGACCAAGGTTTAGAATTTCACGCGACGTACCAGACGGTTTTAAGAAGTGAACTTGGCGAGTAATTTTCCCGCCCTGCTCTTTGGCGAGAAGCGGAAATTTTTTGCCGAGAGCGCGGATGGCACATTGGAGATAAGTGATGTCGGAGATGCCTTCCGTCACAATAATCGGAGCCGTGGGTGCAGCGAAGTACTTGTAAAACAGAAATTTTCGATAAAGATTTTCCGGCGCTCGCGGCGGGTTGAACTCTCCTGCCGCCTTGGCAACTTTATTAACCTTTGGTTTTCTGTCGCGCCGTGATTTGACGAAATAGATATGAGACAGTGCGCCTTCCAGTGGGTTTAGGTTATCGGTCGGATTGGCCGCATCGTCGCCCGGTTTGAAATAGCATCCGGTCCTAAAGAGCGAATGGCACATGGCCCGTGCAGCCCGGTAGTAGTCCTGATTTATATTGGCCTTGTCGTTCACAACCAGCCCGGTGACGGTCTGACGTGAGCGGCGAAAGGACATACGTGTTTTGGTTGGATTGATGGAGAAGCCGGTCTTTTCGATCGCCTTCTTGAGCTTCACTCCCACCTGCCACTCGGCACCATGCAAATTTACGGCCACCTCGGTCGGGAAGAGTTTTTCATTGGTCGAAAAAGTCAGGTCGTCAGCATAGCGGGTGTAGGTGCAGTGTGCATCGCGGGCGAGCGCAAGCAGTCGCGAATCCAAGATATTGCCGATCAAGTTGGAAATGACCGGCGAGCAAGGGCTCCCCTGAGGCAGCGCATTATCATGGCAAGCAATCTGGGCGATGATCGTCGCGACCTTTGGTTCAAGAGAAAACATCTGGTCATTGATAAAGAAACCGCGTACGCGCCCAAAATTTATGGTGCCGAAGAAATCCTCCAGATCGAGATTAAAGACAAACCGCCGCCTTTTATGCACTTCAGCGTTGGAGATGATAGTGCGCCCCTGATGGAAGCCATGAGAGGCAAACCAGAACCGGCGATTGACCTTCTGGCGCTCCTGCACGCAAGCATACAGCATTTCAGCTAGGCGGCTCTGGAGGAGCGCAAGCTGCGGCTCGGGCGCATGAATGACGCGGGTACCGCCGGACTTCTTGGGAATCTCAAAGGAGCGGTACTTTTCCGCGGCGTCTATCTTGTAGAGGACGTAGCTGACGCCTTTGGGGGTGAATCCCAGCAGCTTGGCCAGATCGGTCAGGCTCTTGGCCTTCCGTAGGTTTTCCAGTGAACTCAAATGCCTGTACTCTGGGTTAGGTGCTTACGGGCACTCTTATGCGAGCGTCGGCGATACACCGGAAAACCGGAAACACCGCAAGGGAACCTGAAGGTAAGCAGCCTGCCTACCATTGTTATCATTTGCCGCGATGCGCGGCAGGAAGTCTGCCCGTAAGCATTTGAGATTATGAATGTTCTTTGGTTCAAGCGCAAGCCCTGCGGCGGGTCGCGGGTCCGGGACTGC
>NZ_SDEA01000025.1 GCF_004522155.1 Paracoccus luteus | reverse complement strand
GGCACAGCGGAACAGGTCAAGGGCAGCGGGTCGGTGCTGCGGATGAAATCCGTCAGGGCTGCGCTTGGTTGGCGCTGCAATCGTCGCACGGTACGATCGGCCCCCAGCCGGAATCTAATACTGTCAGGCAGGACAGAGAAGGCTTTGCTTCGCAAAAGACATTGACGACCCGCCTCCGCAGGAATTAGAACAAAACATAAACATTTGTCTTGCTGCTGATATGTATGTCTGTTCATGCCTTGCGGCCTCTGGCGCCTATAAGGCGGGTGCCGGACTTGCGTGCCGCAACCTTGGCCGAGATCACTTGCGCCTCGCCGCTGGACGGGGCGGGGGCGGGATTTCTTCTGGCGGCTCTGCCCGATGGGCCGGTGCTGTGGGCGCAGGATCGGCTGACCAAGCGCGAAGCAGGGGCGCCATTCCTGCCCGGCATCGGGAGGGAATTGCTGCGCGCCGATCTGTCCCGTCCTGCGGATGTTCTGACGGCTATGGAAGACGCGTTGACCAGCCCTGCCTTTGCGGCTGTGGTAGGAGAGATATGGGGCGATCCGGCGGCGCTGGATTTCACGGCTACGCGAAGGCTGGCCATGCGGGCCGAGGCAGCGGGACGTCCATGTTGGCTAGTGCGGCGAGCGGCGTCTTTCCAAGCATCGGCGGCGCGTATGCGCTGGCGGGTGGCGGCTTATCCGTCGGATTCGCTGACGGACGATCTGGCCGCGCCGGGCGATCCGTGCTGGCGGGTCGATCTGTTCAGGTCGCGCCTGTCACCGCCGGGCGAATGGGTTGTGCGCCATGAGCGGGGTCGTGAAGGGGCGGCGGATCGCCTGCATTTTTCTGCCATCGCTGCCGACGGAACGCTGGCGAAATCACCGGCTGCGGATGGGCGAACCGGTATCCGATGACACTCCAGTCGCCCTGTGGGCCGAGGGTTCGCATGGCCCGGTTGTTCATGACCTGAACCAGACTGCCCGAATGGCGGGGGTGCGGCGGGGTGCGCGCGTAGTGGACATGCGTGCCATTTGCCCGACGCTTCAGGTGGTGCCAGCCGCCCCGGAGGAGGATGCAGCTGTCCTGTCGCGGCTGATGTTCTGGGTGCGGCGCTGGGGACCGTTTTCCGCAACGGACGGCAATGACGGGCTGGTCATCGACACCACCGGCACCGCCCATCTGTTTGGCGGCGAAGATGCACTGTTATCCGACATGCAGGGGCGCCTTGCCCGCGCCGGGCTGACCGCACGGGTGTCGCTTGCGCCGACATGGGGCGCTGCCTGGGGGCTGGCGCGATACGGGGCAGAAGGGGTGGTTTGTCACGATCTGGCCGATTTGCATCCTCTGCCCATTGCTGCACTGCGGTTGTCAAGCGACACGCTGCTGTTGCTGCGCAGGCTGGGGCTGCGGCGGATTGGCGATCTGGCGGCAATCCCGCGCCTGCCACTGATGCGCCGCTTTGGCCGCGCGCCGATGTGGGACAACCCACTGACCCGACTGGATCAGGCAATGGGCCACCTGGCTGAGCCGGTTTCCGCACCCGATCCGCCCCCGGATTTCGTGGCCGAGGCGCGACTGGCCGAGCCGGTGTTTGATCCGACAGACTGGCTGCCCGGTCTGATTGACGAACTGGCCAGAAAGATGGCCAAGCATGATCGCGGCTGTCGGCGGCTGTGCCTGTCGGTGTTTCGCGTCGATGGCGAACGTCGCGACATCCGCGTGGCGACCGCCGCCCCCAGCCGAGAGGCCGCGCATCTTCTGCGGCTTTTCACCGGGCGTCTTGAGCAACTGGACCCTGGCTATGGTTTCGATCTGATCCGTCTGTTGGCCGAGGCGACCGAGCCTTTGGGTGCGGCGCAAGTGAGCCTGGACGGCAATGCCAACACGGCGTTGCACCTGTCACGTCTGATCGACCGGCTGGTGGCTCGGTTCGGGCCTGATGCCATCGTGCGTCCGGTGTCGGTGGAAAGCCACATTCCCGAATGCTCCGAAGGGCGGGCCGAACCCAGGCTGGCCGATCCGCCGCCCGCGCGGCGCCCGGATCGTCCCATCCGCCTGTTTGACCCGCCCGAGGAGGTGCGCGTCCTTTACGCGGTTCCTGACGGCCCTCCGGCCCTGTTCATCTGGCGCCGCCAGCAGATTGCCGTTGCCCGTCATGCTGGGCCTGAACGCATCGCGCCTGAATGGTGGCGGGACGGCTCTGGCACGCGGCTGCGCGATTACTACCGGATCGAGGACGCCACCGGCCGCCGACTGTGGCTGTATCGCGAAGGGCTGGCAGGCGATGGCCGGGGCGGACTGCCCCGCTGGTTCATTCATGGGGTCTTTGCCTGATGCCGCAGAATGATCATCAGGCGCCACGCCGCACGCTGAGCGATGATTTCATTCCCAACCCGAGGGCGCCTTTTGTCGAATTGGGGATAACTTCGGCATTCTCGTTCCTGCGTGGCGCGTCCGATGCGACCGAACTGGTCCAGACTGCACATGGGCTTGGCTATGAAGCCATCGGCATTGCCGACCTGAACAGCCTTGCCGGGGTGGTGCGCCTGCATACCGAGGCGCACAGAGCCACGTTGCGCCCCATCATCGGCGCGCGGATCGTGCTGACCTGCGGCACCGGCTTTCTGGCCTATCCTCGCGACCGCGCGGCCTATGGGCATTTGTCCGCGCTGATTTCCAAGGGCCGGATGGGCGACCCTGACGGAAACTGGCAGGCCAAAGGCGTTTGCGATTTGACGCTGGACGATCTGACGGATCATGCCGAAGGGCTGGCACTGATCTGGCTGCCGGGTGACGATCTGTCCGTGCTGCCCGGCCTTGCCGCGCGGCTGCCGGGGTTGGGCCATGTTGCGGCCTCGTATCTGTATCGCGGCGGTGACGTGGCGCGGATCAACCGGCTGGATCGGGCGGCGCGGGCCTGCGGGCTGATGATCCTTGCCACGAACGACGTGCATTATCACGCCCCGGAGCGGCGCCCGTTGCAGGACGTGATGACCTGCATCCGCCATGGCACCATCATCGACCGTGCCGGATACCTGCTGGATGCCAATGCCGAACGCTATTTGAAGACGCCTGAGGAAATGGTGCGGCTGTTTTCCCGCTGGCCCCACGCCATCCATGCGGCACGCGATCTGGCGGACCGGCTGACCTTCTCGCTTAAGGAACTGTCCTATGAATATCCGCGCGAAACCGCGCCACCGGGGCGCGACCCGCTGGATTATCTGGCTGAATTAACTTGGGCAGGGGCTGCTAATCGCTATCCAGAAGGCGTGCCGCACAAGGTCCGCGCCGTGCTGCAACATGAACTTTCCCTGATCGGCAGGAAGAACATCGCCCAGTATTTCTTGACGATACGCGAGATCGTGGATTTCGCTCGGTCGCGCGGCATTCTGTGCCAGGGGCGGGGGTCTGCCGCCAATTCAGCGGTCTGTTTTGTCCTGGGCATCACCCCGGTCGATCCCGCGCATTTCGACCTGCTGTTCGAACGGTTCATCAGCGAGGACAGGAGTGAACCGCCCGACATCGACGTGGATTTTGAACACCAACGCAGGGAGGAGGTCATTCAATACATTTATGAAAAATACGGCCGTGATCGCGCTGCCCTTTGCGCCACGGTGATCCATTACCGCCCGCGTTCCGCCATCCGAGAGGTCGGCCGCGTGATGGGCCTGTCCGACGACATCACCGGCGCTCTGGCACGCACCGTCTGGGGGTCATGGGGCACCAGTATGGGCAAGGGTGAGGCAACCGAGGCGGGCGTGGATATGACAGATTTGCGCCTGCGCAGGACACTTATATTGGCCCAGCAGATGATCGGAATGCCGCGCCACCTGTCCCAGCACGTCGGCGGCTTCATTCTGACAGAAGGAAAGCTGACCGAAACCGTGCCCATCGGTAACGGCGCCATGCCTGAACGCAGCTTTATAGAATGGGACAAGGACGACATCGACGCGCTGGGCATCCTGAAGGTCGATGTGCTCGCCTTGGGTATGCTGACCTGTATCCGAAAATGCTTCGACCTGATCGCCGCGCATCATGGCCGACGGCTGACGCTGGCGGACCTGAACCCCGACGCGCCTGACGCAGTGCCGGTCTTTGAAATGTTGTGCCGGGGCGACAGTATAGGGGTGTTTCAGGTCGAAAGCCGGGCACAGATGAACATGCTGCCGCGCCTGAAACCGCGCAAATTCTATGACCTGGTGATTGAGGTCGCTATCGTCCGCCCCGGTCCGATCCAGGGTGATATGGTCCACCCTTATCTGCGCCGCCGCACTGGACAAGAGCCGGTTGACTATCCGCAGCCGGGGCCGCCGCATCCGCCAGACGAACTGAAAGACATTCTGAAACGCACGCTGGGCGTGCCGATCTTTCAGGAACAGGCCATGAAGATCGCCATGGTCGCGGCCGAGTTTGATTCGAAAAAGGCCAACGAATTGCGCCGGGCGATGGCGACATTTCGTTCGCGCGGGACAATCAATGCACTTGAAGGCGATATGATCGAAGGCATGACCCGGCGCGGATATGATCCGGTCTTTGCGCGCCGCTGCTTTGACCAGATCAAGGGTTTCGGCGAATACGGCTTCCCCGAAAGCCACGCGGCGGCCTTTGCGCACTTGGTGTATGTTTCGGCTTGGCTAAAGCATTACTATCCCGCAGCCTTTGCCGCCGCACTTCTCAACAGTCAGCCGATGGGGTTTTACGCCCCCGCCCAAATTGTTCGCGACGCCGGCGATCACGGGGTTCAAGTGCGGGCGGCCGACGTGAATTTATCGGATTGGGACAACACCTTGGAACCCGACAAGGGCGATCCGGCCCTGCGGCTGGGACTGCGCCAGATCGAAGGTCTGGGACAAGCCATGGCCGACCGGCTGACTGCGGCGCGGGATATGCCGTTTTCCGGGCTGGCCGATCTGCAAGCGCGGGCGGAGTTGGACACGGGGTCGATACGGCGGCTGGCAGCGGCGGATGCATTCCGGTCCGCCGGACTGGACCGACGCGCGGCGCTATGGGATGCCAAGGCCCTGCGCGATGCGCCCGACCTGCCGCTGTTCGGGAGGGCTGAGGACGAAGGCCGGGAAACCCCCGTTACCTTGCCCGCCATGCCGATCCGTGAACAGGTCGTCGCGGATTACCAGATGCTCCGGCTGTCCTTGAAGGCCCATCCTATGCGGTTCCTGCGGCGATCCATGGCCGCGCAGGGCTACACTCCCGCTGCCAATCTACATTGCCTCAATCATGGCAATTCTGTGCGGTTGGCGGGTCTTGTTCTGATCCGCCAGCGGCCCGGCAGTGCCAAGGGCGTTTGCTTCATCACCGCAGAGGATGAAACCGGCACTGCCAACCTGGTGATATGGCCCAAGACCTTTGCAGCGTTTCGGAAGGTCATCCTGACGGCGCGGCTGATCGACGTCAAGGGCCGGGTGCAGCGCGGCGACGGAGTTATTCACGTTGTTGCAGAAAGCCTGACCGACCGCAGCGACGTGCTGTGGCGCTTGTCGGGCGAACGGCTGGCTCCGCCCATGTCGCACGCTGACGAAGTAAACCGCCCCATCCCTGCCAGCCGACAGACACACCCGCGCGATGTTGATGTGATCCCGAAATCACGGGATTTCCATTGAGGTGTGCTTTGTTGACACTCCAGCCCCGCACCGCAGGCAGGATCGGGCACGACGG
>NZ_SDEA01000024.1:0-2500 GCF_004522155.1 Paracoccus luteus | reverse complement strand
GAGCGGTCGGAAATCGCTCGTTGAGTGCAATGGCAGAAGCCAGCCTGACTGCAAGACTGACACGTCGAGCAGAGTCGAAAGACGGCCATAGTGATCCGGTGGTCCCGAGTGGAAGGGCCATCGCTCAACGGATAAAAGGTACGCTGGGGATAACAGGCTGATGATGCCCAAGAGTCCATATCGACGGCATCGTTTGGCACCTCGATGTCGGCTCATCTCATCCTGGGGCTGGAGCAGGTCCCAAGGGTACGGCTGTTCGCCGTTTAAAGAGGTACGTGAGCTGGGTTTAGAACGTCGTGAGACAGTTCGGTCCCTATCTGCCGTGGGTGTAGGATACTTGAGAGGAGTTGCCCCTAGTACGAGAGGACCGGGGTGAACGTTCCACTGGTGGACCAGTTGTCGTGCCAACGGCAGTGCTGGGTAGCTATGAACGGACAGGATAAACGCTGAAGGCATCTAAGCGTGAAGCCCCCCTCAAAACAAGGTATCCCTCGAGAGCCGTGGAAGACCACCACGTCGATAGGCCGGAGATGTAAGCGCGGTAACGCGTTCAGTTGACCGGTACTAATGGCTCGATTGGCTTGATTTGATCCGGAAGAAGACAGACCCTCTGTCCGATCCCATCAAAAGCAACTTGGACAATGCAGGCCCAAATGGGCCGACGCTGAGCGTTTCTTCCCCGGTCTGGTGGCCATAGCACGAGCGAAACACCCGATCCCATCCCGAACTCGGCCGTTAAGCGCCGTCGCGCCAATGGTACTGCGTCTCAAGACGTGGGAGAGTAGGTCACCGCCAGACCTGGAAAGAAACGCAAATCTCTCCGAAACGATGAAAACCACGATCGGACAAAATTGGCGCGGGGTAGAGCAGCCCGGTAGCTCGTCAGGCTCATAACCTGAAGGTCACAGGTTCAAATCCTGTCCCCGCAACCATCGTCAGTTGACTCGAAGCCCTGCGATCCTCTCGCAGGGCTTTGTCATTGGTGCAGAGGCCGAGGATTCCCGCCAGGTCGCCGGCCAGTTCCAGCGCCAGTCCGCTGTTGCCCTCAGGCGCCGCCCGAACCTCCGAAATCAGCCCGCGCAAGATCTCGGCGGCTTCCTCGCGGCAATCCGGTGTATTCAGGGCGGCAATCAGGTCGCCCACTTTGCGCTCATAAACGGCTATCATCGCAGGATGCAGGCGCACCGGATCCTGCGAAGAACCTGCAAGCTCCGTCGCGATCTCTGCCTTTCGTGCTTCGAGTGTCTCCATCGACGCCTTCATGCTGGGAAGATAGAGGCCGTCAATAATCGCGGTGATCATGTTGGCGATCTTGTCTTCTACCTGTGCAAGTTCACGTTGGAGATCTGCCAGGCGCTCTCCACGCTTCCTGCGGAGACGGTTCTGTTCACGCTGATACTCGGCCACGAACTCGCTCACGAGGTCCGGGTGCATCAGTTTCTCCCGGAGACCGCCCAGAACGCGGTCTTCCAGTTCCTTCTGGGAAATCGTCCGGCGGTTTTCGCAGACCGCCACGCCTCGATTGCGCGCTGAGGCGCAACCATAGCGCGCCTGTCCCACGATAATGTAGCTTGATCCGCAGCACGCACAGGTGACGAGGCCTGACAGCAGGTAGCGCGGCCTGCGGGCCTGTTCGGGTCGATGATCGCCGTCGGTTCTCAGCAGGGCCGTCCGAAGCACACCTTGGCGAGCCTTCACCGCAGCCCACAGATCATCATCAATGATCCGAAATTCCGGCACCTCGACGATCACCCGTCCGGCCGCCGGGTTCATGCGCGCCTGGCGCTTGCCGGTGAGCGGATCCTTTATGAAGCGCTGCCGGTTCCAGAGCCGCCGACCGATGTAGAGTTCGTTGTTCAGGATGCCGGTGCCACGCTTCCAGTTCCCGCTGATGGTCGAGAAGCTCCAACTGCCTCCCCGCGGCGCGGGCACGTCCTCCTGGTTCAAAGCGGCAATGGCGCGAGCGCTCTTGTCAGCCGCATACTCCACAAAGATGCGGTGGATGACTTTCACTTCCTCCGGCACCAGCTCAAGTTCCCCGGTCACGGGGTTGCCCTGTGCATCTGTTCCCTTCACCACCCGATAACCATAAGACTTTCCGCCTGCCGACTTGCCAGCGTTGATCAGGCCTTCAAGCCCGCGGTGGGTTTTCTGGCCCAGATCCTTCAGGACGAGGGCGGACATCGTCCCCTTCAGGCCGATATGAAGTTCCGAGATCTCGCCTTCGGCACGGGTGATCACCGGGATGCCGCAAAAGCTCGTTTGCTTGTAGAAGGCCGCGATATGTTCCTGGTCGCGGCTGACTCGATCGAGGCTTTCGGCCACGATGACGTCGAATCGTCCAGCCCGCGCGTCCTCCAGCATGCGCTGGTAGCCCGGCCGCAGCAACGTCGCACCGGAGATCGCTGCGTCTGTATAGACCTCGCCTTCGTTCCACCCTTCCCGCGCAATCAGCTGCCGGCAGACCCTGAACTGATCGTCAATCGAGACGTCGCGCTGA
>NZ_SDEA01000023.1 GCF_004522155.1 Paracoccus luteus | reverse complement strand
TGTGGCGTAGGGAATGGTTGCGGGGGCAGGCAACCATCTTTACTTGCGACCACCCTATTCTCTTCGCGCCATGCTGCTCCGGACGGAAACATCGCTCCATGGCGAAGTATTTCGCACAGCAGCGTAGGAGACAGACCGAACCCGAATGCGACCTTGTCACCGCTGCTTCGCGCTTCTATCGCCAGCAACTCAACGCTGCCTAGCCTGTCTTGAGCTCCTTGGGAACGAACAGATCAGCTACCCGCCGGCAAGGGATCGGTCCCTTCGCTAAGGATCGCAAGATAGCGGCGGTAGCTGAACACCCGCCCCCGCTTGCGCCCGGTGATTTCGTCAATGATGCCCATCTTCTCCAGATCGGCCAAGGCGGCATTGACCGTCGGAGCCGACAGACCTGTCTGCCGGACCAGTTGGTTAGAGGTCAGGAACGGGTTCTGCTGGAAAAGATCGTGAATACGAAGGGTCGATCCGGCGCGATCACTTTCGGTCGTGATGCGCTCGCGGTCCTCCTTGAACAGGTCGACGATCTTGGTCGCAGCCTCGAAGGCCTGGTTCGCCGTCTCAGCCACCCCGGCAAGGAAGAAATCCAGCCAGGCTTCCCAGTTTCCGTGCTCCCGCACCTCCTGGAGCAGCCGGTAGTAGTCCGCCCGGTGTGTCTTCAGATAGAGGCTGAGATAGAGCAGCGGCTTGCGCAGCGCCCCGTTGACGCAAAGATACAGCGTCACCAGCAGGCGGCCGATACGGCCGTTGCCATCGAGGAACGGGTGGATGGTCTCGAACTGGACATGCAGTAGGCCAGCCTTGATCAGCGCCGGCAATCGCGAACTGTCATCGTGCATGAAACGCTCCAGCGCGTCGAGGCAGGCATCCAGTTCGGTGACGGGCGGCGGAACATAGAGCGCGTTGCCGGGACGCGAGCCGCCGATCCAGTTCTGCGAACGGCGGAACTCGCCGGGGCTTTTCGTGCCGCCCCGCCCGCTTTGCAGCAGCCGCGCATGCATCTCGCGGATCAGGCGCAAGGACAGCGGCAATTCCTCCAGCCGCTCCAGCCCGTACATCATCGCGTCGACGTAGTTCGACACCTCGCGGATGTCGTCGATCGGTTCCCCCGCCTGCGCCTCGGTCTCGAAGCGCAGAAGGTCGGTCAGCGTGGATTGCGTCCCCTCGATCTGGGACGACAGCACTGCCTCCTTGCGCACATACATGTAGAGGAACAGTTCCTGTCGTGGCAGCAGCATGGTAATGCCGTCCAGCCGCCCGAGCGCACGCTCGGCGAGGCTCAACCGCTCGAGAAGCGCCAGCACATCGATCGGCGGCTCCGGCGGGAGGGGCGGCGGAACGAAGGCGCGCACGATCTCGCCCGCGACGGGGGTTTCAACAAAGCGGCCAAGGCGTTGATCAGGTTCGGAATCGGTCATGGGGTGATCATGGCACCCCATCTCTATTTAAGCAATGTCAGTTTCAGTTAAATAACGACAGTGCTAACGTAAGCCACCTTAAATAGGCTCCCCCCTTCTATCCGTAGCAGGTCCACAACCGGCACGACCTGCCGTATACCTCTCAAGGATATCGCACACCGAAGCAGAGTTCCCTAAGACGACCAACCCGCGGCCTGCCCCAAGAACGCCGCAAGAAGCCTCGCGCAGTTGCGAGTCTTCCAAGGCTGCGAATAGTATGCCACATGGTCAGAAACACTAAATACACCTTCCGGCAGGTTCTTCGGACTGCGACGGCGCCGTCGAGAAGATGGCAGCATCATGCACACACCCGGCCAAGATGGCAGCTTTGTGGGACGAAGCGACCATTCGTGACTATGTTGCATTCATGGGCAGATGCATCCTGCCCATCTTTGTAGCCGTCGCACCTGGTCGCCCCGGTCTCGGATCCTGAATTGGACGGAGTAAGCCACTCCTAACAGCTCTGATCGCTTCATAGCGACCTATCCGTAAAACGCGAGCTGATCGATAGTCAGGAGCGACTGGAGTGCGCGCGTCATCGTATATTGATCGCTCCGCGCCAGACCGTGGCCCACGGCATGTCGAGACAGGGTTTCGATGGGCTCTCCGCGATCAAAGCTCGCATAGGTATAGTCTCTCAGATATCGAGCAAATGCGGATGGAAAGAGAAGAGTGTCTTTTTCACCTTCTCGATTGCTTGCTGACTCAACAACAAACTCAAGCATATCGGGAATTCTTCTCGTGTGCTTGCCTGTCCCACGATGATAGGCCACCGCCATAATTCCTTCGATTTCTGTAAGCGTGTTTTTGATGACTGAAACCGGGTCTCTCGCCTTAAACGCGTTGACGGCAGAGCGCATAATCACTTCTTTCTCTCGGAAATGAGCCCTCTGCATCCAGCGCTCAAACATACGTTCAATTCGGGCATCATTAAATTTTGAGAGCAGCGTAGCTTCTGCCTGTTCTAGGGATAGATCGGCATCCAGCATCCCAGTCAGCATCTGAAACTCGCCGGACATGAGTTCCAAAAACGGAAACCAGCCGGCGGACACAATCTTGTCGAAGAGGGGGTTATTTGCGACCGCTGTGTATAGGTCGGCATATTTCATTTGGCGAAGAAGCGCGCCTATTGTCCTCTGCGCCGCCGACACATCCAAGTCCCCATTACTTCGATCCAAGTCGAAGTATAACGCGAACCGCCAACCCTCGCGCAATATCAGCAGTATTCGGTCATGGGGCGCAATTTCCACGAGTGGGAATTCGACAGCAAGAACGTCGGCGACATCACTCTCGAAAAATATAGTCCCACCCGGCATCGCGCCGGGACGCTTAAGGCGCTGGTGAACGACCATAGCGGCCTTGTCCACCCACAGCTCCGCTGATGCGTCCGGCTTTATAACGAGAAGAACGGTGGATGCTCGCTCGATCGATACCCCTGCGCCCGACGCCCGCGCGAAGCCTTGGATAGCCCCGGACATACCCCCAATAATCTTGTAGAACATCGCATCGTCAGAGGTGAGTGCCATTTTGGTGTAAACGCTTACTTGCCCACCAGGCTGTGATGCAGTTGCCGATACTCCCACGAGTTGCACATCTTTGAGCCGAATGGGCTCACCAAGGTTTCCAGCGAGCATCCCCGGCCAAGGCTTTCGGTCATCTGCTTCAGTGGCGTCCGTGGTCATGGCGATCCCTTTGATCGACTCGTGCCATTGGCACCAGAGCCTTTTCAAGTGCCTTTGTGAAGGGCATAGGCAATGACGGCAATGGGCTCCGAGGAACATGCGCGACACAGCACCCGGCAAGTTTGGCGCCCTCAGCCGTTCAGGCGCCTATGGCAGGCGGGCTCGGCCCTAAGTGGACCTTGACGAAGTTTGTGTCGCTGCGGCGCAGTTTCGCCAGGCCGGCCATTCGCCGCACGGACGTCTTGAGCCCCTCGAAACCCTGACCAACCTTGCGCGGTTGGACGTCGCCATCTTGCCGAAGAGGGATCACTACCGGGGCCTGTCGCCGCCCCGAACCCAGCTTCTCAGACAGAGACCTGCCTCTGCACCGACACCGAACGATTCACAATTGGCCAGCGCCGAGAACGCCACATCTAGTAAACTGTTTTAGACGCCTTTTGGGCGAACCAGAAACGAGGGGCCTCACCGCTCCGCTTCAAGCCCACATACAGCCGCCGGACCCCGGATGAATCATCGTAGCTCTTGCTTGACTTGTATTTCGAGAAACTGAGCTTGAAGATGAGGCTTTGCCTGCAGGATTTCAGTGCTTCGTCGAGCCAATCGCGTTCCGCCCACAGGATAGCACCGTCATCCTGATATCTGCTCCTATGACTATCGGGGTCCGGTCGCCACTCGCCCCAGACTTCGCTCTTCAATGCGAGCCTGTTTGCGCGGTCACGCCAACGGCGCTCATCATCGTCGGGTGTCAGCCCGAGCAGCTTGTTGAGCGCCAGTCCCAGCCTTGGACGGGCTATAGCTCCCCGGGTGGCCCACTCGTCACGCTCGTCAATGCCAATGGGATACTTCTCCGGCTCCCATGTCAACGGATTGAACGGTGTCTTCCCGGCGTGGCGGTCAACACGCCCGTCTGACTGAAAACTTGGCAGCCAGAGATCGTGTTCAGGTGTTTTCGAGAACTTCGCACATTGCCCGACCGCGCCCCGCTCCCTGATCAGAGCGGACATGAACCTGACGAATACGCCATCCGGTGACTTCCAATCTCCGCAGAGGGGCAAGAAGCCATCCTCAGAAACCTCGGGGAACCCAGCCTTCCGAAACAACACTTCATCATCTACGAGTGTTTCCTGGCTTCCTTTTCGTTCACCCAGGAGGTTCTGTCGCGCCTGCGCCGGAACAGAATCCTTGTGGTCGAACAACCACGATCCGTCCTCAAACGATACGTCGTTTTCCCTTAGCCACTCGTTCCAAGGATTCCTGTCTTCTGAGTCATAGCTGGCGCGTACGACGGGACGTGATTTCACCAGCGCCGTTGCGGCATGGAGGAGCGCATGCTTTTGCACGTGATCCCGGTACGTCTCGAACCTATCGTCTCCGCCGTGCCTATAGCGAACACCACCGGGGAAATCTGACATACTCGTTGCATCGGGCCACCGTTGCATTACTGCATCGGCAATGCAGTCGCTGGCTTCATTGTGCGATATACAAAAGAGCCTCGCCAGATTGGACACCTTGTACTTGTCAAAATCGTAGTCAAAACCGAAGTCGATCCGCCGATCCTTGTTGTCAGGCCAACCATTGCGCTCGATGACGCCATGCGGAGGCGTCCGGATTTTGCTCAATAGCTTCGTCCCTTGAGAGCTCGCGACTCCATCGCTCCCTATGTGTGCCAAACATCGGGCCAGATGAAGCCTGTTCAGCGCATGCAAATCGGGCCGGTTTGCGAGTGCCTCAAGCCGCGGCTTGAGGGCTTCCAGCTCTTCGCCGTGGTGTAGGGCGGCACGCGCTATCCCCATCAATAGCCATTGCTGTGAATTCAGGAATGCGAAGTGGTGGCTGTCGGAGGTCAGTGATGCGTTCTCGTTCACCTCGAAACGGTCAAGCAGTTGCTCGACATCCTCGGTCAGCCCGAGATCGATCATGCCCTTCAGGCTTCTTGCCGCCCGCCATCTGACGAAGGCATCACTGTCTCCGAGCAAGTGCCAGATGATGTCCGCAACAACCTCGCTCTCGCTGCTCCTGCCCGCAAATGCACTCCGATACGATCCTTCGCCGATCTCATCGCCCACCTTGGCAGCCGAGCTCGACAGAAGACTTTCGAACGCCTCCAAAGCTGTCGATGGATCAGTGTGACCACACAGGCTGGTGGCTAACTGAAGCCACTCGTCACCCCCGAGTTCAAGGCGCTCCTTTGCTTAGTCTCCAAGACCGATTGCAGCACAAACTTCGGATCTCCGCACAGCTCAGACAGGCGGTAGATTTGCCTCGAAATGCCCGAGTAACGAAGATCGAAAAGCTCCGATCCCTTGAATGCAAACAACCTCTTGATCACTCCGAAAACATTGTTCCTTACATGCGCCGTGGTGCCGGCCCATGCCTCCACGTATTCGATAATCAGACTCAGCGCGCCATCAAACTCAAGTTCAGCGGATTCACAAAGTGCCTCGATAAAGTTCAGTTTCTTTGAATACGGGCATGTTCCACGTATCTCATCGAACAGGCGCTTCCTGTAGTCGAACTGCAATAGTTCATTAGCTTGGATTTCCTGCAACGCTTGATCCAGCGAGTGTGCGGACGTCGGATCAAACCTAGCGAGAATAGCTGAAAAGGCTTCCTCGCGAGACTCATCGGTCTGCTTTCTTGTGCCTACATGGAGGCTTTGATCAGTGACCGTACCGCTGTGATTCAATCTGGCATTCTCAAGGTCGCGCTTATGCCGTGCCACGTCTCGCAGGTCCCGAAGGCGGTCCCTCAATGCCTCATCGCCAATCTCTTGATAGGCATCCACACAGTCTAGTAGGCTCTCCCACAGTGTTGGCCACCCTCCGAAACTGTGTTCGCTATCCAGCTTTCCGGCCACCAGTGAGAAGATGGCCTCCCTATCTTCCGGCTTGGCAACCGAAAGCAGATCAGCCAGTCCGTTTCCGGCTTGCCACTCATGCCAGCCGTGATCCTCACACACCGAAAGCAATACAGCCGCGCGCCGTGGGTCCAGGCGGCCTGCCTTCGCCAGGTAACAGGCGAGTTGGGGAAGGCCGTAGGAGTAATCAACGACGTCCTGATCGAACCAGCGTATCAGCTTGTACATTGCCGGAAAGCCGATGGAGGAAGAGGCAGCGCGTCCGAACAAGGTCCATCCAAACTTTGACGGTTCGTGTTGGAAGATCGTCTGGCAAAAATTCATAAGACGGTGCGAGAGCTCCGGCCTGATGTACCCCCCGGGCTGCTCAGCCGCGTAGTGAAGGGCGGAGTAGATCAAGTCGAAATCATCTCCGCCCATCTGATCAAGCTGAGCCAAACCCTGGCTGTAATACTCCTGCGCCTCCGCAATGCTCATCGGTACCAATGATCCCGCCAATTGCCGGTAGGACTCGCCGCGCTGCTCAATGTAGTCGTCTTTCACAATGTCGCTGGAAAGGGAGCTTGCGAAGGCCCCTGCCACATCAGACAGGTTCGCGCGCCGGGCGATGAGTGCGAAAATACTCAACTTCTCGCTTAGGGAGAACCGGTTCGCTTCGACGATCCCTATAAGCTCTTCCGCTTCTCGTTTTTCAACGGTCTCACAATGCCGAAGCAATATCTTAACGAATCCAAAGCCGACATGGCGGGCAACAATGTCTCTCCCCGTCTGGGCGTTCCAATGTACGTCCGGCCGCAGTGCTGATTTCCAAGTCGCCAAGTACGTTGTCAAATCACTGTTAGATATCGCACGTCCGGAAAGAACGGCGCTCTCTATTAGCTTAGCCAGCTTCAAGATGCATGCGACGCCTTTAACAATGTTGTCCCGCTCATGCTCTGAGAACTGCTTGCCCTTATCGGGCGGCCTGCCCCTCCGTTGCTTGCGTCGTTTATCTAAGACCGTGAGGCTGTCGAGAAAGGCTTTTAGATCAGACTCTGAACCGATCAGTCTAGTCTTTCGCGTTACTTCTACATCCTCTGGGATCAGGTGGCGAAACGACAACGGCTTACCTGCAGACCAAACCCCGACGCATGCAGATTGAACCGGCATCCATACTCTATTGATGCCGTGCCGCTCACCGTAGTCATAGCTTGATGGCCTCCGGTGGCGATACAGCTTGAACACCTGCTTTGCCGATAGCCTGGAGTTCACGATCATGGAGGCCATTGCCGCACTGGAGACCGCACCTTGCAGTTCCATCTTGTAGTCTGAATGGTCCTCCGGCACAGTCTTCCTGTACCGCGCCGAAAGAGTGCTGGCCGCTCGCGAAACGGCTCTCAGCCTGCTTTTCGAAAGGCCACAGTCATTCGCTAGAAGCCCGATCTGGAGGGTGAGGGACAGGCACCTCTTCGAGGCAGCGAACTTGGCAAGAGTCTGCAACGCCTCACTTCCATTCGCTGTTTCATGCTGCGCGCACAGCGTGATCAGCTCTTCAATGACAGATAGCGCAAACCTAAAGCGCCAAATTTGCATGTTGCGATTAAATGACGAGAACTCATTCTTCAACACACTCAGGAACATCACCGCAGCAACATCGGAGGCTTCCGGACCCGAGCGCTGAGTCCTTTTGGTCTCATCATCATTGTGGAGATACCAGTTTATCCAGCCAATTGCCCTGTTCTGATGAATGCGCGCTTCGTCAAGCTCGTCTGAAAAACTGTACGCGACGATGAGGCGCGCATCACGAGCACCGCGCCAGCCGGACCGATCGTTGAACAGCCGGCGTGATGCATCAGAGTCTCCCAGGACTGTGGCCAGTGCCGGAGAGCGCCGGATGAACTGATCGCCCCTCGCGTTTGCCGAAGCCACTTGCGAAAGTTCCATCTTGAGGCGCAAGACACGGTCCAAGTCGTACTCGCGCGTGGCAAGCGAGAAAGCCGCGTAGAGGCGCGCAAGTCTTAACCGGCGCCGCCAATATTCGGATTCGACGACATCCGGAAATTCATCTGATCTAGCAAGCTGATAAGCTCCGTTGCTGTCGCCAATGACCACAAGGAAGTGCGGCAGCGCCTCTGCAGCGTAGACCGAGTCCTTCTGGCGCGCTTGAAGCCGTTCCGCGATGGACTGCTGGGCTGCAGCCTCGCTTGCGTACTGTTCCTTGATATAGGTCTCAGTCGGCTCGTCTCGGAATATTGCCCCGTGTTTGACCAGCTCAAGCATGGGCGCAAGATCGGATGCGGCGCTATTGACCTGCGATTCCGACCAGCCCAACGCCTCTGCAAGTTCAGTCAATGGAATAGGCGGCGGAAGAAGTGACAGAGCGGCGAAGAATTCCCGAACGTCATTCTCGCTCCAACCTGCCGTGTGTAAGTCACCAAATATTTTGGCACACTTTTGTTCGATCAGTTCTTCCACAGATATTTCGGTCTGTGGCACGTTACCGGAAACATTTGTGTCCCAGCTTTCGACAAGGTATTCGAGGACACGGGCATTGCCCCGCGAACGCGCGAGTGCCGTGGAGAACTCTACATCCGTGATATTCTCGCGCCTTGTCTCAAGAAAGCGCCGCGTTTCCATTTCAGTGAAGGGCTCAAGCTCAAGGCGCTTTGTCTGGCTCTTGCCGATGACGCGATCCATCCGATGGGGACGTGCGGTGAGCAAGAGCTTCACGCCCTCGATAGGCTCCGCGCTGAGCGATGCAAGCAGAAGCCTTGGAAAGGCAGCTTCATTGCGCGCATCAGCTTCAAGCTGCGCATTGTCCGCAGCGTCCAAAACAACCAGTACGCCTTGCATTGCGGACTGGTTCTTGACGGTCTCACTCGCTTGCTTGAGGCGCTTTCGGGCAACTTCGACCAATCCATATTGATCGCTGTCGGTTGGAAGAAGTGGATCGCAGAGTCCGCGAGCCGCCAGTTCGTTGATGATTTGCAGCAAACCAATCCGAGGCAGGTGACGGGCCTGGGCTTCGGAGCGATACGAACCGCCTCCGAAACAATCGAACACGACGACCTCCAGGGTATCCGTCAGATTTGCCGCAAGGCTCTGGATAAAGACCGTTTTTCGACACTGCCGTCGGCATGCAGGAACACCGGTAGATTGCTGGTCAAGACGCTGTCTCTTAGGTCTTGTAAGACGCTGCGCTCAACGACGTCACCAACATCAACGAACCGCGTATCCGCTGGAAAAAGCTGATCCTCATCACATTCAAGCGCATCGAGGACATCCTCACGCCTGATCGAGTTCTTGCCCTGACCCTCGATCTGCGCCTTCTCACGGACAAGCTCTACAAGAGCGAACAGCCTTTTCGCCGCCTGACCGGCGGAATCAGCCGACCAGTCACTGACCGTTCTTCGCAAGGATCGGTTCTGTGAAGGCAGATCGCTTGTCGAGGCCCGGAACTTGATAAGCGGGAATATGTCCCCCGCTTCAATGTTTTCTTCCTGACACCAGGTCTTAAGGTATTGAAGTTGTGTCTGAGCGCTATTTGTTGCAGGTGCGCCTCCCGACTTTGCACATGAAATGGCGTCCCAAAGCTCGTCTGAGAACTCAGCGTTTGTCACGAATCCAAACGACAGTTTTTGCGCAACTTCCTCTTGCGTTACGCTCGCCTGGAAGGCCCGTAGTGTTGCGGAGAACTTCTTGATCGTTTTCTTGAGATAAGATGATGTAACGGGCTCGGCGGCCTCCTTGTATTTGAACTGCAGAATTTGCTGAGCCGTACAGGTCTTGAAAGTATCACCGCTCCCGTAAAAAAGAACGAGATCGGCGATATCCTCTGCCTCTTTGCCAAGCTTAAGGCTCTCGTCCGGAGAAAGTCCTTCGACGACAATCGCAAAGAGATCGTCTTTTGGAAACACAAGCTGGAGGGCGCGCCGTGCCGCCCACCGTTCGTGAAAGGTGTGCCCGGCGCGTGATACTCTGACCTTGTCTATTCGTCGTCCGGCTTTGCTCACAGTGACCCCGACCCTCTGAAGAAAACGATATATTGGCACGAGGCCAGAGGCCAGTACAGAATGTAGGCCGAGCTTGTTGCCCAAGGCCAATCCAATTATGAGTTCTGGCGCACCCTTCGGGCCGGGCTGTGGTGAACCGAGCCCGCCAGTGGCCGTCTCGGCCATACGGCTTCCATCCCCTGCGCTGATCAGAGTCAGCCCCCGCGGGAGGGATACAGTTCATGCCACTGATCGCGATCGCACTGCTGGGCTTCTCCGCCGCGAACGGCGTCTCCATCACCTCCGCAACGCAGGAGGCTTGAAAGAACGCCCTCGGAAGGATGACGCCTGCTCAACGGACCCGCGGTGCAGCAAAATGCCGTTGCCGACCGCCAGCTTTAGGTTGCCAGCAGATGCCGCACCTGCGAAGGGGCCTCCATGCTGTGATGGGCATGAATGTCGCTAATGGGCTGCTCGAGCCACGCAGCGACCGGGCAATTGGCATTCGCGGTGCGGTGATCGAATGACTGCTTCAAGCGGCTATCGCAACTGCGCTGCTGCATCCGCATCCGTCGGCCTCCCGCCCTTTTTGTCTGGGCCGAACCACCTGCGCAA
>NZ_SDEA01000022.1 GCF_004522155.1 Paracoccus luteus | reverse complement strand
GCCTGAGTGTCCGGCGAAACAGGGGCAAGACCAAGCTGCAGGATAGGCAGGTGTAGCCACGGCAACATGAAGATGGACAGCACCTACCGACCGGCGCGCCGAGTTGATCGGCCCCAAGCGGACGGTGGCGGCCATGCTAAGCAGCGGGGCGATTTAATCCGAAGCGGAATTATCCCGCTGACACATCAACCTCTACATCTTGTGCCTGAACTTTTTTCTGTCCGAGCGTGGTTTTTTTCCTGATCAGCCAATCTTGGGGTCATGTCTCATGTCCATCGCCCCGTACGCCGCAATCCCGACGACATCACCTTCGCCGCGATCGAGAAGATCGCGGCGGACGAGGGCGCATGTCTTGCGCTTTTCGAGGCTCTCCGCTTTCCCGGCGGTCTCCGTTGTTCCGCCTGCGGCGCCGATGAGCGCCAAGGCTGCGGCTTCACCCGCCACCGCTCGCGTCCGGGTCTCTACACCTGCGGGGGCTGCCGGCGGCAGTTCTCGATCACCTCTGGTACGGCGATGCACCGCACCCGCCTGCCGCTCGGGCAATGGCTGCGGGCCATATGGCTCCTGTCATCGTCCAGCAAGGGCATCTCGGCCCGCAAGCTCGCAGAGATGCTCGGCCTCACCTACAAGGTCGGCTGGCATCTTTGCCATCGCATCCGCACGATGATGGGCGACCGTCAGATCAGCCTCTCGGGCGTGGTCGAGATCGACGAGATCTACGCCGGCGCCCCGCCGCGCAAGCCGCATGGTGGCGGCCCGTCAGGCGTTCCGACCGGCCGCGGTCCGCGTCGGCCGCTGGTGCTGACGATGGTCGAGCGCAGCGGCCGCGTCGTTCTCGAGCGCATCGCCAGCCATTCCTCCGCGGCCATCGGCCGGGCGGTCGCGCCGACGGTCGATCCGGCCGCGACGATCATCACCGACACCCTGCCGGCCTATCGTCGGGTCGCCGCCGGGCACGAGCACCTGACGGTGGTCCATTCGGCAGGACAGTTCGTTGTCCCGGACGCGGGCGGCTCCGGGGTTGATGCGCACACGAACACGGCCGAAGCCGTTCATGGGATGATCCGCCGCGCCGTGATCGGAGTCTGGCACTGGATCAGCCAGAAGCATTTGGACCGCTACCTCGACGAGCTCGCCTGGCGGCACAACCGCCGCAAGGAAGGTCATCTGACCCGCATCGTCGATGTGATCGGCTGGGGTGGCAGGCCGCTGCCGATGAAGCATCTCGTCAGGCCGATCTGATCTGCTGCGGGAACACTCGCAAATTATTGTTCACTTTCTGTTCCTTGCGCGCTATCTCTCCCGGGAGATGATGCGCTGCGATCCCCTTCCCCTGCTCGACCCCAATCCCGGAAAGATCCGGGATCTGCTGGCAGTGCTGAAGGCTTTCCGGGACTGTGCGCCGGCTGTCGCCGCCGACCAGTGGCGGCGGTTCTTCGAGACCGGAAGGTTCGAGAAGAAGCTCACGGCGGCCGAGGAGAAGGCCGTGCCGGCGCTCGCGGCTGCGAAGGTGATGCTCGGCGCACAGCGCATGCAGATGCTGCGCTTCCAAGTGGTGGGCCAGCTCAAGAGCTTCATCTCGAACCGCGCCAACGACTTCCGCGATGTCGTGCTGGCCTCCTCGCTGGACGCGACGCTCCGCCACCAGCTCCTGACGATCAACAAGGAGAAAGCCTGGTTCTCCCGGGATCTGGTCCGGATGAAGTCGGGGCCGCTGAAAGGCCAAGTCATCCCTGACAATGTCCGTCGCCTTGCGCGGTCGATCATGCGGGCAATACTCGCGTGCCACCGCAAGCCGCGCTTCCATCGCCTGAACCCCAACATCGATCAGCGCCAGGTGAGCTTCGGAGAGGCGCACTCCGCCCGGCATGGCGATCTCTGGATCAGCATCGCGGCGCTCGATCTGCTGGACAAGAAGACGGCCAAGGAGATGACCGCCGTGGATGCAGGCCGTGCCGCCCGGCAGGGGCGTGCGCCGGAAGAGTTCCGGCCCGGCAGCCATCGCATGATCCATCTGCCGCTCCGCAGCCATGCGTATTTCAACGCACGCGGCGGCGATCTCGCACTGACCGTCCAGCTCATCGAACGTCCGGCCAGCAAGCACAGCATCAAGCTCGGACGATCGACCCATCGCCTGCCCGACGGCCGTCCGGGCGAACTGGTCATCGGCCTGGTGTCGGACATGAAGGCGGCCTTCGAACAGAGCCGCACGGGTTATGTGCCGCGCTGTGACGAGCTCGCCATCGACTTCGGCCTACGGACGATGCTGGCGACGGATCAGGGCGATCTCTTCGGGCGCGACTGGATCGACAGGCTCAAGTGGCATGACGAGCGCATCGCGGGGCTCGCCGCGCGGCTCCAGGCGCAGGGCATCAGGCCGAACCGGTCGAAGCGCTACCGGGAACGGGTGGAGGCGCTGCGCGGCTACATCCGGACCGAGATCGGCCGGGCGCTGAACCGGCTGGTGGAGATCCGCGCGCCCGCGCATCTGGTGCTCGAGCGGCTGGACTTCCGCAGCCCGGAGCTCTCGCGCCGGATGAACCGGCTGCTGACGAATTGCGGCCGCGCGGTCCTGCGTGAGAAGCTCAAGGCGCTGAAGGAACAGTACGGGATCACCTTCGAGGAGGTGAACCCGGCCTATAGCTCACAGACCTGCTCGAACCCGCGCTGCGGCTATGTGAGCAAGACCAACCGCAAGGCCCAGGGCACCTTCGTCTGCGGCGCCTGCGGCAAGAAGATCCATGCCGACGTCAATGGGTCCCGGAACCTCGGGGGCGGACGTTCCGCCTTCGATCGGGCAGCCCGCATGACGAAGGCGGAAAGCCTCGAGCTGACGGTGATGCGTCATCTCGAGCGCTTGGGGGCGGCGAGAGCGGGGGTCGTGCTCGACCCTTCGCTCTGGCCGGCCCGAACCCGGGATCGGGTGATCCCGGAGCGAAGCGTGTATGTGTCCAATCGTTACTTCGGCGATGCCCTGGGGAAGTTCTTCCCTACTCCGGCAGCGGCACCAATGACGCGGCGCTTCAAGTCCAATCGTAGACCATCTGCACCGGAAATTGTGGCGGCTCAGCCAACACAAGATATGGTAGCTGATGTGTCAGCGGGATAATCACCATCCGAAGCGGTCGTTCATGTTTACTTCAAAGGAGCAGTCCTTCAATGATCGGGATTTTTGCGTATCTCTCATCCACTTACCAGGGTCGGGGCGAAGCGCCTATTGCTTCCGAAGAAATAACTGCGTCTAACTTGCTTGTTTATGCAGGCTCGAACCCTAAGTATTCTACGACAGCACTTAAATATAATTAGCGCAACGGACGAATTATCAATCGTTGGTCTGATGGTTTGGTCTCAATAAGTCGGCGGCGTAATCGCTGACACGATGCGGCTTTCGCCGTCATGGACGTTCGTAAAACTATGTGGAAGCCGACTGTCAAAATAATATCCGTCCCCTTCTTCAAGAACACGGGACTGGCCGTCAACAGTCACCTGGACTGCACCTTTCACGATAACGCCGCTTTCCTGGGCCGCATGGGTGATCGGCTCGCCGGTTGACGCCCCGGCAGAGTAGGTTTCGCTGAGAATCAGCATTTGCCGGTGAGGATGATCGAAGCCGACCACCCTGTGAGAAATCCGGTCGTTCCTGCCGATCTCCACCAGATCAGCCTTACGATAGAAGGGGCTAACTACATCTTGCGCAGAGACGCCGGTGAAAAAACCGACCACCGTCGATCCCAGCGGCGGTCAGCCCCGCGGCATGGGGGACGAGCCGCTCGCGGTCCGCCTCCGTGATTTCTCCCCCGAGGTGATGGGCGAGAATGCGGCGGATGGCGGCGGGACCGGGGTGCGGCACCCGCACGATCGCGTCAAAGCGGCCGGGTCGAGTCACCGCCGGATCGATGGCGCCGGCGTCGTTGGTCGCGCCGATCAGCAGCACGCCGTCGAGATCGCGGGTGCCGTCGATCTCGGTGAGGAAGGCGTTGATGACCTGGCGGCGGTAATTCTCGGCATGCGCGTCGCGGCTCCAGCGGGAGCCCACGGAGTCGATCTCGTCGATGAAGAGGATGGAGGGCACCGTCGCCCGGGCGGCGGCGAAGCTCCGCTGCATGGCGCTGAGCATGTTACCCAGGTGCCCGCAGGCCTGCCAGTCGGCAAAGCTCGCGGCATGGAAGGGCACCCCCGTCGCGGCACCGATCGCGCGGGCCAGGAAGGTCTTGCCGGTGCCGGGGGCGCCCTCGAAAAGGACCGAGCGGGTCATCTCGCGCCAGGCGATCTCGCCCTTCTGCCAGCGGCCGAGATCGGCCACGAGGCGGCGGGCCATGGTCTCGGCCTCGCCATAGCCCTCGATCGCCGCAGGGCCCGGTCCCGTGACCTGGGTGCTGCAGCGGAGCACCCGCGCCGTGATCGCGGCGGTCGCCGCCTGCGCCGTCTCTGCCCGCAGGGACATGAGCAACTCGTCCTCGCCGAGGCGCGCAAGTGCCTTCTCCTCGGGGAGATCGCCCGCGGAGGAGTCCCCAGGATAGACGATCCCGAGCAGGTCGCCCAAGATCTCCGCGGTCAAAGGTGCCAATGGCAGCGCCGGCGGCAGCACCACGCGCAGGGACGGTTCCAGCTCGGCCGGGCCGGAGATGACGATGACCGCCGGGCTGCGCCGCCCGAGCGCGCGGCGGATGCGGGCGGCAAAGCGCGCGCGGGCCGTGCGGGGCGATCCTCCGTCGTTCATTTGCAGGACGAACGCGGCGCCAATGGGTCGCAGCCCCGCGGGCGTGAGCCGGGTCAGGGCGGCGGCCACCGCTCCGGTGAGGTCGGGCGGCGCCGAGATGACGGTGACGGCGGAGGGGGCGAGCCAGCTGCCGGTGTCGGCCCGCTCGCCGAGGGTCACCAGGACCCGCCCGAGAACCGCGAGGAAGGCGGGGCTCTCTTGACGCAGGTCGCCCCTGCCCTCGGACGCGACATCGTAGGGGTCGATCTCCTCGACCATGACCAGGCCGTAGTCGGCAGAGGCGATGTCCTCCTCGTCGGCAGGATTGGAGAAGAAAGGATCAGACGCAGCCGATCTCCGGCGCGCCGTCTCGGCCAGGGCACGGCTCAGGAGCGAGCGTCCGGTGGGCGGCGGGCCTGTGCGGCGCGGGCCCTTGGTCATGGCGCGGCTCCTTGGCGAGGGAGGGGGACACGGCGCCGCCCTGCGGGCGGCGCGGGATCGCCACGGACAAGGCTCAGAGGTGCTGCGCGGCCACCCGGTCCAGCATCGCCTCGATCACGGGCTGGAGCCCAGCGTCATAGACCTCGCTGCCGACCCGGATGATGCCATCGTAGGCCGCCGGCGGCACCACGGCCTCCGGGTAGGTTGCGCGCAGTTCCGCATGCATCCGGCGCTCGGTGCAGAGCGCCAGGCGGCCGCTCGCCATCGGCACGACGCGCAGGAGCGTGGCGGTGAGATCACGCTGGCCCCTCAGCTGGTGGTCGAGCCGCGAGACCGGGTTGCGCGAGAACCCGAGCTTCACCACCGGACCGACGTCCGGCAAGTCGAAGTGCATCAGGTAGATCGCGCTCCCAGCCGAGGCCCAGCCTTCTCCACAGGAGGCGCAGTTGAACCGCCCGCTGATCATGTTGGTGCGCGCGATCCGCTGGACGTGGCCGCAACCCCCTGCGGCATGGGCGTAGAGGCGATAGCGGGGTTCCCCCTCGGGGTCGGGTCCGTGCAGCGACCAGCCCCACCGCCCGGCTTCTTTGCCGAGGCGCCGCGCTTGGCAGGTGTCGCAGCGGAGGCCGGTCGCGCGCAAGGCAGCTCTTGCGATCCGACCGAACTGGCGGCGCACCTCGTGGCCGCAGGGAAGGCCATAGAAGGCATAGCGGGTATCTTCCGGATCGCGGCGCCGGAACTCGGCACCGGCACCTGCCGCCGCACCGGCCCGCGCCGTCAGGAGACAGTTCGGACAAAGCGGTTGCGCCGTGCGCAAGGTGAAGACTCGCGAAAGGTTCACGGTATCGCAGCGGGTGCAGCGCAGGGCGAGGTGCTGATGATCGCGGACGCGGGCGGCGATCTCGTAACCCTTGGCCCGGGCGATCGCGGGCCACTGCGGCGGCAGGGGGAGGTCGACGACGGGCAGCGCAACGGGCGCCCCGCCGTCGCGCGGGACGACGTGCAGGATCGAGGACGGCATGGAAGCCTCCTGTGCTGATGAGAGACGAGCGCCAACTCGGCCGCAGGACTGCGGCCGAGCTGGCGGGATCAGGTCATGAGGCAGCGCGCGGGCCGCGGGCCCCTGCTGTGGTCAGCAGGCCATGACCGCGGGGTCGCCCAGCCCGGGATCGGACGCGCCGGGGAGGTGACGCGCCCTCTGCCGCGCCGGGGCATTGCGGTCGGAAAGTTCGGTCAGGGCCGCAAGGCAGTGGCGGATCGAGGCGTTGAGCCGCCCGGCACCGGGAAGATCCTCGGAGAGGAAGAGAAGATCCGGCCAGGCGAGCAGCCGCTCGAGATAGAAGCGGCTGTCCTCGCCATCCTCGAGGGAGCGGGCCATCTGCAGCTTCCAGGCGCGGTCCCGCAGGTGCGCATCCATCGGAAACAGGGGGGTGGCACGCAAGATCACCTCCAAATCCTGGTCGATCCGCTCGTTTGACACCTCAAACATCCGCAGGTGATGATGGAGGGCAGGCGACCAGGGCGCCGCCCCATCGAGGACGGCCAGGCACTGGGCCGTGACGCGCATGCGCCGCGACGCCCCCAGGAAGCGCCGCGCCAGGGGCGACAGCGGCGCTGCAGTCGCGTGAGTCACTTCAGTGCACGCCGCAGGCGTGCTAGCCATGGTCTCAGCCATGATCGATCTCCCTTACAGATCGTGTTGTGGTCAGAGCAGGCGCAAGAGGTGAGAGTCTTGCGCCCGCTCGCCGATATTTATATTATGGTGTTATGACGCCATAAAATCAAGTGAAAGTTTCAATGCCGCGAACGGGTCGCCCGAAAAAAGACACCGAGCCGGTCAATGTCCGACTTCCGGTGGTGACATTGGAACAGATCGACGAACTGCGGCGTGCCGCCCCGGACCTGCCCTCTCGCCCTGAGGCGATCCGCCGACTGGTGGTGAAGGCTCTAGAGGCAGGAGAGGACGCAACGGCGAAAATGGGCGGAGAGCCGACTGACGGCAGTGCAGCATAGCGTTTGCAGCGTAAGGTGGTAGCGGACACTCAGCACACCGTTAGCCAAATTATGCGGATGCACACCCAGTGGAGATTGGGAGGTCGCCACCGGAGGCGCAAGCGGACCGGTAGATTCGAGTGGAGCCAAACAGTCTTCGATGCGAAAGGCGCTCCGAGTCCGTCATCGCCATCTCCGTTGCCGTTCGCAAGTCTCGCTACTCGGACCTGTCAGAGACGAGCCGGGCCGCAAGCGTCACCAACAACCGCGCCCCGCGCCCCGCGCTATGCCGGAGGCGCTGCGCCCGGCGTCCTGGACCACTACCAAGACTACGGTTGCAGCCGCCTGTATGGTAGGTGGAGGTGGTCTATAGCACGGCACAACTTGGCGCGGGCAATATAAAACTGGCAGAGCTTCAGCGAACGGGTCATGAGCCGTCGCGGGCTGGAATTATTGCACAACCGTTCGGAGCCCAGCACCACAGCTATAGTTGACCTCTGCCATAGCCCTCAGTAGCCCTTATCAGCGGCCGACCGGATCTTAGACGGACGACTATTCAGTTCGATTGACACAGCAAGAATGTTCAGTCATGCATAGTGCACTCTTTACGCGGATGAACCTTCGTGGTTCCGTCGGGCGCTTAGCCAGACGAATTGTTATTGGGTGGTCTTATCGGCAGGAAGCTCGTGGAGCAGCCATCTCTCGGCTTGCGCCTCGCCTGACGGCCGATGGCTGCTCCACGAGCTTCCTGCCTCCTAAGGGTAAAGAGCCACGTGCCTGAGATGGTTGAAGACTATCTCAGGCACGTGGATTTAAATGAACTCAGATTTCGCTGGCCCACTGAATTCATTTTCTTTTGTGGTGGTCGTTCAACTGAACACCGGGCAGATCCAGTGAGCCTGCGGCACTATCTATTGGCCGAAAGAAATATTGGGAGTCGTCTCGATGCCAAGGCCGTTCTGGCCGAGGCCGCCAACCAGATATACCGCGATACAACGTATAAGGATTTGATCACATACGAAGAAGACATCGCGAAAATATCACGAGTTGTTCTCCTCGTTGCAGAAAGTGCAGGATCTCTGGCGGAATTGGGGGCATTTTCATCGACCCCAAGCCTTAAGGCGAAATTGGCGGTCATAATCCAACAAGATTATTTCGAGGCAGAGTCATTCGTTCGCTTCGGTCCAATACGCCGCCTTGAGAACGAAGAAGCTTCTAGGGTGGCTTATTTCCCATGGAAAGTAAATAGCCGGGGAAGAGTTGTCAAAGCCAGCATCAATGGCCACGTCAAAGACATTGTTGCTTTCATCAATAGAAGGGTTGCCCGAGGCGAAAAGACTTTCAGCTTCGGAGCGGAGGCTAGTCGTGAGTTACGAGATTTCGCAATAGTTCTTTGGCTCTCCCAGCTTGCGCAAGTGATCACACTCGAACGGATCACGGAATATGCAGAGATCCTCGGGAACCCGATATCGAGAAATCGCGCTCACAATTTCTTTTACTGCATGAAGCTCGCGGGGTGGATGGATAATTACCCTTACTCAGGCTCAACCTACGTTATCTCTAAGTTCGGCGGTGACGTAGTCAGTAGATACGCATTCAAAACGAACAGCCCGATTAAAGATGCGAAGCGTTGGGTCGCGCTGACTCAAGCTGCAATTGTCAAAGAAGCATCAATATCTAAAGCACTGCTCAGGTCTGCCATGGATCGACGGAATGCCTGATATTAGCCTCCTGAGGGACATTGCGCTAGATGTCGGGATGAGCGACGCAAGCGTGCTGGAAATAATTCAGAACGCTCCCAAGCGCTATAAGGTATACCGCATCCCTAAGAAGGGCAGCGGTTTTCGCATCATTGCGCAGCCTGCTCGGGAGCTGAAGACGATACAGAGATCGATATCCAAGCTCGTCTTAGAAAAACTACCAGTTCACGCATCTGCTGCTGCTTACAGGCCGAAAATCGGTATATTTCACAATGCCGCCGTTCATGCAGGCACCAGCCCGATCTTGAAGTTGGACTTTGAGCGGTTCTTTAACAGCATAACAGCGGAAGCTTGGCGCCGATTTGTAGCCTCGCAAGAAGAACTGCGCTTGAGCAGGTCCGAAATGGCTCTAGTAACACGTGCATTGTTTTGGGGTGAAGGAAGCAAGAACCCATCATGTCTTTCCATAGGAGCGCCCACCTCTCCCCTGATCTCCAATGCTATTATGTTTCAGTTTGACGTGGAGATGAGCAATTTTGCAGAGGAACGAGGGTTGAGGTATACTAGATATGCCGACGACATCGTTGCGTCCGCGAAAGATTTTAAAGTACTTCACCATTTTGAACGGCATGTAAGGCAATATATCAAGAAAAATAAGACGCCTTCTTTGACAATAAATGAGAGCAAGCGTGCCATATATTCACCTGGAGATCGCCGCCTAGTCACTGGGCTAATCTTAACGCCTGACGGAAAAATTTCACTTGGCAGGCACCGAAAGCGTGAAATATCGTCCTTGATCCACTTTTTCCGTTTAGGTCAGCTTGACCACGAAAGGCTCGGGTATCTTCAGGGGTTGCTCTCTTTCTCCTTGTCGGTGGAGCACGATTTTGTTTCACGTATGTCGTCAAAGTATGGGAACGATGTAGTCTCCGCGATCCTCAATTATCGCGTTCCTCGAAGAGACGGCTCTCCCAGATAATTCCCCGTTCAGACTATAACCTACAGCTTCGGGGGGCGGTCACATCATCAGCGCCCTTCCCGATACGAGTCTGTCGGTTGGCCCCGGCTTGATGCCGAGATTTATCGCACCCGCAGCGATCCCAGATCGTGCTGCGCAGCAACTCGATCGCGCTGATTGGATCCGTCTTTGGCGCGCCAAGTCGCACAGCGAGGCGTGCGCAGGCATCAAGCTAGCCCGATCAAGGTGCTCGCTGCGGAAGGCCGTAAGCGTCCGGTCTGAGGGCTACCGGGTCCAGTGCCACGGCAGCAGTTCGTCGACCTTGGTAATCCTGTAGTCTGAGATGCGGGCGGTGGTGTCGGCCAGCCAAGCATGAGGATCGACGCCGTTCAGCTTGGCCGTTTCGACNGGTGTTGTTATCCAGCTCGAGAATGCCGTTGGCGAGATAGGGACGCATGCGCTCCATCCGCGTCAGGGCATGAGCCGGATCGCGGCGGCCAGCGGGGATTTGCCTGAGATGCGGGTCAGCTGCATGGCGAGCCAGACCTCGAGATCGTCGAATACTGGGGCGGCGCGGGCCTGCCGAAGCTCGAAACGCTTGTCCGGCGGCAAACCTCGGGCCTCCTCGACGGCATAGAGCCGGGCGATCCGGCGGATGGCCTCTTCGGCGATCGGAGAAGCCTGGGCACGATGGATGTCGACGAACTTGCGCCTGACATGGGCCATGCAGGCGACTTCGTGGATCGCGCCGGACCGATAGAGATCCTCGAACCCGGCATAACCATCGGCATGCATCCAG
>NZ_SDEA01000021.1 GCF_004522155.1 Paracoccus luteus | reverse complement strand
TTGCGCAGGTGGTTCGGCCCAGACAAAAAGGGCGGAAAGCCGATTGTGGCAGTGCGGCATGGCATTCGCAGAAAAACTGAGAGAGCGGTCGCGCGTTCGAAACGCAGCGAACAACTTGCGCGTACGAACCGGAACAGGCGGAATGTCGATGAACACTGGCGCAGTATGCGCTATCGCCTCTCACCTGAGGAAGCCGCCACTCTATACAGATTGGGGGCGGGCTGCCGACAGGTAGTTTCCAGGCTACTAAACACTACTGTTCCTGTAGCAGAAACAGGATCGCATCGAAAGCCGCCAGCTGGGCTGCCCTCTGGCTGGAATAGACCCGCCGGGAGAACCGCTTATAACCAGTGGCAGAGCGCTGGATGACGCCATGCCAACCATCTGCGTGCTCGAAGATGGTCACATGATAGCCCTGATCGCTGATCACAAGATTGCCCTGACGCGATTGCCGCCAGGCCTTGCGATCCGGCCAAGCCGCGCGGCGGCGGGCGGCATTCTTCATCGATGCCTCGCGCCGGCGGGCCCGCTCGACATCTTCCTCCATGTGCCCGGCACAGATACAGCCGCAATGCAGCGTCTCCGGATAGTTTGGATGCTGCATGGCATGGACATACCGGATGTCCTGACGCTCACACATCTCGCAGACGGCTTCCGGCGAGCCGAGGTCCTCGATGTCGATGCAGCTCCAGCCCCTGTGCGGGACACCTGATACCGACCATTTGCCGAAGCGGCGAAAATCAGCCGTGTCGTCAGGCTCGGTCATCGCCGAAAGCGCGGGGTCCAGCGCTCCTCCATTGCTTCGTCCGACTCGTCGAGTTCGTCCTCGTCCTGGTAGGTGTCATCGACAAGCTGCGCACAGGACAGCACGGTCAGCACTCGGTCGTAACGGCCGAGGTCAACGACCTGCTCGACAACCGGTACGGCGCGGGTGCCTCCGAACCAGTCGAGAATGTCGCTGTCGGCTTCTTCTCGAAGCCGACGCCGGTCAGCGGCAGGCCGCCTGGCAATGGATGCCGTCAGCGTACCTGCGGGTAGGGTAGCGCCCTTGCGAAGCCAGCTCTGGCCCCCGAGCTGCTTAAGGGCTTCTGATTTGAAGCAGTAATCGACATGGCTGTTGTGGCTGACAACGATTGCTGCTGCGTCGTGGGTCTCGCTTATGTAGCGGATAGCCGCCGCCACAGTGGAGGCCCCGGCCTCGCGCCGGAGCGTCTCAATGCTCTGCAGACCTTCTCGCGCCCGCTTCAAGAGGGCGCGGATGAGCGATGAGGGCATGAGCAACCCCGCCGCAAAGTAGTCGGCCTCCCGCTCATACGGGTCGGCCGAGACGAAGCCCGCCCGGGAACTATGGATGCCGGCCTCGAACTGAATATGGTCGAGATGGCCTTCGGCAAAGTAGTGACCGAACTCGTGGGCGATGCTGAAGCGTTGGAAGCCTTCGCTCGGGATATGGGTCGCATAGCGGATGCCGAAGGTGTTCCCGAAACGCAACAGCATGCCCGAGACGCCGTCTTCGTCGGCGTCCATCGCCTGTAGCGGGATGCTGCAGGCCTCGGCCAATGCCTTCAGATCGACCGGCAGACTAAGCAGGCCTTTCTCGCGCAGAACATGTTCGGCGAGTCGAACCAGTTTTCGCTGCTGCAGATCGGGATTGCGGATCATTCGTCCTCCCCGCGCTCCTTCTCGTCCTGCTGGGCTAAGAACCTCATGAAGTCAGCCGCCATCTTGCGGTTCTTGTCAGTCAGCTTGTGTACGTCGCGATAGATCGGATCGGCTTCTGCGGCACCGGCTGGATCCTCTGATCGTCCCAGCAGGTAGTCAGTCGTGATGTTGAGGGCGTTGGCGAGCTTCCGGAGGTTGTCGAAGGACGGTTTCCGCGTGCCAGCTTCGAAATGGGCAACCGAACTCGCGGGCAGGCCGGTCTCGCGCGCGAGATCGGCCTGACTCAGTTTGCGGAGCTCCTCCCGTGCGGTCCGGAGGCGTTCCCTGAAGATATCAGATGGATTATTGGAAGATGATGTCATGGCGATTTCGACATGGTGGGGTTGGCGAGTCTTTCAGTTAGTCCTATATTACCGACATAGATGCCATGTCGAACACGACATTGGCAAGGGCTGAAACGCCCGCAACCCTAAAGGAGGTCGCCATGACGACTGAGACGACAGACATCGAAGACGTTGCGGCCTCTATTGCCGCAGGCCGCAAACCCCGCCCGCAGGGGCCGTACCGGATGGAGGTCGGCGATGCCGAGCTCGCCTTCCGGCCGGTGCGGATCGAAGACCCGGTTCCCACGGGTCGCCAGGTTCTCGAGGCGGCGGGTATCCGGCGGGTCGAAGAGCATCTCCTGTTCCAGATCCTTACTAACGGCGAGCTCGAAGAGCTGCGCCTGGATGAGACCACCGATCTGCGGGGTGGCGGCGTCGAACGTTTCCTGATTTTCCCGAGCGCCGAATCCTATCGCATCGAACTCGACCGCAAGGTGTTCGAGTGGGGCGCCTGCGCGATCAGCGGCAGGGTTCTGAAGCGGCTGGCCGGGGTCGACCCCGTCACCTACGGCGTTTGGCTCGAGGTCAGGGGCGGCGAGGATCAGCCGGTCGGCGACAATGAGCTGGTGCAGCTGGACGGAAAGGGACTGGAGCGCTTTTTCACGGGTATCACGCAGACGACGGAGGGTGTGGCATGAGTCTGCTGCCCTCCGCCGATCGTCGGTATCTCGCGGGGCGCGGTCTCGCCTACCGGGAAGTGACGGATGGCGCCCAGCGGGGCGTCATCCTCACCGGGTTCATATTGCCGGCCGCGAAGTACCAGGTAGATGCAGCCAGCATCCTGATCCTGCTGCCCAACGGCTATCCGGACGTGGCGCCAGACATGTTCTATGCGCTGCCCTGGCTACAGTTGGTCCCCGCCCAGCGATATCCGAACGCGGCGAACCAGCCGGTGCAGTTCGAGGGCCAGCGGTGGCAACGCTGGTCGCGCCACAATACGAGCTGGCGTCCCGGTGTGGACGGCCTCAGCACCATGCTGAAGCGGGTCGAACAGGCGTTGCTGGAGGCTGCGTGATGGACATCGAACTGACGTTGCAGGAGGCGCATCAGGCGGAGTTGAAGCGCCTGCTTCATCGCCCGGATGGCACCGAGGCGGCAGCCTATGTGCTGTATGGCATGAGCCATATTGCCGTCGATCCCTGGTCGCGGCAGGCGCGGCTCCGGCTGACGTCTTTCGAGATCGTTCCGATACCGTCTGACGATGCGGTCTCGGCCAGTGAGCGCCATATCACCTGGCGCACAGGCTCATACGTCAGCCTCTGCCGGCGCGCGGCCGATGAAGGGTTGTTGCCCGGCATCGTTCACAGCCACCCTGGCGGCTTCCCAGATTTTTCCACGCAGGACGACCGGAACGAGCGGGAGCTTTTCAGGCTGGCCCGGAACCGGAATGGCGATGAGGCCAGGTTGCTGAGCTTGCTGCTGATCGGAAAGGATAGGTTCCGGGCCCGGCTCTGGGTTGATGAGAAGGCTCCTCTTGAGGTCGGCACGATCCGCTCCGTTGGTACCCGGCTCATCTATACGACGGTTGTTGCCGCGACACCGGATGCGGCTTTTGACCGCCAGGCCCGAGCTTTCGGCGCCGGGTTGAACAGCATCCTGCGGGGACTTCGGGTCGGTGTCGTCGGTTGCGGTGCAACGGGCAGCGCGACGGCGATGCTGCTGGCACGGCTGGGTATCGGCCAGATCGCGCTCTTCGATGAAGACATTGTCGAGGTGACCAATCTGAACCGGCTGCACGGCGCGCGGCGGGCGGATGCCGATGCCATGCG
The DNA here is from genome assembly GCF_004522155.1 of Paracoccus luteus. Lineage (GTDB taxonomy): Bacteria > Pseudomonadota > Alphaproteobacteria > Rhodobacterales > Rhodobacteraceae > Paracoccus > Paracoccus luteus. The sequence continues at coordinate 9,790 of NZ_SDEA01000021.1, read as the reverse complement.
GCCAAAAGTCGAAGTGGTGGCGCGGGAGATCAGCGAGCTGGGACTTGGGGTACGGGTCCGCGCCTATCAGAACTGGGTCGAGGACTCGTCAGTGCGGGATGCGCTCAAAGCTTGCGATGTGATCTTCGGCTGCACAGACGATCACGGCGGCCGTCTGTTTCTGAACCGGTTCGCGCACTTTTACCTTATTCCGGTGATCGATATGGGCCTGGCAATCGAACCCAGCCCGGAGGGTGGCCTGCGGGACATGAGCGCCCGTGTGACGGTCCTGACGCCCGGGGCACCGTGCCTGATGTGTCGGGGTGTCGCAGATGCCCGAGCCGCAGGCGAGGAGGCATTGCGTCGGAGCGCGCCCGCCGAGTACGAGCGGCAGAAGCGTGAAGCCTATGTCCGGGGTGGCGGCGATCCTGCACCTGCCGTGGTGACGTTCACTACGGAAGCGGCCAGCATGGCAGTCAACGAACTCCTGCAGGGACTGGTGGACTATCGAGGCGAAGGTCGGTGGGCCTGGCAGCGGGTCCGGCGGCTGGACCGGGGCGAGGAGCGCCGTCAGGGCGCAAAGCAGCGGCCCGACTGCCCGATCTGCGTCGACACGCACTACTGGGGCCGGGCCGATGTCGAGCCGTTTCTCGATCGGATCGGCTGATGGGGCGTATCAAGGTACTTTGTCGTATCGTTCTAGAGCGGGTTGGGTGGCTTCCCAAAAGCCATTTGGTCGCCTCGGTTCAGGACGCGCATCCGGACCTCGAACGTCTACGGTCAGGACGCCTGGTCATCGTGCGGAGCGGCAGCCTCGACAAATGGGTCTGCTTCCGCTGCCCGGGCGGTTGTGGCGAGAAGTTGCAGCTGTCGCTCAGCTAACAGCGCAGGCCACGATGGTCGATTTCGGTCGACTGGTTCGGCCGCCCGAGCATCTCGCCGTCGATTCGACAAACCAATGCTTGCCGGTGTCATTTCTGGGTGAAAGGCGGCCGTGTTGAATGGTGCCGGGATAGCGGTCACGCCAACGGGCGGTTGGGACGAGACCGCGCTGACGCATGACATGCCGACACCCTGGATCGAAGCGGCAAAGTCTATGGGCTGGATGACTGCAACCGGTCAGCAGCGGAGCATTGCCACACGGTCCGGTGGAATGGAAACCCTAAAGCCGCATCATGATGAACATCGTTGCATAATATTGCCAGAAATCGCATCATGGACGGAAGATTATGAATATGCCGGGCGCATGGCGGATATGGACCACTTCGAGATCATCCTCTCTCTGTCGCGAGCTGCCGCAAGCGGCGACAGCAGCCGCGCGCGTTATCAGATCGAGCGACTGCGGGACTCTCTGCGGGAGTCGGAGCCGCGGCAGGCCGAGAAGCTGAGCAGGCTGCTATCGCGTGAGATCCGCAAGCAATCGGTCGCGCCGATGTCCCTTGAACGCATGCGCGCTGGGTCGGTGCCGGCACTGCCCGGCGAAGTGCTGAGTCGGAATACGCCGCTGCCACACGACAAGGAGACCGGAACACCGCTGGCGCGTGTGGTGCAGCCGGAGGAGGCCGCCGATGCGGAGCCAGTGTTCAATGAAGCGCTCAAGGCTGCTGTGACTGACCTGATTGAAGAGTGGTCTCGGGTGAAGGAACTGGCGGCGCTCGGCGTGCAACCGAATTTGCGTTGCTTGCTCTACGGCGCGCCGGGTGTCGGCAAAACTATGCTCGCCCGCTACATCGGGGCGCAGCTTGGGCTTCCACTTGTCGAAGCCCGGCTGGATGGCCTTGTTTCGTCCTTCCTCGGAACCGCCGCCCGTAATATCGGCGCACTTTTCGATTTCGCAAATCGCTATCGCTGCATTCTATTCCTGGATGAATTCGACGCCGTCGCCAAAGCCCGCGATGACGCTCAGGAAGTGGGCGAGATCAAGCGGGTGGTGAACACGCTTCTGCAAAGCCTTGATGCGCGAGGGAACAGGGGCTTCACCTTGGCGGCCACCAACCATGAGCATCTTCTCGACTCTGCCGTTTGGCGTCGGTTCGATGGACGTATCGAGATAGCGCTGCCGGATGAGACGGCGCGCCGGGTTTTGCTCGAGCGCTTCGTGCGTCCGATCGAACTGACCCGCGAGGAAATCGACATGCTGGTCTGGCTCACGGAAGGCATGAGTGGCGCCGATCTCGAAACGCTTGTCGCCGGGGGCAAACGTTTCCTGGTGCTGCATCAGCCAAAGGGAAGCAGCAACCGCGTCAGTCGCGGCCAGTCCATGCTGGCGGGGCTTCGGCGGCAGGCAACACTAAACGGCCACCTGTTCGGCGGGATTCGCAAGGCGCTGCTGCTTGGACCGGAGGAGGACCTTGCGGCCGCTTTCGTAGAGCAGGCCGGGCTGACTCAGAATGCAGCAGGAGCCATCGTCGGTGTATCTCAGTCAACGGTCTCGCGCCGCCTGCGGGAGCGCAGCCATGCGTCACGGGAGACATCATCTGGAACGGAGACCGTGAGCGATGGCTGAACGGGACAGTATCCAGCGTCCTGTCCAGGTTTTCCTCGACACCCGACGCTTCATTTACCCGCCTGCACCCGGAACGCGGGGGCCCAGCAAGGATTTTTTCCAAGGCGATAACGAGGGCTTCCGTCGCCACAAGGCAAGGATGCGAGAGCAACTCCGTGCCAGCAGCATGCGACTGCGGGAACAGCACTCGGCTCTCGGCTTCGTACTGGTGCAGATGCGAGAGGACGCCTTGGCGAAAAGTTATCGTCCGACCGAGAGGCTGTTCTGCGAGCGGAACCGGTTCGCACTCGTTGGCGGGCGCGGTATCGGAGAGATGTTCTTCCAGGCAACGCCGGACGCCTTGGACGCGCTCGATAAGCTCATTGCCGAGCGGGCTGAGGACATACCGCAGGAACGGGAAAACCCGCGCACCGGAGAGTTCGAAGAGCGTGTTTCCGGATATCGCAGCGAGCTTGGCGGCATCGCCAGCATTGGCTTGCTTGAAGCGCCGGACCGGTTGGATTTTTCCGCTTCCGAGGCCGTTGCGGCACTTGAGAAAGAGGGGATTATCGGTGGCTATCTGGTTGATCTGTTCCGCCCAGATCCTGCTGTCTCCGGCGATGCCGTCCGCGCGCAATTGAAAGCCCTGCAACATCGCCTGACCACCGTCGGCAGCTTGTTTGTGCGGCCGGTTGCTGGCCTGAGGGAGCGCCGGCCGACTGGGTTCACCCTTAGCATCGACCTGCTGCCTGCCGGCGCCTCGAACGATATCGTGCTGCTCGCACCAGAGGCGCCGACAGCAGCGACAGAGCGGACGGCCGGACGAGCCGTCGCCTCGGCCCCCCGTGACAGGTCTGTAAAGCGGCATCAACTATTGCTGGAGCAGTTGGCTGAAGAGCCTCTAGTCCGGCGGATCGCCTTGCCAATGGAGATCGAGCCGGCTCCCACGGGCGTTTCCGAGCCGGGTGCGGCAATAGACCTGCCGGCCCCGCTGGCTGATCGGGATTATCCCGTTGTGGGCGTGATCGATGGCGGTATTTCCGCACTGGACGCGCTCGACCCCTGGTGCGCCGGGGTAGCCAGCCCTCTGTTACCCGGGGATAGCGATCACGAGCATGGTACGTTCATCGCGGGGCTTGTGGCGGCAGGTTCTGCGCTCAACCCGGGTTTTGCCGATCGCCTGGAACGCGAGCCGTGCCGGTACTTCGACTTGGCAATCACCACGGAAACCTTTGCTCGGGCAGTACTACAGCACGCCGGATGAGTTTTTCGACCAGTTGGAGGAGCTTGTCGTGCACGCAAAGGCCGAGGCAGGAACGCGGGTCTTCAACTTCAGCCTTGGCTCCCCAAACGGACGCACCCGCCACAGCTACTCTACGTTCGCATCCCGGCTCGATGAAATCGCGCGGCTTCATGATGTCATTTTCGTCGTCTCGGCCGGAAACCTCGATGGAACCCAGCGGCGGCCGGAATGGCCGGTGGAGACCGATAAGGCGCTTGAGATGCTGGCGCAGCGGGGAGCGCGGGATGATGGCATTACGGCACCTGCAGAGCATATGTTCGGATTATCTGTCGGGCCGTGAACCCGCCAGGGCTTACTATTGCTGTGGAGGGGCTGCCCACGGCGTACACACGGCGAGGGCCCGGCGCTGGCGGGGCCCGCAAACCCGAACTCGTTCACTATGGCGGTGCAGCACAGCGAACGGGAAACGACACCGGCCTCGCTTCGCTCGATGCGGACGGATCGGTGGTCAAGAAATCTGGGACCAGTTTTGCTGCCCCACTGGTGGCGGCGACGGTCGCGGCCTTAGATCATCGACTCGGGGGGCAAGTGTCCCGGGAGCTACTGATGGCGCTTCCGGTGCATCGCTCGACGCGTCATCCGGCGATGATGAAGAAGCCGCTTCGGCCGATTGCCCGGGAATTCGTCGGCTTCGGTGTACCCGGAGACTCTGAGGCCTGTCTTGCTGATGATCCTCGTAGCATCACGCTGGTCTTCGCGGATGTCCTTCCAGCAAAACGAGAACTTTCGTTCGTCTTCACCTGGCCGTCGTCCCTGACGGGGTCAGATGGAAAGTGCCGCGGTGCTGTCGACATCACCCTGGCCTACTCACCGGTGGTCGATGCGGCGTTCGATGCCGAATGTCAGCGTGTTCAGTTAGCGGCTACCCTGCATCAGCTCAACGAGACGATGACCAACGAAGGCGAGATTATTCCTAATCATACGTCGCAGCTGAAACACTATGACAATGAGCTGCCGCAGAACCTAGATTACACAGAGAAGTATCTGCTTGAGAGCGGCCTCAAATGGACGCCGATCAAACGCTACTTCAGGGAAATGCGTGGCGTCGGAAATCGAAGCGACTGGCGTTTGTCCCTGAGCGCCTTGACCCGCGCTGGTGCTATTATCCCGGACGAAGGCATCGGCTTTGCGTTGCTAATGACCATCAGTGACCCTAAGGGAGTTGCTCCTGTCTACGACGAAGTTCGAGCTGAAGTTCTTAGACGCGGTTTGCGGCTGGCGGACATCACAGCCCAGGCACGAATTGGAGTCTAGAGGTGCTCCTTATCATCACTGATCTTCGCGTGACTTGCCACAAACCTCCGAACGGAGGTGATCGGTTTGTACGATACATGTAAACGGGGATTTCGCCGCACCATGTCTGACCGGCAGCTTCAGGAGCCGCCGCTGCGCAGCCTCGGCGCCCTTCGCGCCGGATCTCTATCCCGCAGAATATTGATCACGCGCCCGACCAGACCGATCAGCCAGCAGGCGATGCGGGTGCGGATGGCGAAACTGAGCGAGACGCGGACATGCAGAGTCATGCCTTTTGTCCGACACATGGGGCAGAGGGTCAGCGGATCGATGTTCAGGGCCATGTGATCGCCTCATGATTTTGCTTGCGTGAATCGGAGTGGCTGGCATCATGCTGCGCATGAACCTGATATTCCCCATAAACTTCATTGGCCACGACGAGTGGTTAGACAGCGGCTACGATCTCAACTTAGCGGCGGGCGAGGTGGTCACCAGAGACGGTGAACTGATCGGTCGATGGCAGGTGACTGATTACGACCCTAATGCCGAATACGGCGAAGAGGACGGACGCTATGAGTTCACCCCTCAGGGCGAGGATGCTGCAACGATCACCGAGGAGTTTGCACACCTGGATTTCAGGATCAGCCGTTGCTTCGCACTATCCAATATCACTCGAGCGATCCGAGACTGGTATGACGCCGAGAACCCCGACTGCCCGATTTCGTCGAGGCGTCACCCCGAGTAGTAAAACGCCCTCGGTAATCCGGAGGCGCGCAGCCGGTTGCAGCCCTCGGCTTGATATGCGGTGATGGCTTTCATTCTTGGGAATGACCCAGATCATTGCGAGCGCTGCCATATTATAACTTTAACTGGTTAGGCCCGGCGCATAGGGGCTCAGGAGGAAAATTGTCGGGACCATCGGAAAAGACAATTCGCAGATTGTTTGCTCTATCAGGAAATGCATGCGCGTTTCCCGATTGCCCTTCACCGATTGTCGAGGCGGAGGGCACAATCACTGGCGAAATCTGCCATGTGCGGGCGCAAAGCAAGGGCGGTCCGAGATATGGGGCATCCCAGACAGAACAGGAGAGGCATGCTTTTGACAACCTGATCCTCCTATGCCGACGGCACCACAAGATTGTCGACACAGAACCAGACATCTACTCGGTCGAGGTGCTCGAGGAAATGAAGGTGGTCCAGGCAACGCGATTTGGCCGGCCCGAGCAGGCAAGCGATGCCATATTTGCCAAACTACTGCTGAACGCGAAACGTATGGTTGAGATCACCAACAACAGCGGAAATGTCGTGGTTGATAGTCCTGGGGCCATCGTGGGCAGAACGATAAATTTGAGTACATCTCACAAATCTGTTCACGTTCATCCCGCGGCGGGTACAATCGGCGCCGATCAGAATGCCAGCCGCTACATTCAGCACCTGATCAGCCGCTACAACGAGTTTGCCTCCAAAGAGCCCACACGAGCATCCAAGTTCAGCTATGGCGCGTTATCCAAGAACATTGAGCATAAATTCGGAGCGCAGTGGAAGCTGCTTCCGATGGCAGCTTTCGCCGACCTTTGTACCTATCTGCAGGCCCGGATCGACAAGACGCGCTTCGCCAAGCTGAACAAATCCAATGGGCACTCCTCGTACTCAAGCTTCACTAAGTATACGCAAGAAATGCAATCGCGAACGGAAAGGTGATTATGCAGCAACGGGTCCGCCCAATGTCTAGCGTCCATCATGGCCGGGGCTTCGCTGCGGCACCAGTCGAACGTCGGCTTTCGGGGATGCGGCCACGCAGCATCGGTCGAGGCCGACCGTCCGCAAAGGGCCGGACTCAACGCGGTCCTCGACGATGATTGCCACACGCTTGCCGCTGAGCAGGTGGTTGTTCAGGGTCTCCACGATGCCGATCGCGACGGGTGGCAGGGCGACGATCTGATCCTGCCCAGTGTGGCGTGGGATGTGCAGTTGGATGCGGTCGCCTTCTGCCAGCTTGGGCAGGGGCGCAACCATCTTGCGATCACTGTCCGACAGACCTGAAAACTTGAACACTTGGGTGGCCATGGCGAGTTCTCCTGATCAGCCGATATAGGGGATCGAACAGACAGCTGAAGTGCGAACGTCAGGCAACTATGCAGCGCGACATGGCGGCTGCAGAAGTTGGTGGTAGAGCGAACTTCGCCCCCCTCCTACCTGATGAACGGCAGGAATGCGGAGAACTGCCTGGCAGTCCCGCGCACAGTCAACCAAGGGCCCCGGTAGAGGGCGCAGGAGAATGAGCTAATGTTGCGCTTCTTCAGTCGATCGGGTTCTGCTTCCTGATCGGAGTCAAGGGATAGAAGCAGCGGTCTTGTGGCGGCCAGATGCGCTGTCAGGCGTTGCTGTCGTGATCTGCCTCCCACGGCGCGAGGCGCCGAAGCACCTCCACCATCTCCGGTACGGATGTTGCCGGCGCGTCGAGGAGGGCGAGGAACTCCGCAAACCCTTCGGCACTCATGAGTATCGGTTGAAGTTCTTTCAGCAGCTTCTCAGGTGTAGATGCTGCCGCCTGTTGAATAAATTCTGCACGCAACAGACCACGCAGCGAAGCGGCCATGTCCATTAGGGCAATGTCCGTTTCGGAGTAGCCGGTCGGCATGGGGTGGCTATCGTTCTGCGTCATGGTTCAACTTTTTGCCGTCGCGCCTTTCTGCCGGTGGTGCGATCAGGGCGCCAGTGCCCACCTGCTAGCGAAGATGCCGTACGGTAGCAACTGGCGGATCATCGACATGGTGATACCTTACGGTATCATTCCGGGTTCCGTCGCAGTAATGCTACACCTAAGTACCATATTGCTTTTATGCGCCCAATGAGATACATCAACGTATCATTTATGCGAGGATGTCATGGCCCTGTCCACGGCAGAAGCACGTCTGGCTCGGGAGTTCGGCGCGGCCATCCGGGCACGTCGCAAGGCGCTCGGGCATACCCAGGCGGACCTCGCGGGCATGATCGGCACCAATCGGCGCTTCGTCAGCGAATTGGAGCGGGGGAAGGGGACCAGTTACCTTGCCCCGGCTCTGGCGGCGGCCGAGGCGCTGGGGATGCGGATCGGCAATCTGGTCACTGATAGGCCGAAGTCGTCCGGCCCCATACTGCCGCCTCTGTGAGCAGGTGATCCATGCAGCTGTTCTATGAGCGTTATCCGGTCGGCGAGATCATCCCGAGCGACAGCACCGCTCCGGTGTTCCGCTATGATCCCGCGTGGCTGGCACAGGGCGGCGCCTTTCCGCTTTCGACCACCATGCCACTGCGGTCCGAATCCTGGGGCTGGCCGGTGCTCGCGCCATGGCTGATCAACCTGCTGCCTGAAGACAATGATGCGATCCGCATGATGGCGCGTATTCTTGATGTCCCGCATACCGATGTTCTGGCCCTGCTGGGGCGGGTAGGGCGCGACACCTCGGGGGCGATTTCCTTCGCTGAGCGCGGGGCGACCGGGGGTGAGGCGCGAGAGGTTGCCTCCGAAGACGAACTGGAACGGATCATCGACGAATTGCCGCGAAAGCCATTCCTCGCAGGCGAAGACGGGGTCTCCATGTCACTTGCCGGGGTGCAGAGCAAGCTGGCCGTGCGCGTTTTGGAGGGCAGGCGTATTGCCATCCCGGTCAACGGCACAGCCTCGAGCCATATCCTGAAGCCAGACAGCGATCGCCTCTGGGGCGGTGTGCAGAACGAGGCGCTGTGCCTGACACTGGCGCGGCTGGTCGGCCTGCGTGCACCGGATGTTAGTACGGGCAGGGCGGGGCAGCGGTTCTATCTACTGGTCGGGCGTTATGACCGATTGCAGCAGGGCGAGGCCCTGCGGCGGCTGCATCAGGAGGATTTCTGTCAGGCGCTTGGCTTGCCGCCCTCGGCGAAATATCAGCACAATCAGACGAATGGCCCGAAGGGCAGTTTTGCCGCCATGATTGACCGGCTGCGCGCCATCGGTGGCGCGGGCGAGGTGTTCCGGCTCTGGGATGCCATGGTCTTCAACGTGCTGTGTTGCAACACGGATGCGCATCTGAAGAACTATTCCATCCTGATCCGAGGCGATGGCATCGAACTTGCCCCGATTTACGATGTGATGTGCGCGAAGGTCTGGCCCGGCATCACCGAGAACCTTGCCCTCGATGTCGATGACAAGCGCCGTGGGGAGTATATCGAGGGGCGGCACTGGGCGCGCGAGGCAAAAAAATGTGGCCTCGCACCAAGGGCCGCGCTGGAGCGCGTGAAAGCGTTGGCCGAGGCGGTCCAGAACCAGCTTGCTAATGCAAGAGCTGCCGTCGCGGCTATGCCGGCAGGGGATCATCCGATGCTCGATGAAGTCGAGAAGGCGATCCTGTCCCGCTGTGGCAGCATCCTGAAAACGCTGGATCGGTAACGACGGTAGGGTTCAGCGGCGGCCCGGGCGTATCCGGTATCGGTTTGGTCGATCCGCTCCGGCCCGGTAATCATTCGTGTGCAGCCTCGCCAAAACTACGCTGAGGCGCGAAACAGGTCGCCGCTTCCCTCGGATGCACGAAGCGTTTCTGCGGCATGTTTGATCGAGACGAAGCGCAGGTATGGATGGAGGGACACACCTGCAACCATCATTACTTGCGATCCGCGCAAGTAATGATTTGATCCCGCCCCCGCAACCAACATTTCTACTGATCCAGCGCGGAATCCGGATTTTACATTTTGTTACTTGCAAGTGTCAGAGGCTTGCCAAGACTTTCGAGGAGTCCGCTGAACTGGCCCCCGTTTCGACCGGACACCTGGGC
>NZ_SDEA01000020.1 GCF_004522155.1 Paracoccus luteus | reverse complement strand
TTCGCCAACTATCGCCCGCAGTTCTATTTCCGCACGACGGACGTGACCGGGACGGTGAAGCTGCCCGAGGGCACCGAGATGGTGATGCCGGGCGACAACCTGAAGTTCGAGGTCGAGCTGATCGCGCCGATCGCGATGGAGGAAAAGCTGCGCTTCGCCATCCGCGAGGGCGGCCGCACCGTCGGCGCCGGCGTGGTGTCGAAGATCATCGAGTGATGTGAGCTGGCGGTGCGTGCCGGTCACGCACCCTGCCGCGAAAGCACAAGGCCCGTCCCGAAAGGGGCGGGTTTTTGCGTGGGGGGCGTCCACCCGGTTGCGCGTCCCGGCCGGATCGCCCAACCTGCCCCGAAAGGGGGCGCCATGACCCACGACTGCCTGTTCTGCCGGATCGCGCGGGGCGATCTGCCCGCCCATGTCGTGCACGAGGACGACGAGGTCGTCGCCTTTCTGGACCTGCATCCGATCCGGCCCGGGCACACGCTGGTCATCCCCAAGGCGCATCACGTCTGGTTCGAGGACATCCCGGCGCCACTGGCCGCCCGCGTCATGGCGTGCAGCCAGACCCTGTCGCACCGGATGAAGCGGATCTACGGGGTCGAACGGGTGGCGATGTTCTTTACCGGCATCCACGTGCCGCATGCCCACGCCCATGTCGTGCCCATGCACCATGTCCATGACGTGTCGTCGCAGGCATACCTCGCGGACGGGCCGGACGGCTATTCCGTGCCGCCGCAGCTGGACCCCGAACGGATGGCCGCGATCGCGCGCGATCTGGCGCAAGGGTGAGGACGCCCCGCGCGGCGATCCGCGGGCGGGGACGGTCCGGCAATCCGTGCTATGCTGCGCCCTGTCCCGCGCTGGGGCATGACAGGGGGCACGGCATGAAGACCTATCACGGAAGCTGTTTCTGCGGCGCCGTCGCGTTCGAGGCGGACGGCGACCTGGCCGATGGCACGATGCGGTGCAACTGCCGGTTCTGCCGCAAGATGCGCTATTGGGAAATGCGGCTGCCCGACCCCGACGGGCTGCGCGTCCTGCAGGGGCAGGACCACGTCGCCGAAACCCCGCGCTCGGGCGCGGCCGACATCGACATGCACCATTGCTTCTGCGGCACCTGCGGCACCCGCCTGTGGTCGCGCGGCACCATCGCGGAACTGGGCGGGCGCGTCACGATGGTCTTTGTCCCCGCGCTGGACGACGCCGCGCAGGACGAGCTGATCGCGGCGCCCGTTTATGCCGGGAACGGCGCGGCGAACGACTGGGGACGGCCCGCGCCCGAGACACGGCATCTGTGATGGCGCGATGACGGATTCGTGAGGATACGGCCGCCCGCCGCCGGTTACGCTGCCCTGCACGCCATCACGGGGGGACGCCATGACCAACGACGGACGCAAGCGCGCCGCGGATTTCGATCCGCGGATCCTGGAAATCTTTGACGGCTATGTCCACGGCAAGCTGAGCAAGCGGGACTTTCTGAAGCAGGCGGGCCAGTATGCCGCCGCGGGCGTCACCGGCGCCATGATCCTCGAGGCGCTGGCGCCGAACTATGCGCTGGCGGCGCAGGTCGCGCCGGACGATCCGGCCATCCGCACCGAAACGGCCGAATACGACAGCCCCCGGGGGACCGGCCGCATCAAGGGGCTGATGGCGCGGCCCGCCGACGCCACGGGCAAGCTGCCCGCGGTGCTGGTCATCCACGAGAACCGCGGCCTGAACCCCTATATCGAGGATGTCGTCCGCCGCGTCGCCAAGGCGGGTTACCTGGCGTTCGGCCCCGACGGGCTGTCGTCGCTGGGCGGCTATCCCGGCAACGACGATCAGGGGCGCGAGATGCAGGCCAGCCTGCCGCCCGAAAAGCTGATGGAGGATTTCTTCGCCGCCCACGAGTTCCTGCGCGATCATGCGGACAGCACCGGCAAGGTCGGCTGCGTGGGATTCTGCTATGGCGGGGGCGTCTGCAACGCGCTGGCGGTGGCCTATCCCGAACTGGCGGTGTCCGTGCCGTTCTATGGCCGCCAGCCCGAGGCCGCCGAGGTGCCGGCGATCCGGGCGCCGCTGCTGCTGCATTACGCCGAGGTGGACGAGCGGGTGAACGCCGGCTGGCCCGCCTATGAGGCCGTGCTGAAGGAACACGGCAAGACCTATGAGGCGCATGTCTATCCCGGCACCAACCACGGGTTCCACAACGACACCACCCCCCGCTATGACCCCGAGGCGGCGGAACTGGCCTGGCAGCGCACGCTGGACGCGTTCGCGACGCACCTGCGGCCTTGACCGGGGCGGGCGCGGGGGGGCGCTTTGGCAGGGCAGGCTGGATGCGTTTGCCGCGCGCACCTGCCGGCTATGACCGGCGCAGGAGCAACGCGGGACGCCTTGGCAGCGCACGCCGTTGCGTTCACGAGGCAGATGCGGCGTTGATCAGACGCAAAGGGGCGCGCCCGGACGGCGCGCCCGGGTCATAAGGCCAACCGCCTACATCGCGGCCTTGTTCACGCCGCCCTTGACGGCGATCTTCGTCATGGTCTCGTCGCCCTCATAGGTGGCGGCCGTCGCCTCATCCAGCGCGCGGGCGTCGTCGGACAGGTCCAGCCGCTTGGCCCACGCCTTCAGCGTGCCATAGCCGGTGATCGCGTAATGGGCGAGGCGCTGGTATTGCGCGATGATCGCGGCATCCTGCGTGTCCTCGTCGGCGAAGCGGGCGTCCAGCGCGTGCTTGCGCGCCTCGGCCACCAGCCCCTCCATCCCCTTGCAATGTTCGCCGCCCGGATCCTCGCCGTGGGCGCGGGCCAGCTTTTCCATCGACGCCATGCCCTCGCGGGTGCCCTTGACGCTGGCGTCCAGCGCGCTTTTCAGGTCGGCGTTCTTGGCCGCGCGCGCCATCTCTTCGGTGACGGGGATCGACTGCTTGCAGGCGCTGTGCAGATCCTTGATCCCGTCCAGATACAGATCCTTCAGGTTCTTGATGGCGGTCATCGCATGTCCTTTCGTGGCGTTGCGCAATCGGCTGCCCAGCCAACGCAGCCCCCGGCGGGCCGTTCCCCGTCAGCTTGACATCGCATCCGGGCCGGGCGACCCCTGCCGTCACCCGTGACGCCCGAGGCGCCCATGTTTGGCTGGTTCGAACGACGCCTGAACCCCTATCCCGACGACCCGCCCCGGATGCCGCCGCGCGGGCTGGTGGCGTTCGTGCTGCACTATGCCCACGGCGCGGGGCCGTGGCTGGTCGCGCTGGCGGCCGGATCGGCGCTGATCGCCACGTTCGAGGTGGTGCTGTTCGGTTATCTGGGCGAGCTGGTGAACCGCCTGGCCCAGACCGGCCGCGACGGGTTCTGGGCCACCGAGGGGCCGCGGCTGATGCTGATGGCGGGCGTCCTGCTGGTGGTGCTGCCGGTCCTGAACATCCTGACCGCGCTGCTCATGCACCAGACTTTGCTGGGCAATTTCCCCCAGCGCATCCGCTGGCAGGCGCACCGCTATCTGCTGCGCCAGTCGATGGGCTATTTCCAGGACGAGTTCGCCGGCCGGATCGCCACCAAGCTGATGCAGACGGCGCTGGCGGTGCGCGAGGTAGCGATGAAGGTCATGGACGTCGCCGTCTATGTCACGGTCTATTTCGTCGGCGCGCTGGTGGTGGCGGGCGGGCAGGACTGGCGGCTGGCGATGCCCTTCGTGGCGTGGGGGGCGGGCTATGGCGCGCTGCTGTGGGTTCTGATCCCCCGCCTTGGCCGCGCGGCCGAGGCGCAGGCCGGCGCGCGGGCGGCGATGACGGGCCGCATCGTGGACGCCTATACCAACATCGCAACGGTCAAGCTGTTCAGCCATTCCGCGCGCGAAGAGGCGTTCGCCCGCGATTCGATGCACGCGTTCTTGGGCACGGTGCATCGCCAGATGCGGCTGTCGGCGGCGCAGGACATCACGCTGAACATCCTGAACGCGGCGCTGGTCGGCCTGACGACGGCGATCGGGCTGTGGCTGTGGTCGCGCGGGTCGGTCGATGTGGGCGCGGTCGCCGTGGCGGTGCCGCTGGCGATGCGCATGAACGCCATGAGCCACTGGATCATGTGGGAGTTCGCCGCGCTGTTCGAGAACATCGGCACGGTGCGCGACGGGATCGGCAGCCTGTCGCTGCCGCGCATGGTGGTGGACCGGCCGGGCGCGCGGCCGCTGGCGGTGACGGCGGGCGCGGTGCGGTTCCAGGACGTGACCTTCCGCTATGACGCCGACGCCGCCGACCGGCCGCTGGCGGTGCTGGACGGGCTGACGCTGGACATCGCGCCGGGCGAGCGCATCGGGCTGGTCGGCCGGTCGGGGGCGGGCAAATCGACGCTGGTGAACCTGCTGCTGCGGTTCCACGACGTCGAATCGGGCCGCATCGCCATCGACGGGCAGGACATCGCGGCGGTGACGCAGGACAGCCTGCGCGCCGCCATCGGCGTGGTGACGCAGGACAGCAGCCTGCTGCACCGTTCGGTGCGCGACAACATCGCCTATGGCCGCCCCGACGCGACCGAGGCCGAGATCGCGGCCGCCGCCGTCGCCGCCGAGGCGGGCGGCTTTATCCCCGCCCTGGGCGACAGCGAGGGGCGGCGCGGCATGGACGCCCATGTCGGCGAACGCGGCGTCAAGCTGTCGGGCGGCCAGCGCCAGCGCATCGCCATCGCCCGCGTGGCCCTGAAGAACGCGCCGATCCTGGTGCTGGACGAGGCGACGAGCGCGCTCGACAGCGAGGTCGAGGCCGCCATCCAGACGCAGCTGGAACGGCTGATGACCGGCAAGACCGTCATCGCCATCGCCCACCGCCTGTCCACCATCGCCGCGATGGACCGGCTGGTGGTGCTGGACGCCGGCCGCATCGTCGAGATGGGCACCCACGACGCGCTGCTGGCGCAGGGCGGGCTTTACGCCCGGCTGTGGCAGCGGCAGTCGGGCGGCTTCCTGATCGCGGGCGACGACGCCGCGACCGAGGCGGCGGAGTAGCCCCCGCCCCCCGCGCGATAAGGGACCGCCGAGTGTCCGCCGCCCGTCGCGGGTCAGGCCGTCCCGCGGGCGATCTGGGACCGTGCGGGCCTGCCCCGTGGTCCTGGCGAACACCCCCCGGCCCCCGCGCGCGATCAGGGACCGCCGGCCCCCTGAGGGCAACGGACACGATGCGGACCGGCAGCCCCCGCGCGGTCAGGGGCCGCCGCCCGCGCCCGGCGTCGCGCGGTCCGGCTGTGGCGCGGACGGGACCGCCGCCAGCAAAAGCCCGGTCAGCCGGTCGATATGCGCCTGCTGGCGCGCGATCAGCCCCTCCAGCTGCTGGCTGCGCATCTGGTCCATCTTCTCGTGCAGGGCCATGATCTCGATTTCCGCCTTGAGGTTGATCTCATAATCGTGGGCGGCCGCCATGCGGTCCTTGGCCGCCTGGCGGTTCTGGCTCATCATGATGATCGGGGCCTGGAACGCCGCCAGCATCGACAGGATCAGGTTCAGGAAGATGAACGGATAGGGGTCGAACGCGCGCGCGGCCAGCATCGCGTTGCCCGCCACCCACAGCAGCAGGACCGCCGTGAAAATGGCGATGAAGCTCCACGATCCGCCAAAGCTGGCCACCCGGTCGGCCATCCGCCCGCCCAGCGTCGATGCGCCGGGTCCGCCCAGATGCAGGTCGCGCGCGATGGGCTTGCGCGTCAGCAGGTGTTCCAGCACCCGATGTTCGGCCGGCGAGATGTGGCCCTGCAGCTGCGCCAGCCAATCGCGGATCATCTCGGGGGGCAGGGGGGTGATCGGCATCGCGACCTCACGCGCAGGACGGCCGCATGATGAACCCGCGCCGGGCTGCCGAAAAGCCTTGAAGATGACGGGCAGCTGCCGTAATCGGTGTCGCGGCCTAGGGGTATAGCTCAGTTGGTAGAGCATCGGTCTCCAAAACCGAGGGTCGTGGGTTCGAGTCCCCCTGCCCCTGCCAGGCCCGCATTTCCCGACAGCGCAAGGCGGCGGTCCCCCGATGTCCCTGACCGTCCATGTCGGCGCGCACAAGACCGCCACCACCCATCTGCAATCGACCCTGCGGGCGATGATCCCGGCCCTGTTGCGGGCGGGGGTCCATTACAGTGACGTGGTCCACTGGCGCGGGGATCGCGCGATGGATGCGGGGCTGATCCGGCTGGCCGACCGGCTGGCCCGGCGTGCGCCCGCGGCCGCGCCCAGCCCGTTCCGCCCGCAGCCCGGCGGGGCTGCAGCGCGCGGCGCGGACCCGCTGCGCGGCGACCAGAAGGCGGTCGCGCGCGTGCTGGACGGCATCGTCGCGAACTGGCCCCAGGTCGTCCTGTCCGAGGAGAACATCCTGGGCCGCATCCGGTCGGACCGGCTGTTCGGCGCGGACAACACCATCTATCCCAGCGCGGGTCCGCGGGTGGACGCCCTGGGCGCGGTGCTGCGCCGCCGGCCCATGCGGCTGTGCCTGTCGATCCGCGAGCCGGCGGGGTTCCTGACCTCGGCCTTTGCGATGCAGGTGCTGGGCGGGCGCGAGCTGCTGTTCGACGCCTATCTGGACGGCTTTGCCCCCGACCTTCTGTCGTGGTCGGGGCTGGCCGAACGGCTGCTGGCCGTGCCGGGCGTGGCGGGGCTGACGGTCTGGCGATACGAGGATTATCCCGCGATCCGCCCGGCGTTGTTCGACCGGCTGCTGCCTTCCGGCGTGGCGGCGGTCGCACCCGATTTGCCGGCGGTCAACGTCTCGATGTCGCAGGACGCCTATGAGGCGCTGCGGGCGCGCGCGATGGCCAAGCCCGGCGGCGACCTGCGGGGAATGGCGCGGCGCGCCGCCCGCCAGTTCCCCCGCCGCCCCGGAGAGCGGATGCTGGACGTGGTCGACGCCGCCCTTGCCCGCCGCTGCGCGCAGGCCTATGCCGAGGATTGCGCCCGGCTGGCCGCGATGCCCGGCGTCGATCTGCTGACCCTGCCGGGCGCGCGCTGACGGCGGGTGCTGACGGCAGGCGGCGCGGCGCTTGCCTTCGCGGGGCGCAGCGATTATCTGACCCGCTGAAACGCAAGGGATGACCATGACCAACCCCGCCCAGTTCATCAGCCAGGTCCGTGCCGAAGCCGCCAAGATCACCTGGCCCGGCCGGCGCGAGGTGACCACGACGACGATCATGGTCTTTGTCATGGCGGCGCTGTTCAGCGCGTTCTTTTTCATCGTCGACCTGCTGATCCGCGGCGGTCTGGCGGCGGTGCTGAACGCGGTCGCCTGACGCTTGCATCGACGGGGCAGGGGGGCTATGTCCCCCCGACCTGCCCGGCGACCGGCGTGCATCGATTCGGTATGCGCGCCGTTTGAGTTTTGGCCCGCGGCACGGCGCAGGCGGGCCCGGCCGGGTCGGTCAGGAATAACGCAGGGGACTTTCAGGCGATGGCAAAGCGTTGGTATTCGGTCAGCGTCCTGTCCAACTTCGAAAAGAAGGTGGCCGAGGCGATCCGTCAGGCTGCCGCCGAAAAGGGCATGGAAGACCAGATCGACGACGTGGTGGTCCCCACCGAGGAGGTCATCGAGATCCGCCGCGGCAAGAAGGTGACGTCGGAACGCCGCTTCATGCCCGGCTATGTGCTGGTCCACATGGAGTTGTCGGACCGCACGCACCACATGGTCAATTCGATCAACCGCGTCACCGGGTTCCTGGGCGCGCATGGCAAGCCCCAGCCGATGCGCGACGACGAGGTGAACGCGATGCTGAACCGCACCGGCGCGGACGGCGGCGAGGTCGCGCCCCGCAACCTGATCCGGTTCGAGGTCGGCGAAAAGGTCAACGTGACCGACGGCCCGTTCGAGGGGTTCTCGGGAATGGTCGAAGAGGTGGACGACGCGTCCAGCCGCATCAAGGTCACCGTGTCGATCTTTGGCCGGCCGACGCCGGTCGAACTGGAATTCACGCAGGTCGCCAAGGCCCAGTGAAGCAAGCGCGGAAGGCGAGGGCCACGGCCCGGACCGCACCGCTAAGTCGGCCCGCATGATGCGGGCGTGATGAAAAGGAGAAGGCCAGATGGCCAAGAAAGTCGTCGGCAGCCTCAAGCTGCAAGTCAAGGCGGGTCAGGCGAACCCGTCCCCGCCCATCGGTCCCGCACTGGGCCAGCGCGGGATCAACATCATGGAGTTCTGCAAGGCGTTCAACGCCCGCACGCAGGAGATGGAGGCGGGTTCCCCCGTCCCGACCGTGATCACCTATTACGCCGACAAGTCGTTCACCTTCGAGACCAAGACGCCCCCCGCGGCGTTCCTGCTGAAAAAGGCCGCGGGCCTGAAGCCGGTGGGCAAGCGCAACCGCGCCAAGGGGTCCGACAAGCCGGGCCGCACGAACGCCGGCACCGTGACCGTCGCGCAGGTGCGCGAGATCGCCGAAGCGAAGATGAAGGATCTGTCGGCCAACGACATCGAGGCCGCGATGCAGATCGTCCTCGGCTCGGCCCGGTCGATCGGTATCGAGGTGAAAGGCTGAGTCATGGCAAAGATCGCAAAACGCAAGGCCGCCGCCCGCGCCGCCTTTGAAGGCAAGGCCAACCTGGCCTTGGAAGAGGCGCTGACGCTGGTCAAGGCCAACGCCACCGCCAAGTTCGACGAGACGGTCGAGATCGCGATGAACCTGGGCGTCGATCCGCGCCACGCCGACCAGATGGTCCGCGGCGTCGTGACCCTGCCCAACGGCACCGGCAAGGACGTCCGCGTCGCCGTGTTCGCCCGCGGTCCCAAGGCCGACGAGGCGCGCGCCGCCGGCGCCGACATCGTGGGCGCCGAGGATCTGATGGAATCGATCCAGGCCGGGAACATCAACTTTGACCGCTGCATCGCCACGCCCGACATGATGCCGCTGGTCGGCCGGCTGGGCAAAATCCTCGGCCCGCGCAACCTGATGCCGAACCCCAAGGTCGGCACGGTGACGATGGACGTGGCCGGCGCCGTCGGCAACGCCAAGGGCGGCGAGGTCCAGTTCAAGGCCGAAAAGGCGGGCGTGGTCCACGCCGGCGTCGGCAAGGCGTCCTTCGACACCGAGAAGCTGGCCCAGAACATCCGCGCCTTCGTGGACGCGGTGAACCGGGCGAAACCTTCGGGCGCCAAGGGCACCTATCTGAAAAAGGTCTCGATCAGCTCGACGATGGGTCCGGGCGTGTCGCTGGACCTGTCCTCGGCCGCGCAGGGCTGAGTTTCGGAAAAACGAGATCGCGCCCGCCTTGTGTTCACAGGGCGGGCGTTTTCATGTCCGGCGGGGCGCCCGCCCCGGACGCGTCGGCCGAGGATCGCGGAAGGGACCGGGCATGAGGGACATGGACAGCGGCGGCCCGGCGGCGGCGGCCGCGCCGATCACGGTCGTCCGGGCGCGCTGATCGTTCCGACCCGCATGGGCGGCGCCCGACCTGTAGGGCGGCGCCGCGCCTTGCCATGCCCCCGCACGTCCGCTAAACGGCAGCTTCCGGTGTCGCGGGCTGATTCGCCCGTGGCCCGATCTGTCCGAGACGGAGGGCGGGCGCGCGAGCGCCGATAAGTCCTTCCCGAGATGGAAGTCGAGTTTATCCGCAAGGGTCCACCTTTCGGGCGATCTCGGGTCCATCATCGCCAGCGGACCCGCCCGGCTGCCACCCGGCTGCCGGACAAGAGAGCCGGGGGGAAACCCCCAACGTGGAGTGAACCGTGGATAGAGCCCAAAAAGAACAGGTGGTCGAGGAACTCGGCCAGATCTTTGAAAGCTCTGGCGTCGTGGTGGTTGCCCGCTACGAGGGGATGACGGTTGCCCAGATGCAGGTCCTGCGCGCGCAGATGCGCGAGGCAGGGGCTGCGGTCCGCGTTGCCAAGAACAGGCTCGCCAAGATCGCCCTGGAAGGTAAGCCGTCGGCCTCGATCGCCGATTACCTGACGGGGATGACCGTTCTCGCCTTTTCCGACGACCCCGTGGCTGCGGCCAAGGTTGCGGACGCATACGCCAAGACGAACGACAGGTTCGTCATCCTGGGCGGTGCGATGGGTGACACGGCCCTTGATCCCGCCGGTGTGAAAGCCGTGGCCCAGATGCCGTCGCGCGAGGAGCTTATCGCTTCGATCGTGGCCGCCATCGGTGCCCCGGCCAGCAACATCGCGGGTGCGATCGGCGCACCTGCCAGCAACATCGCGGGCATCCTCACGACTCTGGAAGAGCGCGAGGCCGCCTGAGGCAACCCCGTCCCGTCCGGCGGCAAGATGCCGCGACGTTGGAACAACTTGACTGGAAAGAACGGAAAAATGGCTGATCTGAAGCAACTCGCTGAACAAATCGTTGGTCTGACCCTGCTGCAGGCGCAGGAACTGAAGACCATCCTGAAAGACGAATACGGCATCGAGCCGGCTGCCGGTGGCGCCGTCATGATGGCCGGCCCGGCCGCCGGCCCCGCCGAAGCCGCCGAGGAAAAGACCGAGTTCGACGTCGTCCTGACCGAAGCCGGCGCCAACAAGATCAACGTGATCAAGGAAGTGCGCGCGATCACCGGCCTGGGCCTGAAAGAGGCCAAGGACCTGGTCGAAGCCGGCGGCAAGGTCAAGGAAGGCGCCAACAAGACCGAAGCCGAAGAGATGAAGAAAAAGCTGGAAGCGGCCGGCGCCAAGGTCGAACTGAAGTAATCCCCCGCGGGATTGCAAAGGATGCAGGCAGGGTCCGGGTTTCCCGGTCCCTGCCGAACCCGTCTTGAAGGACGCTTGGAAGCCCCTATCTTGGCACCTGCACGGCAGGGCGCGGGGGCGGCAGGCCGAGTTTCCCTTTGGGCGAGTTTGCGGTTCGGGAGCTGTGCGGTGGGACGCGCGGCACGAATGGGACCGCGACCCCTGATGTTCGCAAGCGTGCCACGGATCGTGCCCCGACGATCCGCCGCGCGCGATGACGAAAGGCGAAAGACCCCATGGCGCAAGCTTATGTCGGCCAGAAGCGCATCCGGCGCTATTACGGCAATATCCGCGAAGTGCTGGAGATGCCGAACCTGATCGAGGTCCAGAAAAGCTCCTACGACCTGTTCCTGGCCTCGGGCGAGGGCGAGGGGCACAACGACGGCGACGGCATCCAGGGCGTCTTTCAGTCGGTGTTCCCGATCAAGGATTTCAACGAGACGGCAACGCTGGAGTTCGTGAAATACGAGCTGGAGCGGCCGAAATATGACGTCGAGGAATGCCAGCAGCGCGACATGACCTATGCCGCGCCGCTGAAGGTGACGCTGCGCCTGATCGTGTTCGACGTCGATGAAAACACCGGCGCCAAGTCCGTCAAGGACATCAAGGAGCAGGACGTCTACATGGGCGACATGCCCCTGATGACCCAGAACGGCACGTTCATCGTGAACGGCACCGAACGGGTGGTCGTCAGCCAGATGCACCGCTCGCCCGGCGTGTTCTTCGACCACGACCGCGGCAAGACCCATTCCTCGGGCAAGCTGCTGTTCGCCTGCCGGATCATTCCCTATCGCGGGTCGTGGCTGGATTTCGAGTTCGACGCCAAGGATCTGGTGTTCGCGCGCATCGACCGCCGCCGCAAGCTGCCGGTGACGACGCTGCTGTATGCGCTGGGGATGAACCAGGAAAGCATCATGGATGCCTTCTACGAGACGGTCACCTACAGCCTGAAAAAGGACAAGAAGGGCGACACCGGCGCCTGGGTCACGCGGTTCTTCCCGGAACGCGTGCGCGGCACCCGTCCGAACTATGACCTGGTGGACGCCGACACCGGCGAGGTCATCACCAAGGCCGGCGAAAAGGTCACCCCGCGGCTGGTCAAGAAGCTGGTCGAATCCGGCGAGGTCACCAACCTGCTGCTGCCGTTCGAACGGATCATCGGCCGATTCATCGCCAAGGATCTGGTGAACGAGGACAACGGCCTGATCTATGCCGAGGCCGGCGACGAGATCACCGCGGAATACGACAAGGCGGGCGAGCTGTCGGGCGGCGTGCTGAAGGTGCTGCTGGACAACGACATCACCGACGTGCCGGTGCTGGACATCGACCATGTCAACGTCGGCCCCTATATCCGCAACACGATGGCCGCCGACAAGAACATGAACCGCGACGGCGCGCTGATGGACATCTATCGCGTCATGCGTCCGGGCGAGCCGCCGACGGTCGAGGCCGCCAGCAACCTGTTCAACAGCCTGTTCTTTGACGGCGAGCGTTACGACCTGTCCGCCGTGGGCCGGGTCAAGATGAACATGCGCCTGGACCTGGACGCGCCGGACACCCAGCGCACCCTGCGCCACGAGGACATCATCTCGTGCATCCGCGGGCTGGTGGAACTGCGCGACGGCAAGGGCGAGATCGACGACATCGACCACCTCGGCAACCGCCGGGTGCGCTCGGTCGGCGAGCTGATGGAGAACCAGTACCGCATCGGTCTGCTGCGCATGGAACGCGCGATCCGCGAGCGCATGTCGGGCGTCGAGATCGACACCGTGATGCCGCAGGACCTGATCAACGCGAAACCCGCGGCGGCCGCGGTGCGCGAGTTCTTCGGCTCGTCGCAGCTGTCGCAGTTCATGGACCAGACCAACCCGCTGTCCGAGGTGACGCACAAGCGCCGCCTGTCGGCGCTGGGGCCGGGCGGCCTGACGCGCGAGCGCGCGGGCTTTGAGGTGCGCGACGTGCACCCGACCCACTATGGCCGGATGTGCCCGATCGAGACGCCGGAAGGGCAGAACATCGGCCTGATCAACAGTCTCGCGACCTTTGCCCGCGTGAACAAATACGGCTTTATCGAGACGCCTTATCGCAAGGTGGTCGAAGGCAAGGTCACCGACGACGTGGTCTATATGTCCGCGACCGAGGAAATGCGCCACACCGTGGCGCAGGCGAACGCGACGCTGGACGAGGACGGCAACTTTGTCGACGAGCTGATCTCGACCCGGCAGGCAGGCGACTTCATGCTGAACCCGGTCGATGCCGTCGATCTGATCGACGTGTCGCCGAAACAGCTGGTGTCGGTCGCGGCCGCGCTGATCCCGTTCCTTGAGAACGACGACGCCAACCGCGCGCTGATGGGGTCCAACATGCAGCGTCAGGCGGTGCCGCTGCTGCGCGCCGAGGCGCCGTTCGTCGGCACCGGCATGGAGGCCATCGTCGCCCGCGACAGCGGGGCCGCCATCATGGCGCGCCGGGGCGGGGTCATCGACCAGGTCGATGCCAGCCGCATCGTCGTGCGCGCGACCGAGGATCTGGGCGCGGGCGACGCCGGCGTGGACATCTATCGCCTGCGCAAGTTCAAGCGGTCGAACCAGTCGTCCACGATCAACCAGCGCCCGCTGATCAAGGTCGGCGAGCGCGTCCAGAAGGGCCAGGTCATCGCCGACGGTCCCTCGACCGACCAGGGCGAGCTGGCGATCGGCCGGAACGTGGTCGTCGCGTTCATGCCGTGGAACGGCTACAACTACGAAGACTCGATCCTGATTTCCGAGCGCATCCACCGCGACGACGTGTTCACCTCGATCCATATCGACGAATACGAGGTGGCGGCCCGCGACACCAAGCTGGGCCCGGAGGAGATCACCCGCGACATCCCGAACGTCGGCGAGGAAGCCCTGCGCAACCTCGACGAGGCGGGCATCGTCTATATCGGCGCGGAAGTGGGTCCGGGCGACATCCTTGTGGGCAAGATCACCCCCAAGGGCGAAAGCCCCATGACACCCGAGGAAAAGCTGCTGCGCGCCATCTTCGGCGAAAAGGCGTCGGACGTGCGCGACACCTCGCTGCGGCTGCCGCCGGGCGCCTATGGCACCATCGTCGAGGTGCGGGTGTTCAACCGCCACGGCGTGGACAAGGACGAACGCGCCCTGCAGATCGAGCGTGAGGAGGTCGAGCGCCTTGCCCGCGACCGCGACGACGAGATGGCGATCCTTGAGCGCAACATCTATGCGCGCCTGCGTTCGCTGATCGCCGGCAAGAAGGCAGTCAAGGGTCCGAAGGGCGTCAAGGCCAACAGCGAGATCAACGAGGATCTGCTGAACAGCCTGTCGCGCGGCCAGTGGTTCCAGCTGGCCGTCGCCGACGAGGACACCGCGCGCGAGGTCGAGGCGCTGCAGGACCAGTTCAACGTGCAGAAACGCGCGCTGGAGGCCCGGTTCGACGACAAGGTCGAAAAGGTCCGCCAGGGCGACGACCTGCCGCCGGGCGTGATGAAGATGGTCAAGGTCTTTGTCGCCGTGAAGCGCAAGCTGCAGGCGGGCGACAAGATGGCCGGCCGCCACGGCAACAAGGGCGTCGTGTCCAAAGTCGTCCCGATGGAGGACATGCCGTTCCTGGGCGACGGCACCCCCGTCGACCTGGTTCTGAACCCGCTGGGCGTGCCGTCGCGCATGAACGTGGGCCAGATCCTGGAAACCCACATGGGCTGGGCCGCGCGCGGCCTGGGGATCAAGATCGACGAGGCGTTGCAGTCCTATCGGGCGAACGGCGACATGACCCCGGTGCGCGACGCGATGCGCAACGGCTATGGCGCCGAGACGTTCGATGCCGAATTCGGCGGCATGGCCGACGAGGACATGGTCGAACACGCCGAGCACGTCAAAGGCGGCGTGCCGATCGCGACCCCGGTGTTCGACGGCGCCAAGGAGGTGGACGTGAACGACGCGCTGCGTCGGGCAGGGTTCGACACCTCGGGGCAATCGATCGTCTTCGACGGCCGCACCGGCGAGCAGTTCACCCGTCCGGTCACGGTCGGCGTCAAGTATTTCCTGAAGCTGCATCACCTTGTCGACGACAAGATGCACGCCCGCTCGACCGGCCCCTACAGCCTGGTCACCCAGCAGCCGCTGGGCGGCAAGGCGCAGTTCGGCGGTCAGCGTCTGGGCGAGATGGAGGTCTGGGCGCTGGAAGCCTATGGCGCCGCCTATACCCTGCAGGAGATGCTGACGGTCAAGTCGGACGACGTCGCGGGCCGGACCAAGGTCTATGAGTCGATCGTCAAGGGCGAGGACAACTTCGAGGCCGGCGTCCCTGAATCGTTCAACGTGCTGGTCAAGGAGGTCCGGGGCCTCGGCCTCAACATGGAACTGCTGGACGCGGAGGACGCCGACTGATGACGCTGCGGGGCGGCCTCGCACGTGCGGCCCGCGGGCTGCGCGACATGGGCGGGCGCGTTGCCCGCCGCGGGGTCCGCGTCACCACCGGACCGGGTGCGCCTGCGGTGCAACCCGGTGCGGCGGCCGGGCAGCAGGTGCGGATCATCGGCCAGCTGGGCGCGCGCTGCGTCATCGACGTGGCGCCGCCCGGTCCCAAGGCGACGATCACCGTCACCATCGGGGGCGCAAAGCCGCTGGACGACCTGCGCCTGACCATCGGGCGCATCGACCGGGGGACCGTTTCGGTGCTGTTCACCGCTAGCGACGCGGCGGTCGAGATCGGCCGTTCGCCCATGCTGAACGCACGGCTGGACCTGGGCACCAAGGCGCGGGTCGAGATCGGGGACGGAACGACGGCGGGGCAGATCTTTGTGAACTGCGCCCGCGGCAGCGTCCGCATCGGCCGCGACTGCATGGCCTCGCGCGATGTCATGGTGATGGCCGCTACGCACCACGGCATCGTGGACCTGTCGGGCGCCGCGCCCGTGCCGGTTTCGGAAAGCCCCGAGATCGTCGTGGGCGACCACGTCTGGCTGGGGTTCCGGTCCACCGTGGTCGGGTCGTGCCAGATCGGCCACGGCGCCGTTCTGGGCGCGGGCGCGGTGGCTGCGGGGCGCTATGACCCCGCGACCACCATCGTCGGCAACCCCGCCCGGGTCGTGCGCCGCAACGTCAGCTGGTCCCGCGTCCCGGATGTCCTGGATGCCAGCATCAAGGGCTTTCTGGCCGAACACCCTGAATTACTGGGCGGCTCTGCCGAGCCGCTCTCGCGATTTAACACCAGCCCCTAAGGACGGTGCAGAACATGAACCAGGAACTCGCCAACAACCCCTTCAACCCCGTCGCCCCGCCGCGGCAGTTCGACGAGATCAAGATCTCGCTGGCCTCGCCCGAGGAAATCCTCGCGTGGTCGTTCGGTGAGGTGAAGAAGCCCGAGACGATCAACTATCGCACGTTCAAGCCCGAACGCGACGGGCTGTTCTGCGCGCGCATCTTCGGGCCGATCAAGGATTACGAATGCCTGTGCGGCAAATACAAGCGCATGAAGTATCGCGGCCTCGTCTGCGAGAAATGCGGCGTCGAGGTGACGCTGCAGAAGGTCCGGCGCGAGCGCATGGGCCATATCGAGCTGGCCGCCCCGGTCGCGCATATCTGGTTCCTCAAGTCGCTTCCGTCCCGGATCGGCCTGATGCTGGACATGACGCTGCGCGACCTGGAACGCATCCTGTACTTTGAAAACTATGTCGTCATCGAACCGGGTCTGACGGACCTCACCTATGGTCAGCTGCTGACCGAGGAAGAGTTCATGGACGCGCAGGACCAGTTCGGCGTTGACGCCTTTACCGCCAACATCGGCGCCGAGGCGATCCGCGACATGCTGTCCGCCATCGACCTGCAGGCGACGGCCGACCAGCTGCGCGAGGATCTGAAGGAGGCCACCGGCGAGCTGAAGCCCAAGAAGATCATCAAGCGGCTGAAGATCGTCGAGAGCTTCCTGGAATCCGGCAACCGCCCGGAATGGATGGTGCTGACCGTGATCCCGGTCATCCCGCCGGAACTGCGCCCGCTGGTCCCGCTGGACGGCGGCCGGTTCGCCACGTCGGACCTGAACGACCTGTATCGCCGGGTCATCAACCGCAACAACCGCCTCAAGCGGCTGATCGAGCTGCGCGCGCCCGACATCATCGTGCGCAACGAAAAGCGGATGCTGCAGGAATCGGTCGACGCGCTGTTCGACAACGGCCGCCGCGGCCGCGTCATCACGGGCAACAACAAGCGCCCGCTGAAGTCGCTGTCGGACATGCTGAAGGGCAAGCAGGGCCGGTTCCGCCAGAACCTGCTGGGCAAGCGCGTGGACTTTTCGGGCCGCTCGGTCATCGTGACCGGGCCGGAACTCAAGCTGCACCAGTGCGGGCTGCCGAAGAAGATGGCGCTCGAGCTGTTCAAGCCGTTCATCTATTCGCGGCTTGAGGCGAAGGGCTATTCCTCGACCGTCAAGCAGGCGAAAAAGCTGGTCGAAAAGGAACGCCCTGAGGTCTGGGACATCCTGGACGAGGTGATCCGCGAGCATCCGGTCCTGCTGAACCGCGCGCCGACGCTGCACCGCCTGGGCATCCAGGCGTTCGAGCCGATCCTGATCGAAGGCAAGGCGATCCAGCTGCACCCGCTGGTCTGCTCGGCCTTCAACGCCGACTTTGACGGCGACCAGATGGCCGTGCACGTCCCGCTGAGCCTTGAGGCCCAGCTTGAGGCGCGCGTCCTGATGATGTCCACGAACAACGTGCTGTCGCCCGCCAACGGCGCGCCGATCATCGTGCCGTCGCAGGACATGGTTCTTGGCCTCTATTACGGCACCATGCAGCGCGACGGCATGGTTGGCGAAGGCATGGCCTTCGGCAACGTGGACGAGGTGGAACACGCGCTGGCCGCCGGCGCCGTGCACATGCACGCCAAGATCACCTGCCGCCTGCCGCAGATCGACGAGGACGGCAACGAGGTCATCAAGCGCTATGAGACGACGCCCGGCCGGGTCCGTCTGGGCGCGCTGCTGCCCAAGAACGCCAAGTCGCCGTTCGAACTGGTCAACCGCCTGCTGCGCAAAAAGGACGTCCAGACGGTCATCGACACCGTCTATCGTTACTGCGGCCAGAAGGAATCGGTGATCTTCTGCGACCAGATCATGGGCTTCGGCTTCCGCGAGGCGTTCCGGGCCGGCATCTCGTTCGGCAAGGACGACATGGTGGTGCCCGACAGCAAGTGGGACATCGTCGGCGAGGTCCAGGACCAGGTGAAAGAGTTCGAACAGCAGTATCTGGACGGGCTGATCACGCAGGGCGAGAAATACAACAAGGTCGTGGACGCGTGGTCCAAGTGCAACGACCGCGTGACCGACGCCATGATGGTGACGATCTCGTCGGCCAAAAAGGACGAGACCGGCGCCGAGATGGAGCCGAACAGCGTCTACATGATGGCCCATTCCGGCGCGCGGGGGTCCGTGTCGCAGATGAAGCAGCTTGGCGGGATGCGCGGCCTGATGGCCAAGCCGTCGGGCGAGATCATCGAGACGCCGATCATCTCGAACTTCAAGGAAGGTCTGACCGTCCTTGAATACTTCAACTCGACCCACGGCGCCCGCAAGGGCCTGTCGGACACGGCGCTGAAGACCGCGAACTCGGGCTATCTGACGCGGCGTCTGGTGGACGTGGCGCAGGACTGCATCATCCGCGAGCATGACTGCGGCACCGACCGGGCGATCACCGCATCCGCCGCGGTCAACGACGGCGAGGTCATCGCGCCCCTGGCCGAACGTGTGCTGGGCCGGGTCGCGGCCGAGGACGTGCTGGTCCCCGGCACCGACGAGGTGGTGGTCCGCGAGAACGAGCTGATCGACGAGCGCAAGGCCGACGCGATCGAGGCGGCGGGCATCCAGTCCGTCCGCATCCGGTCCGCGCTGACCTGCGAGGCCGAGGACGGCGTCTGCGCGCTGTGCTATGGCCGCGATCTGGCGCGCGGCACGCTGGTCAACATCGGCGAGGCTGTCGGCATCATCGCCGCGCAGTCGATCGGTGAACCCGGCACGCAGCTGACGATGCGGACCTTCCACATCGGCGGCATCGCGCAGGGCGGGCAGCAGTCGTTCATCGCCGCCAACCAGGACGGCACCGTCCGGTTCGAGAACGAGGCCGTGCTGGAAAACGCGGCTGGCGAGCTGATCGTGATGAGCCGCTCGATGCAGCTGCACGTCATGAACGATCAGGACACCGCGCTGGCCAGCCACAAGCTGTTCTACGGGTCCAAGCTGATGGTGCGCGACGGCGACAAGGTCGCGCGCGGCGGCAAGCTGTTCGAATGGGATCCCTATACCCTGCCGATCATCGCCGAGATGGCGGGGACGGCGCGGTTCGTCGATCTGTTGTCGGGCCTGTCGGTCCGCGACGAGACCGACGAGGCGACCGGCATGACGCAGAAGATCGTCACGGACTGGCGGTCGGCGCCCAAGGGCAGCGACCTCAAGCCCGAGATCATCCTTGTGGGCGAGGACGGCGAACCCGTCCGCAACGAGGCCGGCAACCCGATCAGCTATCCGATGTCGGTGGACGCGGTGCTGTCGATCGAGGACGGGCAGGAGATCAAGGCAGGCGACGTGATCGCGCGCATCCCGCGCGAGGGCGCGCGCACCAAGGACATCACCGGGGGTCTGCCCCGCGTGGCGGAACTGTTCGAGGCGCGCCGTCCCAAGGATCACGCCATCATCGCCGAGATCGACGGCACGGTGAAGTTCGGCAAGGACTACAAGAACAAGCGCCGCATCATCATCCAGCCGCGCGAGGACGGGCTGGAGCCGGTCGAATACATGGTGCCCAAGGGCAAGCACATCCCGGTGCAGGAAGGCGACTTCGTGCAGAAGGGTGAGTACATCATGGACGGCAACCCCGCGCCGCACGACATCCTGCGGATCATGGGGATCGAGGCGCTGGCCGACTATCTCATCGACGAGGTGCAGGACGTCTATCGGCTGCAGGGCGTGAAGATCAACGACAAGCACATCGAGGTGATCGTCCGCCAGATGCTGCAGAAGATCGAGATCCTGGACTCGGGCGACACGACCTTGCTGAAAGGCGAGAACGTGGACCGCGACGAGTTCGTCGAGGAGAACGCCAAGATCGAGGCGCGCGGCGGGCGTCCGGCGACCGGGGAACCGGTGCTGCTGGGCATCACCAAGGCGTCGCTGCAGACGCGCAGCTTCATCTCGGCGGCGTCGTTCCAGGAAACGACCCGCGTGCTGACCGAGGCCGCCGTGCAGGGCAAGCGCGACAAGCTGGTCGGGCTGAAGGAAAACGTCATCGTCGGCCGGCTGATCCCGGCCGGCACCGGCGGGGCCACCAGCCGCGTCAAGCGCATCGCCGAGGACCGCGACAACGAGGTCATCGAGATGCGCCGCGCCGAGGCCGAAGCCGCGGCGGCGCTGGCCGCCCCGGAACCCGCGCCGGCGATGGCCGACGTGGACGCCGACGAGGTCATCACCT
Organism: Paracoccus luteus; assembly: GCF_004522155.1. GTDB lineage: Bacteria > Pseudomonadota > Alphaproteobacteria > Rhodobacterales > Rhodobacteraceae > Paracoccus > Paracoccus luteus. The sequence goes on along the minus strand of NZ_SDEA01000020.1, from coordinate 14,085 downwards.
CGCCCGAGGAATGATCCTGAACGGATGACTGGAAAGGCCCGGCCGCTGCGCCGGGCCTTTTTCTTTGGGCGGAGTGGGTGGACTGGGCGGGACGCGGGGAGGCGGCGGCGGCCCTCAACCGGCAATGCCCGCGCTGCAGGCGGCAGGGCCGGGACCGCAGGCGCCCGCGCCGCCGCCGGCCCGGCCCCCCGCGTCCATAGGGAACGCCCGCGCGCCACGCGGCAGCTTCCGCGCCGCCATCGGCAGCCCCCGCGCCCCACCAGCCCTTGGATACCCGTGCAGCCAGGAACGCCACGCAGGCGGGGATCGTCGGCCGGCTGCGTGCACTGCGCGGTGCTGGCCTTCGCGTTCCTCGATCACTGCGCTGCCCGCAGGTCTTGCAACCTACAGGCAGACCGAGCTTGCGACCACCGGCAGCAGCGTCCACACCGTCGAGATCAGCGCCACCACCGCCAGGATCACGCTGACCCGCTGGACGAACCGCGAGGGTGAGGCAAAGCGCGGCGCGCGCAGCGCCATCAGCAGCGCGACCTGAACCGCCACCGCAACTGCCCCGGCAAGGATCAGCAAGCCGCGCTGCGTGCCCGGTTCGACCGCGCCGAAGGCCCCGGCGCACAGCAGCCCCTGCAAGCCATAGACGGCGCTGAACGCGGCGATCCAGACCGTCATCGGAACCGACAGGCGCAGGATCTCGGTCATGTTCCCAGCCCCGGCAGATAGATCGCCGCCAGCGCGATCAGCCCGGTCAGCACGGCATAGTCGGCCCACAGGCGGACGACGCGCAGCTCTCCGAACCGGCGGGGCGACAGGAACCCGGCCCGGCCCCGGGCCATGACAAAGCCCGCCATGATGGCCGCCAGCCCCGCGTGGAACAGCACATAGCCCGACAGCACCCAGACCGTCGCGTCATAGGCGTGGGCGGACGGATCGGGCAGCGCCCGCATGACCATGACGCAGGCTGCCATCAGCGCGCCAAGCCCCGCCGCACCTAGGACAAGCCCGGCATAAGGGGTGTCCCCTCCGCGCAGCCGCCGTTCCGCCAGCCGCGGCCCGGCCAGCGCCAGCGCCGCGCCCCCCAGGGCCAGCGCCGGCCCTGCGACGCCGGGTTGCAGATACGCGGGCGGCGGCCAGTTCGGGGCGACGGTCCACAAGAAGGCATAGCCGAACAGCGCCGACCCGAACAGCACCGCGTCGGCCAGCAGCAGAAACAGCGACCCCCACCATCCGGGCGGGTCCGCCACCTCGGACGCGCTTGGCAGCGACACGCCGCGGCCCGCGTCCAGCGCCCCCTCGTCGTGGCGCGAACCCAGCACCCAGACCCAGCGCATCGACAGCACCATGACGCCGAAGGCCGCGACGAACATCAGCCAGTACAGCTTGAAGATCGGCGCGATGAAGATGACGCTGGTCACGACCGCCATGACGAAGGGCACGACCGAGTTCTGCGGGAACACCACGACCTGCAACGGATCGCCGCGCGCGGTGCTGACGGCCAGCGTCTCGCGCCGGTTGCGGATCGGCTCGCCCAGGAACCCCTCGCCCCGCGCGATCCGGTTGGGCAGGTCGGGGTCGGTGTGCATCGGATAGCGGCTGTCCACCACCGGGATCGACGCGATGTTATAGGACGGCGAGGGCAGGGCCGTCGCCCATTCCAGCGTGCCCGCGCCCCACGGATTGCGCCGCCCCCGGCTGGCAATCAGCGCGTTGATCGCCACGTCCACGATGACCAGCGCGAAACCGATCGCCATGACGAAGCTGCCGATCGAGGCGATGAGGTTGATCACCTCCCACCCCTGACCCGGATCATAGCTGTCGGTCCGCCGCCGCTGGCCCAGCAGCCCGGCCCAGTGGACGGCCAGGAAGGTGACGTGAAATCCCGGCACCGCCAGCCAGAACGCCGTCTCGCCCATGCGGAAGAACCGCTTGCGGCCCGAAAACACCGGCAGCCAGTAATAGATCGCGGCGATCATCGGAAAGACAAAGCCGCCGACCAGCACGTAATGCAGATGCGCCACGATGAAATGGGTGTCGTGGACCTGCCAGTCGAAGGGCACCACCGCGATCATCACCCCGGTCAGCCCGCCGATCACGAAGGTCACGAAGAACCCCATGATCCACAGCATCGGCAGATGCATCTGGGGCCGGCCCTTCCACAGCGTGCCGATCCAGCCGAAGATCTGCACCCCCACCGGCACCGCGACCAGCGTCGAGGCGGCCGAGAAGAACGCCAGCCCCATATGCGGGATGCCGGTCGTATACATGTGGTGGACCCACAGCCCGAAGCTGAGGACCGCCAGCGACACCGCCGCCGCCACCACCCAGCCATAGCCCAGCAGCGTCGTGCGGGCCATCACCGGCAGGATGGTCGAGACGGCGCCCGCCGCGGGCAGGAAGATGATATAGACTTCGGGATGGCCGAACAGCCAGAACAGATGCTGCCACAGCAGCGCGTCGCCCCCGCTGTCCACCTGAAAGAACGGCATCCCGAAGGCCCGTTCCAGTTCCAGCAGCAGCGAGCCAAGGATCATCGGCGGGAACGCCGTCAGGATCATCACCGCCACGACCAGCATGTACCAGGCGAATATCGGCATCTTGTCCAGCGACATGCCGGCCGCGCGGTATCGCAGGACGGTCACGACCACCTCGACCGCGGCGCTGATGGCCGAAACCTCGACAAAGCTGATGCCCAGCAGCCAGATGTCGGCCGGTATCCCCGGCGACCCGATGGTGGACGAGAGCGGCGGATACATGAACCAACCACCCTGCGGCGCGACGCCCAGCACCAGCGCCACGACCATCGTCGAACTGCCGATGAAATAGCACCAGAAGCCGTATGAACTCAGCCGCGGGAACGCCAGGTCGCGGGTGCCCAGCATGCCGGGCAGCAGATAGACGGTCAGCGCCTCGAAGAACGGGATGGCGAACAGGAACATCATGATGGTCCCGTGCATCGTGAAGACCTGGTTATAGACCGCAGGCCCCATGAAGGCGGATTCGGGCGTCGCAAGCTGGGCGCGGATCAGCATCGCCAGGATGCCGCCGATGACAAAGAACGCCGTCGCGGTCATCAGGAAGATCTTGCCGATGTCGTTGTTGTTGACCGTGGTGAACCAGCCGCGGAAACCGGGGTCGGACGCCCAGATCGGGTCCAGCTTGCGGTGCAGCCTCAGCGCGGTCATGCGTCTTTGGGTCACGGTGCCTCTCTGGCGATGAAATCATCCCAGCCCGCCGGATCGTGGGCGATGACGGTGAAGACATGGTCGCGGTATCCGGTGCCGCTGAACTCGGCGCTGACGCCGGCGTATTCGCCGGGCTCCCACGCCTCGATCCGCAGGGTGTTGACGTGGCCGGGGATGGCGTCCAGCTTGCCGGCCAGCCGCGGCACCCAAAAGCTGTGGATGACGTCGGTGGCGGTGATTTCCACGTCCACCGGGCGCCCTGCGGGGATGTGCAGGACATTCCGCGTCACCCGGTCCGGCGCGTCGGCATAGCCGAAATCCCAGGCCCATTGCCGCGCCTCGGCCCGCACGGTCACAAGGTCCGGCGCGGGCCGGGGCAGCAGCCGTTCCCCGGCGGCCAGGCCCCAGACCAGCAGCGCGCCAAGAACGGCCAGCGAAAAGCCGATCCCCAGCCCCATGATCCAGACCCGTTCCCGCCGCTGGTCCGCCGCCTCGCCCGACGGCCCCGCAGGCTTGCGGAACGCCAGCGCCAGCAGCACCATGACAAGGGCGAAGATGGCGACCGACCCGGCCAGCATCACCCACCACAGCCGGGCGATCACCTCGGCCGCGGGGCCGGCGGGGTGGACGGCCGACAGCCGGTCCTCGCAACCTGGCAGGACGGCCAGCGTTAAGGCCCCGAACCCCAGCAGCGGAAAGCGCCCCCGATGACCCAGGACATGAGGCAGACCAAGGACGAGACGCTGATCGACCCCATCACCAGGCACCCCGACTTTCATGACACCGAATCCAAGATCGCGGTCTTTGGCCACCCGCTGCACGCCATGACCGTCACCTTTCCGGTCGCGCTGACATTCTGCTGTTTCGGGGCGGACGGGCTTTACTGGTGGACGGGCGACGCCTTCTGGGCGCGCGCGGCCGCATGGGCGGCGGGGCTGGCCTTTCTGATCGGCGTCGCCGCCGCCGTCACCGGCACGCTGGAGCTGTTGTTCGTGCCCGGCATCCGCGCCCGCGCCGCCGCCTGGACCCATGCGGTGATCGCGGTGACCTTCATCGCGGTCACGGGGGCGAACTGGGGATACCGGCTGACCGGCTATGAATCCGCCGTCCTGCCCTATGGCATCCTCATGTCCGGGTTTTGCGTGCTGATGGTCAGCATTACGGGTTGGCATGGGGGCAAACTGGTTTTCGATTATCGCCTGGGGACATCCAACGGCAAGTGATTGCCGCGCGGTTCGTTCAGCCAGCCGGGCAGGGGGATCGTCTCAAGTTCCGGCTTGGCCAGGACCAGGAACAGGATGCACAGGATCACGCCCGTCAGCAGCAGCGACGGGATCAGCGGTTCTGGCGGGGTGTGGTCGCCCTCTTTCTCGGCCACGGTGACAAGCGTGTGGCCCACCCAGCCGTGCAGCCCGACCAGCAGCGCCACGAACACCAGCTTGGCGAACATCCACGGCACGAAGATCTCGCGCAGGAAGATCAGCATCACGCCCGACCCGATGGCGAACACCGCCGCGGGCGTCACGAACCAGGTATAGCTGTAGTGCGACGCGCGGCGGATGCGCGAATAATCCGCCTGCCCGATCGCCAGGTCATGGCGCGCCAGCATCAGGGGCAGGGCGAACAGCCCCGCGCACCAGATCGCCAGCATGCTGATGTGGAACGCCTTGAGATGCGGCACGATGACCTGCAGCCAGCCCACCAGGACGTGCAGCCACGTCCAGGTCATGCCGCCCGCCCGGCCATCGCGCGCCACTGGCGGCGCGCGACGATGGTGCCGAAGGCGGCAAGGGGCAGGCCCGCCGGAACCCACATGATCAGCCCGCCCAGCTGCTGGTCGCCCAGCGGCGTGAACCCCCAGGCCAGCGGCGCCGCCATGTGGATGGCATACATCGGCGCGGGCGCAAGCGTCAGCAGCGCGCCCAGCAGGGCCATCTGCACGATGGCGGCCAGGATCAGCAGCAGCGCGTGGCCCGACGGCTGCGCCGGGTGCAGCACCGCCCGCCAGAAGGCGGTGGCCGACAGCAACAGCGACCCCTGCATGACCCAGTAGACGCCGACGTCCGACATTGCCGCGTCATAGGCCGCGGGCAGGTGCCACAGCCACAGCACCGCGGTCGAGACGACGAACGCGGGCGTCATCGCGCGGGCCATCCGCCCCGGCCAGGCCAGCGCCAGCAGGGGGGCGGCCACCGCCACCAGCAGCAGGTGATGGACCACGCGGGCCGAGAACAGCGCCGCCGATGCCGCGCACAGCGGCGAGACGAAGGCGAGCGTCAGCACCGCCACGGCCAGCGCGCCGGGCAGCCGTCCCGCCCGGTTCAGGCCCACGGCAAGGCTCAGCATCGCCAACGCCAGCAGCAGCGGTGGATCAAGGTTCCAGTGCAGCCAGATGGCCGCCGGGTCCGGCGCCGGGCCGCAATACAGCCCGTCGGGTGCTGGCGGGGTCATGCCGGACCGGCCGGCGAACGCGCGGGCGGCTGTCGCCGGACGCCGGGCGCGGCCCCGCCGAACGGCGGCGCGGCGTCATGCGCGCCGTCGGGCGGTGTTTCGTGGTCAGCCATCCGCGCCTCCTCGACCCCCGGCATCCACAAGCCCGCGCGTCACCGGCCCAACGCACGACGGCCCCGGCGGTTGCCAGCCCGCGGCCCGGCCCCCTTGTCCCGGGCCGTCCCGGCCAAAGGTGCATCCCGCAGGCGGCAAGGCAAGCGCAAACCTTGCGGCGGCGGACAGGGTATCGACGGATACCGGAGGCAGAGTTTCCGTTGCGTCGCCGCCCGACAAGGATGCCGTGTCCGACCTTGCCATGATCCGGGGCAATGCGCTTGATCGCGCCCATGCCCACCGGCACGTCGCCGTCGCGCAGGACAAGAAACCTGATCGCGGCACCGTCCAGCGTGGCGCGCGGCATCATGCGAATGGATTCAGGCGGCGTGCCCGCGTCCGAGCCTCGGACGAGGAAGGACCGTGCGCAACGGGACCATCGAGAACGTCACCGGCGACGGATCGGGCACCATGTCGGCGACCTGCTGGCCGGCCCGCTGGACATCCGCGATAAAGGCGTGGCGATGCGCGACCTGCCCGGAACCCGCGCCGTCCTCGACGAAGACAAGCTGACCCATTATCGCCGGGAACGTCGAGCGGCCCGCAGGAAAGGACAATCCATGACCCCCACGCTTGTTGCCACCCGTCTGGGCGACCGTGCCGCCGATGGCGCGGCGCGGCCGCTGCTGGTCGTCGGGCCGTCGCTGGGCACCTCGGTCCGGGCGCTGTGGACGGGCGCGGCGCGGCTGCTTTGCGACCGCTTCGACGTGGTGGGGATCGACCTGCCGGGCCACGGCCGTTCGCCGGCGGCGGCGGGCGGCATCGACATGGCCGACCTTGCCCGCGGCATTCTGGCGGCGGCGGGCGCCGTGCAGGCGGACCCCGGCGACGCCGGCGCGCCGTTCCACTATGCCGGCGTCTCGGCCGGGGGCTGCATCGGCCTGCAGCTGCTGGTGGACGCGCCGGACCGCATCGGCCGTGCGGTGATCCTGAACTCGGCCGCCCGGATCGGCGAGCCGCAGGGCTGGGTGGATCGCGCGGCGCTGGTGGCCGAACAAGGCGTCGGCGCGCTGCGTCAGGCCTCGGCCGAACGCTGGTTCGCGCCGGGCTTTGCCGATCGCGATCCGGCGACCGCCGCGGCGCTGCTGGATTCGCTGTGCGCGGCGGATGGCGCGGGCTATCGGCAGGTCTGCGGTGCGCTGGCGCGGTTCGACCTGCGCGACCGGCTGGGCGGCATCGCCCGCCCGGTGCTGGCCATCGGCGGGCAGGACGATGTGGCAACCCCGCCCGGATTGCAGCACGACATCGCCCGCGGCGTCCGCGACGGCCGGGCCGAGATCCTGCCGCAGGTCGGCCATCTGGCCCCGGCCGAGGCGCCGCGCGACGTGGCGCGGCTGATCGGCGCGTTCCTGGGCTGACGCCGGCTCACCGCGCCAATGTCGCGCGGCGGGGGAACATCGCCCCGCCGTTGTCGTTGATCCCCCGAACGCCCGCGACCCTGCGGGCCACAGCGAAGGGGAAAGCGCATGGCGAATGCAAGCAGCAAGAAGTTCGGCGCCGGCCAGCAGGACCAGGGCAAGGGCGACGGGTCCGGCGGCATGGCCCCGGCCGACATCGAAACGGTGCAGACCACCGAGATCCTGTCGAACCGCGACACCTCGCGCCATTCCGACCAGCGCGGGCTGGATTCCCGCCACGTCCAGAACGAACAGGGTCAGGACCATGTGGCCAACCACGTCCCCGGCGCGGGCGAGGCGGGGACCGTCCCCCGCGAAAAGCTGGCCGACGAACGCCCCGAGGGCGACGAGCGGATGCCCGACCGGGGCGGCACGGCCTGAACCGCCGCAACGAAAGGAGGCAAGCAGATGACCAGCAGCAAGCACCCGAAAAGCGCGACTCCGTCGGACGCCGATCTGCGCAACGATCCGGGCATCGGCAGTTCAAAGGGGGCCGGGCGGGACGATCCGCCGCTGGACGGCGAGAACACGTTCAAGGGGGACGTCATGAACGACACCACCCCGCAGGGCGGCATCGACCCGAACCAGCGCGGCCGCGAGAACAAATAGCCGGCCGCAGGCACCGACCGGCAGACCGCGCAGCCGCCACCCCGGCCCGCGCGCCCAGCGAAGGAATCCGTTATGACCGGCAACAAGACCCATCAACAGCAGCGCGCGATCATCGAAAAGCGCGTGGACACCAGCAATGCGGACAAGGACTTTGACCCGCGCCCCTATCTGAACGCGTCGAAAGAGGTGCGCGACCGCATCACTGAAACGCAGTTGCCCGACGACCCGACCCCGCTTGCCAGCGACGACGGCGACCCGGCGGTCAGGGGCGAGAACCAGGAAAGCCGCCACAACAAGAACAGCGGCCATCCCAAGGACGAAGGTCAGGTCTGACTCCGCCGCCCTGCCGGAACGATGCCGGCAGGGCCGCCGTTGCGGCAGTGGCGGGGCGCAGCGAGGCTGCCCGCCCGACACGCATTTGCCACGGCCGGATGCGCGCGCGCGGCGAGATGCCGGCAAGGCCGTCGTCGCGGCAGCGGCGGGGCGCAGCGAGGTTGCCCGCCCGACACGCATTTGCCACGGGCAGACGCGCAGGCGCGGCGAGATGCCGGCAAGGCCGTCGTCGCGCCAGCCACCGGGCGCAGCGAGTTGACCCGCCGGACACGCATTTGCCACGGGCGGATGCGCGTGCGCGGCGAGATGCCGGCAGGGCCCTCGTGGCGGCAGCGACGGGCGCCCCGACGTTGGCCGCCCGACACGCCTTTGGTTCCGGCAGATGCGCGTGCGCGAGGACGGGGGTATGGGGGCGTAGGCACCCGGCGCCCCGTCCTTTCCGTCCGGGCAGGTGCGCAGGCGCGGCGACGGGACGGGGCCGCTTTCCTTCGGCGGCACGCCGCCGTAAGGCTGGGCGACCGCCCTTTCCCGGACCGACATGCGCACCCCCTTTCTGCCCGCGACGCCCCTTGCGCCACGCTCTTCGATGTCACGTGCCGCGCGCGTCCAGCGGGCCGAAAGCACCAGCGCGGAAAACCTGCGCGGCGCGGGGCTGATGGTGCTGTCGATGGCGGCATTCCTGTGCAACGACGCCGCGATCAAATACGTCACCCAGACCCTGCCGCTGGGCCAGGCGGTGGCGCTGCGCGGGATCGCGGTGACGGCGATGCTGTGGCTGTTGGCGCGCCGCGACGGCGGCGTGGTCTGGCGGCCCGCCGCGCCGCGCGACCGCGCCCTGCTGGCCCTGCGCTGCGCGGCCGAGATCGCGTCGACCCTGCTGTATCTGACGGCGCTGCAGCATCTGGCGCTGGGTGACATCTCGTCGATCACGCAATCGCTGCCGCTGCTGATGATGCTGGCCGCCGCGCTGGTGTTCCGCGAACGGCTGGGCTGGCGGCGGCTGACGGCCGTCGGCGTGGGGCTTGCGGGCGTGCTGATCATCCTGCGGCCCGGCACCTCGGCGTTCACGGCGTGGTCGCTGGTGGCGCTGGCCTCGGTCCTGCTGATCGTGGTGCGCGACATGGCGACGCGGGGGTTCACCCCGGCGATGCGGTCGGGGACGATCGCCTTCTATGCCGCGCTGTCCGTCACGCTGGCCGCGCCGCTGATGCCGGCGGATGGCGGCTGGCGCTGGCCGACGGGGGCCGAGACGGCCGGGGTCGGGCTTGCGGTGACGTTCCTGACGGTCGGCTATCTGACCGCCGTGGCCGCGATGCGGGTGGGCGACGTGGGGTTCGTGTCGCCGTTCCGCTATACCTCGCTGGTGTGGGCCATCGCGCTGGGGATGATCGTCTTTGGCGAATGGCCCGACCGCTTGACCTGGATCGGCGCGGCGCTGGTGGTGGGCGCGGGCATCTATTCCATCCTGCGCGAGGCGCGGCTGCACCGGCCCCGTCCGTGAAGCGGGTGCAGTTCCTGGGGCTGTGCCGGTTTTCCTATCTGGGGGGGCGCGGCTTTCAGGTCGAACACGACACGATCGAGCAGCGGCGCGCGTTCCTTTACGACCCCGCCCGGCTGGCGCGGCGCTGGTTCTGGTTCCAGAACGTGGCGCTGCCGTCGTGGCAGGCGCAGACGGACCCCGATTTCACCCTTGTCGTGATGACCGGCCCCGACCTGCCGGAACCCTATCTGTCGCGCCTGCGCGACATCGCCGCGGTGACGCCGCAGATCCGGGTGGAACTGGTCCCCCCGATGGACCGCCACCGCGCCGCCTGCAACCGCGCGACCCGGCCGCATGTGGACGCCACCGCCGACGCCATCGGCTATTTCAAGCACGACGACGACGACGCGGTTTCGGTCGATTTCATCGCCACGGCGCGGCGCGACCTGCGGCTGGTGCGGCCGATCTTCAACCGCGACGGGCGGGCGTCCTGCGACTATATGAAGGGCGTGATCCTGAAGGCGACCGAATCCGGCGTCTCCGCGCTGCCGCGCCACGTCCACAACACCGGCGTCGCGCTGCTGACGTGGGTGCGGCCGGACGCTGCCGAATCGGCCATCGACTTTGAACACTGGCGGATGGGCAACTATATGAACGGGGTGGCGCTGCACGACCGGGCGATGTTCGTGCGCGTCGTCCACCACGACAACGACTCGGGTGCGTTGGGGCCGAACTATCCCTGGGCGCAGCCGCCGGGCGACATGGCGGGGCTGCTGCGCCGGCGGTTCCGCATCGACCTGCCCGCGCTGGACGCGGCGGCCCGGCAGGCCGCGCTGCCCGGGGCGGCGCGGCCGAACTGGGGGCGCTGAGCGCGGGGCGGGACCGCGCGGGCGGGGCGGCGTTGACAGGCGGGGCGATTCTGCCTATATGCGCCGACACCCGCCGGGAAACCGTCCGGGGCCCAAAGCCTTTACGGTCGCGATCCGGGCCGGTTCATGCCCCGATCATGGGATTTCCGCCCGTCCTGCCCGCTGATGGCGGTCGGAAGGGTTTGGCGTTTCGCGATGGGCGCGAACGCTGTCGAGAAGTGCGCACCAAGGCCCGGGTGCGAGTATCGCAAAGCAAGACGGGGAACCGAATGCCGACGATCCAACAGCTGATCCGCAAGCCGCGGCAGCCGAAAGTGCAGCGATCCAAATCGCAGCACCTGCAGTCCTGCCCGCAAAAGCGCGGCGTCTGCACGCGCGTCTATACCACCACGCCGAAAAAGCCGAACTCGGCCATGCGGAAGGTCGCCAAGGTGCGGCTGACCAACGGGTTCGAGGTCATCAGCTATATTCCCGGCGAAAAGCACAACCTGCAGGAACACAGCGTCGTGCTGATCCGCGGCGGCCGGGTGAAAGACCTTCCGGGCGTGCGTTATCACATCCTGCGCGGTGTTCTGGATACCCAGGGCGTCAAAGATCGTCGTCAGCGTCGTTCGAAATACGGCGCCAAGCGTCCGAAGTGAGGGTTCAGATAGATGTCCCGTCGTCACGCCGCTGAAAAGCGCGAAGTCCTGCCCGACGCCAAGTATGGCGATCGCGTGCTGACCAAATTCATGAACAACCTGATGGTGGACGGCAAGAAATCCGTTGCCGAAACGATCGTCTACAACGCGCTCGAGCGGGTCCAGGGCCGCCTGAAGCGCGAGCCGATCGAGGTGTTCCACGAAGCCCTCGACAACGTCAAACCCTCGGTCGAGGTGCGTTCGCGCCGCGTCGGCGGTGCGACCTATCAGGTTCCGGTCGAGGTGCGTCCCGTGCGCCGCGAGGCCCTGGCGATCCGCTGGCTGATCGACGCCAGCAAGAAGCGCAACGAGAACACGATGGAAGAGCGCCTGGCCGGCGAGCTGGCCGATGCCGTCAACGGCCGCGGCACCGCCGTGAAAAAGCGCGAAGACACCCACAAGATGGCCGACGCCAACAAGGCGTTCAGCCATTACCGCTGGTAAGGATTGATCATGGCGCGCGATTACGCACTCGACCACTACCGCAACTTCGGGATCATGGCCCACATCGACGCGGGCAAGACCACGACGACCGAGCGGATCCTGTATTACACCGGCAAGAACCACAAGATGGGCGAGACGCACGAGGGCGCCTCGACCATGGACTGGATGGAGCAGGAGCAGGAGCGGGGGATCACGATCACCTCGGCTGCGACCACGACCTTCTGGCAGCGCCAGGAGGATCCGACCACCGAAGGCACCAACGAGACGAAGTATCGTTTCAACATCATCGACACCCCCGGCCACGTGGATTTCACCATCGAGGTCGAGCGTTCGCTGGCGGTGCTGGACGGGGCGATCTGCCTGCTGGACGCCAACGCCGGGGTCGAGCCGCAGACCGAAACCGTGTGGCGCCAGGCTGACCGCTACAAGGTGCCGCGCATCGTGTTCGTCAACAAGATGGACAAGATCGGCGCCGACTTCTTCAAGTGCGTCGCCATGATCAAGGACCGCACCGGCGGCATCCCCTGCCCGATCGCCCTGCCGATCGGCGCCGAGGACAAGCTGGAAGGCATCGTCGACCTGATCAAGATGGAAGAATGGGTCTGGCGCGGCGAGGATCTGGGCGCGTCTTGGGTTCGCCAGCCGATCCGCGACGAGCTGACCGATCTGGCCGACGAATGGCGCGGAAAGATGATCGAGCTTGCCGTCGAGCAGGACGACGCCGCGATGGAAGCCTATCTGGAAGGCGAAGAGCCCGACGAGGCGACCCTGCGCAGCCTGATCCGCAAGGGCACGCTGAGCCTGGCGTTCTTCCCGGTCACCGCCGGTTCCGCGTTCAAGAACAAGGGCGTGCAGCCGCTGCTGAACTCGGTCATCGACTTCCTGCCGGCGCCGGTCGACGTGCCGGCCCTGATGGGCTTTGCCCCCGACGACGAGACGGAAGAGCGCAACATCGCCCGCAAGGCCGATGATGCCGAACCTTTCTCGGCGCTGGCGTTCAAGATCATGAACGACCCCTTCGTCGGCTCGCTGACCTTCACGCGCATCTATTCGGGCGCGCTGAAGAAGGGCGACCAGATGATGAACTCGACCAAGGGCAAGCGCGAGCGCGTCGGCCGCATGATGATGATGCACGCCATCAACCGCGAGGAAATCGAAGAAGCCTTCGCGGGCGACATCATCGCGCTGGCGGGCCTGAAGGACACCACCACGGGCGACACGCTGTGCGACCCGGCGAAACCGGTGGTTCTGGAAACCATGACCTTCCCCGAGCCGGTGATCGAGATCGCCGTGGAACCCAAGTCCAAGGCTGACCAGGAAAAGATGGGCCTCGCCCTTCAGCGCCTGTCCGCCGAAGACCCGTCCTTCCGCGTCGAAACCGACATCGAGTCGGGCCAGACCATCATGAAGGGCATGGGCGAACTTCACCTCGACATCCTGGTCGACCGCATGAAGCGCGAGTTCAAGGTCGAGGCGAACATCGGCGCTCCGCAGGTGGCTTACCGCGAGACGATCAGCCAGCAGGCCGAGATCGACTATACCCACAAGAAGCAGACCGGCGGCACGGGCCAGTTCGCCCGCATCAAGCTGGTCATCACCCCGACGGAACCGGGCGAGGGCTATTCGTTCGAATCCAAGATCGTCGGCGGCGCGGTGCCCAAGGAATACATCCCGGGCGTCGAAAAGGGGATCAAGTCGGTCATGGACAGTGGTCCGCTGGCAGGCTTCCCGGTGATCGACTTCAAGGTGGCGCTGATCGACGGTGCCTATCACGACGTCGACTCGTCGGTGCTGGCGTTCGAGATCGCGTCCCGCGCGGCGATGCGCGACGGCCTGAAAAAGGCCGGCGCCAAGCTGCTGGAACCGATCATGAAGGTCGAGGTGGTGACGCCGGACGAATACACCGGTTCGATCATCGGCGACCTGACCAGCCGTCGCGGCATGGTCCGCGGCCAGGATACCCGCGGCAACGCCAACGTCATCGACGCGATGGTGCCGCTGGCCAACATGTTCGGCTATATCAACAACCTGCGCTCCATGTCCTCGGGCCGCGCGGTGTTCACGATGCAGTTCGACCATTATGACGCCGTGCCGCAGAACATCTCGGACGAGATCCAGAAGAAATACGCGTAATGCAGGCGGTGCGTGGGCAAGACCCGCGCACCCTACCCACCCCGTAGGGTGCGTGCTTGCACGCACCGTCACAGAACAGGAGCTTTGCANCGTCAACATCGGGACGATCGGTCACGTCGACCACGGCAAGACGACGCTGACGGCTGCGATCACGCGGTATTTCGGCGACTTCAAGGGCTATGACCAGATCGACAACGCGCCCGAGGAAAAGGCGCGGGGGATCACGATCTCGACCACGCATGTGGAATACGAATCGGCGACGCGTCACTATGCGCACGTCGACTGTCCCGGCCACGCCGACTATGTGAAGAACATGATCACCGGCGCCGCGCAGATGGACGGCGCGATCCTGGTGGT
>NZ_SDEA01000002.1 GCF_004522155.1 Paracoccus luteus | reverse complement strand
GGGCGAGCAGACAAAGCCCGCAACAGAAAAAAGCAGAGAAGTTCGCATGGCTGTCGTATTTTCGATTAACGCTATGTTCTAACACGGTTCTTTCTGACGCTGGAAAGCCAGCGCGCCACCCAAGGCAGGCGCAGGCCCAGCAGAATCAGGACCAGCGCGCCGACCGCCAGTCCCTTGGGCGGCCACAGCTTATAGGCCCACAGCCAGTGCAAAACGCCCAGCAAAACAGCGCCATAGACCAGCCGATGCACGGATTTCCAGCGCGCAGCCCCCAGCCGCCGGATCGTCGAATCGGACGAGGTCGCGGCCAGAATCGCCAGAATCACGAACCCCGCCATGCCGAAGGTCAGATACGGCCGCTTGAGGATGTCGCGCAGCGCCTGTTCCCACAGCAGCCCCATGTCCAGGACCGCCCACGCCAGCAGATGCACCACGGCATAGCTGAAGGTGAGCAGCCCCAGCGGACGGCGCAGGCGGATCAGGTTGATTCGCGCCAGCCGCAGCAGCGGGGTCACGGACAGGGTCGCGATCAGCAGATACAGCGCCGTGCGGCCCAGGCGGTGCTCGATGTCGCGGATCGGGTCGACGCCCACGTTGCCGGTCGCGACATCTCCGACCAGCAGCGCCAGCGGAATCGCCCCCAGCAGCCAGACCGCCCAGATCGGGATGCGGCGCAGCAGATCCTGCAGGCGGGTCATCAATAGTCGCGCGCCAGATCCATGCCGGCGTAAAGCTGCGCGACCTGGTCGGCATAGCCGTTGAACATCAGCGTCTCTTCGCGCCCGGCCAGCAGGCCCGCGCCGATGCGCCGCTCGCTCGCCTGGCTCCAGCGGGGATGATCGACGGTCGGGTTCACGTTGGCATAGAATCCGTATTCCGACGGCTGCATCTGCTGCCACGTGCTGACCGGCTGCCGGTCGGTCAGGGTGATCCGCACGATCGACTTGATCGACTTGAAGCCGTATTTCCACGGCACCACCAGCCGGATCGGCGCGCCGTTCTGGTTGCGCAGCGGCTTGCCGTAAAGCCCCGTCGCCAGCAGCGTCAGCGGGTGCATCGCCTCGTCGATCCGCAGCCCCTCGCGATAGGGCCAGTCCAGCATACGCCCGCGCTGCGCGGGCATTTCCTCGGGGCGCAGCAGGGTTTCGAAGGCGACGAACTTCGCGCCCGGCTGCACGCCCGCGCGCGCCAGCACGTCGGCCAGCGGCACGCCCTGCCACGGGATCACCATGCTCCACGCCTCGACACAGCGCAGGCGATAGATGCGGTCCTCGACGGCGTTGGCGGGGGCGATGTCGGCGACCGACCAGCTGCCCGGCCGATCGACAAGCCCGTCGATCTGCACGGCCCAGGGCGCGGTCGTCAGCGCGCCCGCATTCTCGGCCGGGTCGGTCTT
Source organism: Paracoccus luteus (assembly GCF_004522155.1). GTDB lineage: Bacteria > Pseudomonadota > Alphaproteobacteria > Rhodobacterales > Rhodobacteraceae > Paracoccus > Paracoccus luteus. The sequence goes on along the minus strand of NZ_SDEA01000002.1, from coordinate 423,988 downwards.
GCCCGCCCCGAATTCGTAAAAGTTGTTATAATTGGTGATCTCGTCAAAGCTGTTGGGCTTGTCCGCCGCGGCCAGCGCGGGCGCTGCGGCAGCGACACCCGCGCCGGCCAGAAAGGCGCGGCGGTTCAGGAACACGGCTTCGGGCGTGACGTCGGACCAGTTCAGTTTCATGGCGCGATCCCCCTGTCTGGCCACAGTGTAATCCCACGAACGCGATCCGCGGGAATCACGTTCCCGCCACAGGAAAAGCCCCGGCCCGCAATCGGGCCGGGGCCGCGCGTTACTGCAGCGGCACGTCCGCGGGGCGGTCGGCCGCGCCCCGCGCCCCGGTGCTGAGGCGGTTGCCCACCACCAGCCCGTCGGGCCCGGCCGTGACCCGGACGGTCTGGCCGTCCATCACCTCGCCCGACAGCAGCATCTCGGCCAGCGGGTTCTGCAGCGACCGCTGCAACACCCGCTTCAGCGGGCGGGCGCCGAAGACGGGGTCATACCCTTCGTCCGCCAGCCATGTCCGCGCCGCGTCGTCCATGTCCAGCGCGATCTTGCGATCCGCCAGGCGGCCTTCCAGCCCGCGCAGCTGGATGGTGACGATGCCGTCCATGTTCGCCCGGCTCAGCCGGTGGAAGATGATGATCTCGTCCAGCCGGTTCAGGAACTCGGGGCGGAAATGCGCCCGCACCGCCGCCATCACCTGTTCCCGCGCGGCCGAGCTGTCGGCCCCCTCGGGCAACTGGCTCAGCGCCTGCGCGCCCAGGTTCGAGGTCAGGATGATCAGCGTGTTCTTGAAATCGACCGTGCGCCCCTGCCCGTCGGTCAGCTGGCCGTCGTCCAGCACCTGCAGCAGCACGTTGAAGACGTCCGGGTGCGCCTTTTCCACCTCGTCGAACAGGATCACCTGATACGGACGCCGCCGCACCGCCTCGGTCAGCACCCCGCCCTCGTCATAGCCGACGTAACCGGGGGGCGCGCCGATCAGGCGGCTGACCGAGTGCTTTTCCATGAACTCGGACATGTCCACGCGGACCATCGCGCCATCGTCGTCGAACATGTATTCGGCGATGGCCTTGGTCAGTTCGGTCTTGCCGACGCCGGTCGGGCCAAGGAACAGGAACGACCCCAGCGGGCGGCGCGGGTCGTTCAGACCCGCACGCGCGCGGCGCACGGCGTTCGCGACGGCCGTCACCGCCTCGGACTGACCGATGACGCGGCGGCCCAGCTGGTCCTCCATCTTCAGCAGCTTGTCGCGTTCGCCCTCCAGCATCTTGCTGGTGGGGATGCCGGTCCAGCGCTCGACCACCTCGGCGATCTGCTCGGGGCGGACGGCCTCCTCGACCATGACGCCGTCGCCCTGGTCCTCGGTTTCGGCCAGCTGGCGTTCCAGTCCGGGGATGATGCCATAGGACAGCTCGCCCGCCTTGGCGAGGTTGCCCTCGCGCTTGGCCTGCTCAAGCTCGGCCCGGGCGCGGTCCAGCTGCTCCTTGATGTGGCGCGAGCCTTCCAGCTTGTCGCGTTCGGCCTGCCAGCGGGCGGTCATCTCGGCGCTGCGGTCCTGCAGGTCGGCCAGGTCGCGTTCCAGCCGTTCCAGCCGGTCGCGGCTGGCGGCGTCGTCCTCTTTCTTCAGCGCCTCGGCCTCGATCTGCATCTGCAGGATCTGGCGGTCCAGCGCGTCCAGCTCCTCGGGCTTGCTGTCCACCTCCATGCGCAGGCGGCTGGCCGCCTCGTCCATCAGGTCGATGGCCTTGTCGGGCAGGAAGCGGTCGCTGATATAGCGGTGGCTCAGCGTCGCGGCCGCCACCAGCGCGGCGTCGCTGATGCGGACGCCGTGGTGCAGCTCGTATTTCTCCTTGATGCCGCGCAGGATGCTGATGGTGTCCTCGACCGTCGGCTCCTGCACCAGCACCGGCTGGAACCGCCGGGCCAATGCCGCGTCCTTTTCGATATACTTGCGGTATTCGTCCAGCGTCGTTGCGCCCACGCAATGCAGCTCGCCCCGCGCAAGCGCCGGCTTGATCAGGTTCGCGGCGTCCATCGCGCCCTCGGTCTTGCCGGCACCGACCAGCACGTGCAGTTCGTCGATGAACAGGATGATCTCGCCGGCGGCGGTCTCGACCTCCTTCAGGACGGCCTTCAGCCGCTCCTCGAACTCGCCGCGGTATTTCGCACCGGCGATCAGGGCGCCCATGTCCAGCGCCATCAGCTTCTTGTTGCGCAGCGACTCGGGCACGTCGCCGTTGACGATGCGCAGCGCCAATCCCTCGGCGATGGCGGTCTTGCCGACGCCGGGCTCGCCGATCAGCACCGGGTTGTTCTTGGTCCGGCGCGACAGCACCTGCATGGCGCGGCGGATTTCCTCGTCGCGGCCGATGATCGGGTCGATCTTGCCCTCTCGTGCCGCCTCGGTCAGGTCGCGGGCGTATTTCCCCAGCGCCTCGAAGGTGTCCTCGGCCGACGCGCTGTCGGCGGTGCGGCCCTTGCGGATGTCGTTGACGGCGGCGTTCAGCGACTGCGCGCTGACCTTTCCCGCCTCGAGCGCGTCGCGGGCGCGGGTGTTCACCATCGCCAGCGCCATCAGCATCCGTTCCACCGGCACAAAGCTGTCGCCGGCCTTTTTCGCGACGGTCTGCGCCTCGTCCAGAACCCGCACAAGGCTGGTGTCCACATAGACCTGCCCGTCGCCGCCCGACACCCTGGGCAGTTTCGCCACCGCCTGATCGGCCGCCGCCTGAACGGCGCGGGCGTCGCCGCCCGACCGGGTGATCAGGTTGGCGGCCAGCCCCTGGTCGTCATCCATCAACGCCTTCAGCAGATGTTCGGGCACCACCCGCTGGTGGCCTTCGCGCATCGCGATGGTCTGCGCGGCCTGAATAAAGCCGCGCGACCGCTCGGTGAACTTTTCCATGTCCATCGGCAATTCTCCTTGTCAGCCCCCGCCCTGGCGCCGCCCGTCATGGCACGGCCCGTCGCGGGTCTTGCATCCCAGATGTGCGCCCCCGGGCGGGGTTTCAAGTGACCGGCTTCCGTGGCAAAAGCCGCTGATTTCGCAAGCCGAGGGGGTTCCGATGGACGACCGACTGATCGTGGCGCTGGACGTGCCTGACGCGCTTGCCGGGCTGGAACTGGCGCGGACGCTGGGCGACGCCGTGTCCTTCTACAAGATCGGGCTGGGCATGCTGACCGGCGGCGGGCTGGCGCTGGCGAACGAGCTGAAGCAGGACCACGGCAAGCGCATCTTCCTGGACATGAAGCTGTTCGACATCGGCGCGACGGTGGAATCGGCGGTGCGCGGGCTGGCGCGGTTCGACATCGATTTCCTGACCGTCCACGGCGATCCGCATGTGGTGCGCGCGGCGAAACAGGGCGCGGCGGGGTCGAACATGAAGATCCTGGCCGTCACGATCCTCACCTCGCTGGACCGCGCCGATCTGGATGCCGGGCTGATCCGTCCGGGCGACCTGCACGATCTGACCGTGGAACGCGCCGCCCGCGCGTTCGAGGCGGGGGCCGACGGCGTCATCGCCAGCCCGTGCGAGGCCGCGGCGATCCGCGCCCTGCCCGGCGCGCGGCTGATCGTGACGCCCGGCGTCCGCCCCGCGGGCAGCGCCTTGGGCGACCAGAAACGGGTGGAAACCCCCGCCGCCGCCATCGCCGCGGGGGCCGACCACATCGTCGTCGGCCGCCCCGTCTGGCAGGCCGCCGACCCCCGCGCCGCCGCCCGCGCCATCCTGGACGAACTGCCCGCGCGCTGACGGCCCGGCCGTGCTAGGCTCGCCCCGGACAACATCGGGGCGCGCGGGCGGGATGGGCGGCATCGACGGACGACACAGCGGCGCGGAACAGCGCGCCGACAACGATCTGGTGTTGTCGTTCCTGCGGGTGCGGCGCGCCATCGGGGTGCTGGGGTTCTTCCTGCCGACCGCGCTGGTGCTTTATTCGCTGACCCTCGGGTCCGGCCTGCTGCCCACGATCTCGGATTACTACTACTCTCCCATGCGCGAGGTGCTGGTCGGCAGCCTGTGCGCCATCGCCGTCTTCCTGTGGAGCTATGAGGGCTATGACCCCTGTCCCGGCGAATGGCTCAGCGACCGGATGGCGGCGCGCACGGCGGCGCTGGGGGCGCTGGCGGTCGCCTGGGCGCCGACCCGCCCGGACCTGCCGCTGGGCTGCCGTCTGGCCGAGCCGCCGCCCCTGATCTGCACCGCCAGCCAGGACGCGTTCGGCGAGACGGTCGCCTATGCGCTGCACTGGCTGGGCGCGGCGGCGTTCTTTGGCGCGCTGGCGGCCTTCTGTCTGGTGCTGTTCGTGCGCGGCACGGCCCGGACGCAGGAAAAGGCCGCCAGCAACCGCATCTATCGCCTGTGCGGCTGGACCATCATCGGCTGCATGGCGGCAATCGCGATCCTCAAGATCGGCCGGTTCGAGGCGGCGCTGATCGGCCTCAGCCCGGTGTTCTGGCTGGAAACGCTGGCGACATTCGCCTTTGCGACGTCGTGGCTGGTCAAGGGTGATTCGCTGCGCCCGGTGGTGCGGGCCGTCGCCCTGACCGACCCGCCCACGCCAGACGCCACCGTCCCCGCAGCGCCCCCGCCGGGCAGCGGCGGCGACCCGCTATCGGACGACTGACCCCGCCGACCGACACGGCGGCCGGGTTAACTCACCCCCAGCATCTCGCGCACGACGTCGCGGAAATGCGGGACGGCGCGGGGGTGGGCCACGAACTCGGCGACCGGCATCAGCCGCAGCTCGGCCCCCTCGTCGCCCAGCCGGGCGCTGGCGGCCTCGGCCTCGGTGATCTCGGCGCGGAAATAGAACCCGACGCGCCCCGGCTTGTGCGGCAGCGCCCGCGCGCCCCCCGACAGCCGCGAAGGCGCCAGCCGCAGGCCGGTTTCCTCGGCCAGTTCGCGCAGGGCGCAGGCGACCGGCGTCTCGTCCCCCTCGCGGCCGCCGCCGGGCAGATCCCACGCGCCGGGCCAGTTGATGGTCGGGATGTCGTCGCGCCGCATGACCAGCAGCCTGTCGCCGCAGGTCAGCACCAGCTTGGCCCCGCGCCAGTGCAGAGGGTCAGCGGTCATCGGCGCGCTGCCCGGCGCGGCCCTGGCCCGCATCCCACGGGCACCGGCCGCCCCATCGTCCCCGCCAGCGCGGGCGGCAGCCTCCCGGTCCGCAGCACGATCCATAGCGTCACGGCCATCGCCCCCGTCATTCGGCGGCAAGCGCCGCAGGCGGCTCGTCCATGCCCATCGGCGCAAGGCGCGCCACCACCGCGCCGAACCGCGCGGCAAAGGCGTCATAGCCCGCATGGGGCGCGATGCGCGATTCGTCCATGTAAAGCGCGCGGTCGATCTCGATCTGGACGACGTGGCGGCCCTGCGCCGGGCGGCCATAGGCGCTGGCGACATAGGCGCCCGCAAAGGGGCTGTTGTGGCGGATGGCAAATCCCGCCCCGCTCAGCACCGCCGCCACTGCGGCGGTGATGCCGGGCGCCGCCGACATCCCGTTGCGGTCGCCGATCACGATCTGCGGGCGCGGTCCGGGCAGATGGGCCAGGGCCTCGTGCGGCATCGAATGGACGTCGATCAGCACCGCGCGGCCGAACCGCCGCGCCGCCTCGGCCATCAGCGCCCCCAGCGCGGCGTGATAGGGCCGCCAATAGGCGTCCAGCCGGCGCATCGCCTCGTCGCGCGACAGGGGCGCGCGGCGGATCGGGCGGCCCTGCCCCACGACGCGGGGAATCACCCCCAGCCCAGACTGGATGCGCGGGCTGGGCGGGCGCGGCGGCGCGCCCGCGACGGCCAGCGGGTCCAGCTCGTCCACGGCGCGGTTCAGGTCCACCATGCAGCGCGGCATACGTGCCGCCAGCACCACGCCCCCCGCGCCCACCGCGGGCGCGATCAGCCGGTCCACGAACGCATCCTCGGACGACCGCAGCTGATGCGCGTCCAGGCCCGATTCGGCCAGAAACCAGTCGGGATAGTCGCGGCCCGAATGGGGCGAGGCGAAGATCACGCCGCCCGCCCAGCGGTCTGGCCGCGACAGGGTGAACGGCGCAGGCGCGGGGTCCGTCATGGCAGGGTGCGTCCCGTGGTTCCGGTCGGTCTGGCCCCGACTATACGCGTTGCAATCGCCTCGCCAACAGCACTTGCGCGGTCGAAATCCTGCCTATATAGACACGCGCACCAATGCGGTTCGGGGGCTTGCCCCGGTTCCACATGGAACGGGCGGTTAGCTCAGCGGTAGAGCACTACGTTGACATCGTAGTGGCCACTGGTTCGATCCCAGTACCGCCCACCATTTTTCGCCGCCCCCGGCATGTCACCGGGGGCATTTCAGTTTCAAGGCGCGATGCGAGCGCCGCGAAGAGGGAGAAAACCGATGAAGGTTCGCAACTCGCTGCGTTCGCTGAAAGAGCGTCACCGCGACTGTCAGATCGTGCGCCGCAAGGGCCGCGTCTATGTGATCAACAAGACGCAGCGCCGGTTCAAGGCCCGCCAGGGCTGATCCAAGGCAAGACCACGACAGGACGCCCGCGCCGAAAGGCCGCGGGCGTTTTCATGTGCGCCGGCCGGTTGCGCGCCGGTTCTTCCTTGCGCGGCTCATCCTTGGCTTGGGTCTTTCTCGGCCCGCGTATCTCTCGGCTCGGGTCTGCCTCAGGCCGCCTCTCCCTTGGCCCTCGTCTTCCTTCCCCGGCATCTTCCTTTGCCCGCGCCTTCCCCGGGCCGGTCATCTTCGGGCGGCGTCAGTTCTGCGGCAGCAGCGTGTCGGCCAGCAGCCGCACGATCGTCCCCTGGTTCAGATAGCCGCTGGCCGTCAGGCTGCGGTCCTGCTGGTAACGCCGGATCGCCTGCCGCGTCCCGGCATCGAATCGCCCGTCCACGGCCCCCGGTTCCAGCCCCATCTGCTGCAGCCGCGTTTCGACCAGCCGCATCGCGACGCCGTCCAGGTCCAGCCGCGCTTCCTCCGCCGCGTCCTGCTGGACGCGCGCGCGCAGCGCATCGTGGGCCTGCCGGGCGGCGGCCGCGTTGGCGCCGCGCGGGAACTTGTCCAGATACTCGCGATAGGCGGCCATCGTGTTGGCGGTCCGCGCGCGGGTCCAAGCCACCGCCTCGCCCGCGCCGTTCCCTGCGCCGCCGTTGCCGCCGGTCAGCCGGGCAAGGGCCTGCCGGGCCTGATCGGCATAAATCCCGTCGGGAAACCGCCTCAGATAGGTCTGCAGCCCGACCCGCCCGCCGCCAGCGCCCGACCGCGCCCAGTATTCCCGGTCGGCGGCCTCGGTCGCGGCGCGGACGCGGGCCGCCTCGGCCTCCAGCGTGGCGGTGCGGCGGGTTGCGGCCTGGTCCAGCCGGGCCAGCTGCTCGCGGGTCAGGTATCCGCTGGCGGCCTGGCCATTGCTGCGCTGCCACGCGGCGACGGCGCGGCGGGTCTGGTCGCCGAACACCCCGTCGATGCCGCCCGTGTCAAACGACAGCAGGGTCAGCTGCCGCTGGATCTGCGCGCGGCGCGGCCGGTCAAGGGCCAGCGCCGCCTCGGCCTGCGCGGCGGTGTTGGGCGCGGGGGCGGGCGCCTGCAGTTCGCCCATGCGTCCGCGCGCCGCGCCCGCAAAGATGCTTTGCGGGTATTTCGACAGAAACTCGCGATAGGCCGCGGCCGAGTTCGCGCGCTTGGCGCGCGTCCATGCCGCCATTTCCTCGTCGCCGGGCTGCGTCACGGTTCCGGGCGGAACGACGACCGGGGTCGCGCCGCCGTCGGGGCCGGGCACCACGACGGGGTCGGTCCCGGCCAGCCGGCTCCGCGCCTCGGCCGCGCGGCGGCCTTGCGGGTATTTCGACAGGAACTCGCGATAGGCGGCGGCGGTGTTGGTGCGGGCCGCGTCCTGCCAGGCGCTTTCCTCGTGCGGGTCGGGCGGGCGCTGATCCTCGCCCCTGACCTGCCGCAGCGAGGGCGCGGTGCTCATCACGTCGCGCAGGGTGGAACCGGGGCGCGCCAGCACCTCGGCCGCGCGCCGCACGCCATCGGCATAGCCGACGATGACCCTGACGCCCTCGGGCGGGTCCATCGGGCCAAAGCTGCGCTGCAGCCCGGCGCCGTTGGGAAACATGGACTGGTCCGTTCCCAGCATCAGCGTCGATCCCGGCCGACCGCCCGCCATCGCCTCGATGACGACGGACATCGGCACCCCGACCTGATCCGCCTGCAGCAGGTTGACCGGCCCGGCCTCGATGCCCAGGAACCAGGTGTCGCCGCGCGAATGGACAAAGCGGCCGATCAGCACGACGACGCGCGGGCCGGGCCGTGCATCGGCGCGCAACAGGTCGGCCAGCGCGCCCCGGATCTGGGCATTGGTCAGGTTGCGCCCCTCGACCATGCGATAGCCCGCCTGCTTGAACGCGGCGATGGCGGCGCTGGCGTCGGTCCGGTCCACGTCCGGCAACTGCTGGTAATCGCCGTTGGTCAGCACGACGGCGCGCGGTTCGGCCGCCGCCGCCAGCGGCGACAGCGCGGTCGTGGCGGCCAGCGCCGCGGCGCCCAGCATCTGCGAAATCCGGCGGCGCATGGCTGATCCTTTTGCGGTCGGGTCACGGGGTCAATGCCGGGGCGGCGGATCGGTTTCCGCCGCCCCGGCAATCGGCGATCAGTTCCGGGGCACGACCTGCCCGCGCAGCCGGGCCAGCTGCGCGGCGTCCAGATAGCCCGTCGCGGGCAGCCCGGCCGCCCGCTGCCACGCCGAGATCGCCGCCCGGGTGCCGGACCCGAAGCGGCCGTCGATGCCGCGGGTGTCGTGGCCCAGCGCGTTCAGCCGCGCCTGCACCTCGACCCGCGCCACCTGGTCCAGGTTCAGCGCCGCCTCGTCGGTGGCCTGCGCGCCGCGGCCGTTCGACACGACCGGCGTCGTCGTGCCCGCGTCGCGCAGCGCGCGCAGCTGGCCTTCGGTGACATAGCCGGTGCCCGCGTCGCCGCGCGCCCGCTGCCACGCCGCGATGGCGGCGCGGGTGCCCGACCCGAAACGCCCGTCGATGCCGCGCGTGTCATAGCCCAGCGCGCTCAGCCGCCGCTGCACGGCGGTGCGGTCGGCGTCGGTCAGGTTCAGCGCCAGTTCCGCCTGCGCCGCGCCCTGCAGGTTGCCCGGCTGCGGGTCGGCCAGCGCGGTCCCCCGCAGCGAGGCGACCTGCGCCGCCGTCAGANGTGTCATAGCCCAGCGCGCTCAGCCGCCGCTGCACGGCGGTGCGGTCGGCGTCGGTCAGGTTCAGCGCCAGTTCCGCCTGCGCCGCGCCCTGCAGGTTGCCCGGCTGCGGGTCGGCCAGCGCGGTCCCCCGCAGCGAGGCGACCTGCGCCGCCGTCAGAAAGCCGGTGTCGGCCAGCCCCTGCCCGCGCTGCCATGCGCCGATGGCGCGCCGGGTGCCGGACCCGAACACCCCGTCCACGCCGCGCGTGTCATGGCCCAGCGCGGTCAGGCGGCGCTGGATGTCCGTGCGGTCGGCGGTGGTCAGGCGCAGCGCGGATTCGACCCCCGCGGCATCGGTGGCGGGCGCGGGCGCAGCCGTTGACCCCCCGGCGATCAGCGTGTCGGCCTGCGAGCGGTTCAGATAGCCTGTCTCGGGCAGGCCCTGCCCGCGCTGCCAGTTGCCGATGGACCGGCGGGTGCCCGATCCGAACACGCCATCGACGCCCCGCGTGTCGTGGCCCAGCGCGGTCAGCCGCGACTGGATCGCGCGGCGCTGGTCGCGGGTCAGCCCCAGCGCCTGTTCGGTCGCGGAATCCGGCACGGCGGCGGTGCCGGGCGGCTGGCCCTGCGCCGCGCCCTGATCGCGGGCGATCGCCTCGGCCCGCGCCGCGTCGGCGGCCGACTGGGCGGCCCCGGATCCGCCAGCGCCAGACCCGCCGGTCTCGGTGCCGCCGGTCACGGGCACGCCCAGATCCTCAAGCCGCGCGCGGGCGACGGGCACATAGCGCCCGTTGGGGAATGTCGCCAGATAGTTGCGATAGGCGTCGGCCGTGCCGCGGCGGATGGCCAGCTGCCACAGCAGCTCGTCCTCGGCGTTGGTCGCCTGCGCCGCCGCGGGGGGCACCCCCGGCAGCGTCGCCGCGCCGGTGGCATTCGGGCCGACGACGACCGGCGCCTGCTGGGCGCCCGCGCCCCCGGCCGTCAGGATGGCGGCGCAGAGCGCGGCGGAAAAGGACAGTCTGACCATCTTGGTCCCCTTGTTCGGGGGCCGTGGTCAGCCATAGCTGCGGCGGTCCTCGATCACCTTGCCGTCGTTCGGCAGTGACCCCGGCGCAACCAGTTCGACCCGGCCCTTGAGCTTGAGTGCATCCAGCACCGATGCCTCATATAGCGCCGGGTTTTCCCCTTTGGTTTCAAGTTGCACGACCATCACGTCCATTTCATCCCGGCGGTCGGCGATGACACGGGCGCGTGACACATCCGGGTGGCGGGCGACAAGCGCCGCGACCTGTTCGGGGCGCACGAACATGCCCTTGATCTTGGCGGTCTGGTCGGCGCGGCCCATCCAGCCCGTGATGCGCATGTTGGTGCGCCCGCAGGGGCTTTCCCCCGGCATCACCGCCGACAGATCGCCGGTCGCAAAGCGGATCAGCGGATAATCGGGGTTCAGCGTGGTCACCAGAACCTCGCCCACCTCGCCGTCGGGCACCGGATCGCCGGTGCCGGGGCGGACTATCTCCACGATCACGCCCTCGTCCACGATCATCCCTTCGACGGCGTGGGATTCATAGGCGATGTTGCCCAGGTCGGCGGTCGCATAGCATTGCAGCGTGGTGATGCCGCGGTCGGCATAGGCGGCGCGCAGGCTGGGAAACAGCGCGCCCCCGCCCACCACCGCGCGGGTGATGGCCAGTGCCTCGCCCATCTCGTCGGCGCGGTCGAGGATCACCTTGAGGTAATCGGGCGTGCCCGCATAGCAGGTCGTGCCGATGTCCACGGCCGCGCGCACCTGCAGATCGGTCTGCCCGGTCCCGGCCGGCAGCACCGCCGCCCCCACGGCCCGCGCGGCGCTTTCGAACATCATGCCCGCGGGCGTCAGGTGATAGCCGAAGCAGTTCTGCACGATGTCGCTGCTGCCGACGTCGGCGGCGGCCATGAACCGGCCCAGCCGCCACCAGTCCCCCTCGACCCGGCCGGGTTCATAGATCGGGCCGGGCGACTGGAAGATGTGGTTGAACTCGTGCGGGTGGCGCGAGGTATAGCCGCCGAACGGGGGCTTTTTCCTCTGCGCCTCGGACAGTTCGGATTTGCGGATCACCGGCAGGCGCGCCAGATCGGCGCGGGTGCGGATCTGGTCGGGGTCCACGTCGCGCAGGACGCGGGCAAGCGCGGGGGTCTGGCGGGCATTGCCGATCGCGCGCGCCAGCGAGGGGGCCAGCGCCTCCTCGCGTTCGTCGGCGCTGCGGGTTTCCAGGTCGTCGTAATGGGCCATGATATCTTTCCTCAGGCCAGCCAGCGCTTGCGGCGGCGATACGACCGCACGTCGCGGAACGACTTTCGCCCCTCGTCCGACATGCCCAGGTAAAACTCCTTGACGTCCGGGTTCTCGCGCAGCGCCGCGGCCGCGCCGTCCATCACCACCCGGCCGCTTTCCAGGATATAGCCGTAATGGGCATAGCGCAGGGCGACGTTGGTGTTCTGCTCGGCCAGCAGGAACGTCACCCCCTCGCCCTCGTTCACGGCGCGCACGATCTCGAAGATCTGCTCGACCAGCTGCGGGGCAAGGCCCATCGACGGCTCGTCCAGCAGGATCGTTTCGGGGCGGCTCATCAGCGCGCGGCCCATCGCGACCATCTGCTGTTCGCCGCCCGAGGTATAGCCGGCCTGGCTTTTGCGCCGTTCCTTCAGACGCGGAAAATAGGTATAGACCATGTCCAGGTCGCGCCGGATCGCGGCCGAGCCGTCCGCGCGGGTATAGGCGCCGGTCAGCAGGTTCTCCTCGACCGTCAGATGCTCAAAGCAGTGGCGCCCCTCCATCACCTGGATGACGCCCTTTTTCACCAGCGCGGCCGGGTTCAGCGCCGAGATATCCTCGCCCCGATACAGGATCGAGCCTTTCGTCACCTCGCCGCGTTCGGAATGCAGCAGGTTGCTGACCGCCTTCAGCGTCGTCGTCTTGCCCGCGCCGTTGCCGCCCAAAAGGGCGATGATCCCGCCCTTGGGCACCGACAGGCTGACGCCCTTCAGCACCAGGATGACGTGGTTATAGATGACCTCGATGTTGTTCACCTCCAGCAGCGCCGGCGGTGCGGCGTCCGCGGCAGGCGCGGCGGCGGCGGGATGTGCGGCGTCCAGCATGGCAGGCCCTTTCGGTAACGGGGTGGCGCCCCGGCCGCGATCCGGCCGGGGACGATGTCAGACGCGCGGGATCAGCAGCGCGGCGTGATCCCGGCTTCCTTGGCATAGGCCTCGCTGTCGGCGGCGATCAGCGGCTGCAGGACGTCCTGGTCGGGTTCGGTGAACTCGGTGATCAGGTTCCACTTGCCGGCGGCGGCGTCCCACTGCTGGATGCGGGCCATGCCGCTGCCGCCGTGGTTGTCGCAGGTCATCTTGATCTCGGGGCCAAAGTCGGGAAGCCCCAGTTCCGTCAGCCGTTCCGGGGTGATGTCCAGCGCCTCGAACCCGTCGCGCACCTGGGCTGCGTTCACCGCCGGGGTGCCGGACAGTTCCTGCGCCTTGCGGATCGCCTCGGAGATGACCAGCGCCGCATAGAGGCCCCGCGAATACAGCACGCTGCCGACATGCTGGCCGCCCTGCGACGCCTTGCCGGGGTCGATGACATGGGTCTTGAGATCGGCATAGATCGGGTAATCCTGCCCGACCCCGTGGAACGTCGCGGATTTGTAACCGTTGGCGGCAGCGCCGGCCGGCACCACGTCAACCTCGGACCCCGACCACCAGATGCCGATGAACTGGTCCATCGGATAGCGGACGTTCGCGGCCTCTTGAATCGCGGCCTGGTTCATCACGCCCCAGCCCCACATGATGACATAGTCGGGCTTTTCGCGGCGGATCTGCAGCCACTGGGATTTCTGCTCCTGCCCGGCGGCGGCGTCCACCGGCAGCTCGGTCAGGGAAAAGCCGTGCTTTTTGCCCAGTTCCTGCAGGGTGCGGATCGGTTCCTTGCCATAGGCCGAGTTGTGATAAAGCAGCGCGATCTTTTTGCCGTCCAGCGAACCGCCGTTCTGGTCCAGCAGGTGCTTGACGATGACCGACGCGCCATCCCAATAGTTCGCCGGTGCGTTGAACACCCATTCGAACACCTTGCCATCCTTGGCCGAGGTGCGGCCATAGCCGGGCGTATACAGCGGGATGCCGTCGACCGAGACCTTGGGGATCAGCTGATAGGTGATCCCGGTGGACAGCGGGTTATAGGCCAGCGCCCCCTGCCCCTTGGTCGATTCATAGCATTCGACGCCCTTTTCGGTGTTATAGGCCGTCTCGCATTCCGGCACCTGCACCTTTTCCCCGCCGATGCCGCCGTCGCGTTCGTTCAGCAGGGTGAAATAGTCGTTGAAGCCGTCGGCGTATTGCGTGCCGTTCGCGCCATAGGCGCCGGTGCGATAGCTGAGGTTCGGCACCACCAGGTCGGCCAGTGCGGGGGCGGCCGACATGATGGCGGCGGCGACCAGCGAAGCGAAGCGAAGTTTCATCAGTTTCCTCCCAGAGGGGTCAGGGTTTCGCCGGGTTCGGCCCGGTCTGGTTGCAGGATTGTCAGTGCGGGAACGGCCACAGCCGCAGCTTTTCCTTGGTCAGGCGCCACAGCTGCGCCAGCCCGTGCGGCTCGACGATCAGGAAGAACACGATCAGCGCGCCCACGATCATCAGTTCGATATGCGCGGCCAGATCGGTGGGCCAGCCCAGGCCGCCGACCAGCAGGTTTTTCAGCAAGACCGGCAGCAGGACCAGGAACGCCGCCCCGGCAAAGCTGCCGAAGATGGACCCAAGCCCCCCGATGATGACCATGAACAGGACCAGGAACGACTTGTTGATGCCGAACGCCTCGCCCACCTCGGCCGCGCCGAGATAGACGCTGAAGAACAGCGCCCCCGCCACGCCGACGAAGAACGACGAGACGGCGAACGCGGTCAGCTTGGCGGTCAGCGGGTTCACCCCGATGATTTCCGCGGCGATGTCCATGTCGCGGATCGCCATCCATTTGCGCCCCACGGTGCCCCGCGTCAGGTTGCGCGCGATCCACGCCAGCCCGACCGCGAAGATCAGGCAGACCAGGTATTTCGCCGGCGCGCTGGTCTGCGGCCCGGTCACGAACCAGCCCAGCACCGTGCGTTCCGGGGCGGTGATCTGGCCCGACGCGGAATAGTTGTAGAACCACGGCACCTTGTTGAACAGCCACACCAGGAAGAACTGCGCGGCCAGCGTCGCCACGGCCAGATAGAATCCCTTGATGCGCAGGCTGGGCAGGCCGAACAGCATGCCCACGACCGCGGTGATGGCGCCCGCCAGCAGGATGTGGATCAGGATCGAGATGTCGGGAAACGAGGTCGACAGCTTGTAGGTCGCATAGGCGCCGACCGCCATGAACCCGCCCGTGCCCAGCGACACCTGGCCGGCATAGCCCACCAGGATGTTCAGCCCCAGCGCCGCGATCGCATAGACGAGGAACGGCACGAACACCGCGTTCGCCCAATAGTCGTTGATGACCAGCGGGATCACCAGGAACGCCACCGCCAGCGCCGCGTAATACCCCCAGCGGTCCAGCCGCAGCGGAAAGGTCTGGCTGTCCTCGCGGTAGGTGGTCTTGAAGTCGCCTGCCTCGCGGTAAAGCATCACTCGAACTCCCTGCCGTCGCGCGCCAGCGCCTCGGGATCGTCCGGCCCGACAAGGCAGAAGCGGTGGCCGGTCGGCGCTTCCATGACGATCCAGCCCTTGATCCGCGACACCTCGCGCGCGCCAAGCGCGCTCAGGCGCAGGCACTCGGCCTCCTTGTCGTCGGTCTCGAGGTCGAGGTGGACGCGGGGTGCGTGCTCGACCTTCTGCACCACCCAATAGGGGTCGGCGCCGTCGGCCGAGAGGCTGACATAGCGCCCGTCGCCCTCGTCCTTGGACTCGCGCCCCAGCGCGGCCGACCAGAAGCGCGCGGCCTCGGCAAGGTCGCCTTGGCAGTCGATCACGATCCCGCCCAGCCTTTGACGATGCGTCATGCTCATACCCTCTCGATGATGCGCTCGCCGAACAGGCCCTGCGGCCGGAACACGAGGAAGATCAGCGCCAGCACATAGGCGAACCAGTTCTCGGTCGCGCCGCCGACCAGCGGGCCGACATAGAACTCGAACAGTTTCTCGCCGACGCCGATGATGAGGCCGCCCACGATGGCGCCGGGGATCGAGGTGAAGCCGCCCAGCATCAGCACCGGCAGCGCCTTCAGCGCGATCAGCGACAGGCTGAACTGCACCCCGGACTTCGACCCCCACATGATCCCCGCGACCAGCGCCACGAACCCCGCGATGGACCAGACCAGCACCCAGATGAAGCGCAGCGAGATGCCCACCGACAGCGCCGCCTGATGGTCGTCGGCGACCGCGCGCAGCGCCCGGCCCTGCTTGGTGTATTGCGAGAACAGCATCAGCGCCGTGACCAGGATCACCGCGATGATCGCGGCCCAGATGTCCAGCTGGTCGATATAGAACCCATAGCCGGTCAGCCGCTCGGTCACGTTCATGATGGTTTCCGACGCGCCCTTGGGCACGCCCACGTCCAGCATCTTGATGTCGGCGCCCCACATCACGTCGCCCAAGCCTTCAAGGAAATAGGCCAGGCCGATGGTCGCCATGAACAGGATGATCGGTTCCTGGTTGACCAGATGCTGCAGCACCAGCTTTTCGATGGCGATCGCCAGCCCGACCATCACCACGGCGGTCAGCGCGATGGCCAGGATCGCGGGCAGCGTCCAGCCGAAGCTGTGCAGGTCCGTGCCCAGCGCGGCGTTGATCAGATGCGCGAACGGCACCTGCCCGTTCTGCAGCCCGACCAGCGTCAGCGCGGCGAACAGCGCCAGCACGCCCTGGGCATAGTTGAACACCCCCGACGCCTTGTAGATCAGCACGAAGCCCAGCGCGACCAGCGCATACATGACCCCGGTCATCAGGCCGTTCAGCACCACCTCGGCGGCATAGAGAAGCTGGTCCATCAGCGGTCACTCCGAAGGCGGGCGGGGAATGCGGGGCCGGCGTCAGTCATGGGCGACCCCCAGATAGGCGTCGATCACCTCCTGGTTGTTGCGCACCTCGTCGGGGGTGCCGTCGCCGATCTTGCGGCCGTAATCCATCACGACGACCCGGTCGGACAAATCCATGACCACGCCCATGTCGTGTTCGATCAGCGCGATGGTGGTGCCGAACTCGTCGTTCACGTCCAGGATAAAGCGGCTCATGTCCTCTTTCTCCTCGACGTTCATGCCGGCCATCGGCTCGTCCAGCATCAGCAGCTTCGGCTCGGCGGCCAGCGCGCGGGCCAGTTCGACGCGCTTTTTCAGCCCATAGGGCAGCCGCCCGACCGGGGTCTTGCGGATGTTCTGGATTTCCAGGAAGTCGACGATCTTCTCGACCCGCTCGCGGTGCCAGCTTTCCTCGCGCTCGGCCCGGCCCCACCAGAACGCCTGTTCCAACAGGCCGGATTTCATCATCGTCAGCCGGCCGGTCATGATGTTGTCCAGCACGCTCATCCCGTCGAACAGCGCGATGTTCTGGAAGGTGCGGGCGATACCCAGCCGCGCGACCTCATAGGGTTTCATCTGCGGGCGCTTTTCGCCGCGGAACCAGACCTCGCCCTGCTGGGGGACGTAAAAGCCGGACATGACGTTCATCATCGAGGACTTGCCGGCGCCGTTCGGGCCGATGATGGCGCGGATCTCGCCCTCGCGGATGTCAAAGCTGATGTCCTTGATCGCCACCACCCCGCCAAAGCGCAGGGTGATGTTGCGCATGTCCATCATCACGCCGCCGATGTGGCGGCCGTCGGCGGTGACATGGCCGCCCGCATCGGCGGAAATCGTCGGGGCGTGGGTCATTCTGCGGCCACCTTGTGATGCACGGCGGGAAAGGTCCGGGCGTCCTCGATCCGCACGGTCGCCTTCAGCAGGCCCTTGCGGCCGTCCTCATAGGTGACCTCGGTCTGGGTATGGATGCTGTCGCGGCCGGCATACATCGCCTCGATCAGGTCGACGAACTTCTCGGCGATCACCCCGCGCTTGACCTTGCGGGTGCGGGTCATCTCGCCGTCGTCGGCGTCCAGTTCCTTGTGCAGCACCAGGAAGCGGTGGATCTGGCAGCCCGACAGCATCGGGTCGGTCGCCACGCCGGCGTTCACCTCCTCGACGTGCTTTCGGATCGCGGCATAGACCTGCGGGTGGCCGGCCAGCTCCTGATAGGACGCATAGGCGATGTTGTTGCGTTCGGCCCAGTTGCCGACCGCGGTCAGGTCGATGTTGATAAAGGCCGTGCAGCGGTCGCGGCCGTTGCCGAAGACCACCGCCTCAAGGATGTTGGGGAAGAACTTCAGCTTGTTCTCGACGTATTTCGGCGCGAACAGGCTGCCGTCGGCCATGCGGCCCACGTCCTTGGCGCGGTCGATGATCCGCAGGTGGCCGCTGCCCGGTTCAAAGAACCCGGCGTCGCCGGTCGCGACCCAGCCCTGATCGTCCTTGGTGGACCGGGTGGAATCGGCGTTCTTGAAATATTCGACGAAGGTGCCCGGCCCGCGGTAATAGACCTCGCCGTTCTCGGCGATGCGGACCTCGACGCCGGGCGAGGGCACGCCCACCGTGTCGGACCGCACCTGCCCGTCGGGCTGCTGGGTGATGAACACCGACGCCTCGGTCTGGCCGTAGAGCTGTTTCAGGTTGATCCCGAGCGAGCGGTAGAAGTCGAAGATCTCCGGCCCGATCGCCTCGCCCGCCGTGTAGCCCACGCGGATGCGTGAATAGCCCAGCGTGTTCTTCAGCGGGCCGTAGACCAGCAGGTTTCCCAGCCCATAGCGCAGCCGGTCCACCAGCCCCACGGGCCTGCCGTCCAGCAGCGCCGGGCCGATCCGGCGGGCAAGCCGCATGTAATGGTCGAAGAGCCACTTCTTGAACCGGCCGGCGTCCTCCATGCGGATCATGACGTTGGTCAACTGCCCCTCGAACACGCGCGGCGGGGCAAAGAAATAGGTCGGCCCGATCTCGCGCAGGTCGGTCATCATGGTGTGCGCGCCTTCGGGGCAGTTCACGCAGAACCCCGTCCAATAGGCCTGCCCGAGCGAAAAGATGAAATCGCCGACCCAAGCCATCGGCAGATAGGCCAGCACGTCGTCGCCCGCGCGCAGCCCGTCGAAGGCCGAGGAATTGCGCGCCGTCTCGATGATGTTGCGGTTCGACAGCACCACGCCCTTGGGCTTGCCGGTGGTCCCCGAGGTATACAGCATGACGCAGGTGCTGTCGTAGCTCAGCTCGGCGATGCGGGCGTCCAGTTCCGCCTCGAACCGCTGGCGGGCGGCGCGCCCCTCGGCCTGCACGTCGGACAGCCAGTTCATGCGGGAATGGTCGTATTTCCGCATTCCGCGCTTGTCGGTATAGATGATCTGCTGGACGGTCCGGTCGTCCTCCTCGGCCTCGATGACCTTGTCGACCTGTTCCTGGTCGCCGCAGACGACAAAGCGGGCGCCGGAGTGGGTCAGCACATAGGACATCTCGGGCGCGGCGGCGTCCTGATACAGCGGCACCGGCACCGCGCCGCACATCTGCGCGGCCACCATCGCGCAGTAATGCGCAGGGCGGTTGCGCCCGATGATCGCAACATGGTCGCCGCGGTTCAGCCCCAGCGCCAGAAAGCCGGTCGCCAGCGCGCGGGTTTCCTCCAGCGTCTGGGCCCAGGTCCAGCTTTGCCAGATGCCGAACTCCTTTTCGCGATACGCCGGTCGGCCGCCCATGCGGGCGGCGTTGCGCGCCAGCAGCGCGGGAATGGACCGCAGGTCGCCCTGCGGTTCAGCCAAAGCCGTCATCGTGTTCCTCCCCGGTGCGCGGGCACCGCTGTCCGGGAACACCTCCCTGCCCCCGGACGCATCAGCCATCGCGGCCAAACCTTGCGGCAGTTTTACCCGATTCCTACGAATTGTTACCGGCTTTCGCCGTGGCGCGGGCGGTGCTAGCCCTTGGGGATGATGCCGCCCGACAGCCGCGCCGAACTGACCCAGTCGGGGTTGAACCTGATCCAGCAGGCGATCTCGATCTTTGACGCCGACCTGCGGCTGGCGGTGTCGAACCGCCCCTATCAGTCGATGTTCGACCTGCCCGACGCGCTGACCCGGCCCGGCGCCAGTTTTGAGGATACGATCCGCTATCTGGTGCTGCGCGGCGAATACGGGCCGCAGGACGACGCCGAGGGCGCGGTGCGCGCCCGCGTCGAGCAGGCCCGCACCTTCCAGCCCCATTATCTGGAACGCACCCGCCCCGACGGCAGCATCGTGTCGGTCGAGGGCTCGCCCCTGGGGCAGGGCGGGTGGATCGCCGTCTATACCGACATCACCGCCATCCGGCAGCAGGAACTGCTGCTGCGCGCCCGGTCCGAGGAGCTGTCGGAACAGGTGCTGGCCCACGCCGAACGGCTGTCGGCCGCGAACCGCCAGCTGGCCGCCACCAACGCGGCCCTGCAGGAAGCAAAGCGTGTCCTGACCGAATCCGAGGCCCGCACCCGCCACGTGACCGAGATGGTGCCCGCCCATATCGCGCATGTGGATACGGATTACCGCTATACGTTTTCCAACCGGCAGCTGGACAAGGTGTTCCCCGGCGCGGCCTCGGCCATCGTGGGGCAGACCGTGGCCGGCGTGCTGGGCGCCGAAACCTTCGCCCGGCTGCGCCCGCATCTGGACGCCGCCGTCGGCGGGCAGCCGCAGGTGTTCGAGGTGACGCACCCGCCGTCGGGGCGGCGCATCCGCATCGCGCTGACCCCGGATGGCGCGGCCGCGGGCGTCTATGTCCTGTCCACCGACGTCACCGCCGAGGTGCAGGCGCGCGAGGCGCTGACCCACGGCGCGCGCCGCGCGGCGGCGGCGCAGATGACCTCGGGGCTGGCGCATGACTTTGGCAACCTGCTGACCATCATCCTTGGCCTGCAGGGGCGGCTGGCCAAGGCCGGGCTGCCGCCGGGCGCCGCCGACGACGTGGCGGGCACGCTGGCCGCCGCCCGCCGCGGCGCGGCGCTGCTGGCGCGGATCGCCAAGATCACCGCGCCGCGCGATCTGGCGCTGGAACCCGTGGACCTGCCCGCGCTGCTGTCCGACCTGGCCGCGATGGCCAGCCCGATCCTGGGCCGCGGGCTGGTGCTGGCGGTCGAATGCGACCCCGGTCTGGGCCGGGTGCTGCTGGAACCCGGCGCGTTGCAGGATTCGCTGCTGAACCTGATCCTGAACGCGCGCGACGCCATTTCGGGCGCGGGGATGCAGGCCGGGCGGATCGTGCTGGACGCGCGCCCGGTCAGCGACTGGCTGGAACTGACCGTGACCGACAGCGGCCCCGGCTTTTCGCCCGAATCGCTGTCGCGCGCGGTCGAGCCGTTCTTCACCACCAAGGGCGGCCGGGGGTCGGGGCTGGGCCTGCCGATGGCCTATGACCAAACCAAGCTGGCCGGCGGCACGCTGCGGGTGGAAAACGCGGCCCAGGGCGGGGCGCGGGTGCGGCTGCGCCTGCCGCTGCGCCGCGCGGTGCCGCAGATGGTGCTGCTGGTCGAGGATGACGACGACATCCGCGCGCAGGTCCGCGCCATGCTGACCGGCATGGGCCATGCCGTGATCGAGGCCGGGTCGCTGGCCGAGGCGCAGGGACTGGCCGACCTGCCCGGCCTGACGCTGATCCTGTCGGACCTGCAACTGGGCGACGGGTCCGGCGCGGCGCTGGGTGCGGGGCCGCCGCCGCTGATCCTGATGACCGCCCTGCCCCCCGGCCACCTTGGCCGCGACGGGCTGTCCGCGCCGGTCCTGACCAAGCCCTTTGCCGCGGCCGAACTGGCGACGCTGATCGCCGCGCAGACCGCGCGCGCCCGTGCCGCCTTTGCCGCTGTCGCCCGTCCCACCCCTGCCCCTGCCGAAGCTGCCCCTGCCGAAGCTGCCCCTGTCGAACCTGCCCATGCCGACGCTGCCCATGCTGAACGTGCCGCAGCCGACCCTGCGCCAGCCGCGCGTGGTCCTTCCGAATCTGCCGCGGCCAAACCTGCCCTGTCCGAACCTGCCCGTGCCGGCGCCGACCCCTCGGCGCCCCGTCGGCCCGGTCCCGATCCGATAAAGGCCCGACGATGACCGACGCGCCGCTGATCGCCATCCTGGACGACGAGCCCGACATCCGCCGCCTGCTGGCCTCCGCGCTGGAGGAGGCGGGCTTCCGCACCGCGGCCTTTGCCCGCGCGACCGAGTTCGAGGCGGGCCTGCGCCGCATGACCCCCGACGCCTGCCTGATCGACCTGGGCCTGCCCGACCGCGACGGGCTGGCGCTGGTGCATCGGCTGGCGACCGAATCGGGCGCGGCGATCATCATCATCTCGGGGCGGGCGCAGGTGCAGGATCGGGTGACGGGGCTGGAACTGGGGGCCGACGACTATGTCACCAAGCCCTTCGATCCGGCCGAGGTCGTGGCCCGCATCCGCGCCCGCCTGCGCCGCCCCGCGCGCGAGGTGGCGCGCCCCGGCCAGCGCGCCCGCTTTGCCGGGTGGACCGCCGATTTCGACCGCTATGCCCTGACCGGCCCCGACGGCGCCGACACGCCCCTGAGCCATGCCGAGGCCGAGATGCTGCGCATGTTCCTGGACGCCCCGCGCCGCCTGATCAGCCGCGCGCAGATGCTGGAAACGCTGGGCGGCGCGGCAGGCGACAGCTTTGACCGGGCGATGGACGTGCGCATCTCGCGCCTGCGGACCAAGCTGGGCGAAGACCCGCGCAACCCGCGCCTGATCAAGACCATCTATGGCGCGGGCTATATCTTCCTGTCCGCGGTTGAATGGGGCTGACCGGGTGCGCCGCCCTGCCGCAGCCGCGCCGCTTGCCTGAACCGCCCCCGCGACGCAAACATCGCGCAAACGGAGGACTGTCATGCTGCTTGGCCGAATGATGACCCAACCGCTGTCGATCGCCTCGCTGATCGACCACGCCGCCCGCTATCACGGCGGCACCGAAATCGTGTCGGCCCTGACGCAGGGCGGGTTCGAAAGGGTGACGTGGGGATCGGTCGCGCAGAACGCGCGGCGCATCGCCTCGGCGCTGGTGCGGCGTGGGCTGGAACCCGGCGACCGCATCGGCACCATCGCCTGGAACAACCGCCGCCATCTGGAACTGTATTTCGGCGTGCCCGGCGCAGGCATGGTGTGCCACACCATCAACCCGCGCCTGTCGCCGGATCAGCTGGTCTTCATCGTCAACCACGCGTCCGACCGGATGCTGTTCATCGAACAGACCTTCGTGCCGCTGATTGCGGCGGTGCGCGACCGGCTGGCGTCGGTCCGGGGCATCGTGCTGATGGGGCCGCGCGACGACCAGGCGGCGGCGGCGCTGCCCGGCCTGTTGTTCCACGACGAGCTGCTGGCCGAGGGCGACCCCGGCTTTCCCTGGCCCGCGGTGGACGAGAACGCGCCCTCGTCGCTGTGCTATACCTCGGGGACCACGGGCAACCCCAAGGGGGTGCTGTATTCCCACCGCTCGACCATGCTGCACGCGCTGGCCGCCAACCAGCCCGACGGGTTCGCGGTCGGCGCGGGCGATTCGCTGATGCCGGTCGTGCCGATGTTCCACGTCAACGCGTGGGGCGCGCCCTATATGGCCGCCGCCGCCGGGGCGCGGCTGGTGCTGCCCGGCCCGCGGCTGGACGGCGAAAGCCTGGCGCGGCTGATCGACGCCGAGCGCGTGACCATCGCCGCCGGGGTGCCGACGATCTGGATGGGCCTGCTGGCGGCGCTGGACGCGGGCGTCGCCACCGCCGCCACGATGAAACGCACCATCGTCGGCGGATCGGCCCTGCCGCCGTCGATGCGCGCCGCCTTCCGCGACCGCTATGGGGTCGAGCTGATCCACGCCTGGGGCATGACCGAGACCAGCCCCCTGGGCACCGTCAACGCGCCTTTGGCCAAGCACCGCGGCCTGCCCGCCGCCGAACTGGACCGGATCCGCAACGGACAGGGCCGGCCGCTGTTCGGGGTCGAGCTGCGCATCGTGGACGCCGAGGGGACCGTCCTGCCCGCCGACGGCGAGACGCAGGGCGAGCTGCAGATCCGCGGCCACTGGATCGTCGACAGCTATTTCGGCGAGGAAAAGCCCGCGCTGACATGGGACGGCTGGTTCGACACCGGCGACATCGCCACGCTGGACCCCGACGGGTTCATGGTCATCCGCGACCGATCCAAGGACATCATCAAGTCCGGCGGCGAATGGATCTCCACCGTCGATCTGGAAAACATCGCCATCTCGCACCCCAAGGTCGCCAACGCCGCCGCCATCGCCGCGCGGCACCCGAAATGGGATGAACGCCCGGTCATCTGCGTGCAGAAACGCCTGCAAAGCGACCTGACCGAGGCCGAGCTGCTGGCCCACTATGACGGCAAGGTGCCGCGCTGGCAGGTGCCCGACCGCGCGGTCTTCGTCGAAAGCCTGCCGCTGGGCCCGACCGGCAAGGTGGTCAAGGCGCAGCTGCGCGCGGAATACGGCGAGGTGCTGTGGGACGAGGAGGCGGCTGCGTTGAAGGCCGAGGCGGAGGCGTAAGTGCGGCCTTGTGAGAGCAACCCGTGGTTGTTAAGGCGATCACCGTTGCAAAGGAAAATATCCACGGGGTCTCGATGCAGACGGAAACGCTGGCAAGCCATGACGATTATCTGATCACGCTGCATCGGGCGGGCGAAACGCCGAGCAAGAAGCTTGTCATTACATTCGGCCTGCTGCCTTCGGGAAAAACGCCAGCCGGCTTTGGAACAAGTTTTCTGCTGAAGAAAGGCTATGATACTATCTACGTCGCGCAAGAGCGCGGGACTCAGTATCAAGGCCTTTCTCAGGCGGCGTTCTTTGAAGCAGTTGCCGATCAGTGCATCGACCGTGACGTGGTCACTTATGGGTCAAGCTTGGGCGGCTATGCCGCGCTTTACTACGGGGGATGCCTAGACGCGAGGATAATTGCTGCAGCTCCCATGCTGCCGGCATGGCCTCCTCTCGAACATCCCAATTTCCCAGATTTCCGCATCGCGCACGAAGAGCTCTGGGATGCGTCCCGCTCCCTGAAGCCGCCGGTGGCCATTTATGACATGCATCTCCGATTTGATTGCATGATGATCGATGAAATGGTCCTGCGTGCCTACCCGAACGCCCGGCTGGTAAAGCTGGAACACACTGGGCATATCGTCCTTAAGGCTATCCAGAGGGCAGGCCAGCTGACTCCTTTCCTTCTGCGCCTGATCGAAGACGACGAGATCATCCCCTTGGACCTTCCAACCGAAGATTGCGCCTTATGGACCTTTGGGCGCGGCAAACTGCTGCTGAAGCAGGATCCGGAAGAGGCCCGGAGATTACTGGAGCGCAGCTTTGCACTCGAGCCGACCCGGTTTGCTTATGAGCTGCTTCTCAACATTCTATTGAGAAAGAACCTGCTCGCTGAAGCTCGCGACCTTATGAAACAAAGTAGCGAGCGGACGGGGCAAACATTTGATGTGAACAAGGGGATTGCCCGGCTGATTGAAGAAAAAGGCGTGAGCGCCTGAGAGACTCAGGCATTCGGCGGAAGGACAGCGGCACGAAAAAGGGCGCGTCACCGCGCCCTTTCCTTCTCGCCAACGTCAGGATCACTCGGCCTCGCCGTCCCAGCCCGAGATCTGCTTGCTGTCCATGAACTCCTCGATCCCCCAGACGCCGCCTTCGCGGGCGCGGCCCGAGGCCTTGACGCCGCCGAAGGCCGATCCGCGGCCGCGGCTGGTGCCGTTCATCTCGACCATGCCGGATTTCAGCTGCCGGGCCAGCCGGTTGCGGCGCGCGCCGTCGGCGGTCTGGACATAGTTCGTCAGCCCATAGATCGTGTCGTTGGCGATCCGCAGCGCCTCGTCCTCGGAGTCGAACGGCATGATCGCCAGCACCGGGCCAAAGATTTCCTGCCGGGCGATGGTCATGTCGCTGGTCACGTCGGCAAAGACGGTCGGGCGGACGAAATAGCCGCGGTTGACGCCCTCGGGCAGGCCGGGGCCGCCGGCGACCAGCCGCGCGCCCTCGTCGATGCCGGTCTGGATCAGGGACTGGATCTTGTCCCACTGCTGCTTGCTGACCACCGGGCCGATGTGCTGGCCCGGGTCGCGGGCGCTGCCGACGGCGGTGGCCTCGGCCACGGCCTTCGCGGTCTCGATCGCCGCCTCATAGGCCGGGCGCTCGACCAGCATCCGGGTCGGCGCGTTGCAGGACTGGCCCGAGTTATAGAACACGTGCCGCGTGCCGCGGGTCACCGCCTTGTCGTCGGCGTCGGCAAAGACGATGTTCGCCCCCTTGCCGCCCAGTTCCAGCGCGACCTTTTTCACCGTGTCGGCGGCGGCCTTGGTGATGGCGATGCCGGCGCGGGTCGATCCGGTAAAGCTGATCATGTCCACGTCGGGGTGGGTTGACAGCTGCGTGCCGACGCCCGCGCCGTCGCCGTTCACCAGGTTGAAGACGCCGGGGGGCAGGCCCGCCTCGTCCAGCACCTCGGCGAAGACCATCGACGACAGGGGCGCAATTTCGGACGGCTTCAGCACCACGGTGTTGCCCGCCAGGATCGCGGGGATCACCTTCAGCGTGACCTGGTTCATCGGCCAGTTCCACGGCGTGATCAGCCCGACGACGCCGATCGGCTCCCACGCGACCATGCTGGTGGGGGCGTGATCGCCCAGCGGGCGGATGAACTGGAAGTCCCGGAACTCGTTGATGAACGTCTCGATGTGAAACGACCCCGATCCGGCCTGATCCTCGCGCGACATGTCGGTGGGCGCGCCCATCTCGGCGGTCATGGCATCGCCGATGTCGTCGTTGCGGCGCTGATAGATGGCGAGGATGCGCTCGACATGCGCCAGCCGCTCGGCCGGGGGGGTCTGCGACCAGCCGGGGAACGCCGCCTTGGCGGCCGCGACCGCGCGGTCGGTGTCGGCCTGCCCGCCGACCGAGATGACGGCGACCGCTTCCTCGGTCGTGGGGTCGATGACCTCAAGGTCGCGGGGGCTGGCGGGGTCCACCCACGCGCCGTCGATATAGAATTTCCGCTTGTCGGCCAGATCGGACATCGCTGCTTTCCCCCTGCATAGGCGTCGGGCCGCAAGGTCGCACCCGGCCCGACCGGCCGCAAGGCGGGTGCGGCCGACGTTCTGCCCGGTTCGGCGGGCAGTCTGCCCGATGCACACCGCCGCGGGCGGCCGCGCCCATACCTCGGGCTGGCAATCGGGCGCAGGCGGCGTATGTTCCCCCTAGGTCATCACCCAGCAAAGGACGGCATCATGGGCTTGCGGATCAATGACATCGCCCCGGATTTCACCGCGGACACCTCGGATGGGCCGATCAGCTTTCACGACTGGATCGGCGACAGCTATGCGATCATCTTCAGCCATCCCCGCAGCTTCACCCCCGTCTGCACGACCGAATTCGGCGTCGTCGCCCAGCTGATCCCCGAGTTCGAGGCCCGCAGGACCAAGGTGCTGGGCGTGTCCGTCGATTCCGCCGACGATCACCGCAAGTGGAAGCGCGACATCGAGGCGGTCGCCGGCGTCCCGGCCAATTTCGCCATCGTGGACGACACCTCGCTGACCGTCGCCAAGGCCTATGACATGCTGCCGGCCGATGCCTATCTGCCCGACGGGCGCACGCCCGCCGACACGGCCACCGTGCGCACGGTCTATATCATCGGCCCCGACAAGAAGGTGCGGCTGACGATGACCTATCCGATGTCGGTCGGCCGCAACTTTGCCGAGATCCTGCGCGCGCTGGACGCGGTGCAGGCGACTGACGGCGTGCCGATCGCGACCCCCGCGAACTGGGTGCCGGGTCAGGACGTGATCGCCGCCATGTCGCTGACCGACGAACAGGCCGAGGCCAAGTTCGGCAAGGTCGACCGCAAGCTGCCCTATCTGCGCTATGTCGCGCAGCCCGCCCGGCCCTGACCTGACCGCCGCCGCGCCGCCGGGCCCGCCGCCCGGCGGCGCGCGCGCCCCAGCCCCTGCGAGGTGCGATGACCCCTTCTGATCCGCCGGCGCGCAAGGCCCTTGTCACCGGGCATTTCTCGACCGTGGGCGACCTCGAGGTGCTGGGCCACGTTCTGGACCGTCTGCGCGACAAGCGGGTCGAGCATGTCGTGTCACCCTATACGCAGGATCTGGTCGGGCTGGATCCCGGCTGGGTGGATGCGGCCACGCTGGACCCGGCCGGGTTCACCCATCTGATCGTCGTCTGCGGCCCCTATGCCCCGAACTATCCGGTCAGGCATCCGGTGATCTTTGACCGCTTTCGCCACTGCGTCCACATCGGGATCAACCTGACGATGGTCGCGCCCCTGGACGAGTGCAATCCGTTCGACGCGCTGCTGGAACGCGACAGCGACCGGATCGTGCGGCCCGACCTCAGCTTTCTGCGGTCCGTGCCGCGGATTCCGGTGGTGGGGCTGTGCCTCGTGCGCTCGCAGCGGGAATACGGCGACCGGCAGTTGCACAAGCAGGCCGAGGTCCGGCTGCGCGCCCTGCTGCTGCGCGCCGGCGTGGCGGTGGTCGAGATGGACACGACCGTCCCGCGGCAGGCCAACCGCAACGGCATCGGCACCGAGGCCGAGTTCGAATCGATCTGCGCGCGGCTGGACGCGGTGGTGACCAATCGCCTGCACGGCACCGTGCTGGCGTTGAAGAACGGCGTCCCCGCGCTGGCCGTCGATGCCATCGCGGGCGGCGACAAGGTCACGCGGCAGGCCGAACTGTTGCGCTGGCCCGAGGTTCTGGCGCTGGACAGCGCCACCGACGACGATCTGGACGCGGCGCTGGCCCGCTGCCTTGCCCCCGACGCGCGCGGCCGGGCGATGGCCTGCGCGGCGCGGGCGCGGGATCTGCTGGCGGGGCACGACGCCAGCTTTGCCGTCGCGCTCGAGGCCGAGGCCCGGCCCGACCGCCGCCCCCCGGTCACCGGGCAGCGCCACAGATTAAGCCAGATGGCCGCCCGCTATCGCCACTGGAAACGGGGGCGATTCCCGCGCCGGGGCTAAGCCGGCCGCCGCAATCGCCCCGCCCTGAACGCGGCCATGAAAAAGCCCCGGCCGCGCGGGGGCGGCCGGGGCGATGCGGGGACAGCCGCGCCGATTACTCGGCCGAGGCGTCCTCTTTCTTCTCGGTGATTTCCTCGCCGGTCTCCTGATCGACCATCTTCATGCCCAGGCGGACCTTGCCGCGGTCGTCAAAGCCCAGCAGCTTGACCTTGACCTCCTGGCCTTCCTTCAGGATCTCGTTGGGATGCTGCAGGCGCTTGTTGGCGATCTGGCTGACGTGGACCAGCCCGTCGCGCTTGCCGAAAAAGTTCACGAACGCGCCGAAATCGACCAGCTTGACGACCTTGCCGGTATAGACCTTGCCCTCTTCCGGCTCGGCCACGATCGACCAGATCATCTCGTGCGCCTTCTTGATCGAATCGGCGTTGGCCGAGGCGATCTTGATGGTGCCGTCGTCGTTGATGTCGACCTTGGCGCCCGAAACCTCGACGATCTCGCGGATGACCTTGCCGCCCGACCCGATCACTTCGCGGATCTTGTCGGTGGGGATCGTCATCGTCTCGATGCGCGGGGCGTGGGCGGAAAATTCGCGGCGGCCTTCCTTCAGCGCCTTGGCCATCTCGGCCAGGATCTGCATCCGGCCGTCTTTCGCCTGCGCCAGCGCCTGTTCCATGATCGCGGGCGTGATGCCCTGGACCTTGATGTCCATCTGCAGGCTGGTGATGCCGCGTTCGGTCCCGGCCACTTTGAAGTCCATGTCGCCGAGGTGGTCCTCGTCGCCCAGGATGTCGGTCAGCACGGCATATTTGCCGTCGTCCTCAAGGATCAGGCCCATCGCGACGCCGGCGACCGGCGCCTTCAGCGGGACGCCCGCGTCCATCATCGACAGCGAACCGCCGCAGACCGACGCCATCGACGACGAGCCGTTGGATTCGGTGATCTCGGACACGACGCGGATGGTATAGGGGAAATCCGCGGGTGCCGGCAGGACCGCCTGCAGCGCGCGCCACGCCAGCTTGCCGTGGCCGATCTCGCGCCGGCCGGGCGAACCCACGCGGCCGACCTCGCCCACCGAATAGGGCGGGAAGTTGTAGTGCAGCATGAAGTTCGACCGCGACGTGCCGTGCAGCGCGTCGATCATCTGCTCGTCGTCGCCGGTGCCCAGCGTGGTCACGGCCAGCGCCTGCGTCTCGCCGCGGGTGAACAGCGCGCTGCCGTGGGTGCGCGGCAGGATGCCCACCTCGCTGTCGATGGCGCGCACCGTGCGGGTGTCGCGGCCGTCGATGCGGGCGCCGCCGTTGATGATGTCGCCGCGCAGGATGCCCGATTCCAGCTTTTTCATGGCCGAGCCCAGGTTCGGGTTCGCCAGATCCTCGTCGGACAGGCCCGCCTTGACCTTGGCCTTGGCCACGTCGATCAGGTCGCGGCGCTCGCCCTTGTCGCGGATCGCATAGGCGGCGCGCATGTCGGCCTCGCCCAGCGATTTCACGCGGGCATACAGGTCCGAATAGTCGGGCGACTGGAAGTCGAACGGCTCTTTCGCGGCGGCCTCGGCCAGTTCGACGATCAGGTCGATGACCGGCTGCATCTGTTCGTGGCCGAACTTGACCGCGCCCAGCATCTCGTCTTCCGACAGCTCATAGGCCTCGGATTCGACCATCATCACGGCGTCGCGGGTGCCGGCGACCACCAGGTCCAGCCGCTGCTCGGGGTTGGACCGCAGGTGGTCCATGTCCTGAACCTCGGGGTTCAGCACATAGGCGCCATTGGCGAACCCGACGCGGGCGGCGGCGATCGGGCCCATGAAGGGGACGCCCGAAATCGTCAGCGCGGCCGAGGCGGCGATCATCGCCACGATGTCGGGGTCGTTGACCAGATCGTGCGACAGCACCGTGCACATCACCAGCACTTCGTGCTTGAAGCCGGGCGCGAACAGCGGCCGCACGGGGCGGTCGATCAGGCGCGAGGTCAGCGTTTCCTTCTCGGACGGACGGCCTTCGCGCTTGAAGAAGCCGCCCGGAATCTTGCCGGCGGCATAGAATTTTTCCTGATAGTGGACGGTCAGCGGAAAGAAATCCTGACCGGGCTTGGGTTCCTTGGCGAACGTCACGTTCGCCATGACCGAGGTTTCGCCCAGCGTGGCGATCACCGAACCGTCGGCCTGACGGGCCACCTTGCCCGTTTCCAGCGTCAGGGTCTCTTGCCCCCACTGGATCGACTTCTGAACAGCAGCTTCAAACATCACTTTTCCTTTGCAGCGCAGGGGCCCCTGCCCCCCGCCCATCATGCGCGGCCCCATTGCCGCGCGTCAGTCAAAACGAAACGCGCCCCGCAAAGGGGCGCGTCGGGCATCAGCGGCGCAGGCCCAGGCGGGCGATCAGGTCGGTATAGCGCGCCTCGTCCTTGCGCTTGAGATAGTCCAGCAGCTTGCGGCGCTGGGCGACCATCATCAGAAGGCCACGACGCGAGTGGTTGTCCTTCTTGTGGGTCTTGAAATGCTCGGTCAGCGTCGCGATGCGCGAGCTGAGGACCGCCACCTGAACCTCGGGCGAACCGGTGTCGCCGGCTTTGGTGGCGTATTCGCCCATGACGCGGGCCTTGTCTTCGACGGTGATCGACATCGGGGTCTCCTGTATCGGAAGGTTATGGCGCAGGCCGGGATGTCGTCCAGCACAGGCCCTTGGAGTGTGCCCGCCAGAGGGATTCGGACCGGCGGATCGGTGGCGCATACAGCAACGCCGCCCCAAAGGAAACCCCGCATGCGGGGCCGGGCGGCGGCAAGGCCCCACGGCAAAGGGCAACGGCGGCAGGCCGGGCCGGCGGTCAGGCGGTGGTTGCGGCGGCCCTCAGATGCGGGCGATGGCGATGTCGGCGGCGGCCAGCCCCTGCGGCGTCAGGACATGGGCGATGGCCTGCCCGTTCACGCGCAGCATCGCCGTGCCGTCGGGCTGCGCGTCGATCTCGATGCGCGGATGCGGCGCGTCGGCCGGCAGGGTAAGGGTGATGCGGTCGTGCTGCGCGTCGAAGTCGGCCAGCGTCGCCGGCCCGTGTCCGGCCCCGTGCGTCGCGGGCAAGGCGCCGGGCAGGTCGAAGCGGTCGGCCCCCGCGCCGCCCTCGGCCCAGTCGGCCGCGCCCACCGACAGGCGGTCGTCGCCCGCGTCGCCGTGCAGCCAGTCGGGCGTCGCGCCGTCGTCGTCCCCGATCAGCCAGTCGTCGCCCTCGTTGCCGGTCAGGTCGTCGGAACCCGCCCCGCCGCGCAGCGTGTCGTTGCCGCCGCTGCCGGTCAGCCAGTCGTGCCCCGCGCCGCCGTCGGCCCGGTCGTCGCCCTCGCCCCCGAACAGCGAATCATTGCCGCCGTCGCCGGTCAGGCTGTCGTTGCCGCCGTCGCCCACGACGCTGTCGTCGCCGTCGCCGCCCGACAGCGTGTCGTCGCCGCCCTGCCCGAAGGCGTCGTCGCCATAGATGACGTCGTCGCCGGCGCCGCCGCGCACCAGATCGTCGCCCAGACCCGCGCGCACGTCGTCATGGCCGTCCCGCGACATGATCCGGTCGCCGCCGTCGCTGCCGGTCAGCCATTCGTCGTCCGCCGTTCCCCAGACAAGGCGGCCCGGCTCGGGTTCGGGTTCGGGTTCGGGGTCGGGGTCGGTCGGATCGCCGTCCCCGTCGCCGGGCAGCGGGGCGGGCGTGTCGTCGCTGTCCTCGTCGTCCGCGCCCGTGGACGTGAAGTCCAGCGCAAGCCCCATCATCAGAACCGCGACCATGCTTGCCACGACCAGCATGACGAACCCCTTTGGCTGGGCGGCGCGCCCGATGGCCGCCGCGTCCACCATGACATAGCGTCGAACGATCCGCGGACGA
Organism: Paracoccus luteus; assembly: GCF_004522155.1. Lineage (GTDB taxonomy): Bacteria > Pseudomonadota > Alphaproteobacteria > Rhodobacterales > Rhodobacteraceae > Paracoccus > Paracoccus luteus. Next base: position 391,919 of record NZ_SDEA01000002.1, on the reverse strand, counting down.
ACCGGAAAGTTGATGGAAAGTTAACGCCTTGGCGCGGCCGCGGTCAGACCCGGCGGCGCAGATAGACGTAATAGGCCCCGCCGCCGCCGTGGCGCAGATGCGCCGGGACGACCTGCAGCACCACCCCGGCCAGCGGCGCCATGTGCAGCCAATGCGGCACCTCGTGGCGCAGCGCGCCCGACCGGGTCGGCAGCGGGCCGTGATCGCCCTTGCCCTTGCCGGTGATGACCAGCACCAGCCGCCGCCCGGCGGCATGCGCCGACAGCAGGTATCCGGTCAGTTCGGCCTTGGCGGCGGCCAGCGTCATGCCGTGCAGGTCCAGCCGCGATTCGGGGCGCAGCTTGCCGCGCGTCAGCTGCTTGTGGGTCTTGTGATCCATCCGCAGCGGATGGGCGGCCAGCCGTTCGGCCGGTCCCGGCGCGGGATCGTGGCGCACCGGCGGCATGGGCGCCGGGCCGCCCCCACCCAGACGGAAACCGGGGGGCAGCGCGACCGCGCGCGGGGCCGCGACCGTCGGACCGGCCGCAGCGGCGGGCGGCCGGGCCGCTGCGGGGGGATCGCCAAGGGGGGCGAACGGGGGATCGCCAAGCGGGGCGAACTGCGCCCGCTCGGACAGGGTCATCGGCGCGATCTTGCGGGTCACGCGGGACCACAGGTCGCGGTCCTCGTCGCTCAGCCGGCCGCCCTTGCGGCGGCGCGCAGGGGGCGCGCGGGGACCATCCTTGCCGGGCGGTCCCGCGCCGTCGCGGCCCGCCATCGTCAGGCCGTGGCGACCAGTTGCCAGTTCGGGTCGTCCTGACCCATGCGCCGCGCAAAGGTCCAGACGTCGCGCTGCTTGCGCGCCGCCTTGGGGTCGCCGTCAACAACCGCCCCCGAGGCGTCGCGGTGGGCCGAGATCAGCTCGCCCACGAAACGCACCGACACCTCGCCGACGCCGGTCGCAGGGTCGTATTCCGCGCCCTCCAGCGCCGTCTCGCGGGTGCCCAGATAGGTCACCTCGGACGTGATGCCCTGCTGGCGACGCTGGGCGATGACGCCGTCCAGCGCCTCGGCGACGGGGGGGGCAAGAAACGCGCGCACCTCGGACAGGTCGCCCCGCTCGAACGCGGTCAGGATCATCTCATAGGCCTGGCGCGCGCCGGAAAGGAACGGCCCGACGGCGAAATCCGGCTCGGCCCGCTGCATGGCGGTCAGGGCGGCCGCGGCGGGCGAGCCTGCGGGCGCATGGTCCAGCACGTCGCTGGCGGGGTCGTCGTCGGGCACCACCGTCAGGCCGCCCCGGTCCGCGGGGGGCGAGACCTGGCGCGGCGGCTCGAACCCTTCGCGGGTGCCCAGCACGTTGCGCAGCCGCAGGATCAGGAAAACGGCGATGGCCGCCAGAACGACGATCTGCAACAGCGGGTTGGACATGGACCGGCGCCTCTGGTTGGTCTTGCGGGATTGCCTGTTTATGTAGGGACCACAGGCGGGCAAGTCCAGTTCGCCGCCCGCCGGATGCCGGCGTCTTGACCTAAAGGGGGCTGCCGATGTGGCTGCTGATACCGTTCGTCGTCTTGCCGGTCGTCGAGATCGCGCTGTTCCTGCAGGCCGGGGCGCTGATCGGGTTCTGGCCCACGATCGGCCTTGTCATCCTGTCCGCCGTGGCCGGATCGGCGCTGATGCGCCGGCAGGGGGCGGCGACGATGGCCGACATGCAGGCGGCGCTGCGCGACCTTCGCGACCCGACCGCGCCCCTGGCGCATGGGGCGCTGATCATGCTGGCGGGCGCGCTGCTGCTGATGCCCGGCTTTTTCAGCGACGCGCTGGGGCTGGCCCTGCTGGTGCCGCCGGTCCGGCGCGCGGTCATCCACCGCCTGGGCGCGCGGATGACCGCGCGGGCGGGTTTCGGCATGCGTCCGGGACCGGGGGTGCCGCCGCGCGGCCCTGCGGGCGAGCCGTGGCCCGGCAACGGCGGCCCGGGGCACGGCACGGTCATCGACGCCGATTTCAGCGTCGTGCCACCGGATCATGAGGCGCCGCCCCGCGATCCCCCGCGCCCCCCGTCGGGCTGGACGCGGCATTGAGCCGCCCTGCCCGCTTTGCTATCACGGCGGCTGACGCTTTATCCAGGGAAACACCATGACCGACGACACCCCGGCCAACGGCGCGGCGCAGCCCGCGCCCCCGCAGCAGCCGAAGGACCAGACGGTCCGCATGAACATCCTGGCCCAGTATGTCCGCGACCTGTCGTTCGAAAACGTGGTGGCGCAAAAGGGCCTGACCGGCGGCGAGGTCCAGCCCGAGATCAGCATCCAGGTCAGCCTGGACGCCCGCAAGCGCAGCGCCGACCACCAGTATGAGGTGATCTGCAAATACAAGGTCGCCTCGACCAACACCGCCGACAAGGCCAAGCTGTTCCTGTGCGAGCTGGACTATGCCGGCGTCTTCCACATCGAGGGCGTGCCGAACGACCAGATGCACCCGTTCCTGATGATCGAATGCCCGCGGATGCTGTTCCCGTTCGTGCGCCGCATCCTGTCGGACGTGACCCGCGACGGGGGCTTTCCGCCCTTCAACATGGACCCGGTCGATTTCGTGGCGCTGTACCGGACCGAGGCCGCGCGCCGCGCGCAGGCCGAACGGCCCGCCGACCAGCCGCTGTCGTGACCCGGCCGCAGGACTGAACGCGCCGCGGCCGGAACAGGCCGCGGCTTTTCATTGGGCGGGGGACGGATGGCCGGGCGGACCAGACGGGCGTGGCAGCGGATGCTGTCGGGGCGGCGGCTGGACCTGCTGGATCCCACGCCGATGGACATCGAGATCGGGGACATCGCCCACGGGCTGGCCTTTGTCGCCCGCTGGAACGGCCAGACGCGCGGCGACTGGGCCTATAGCGTCGCCGAACATTCCCTGCTGGTCGAGGAAATCTTCGCCGCCCTCGATCCCGCCGCGGCGGCGCGCTGGCGCCTGGCCGCGCTGTTGCACGATGCGCCGGAATACGTGATCGGCGACATGATCTCGCCGGTGAAATCCGCCCTTGGGTCGGAATACCGAGAGATGGATGCCCGGCTGGCGGCGGCGATCCACCGCCGTTTTGGCCTGCCCGCCACGCTGCCCGCGCCGGTCAAGCGCGCGATCAAGCAGGCGGACCGGCTGTCGGCGCGGCTTGAGGCGGTGCAGATCGCGGGGTTCACGCCGGCCGAGGCCGACCGGCTGTTTCCGGTGACCGACGACCTGCCGCCCGACGGGCTGGCGATCCGCCTGCGCCCGCCCGCCGAAACCCGCGCGGCGTATCTGGACCGTTTTGCCGCCCTGATCGTGCAGGTCGACCGCGACTGATCGGCCTTGACTGATCGGCCGGGCCTGGCGACGCAGCCCCGGCCGCGTTCTTATACCGCGAACTCCGACAGATCGCGCCCTGCGGCGACTTGTTCCGTCACCCAGCGCGGGCGGCGGCCGCGGCCCGACCAGGTCTGCGACGGATCGTCGGGATGGGCATAGCGCGGCGCGGACGCCTCGTCGGGGGCGCCGGCCTTGCGGCCGCGTCCGCGCCCGCGTCCCCCGCCGGCCCCGGTCAGGTCGGCCAGGGCAAACCCATGCTCGCGCGCGGCTTTTTCAACCGCGTCCATCGCCTCGCGTTTGCGGCGCGTTTCGAACGAGGCAATGGCCTGATCCACCTGCTTGCGCAGCGCGCGCAGCCGGTCCAGATCCATTCCGTTCAGATCGACATCCATTAACGTTTTCCCTTTGTGGAAACTTGCTGTGCATCAATAATCGCAGGAAATGCGGATTGGCGCAATCCGGGCCGTTACCGGGGACCGCGCTTGGCAAGAATGCGCTGCAATGTCCGGCGGTGCATGTGCAGCCGCCGCGCCGTTTCGCTGACATTGCGGTCGCATTGTTCGTAAACGCGCTGGATATGTTCCCAGCGCACCCGGTCCGCCGACATCGGGTTTTCGGGCGGCGGCGGCAATGCCCCGCCCGCCGCCAGCAGCGCGTTCGTCACCTCGTCGGCATCGGCGGGTTTCGACAGGTAATCGGTCGCCCCCATCTTGACGGCGGCGACGGCGGTCGCAATCGCGCCATAGCCGGTCAGCACCACGATGCGCGCGTCAGCGCGCTGCGCGCGCAATGCGTCCACGACGTCCAGCCCGCTGCCATCCTCAAGCCGCAGGTCGATCACGGCATAGGCCGGCGGCTCGGCCCGGACAGCGCCTGTCCCGGCCGCGACGCTGGTGGCGATGCGCGGGCGGAACCCCCGGCGCTCCATCGCGCGGGCCAGGCGCGCGACAAACACCTCGTCATCATCGACCAGCAGCAGGCTTGGGTCCGGACCGATCCGGTTGGCGATATCGTCGGACATGACAGCTCCGTTCTTGCCCTGCGGTCATAGGGCCAATCGCCGCACCCCGTCAAACGCCATTGCCGCGCGCGCCATTGCGCGGGGTCACATCCGGTCGACGAAACAGGCCACGCGATCCGCCATGTCCTGGGCCGTCACGTCGCGGCCAAAGAAATCGACGGTGCCATGCCCCGGCAGAACCAGGAACGTGGTGGTCATGTGATCGACCAGATAGTTTTCCTTGTCCGTCTCGTCGTTCAGTTTGTAATAGAACCGCCAGCCCTTGGCGACGTCGGCGATTTCCGCGTCCGATCCGGTCAGGCCGATCATGCGCGGGTGCATCGCATCGGTGAATTGCGCCAGCTGTTCGGGCGTATCGCGGCGCGGATCGACGGTCATGAACACCGGCGTCACGTCCACGCCTTTGCCGTCCAGCAGATCGACCGCGGCGGCATTGCGCGCATTGTCCAGCGGGCAGACGTCGGGACAGAACGTATAGCCCATGTAAAGCAGCGATGGCTTGGCAAAGACCTGCGCGTCGGTCACCCGCTCGCCGGTCTCGGACGTCAGGGTGAACGGCACCCCCAGCCCGCCCGCGCCGCCCGCAATCGCGCCGCGCCGGCACTGGGCGAACTCGTCCCCCCCCGCCGGGCGCAGCCAAAGCCACCCCGTCAGCAGCAGCAGCACCGCCGCCGCGATGCCCAGGATCATGATCCTACGGTCGGCCATCGTCATTCCCTCGCGTTGAAGCCCGTGTTGCCGGTCGCTATCAAGCGGGGGTCAGGTAACGCAAGGCGCGAAACATGCTGCTGGCCAACCGCCCGCCGATCGCCGCCCGGGCCGGGTCGATGCCCGACCCCATCCGGGCGCGCACGCTGACGGCCCTGCGCTGGGTCGCGCTGGCGGGCCAGGCGGCCGCCGTCGCCGGCGGGCTGGCGCTGGGGGTGGACCTGCCGCTGGGGCCGGTCGCGGCGATGATCGCGCTGTCGGGCGGGCTGAACCTGTGGCTGACGCGCCGCAGATCGACGCGCGTGACCCCGGTGCAGGCGGCCGCGCAGCTGTGCCTTGACGCCGGCCAGGTGGGCATCCTGCTGGCGCTGGTGGGCGGCATCAACAACCCCTTCGCGCTGTTCGTGCTGGCGCCGCTGACCATCGCGGCGACCGCCCTGCCGGCGCGGCTGACCCTTGCCGTGGGCGCGGTCACGGCCGGGATGATCGCGCTGATGACGCTGAACGACGCGCCCCTGCGGATGGCCGCGGACGCGCCCCTGTCGACCGGCACGGTGCTGACGCTGGCGCATGTGCTGGCGCTGTCGATCGGGGGCGGGTTCTTTGCGCTTTACGCCCACCGCGTCGCGTCGGAACTGGGCGCGGCTTCGGACGCGCTGGCCGTTACCGGGATGGCGCTGGCCCGCGAACAGCGGCTGCAGCACCTGGGCGGCGTCGTTGCGGCCGCCGCGCACGAGATGGGCACCCCGCTTGCCACCATCAAGCTGATCGCCGCCGAACTGGCCGACGAGCTGGACGACATCGCCGCCGACCGGCCGGGTCTGGCCGACGATCTGGCGCAGCTGCGCCGGTCCGCCGACCGCTGCCGCGACATCCTGCGCAGCATGGGCCAGGCCGGCAAGGACGACCTGCACCTGCGCCGTGCCCCGCTGGCCGCCCTGCTGGACGAGGCCGCGGGCCCCCACCGCGACCGGGGCAGGCTGGTGGTCATCAAGGCGGGCGATCTGGCCACCCTGTCGGTGCGCCGGGACGCCGCCACGATCCACGGACTGCGCAACCTGATCCAGAACGCCGTCGATTTCGCCGCCGCCACCGTCACCCTGACCGCAGAGCGCACCGCCACCGGCATCGCCGTGACCATCCGCGACGACGGCCCCGGCTATCCCGCGCATCTGCTGGGCCGTCTGGGAGAGCCGTTCCTGACCACCCGGCGCGGCGAACAGGGGCCGCCCGGCAGCTATGAGGGGATGGGCCTCGGCCTGTTCATCGCCCGCACCCTGCTGGAACGGCAGGGCGCGACGGTCGCGTTCCAGAATGACGGCGGCGCGTTGGCGACGGTGTCATGGCCGATCGAGGCGATCACCGGCGACGACCGGGCGGCGCTGGGGCACAACCCCGCAATCCCCGGTTGAAATGCGGGGGCCGCGCCGGTTAACCCTTTCTTAAATCCGGGCGTGCTACCGCCGGGGCAAGCCGCGCGGCCTGTCGCCCGCGGACCGGGGGATCGGATGTCCGCGACGGTGACGATGGTGATGGCGCTGGCGGCGGGGACGCTGTCGGTGATGCTGGCCCTGCTTGCCATGCGGCTTGTCGATCCGCTGCTGGATGCCCTGCGCGGGCGCGGCTGGACCGGCCGGCGCGCCAGCCCCGATTTTCGCGCCGAACCCGTGTGCCTGCTGCTGCGCGACGGGCGCATCATCGACGCCACCGGGCCTGCCCGCACGCTGCTGGCGACGCTGCCCGGCGACAGCGACTGGCAGCGGCTGCTGGCATGGCTCGCGCAGCGGTTCGACGACCCGCAGGCGGTGATTCGGCGCGCGCTGGCCGAGGGGCGCGCGGAAAGCCCCGGCGGGGCGGGCCTGGGCGCCGCGCGCCTGTGCCTTGCGGCCGAGGATCTGGGCGCGGGCGTCCTGCGCCTGACGATCACCGATCCGGCGGCCGAGAACGCCGGCATCGTCATCGATTCCCAGTCGCTGGCCGCGATGGAGGAGGAGCTGGCCGTCCTGCGCGAATCGATGGACCACGCCCCGGTTCTGATCTGGCGCGAGGATGCGGGCGGCGCCGTCACCTGGGCCAACGCCGCCTATCTGCACGAGGTCGAGACCCAGGCCGACGGCGAGGTGCGCTGGCCGATGCCGCGGCTGATCGACACCGGCGGGGCAGCCCTGCCGCGCCGCGCCAGCATCACGCTGGACGACCAGGTGCGCTGGTATGACTGCCATGCGCGCGCCGCCGACGGCCACCGGATGATCTTCGCGGTCCCCGCCGACGACGCGGTGCGCGCCGAACGCAGCCTGCGCGAGTTCGTCCAGACGCTGACCAAGACATTCGCCGACCTGCCCATCGGGCTGGCGATCTTTGACCGCGAGCGGCGGCTGCAGCTGTTCAACCCGGCGCTGATCGACCTGACCGGCCTTGCCACCGGCTTTTTGACCGCGCGCCCCACGCTTTACGCCGTCCTGGATGCGCTGCGCGAATCGCGCATGGCGCCGGAACCCAAGGATTACCGCAGCTGGCGCAACATGATGGCCACGCTCGAGGCGGCGGCGGCCAGCGGCCACCACGTCGAAACCTGGAGCCTGCCGGGCGGCCAGACCTATCGCGTCACCGGCCGGCCGCATCCCGACGGCGCCATCGCCTTCCTGTTCGAGGACATCACCTCGGAAATGGCGCTGACCCGGCGCTTTCGCGCCGAACTGGCGCTGGGGGCCGAGGTGCTGGACGCGGTCGGCGACGCGCTGGCGGTCTTTGACGCCGACGGCCGCCTGATCAGCGCCAACCGCGCATACGGGCGGCTGTGGGGCGACGGCCAGCCCTCGACCCTGCGCGGCCACCAGGAGCTGTGGCGCCGCACGGCGGGCGAAGGCGCGGGTTTCGACGGCTTGCGCAGCGCCCTGTCGGGGGCGGGCCGGGACGAGACCCCGCGCGGCGCGATGGCCGCGCCCGGCGGCGGGCTGCTGAGCTGGACCGTGCGCGGCCTGTCGGGCGCCCGGCGCATGGTGCTGTTCGGGCAGGCGCTGCCGCAGGCCGCAGCCGGCGCGGACAGCGCCACGGCCGGGTCGGGGGCGGGCGTCGCGGCCGCGCCGGTTGCGCCGGATGCCCGGCGCGCGGCACTGGCCGGGGCCGGAATTGAAGTCGCGGCCGGGGCCGGGTCCGGCGACGGACCCGCCCGCGAAGGATCGGGCGCAAAGGCCGGGGCCGCCTGACGGCTTGCTGCGGACGCCCGGCCTCGACGCGGGCAATCGGAAAGCCGCCCCGGCGACGCCGACAGATCGGGCAGCGGTTTTGGCCGCGCCGGCCGATCCGGCAATGCCCCGCCTCGACGCCGGTTCATCCGGCAGCCCCCGGCCCCGCAGGCTGGTCGGGCAACGCCCCGCATCGGCGCAGCCCGGCCAGACGCCCCGGGCCTCGCAGGCCTGTCCGGCCCACCGGCCACGCAGGCGGATCGGGCAATGCCCCGCCTGACGCAGGCCGGCCAGGCGCCCCGGGCCACGCGGGCCGATCCGGCAGCCTCAACCGCGCAGCCCGATCCGGCAGCAAATCCCCAAGACGCCCAAGTCAGGACGGGAGTTCGCCTGTCGCCTGTCGCGCGCCAAAGATCGCGCTGCCGACGCGGACATGGGTCGCACCCTCGGCGATGGCGGTCTCGAAATCCGCGCTCATCCCCATCGACAGGCCCGGCAGGCCGTTCCGTTCGGCGATGCTGCGCAGCAGGCGGAAATGGGGCACGGGGTCGGCGGCATCGGGGGGGATGCACATCGCCCCGGCCAGCGTCAGGCCCGAGCGGCGGCACTCGGCGACAAAGCCGTCCACCTCGTCCGGTAGGACGCCCGCCTTTTGCGGCTCGGCCCCGGTGTTGACCTGCACGAACAGCGTGGGCAGCGCGCCCGTGTCGTCGCCCACCTGCGCCAGCCGCCGCGCCAGCGACGGTCGGTCAAGGCTGTGGATCGCGTCAAAGAACCCGGCCGCCAGCCGCGCCTTGTTCGACTGCAGCGGCCCGATCATGTGCAGCGCAACGCCGGGATGCGCGGCGCGCCGGTCGGTCCAGCGGGCCTGCGCCTCTTGCACGTAATTCTCGCCGAAGACGCGCTGGCCCTGCGCCAGAACGTCGTCCACGCGGTCCGGCGGCTGCGTCTTGCTGACCGCGATCAGCGTCACGCTGCCCGCCGGCCGCCCGGCTGCCGCCTCGGCTCGCGCGATCCGCGCGCGTATGTCTGTGAGTGCCATCGCCCTGCCCCCGTCGTTGGCCCCTTGGCCCTTGGCCCCGACCCTGCCGCCATGCCGCGTCGGCCGGGGGTCGCAAATGAAAAGAGCGGGCGCAAGGCCCGCTCTCTCCGTTTCGCGTCGATCCGAAGGGATCAGAAGCTGAACTTGATACCCATGTCCGCGCGGGTCTCGTTGTCCGCGAACACTTCGTTCTTGATGATCGAGCCGGCCAGGACCGCGCCGCTGCCCAGGTCATAGGACGCGCCGATGCCGAAGGCGTCGTAGGAGTCCTCGGCGCCGTCGGCGAAGGCTTCCAGGATCTCGAGGTCGCGGCGGATCCACATCGCCTGCAGGCCGATGCCGTTCGCCATCGCGTATTCGACCGCCAGACCATAGGCCCGGTCATAGTCGACTTCGAACAGCGCCTCGTCGTCGCCGCCCAGGTCGAGATCGAAGTCACCCAGCTGGGCCAGGCCGCGATCGTCGTAATCGGCGTAGAACGCTTTGATCTTGAACTCGTTGATCGCAGCGGTACCGCCAAGCACGATCTCGCTGGCATCGCCGTCGTCCGAATAGGCCAGCGCGACGCTGTAGGCGCCAAACTCATAGCCGGCGGCCAGCGAGAAGGCGACGTCGGTGGCGGCGTCAGCGGCGGTGTCGTAGCAGTCCAGATCGCCGATGGTGGCGTTCGAGGCGCCGCAATCGCGACGCGAACCGTCGGTCAGCGAGGCGAACAGCTTCACGCCGTTGAAGGTGTATTCGTACAGCGCCGTCGGGCCCTGGTCTTCGTTCGCGCCGTCGCCGGTCAGATAGTCGATTTCTTCCGGGTTGGCAGCGAAATCACCGCTGGTGTAGCCCATTTCGACCAGGTCGCCGATCGCGGCTTCCGCGGCCGAGACGACGTCGCCCATCGACAGCTTGCCATAGGTGCCCGAGATGAACACCGAACCGGCCGAGCCGTGCGAGGCCGAGCGGCCTTCCGGGTTGGCCGAGAAGTTTTCCTGGTCGACGCGGAACGCACCGCCGAACGACAGGCCCGAGTCGGTTTCACCGGTCAGGTTGAACTTGGCACGGGCGCGGTTGCTGAACTGCATGTCGTCGCCGTCCCAGATCAGACCCATACGGCCATCACCGGTGACGGACACTTCGGCGTAGGCGGCGCCCGACAGGGCGACCAGCGCGCTGGTGGCGAAAAGAACCTTTTTCATGGCTTTCCCTCTTGTCTCTCTGTGTCCCCAATCCGGCATTGCGGCCTGGGTATGCGGTTAGCTGTCGCCGTTTAACCGCCGCATTGCAACGGATTGGCCCGGACCGGGGCGACTTGACGCGACTGTGATGCACAAGCGCCACAGTCCGTTGCAGGCCCGCCCCCGCGTCCCCGCGCCGCGCGCCACGGCGTTCCGGTGCGCTTCACAACAGCTTGTCGGCTTGCGGGCAAACGGGGTATGGCTGCCGCCAACGCCCCGCCGCCGGGGCCATCGGGGATGATCCTGCCATGACCGACCGCGCCGCCCTGCCGTTCCGCCGCCCGCTGCGTCTTGCGGCGGTCCTGTCGCTGACGGCGGCGCTGGCCGCGTGCGGCGGCGGCCAGCGCGGCCCGCTGGGGCTGCCGGCGTCGGATCATCAGGCGCGCGAGGCGGCGCAGCCCCGCCAGTCCACGATCTGGGACATGTTTTCCAACCGCGAGGATCCGAACCGCGCCGTCGCGGTGAACCGCTATCTGTGGAACGCCAGCCTGGACGTGCTGGATTTCCTGCCGATCCAGTCCATCGACCCGTTCACCGGCGTCATCGTCACCGGATACGGCACGCCCCCCGGCGGCGGCCGCGCCTATCGCGCGACGGTCAAGGTCAGCGACCCGGCGCTGGACGCACGCAGCCTGAAACTGTCGCTGCAGGGCGCCGGCGGGTCCGCCGTCGCCCCCGACACCGTGCGCGCGGTCGAGGATGCGATCCTGACCCGCGCCCGCCAGCTGCGGGTCCGCGACGGCCGGTTGTGACTCTGCTGGACCTGAACCAGCCGCAAGGCTAAACCCGCCGGGCATTTCACCGCCCGGAGCCGACGCCATGTCCTACGATCCCGCCACGAGCGAAAAGCACTGGCAAGACGAGTGGGAAAAGGCCGGCAGCTTTGTCGCCGTGCGGGATCAGCGGCCCAAGTATTACGTGCTGGAAATGTTCCCCTATCCGTCGGGGCGCATCCACATGGGGCACGTCCGCAACTATACGATGGGCGACGTGGTGGCGCGCTACAAGCGCGCGCAGGGGTTCTCGGTGCTGCACCCGATGGGCTGGGACGCCTTCGGGATGCCGGCGGAAAACGCCGCGATGGAACAGGGCGGGCATCCGCGCGACTGGACCTATGCCAACATCGCCACGATGAAGAAGCAGTTAAAACCGCTGGGCCTGTCCATCGACTGGAGCCGCGAGTTCGCCACCTGCGACGACGATTATGTCGCGCAGCAGCAGGCCCTGTTCCTGGATTTCCTGGACGCGGGGCTGATCTATCGCAAGAACGCCGTGGTCAACTGGGACCCGGTGGACATGACCGTGCTGGCCAACGAGCAGGTCATCGACGGCAAGGGCTGGCGGTCGAACGCCCCGGTGGAACGGCGCGAGCTGACGCAATGGTTCTTCCGCATCTCGGATTACTCCGAGGAGCTGCTGGAGGCCTTGGACCACCTGAACGGCTGGCCGGAAAAGGTGCGGCTGATGCAGGCGAACTGGATCGGCCGGTCGCGCGGGCTGCAGTTCCGGTTCGACACCGTGAACGCGCCCGATTTCCCGCAGATCGAGGTCTATACCACCCGCCCCGACACGCTGATGGGCGCAAGCTTCGTGGCGATCAGCCCGGACCACCCGCTGGCGAAATCGCTGGAGGCCGGGGACGCGCGCCTTGACGCCTTTGCGGCCGAGGCGCGCAAGCTGGGCACCAGCGAAGAGGCGCTGGAAAAGGCCGAGAAGCTCGGCATCGACACCGGCATCCGCGTCCGCCATCCGCTGGACCCCGACTGGGAACTGCCGGTGTGGATCGCGAACTTTGTGCTGATGGAATACGGGACCGGGGCGATCTTCGGCAGCCCGGCGCATGACCAGCGCGACCATGACTTTGCGCTGAAATACGGACTGCCGATCCGGGCCACTTTCGGCAAGCCGGGGATGGACGTCGAGGACGCCGACGCGCTGGTGGCCGCCGAACCCTTCGTGCCGCTGAAATCCGAAGCCGTCACCTATGTCCGCGGCTTTGCGGGCGAGGCCACCCAGACCGGCGAGGCCGCCGTGGACGCCGCCATCGCCCACGCAGAAAGCGCGGGCTATGGCGCGGGCGTGACGAAATACCGCCTGCGCGACTGGGGCATCTCGCGGCAGCGTTACTGGGGCTGCCCCATTCCGGTCGTCCATTGCGAGACCTGCGGCACCGTGCCCGAGGCGAAAGAGAACCTGCCCGTCCTGCTGCCGCGCGACGTCACCTTCGACGTGCCGGGCAACCCGCTGGACCGCCACCCGACGTGGCGGCAGACGACCTGCCCGAAATGCGGCGCGATGGCCCGGCGGGAAACCGACACGATGGACACCTTCGTCGATTCATCCTGGTATTACGCCCGCTTTACCGCGCCCCATGCGCCAACGCCGACCGTTCGCGAGGATGCCGATTACTGGATGAACGTCGACCAGTATATCGGCGGCATCGAACACGCGATCCTGCACCTGCTGTATTCGCGGTTCTTCGCGCGGGCGATGGTCAGGACGGGGCATCTGCCCGAGACGGCAAGCGAGCCGTTCGACGCGCTGTTCACGCAGGGGATGGTGACGCATGAAATCTACAGGACCACCGATGAACGCGGGCGGCCGGTCTATCACCTGCCCGAGGACGTGAGCGACGGAAAGCTGGCCGACGGCACGGCGGTCGACATCATCCCCTCGGCCAAGATGTCCAAGTCGAAAAAGAACGTCGTGGACCCGGTGAACATCGTCGACAGCTTCGGCGCCGACACCGCGCGCTGGTTCATGCTGTCGGACAGCCCGCCCGAACGCGACGTGGAATGGACCGCCGCCGGGGCCGAGGCTGCGGCCAAGTTCCTCGCCCGCGTCCACCGGCTGGCCGAGGCGGCCGCGCAGGGCGGCCAGCCCGCCGACGACCCCGCCCTGACCCGCGCCGCCCACCGCGCCATCGAGGAGGTGACGCGCGCGATCGACGGATTCGCCTTCAACAAGGCGGTGGCCAAGCTTTACGAACTGGGCAACGCGCTGGCGAAATCCCCTGCCTCGGGCGAGCCGCGGCGCGCGGTTCTGCGCCTGATGGCGCAGCTGATGGCGCCGATGGTGCCGCATCTGGCCGAGGATGTCTGGGCGCTTGCGGGGGGCACCGGGCTGGTCGTGGACGCGCCCTGGCCCAGGGCCGATCCGGCGGCGCTGGTCAGCGACGCGGTGACGCTGCCCATCCAGATCAACGGCAAGCGGCGGGCGGAAATCACCGTGCCGCGCGACATGGCCGCGCCCGACATCGAATCGCTGGTGCTGGCCGACGAGACGGTGCAGCGGTTCCTGAACCACCAGCCGCCGAAAAAGCTGATCGTCGTGCCGGGGCGGATCGTCAATGTGGTCGCCTGACCGCCGCGCCGCACTGGCCGCGCTGGCCGCCGTGGCGGCGCTGGCCGCCTGCGGGTTCACCCCGGTCCATGCGCCGGGCGGGGCGGGGTCGCGGCTTTTGGGGCAGGTGCGGGTGGCCGATCCGCGCACGCCCGACGACTATGCCTTTCTGCGGCGCATGACGGAACGGCTGGGGCCGGACCAGGCCGCCCGCTATGACCTGGCCTATACGCTGCGCATCGCGGTCGTGCCGCAGGCGATCACCCCCGACGAGGTGACGACGCGCTATTCCCTGAACGGCACCGCCGCCTATGCGCTGACCGACCGGACGACCGGCCAGGCCGTGGCGCAGGGCGAGGTCAGCAGCTTTGCCAGCCATTCGACCGTGGGCACCGTGATCGCCACCACCGCCGCCGAACAGGACGCCCGCGACCGGCTGGCCGTGATGCTGGCCGACCAGGTGGTGACGCGGCTTTATGCGGCGCTGCCGCCGCGATGATCCTGAAAGGCGCCGAGATCGCGCGCTATCTTGCCCGGCCCGACCCGACGCGCCCGGCGCTGCTGATCCACGGGCAGGACGCGATGCGCGTGGCGCTGAAACGGGCCGAGGCCGTGGCCGCCCTGACCGGCCCCGATGCCGAGGCCGAGATGCGCCTGACCCGCATCCCCGGCGCCGATCTGCGCAAGGATGCCGCGATCCTGTTGGACGAGATCAAGGCGGTGGGCTTTTTCCCCGGCCCGCGCGTGGTGCTGGTGGACGACGCCACCGACGCCGCCGCCCCGGCCATCGCGGCGGCGCTGGCGGACTGGGCGCATGGCGACGCGGTGATCGTGGTGACGGCAGGCACGCTGACCAAGGCATCCGCCCTGCGCAAGCTGTTCGAGCCGCACAAGGCCGCCGTCACCGCCCCCATCTATGACGACCCGCCCGGAGAGGAGGAGATCGCCCGCTGGCTGGCCGATGCCGGCCTGCGCGCCGTGCCGCCCGCCGCCATGCGCGATCTGACGGCGCTGGCCCGGGCGCTCGACCCCGGCGATTTCCGGCAGACGGTCGAAAAGATCGGGCTTTACAAATACGGCGACGAGACGCCCCTGACCCCTGACGAGATCGCGGCGCTGGCGCCCGCCACGGTGGACACCGACGTGGACGAGCTGATCAACGCCGCCGCCGAGGGACGGTCGGACGCGCTTGGCCCCCTGATGCGCCGGATCGAGACGCAGGGCATCGCCCCCGTCACCATCTGCATCGCCGGGCTGCGCCATGTCCGCGCGCTGCACGCCGCCGCGTCCGACCCCGGCGGGGCGGCGGCGGGGCTGGCGCGGCTGCGCCCGCCGGTCTTTGGCCCGCGCCGCGACCGCATGGCCCGGCAGGCGCAATCCTGGGGCATGCGCGCGCTTGAGGATGCGATGCATCTGATGGTGGACACCGACCTGACGCTGCGGTCGCGGTCGCGCGCGCCGGCGATGGCAGTCATGGAACGCGCGCTGATCCGGCTGGCGATGATGCCGCGGGGCCGGCGGTGAGCCACGCCGCCGACGCGCTGGTGATCGGCGCGGGGCCTGCCGGGCTGATGGCGGCCGAGGTGCTGGCCGACGCTGGCGCGCGGGTGCTGGTGGCCGAGGCGATGCCCACGCCGGCGCGCAAGTTCCTGATGGCGGGCAAGTCCGGGCTGAACCTGACCCGCGACGAACCCGCGCCCGTCTTTGCGGCGCGGCTGTCCGGGGGCGCTGCCCCCGCGTCCGTTCCGGCCGCCCCCCCGGAGTATTTCGGCCAAGAAGAACTGCGCGCCCTCGTCCGCGATTTCGGCCCGGCCGAGGTCGCGGTATGGGCGCGGGGGCTGGGGGTCGAGCTGTTCACCGGATCGACCGGGCGGGTGTTTCCGGTGGGCATGAAGGCCTCGCCCCTGCTGCGCGCGTGGCTGGCGCGGCTGGATCGGGCCGGGGTCGTGCTGCGGACGCGCTGGCGCTGGACCGGCTTTGACGGTGCGGCGCTGGCCTTCGACACACCGGGTGGCGCGGTGCGGCTGACCCCTGCGGTGGCGGTTCTGGCCCTTGGCGGCGCAAGCTGGCCACGGCTGGGGTCTGACGCGGCCTGGGTGCCGTGGCTGCGCGCGGCGGGGGTCGAGGTCGCACCGTTCCGCCCCGCGAACATGGGGTTCCGCGTGGACTGGTCGCCGCAGATGGCCCGGATGATCGGGCGCGCGGTCAAGGGGACGGCGCTGTCCGCCGGGCCGCTGTCCAGCCGCGGCGAATGGGTCATCGCCCGTCACGGGATCGAGGGTGGCGGCGTCTATGAGATCGCGTCCGCGCTGCGGGACGGCGCGGCGGGGGTGCTGGATCTGGTCCCCGACCTGGACGCGGCGGCGCTGGCCGCCAGGCTGTCGCGCTCCCGCGGGCGGCTGTCGGTCGGCAACCGGCTGCGCCGGGTGCTGGGCGATCCGGTGCGCACCGCGCTGGCGCTGGAATGGGGGCGGCCGCTGCCCGAGGGTCCGGCGGCGCTGGCGGCGCGGCTGAAGGCGCTGCCGGTCCGGCACGCGGGGCCGACGGGGCTGGACCGGGCGATCTCGTCGGCCGGGGGGATCGTCGCGGGCGCGCTGACGACCGCGCTGGAACTGCGCGCGCGGCCCGGCCTGTTCGCCGCCGGCGAGATGCTGGACTGGGAGGCGCCGACCGGCGGCTATCTGCTGACCGCCTGCCTTGCCACCGGCCGCCATGCGGGCCGCGGGGCGGCTGAGCGGCTGAGCGGCTAAGCGGGCCATGTGCGGGCCGCAATCCCGGCCTGCATGCGGGACATATTGACGCAGGCCCGCCCGGCGCGCCACTGTGCGCCGTCCTGCCCCGACCCGGAGCCTTTGCCGATGTCCCGCGACAGCGCGCGCCTGTTCACGCCGGTCCTGATCGGCGGCTCGTTGATCCTGATGATCAACTTTGCCCTGCGCGCCAGTTTCGGCGTGTTCCAGATCCCCGTGGCCGAGACCTTCGACTGGCCGCGGACCGAGTTCAGCATGGCCATCGCCATCCAGAACCTGGCCTGGGGCATCGGCCAGCCGATCTTCGGCGCGCTGGCCGAACGCTGGGGCGACCGGCTGGCGATCATCATCGGCGCGGCGCTGTATTCGCTGGGGCTGGTGATGACCGCGCTGGCGACCACCCCCGGCGAGATGCAGTTCTGGGAAATCGCCGTCGGCTTCGGCATCGCGGGCACCGGCTTTGGCGTCATCCTTGCGATCATCGGCCGCGCCGCCAGCGACGAGAACCGCAGCCTGGCCCTGGGCATCGCCACCGCCGCCGGATCGGCCGGGCAGGTCATCGGCGCGCCCCTGGCCGAGGGGCTGCTGGCCGTGCTGCCCTGGCAGCAGGTGTTCATCGTCTTTGCCGCGCTGGTCCTGCTGGTGCTGATCTTCCTGCCGATGCTGCGGTCCACCCGCCCCGCCAGCCGCCACGAGATCGAGGAATCGCTGGGCACCGTGCTGAAGCGCGCCTTTACCGACCCCAGCTATCTGATGATCTTCGCGGGGTTCTTTTCCTGCGGCTATCAGCTGGCCTTCATCACCGCGCATTTCCCCGCGATGATTACGGAAATGTGCGGCCCCATCGCGCCGGACGGCGGGCTGGCCGCGCTGGGGATCACCACCACCTCGGCGCTGGGGGCGGTCGCCATCGGGCTGATCGGGGTGGCCAACATCGCGGGGTCGATCGCGGCGGGCTGGCTGGGCAAGCGTTACAGCCGGAAATACCTGCTGGCGGGGGTCTATACGCTGCGCACGGTGATCGCGGCGTGGTTCATCCTGACCCCGATCACCCCCGCGACGGTCGTCATCTTCTCGCTGCTGATGGGGTCGCTGTGGCTGGCGACGGTGCCGCTGACCTCGGGTCTGGTCGCCTATATCTATGGGCTGCGCTATATGGGGACGCTTTACGGGTTCGTGTTCCTGTCCCACCAGCTGGGGTCGTTCCTGGGCGTGTGGCTGGGCGGCAAGCTGTATGATCTGTATGGCGACTATACGGTCGTGTGGTGGGTCGGCGTGGGTGTCGGGGCGTTTTCCGCCCTGATCCACCTGCCGGTGCGCGAGGCCCCGGCCCTGCGCCCCGCCGCGGTCCCCGCCTGAAGGCCGGGCCCGAGGTCCCCGCGCCCGGGGAAAGCGCGCCCTAGCCCGCCGCCGACAGGATATAGCGGGCGGCGATCAGGTCCAGATGCGCCCCGCCGCCGTTCTTGGCGACCGTGATCGCGTCATCCGACCGGCGGGCATAGGCCCCCGCGGGCAGGTCATAGAAATCGCCCAGAATGTCGTTTTCGGTGATGACGCCCGCATCCAGCGGGATCTGGATCTCGCCGATATGGCCGATGGTCGTGGCGCGGCTGTCCACGAACAGGCGGGCGCGGCGCAGAACCTCGTCGTCGGCCTCGCGCATGTCGGGGCGATAGGCGCCGATCAGGTCGACATGGGTGCCCGGCGACAGCCATTCGCCGCGCAGCACCGGCTGGCGCGACATGGTCGTGGTCGCGATGATCTCGGCGTCGCGGACGGCCAGTTCCAGGTCGCCCGTGGCCGCAGCGCCCTTGCGGTCGGCCAGCGCGCGGGCGGCCGGGGCCGAGCGGTTCCAGATCGTGACGGCGGCATCGGGGATCAGCGCGCGATAGGCGTCGATCATGCTGGCGGCGACGTTGCCCGCCCCGATCACCAGCACCCGGCGCGCGTCCGCCCGCGCCAGCCTGCGGGCCGACAAAAGGCTGTCGCCCGCCGTCTTCCATTTCGTGACCAGGTGGAAATCGACGATCGCCTCAAGCAGGCCGGTCGCGTCGTCCAGCAGGTTCACCGCGCCGTTGACCATCCCCAGCCCGCGGTCGGGGTTGCCCGGAAACACCGTCGCGGACTTGACCGCCAGCCCCAGCCCGTCGATCCACGCGCTGCGCGTCAGCAGCGTGTCGTCGCCGCGATAAAGGAAGGTGTCGGCCACCTCGGCGCGCGGCATCTCGTGCCCGGCGGCGATGGCGTCGGTCAGCGCGATCCAGTCGAGCCGCGGCTCGACCTCGGGTCCGATCAGGCGGGGGGCGGTCATGGGCAGTCCTTGTGCTGGGCCGCGTCGGCGATCACAGCGCAGGCTTTAGGCGGCGGCCGCCCGCGCCGCAACCCTGACGGGCAGGGCGGGCCAGGGGCGCGCCGCGATCCCCGTTGCGCCCGGCACCCAATTGCCGCAGCTTGCCCGCGTAACGACGCAAGGCCCCAGATGCGCGCCTTTCTGACCGCCGGCACGATCGCGCTGACGCTGGGCTATGTGCTCAGCCAGTTCTATCGCGCCTTCCTTGCCGTGCTGACCAGCACGCTGCAGACGGAACTGGGCGCGACGCCGGGCGATCTGGCGCTGTCGTCGGGGTTGTGGTTCCTGACCTTTGCGCTGATGCAGCTGCCGATCGGCTGGGCGCTGGACCGGGTGGGGCCGCGCCTGACCTCGTCCGTGCTGCTGGCGCTGGGGGGCGGGGGCGGCGCGGCGGTGTTCGCGCTGGCAACGCAGCCCTGGCACCTGCATGCCGCGATGGCGCTGATCGGCATCGGCTGCGCGCCCGCGCTGATGGCGGCCTATTACATCTTTGCCCACGACCACCCGCGCGCGGCCTTCACGACGCTGGCGGCGGCGGTGGTGGGCTTCGGCTCGCTGGGCAACATCCTGGGCGCGGCGCCGCTGGTGTCGCTGATCCACGCCATCGGGTGGCGGCCCGCGCTGTGGCTGCTGGCCGCGCTGACCTTGGCCGTGGCCGCGCTGCAGCTGCTGTCGGTGCGCGACCCCGCGCACCACGGCGGGGCGCCGCAGGTGCGGCTGTCGCAGATCCTGACCCTGCGGGCGTTGTGGTTCATCCTGCCGCTGTTCGCGGTCAGCTATGCGGCGTCGGCCGCGATCCGGGGGCTGTGGGCCGGGCCCTATCTGCGCGACGTGTTCGGCGCGGACGACACGGCGATCGGGCGGGCGACGCTGGTCATGGGGCTGGCAATGGTGATCGGCAGCTTTGTCGCGGGGCCGGCCGCGCGGCTGATCGGATCGACGCGGCGCGCGGTGCTGGCGGGCCATGTGCTGGCGGTCGCCACGCTGGCGGGGCTGTGGCTTGTGCCCGGCCACAGCCTGGCGCTGGCCGTCCTGCTGCTGGGGCTGATCGGGCTGACCGGCACCAATTATGCGCTGGTCATGGCCCATGCGCGGTCGTTCCTGCCGCCGCAGCTGGTGGGGCGCGGGGTGACGCTGCTGAACATGTTTTCCATCGGAGGGGTCGGCGTCATGCAGTTCGCCTCGCGTCCCGTGCACGCAACGGCGCAGGCGCTGAACCCGCCCGCGCAGGCCTACGGGTTCCTGTTCCTGTTCTTCCTGGTGCCGATGGCGGTCGGGCTGGGGCTGTATCTGCGCACGCCGGAATCCGGTGATGTCTGATCCGCGCACCATCGAGGTCGTGGCCCCGAACCTGAAACGCCGCCTGTCGGGCGTCACCGCGACGGTGGTGCGGCTGATCCCGGTGCAGGCGCGGATGGTCGGCATCGTCGCGACCGGGCCGGGCCTGCCGCCAGACGTGCCGCATATCCCGCTGGCCCGCGCCGCCGCCCTGCCGCGCGACCGCTGGCGGGTCTGGCACGCGCGCCGCAACACCGAAATGGCGCTGGGGCTGGTGCTGCGCCACGTGCTGCGCCGCCGCTATCGCTTGCTGTTCACCAGCGCGGCGCAGCGGCGGCACACCGGATTCACCCGCTGGCTGATCCGGCGGCAGGACGCGCTGATCGCGACCTCGCCGCAGGCCGCGTCGTTTCTGGAACGGCCCGCGACGGTGATCCTGCACGGCGTGGACACCGCCGTGTTCCGCCCCGCGCCCGACCGCGCGGCGCTGCGCCGCGACCTGGGGCTGGACGCGGACGCGGTGCTGGTCGGCTGCTTCGGGCGGGTGCGGGCGCAAAAGGGCGTGGACCTGCTGGTCCGCGCCGCGATCCGGGTGTTCCCGCGCCACCCCCGCGCGCAGCTGATCCTGACCGGGCGCATCACGCCCGACAATCGCGCATTCGCCGACGCGCTGATCGCCGAGGCCGCGGCCGCGGGCCTGGGCGACCGCATCCGGTTCCTGGGCGAGATCCCGTGGGATCAGGTGGTGCGCCATTATCAGGCGCTGGACCTGTTCGCCGCCCCGGCCCGGTGGGAAGGCTTCGGCCTGACGCCGCTGGAGGCGATGGCCTGCGGCGTGCCGGTCGTCGCGTCCCGCGTCGGCGCCTATGAGACGCTGGTCCGCGACGGCGAGACCGGGACGCTGATCGCGCGCGACGATTTGCCCGCGCTGGCGGCGGCGCTGGACCGCTGGCTGTCGGACGACGCGGCGCGCGCCCGCGCGGGACAGGCGGCGCGCGCCCATGTGGCCGCGCACCACGCGATCGAGGGCGAGGCCCGCGCCATCACCGCCGTCTATCGCGGGCTGCTGGCATGACGCCCCTGCGGTTCCTGCTGGCCCGGACCATGCGGAACGAGCCGATGCTGGCCAGCCTGTCCGCGCCCTTGTCCGACCTGCACGCCGAACTGGCCGGGCGGCGGGTGGCGCTGGTCGGGAACGCCCGCGCGCTGGCGCAGGCGCGGCAGGGCGCGCAGATCGACGCGGCCGACCTGGTGGTGCGGATCAACCGCGCGCCGATGCCCGACCCCGACAGCCACGGCACCCGCACCGACTGGCTGGGGCTGGCCGTGCGCCTGCCCCCCGCCGACCGCGCGCGGCTGGCGCCGGGGCGCATCCTGTGGATGTCGCCCAAGCGCAAGCGGCTGGACTGGCAGACCGCGCACAGCCCCGGGTTCTATCTGCATCCGCTGCCGGAATACGCGGCGCTGGCCGCCCGGCTTGGGGCGCCGCCCACGACGGGGGCGATGCTGATCGGGCTGATCCTGTCGGCGCCGGTGGCCGGGCTGACGCTGCACGGCTTCGACTTTTTCGCCAGCCAGTCGCTGTCGGGCCGCCGCCGCGCCGCGCAGGTGCCCCATGATTTCGCGGCCGAGGCCGAATGGGTCGCGCGCACGGCGCAGGACGATCCCCGGCTGCGGCTGGCCTGAGCGGCGGCGCGGCCGGACCGGGGTTTCACACCCCGGACCCCGTGGGATATTTGCCGCCAGAAGATCGCGCCGTCACGGCCCCATCGGCCCGTCGTCCCAGATCTGCGTCAGCGAGCGGTTGCCGACCCGCATCAGCCGCGCCAGCGTCGCCCCCAGCGCGGTGGCGTCCCGGCGGTCGGCGCAGGCGCCCACATCGACGGCCACGCCCGCCAGCGAGACCAGACCCATCTGCCACGCCAGCCGCGACAGCAGGTCGGCCTGCGCGACCAGCCGCGCCATCTCGCCGGCCATCGCGGCGCGGCGCGCCTCGGCCAGCGCGTGCGCCAGCTGTTCCAGCGCGACGCCGATGACGTTCTGCGCCGCCGTCTCGCCCAGCTCGTCCACGATGTCGCCCATCCGCCCGGCATCGAGGCGCACCGCCTCGTCCAGGGTCAGAACCGCAAGGTTCCCCATGTCCATCACCCCATCAACCCCGTGTCCCCACACGTCCGGGCACCTTTCGCCGCAAGCGCTTAAGATTTCCTTATGCGGCGCCGCGAAAACCTCTCGAAGTTTAGGCGACCGCTGCTTATGCACACGCCAGTCGCCGTCAAAACCGGGGGATATCCGATGACACAGGCCCTGCCCTTGCCGCATTATCTGGTGCAGCGCTATCACGGCTGGCGCGCCACCTCGTTCGCCGAGAACCGGGCATGGTACCGCCGGCTGGCGACCGACGGGCAGCGACCGCGGGCGATGGTGATCTCGTGCTGCGATTCGCGCGTGCATGTCACCTCGATCTTCGGCGCCGACACGGGCGAGTTCTTCATCCACCGCAACATCGCCAACCTGGTCCCCGGCTATGCGCCCGACGGCGAACAGCACGGCACCTCGGCGGCGGTGGAATACGCGGTCAAGACGCTGAAGGTCGCGCATCTGATCGTCATGGGCCACAGCCAGTGCGGGGGCGTGCAGGGCTGTCTTGCGATGTGCGCGGGCCACGCGCCGGACCTGGACGAAAAGACCAGCTTCGTCGGCCGCTGGATGGACATCCTGCGCCCCGGCTATGACCGCATCCGCGACCTGCCCGAGGATCAGCAGGTGGCCGCGCTGGAACGCCAGGCGGTGCTGATCTCGCTGGAAAACCTGATGACATTTCCCTTCGTCGCCGCCGCGGTCGAGGCGGGCGAGCTGTCGCTGCACGGCCTGCTGCACGACATTTCCGACGGGGCGCTGACCCAGTTCGACGGCGCCGGCTTCGTCGCCGTCTGAACGGCGGGGCCCTGCGGGCGGCGTCAGCGCGCCCGCAGGTGGTTCACCTTGGCCATGTGGTCGGCGATCTGCCCAACCTCGGCCAGCCACTGCCCGACCAGCAGCGGGTCGCGCGGCGCGGCATGGACGCCGGGCGCAAACCGCCCTTGCAGCGCCGATTCGACCGCCATCGCCACGGGGATCGACACCAGCTGCGCCATCGCCGTGCCGTCCTGGTTGCCCTGCGAATCCAGCACCCATTCCTTGCCGAACACCGCCGCGCCGTCGCGGCTGGCGTGCAGCGCCACGAACAGCACGACGCGGTCCGGCTCGCCCGGCGCATAGGCGTGGTCGGTCCAGAACCGCTCGGCCATCTGCCGCAGCCGGGCCTCGCCTTCCGGGCCGTCCAGCGTCTCGACCTCGGCAAAGACCGGCGCCCACGCCTCGGCCCACCCCTTCAGCCGGATGGTGCCGCGCACGAAGTCACGGATGTCCCAGTCGCGGTCAAAACCATAGTGATCGACGAACACCGTCGAATCGCGGTTGGGATAGACCTCGAACCGTTCGGGCACGGGCAGCGGCGCGTCATAGGGGTCGATGGCGTGCCACGGCCGGTCCACCATGCGTTCCGCCCCGTCCCGGATCGACCGCGACGGCGAGCGCAGCGCCCGCAGCACCCCCAGCGGCGACCACGAGAACTTGTAGCGGAACGGGTTCGGGTGCTTGGGGATGCCCCCGCAATAGCTGGTGAACCGCACCGCGTCGCCCGGCTGCGCGACGTGGCGATAGTCGTTGACCAGATCATGCGCCATCAGGTGGTCGATGCCGGGATCCAGCCCGACCTCGTTCACCAGCGCCACGCCCGCATCCACCGCCGCCTGTTCCAGCGCCGCCATCTCGGGCGAGATATAGCTGGAGCTGACGAAATGCGCGCGCCGGTCCAGGCAGGCGCGGGCCAGCGCCACGTGCTGGTCGGCGGGCAGCATCGACACCACCACGTCGCCCGGCCCGACCGCCCCGGCCAGCGCCGGCAGGCTGTATTCGCGGATGTCGTCCGCCACGTCGCCCACCGCGTCCCGCGCCTTGCCCACGGTGCGGTTCCAGACCGTCACCGGCACCGCGCCCCGCAGCAGGCGGCGCAGTCCGGGAACCGACGAGAGGCCCGTTCCGACCCAATGGATGGTCATGCCGAAAGCCCTTTCAGATGCGTGTCAAAGATGGCGGCGGCCCGGCCCCACGGCCCGGCGTCGATGGCGCTGAGCCCGCGCAGCACCGGCAGCAGCTGGCGGGCGTAATCCTCGCTGCTTTCGCGCGGCAGCATCGAGGGCAGGTTGTCGATGGCGGTGACGTCCAGCGGCGGCGTCTGCGCCACGCGCAGCGCCGGGACCGCCCAGTCGGTGGTGCGGTCATAGACCTTGATCGGGGAAAACTCGCTGGTCGGGTCGCAGGCGATGTCGCCGATCACCCGCAGTGCCCGGCCGGGGTTCACGGCATCCGCCGGGACGAACACCGGCGTTCCGGGCATCGCCAGGATGCAGTTGAGGAAGATCTCGTGCAGCAGGATTTCCGGGAACGGCCCGCCATGCGCGGTCTCGGCCATGTCCCATTTCGTGACCCGCACGCCCATCTCGGCGCACAGGTCGCTGGCCCCGGTGCCGACGCGCCCCAGCGCGCCGATCACGATGGCGCGGGGGCGCGGCTGGCCGGTTGCGTCCAGTTCGGCGCGCAGCTCGTCGGTCAGCGCGGCGCGGCCGGGATAGGGCGCGACCGGGCCGCAGATGCCGCCGCGGGCCTGCGCCGCCCAGCATTTCAGCGCAACCGCCGCGCCCGCGAACCCGGCCCAATAGCCAAAGGCCGCCAGCCTGCGGCCGTCCTCGTCCAGCAGATATTCCAGATCATAAAGCCGACCCCCGCCCGCGCGGAACCGACGCAAGAGCACCTGTCCGGCGGGCTGGCCCTTGAAGGCGTGGCCGAACATGATGTGACGGTGGGTCAGGGGGCTCTCGTCCTCGGGCAGCTCCTTGAGGCCGAAGACGATGGCGTCGGCGGGCGCCGCGCGCCACGATCCCTCAGCCGCGATGGTCGCCCCGGCGGCGGCGTATTCGGCGGCGGGGATGACGCGGGTGCGGCTGTCCTCGACCGTGACGCGGAAACCGGCGGCGACCAGATCGCGCACGCCGGCGGGGGTGATCCCCACCCGATCCTCGTTCGGGCGGCTTTCGGCCCGAACCCACAGATGCGTCATGGCTTGGCCCCCTTGTCCCGCGTCGTGAACCGCAGGCTTACGGAAAGGCGACGCGGTCGTCCAGCCGGGGCCGCCGCGCGCCAAGGAACGGGCCGTCGCCCGCCGCGTCGATGCGGGCGATGGCGGTGGCGATGCCTTCCGTGATGACCGACATGGTGAAGGCGGTGGCGTGGATCATGGTGGCGGCGTCCAGCGCGATGGCCACATGGCCGGGCCAGAACAGCAGGTCGCCGCGGCGTATCTGCGCCGTCTCGGGGAACGCCCCGCGTTGCATGTCGCTGTCGCCGGGGCAGGCGATGCCCGCGCCATGCAGCGCGGCCTGCGCCAGCCCGGAACAGTCGATGCCCGCGCGCGAGTTGCCGCCCCACAGATAGGGCGTGCCCAGCAGGGTCAGCGCGACCGTGGCGGGATCGTCGGCGGGCGTGTCGCCGATGTGCTGGACCGGCACGAAGAACCCGTCCGCCAACCGGGCAAAGCGGCCGTCGAAGCCGGTGACGGACAGCCGCGCGCCAAGGGACAGCCCGCCACGCTCCGCCTGCTTGAAATCCGGCGCGGCATAGACATGCGTCGCGGGCGCGGTGACGCGGTGAGTGATGGCGGGACGCTTACCGCTCAGATGCCTGCGCGCGACCCAGCCGCAATAGCCGTCCGCCGCCGCCTGCACAAAGGCCCAGCCGTCGCGCTCCTCGATCAGCGTGACGTCGGCGCCGTGCAGCAACTGGCGGTCGCGCGGCCCGTCCGGCGCGCGGTTCAGGTCGGCCAGCCCGCCGATGACCCGCATCGGGCGGCCGTCAGCGACCGCCTCGCGGTCGATCCCCGATCCGCGCAGCGCCACGCGGTCCGTCGCGGGGGTCAGGCGGCGGTCCATCAGGCGATTCGGGGCAGGGCGTGCAGGATGGCGCGCATCCCCTGCCCCGCGCCGCCCTTGGGCCGCCCCGGCGCAGCCGTGGGCTGCCAGCCATAGATGTCGAAATGCGCATAGACCTGCGCCCCATCGGTGAACCGGCGCAGGAACAGCGCCGCCGTGATCGCCCCGGCAAAGCCGCCGCCGGGGGCGTTGTCGAGATCGGCGATGGCGGGCTCGATCATCGCCTCGTAGGGTTCCCAGAACGGCATCCGCCAGATCGGGTCGGCGTGGTCGCGGCCCGCCTGATACAGCGCGTCGGCCACGGCGTCGTCGTCGCAGAAGAACGGCGGCAGATCGGGGCCCAGCGCGACGCGGGCCGCCCCGGTCAGGGTCGCCATGCTGACCAGCAGGGCAGGCGCCTCCTCGGCAGCCAGTGCCAGCGCGTCGGCCAGCACCAGCCGCCCCTCGGCGTCGGTGTTGTTGACCTCGACCGTCAGGCCCTTGCGGCTGGTCAGCACGTCGCCGGGACGGAAGGCGTCGCCGGCGATGGCGTTCTCGACCGCTGGAATCAGCACCCGCAGCCCGCCCGCGCGGCCCATCCGCGCCAGCGTCTCGGCCAGGCCCAGCACGTTGGCGGCCCCCCCCATGTCCTTTTTCATCAGCCCCATCGAGGATGCGGGCTTGATGTCCAGCCCCCCGGTGTCAAAGCAGACGCCCTTGCCGACCAGCGTGACCGCCGGGCCGTCGCCCGGAAAGCGCAGGTCGATCAGCCGGGGCCCACGCCCCGGCCCGGCGGCGCGGCCCACGGCGTGGATCATGGGGAAATCGCGGGCGAGTTCATCGCCAGCGACGACCGTGACCCCGGCTCCGTGGCGCGCCGCCAGATCGCGGGCCGCCTGCTCCAGCTCCGCCGGACCCATGTCCGACGCGGGCGTGTTGATCAGGTCGCGCGCCAGATATTCGCCCGCCGCCATCGCCAGCACCGCAGCGGCGTCCACGCCATCGGGGCAGACCAGCCGCGCGCGCGGCGCGTCGGCCGTTTTATAGCGGTCAAAGCGATACTGCGCGAACAGCCACGCCAGCGCCCCATGCGCGGCGTCATACCCCTCGGGCGCGCCGGCCAGGTGCCAGGCCCCCTCGGGCAGCGCCTCGGCGGCGCGGGCCAGGGTGAAGCGTTCGCGGGCCGGACGGTCGGCGGGCGTGCGCGGCCGGCCCAGCCCGAACAGCGCGCCCGAAACGCCATCCCCGCCCGGCAGCAGGCAGACCTGCCCCGCCTTGCCGAGAAAACCCGCCGCGCGCGGAAACGCCGGATCGACGCCCGCGGGCCACACCGGCCCGTCGCCGCCCTGCTCGACCAGCCACAGCGGCCTGCTGCCGGCGTCATCCGGGGCGAATGCGGGGTCGGTCATGGACGGCTCCTGTCGGTCGTGCGGCACCGTTTTGTGAGTATTTGGGCCAAGAAGAAACCCCGCGCGGCTTCTTCTTGGCCCAAATACTCATACTTCACTTTGGGCGGATTTCCGGCTATGGCCCGCCGTCTTGATCGTGAAAGGATCCCCTGATGGGTTACAAGGTCGTCGTTGCGGGCGCCACGGGGAACGTGGGCCGCGAAATGCTGAACATCCTGGCCGAACGCCAGTTCCCGGTGGACGAGATCGCCGTGCTGGCGTCGCGCCGCTCGCTGGGGACCGAGGTCAGCTTTGGCGACAAGACCCTGAAGACCAAGGATATCGAGGGGTTCGACTTCACCGGCTGGGACATGGCGCTGTTCGCCATCGGGTCGGACGCGACAAAGCAGTACGCCCCCATCGCCGCCAAGGCGGGCTGCGTGGTGATCGACAACTCGTCGCTGTATCGCTACGACCCCGACGTGCCGCTGATCGTCCCCGAGGTGAATGCCGACGCGATCACCGGCTATGGCAAGAAGAACATCATCGCCAATCCCAACTGCTCGACCGCGCAGATGGTCGTCGCGCTGAAGCCGCTGCACGACCGGGCGCGGATCAAGCGGGTCGTCGTCAGCACCTATCAGTCGGTGTCGGGCGCCGGGAAAGAGGGCATGGACGAGCTGTGGGAACAGACCAAGGCGATCTATAACCCGACCAAGGACGTGCCGCCGAGCAAGTTCCAGAAGCAGATCGCCTTCAACGTGATCCCGCAGATCGACGTGTTCATGGATTCCGGCGACACCAAGGAAGAATGGAAGATGGTCGCCGAGACCAAGAAGATCATGGACGCCAAGGTCAAGGTCACCGCGACCTGCGTCCGCGTCCCGGTCTTTGTCGGCCATTCGGAATCGATCAACATCGAGTTCGAGGATTTCCTGGACGAGGACGAGGCCCGCGACATCCTGCGCGAGGCGCCCGGCGTGCTGGTGATCGACAAGCGCGAACCCGGCGGCTATGTCACGCCCATCGACTGCGTGGGCGATTTCGCCACCTTCGTGTCCCGCATCCGCCAGGACACCACGATCGAGAACGGCCTGAACCTGTGGTGCGTCAGCGACAACCTGCGCAAGGGCGCGGCGCTGAACGCGGTGCAGATCGCCGAACTGCTGGGCAGCCGCGTGCTGAAGAAGGGGTGAGGAACGCCCGCAAACGGTCCAGTGGACCGTTTGCAGTTCCGAACGCCCGGAGCGTAAGCGAAGGGCCGGGCCGGATCAGGAAAAGGTCCAGTGGACCTTTTCCCCGGCGAACGCCCGGAGCGTCAGCGGAGGGGTGAAGGGCGGCCGCAAACGGTCCAGTGGACCGTTTGCAGCCCTGAACGCCCGGAGCGCAAGCGGAGGGCTGGCAGGCGCCCGCAAACGGTCCAGTGGACCGTTTGCAGCCCTGAACGCCCGGAGCGCAAGCGGAGGGCTGGCAGCGCCCGCAACCATTCCAGTGGACCATCGCAGTTCCGAACGCCGAGCGTCTGCGACTCGCCCGCATCGGGCCAAGACCCGCCGCGCACGTTCCCCATAGACCCGCGCGCGAAGTCCCGCGCAAGCGGACCGCTTCAAACCCCAGACTCTCCAACCCCGCCCGGACCGCCAACGGTCCGGTGATCCCAGCCAGTGCGCCTCGGGCGGGCCGCACCTGCACGTGTCCACGCCCTGTTTGCGCCTGTATCCGTCTCAGCCATCAGCCAACCCGCCCCGCAGCCCGGAAGGACGTCCACTCGGCAGTCCCCTGCCGATCCCCCTGCCCACAATCATTCGTGAGGGAACGGCGCATCGGACCGCACGTTCGACCAGGCAAATGCCCCGCCCGCCGCTCACGCGCCGCACAGCGCAAGGTGATGCGACAGTGATCGGCGGCGGGCCTAAATTGCGGCAAGACACCGTATCCTGGGAGACACGTTCATGGCTTATTCCGGCCTCATCACCGCAGGCACCTCGCGCGCGGGCACGATTTCCTCGTGGGGCGACTATGACACCTACAACACGACCTTCATCGCCGGGCTGACCTATTCGGTCGCGGCCAAGGGCGCGTCGTCGGGGTCGGGCACGCTGGGCGACCCGAACATCTCGCTGTTCAACAGCGCCGGGACGCGGGTGCTTTACAACGACGACATCAACCCGCCCAACGACGCCACGCCCGGCACCAACCGCGATGGCCAGATCACCTTCTCGATCGGCGCGGGCGGCACCGGCACATGGACGCTGGGCGTGGGCGAGACCGGCAACAACGCCACCGGCAGCTATACGCTGACCGTCTCGCTGGGCTATGCCACGAACGGAAACGACCAGGTGGTCGGCACCGCGGCGAACGACGGCATCCACGGCATGGCCGGCAACGATACGCTGTATGGCCAGGGGGGCAACGACATCCTGGTCGGCGCCGAAGGTAACGACCAGCTGCTGGGCGGGGCCAACGCCGACCGGCTGGACGGCGGCGCGGGGGCCGACGTGCTGCGCGGCCAGGCGGGCTGGGACGTGCTGCTGGGCGGCGCGGGGGCCGACCGGCTGATCGGCGGGGCGAACCCCGACCGCTTCGTCTTCAACTTCATCTGGGACAGCAGCGCCGCCGCGGGCGTGGACACGATCGAGGCCGGCGACGGCGCCATCGCGTTCGAGGGGATCGGCCAGACCGGCGGCGACGTGATCGACCTGTCGGGGATCGACGCGAACGTGAACCTTGCCGGCAACCAGACCTTTGGCTTTTCGGCCAGCGGGGCCGCGGGGACCGTCGTTCTCAGCGAAAGCAACGGCAGCACGATCCTGTCGGGGCACGTCAACAACGACGGCGTGGCCGATTTCCGGCTGGTCATCCAGGACGGCGCGATCAGCGCCTATGCCTATACCGCCGACGAGTTCATCCTGTAGGCCGCGCAGGGAACGGACGGGTCACGCCGCGGTTGTCACCCCAAGGCAACCAAGGAGATGCGCGATGACCCGTTTCGCCCTGACGACAGTTCTGGCGGCGGCGCTGGCTGGGCCCGCCGCCGCCGATTTCAATGCCACGCCCCCCAACGCGCCCGACCAGCAGCCCGCGTTCGACGGCCAGACCCGCGCGCCGGTGTTGCCCGACGACATCAAGCTGGCCACGACGACCGTGGCCGACGGGCTGGTGCATCCGTGGGCGATGGCCGAACTGCCGGACGGCGGCTGGCTGGTGACGGAACGCCCCGGCCGGCTGCGGATAGTCGCCGCCGACGGCACGGTCGGCCCCGAGATCGGGGGCCTGCCCCCGGTCGATGCGCGCGGTCAGGGCGGGTTGCTGGACGTGATGATCGCGCCCGACTTCGCCGACCGCCGCGTCTGGATCAGCTATGCCGCGCCCGAGGGCGACGGCAAGAACGCGACCGGCGTCGCCACCGGCACGCTGTCGGCAGACGGCACCACGCTTGAGGACGTGGCCGAGATCTTTCGCCAGACCCCCGCCTGGGACAGCGACAAGCACTTCGGCTCTCGCCTGGTGCTGGACGGACAGGGCGGGCTGTTCGTGACGCTGGGCGAGCGGTCGGACCCCGAACCCCGCGCCACCGCGCAGGACGACGGCAACCACATCGGCAAGCTGGTCCGCATCGACCCGATGGGCGGCGCGGCGGGCGCGGGCGTCGACGGCTGGCTGCCCGAGACATACGCCAAGGGCTTCCGCAACGTGCAGTCGGCGGCGCTGGACGGCCAGGGCCGGCTGTGGACCGTCGAACACGGCCCCAAGGGCGGGGACGAGTTGAACCGCCCCGAGGCCGGCAAGAACTATGGCTGGCCGATCATCACCTATGGCCTCGACTACAGCGGCGCGCCGATCGGCGAGGGGATCACCGCGCAGGACGGGCTGGAACAGCCGGTCTATTACTGGGATCCGGTGATCGCGGCCAGCGGGCTGGCGTTCTATGACGGCGGGATGTTCCCGGAATGGCAGGGCAACGCCCTGATCGGCGGGCTGGTCGGTCAGGCGCTGGTGCGGCTGACGCTGGACGGCGACCGCGTGACCGGCGAGGCGCGCCACCTGCAGGGCATCGGCAGGGTGCGCGACGTCGAGGTCGCGCGCGACGGCTCGGTCATGCTGCTGACCGACGCCGAGAACGGCGCGCTGATCCGCGTCACGCGCGAGTGATGCCCTGCGGGGCGGGCGGCGGTTCGTGACGCCGCCCGCCGCGATGGACCATGCGGGCTGGCGCTTGCCGCATCCGGCGGCTGCGGTTCGCCGGCATCCCGTCCAGCGCAGCGGGCGGCGGCGACTGGCCTGCCCCGCCACCCGCGCGGCCCCGCTCAGAACTTCAGCAGGTCGTTTCGGCGTTCGAAACCGGCGGCTGCGGGTCCGCCGGCATCCCGTCCGGCGCAGCGGGCGGCTGCGGGTCCGCCGCCGCGCCTGTGGCGGCGGCTGGCCTGCCCCGCCACCCGCGCGGCCGCGCTCAGAACTTCAGCAGGTCGTCCTCGGCATCCGCCGCATCCAGTCCCAGCGCGGCCATCCCGGCCTCCAGATGGTCGGCCAGGCGCGGCTCGCCCATCAGGTAATCCTCGGTCGGCGTGGTCTTTTCGGCGCGCGCCGTGGCCATCGCCTCGGCCAGCTCCTCGGCCTCGAACGTGCCGCGGCCGATCCACATGACGGCGGTCAGCGCCGCCTGCTCGTCGTCGTTCAGGTCGGCGATAAAGTCGCGCAGCTCGAACGCGTTGCGCCCCCCGCGCCCGTCCGGGCCCTGATCGTAATCGCGGGCGCGGATGATGACGAAGGCGATCTTGTCGGCGCTGATCTCCAGCATTGTCGGTCCCCTTTTCCCCGCTTGTCGCCCCAAGGGGCGCGGGCGTCAATCAGCGCCCGAACAGGCGTTCGATATCGGCCAGCTTCAGCTCGACCCAGGTGGGGCGGCCGTGGTTGCACTGGCCGGACCGGGGCGTCCGCTCCATCTCGCGCAACAGCGCGTTCATCTCGTCGGCGGTCAGGCGGCGGCCCGACCGGACCGAGCCGTGGCAGGCCATCGACGACAGCACCGCATCGAGGCGCGATTGCAGCCGGTCCGACGCGCCAAGGTCGGCGAGGTCGTCGGCGATGTCGCGGATCAGCGCGGCGGCGCCGATGCGCCCCAGCGCGGCGGGCATTTCGCGCACGGCGACGCAGCCGGGGCCGAAGGGTTCCACCACCAGCCCCAGCCGGTCCAGGTCGGCGGCCGCCGCCAGCACCGGGGCGGCCGCGTCGCCCAGATCGACGATTTCCGGGATCAGCAGCGCCTGCGAGGGGATGCGGCCGGCGGATTGCGCCTTCAGCCGTTCGTAGACCAGCCGTTCGTGGGCGGCGTGCTGGTCCACGATGACGATGCCGTCGCGGGTCTGGGCGACGATCCAGTTTTCGTGCAGCTGCGCGCGGGCCGCGCCCAGCGGGGCGTCGGACGGGGCGTCGGCGGCGTCGGGCGCGGGTTCGACCCGCGCCGCGGCCTCGGCAAAGCCGGGCGCAAGCGGGGCCTCCAGCGGCGCCTGCGCGGCCCACGACAGCGCCACGGCGGCGGGCGACGGGCGCGGGGTTTCCGGCCGAAACTCCGCCAGCGTCGCCGCCCCCCCGGTGGACGAGGCGCGGTGCCCCGCCCCGGCCAGCGCATGGCGCAGCGCCGTCACCACCAGCCCGCGCGCGGCGTCGGGTTCGCGGAACCGCACCTCGGCCTTGGCGGGGTGGACGTTGACGTCCACCTGCTGCGGGTCGCAGGCCAGATACAGCACCGCCGCCGGATGCCGTCCGGCGGGCAGCGTGTCGAAATACCCCGCCCTGAGCGCCCCGGTCAGCAGCCGGTCGCGCACCGGCCGGGCGTTGACGAACAGATGCTGCGCCACCGCCGCGCCGCGCGAATAGGTGGGCAGGGCCGCCAGCCCGGTCAGCCGCAGCCCGTCGCGGGTGGCGTCGATGGGCACGGCATTGTCCAGGAACTCGCGCCCCATGACGCGGGCGACGCGGGCGGCCAGCGCGTCGAACAGCTCGCCCTGCTCGGCGTCGGCGCGGAAAAGGACGCGCCCCTCGTCCTCGTCCGTCAGGGTGAAGGCGGTGGCGGGTTCGGCCATCGCCAGCCGGCGCACGATTTCGGCGATGGCCATCGTCTCGGCCCGGTCCGACCGCAGGAACTTCAGCCGCGCGGGCGTCGCGTGGAACAGGTCGCGCAGTTCGACCACCGTGCCGCGGTTGCCCGCCGCGGGACGGACCGGGGCGATGCGCCCGGCGCTGACGGCGATCTGCGCGGCCTCGGACCCGGCGGCGCGGCTGGTCAGCGTCAGCCGCGCCACTGCGCCCAGGCTGGGCAGCGCCTCGCCGCGAAAACCGAAGCTGCGGATGTTCAGCAGGTCGGACCCGTCGATCTTGGAGGTCGCGTGGCGGGCCAGCGCCAGCGGCAGGTCGGCCGCCGTCATGCCGCAGCCGTCGTCGGTGACGCGGATCAGCCGCTTGCCGCCGCCCGCGATCGCCACGTCGATGCGGGTGGCGCCCGCGTCCAGCGCGTTCTCGACCAGTTCCTTGACGGCCGAGGCGGGGCGTTCCACCACCTCGCCCGCCGCGATGCGGTTCGCGGCAGCCTCGTCCAGTTGGCGGATCACCGGCCGGATGTTGGGATCGTGTCGGGTCATGCCACCATATCTAGCATAACTGGCGCAGCGGTCACGCGATTCGCGCCACCGGCGGCATTTGCGGGAACCGGGCGGTCCATAGTCCGTTGAATCCTGAAGAAACAACGCACGAGGACGGACCATGAAGACGATGGCAATCATTGCGGCGGTCGGCATGCTGACCGTCGCGGGCTGCGGCGACAACGCGGGCGAACGCGCGCTGACCGGCGGCACGGCAGGTGCCTTGGCCGCCGGGCCGGTAGGCGCGATCGCAGGCGGCACGCTGGGTGCAAGTGGGGCCGTTCAGGTCAAGTAAGTCCCGCAAGCACAAGACCGCCGCGCCCCTTCCTAAAGGGCGCGGCGGTTTTCGCGTTCAGTCGCCAGTGACGCGCTCGGGCCGTCCAACCAGCACGAACCGCAGGTCGCCCGAATCCAGCAGCCGTTCGGCCACGCGCTGCACGTCCTCTGCCGTCACCGCCGCGATCCGGGGGTTGCGCGTGTTGACGTAATCGCGCGGCATCCCCATCAGCTGCATGCCCGTCAGGATGCCCGCGATCTTGCCGTTTCCGTCGAACCGCAGCGGGTATTCGCCGGTCAGATAGGTCTTGGCGTCGGCCAGTTCCCGTTCCGTCACCCCGTCCCGCATCCCGTCCCAGACCTGCCGCACCAGCGCCACCGCCTGCGCGGTCTTGTCGTTGGCGGTGGCCATGCCGCCCTGCCACGTCTGGCCCAGCACCTGGTTGGCAAGGCCGGTGCCGACGCCATAGGTCAGGCCGCGCTTTTCGCGGATCTCCTCCATCAGGCGGGACGAAAAGCCGCCGCCGCCAAGGATGTGGTCCAGCACGAAGGCGGCGAAATAATCCGGGTCGTCCATCGGCAGCCCCGCCTGGGCAAAGCCCACGACGGTCTGCGGGCTGTCCCAGTCGATGACCGTGGTGCCGCCGGTCAGCTGCAGCGCGGCGGGCGGCGGCAAGGGCGCGGTCGCCTGCGCCGGCAGGCCGCCCAGGATCGCGTCCAGCAGGTCGCCCAGTTCGGCCGCGGTGATGTCGCCCGCCGCCGACACGATCACGCGGTCGCGCGCCAGCACCCGGTCCTTGGCGTCCAAGAGGTCGTCGCGGGTCAACGCCGCCACGCTGCCCGCCGTCCCGTTGACCGAGGTGGCATAGGGGTGGTCGCCCCACGCCTGCCGCGCCATCTCGCGCGCGGCCAGCGTCTGGGGGTCGGTGTCGCCCGACCGGATCACCGCCTGCACCTGCGCGCGCACCCGTTCCAGCGCGTCGGCGTCGAACCGCGGCGCGGTCAGCGCGTCGCGGATCAGCGCGGCGGCGGCATCGCGGTTTTCGGTCAGCAGCCGCGCGCCCACCGTGACCGCGTCGTCGCCCGCGTCGAAGGACAGCCGCGCGCCGGTCGCCTCCAGCGCCTGCGCGAAGGCGGTGGCGTCACGCTCGCCCGCCCCTTCCTCAAGCAGGGCGGTCATCAGGTTGACGGCCCCCCGCCTGCCCGGATCGTCGACCGAGGCGCCGCCGCGGAACGCGATGTCCAGCGCGACAAAGGGGATCGAGTGATCCTCGACCAGCCAGGCGGCTATCCCGCCGGGCGAGGTGGTTTCCTGGATGTCGATGGCCCGCGCGGGCAGCACAGCCAGCAGGGTCAGCGCCAGGGCGGAAAGCAGGGTGCGGATCACGGCTTGGCCTTTCCGGTTGTGTCGGCGTCGGCCGGGGCGGCGGCAGCGGGCGCGCTGCCCCCGTCGGGGGGCGGCGGCGGGGCCGCCGGGGGTGCGGCGGGGTGCGGGGTGTCGGCGGCGGGCACCGGCGCAGGTGCGGCGTCGGCGTCGGGCGGGGCGGGGGCGGTATCGACGTCCGCTGCGGTTGGCGCGTCGCCGCTGCCCGGCACTGGCGCGGGCTGGGCCACCACCGGCAGCGTGGGGACAGCGGCGGCGGCAGCGGTGGCGCCGTCCGCCGCGCCCGCACCGCCCGCGACCTCCGCCGTCGCCGGATCGGGCAGCAGCCACGAGGTCACGCCGGGCCGGTCGCCCAGCACCAGCGCGGCGGCGGCGCGCACGTCGTCGGCCGTGACCGCCGCCAGCAGGTCGGGCCAATCGTTCACGTCCCGCACCGACAGCCCGATCGCCAGCCCCTGCCCATAGTCATAGGCGCGCCCATGCGCCGAATCGCGTTCATAGATGCGCGCCGCGCGCAGTTGCGTCCGCACCCGGTCAAGCTGGTCGGGGTCGGGTCCGTCCCGCAGGAAAGCGTTGATCGCGGCGTCCAGCGCCGCCTCGGCGTCGGCCTGCGCCACGCCGGGCGCGGGCACCATCGACACCGAGAACTCGGTCGGATCGACCGCCAGCCCGTCATAGCCCGCGCCGACATACAGCGCCTTGCCCGGCAGCACCAACGCCTGCCCCAGCGCCGAGGTCTGCGGCGACCCCGCCAGCAGTTCGGCCAGCACGGTCAGCGCGGCGGCGGTCCTTTGATCGCCGGGGTTGCGTTCGGGCGCGATCACGCTGCGCGACAGGATCGGCTGCGCGACGCGGGGATCGGCCATCTCGATCCGGCGCTCGGCCCGTTGCAGGGGTTCCTGCGGGCGGGCCTTGCGGTCCGCGCCCGGCTTGGGCGCGATCGGGCCGTAATGCTTTTCGGCCAGCGCCCGCACCTGATCGGCGGTCACGTCGCCGGCCACGACCAGCACGGCGGCGTTCGGCGCATAATGGGCGTCATACCAGGCCAGCGCGTCGTCGCGGGTCAGCCCCTCCATCTCTTGCCGCCAGCCGATGACGGGGCGGCCATAGGGGTGGTTATAGAACTGGACGGCGCTGCGCTCCTCTCCGAACAGGGCGCGGGGGTCGCTGTCGGTCCGCTGGGCGCGTTCCTCCAGCACGACCTGGCGTTCGGCCTGCCAGTCATCCTCGCCGATGCGCAGGTTTTCCATGCGGTCGGCCTCCATCCCCATCACAAGGTCCAGCCGGTCGGACGCGATGCGCTGGAAATAGGCGGTGAAGTCATAGCTGGTGAAGGCGTTGTCCATGCCGCCGTTGGCCGTGACCGTCTTCGACAGCTCGCCCGCCGCCAGCCTGTCGGTGCCCTTGAACATCAGGTGTTCCAGGTAATGGGCAAGGCCGGTCTTGCCCGGCACCTCGTCGGCGGACCCGATGCGATACCACACCATCTGGACGACGACGGGGGCGCGGTGATCCTCGATCACGACCGCCTGCATGCCGTTCGGCAGGGTGAAGTGGCTGACGCCGGGCGGCATGGCGGATGGCGTTTGCGCGGGCGTCTGGGCGGGCGCGGCGGCCGCCGTCGCCAGCATCAGCGCGGCAGCGACGGGCAGGATGGGACGGCGCATGGGAAACCTCCGGTGTTGCCGCAAGGTGGCGCGCGGGAGCCGCAGGCGCAACCCGCGGCCCGGTCAACCCGCGGTGAGCGGGTCGTTCCCGGACGTGCGGCAGATAAGGCGGCGCGTCAGTCCGCGACCGGCGGCGCGCTGGGGGTCTGCACGCCGGTCGGGCGCCAGCGGTCCAGTTCGGCCCAGCTGTCCAGCGTCTGCGGGCGATAGGCGCGGTAATAGACGCCGGTGCGGGCCAGCACCTCAAGCGGGCGGCGGCGGTGGCCGGACCGATAGGCCTGATCCTCGGCCGCGGTGACCTGGCGGATGCCGGGGGTCACGCCCGCCCGCGCGGCATGCGCGATCAGCGCGCCGTCGGCGGCGCCCACGCCCTGCGCCGACAGATGGCCGGGGTTGCCGCCCAGCGCGGCCACGGCGTCGGCGGCGGGCGCGGGGTCGGTGATGTTGCCCCCGCCCGGCGTCGGCGGCGGCAGTTGCGCCAGATCGGGCGGCATCGACAGCGCGCGGGTCGGCAGGATGGCGAATTCGTCCGGGCCGTCGCCGCCGCCGCTGATGTTCATCAGCCGGCCGTCGTCGCTGCACGCGCCCAGCGCCGCGACGACCATGAAACCCAGCGCGATTGCCCGCATGTAAACGGCTCCGATCCCAGTTCGCGCCTGTCTAGCGCGTCTTGCGCCGCGCGTCACGGGTCTTGTCCTGCCCCGCATCGGGCCGCGGGCCGGGCTGGAACACCAGCCCCACCGCCCCGACAAAGATCGCGATGTCCGCCACGTTGAAGCTGTAGGGGTTGCGCCAGCCGGGCAGCGACATGTTCAGGAAATCCGCCACCGCGCCATAGGCGATGCGGTCGATGACATTGCCCAGCGCGCCCCCGATCAGCAGCCCGGCCGCGACCTGCGCCAGCCGCCCCGGACGGACGCGGACCAGCCACACGCCCACCCAGACGCAGACCGCCACCGCGACGGCGACCAGCACCCAGCGCATCACATCCTCGCTGGACGCGAACAGGCCAAAGTTCACGCCCTGGTTCCAGGCCATGCGCAGGTTCAGCCACGGGTCGATGACGTCGATGGCCTGCACCTGGGCCAGGTTCAGCGCGTGGACGACGATCCACTTGATCAGCTGGTCCAGCGCGACGATCCCCAGCGCCACGCCCGCCGCCCACCACAGCGAGGGCGGCGGCGGGGGCGGCGGCTCGACCGGCTTGCGCTTGCGGGGCGCGCGGGGGGCGCCGTCACGGGTCGCGCTGCCCGCCTTGCGCGGGGCCTTGGGCCGGGGCGCGGGCGCGGTGTCGGGCTGCGGCGGGGGGGGCGTCTCGTGGGTCATCAGTGGCGGAAATGCCGCTGGCCGGTGAACACCATCGCCAGCCCCAGCCGGTCGGCGGCCGCGATCACCTCGTCGTCGCGCATCGACCCGCCGGGCTGGATGACGGCGCGCGCGCCCGCCTCGGCCAGCGCCTCGATCCCGTCGGCAAAGGGGAAGAACGCGTCGGAGGCCACCGCCGCCCCCTCGGTCAGGGGGGCGGACAGGCCCAGCGCCTGCGCCATGTCCTCGGACTTGCGGCGGCCGATGCGGGTGCTGTCCACCCGGCTCATCTGGCCCGCGCCGATGCCGACGGTAGCAAGGTCGCGGGCATAGACGATGGCGTTCGATTTCACGTGCTTGGCGACGGTCCAGGCGAACATCAGGTCGGCCAGCTCGCCCGCGTCTGGCTGGCGCCGGGTCACCACCCGCAGGTCGGCCCGCGCCACATGGCCGTTGTCGCGGCCCTGCACCAGAAACCCGCCCGCCACCTGCCGGAACGTCAGGCCGCCCGCGCCGGGGTCGGGCAGGCCCCCGGTGGTCAGCAGGCGCAGGTTCTTCTTGGCGGCAAAGATCTCGCGCGCGGCCGCGTCGGCGTCGGGGGCGATCACGACCTCGGTAAAGATCTCGGTGATGGCGCGGGCGGTCGCCGCGTCCAGCGGGCGGTTCAGCGCGATGATGCCGCCGAAGGCGCTGGTGCGGTCGCAGTCGAAGGCGCGGCGATACGCGGCGTCCAGCGTGTCGGCGCGGGCCACGCCGCAGGGATTGGCGTGCTTGATGATGGCGACGGCCGGGCCGTCCGCCGGGTCGAACTCGGCCACCAGCTCGAACGCGGCGTCGGTGTCGTTGATGTTGTTGTAGGACAGCTCCTTGCCCTGCCACTGGCGCGCCGTGGCAACGCCGGGGCGGGCGGAGCCGTCGGTATAGAACGCCGCCTGCTGGTGGGGGTTCTCGCCATAGCGCAGCGTCTGCGCCAGCGTCCCGGCGAAGGCGCGGCGGCGGGGATTGTCCTGCCCGATGGCGCCCGCCATCCAGCTGCTGACGGCGGCGTCATAGGCGGCGGTGCGGGCATAGGCGGCCTGCGCCATGCGCTGCCGGAACGCCAGCGTCGTCGCGCCCTCGTTCCCGTCCAGTTCGGCCAGCAGCGCGGCGTAATCGCCCACATCGACCAGCGTCGCGACAAAGCCGTGGTTCTTGGCCGCCGCGCGGATCATCGCCGGGCCGCCGATGTCGATGTTTTCCACGCAGTCGGCATAGGGCGCGCCGCGGGCCACCGTCGATTCGAACGGGTAAAGGTTCACCACCAGCAGGTCGATGTCCTCGATCCCGTGCTCGTCCATCGCGGCGCGGTGGTCGGCATTGTCGCGCAGCGCCAGCAGCCC
Source organism: Paracoccus luteus (assembly GCF_004522155.1). Lineage (GTDB taxonomy): Bacteria > Pseudomonadota > Alphaproteobacteria > Rhodobacterales > Rhodobacteraceae > Paracoccus > Paracoccus luteus. Next base: position 351,651 of record NZ_SDEA01000002.1, on the reverse strand, counting down.
GCCGTGGACCTTGGGGTGCAGCGTCTTGACGCGCCCGTCCATCATCTCGGGGAACCCGGTCAGGTCGGCCACGTCGCGCACCGGCAGCGCGGCCTGGCGCAGGGCGTGGGCGGTGCCGCCCGTGGACAGCAAATCCACGCCGCGGGCGTGCAGCGCGCGGGCGAAATCGACCAGCCCGGCCTTGTCGGACACGGAAATCAGGGCACGGCGCAGGGGGATGCGGTCGGTCATGTCGTCCTCGGGCGTTGGCTGCCGCTGACTATCCAAAGCCCGACCCGAGGTCCAGCCGCGCCGTTCCGCTCAGGCCCCGGGGTGTGAATAGCCCAGCACCGTGCCCGACGCATCCACCCGGCACAGGTGCAGGCGGTTGCCGTCGCGCGCCTCGACCGTCGCGGTCCCGCCGGTGTCCGCCACCCGGCGCACCGTGACCTCGGCCACGGGCCGGCGGATATGGGCCGCGATGGCGGCGGCGCAGGCGGTTTCCTGTCGGGCCCAAGGGTCTGGGACAGCCGGCGGTTCCGGCTGCATGCAGGCCGCGAGCGGCAGAAGGGCAAGGGGCAACAGGGCAGCGCGCATCCCGGCGTCTTTGCTGATCGAACGGCACCAGCCTATCACCGGCGGCGGCGCGGTCATAGGCCGGGCGCTCAGCCCGGGCGCGCGGGCGGCGACGCGGTCACAGGCCGGGGCGCTCAGCCCCGGCGCAGGCGCACGACAAAGAACCCGTCCAGCCCGCCCCGGTCGGGCCAGTGGTCGGGGCGGGTGCGGATCGCGCCCTGGGCGGTGATCCAGCCGGGGTCCAGCCCCGGCAGCGCGGCGGGGTCCACCGTCAGCCCCGGATGGCGGGCGAGCGCCGCGGCAAGCTGCGCCTCGCCCTCGGCCGGATGGATCGAGCAGACGGCATAGACCAGCCGCCCGCCCGGCTTCAGCAGCGACAGCGCGTGGTCGATCAGCCGCGCCTGCAGGGCGACCAGTTCGGGGATCATCGCCCCGTCGCGGATCAGCGGCAGTTCGGGATGGCGCCGGATCGTGCCGGTGGCCGAGCAGGGCGCATCCAGCAGCACCGCATCAAGGGGCGCGCCGGGCCGCCAGTCCAGCGCGTCGGCCGCGACCAGCGTTGCGGCCAGCCCGGTGCGGCGCAGGTTCTCGGCCACGCGGTCCAGCCGGGCGGGCGACAGGTCGATGGCGGCGACATCGGCCCCGGCGGCGGCAAGCTGCATCGTCTTGCCGCCGGGCGCGGCGCACAGGTCGGCGATGGCCTCGCCCGGACGCGGGTCCAGCAGCAGGGCGGGCAGCGCGGCGGCGGCGTCCTGCACCCACCATTGCCCCGCGTCATAGCCGGGCAGCGCCGTGACCTGTGTGCCCGCAGGCAGCCGGCGGCTGCCGGTCGGCAGCGCCTCGCCCGGCGTGTCGCCGTTGGGCGTCAGGTCCAAAGGCGCGGGGCGTTCATGCGCGGCCTCGATGGCGGCGGCGACGGCCTCGCCCCAGCGGTCGGCCACCGGGCGGCGCAGCCAGTCGGGCAGGCGCGCGGGCGGGGCCGCGTCCCACGCCGACTGCGCGTCCGCCGCGCGGCGCAGGACGGCGTTGACCATCCCCGCGGCGGCCGCCGCTTTCGGCCCGCCCGCGCGGGCCAGCGCGACGGCGGCGTTGACGACGCCATGCGGCGCCTCCGCCAGCGCCAGCATCTCGGTCACGGACAGGCGCAGCAGGTCCAGCGTCTCGGGGCGGGTGCGCCCGGACAGCAGCGGCGCCAGCACCGCGTCGGCGCGGCCGCGGTGGCGCAGCGTGTCGGCGGCCAGCCGCTGCGCGCGGGCGCGGTCGGGGGGCGCCAGGCGGTCCAGCGCGGCCGCGCCTTCGGCCAGCGTCGCGCCGTCGCGCACGGCGGCCAGCAGCCGCAGCGCGCCCTGCCGCGCGGCGTGGGGCTGGTCGGACCGGGGGGCCGGGGGCTGCGTGGGCCGCTGTTTCGGCGCGGCCTTGCGGGACGACGCGTCGCCCGACGGCGTGGCGGCGTTCCCGCGCGGCCCCGGTCCGGCGGGCCTGCGGCGCGGGCGGGCGTGGGCCGCGGGGGGTGGCGTGTCGTCGCGCTTGTCCATCGGCTCCTCGGCGCTTAGCTGAGGGTTGTTGATACAGAACCGCAGCGGGGTTTTCCATGATCGACGAGACGCAGGCGACGCCGCCCGACACCGACGCCATCCCCGGCGACCGCCCCGACCTGCCCCCCGCCGCGCGCCGCGCGCTGGCCGAGGCACACGCCCGCCGGCAGGCGGCCAGGCCGCTGGACCTGCCGCCGGAACTGGGCGGCCGCGACGGGCCGGAACCCGTCCGCTATGGGGATTACGAACGCAAGGGGATCGCGGTCGATTTCTGACCGCGACCCGGCTCAGGCCGCCGCGGGGCGCAGCGCGGACCGTGCCGCGCGGGCGCCGCGCAGATAACGGGCATAGCCCAGATCGCCCGATTCGATGTCGGGCGTGCGGCCGGTCATCAGGTCGGCCAGAACCGCCGCCGACCCCGCCGCCATCGTCCAGCCCAGCGTGCCGTGGCCGGTGTTCAGCCACAGATTGCCGACCGGCGTCGCGCCGACGATGGGCGTCCCGTCCGGGGTCATCGGCCGCAGGCCGGTCCAGAACGTCGCGGCATCCAGATCGCCCGCGCCGCCGAACAGCTCGCCCACCGACTTCGCCAGCGTGGCGCGGCGGCGCGGCGACAGCGACAGGTCAAAGCCCGCCAGCTCGGCCAGCCCGCCCACGCGGATGCGGTCCCCCAGCCGGGTGATCGCGACCTTATAGGTCTCGTCCATCACGGTGGACACAGGCGCACGCGATTCGTCCACGATCGGCAGGGTCAGCGAATAGCCCTTGATCGGATGCACCGGCAGACTGATCCCGAACGGCCGCACCAGCGCCGGCGAATGGCTGCCCAGCGCCACGACAAAGGCGTCGGCCGTCAGCCGCCCGGCCGAGGTCAGCGCGGCCTCGATCCGGCCCGCCGTCCCCTCCAGCCCGTGAATCGTGGTGTCATAGTGGAACACGACGCCATGCGCCGCGGCCAGCGCCGCAAGGCCCTGGGTAAAGATGTGGCAGTCGCCGGTCTCGTCCCCCGGCAGGCGCAACCCGCCTGCCAGCAGGTGCCGCGCATGGGCCAGCCCCGGTTCCGCCGCGATGCAGCCGTCCACGTCCAGTTCCTGATAGGCGACGCCGTCGGCCTTCAGAACCTTGATGTCCTTCTGCACGGCCTTGACCTGCTTGGCATCGCGGAACACCTGCAGCGTGCCCTGCGTGCGCTCGTCATAACGGATGCCGGTTTCCGTCCGCAGCATCCCCAGCCGGTCGCGCGAATATTCCGCGATCCGCATCATCCGCGACTTGTTCACCGCATAGGCGTCGGTGGTGCAGTTGCCCAGCATCCGCGCCATCCAGCCCGCCCGCACCGGGTCGGCCGATGCGTGCAGGACCAGCGGCGCATGACGCTGGAACATCCAGCGCAGCGCCTTTTGCGGGATGCCCGGCGCGGCCCAGGGGGTGGAATAGCCGGGCGAGACCTCGCCTGCGTTGGCAAAGCTCGTCTCCATCGCCGCGGCGGGCTGGCGGTCCACGACCGTCACCTGATGGCCCGCGCGGGCCAGCGCCCATGCGCTGGTGACGCCGATGACCCCTGCCCCCAGAACGACGATCTTCATGGCCGATTTCCCCCGCCCGATGTGTCGAGAGAGAGAATATGCGGTGGCGATGAAATGTGCTGCGGATGTTTGCGACGGCGCGGGCCGGTGACGCAAGAATGTGCGGTGTCAGCTGGTGAGAGCCGAAGCATGTTGCGTGTGCACGCTGGCGGCCGGGCGAATCAGCTGCCTCACGGCCGATCCGCGCACCGTCTGCGGCGTCACAGCCCCAGCACGTCCGCCATGTCGTATTCGCCCGGCCCCTTGTCCTGCCCCCACAGTGCCGCGCGCAGCGCGCCCCGGGCAAAGATCGCGCGGTCGGTGGCCAGATGGCGCAGCACGACGCGCTCGCCGTCGGCGGCAAAGATCACGTCATGCTCACCCACCACATCGCCGCCGCGGATGGCGGAGAACCCGATGGCTCCGGGGACGCGGGCGCCGGTCATCCCGTCGCGGGCGGGCACCCGCAGGTCCGCCAGCGCGCCGCCCCGCCCCTCGGCCGCGGCATCGGCCAGCATCAAGGCGGTGCCCGAGGGCGCGTCCACCTTCATGCGGTGGTGCGCCTCGACGATCTCGATGTCCCAGTCCGTGCCCAGCGCGGCGGCCACACGGCGCGTCAGCCCGACCAGCAGGTTGACCCCCAGGCTCATGTTGCCGGCGCGGATGATGGGGGCGTGGCGGGCGGCGGCAGCGATGCGCCCAAGGTCGTCGTCCGACAGGCCGGTGGTGCCGATGACATGGACGGCGCGGGCCTGCGCGGTCAGTTCGGCGAATGCCACGGTCGCCGCGGGCGCGGTAAAGTCGATGACCGCCTGCGCCTGCGCAATGGCCGCGACCGCGTCGTCGGTCACGGCGACGCCCAGCGCCGCCCCGCCCATCGCTGTGCCCACGTCCTGCCCGACCCAGCCGTGCCCCTCGCGTTCGACCGCGCCCACCAGCCGGCAGGCGTCCGACGCGGCCACCGCGGCGACCAGCATCCGGCCCATCCGGCCCGAGACGCCGGTGATGACGATACCGGGTTTCTCCATTCCAGCGCCCCCAAGGTCGTGACCGGCCAGTCCAGTTTGCGCCGGTCTATCCGGTTGCCGCGGGCACCGCGACCCCCTACATCTGCGCGTATGGCCAATCGCTTCAACCACGGACCCGGCCCGTCGCAGCGCCAGCTGCGGGTGGGCGAGCTGATCCGCCGCACGCTGTCGGACGTGCTGCTGCGCGGCGACGTGCACGACCCCGACCTGAACCGCCATTCGATCACCGTGGGCGAGGTGCGGACCTCGCCCGACCTCAAGGTGGCGACGGTCTATGTGCTGCCGCTGGGCGGCCACGGCGCCGACGAGGCGCTGGCCGCGCTGCGCCGCAACACGCGCGAGCTGCGCCACCACGTCGCCAAGGACATGTCGCTGAAATACGCGCCCGACCTGCGGTTCATCCTGGACGAGACGTTCGATCGCATGGACGACACCCGCCGCCTGTTCGCCGACGACCGCGTGCGCCGCGACGTCGAGGGCGGGGCCGATGACGACGAGAGCGACTGGGATCAGGGCGCCGACGCCGCAAGGGACAGCCGCCCCGACGATGATCGCTGATCTGAAACGCCGGCTGGGGCTGGCTGTGGGCGCGCTGGTCGCCATGACCCTGCCCGCCGTGGCCGACCTCTGCGAAAAGCGCCGGTTCGAGGGGGTGGGCTATGCCGTCTGCACCGTGACCGCCGCCGACCAGTCCAAGCTGCGCCTGTGGCTGGACGGGCCGGACGGCAAGGTGCTGGGCGATTTCACCGCCGTGCGCGGCCAACTCGCCCCCGGCGAGGTGCTGGGCTTCGCCATGAACGCCGGGATGTATCACGCCGATTATTCGCCCGTGGGCCTCTATCTTGCCGATGGGGTCGAACGCGGCGAGATCGTGACCGCGGCGGGGGGCGGCAATTTCGGGATGCGGCCGAACGGGGTCTTCTGCGTCGGCGCGCGGGCGCCCTTTCAGGTCATCGAAAGCCGCCGCTTTGCCGAGGCGTGGCCCGGTTGCCGGCTGGCCACGCAATCCGGGCCGATGCTGCTGATCGACGGCGAGTTGCACCCGCGCTTTTTGCCCGACAGCGACAGCCGTTACATCCGCAACGGCGTCGGCGTGTCGCGGGACATGCAGACGGCGTGGTTCGCCATTTCCGACAGCGCGGTAACGTTCCACCAGTTCGCCCGGTTCTTCCGCGACGGGCTGGGGGCGCGCAACGCGCTGTATTTCGACGGCGCGATTTCGCGGCTTTACGCGCCCGCGATCAACCGCGCCGACTGGGGCCGCCGGATGGGCCCGATCATCGGACTGGTCGAGGGGCCTTGATGGGACGCAGGAAGGGCCGCGAGATTTCCGGCTGGCTGATCGTGGACAAGCCCGCGGGCATTGGGTCGACCGACGTCGTGGGCCGCGTCCGCTGGGCGCTGGACGCGAAAAAGGCGGGCCACGCGGGCACGCTGGATCCCGACGCGACCGGCCTGCTGGCGGTGGCGCTGGGCGAGGCGACCAAGACCGTGCCCTATCTGACCGACGCGCTGAAAGCCTATGACTTCACGGTGAACTGGGGGGCGGAAACCGCCACCGACGACGCCGCCGGCGCGGTGCTGCGCCGGTCGGACGCGCGCCCCGGCGCGGCCGCGATCGAGGCCGCGCTGGCCCCCTTCCGCGGCGACATCATGCAAACCCCGCCCGCGGTCTCGGCGGTCAAGGTGGACGGCGCCCGCGCCTATGACCTTGCCCGCCAGGGCGAGGTCGTCGATCTGGCCGCCCGCCCCCTGTGGGTCGATCAGTTGGAGCTGCTGGACGCCCGCGCCGAGGAGGCCGATTTCCGCATGGTCTGCGGCAAGGGCGGCTATGTCCGCGCCATCGCCCGCGACCTTGGGCGCGAACTGGGTTGCCTCGGCCATGTCGCCCGCCTGCGCCGGGTCTGGTCGGGGCCGTTTGACGTGGCGGACGCGATCCCCTTCGACCGCATCGACCGCGCCAACATGGCCGAACTGGACGCCGCCCTGCGCCCGGTGCAGGCGGCGCTGGACCTGCCCGAGATGCGGGCGACCGACCAGGGCGCGGTGCGCTTGGGCAACGGCAACCCCGGCCAGGTGCTGGGCGTCGCCGACTACGGGTCCGAGGTCTGGGTCAGCCACCAGGGCCGCGCCATCGCCATCGGCCGCTATCTGGGCGGCGAGGTGCATCCGTCGCGCGTGTTCGTCCAGCCGTGAACCGGGGCGCACTGCGCCATCCATGAACCCCTTGGGCTTCTTCTTGGCCCAAATACTCATGCGACGGCGACGAAGCGCCCCCGTTTCAGACGATCGACACGTCCCGCGTCTCGCGCCCGATCAGAAGCGACACGGCCGCCGCCAGCACCAGCAGCGCGGCGAACAGCCCGATCATGGCGCTGAAGTCGCGCGTGGCCAGCGCCGCCATCACCGACGGCGCGGCAAGCCCCCCCAAACGCGCCGCCGCCCCGGCGGTGCCCATGCCGGTCGCGCGCAGCGTCGTCGGATAGACCTCGGGCGTCAGGGCATACAGCGCGCCCCATGTGCCCAGCAGCGCAAAGCTCATCAGCAGCAGGGCGGCGGCGACGATCAGCGTCGCCTGCGCCGACACGAACAGCAGGCAGCCCGCCGCCGACAGGATCAGGAAAATCCGCAGGGTCCGCTGGCGGCCCCAGTTTTCCACCCCCCAGGCGGCCAGCGCGTATCCGGGCAGCTGCGCCAGCGCCAGCAGCACGAGGAACCCATAGCCGCGCACAAAGCCGAAGCCTTCGGTCGCGAGCTTCCCCGGCAGCCAGACGAAGACGCCGTAGTAGGACAGCGAGACGAGAAACCACACCGCCAGCACCGCGACGGTGGTGCGCGCCAGCGCCGGGGCCATGATGCCGCCCTGCGGGGCGGGGGCGGACGCCGGCAGGATCAGCCGCGCCTGCGCGGGCAGCGCGGCGGTGCCGTTCGCCACGCGGACGCGGTCGATGACGGCGCGGGCCTCGGGCTCGCGGTCGCGGCGCAGCAGGAACATGGGCGATTCCGGCACCCACAGCCGCAGGAAGATGCCAAGGCAGGCAGGCAGCGCGGCGACCAGATAGATCAGCTTCCACGGCTCGGCGACGCCGGATGTCGCGGCATACCAGGCGGTCAGCGCCACGATCAGCGTGCCGACGGCCCAGAACCCCTCCAGCCAGACCAGCCACCGGCCGCGGTTCCGGGGCGGCAGGAACTCGGCCATCATCGCGTAATCGACCGGCAGCGTGCCGCCCACCGCCGCCCCGGTCAGGAAGCGCAGCGCCAGCAGCCAGCCCAGCGTCGGCGCAAAGATCGAGGCGATGCCGAACACCGCGTCGCAGGCCACCGTCACCAGCAGGACGTTGCGCCGCCCGATCCGGTCCGCCAGCCGCCCGAACAGCGCCGCGCCGACGAACATGCCCAGAAAGAACAGCGTCCCGGTCTGCAGCGCGGTCGGCATGTCCACGCCGAACCGGGCCGCGATCGACGGCGCGGCAAAGCCCACGGCCACGACCTGCATCGCGTCGGCTGCCCAGACCAGCCCGAATATGCCCAGCAGGCGGCGCTGAAAGCGCCCGGCCCCCGCCTCGGCCAGCGCGTCGTCAACGGTGCGGTTCATGCTGCGGTCCCCCCGGCGCGCCCCAAGTGCCCTAACGAAGAAGGGGCCGCGCTTTCTGCGCGACCCCTTTTCAATGCGTCCGCCGTTCAGGCGTTGACGCTGTCCTTCAGCGCCTTGGCGATGGTGACCTTGACCACCTTGTCCGCCGGCTTGGTCATCATTTCCTGCGTCTGCGGGTTGCGGACCTGGCGTTCCGGGCGGGCGCGGCAGGCGACCTTGCCGATGCCCGGCAGGGTCAGCGCGCCGCCCTCGGACACGACCCGCGCGACCAGCGACTGGATCGCGTCCAGCGCCGCGGTCGCGGTTTTCTTGTCGCTGCCCATCTCGTCGGCAAGCGCGGCGACCAGCTGGGTCTTGGTCATGGGTTTCGCGGGTGCTGTGGCCATCGGACCTGTCTCCTCATGTCACCCGCGTCGGTGCGGGCGTAAATCGCGCCACGTTATGGTGGCATGGGCACTGCTACACCGGGTTTTCAGCGGCATTTCAAGCCTTTTTGATCGCCTCTGGTCCCGAAGGGCGGGGTTGGGCCGAAAAAGACGCGCACCGCCGCCGCGTGCGGGTCCGCGGCGCGGCGCCTCACGGAACGGCATCACAGGAACGCCGTCTCGTCAAAGGACCGCAGCTTGCGGGAATGCAGCCGCGCCAGCGGCGTGTCGCGCAGCTTTTCCATCGCCCGGATGCCGATCAGCAGGTGGCTGGCGACCTGGGTGCGATAGAAATCCGTGGCCATGCCGGGCAGCTTCAGTTCCCCGTGCAGGGGCTTGTCGCTGACGCACAAAAGCGTGCCATAGGGCACCCGGAACCGGAACCCGTTGGCGGCGATGGTGGCGCTTTCCATGTCCAGAGCCACCGCGCGCGACTGCGACAGGCGCTGGACCGGGCCGGACTGGTCGCGCAGTTCCCAGTTGCGGTTGTCGATGGTGGCGACGGTGCCGGTGCGCATGATCCGCTTCAGATCATAGCCTTCCAGTTGCGTCACCTCGGCCACGGCGTCCTGCAGGGCCACCTGCACCTCGGCCAGCGCCGGGATCGGCACCCAGACGGGCAGGTCGTCGTCCAGGACGTGATCCTCGCGCAGATAGGCGTGGGCCAGCACATAGTCGCCCAGCCGCTGGCTGTTGCGCAGCCCCGCGCAGTGCCCGACCATCAGCCAGGCGTGCGGGCGCAGCACGGCGATATGGTCGGTCGCGGTCTTGGCGTTGGACGGGCCGACCCCGATGTTGACCAGCGTGATCCCCTGCCCGTCCGGCCGTTTCAGGTGATAGGCCGGCATCTGCGGCGTCTTGGCGATGGGCACCGACGCGTCGTCGGGCCGTTCGATCAGGTGGTTTCCCGGCCCGACAAAGGCGGAATAGCCTGACGCCGGGTCGGCCAGCGCGCGACGGGCAAAGGCCTCGAACTCGTCCACATAGAACTGATAGTTGGTGAACAGCACGAAGGTCTGGAAATGCTCCGGCAGGGTCGCGGTGTAATGCGCCAGCCGGGCCAGCGAGTAATCCACCCGCTGCGCGGTGAAGGGCGCAAGGTGGCGGGTGCCGTCCGGCATCGGGCCGGCGGTGCCGTTGACGATGTCGTCGTTCATCGTGTCCAGGTCGGGCACGTCGAAGACGTCGCGCAGGGAATAATCCAGCACCCCTTCCTGCGGCACGTTCAGGTCGCTGCGCGTCGCCACCGCGAAATGCACGGGCATCGGCGTGTCGCTGGTCCCGATCGCCACCGGCACGCCGTGGTTGCGGATCAAGAGCCCGATCTGCTGGGTCAGATAGCCGCGGAACAGATCGGGCCGCGTCACCGTCGCCGCATAGCTGCCCGGCAGCGGCACATGGCCGAACGACAGCCGCGAATCGCCCATGTTGTGGCTGGCGGTGGTCATGCGGATTTCAGGATAATGGGCGCGATAACGGGCGCGCGGCTGCCGTCCGCCCAGCGTCGCCAGGAACCGGTCCAGCAGATAGCCGGTCGCGCGGTCGTAAAGATCGACCAGCCGTTCCACGGCGGCGTCGGGGTCGTCGAAATAGGCGCGCTCGACCGGGTCGGGCGTCTCGACCGGCAAAAGCCGGGTGGTCCTGTCGCTGCGCGCGTCGTCCATGACTGCATCGTGGCAGGGGCGGCGGGGGCTTACAAGGCGACGTGCAAGGTGCCGCGGCCCTGCCCGCTCTGGCAACCGCGGGCGGGGGCACCTATCTGTGGGGCATGAAAATCTCGATCCTCGATCTGGCCCCCGTCCCCGAGGGGTCCGACGCCCGCACCGCCATCGCCCGGTCCGTCCGGCTGGCCCAGGCCGCCGAGGCGCAGGGCTATGCCCGCTTCTGGCTGGCCGAACACCACAACATGCCCGGCATCGCCAGCGCCGCGACGGCGGTGCTGATCGGCCATGTCGCGGACCACACCCGCACGATCCGCGTGGGCGCGGGCGGGATCATGCTGCCCAACCACGCGCCCCTGGCCGTGGCCGAGGCGTTCGGGACGCTGGCCACCATCCACGGGCCGCGCATCGACCTGGGGCTGGGGCGCGCGCCCGGCGGCGACGGCGCGGTGATGCACGCGCTGCGCCGGGGGATGTCGCGCAACGACGATTTCCCGAACGACGTCATCGAACTGCTGACCTATCTGGGTCCGCCCCGCCCCGACCTGGCGGTGGCCGCGCATCCCGGACAGGGGACGCACGTGCCGGTCTGGATTCTCGGCTCGTCGCTTTACGGCGCCAGCCTCGCCGCCGCGCTGGGGCTGCCCTATGCCTTTGCGTCGCATTTCGCGCCCGACGCGCTGGACGAGGCGGTGCGCCTGTATCGCCAGCGTTTCCAGCCGGGGCCGTGGGGGGATGCGCCGCGCTTCATGCTGGCGGTGAACGTGTTCGCGGCCGACAGCGACGCGCAGGCCCGCCGCCTGCAGACCAGCCAGCAGATCAGCTTTGCCCGGCTGCGGTCGGGCCAGCCGGGGCTGCTGCCGCCGCCGGTCGATGACCTTGACGCCCAGATCGCGCCGCACCAGCAGCGGCAGGTGGACGCCGCCCTGCGGGTCAGCGCGGTGGGCGGGCCGGACACGGTCAAGGCGCAGCTGGACGCGCTGGTCGCGCAGTATCGCCCGGACGAGCTGATCCTTGCCGCCAATATCTGGGACGAACAGGCGCGGCTGCGGTCCTATGCCATCGCGGCCGAGGTGATGGGCATGACCCCCCGCAGCGCCGCCGCATGAGGCTGGTGACGCTGGGCCACGGCTATTCCGCGGGGTTCCTGACCCGGCGGCTGGTCGCGCAGGGCTGGACCGTCACCGGCACCACCCGCGACGACCCATCCGGCGGGGGGCCGGCCCGCGTCGCCGCCGCCGGCGCCGCGCCCCTGCTGTGGCCGGGGGACGAGGGCGCCGTGCGCGCCGAACTGGCCCGCGCCGACGCGATCCTGCTCAGCGCCGGGCCGGGGCCGGACGGCGACCCGGCGCTGCGCGATTTCGGCCGCGACATCGCGGCCAGCCCGGCGCGCTGGCTGGGCTATCTGTCCACCACCGGGGTCTATGGCGACCGGCAGGGCGCGTGGGTGGACGAAACCGCCGCGCTGACCCCCGCGACCACGCGCGGGCACGAACGCGTCGCCGCCGAGGCGGCGTGGCAGGCGCTGGCCGCCGCCCACGGGCTGCCGCTGCACATCTTCCGGCTGGCGGGGATCTATGGCCCCGGACGCGGGCCGTTCGAAAAGATCCGCTCGGGCACCGCCCGGCGCATCATCAAGCCCGGACAGGTGTTTTCCCGCATCCACGCCGAGGATATCGCGCTGGTGCTGGCCGCATCCATCGCGCGCCCCGCGCCGGGCGCCATCTATAACGTCTGCGACGACGACCCCGCCCCGCCGCAGGATGTGCTGGCCCACGCCGCCCGGCTGTGCGGCCTGCCCGTCCCCGCGGCCGAGGATTTCGCCACCGCCCGCATGACCCCGATGGCGCGCAGCTTCTATGCCGAAAGCAAGCGGGTGGCGAACGGCCGCATCAAGCGCGAGCTGGGCGTGACCCTGCGCTATCCCGATTACCGCGCCGGGCTGGCGGCGCTGCTGGACGCCGGGGACGCGCCTGCCGCGTAAGGCCGCAGCCCAGTCCAGAGGGTTCGACGGGAACAGACGGCCACGCCCGACGCTCGCCGCCGGACGCCGCAGTCCGGGCTGGCGGCGCTGCTGGACGCCGGGGACGCACCCGCCGCTTAAGGCCGCAGCCCCTGTGCCCACAGCGTCCGACGGGAACAGACGGACTCGCCCGGTGGCCGCAGTCCGGCGGCCGCAGTCCGGGCTGGCGGCCAAGGTCCGCCGGCCTGGCTCCCCTCCGGGGTCGGCCGCCTATGGCCCGACCCGGCAGCAGCCGGTCAGCATCCGCGTCGCCTGCCCGCTGCCGTCCAGCAGGACCGTCACGCCCAGCGGATAGCGTTGGTCCGACATGCCGTCGCTGCACTGTTCGCTGCGGATCACCGCCGTCACCCGCCCCGCGGCGTCGCCGCCGATCATCGCCTGGGTGCGCACCGGGTCCAGCCCGTCGGTCAGCCCCGCGCGCAGGGTCATGGCGCGCGGCGCGGTGTCCGGCGTCGTCCAGGTCAGCGTGTCGTCGAACCGGGTCAGCGACCAGAACGGCTCGGTCCCCAGACAGGTCAGCTGCGGCGCGGCCACCGGCGCGGCCCGGACCAGATAGCGGGCGTTGACCCAGCCCGTGCGGGTGCCGTCATGGATGCGCGCCCAGCCGTTGGCGGATGTCTCGGACACCTCGAACCCGCGCGCATTGGCGGGCAGGGTGCCCACGATGCGGGCGCGGGCGTTCGGTTCGGCCCGGATGTTCAGAACGTCGCCCGCCGACACGCCGGTCACGTCATACAGCGTAGGCGTGGCCAGCGCCGGCGTCGTCAGCACGGGCACCGCCAGCGCGGTCAGGGTCGCAAGCAGCAGGGCGCGGATCATGGCGGTCCTTTGGTTCAGCCGACGGATACGCCGAAAGCATGCCCGATCGCGGCCGTCACGGCCATCGCGAACCCGCCCCACAGGATCACGCGTGCGACAGCCCGCCCGATCGGCGCGCCGCCCGCCCAGGCCCCGATCGCCCCCAGCGCGCCCAGCGCCAGCAGCGTCACGACCAGCACCACCGGCAGCGTCTGCCCGCGCGGCGCGGCCAGCGCCGCCAGCAGCGGCACGGCAGCCGCCGCGCTGAAGGTGACGCCCGAGGCCAGCGCCGCCTGCATGGGGTTGGCTGCGTGGACCTCGCTCAGCCCCAGCTCGTCGCGGATATGGGCGCCCAGCGCGTCATGCTCGGTCAACTCGGCCGCGACCATCAGGGCGGTGTCGGGCGCCAGCCCGCGCGCCTCATAGATGGCGGCCAGCTCCTCCAGCTCGACGTCGGGCTGGGCCTTCAGGGCGCGCTTTTCGCGGCGGATGTCCGCCCGCTCGATGTCGGCCTGCGAGCTGACGCTGACATATTCCCCCGCCGCCATCGACAGCGCCCCCGCCGCCAGCCCCGCGATGCCCGCGATGGCCACCGCGCCGGGGGCGGGGTTGGCCATCGTCACGCCCACGATCAGCGAGCTGACCGACACGATCCCGTCATTCGCCCCCAGCACCGCCGCCCGCAGCCAGCCAGAGCGGCTGATGTAATGCGGATCGTCCGGGTGCGCGTCGGGATGGGTGTGGCGAGTCATGCGCGATCCTTTATGATGGCGGGGGCGCCGGGGCCAGACCGCAGGGGCGCGGGGGAACATCCACGATGCGAAAACTGGTGAAACGGACGCTGGCGCTGTCGGGCATCCTGCTGGCGTTGCTGGGCGTCCATCTGGGCGCGCTGCATCTGCGCGGCAATTTCCACGAGATCATCCCCGGCGAATACTATCGCTCGGGGCAGATGGACGGGGCGATGCTGCACGACCGGATCACCGACCACGGCATCCGCAGCGTCATCAACCTGCGCGGCAGTCATCCCGGCACGCCCTGGTATGACGACGAGCTGGCGGTCACCGGCGATCTGGGTGTCCGCCACTATGACATGGCCCTGTCGGCGGCCGACCACATCGACCGGGCCGAGGCGGCGCAGCTGATCGCCCTGCTGCAATCCGCGCCGAAGCCGGTTCTGGTCCATTGCCAGGGCGGGTCCGACCGCACCGGGCTGGCGTCATCGCTGTATCTGTCCGCCATCGCCGGCCGGGACGAGGAGGAGGCCGAATGGCAGCTGTCGCTGCTGTATGGCCACATCGCCCTGCCGTATCTGTCCCGCGCCTGGCCCATGAACGAAAGCTGGGAACAACTTGAGGGTTGGCTGGGCTATCCCGAATCCTGACGCGGCGGATCGGGCTTGCCTTGGGCGGTCCGTGTCGATCCGGCGCAAGGATGGCGATGGTCCGCATGCCCGTGCGGGGAATGGTCGCGGGACGGGGCGTCGCGGCCGGGCCGTCGCCGATCACCAGGCGCGCAGGCCCGCGGGACGGCGCTTCAGGTATTGCGGCCGATCAGGGGCCGCGCCAACGCGGCGCGGGGGCGTCCCGGCCAGTGGCGTCAACGGCGGCATCGGTTCTTCGTCAGACGGCAGCCCCTCGCCGCTCACGCCCGCCGCTCCAGCGACGCCACCCCCAGAACCTCCAGCACCTTGGCCTCGATCTGCGGCGCGCTCATGGCGGCGGCGCGATACATCGCCTCGGGGCTGGCGTGGTCGATGAACGTGTCGGGCAGGACCATGCTGCGGAACCGCAGCCCGCGGTCAAAGACGCCCGCGTCGGCCAACAGCTGCGCGACATGGCTGCCAAAGCCGCCCGTCGCGCCCTCTTCGATGGTGATCAGCGCCTGATGTTCGCGCGCAAGGCGCAGGATCAGGTCGCGGTCCAGCGGCTTGGCAAAGCGGGCGTCGGCGACGGTGGGCGCGATGCCGCGCGCGGCGAGCGACTCGCGGGCGGCCATGACCTCGGCCAGCCGGGTGCCGAAGGACAGGATCGCGACGCCCGCGCCCTCGGCCACGATGCGGCCGCGGCCGATTTCCAGCGGCACGCCGCGGTCGGGCATCTCGACGCCGGTGCCCTCGCCGCGGGGAAAGCGGAAGGCGCTGGGGCGGTCGTCCAGCGCCGCGGCGGTGGCGACCATGTGGACCAGTTCCGCCTCGTCCGCCGCCGCCATGACCACGAACCCCGGCAGGTTCGCCAGGAACGCGATGTCATAGGCGCCGGCGTGGGTCGCGCCGTCGGCGCCGACCAGCCCCGCGCGGTCGATGGCGAACCGCACCGGCAGGCGCTGGATCGCGACGTCATGGACGACCTGATCGTAACCGCGCTGCAGGAACGTCGAATAAAGCGCGCAGAACGGCCGCATTCCCCCTGCCGCCAGCCCGGCGGCGAATGTCACCGCATGCTGTTCGGCGATGCCCACGTCAAAGCAGCGGCGCGGAAAGCGGTCGGCGAACAGGTTCAGCCCGGTCCCGTCCGGCATCGCGGCGGTGATGGCCACGATCTTCTCGTCGCGCTCGGCCTCGGCGATCAGGGATTTGGCGAACACGCTGGTATAGCTGGGGGCGTTCGATTTCGCCTTGGCCTGCTCGCCCGTGACCACGTCGAACTTGGCGCGCGCGTGGCCGCGGTCGGCGGCGTTTTCCGCCGGGGCATAGCCCTTGCCCTTTTTCGTCACCGCGTGGATCAGCACCGGCCCGTCCGCCCGCGCCTTGACCGTCCGCAGCAGCGGCAGCAGCTGGTCCAGGTCGTGCCCGTCCACCGGGCCGATATAGGAAAACCCCAGCTCTTCGAACAGGGTGCCGCCGATGGTCATGCCCTTCAGCATTTCCTTGGCCCGCCGCGCGCCTTCCTGCATCGGGTGGGGCAGCAGGCTGACCGCGCCCTTGGCGGCGGCCTTCAGCTCCTGGAACGGGCCGCGGGTGTATAGCCGCGTCAGATAGGACGACAGCGCCCCGGTGGGGGGCGCGATCGACATCTCGTTGTCGTTCAGGATCACGATCAGCCGCGTTCCCAGATGGCCCGCGTTGTTCAGCGCCTCGAAGGCCATGCCCGCGCTCATCGCGCCGTCGCCGATGACGGCGATGGCGTCGCCCGGATCGCCGCCCAGATCGCGCGCCGCCGCGAACCCCAGCGCCGCGCTGATCGAGGTCGAGGAATGGCCCGCCCCGAACGGGTCAAAGGCGCTTTCGCTGCGCTTGGTGAACCCCGACAGGCCCCCTTCCATCCGCAGGCTGCGGATGCGGTCGCGGCGGCCGGTCAGGATCTTGTGGGGATAGCACTGGTGGCCCACGTCCCAGATGATCTTGTCGCGCGGCGCCTCAAAGACGGCGTGCAGCGCGACGGTCAGTTCCACCACGCCCAGGCCCGCGCCCAGATGGCCGCCGGTCACGCTGACGGCGCTGATCGTCTCGGCCCGCAGCTCGTCGGCCAGCTGGTGCAGCTCGCGGTCGGACAGCGCGCGCAAATCGGCGGGGGCGGCGACCCGGTCAAGGACCGGGGTGCGGGGCCGTTCGGGGCGGTCGGTCATGGCGTGCCCCTTTGCGGGCGGCTGGCGCTGGCTGCGCGGGCCTTCAGGTCTGGCGTTCGATAACGAAACGCGCCAGCGCCCGCAAGTTTCCGGCCGGATCGCTTTCGCCGCAGGCGTCCAGCGCGGCCTCGGCGCGGGCGACCAGGCGGGCCGCCTGCCCGCGCGCGCCGTCCAGCCCCAGCAGCGACACGAAGGTCGCCTTGCCGGCGGCCGCGTCCTTGTGGACGCGCTTGCCGGTCGCGGCCTCGTCGCCGGTCACGTCCAGGATGTCGTCCGCGACCTGGAACGCCAGCCCCAGGTTGCGCGCGTAGTCTGCCAGCGGCGCGGGATCGGCGCGGGCGATGACCGCGCCCGCCGTCGCGGCAAAGCCGATCAGCGCGCCGGTCTTGCCCTGTTGCAGGGCCTTGACCGCGGCCAGATCCAGCGGCTCGGCCGCCGTCTGGGCGGCGATGTCCTGCGCCTGCCCCCAGACCATGCCGCGCGCGCCGGCCGCATCCGCCAGCCGCGCCACCAGCGCGACGCGCACGTCGGCGTCGCCGATGGCGGGGTCCGCAAGCTGCCGGAACGCCAGCGATTGCAGCGCGTCGCCCGCCAGGATCGCCGTCGCCTCGGACCACTGGATATGGCAGGTGGGCATCCCCCGGCGCAGATCGTCGTCGTCCATCGCCGGCAAATCGTCGTGGACCAGGCTATAGGCGTGCAGCATTTCCACCGCGACCGCCACCGGCAGGGCGGCAGAGTCCGCCAGCCCGTGCAGACGCGCCGATTCCATCACCAGAAAGGCGCGCACCCGCTTGCCGCCGACGCAGGCATAGCGCATCGCATCCGCCAGATCGCCGTCCGGCAGATCGGCGAACGCGTCGTCCAGCGCCTGCTGGACGGCGGCGCGGACGGCCTGCAGCCGTGACTGCATCACAACCCCTCGACCGGGGTGGTGCCGGACGGCTCGCCATTGGCGGCCAGCATGATCTTTTCGACCCGCTCCTCGGCGGCGCGCAGGCGGCGTTCGCAATGCGCGCGCAGCAGCGCCCCGCGTTCATAAAGCGCGATGGACTGTTCCAGCGTGGCGTCGCCATGTTCCAGCCGGCCGACCGTCGCCTCCAGCTCCTTCATCGCGTCCTCGAAGGACAGCGAGTCGATCTCGGGGTCGGTCATCGGGCAGGCTCCTTCAACGTCTGGACGTGCAGGCGGGCCGAACGGCCCAGCGCGGCCAGATCATAGCCGCCTTCCAGCACCGACACCACCGGCGCGCCCGCGTCGCGCGCGGCGTCGCGGATCAGCGCGGTGACGGCGGCGAAATCGGCGTCGTCCCAGTCCAGTTCCGCCAGCGGGTCGTCGCGATGCGCGTCGAACCCGGCCGAGACGACCACCAGCCCCGGCCGCCACTCGCGCAGCCGCGCGGCGATGGCCGTCCACGCCGTCCGCGCCTCGGCCCCGCCGCTGCCGGGGCGCAGCGGCACGTTCATCATCTGGTCATGCGCGCCGCGTTCGCCCGCAGCCCCGGTGCCGGGATAAAGCGGCATCTGGTGGGTCGAGGCGAAGAACGCGCGGCCTTCGTCCCACAGCAGATCCTGCGTGCCGTTGCCGTGGTGGACGTCGAAATCCACCACCGCCACCCGGTCCAGCCCGTGATGGTCCAGCGCCCGCATGGCCGCGATGGCGGCCGTGCCCAGCAGGCAGAACCCCATCGGGGTTTCGCGCTCGGCATGGTGGCCCGGCGGGCGCATGGCGACAAAGGCGCTGTCGTCCTGCCCGCCCAGCACCGCATCGACCGTCGCGCACGCCCCGCCGACCGCGTGCAGCGCCGCGTCCAGGCTGTCGGGCGACAGATGCGTGTCGGCATCCAGCGCCGCCGTGCCCCGGTCCGGCAGCGCGCCGCGCAGCCGGTCCAGGTGGCGCGCCGGATGGCAGCGCAGCACGTCGGCTTCCGCCCCCATCCGCGCCACGCGGCGATCCAGGTCCATGTCGGCCAGCGCGTCCAGCACCGCGCGGTGCCGGGCGGCCTGTTCGGGGTGGCCGGACGGGGTTTCGTGGCGGGCCGCGACGGGATGCGAATAGAGCAGTGTCATGGCCCGCAGGCTGATCCATTCGCGCGCCGCAGGCAAGCGGCCAGCGCCGGGACCGTGCCTTGGTCGCAGCCCGCGGGCGTGCTGGCGGGGCCGCGCGGCACCCTGCCGACGCCGTTCATCGGAAAGGCCGAGCCGTGCCGCGCCCGGCCGACGCTGACGCTTGCCAGCCGCGTCGTGCCGCGGGGGGCGGGCGGTGCCACCGGGGCCGGGGCGGTCAGGCGGGCCAGCGGCGCGACAGGTCAGCAGGCGGGGCGGCGTCGGCCGGCAGGTCCGCGCGCCCACGATGACGCGAATCCCCTGTCGGTGCCGCCGGACCGGGCCGATCGCCGCGCACCGTCACACGATGCCCGCTCAGGCGGTCAGCCGCGCGCCGTCGTGGCCGGTGACGGCGGCGTCGATCAGCGCGCCCTCGGGCATGTCGCGGGCGAAGGCGACCTCGGTGAACTGTTCCGTGCGGCCGGTGCGCGGGCCTTCGGTCAGGATGCGGTGGGTGCGCCCGACCTGCGCGTCCAGATGCGCCGTCAGCGCGGCTTGTCCCACGGCGCGCAGCCGCGCGGCGCGGTCCTTGATCGCCGGGCCGGGCACACGCGGCATCCGCGCGGCGGGGGTGCCGGTGCGCGCGCTGTAGGGGAACACATGCAGGAAGGTCAGGCCGCAATCCTGCACCAGCCTGACCGAGTTCTGGAAATGCGCCTCGGTTTCCGTGGGAAAGCCCGCGATGATGTCGGCGCCGAAGACGATGCCGGGGCGCAGGCGGCGGGCCTCCTCGCAGAAGCGGATCGCGTCGTCGCGCAGGTGGCGGCGCTTCATGCGTTTGAGGATCAGGTCGTCGCCGTGCTGCAGGGACAGGTGCAGGTGCGGCATCAGGCGCGGCTCGGTGGCGATGGCCTCCATCAGGTCGGGGTCGGCCTCGATCGAATCGATGCTGGAAATCCGCAGGCGCGGCAGGTCGGGCACCATCCGCAGGATGCGCCGCACGAGGTTGCCCAGACGCGGCGTCCCCGGCAGGTCCGCGCCCCAGCTTGTCAGGTCCACCCCCGTCAGCACGACCTCGTTGAAGCCCCGGTCGCGCAGCCGCCTGATCTGGTCCACCACAACGCCCGCCGGGACGGACCGCGAGTTTCCCCGCCCATAGGGGATGATGCAGAAGGTGCAGCGGTGGTCGCAGCCGTTCTGGACCTGCACATAGGCGCGGTGGCGGCCAAAGCCGTCGATCAGGTGGCCGGCGGTTTCCCGCACCGACATGATGTCGTCCACCATCACCCGTTCGGTCCCGAAATCGGGCGCGGCGAGGCTGGCCCAGGTGGCGGGCTGCATCTTCTCGTGGTTGCCGACGACGCGGGCGACCTCGGGCATGGCGGCGAAGGTTTCCGGTTCCGTCTGGGCGGCGCAGCCGGTGACGATGATCGGCGTGCCGGGGTTTTCGCGCGCAAGGCGGCGGATTTCTTGGCGGGCTTTGCGCACGGCCTCGGACGTCACGGCGCAGGTGTTGACGATCACCGCGCCCTGCAGCCCGGCGGCCGCGGCCAACTCGGCCATCGCTGCGGATTCGTAAGCGTTCAGGCGGCAGCCCAGCGTGGCGAAGATCGGGGGCGCGGTCATGTCGCGGCCAGCCATTCGGGCGACAGCACCCCGTCAAACACCCGCGCCACCGGCCCGGTCATCCAGACGCCATCGTCGCGCCAGTCCACGACCAGCGTGCCGCCGTCCAGATCCAGCGTCACCCTCCGCCCCGTCAGCCCGCGCCGGTGCGCCGCGACCGCCGTGGCGCAGGCCCCCGACCCGCAGGCGAGCGTGACGCCGGTGCCGCGTTCCCACACCCGCATCCGCAGGCGGTCCGGCCCGATCACGCTGGCGAACTCGACGTTGGTGCGTTCGGGGAACAGCGGGTCGTGTTCCACGCGCGGGCCAAGGGTTTCCAGCGCCACCGCCTGCGCGTCGGGAACGAAGAACACGCAATGGGGATTGCCCATGCCCACCGCCGCCGGATCGCCGTCCAGCGGCAGATGCAGCGTGTCCACCGCCTGCGCCAGCGGCACCCGGTCCCAGTCCAGCTGCGGATGACCCATGTTCACGGTGACGCCCGCGCCTTCGCGCCGCGCCTCAAGCGTGCCGCGGGCGGTCGCAAAGCACACGGCCTCGCGGCCCAGTCCGGTCATCATCAGCTCCGCCACGCAGCGCGAGGCGTTGCCGCAGGCCCCCGCCTGGCTGCCGTCGGCGTTCCAGAACACCAGCCGGTAATCGGCATCCGCATCGGGCAGGATCTGGGCCAGCTGGTCGAACCCCACGCCGCGGTTGCGGTCGCCCAGCGCGCGCGCCAGCGCGGCCGTGACCGCCGCGCCGCCCGGACGGCTGCGCGAATCGATGACGACGAAATCATTGCCGGCCCCGTGCATCTTGACAAAGGGCAGGCCGGAAACCGAGTGGCGATCCATCGCGGCGATATACGCGCCCGGCGGGGTTTGTGCCAGTGCCCCGCGCTTTTCCGCTTGACCCCCGCGCAGCACGTGGGTAATCGGCCACCCTGTGTTGGGCCCATAGCTCAGTTGGTAGAGCAACTGACTTTTAATCAGTGGGTCACAGGTTCGAATCCTGTTGGGCTCACCACTGTATCCCTGATTTTGCTGGATAATTCCCGTCAAGGGGAAAGTGCATCGTCCGACGTCCGAGAGCGTCCGAGTTCGGCTGACGCGACCCGCGCGCCTTTGCCGCCCGGTTGAGGGGCGTTGCGCGCCCTGACCGTCAAGCTTGCTGCGGGTGAACCAGCGTCGCGACTCCGCAGGCTTCGCCGCCCGTTCTCCAAGGCCGCAGATCTCAGCCCCGCTGCACCAGATAGCGCCGCGCGCCGTCCGGCAGGGGCGTCTGGGCCAGCAGCGCATGCCCGGCCTGCGCGCAGAAATGCGGCACGTCCAGCACCGCCGCGGGGTCGGTGGCGATCAGCGCGACGCGGGCGCCGGGCGGCAGCGCCGCCAGCGCGCGGCGCAGCCGCAGCACCGGCAGCGGGCACAGCAGGTGGCGGGCGTCCAGATCGACCGGCGGGGCCGTGGCGTCCGGCGCGGTCATGCAGGCGCGCGGGCCGCAGCGCGGCACCACGCCTCGGCCCCGGCCGGGGCGAGGGGGGTGGCAAGGCCGTCCGCAAAGCCCCGGAACGCCGCCATCTGCGCGGGCGCGACGGCGGTCAGCACCGGCACGCCATCGGCCAGCGCCCGCGCGATCAGGGCACGAAAGCCGCGGCCCCCGGCCTCGGCCTTGCCGAACTTGTTGACGATCAGCAGGTCGGCCCCGCCCGCCAGCACCGATTCCGCCAGCCCGACCGCGCGTTCCAGCGCGTCGCTGTCCAGCCGGCAGCCCGTGGACCCCGCCCCCAGCGACTGAGAGATCGCCACAAGCGCGCCGTCCATGCCCAGGATCTCCAGCGTGATGTCGCAGGCGCAGTCGGGGCCGCGGTCCAGGGTGTGCTGCACGGCCCCGGCCAGCCGCATCCCCTGCGCGGCAAGGCTGCGGGCCAGCGCCGCGATGGCCGCGTTCGCATCGCCCGCATCGTCGTGGATCAGATAGGCCAGCATGGGGCGGTGATACGCGCCCCGTCCCCGCGCCGCAATCCCGCGCGCCGGCTTGCCCCCGCCCCCGCGGCGGGCGATCCTTGGGGCATGACACAGCTGACGGGCATCGTGCTGGCCGGGGGGCGGTCCCGGCGGATGGGCGGCGGGGACAAGGCGCTGGCCGATCTGGGCGGGCGACCGATGATCGCGCATGTCGTGGCCCGGCTGGGTTGCGCGCGGGCAATCAGCGCCAATGGCGACCCCGCGCGCCTTGCCGCGCTGGGACTGCCGGTGCTGGCCGACAGCCTGCCCGGCTGGCCGGGGCCGCTGGCCGGGGTGCTGGCCGGGATGGACTGGGCCGCCGCGCGGGGCATCGCCCGCATCGTCACCGCGCCCGCCGACACGCCGTTCTTTCCGCCCGACCTGGCCGCGCGGCTGGCGGCGGCCCCCCCGCCCGTGGCGCTGGCCAGCCACGACGGGCGCGACCACCCGGCCTTTGCCGCCTGGGACACCGGGCTGGCGGACGACCTGCGCGCCGCCTTGGGCGCGGGCCAGCGCCGCATGATCGACTGGATGGAGACGCACGGCGCGCGCCGTGTCGCCTTCGGGGGCGACGATCCGTTCTTCAACGTGAACACCCAGGGCGATCTTGACCGCGCCCGGCTGCGGCTTGCTGGACAATCCCCGGCCGCGCCTGTCTTGTGACCGCGACCGCCGCAGGGCGCACGGGGAAACCGCATGGATCTGAAATCCGTCCTGATGGGCCTTGGCTTCGCGGCGATCTGGGCGTCGGCGTTCACCGCCACGCGCGTCGTCGTGCTGGACATGCCGCCGCTGACCGCGCTGGTCATCCGATTCGCGATCTCGGCCGTCATCGCGATGGCGCTGGCGCGCGCGATGGGCCAGACGATGCGGTTGACGCGCGTGGAATGGCGCACCGTCGTCGTGTTCGGCCTGTGCCAGAACGCGCTGTATCTGGGCCTGAACTGGGTCGGCATGCAGTGGGTCGAGGCGTCGGCCGCGGCCATCATCGCATCGATGATGCCGCTGCTGGTGGCCTTTGCCGGCTGGGCGGTCATGGGCGAGCGGCTGCGCCCGATGGCCGTCGCGGGGCTGGTCCTGGGCATCGTGGGCGTCGCCATCATCATGGGCGTGCGGCTGTCGCACGGCATGAACCTGCTGGGGCTGGCGATGTGCATGGCGGCCGTGGTGGCGCTGACCGTCGCCACGCTGGCGGTGCGGGCGGCGGGGGGCGGGCCGAACGTGCTGATGATCGTGGGGCTGCAGATGGCGGTCGGGTCGGCCGCGCTGGTCCTGCCCGCTCTGGCGCTGGAATGGGGGCGCCCCATCGACTGGTCATGGGGGCTGGTGGGCGGCCTGTTCTATTCGATCCTGGTCGCGGGCATCCTTGCGACGTTCATCTGGTTCCGGCTGGTGACGCGGATCGGGGCGGTCCGCGCCGCCGCGTTCCATTTCCTGTCGCCGCCGCTGGGCGTCGCCATCGCCGCGCTGTGGCTGGGCGAACGGTTCGGCTGGTCCGACGTCATCGGATCGCTGGTCGTGGCGGCGGGCATCCTGCTGGTGCAGATGGCGCGGGTCGCGCCACCCGCGGCTCAGCCGTCGCCCTCGCCGTCATCGGCGGCGGCGCGGCGGATCGAATCGCGGTCCTGACAGCGGTCCACCCACGCAGCGATGGGGCCGCTGTCGGGGATCATCTGGCGAAAGAACGCAAACGCGCCGGCGACCAGCAGGTCGGCGGCGGAATAGCGGTCGCCCAGCAGATAGGGCCGGTCCTGCAACGCCGCCTGGACCTGCGCGACCGCGGTGGACACGTCGCGGAACGAGGCGGTCAGGGCGGGGTGGCTGATGTCAAGGAAGTCCAGGATCGCCACCGGCTCGAACACGCCCTGATACCAGAACAGCCACGACAGGAACGCGCCCCGCCCCGGCTGCCCCGGCAGCGGCGCCAGGTCCGAGGGATAGCGTTCCGTCAGCCAGACGATGATCGCGCCGCGTTCGCGGATCATCCCGTCGCCATCGACCAGCACCGGCACCTTTTTTTCCGGGTGCGGGTTCTGCGGGTCAGGCGCCCCCGACCCGTCCTGCCGGGGGATGGTGACGCGCACGATGTCCAGGTCGGCCGGGTCGCCCAGTTCGTGGACCAGCGCCACGATCACGGTCGAGCGGCTTTGGGGCGCGTGATACAGGGTCGGCATCGCAAGCTCCCTTTGTTTCATGTGGCGCCATGATACGCGCAAGCGGCGGCCGATAAAGGACCGTGCGCGGGCGGCGGCCAAGGAACGCCGACCGCCCGGTCCGGGTTGATGCGCAATGCGCGCCGATGATTTCCTGTATCCGACCGACGCCGGGCTTTACTGCGCCCCGGGCGATTTCTTCATCGACCCGGTGCGCCCGGTGCCGCGCGCGCTGATCACCCACGGGCATGGCGATCACGCGCGGGCGGGGCACGGGACTGTCATGGCCACCCGCGAGACGCTGGACATCATGGCGATCCGCTATGGCGAGGATTTCTGCGCCACCCGGCAGGCGGCGGACGGTCCGGCGCAGGTCGGCGGGGTGCGCGTCAGCTTTCATCCGGCGGGGCATATCCTGGGGTCGGCCCAGATCCGGCTGGCCTGCGACGGCGGCCCGGTGTTCGTCGTCTCGGGCGATTACTGCCGCACCCCGAATCCCGTCTGCCAGCCGTGGGAACCCGTCCCCTGCGACGTCTTCGTGACCGAGGCGACGTTCGGCCTGCCGGTGTTCCGCCACCCTGAGCCTGCGGCGGAAACCGCCCGGCTGCTGGCCAGCATGGCCGAGTTTCCCGGCCGCCCGCACCTGATCGGCGCCTATGCGCTGGGCAAGGCGCAGCGGGTGATCGCGCTGCTGCGGGCGGCCGGATACGACCGCCCGATCCACCTGCACGGCGCGGTCCAGCGGCTGACCGATTACCACGCCGAACAGGGGATCGAGATGGGCTGTCTGCGCCCCGCGACCCAGCCGCGCGAGATCGAGGGCCAGGTGGTCATCGCCCCTCCCTCGGCCTTTGCCAGCCCGTGGGTGCAGCGCTTCCGTGACCCCGTGATCTGCTTTGCCAGCGGCTGGATGGCCGTCCGCGCCCGCGCCCGGCAGCGCGGGGTGGAGCTGCCGCTGGTCATTTCCGACCACGTGGACTGGCCGCAACTGACCCGGACGCTGGCCGAACTGCGCCCCGAACAGGTCTGGGTCACCCACGGCGCCGAAGAGGGGCTGGTCCGCTGGTGCGAGTTGAACGGCCTTCACGCCCGGCCGCTGCGGCTGGTCGGATACGAGGACGAGGCGGAATGAGGGGTTTTTCCTTGCGCAAATATCCTTGGGTGTGCCGAGCGCCCGGAAAACAGCCCGGCGAACGGTTTTCTGCCAGACAGGGGGCGGCAGCCCCTAACCCCGGCGCAGACGGCCGCCCGTCCGGGGGCGCGCCATGAGGCAGTTCGCCGCCCTGCTGGAACGGCTGGCCTTCACGCCGTCGCGCAACGCCAAGCTGCAGATCCTGCAACATTACCTGGAACGCACCCCCGACCCGGACCGCGGCTATGCCTTCGCCGCGCTGACCGGCGATCTCAAGCTGCGCGCGGTCACGCCGGGGCTGCTGCGGGGGCTGGCGGCGGAACGCTTTGACGAGGTGCTGTTCAGCCTGTCCCACGACTTCGTGGGCGATCTGGCGGAAACCATCGCCCTGATCTGGGAGGGAGAGCCCGGCGGCGACCTGCCGCTTGTCGACGCTGTGCGCCTGCTGGAAACCACCGGCAAGACCGGGCTGCCCGCCGCCATCGCGGGGGTGCTGGACCGGCTGGCCCCGTCCGAACGGCTGGCGTTCCTGAAACTGGCGACCGGCAACCTGCGCATCGGGCTGTCGGCGCGGCTGGCCCGCACGGCGCTCGCGCAGATGGGCGGCCCGACCCTGGCCGAGATCGAGGAGATCTGGCACGGCCTGACCCCCCCGTTCCCCGAGCTGTTCGCCTGGATCGAGGGTGGCCCCCGCCCCGAACGCGCGTCGCTTGCGCCGTTCCGCCCGATGATGCTGTCCACCCCCACCGACCTGGACGAGCTGCGCGCGCTGGACCCGGCCGACCATGTCGCGGAATGGAAATGGGACGGCATCCGCGTGCAGGCGGTCAGCGATGGCGGGGTGCGGCGACTGTATTCCCGCACCGGCGAGGATGTCTCGCCCGCGTTTCCCGACGTGATCGAGGCGATGAACTTTGACGGCGCGCTGGACGGCGAGCTGATCGTCCGGCGCGACGGCGGGGTCGCCAGCTTCAACGACCTGCAGCAGCGGCTGAACCGCAAGGGCGTCAGCCGCGCCCTGCTGTCCAGCCACCCGGCCGGGCTGCGGATCTATGATTTGCTGATCTGGCAGGGCCGCGACCTGCGCGCCCTGCCGCTGACCCAGCGGCGCGCGGTGCTGGAGGCCGCGGATTTCGGGTCCGACCGGATCGACGTCTCGGCCCTGCTGCCGTTCGACAGCTGGGACGACCTTGCCGCGCTGCGCGCCGACCCGCCCGAGCCGGTGATCGAGGGCGTGATGATCAAGCGCCGCGACGCGCCTTACGTCGGCGGCCGCCCGCGCGGGCCGTGGTTCAAGTGGAAGCGCGACCCCCGGGTGGTGGACGCGGTGCTGATGTATGCGCAGCGCGGCCACGGCAAGCGGTCGGGGTTCTATTCGGATTTCACCTTCGGGTTATGGGATGGCGAGGCGCTGGTGCCGGTCGGCAAGGCCTATTTCGGCTTTACCGACGAGGAGCTGCGCGAACTGGACCGATTCGTGCGCAACAACACGACCGAACGCTTTGGCCCGGTCCGCGCCGTCGCCCCGAAACTGGTGGTCGAGGTCGCGTTCGAGGGCGTCAACCGATCGACCCGCCACCGGTCGGGCGTGGCGATGCGCTTTCCCCGTGTCAGCCGCATCCGCTGGGACAAGCCCGCGGCCGAGGCCGACCGGCTGACGACGCTGGCCGCAATGATCGACGCCCCCAACGTCTTTGCCGCCGAGGCGGCGCGGGCGGGCGTGCGCCACGGGCGCAAGAAACGGGGCGGCGCGGGCGATGACGGCGATGTCCCCGGCGCTCGCGCGGCGCCCGAAGCGGCGGGGGCTTCGCGCCCCCTGGATGGGGCCGGGGCCCCATCCACCCCCGCGGGATATTTGGACAAGGAAGAATGAGCCTGCCCCCCGCCTTTGCGGACTGGTTCGCGCGGCAGGGCTGGTCGCCCCATCCGCACCAGCTTGCGCTGCTGGACGCGCGGGGCGACAGCCTGCTGATCGCGCCGACCGGTGGCGGCAAGACGCTGGCGGGGTTCCTGCCGTCATTGGTCGAACTGAGCGGCGGCTGGCAGGGGCTGCACACGCTGTATGTCTCGCCGCTGAAGGCGCTGACGGCGGATATCGGGCGCAACCTCGCGCGGCCCGTGGCGGATCTGGACCTGCCGATCCGGGTCGAGGACCGGACCGGCGACACCAAAAGCAGCGCCCGCCAGCGCCAGCGCACCGACCCGCCGCAGATCCTGCTGACCACGCCGGAAAGCCTGGCGCTGATGCTGTCCTATCCCGAGGCGCCGCGCATCTTCGGCAACCTGCGCCGGGTGGTGCTGGACGAACTGCACGCGCTGTCGGAAAGCAAGCGCGGCGACCAGCTGATGCTGGGGCTGGCGCGGCTGCGCACGCTGTCGCCGGGGCTGACGGCGACCGGGCTTTCCGCGACGGTCGAAGACCCCGGCGCGCTGGCCGCCTTCATGGGTGGGGCGGCGGTCATTCACGCCGACCCCGGCCCCGACCCCGACATCGCGATGCTGGCCACCGCCCGCCCGGCGCCGTGGTCGGGCGGCGGCGGGCATTACGCCGTGCCCGACGTGCTGGACGCGGTGCGGCAGGCCAGCACCACGATCATCTTCATCAACACCCGCGCGCAGGCCGAACTGTTCTTTCAGGCGATCTGGGCTGCCAACGACGACAACCTGCCCATCGGCCTGCACCACGGTTCGCTGTCGCGAGAGGCGCGCGCCCGCGTCGAGGCGGCGATGGCGGCGGGCAGCCTGCGCGCCGTCGTCGCGACCGGCAGCCTTGACCTGGGGATCGACTGGGGCAACGTCGATCTGGTGATCCAGGTCGGCGCGCCCAAGAACGTCAAGCGGCTGGTCCAGCGCATCGGGCGGGCGAACCACCGCTATAACGCGCCGTCGCGCGCCCGCATCGTGCCCGCCAACCGGTTCGAGGTGATCGAATGCGTCGCCGCGCTGGAGGCTGTGCGCGCCCATGACCTGGACGGCGACGATCGCGGCCCGGGACCGCTGGACGTGCTGTGCCAGCACATGCTGCTGACCGCCTGCGCGGGACCGTTCGACGCCGACGCGCTGTTCGCCGAGGTGCGGACCGCCGGCCCCTATCGCGCGCTGACGCGGGCGGATTTCGACGACTGCCTGCAATTCGCCGCGACCGGCGGCTATGCGCTGCGCGCCTATGATCGCTGGCAGCGCCTCATGGAACGCGGCGGCCTGTGGGGCCTGCGCGACCCCCGCGCCGCCCGCGACATCCGCATGAACGTTGGCACCATCGTCGAGGCCGAGATGATGAAGGTCCGCTGGCGGCGCGGCGGCGGCCTGCTGGGCGAGGTCGAGGAGGCGTTCGCCGCGACGCTGGTGCCGGGCGACACCTTCCTGACCGGCGGCCAGACGGTGCGGTATGAAGGATTGCGCGAACTGGTGATCGAGGTCAGCCCCAACCCCCACAAGGAACCGAAGATCGCCGTCTTCAGCGGCCTCAAGCTGGCGATGTCCACGGAACTGTCGCACCGCGTGCTGGCGCTGATCGGCGATCCCGCCCGCTGGGACGCGCTGCCCGCCGACACAAGCGACTGGCTGGCCCTGCAGGCCGAGGTGTCGGCCCTGCCCCGGCCCGGCACGCTGCTGGCCGAGACCTTCCCCTATATGGGCCGCTGGCATCTGGCGATCTATGGCTTTGCCGGGCGCAACGCGCTGCAGACGCTGGGCCTGCTGCTGACGCGGACGATGGAGGGGGCGGGGCTGGGTCCGCTGGGGTTCCTTGCGACCGACTATGCGCTGCTGGTCTGGTCGCTGGACCCGGTGGCCGACCTTGACCCGCTGCTGGACCGCCAGGGGCTGCGCGCGGGTCTGGGCGACTGGCTGGCCGACAATGCGGTGATGAAACGCACGTTCAAGAACGTGGCCATCGTCGCGGGGCTGGTCCACCGCAACGTGCCGGGCGGGCGCAGGTCGGGCAAACAGGCGACGTTTTCGACCGACATCCTGTATGACACGCTGCGCCGCCACGACCCCGACCACCTGCTGCTGCGGATCACCCGGACCGAGGCCGCCCGCGGCCTGGTCGATTTCGGCCGCATCGACGAGATGCTGGACCGGTCCCCGCGCCTTGACCACCGGATGCTGGACCGCGTATCCCCCCTGGCCGCGCCCCTGATGCTGGAGATGGGGCGCGTCCGGATCGAGGGGCAGGGCCGGATGCGGCTGGCCGAGGCAGAGGCAGAGGCGATGATGCGCGACGCGGGACTGACGCTGACGGGGGGCGCGACGGGCCTTGACGCGCCCGCTCCTGCCCCTGCACCCGCGCGGGTGGCGGCGCCTGCCCGCGCCCGGCGGGCACGGCCGCGCACGGTGCCGTTGCCGCGATGACCGGCTTTGGCTTTTCCTGGCACGGGCTGCGGCTGGAACTGCGCTGTTCGGGGGCGTTGTGGTGGCCGGGCGGGCGCGCGCTGGTCGTGGCCGACCTGCATCTAGGCAAGTCGGAGCGCATGGCCCGGCGCGGCGGCCCCTTGCTGCCGCCCTATGAGACCGCCGAGACGCTGCGCCGGCTTTCCGACGAGATGGCGGCGCTGGACCCGGCCGTGGTCGTCAGCCTTGGCGACGGCTTCGACGACGATGCGGCCGCCGGGGCGCTGGAGGCCGAGGCGCTGGGCGCGCTGGGATCGATGGCGGCGGGGCGCGACTGGATCTGGGTCGCGGGCAACCACGACCCCGCCCCTGCCGCCCTGCTGCCGGGGCGGATGCTGCCCGCGATGCGGCTGAGCGATGTCACGCTGCGCCACGACGCGCAGGGCGACGGGCCGGACATCAGCGGGCATTATCACCCGGTCGTCCGGCTGGCGGGCGCGCGCCGCCGCGCGGCGCTGGTCGGGCCGCGCCACCTGATCCTGCCCGCCTTCGGCAGCTATACCGGCGGGCTGGACGCAGCCGACCCGGCGCTGGCGCGCTGGGTCGCGGGCGGTTTCGCCGTCGTCTGCATGCACCGCGCCCTGCCGGTGCCGCTGCCCCCGGCCGCGGGCCAGCACCACGCCGGGCAGGCGCACGCCGGATAGGCGCGCAGCGGGGAAGCGTGCAGAGGGCACGCACCCACCGGATCAGGCGCGTATCGGGCCAGCGCGCATGGAAAAGGCCGCCCGATCGGGGCGGCCTGATGCCTTGGGGCAGACGCGGCGAGCCGCGCGAGGATCAGAACTTGAAGTTCAGGCCCAGCTTGACGTTGCTGAACTTGGGGGTCGCGGTGGTGGTGACGCCGGGCGCGATCTCGACATCGGTGTTGCCGAAGTCGGAATATTCCCATTCGCCCGTCACCGACATGCGGTCGGTCAGCTTGCGTTCCGCGCCCAGGCCCACGACATAGCCGTCGGCGTCGTATTCGCTTTCGACGCCCGCGACGTCATAGGTGAAATCGCCGCGCTGCCAGCCCGCGATGCCATAGACCAGCGTGTCCGGGCGCACCGCATAGCCGGTCTTCAGCTTGACGGCCAGCAGGCTGTCGACCTGCGATTCGAAGGTGCCGCCCGCCGCCAGGTCGAACTCGTCGCTGATGTCGCCCGCCTGATACGAGATTTCCGGCCCGACGACCCAGCGGTTGCGCTGCCAGCGGTAACCGGCGCGGATGCCGGCGTTGGCGCCCGACAGCTCCTCGGTGCCCAGGTCGCCCAGGAAGGTGTCGCCCGCGAACGCGCCGACCACGTCGTCGCCGCCGAAGGCATAGCCCAGCGTCACCCCGGCATAGCCGCCGGCCCAGTCACCCGGTTCGGCCGCGATGACCACAGGCTCGACCGGCGCCACGTCGACGGTGGGCGCGGTGAAGCCGCCCGCATGGGCCGCGCCGGCTGCAATGATCGCGGCGGCGACGGCGGATGCGAATCTGATGGTCATGGCAGGCTCCTGTTCATGGGGCATGTGCAGGCAGAACCTGCCCTCGCCTCGTCAACGTCTACATAAGGGGGCGGTTTCCCCCCTGCAACGCCCGCAGCCCCTTCACTGGGCCGCGCGCGCGGCAGCTGCGGCCGATGGTGGCCATTTTGCCACAGCGCGGCGGCCTCAGGTATCCAGATTTTCCACGTTCAGCGCGTTCGCCTGGATGAAATCGCGGCGCGGCTCGACCACGTCGCCCATCAGCTTGGTGAAGATGTCGTCGGCCTCGGCCACGTCCTCGATGCGCACCTGCAGCATGGTGCGCGCCTGCGGGTCCAGCGTGGTTTCCCACAGCTGTTCGGGGTTCATCTCGCCCAGCCCCTTATAGCGTTGCAGGCTGAGGCCCTTTTCCCCCTCGGCGAAGATCGCGTCCAGCAGCGACCCCGGCCCGGTGATCGGCAGGCTGCGGTCCTTGCGGACCAGCACGGCGCGGTCGCCGTAAACCTCGGCCAGCGCGTCCGACATCTGCCCCAGCCGGCGGCTTTCGCCGGACCGCAGCATCGGGCCGTCCAGGGTGCGCGTCTCCTCGACCCCGCGCAGCATCCGCGACAGGCGCACGCCGCCGTCCTGCGTCGGCCGGGCCGACCAGCCGCGTTCGTATTCGGGCGCGATGGCGTCCAGCCGGTCGGCGATGGCCTGGCCCACGCCCGCCGCATCCGTGTCGATGGCGCCGGGGCGCATGGCCCCCGCGATCGCCGCCTGTTCGGTGATGTGGGGCGGATAGTTCGTCGGATAGGTCCGCAGCACGCGGCGCGTCAGCCGCGCCTCGTCCACGACGCGGGCCAGGTCCGCGCCGGTGATCTCTTCGCCCGAACCCAGCCGCAGGGCGGCGCCCTCGATCCCCTGCTGGACCAGGTAATCCTCCAGCGCGGCCTGATCCTTCAGATAGACCTCGGACCGGCCGCGGGCGACTTTGTAAAGCGGCGGCTCGGCGATATAAAGATGCCCCGCCTCGATCAGCTCGGGCATCTGCCGGAAAAAGAACGTCAGCAGCAGCGTGCGGATATGCGCGCCGTCCACGTCGGCGTCGGTCATGATGACGATCTTGTGGTAACGCAGCTTCGACAGGCTGAACTCGTCCCGGCCGATGCCGGTGCCGAGCGCCGTGATCAGCGTGCCGATCATGTCCGACGACAGCATCCGGTCGAAACGCGCCCGTTCCACGTTCAGGATCTTGCCGCGCAGCGGCAGGACCGCCTGGTTCTTGCGCGACCGGCCCTGCTTGGCGGACCCGCCTGCCGAGTCACCCTCGACGATGAACAGCTCGGCCAGCGCGGGGTCTTTCTCCTGACAGTCGGCCAGCTTGCCGGGCAGGCTCGCCACGTCCATCGCGGTCTTGCGCCGGGTCAGTTCGCGGGCCTTGCGCGCCGCCTCGCGGGCCAGCGCCGCCTCGACGATCTTGCCGACGATGGATTTCGCCTCGGCCGGGTTCTCCTCGAACCACTCGGCCAGCTTTTCGTTCACCAGGTTCTCGACCGCCGGGCGCACCTCGGAACTGACCAGCTTGTCTTTTGTCTGGCTGCTGAACTTGGGGTCTGGCACCTTGACCGACAGCACGCAGGTCAGCCCTTCGCGCGCGTCGTCGCCGGTGAAATCGACCTTTTCCTTCTTCGCGATGCCGCTGGTTTGGGCATAGTTGTTGATGACCCGCGTCAGCGCGCCGCGGAAACCCGCCAGATGGGTGCCGCCGTCGCGTTGCGGGATGTTGTTGGTGAACGGCAGCACGGTTTCGTGATAGCTGTCGTTCCACCACATCGCGACCTCGACCCCGATGCCGCCGCGTTCGCCCTGGATAAAGATCGGGTTCGCCAGCACCGCCTGCTTGCTGCGGTCCAGATAGCGCACGAACTCGCGCACGCCCCCTTCGTAGACCAGCTCGGTGCACAGGGGTTCGGCGGGACGCTCGTCCTCAAGCACGATGCGGACGCCGCTGTTCAGGAACGCCAGTTCGCGCAGCCGGGCTTCCAGCGTCTTGAAGCTGTAATCCAGGTTGGAAAACGTCCCCGTGCCGCCGTCCGCCTTGGACGAGGCCATGAACCGCACCTCGGTCCCCTTTTCGCCGGGGGCGGCGTCGCCCACGACGCGCAGGTGCTGGACCGTGTCGCCGTTTTCAAAGCGGACGAAATGTTCCTTGCCGCCCCGCCAGATGCGCAGCTCCAGCCAGTCGGACAGGGCGTTGACCACCGACACGCCGACGCCGTGCAGCCCGCCCGACACCTTGTAGCTGTTCTGGTCGAACTTTCCGCCCGCGTGCAACTGGGTCATGATGACCTCGGCGGCGCTGACGCCCTCGGTCGGGTGCATGTCCACGGGGATGCCGCGGCCGTTATCGCGCACGCTGACGCTGCTGTCGGAATGGATTTTCACATGCACATAGTCGGCGTGACCGGCCAGCGCCTCGTCGATGCCGTTGTCCACCACCTCGGTGACCATGTGGTGCAGCCCCGACCCGTCGTCGGTGTCGCCGATATACATGCCGGGACGTTTGCGCACCGCCTCCAGGCCCTTGAGAACCTTGATGGAATCGGCGTCGTAGGTGGGCTGGGGCGCGGCGGCTGCGCTCATGCGAAAAAAATCCTGCGGTTGACCGGCCTGATATAGCGCCGCGACCGGGGGATGTCACGGCAAAGACACGGAAACTTGCCCGCCGCTTTCGCCGGTGGCGGCCATCGGGCGCTTTCCTGCCCGCAACGCCGCGCCGCGGGGCGCGGCTGGCGCGTCGCTCAGTCGCGCAGGAACCGGCGCAGCACCCGTTCCAGCTTTTCCGCGCCCAGCGGGGCCATCGCCTTGGTGTGGTCGTGGCTGATGCGTTCCGCCGACAGCCCCGCGCCCATGTTGGTGATCACCGACACCGCCGCGCAGCGCAGGCCCAGGAACCGGCCCAGGATGATTTCCGGCACGGTGGACATGCCGACCGCATCCGCGCCCAGAACGCGGGCGGCGCGGATTTCCGCAGGCGTCTCGAACGACGGGCCGGAAAACCAGCAATAGACCCCCTCGGGCAGCGCCACCCCCTCGGCCGCCGCCGCGTCGCGCAGGTCGGCGCGGATGCCGGGGTCGTGGGCGTCGGTCATGGGGACGAAGCGGGCCTCCGTCGCCTCGCCGATCAGGGGGTTCGTCCCGGCGAAGGCGATGTGGTCCGACAGCAGCATCAACGATCCGGGCGGCATGTCGTCGCGCAGGGAACCGGCGGCGTTGGTCAGGATCAGCCGGTCGCAGCCCAGTTCGGCCAGCACCTCAAGCGGCAGGCGCATCGCGTCGGCGCGGCCGCTTTCGTAATAATGCGCCCGCCCGCCAAAGACGGCGACGCGCCGCCCTTCCAGCGCGCCGACGTAAAGCTGCGGCACGTGGCCCGACACGCCCGCGTGGAGAAAGCCGTCAAGGTCGGCATAGGGGATCCCCACGCCCTGCACCATGCCGCCCAGATGCCCCAGCCCCGACCCCAGCACCAGCCCGTAATCGGGCGGCGCCGACCCCGCGCGGTCGCGGATCAGTCGGGCAAGCTCAGCGCTCCTTGACATAGGGTTCGCCTCCGGCGCGGGGGGGTGTGGCGCGGCCGATAAAGCCCGCGAGGATGATGACCGTCAGGATATAGGGCAGCGCCGTCATGAACATCGACGGCACCGTGACCGGCCCAAGGTCAAGGCTGGGAAAGCGGTTGGCGACCGCCTCCATCAGCCCGAAGAGGAACGTCGCGCCCAGCGCCCGCCACGGCCGCCAGTTGGCAAAGATCAGCGCCGCCAGCGCGATATAGCCGCGCCCGGCGGTCATTTCCTTGACAAACCCCGCCGACAGCCCGGTCGCCAGATACGCCCCGGCCAGCCCGCACAGCACCCCCGCGATCAGCACGGCGGCCCAGCGCAGCCGCACCACCGACACGCCCGCCGTGTCGACCGAGGCGGGGTTTTCCCCCACCGCCCGCAGCCGCAGGCCAAAGCGGGTGCGAAACAGCACCCACCATGTCGCGGGCACCAGCGCCAGCGCCAGATAGACCAGCGGCGTGTGCCCCGACAGCACGTCGGCATAAAGCGGCCCGATGACGGGGACGCCGCGGACCCCCTCGGCCCCCGGCAGGGTGATCGGCGCGGCCCGCGCCGCCCCCTCCAGCGACGGCGTGCGGCCGCCCAGCCCGAACCAGCTTTGCCCCAGCAGCACCGTCAGCCCGGACGCAAGAAAGTTGATCGCCACGCCCGAAATCAGCTGGTTGCCGCGAAAGGTGATCGAGGCGAGCGCGTGCACCGCCGCCAGCGCCAGCGACGCGCCGATGCCCGCGGCCAACCCGACCCAGACGCTGCCCGTGACCGCCGCCACGGCGGCGGCGGCAAAGGCCGCGATCAGCATCTTGCCCTCCAGCCCGATGTCGAACACGCCCGCGCGTTCCGACCACAGCCCCGCCAGGCACGCCAGCAGCAACGGCGCCGTCAGCCGCATCGCGCTGTCGAGGATCTGCAGGACGGTGGCGTAATCCATCACGGCGTCCCCCGCCGGGCGAACAGCGGCGCGATCAGCATCCGCACCATGTTGTCCAGCGCCCCCGTGAACAGGATCACCAGCGCCTGGATGACCACGATCAGCTCGCGCGGGATCGCGGTGAACAGCGCCAGTTCCCCCCCGCCCTGATACAGGAACCCGAAGAGCAGCGCCGCCAGCAGGATGCCCAAGGGGTGGTTGCGCCCCATCAGCGCGACGGCGATGCCGATAAAGCCCGCGCCCTCGACGCTGTTCAGGACCAGCCGCCCGGATTCGCCCATGACGTTGTTGATCGCCATCAGCCCCGCCAGCCCGCCGGAAATCAGCATCGCCACGATGGTGATGCGCGCGGGCGGGATGCCGGCATAGCGGGCGGCGCGTTCCGACTTGCCGAAGGCGCGGATTTCATAGCCGAGGCGTGAGCGCCAGATCAGCGCCCAGACCAGCCCGCAGGCCGCCAGCGCCACAAGGAACGACACGTTCGCGGGCGTGGCCTTGCCCCATTCGATGCCGACCGCCGCCGCCATGTCGGTCAGCCGCGGCAGCACGGTCCCGGCCGGGAACCGCGCCGTCGCCGGGTCCATGCTGCCCACTGGGCGCATCAGGTTCACCAGCACATAGTTCAGCGTGGCGGCGGCGATGAAGTTGAACATGATCGTCGTGATGACGATGTGGCTGCCGCGTTTCGCCTGCAACCACGCCGGGATCAGCGCCCACAGCGCGCCGAACGCCGCGCCGCCGATCATCGCCGCGGGCAGCGCCAGCGCCCAGTGCGGCCAGGGCAGCGCCAGGCACACCAGCGCGACGCCCAGGCCGCCCAGCGCCGCCTGCCCCTCGCCCCCGATGTTGAACAGCCCGGCGTGATAGGCGACCGCGACCGCCAGCCCGGTGAAGACAAAGTTCGTCGCGTAATACAGCGTATAGCCCCAGCCATAGGACGACCCCAGCGCCCCTGTGACCATCGTCTTCAGCGCCATCCACGGCGACTGCCCGATGGCCAGGATCACCAGCGCCGAGATGGCGAAGGCGAGAGCCAGCGAGATCAGCGGGGTCAGGACCAGATCGGCCCAGCGCGGCAGGCGGGTCATGAGGCGGCCGCCCCCGCCATCATCAGCCCCAGCTCGCCGGCCGTGGCCGCGTCGGGCATGCGTTCCCCCATGATCCGCCCGTCAAACATCACCGCGATGCGGTCCGACAGCGCCATGATCTCGTCCAGTTCGACCGACACCAGCAGGATCGCGCAGCCCGCGTCGCGCAGTTCGATCAGGCGGCGGTGGATGAACTCGATCGCGCCGATGTCCACGCCGCGCGTCGGCTGGCCGACCAGCAGCAGGGCGGGGTTTTCCTCGATCTCGCGGGCGACGACGATCTTTTGCTGGTTGCCGCCGGAAAAGTTGCGCGCCGCAAGGTCGCCCAGCGGCGGGCGCACGTCGAACTGCGCCATCAGCCGTGCGGTGCGTGCGCGGATCGCGGCATGGTCCATGACCGGGCCGGACTGGTATTCGGGATCGCGGTGGTGGCCGAAGACCATGTTCTCCCACGCGGCGAAATCCATGACCAAC
The DNA here is from genome assembly GCF_004522155.1 of Paracoccus luteus. Lineage (GTDB taxonomy): Bacteria > Pseudomonadota > Alphaproteobacteria > Rhodobacterales > Rhodobacteraceae > Paracoccus > Paracoccus luteus. Next base: position 314,019 of record NZ_SDEA01000002.1, on the reverse strand, counting down.
CCCTCGGCCTGCCGGTCCTCGGGGATGTTGCCGATGCCGGCGCGGCGGCGCTGCGCGGCGTCGGCGCCCGCCAGCGGCAGGGCCGCGCCCTTCAGCGCCGCACGGCCGGTCACGGTCGCGCCCGGCTCGGCATAGCCGCCAAGGATCTCCATCAGTTGCGTCTGGCCGTTGCCGCTGACGCCCGCGACGCCCAGGATCTCGCCCGCGCGCACGGTCAGGTCGATGCCGCGCAGCCGTTCGACCCCGTCCGCGTCCACCATCCGCAGGCCGGACAGTTCCAGCACCGGCGGCCCCGGCCGCGCGGGCGCCTTGTCCACCCGCAGCAGCACCTTGCGCCCGACCATCAGCTCGGCCAGCGACTCGGGGGTGGTGGCGGCGGTGGGCCGGGTCGCCACCATCTCGCCGCGGCGCATGACGCTGACGTTGTCGGTGATCTCCATGATCTCGCGCAGCTTGTGGGTGATCAGGACGACGGTGGTGCCCTGCTCGCGCAGGCCCCGCAGGATGCGGAACAGGTGGTCGGCCTCGGCGGGGGTCAGGACGCCCGTCGGCTCGTCCAGGATCAGAACGCGGGCGTGGCGATGCAGCGCCTTGAGGATCTCGACCCGCTGCTGGTGGCCGACCGACAGATCGCCCACCACGGCGTCGGGATCGACGTCCAGCCGGTATTCCGCCGCCAGCCGGCGCAGCTCGCTGCGTGCGCGCGACAGCGACGGCGCCAGCAGCGCTCCGTCCTCGGCCCCCAGGATGACGTTTTCCAATACGGTGAAGTTCGGCACCAGCTTGAAATGCTGGAACACCATGCCGATGCCGGCGCGGATCGCGGCCTGGCTGTCGCGGATCGCCACCGCGCGCCCGTCGATCAGGATGGTCCCGGCGTCGGGGCGATAAAAGCCGTAGAGGATCGACATCAGCGTCGATTTCCCGGCGCCGTTCTCGCCCACGATGCCGTGGATCGTCCCGCGCGGCACCGCCAGCGCGATGTCGCGGTTGGCCTGCACCGGGCCGAACGCCTTGCTGATGCCGCGCAGCTCGATGGCGAACGGCGCGGCCGCTGGCGCCCCGGCGGCGGCCGTTGCGGTCAGGCCCACGGTCCCCTGCCGGCCAAGCTCATTCCACCGGGCAGGCGTTGTCGGTCATATAGTCGTGGACCGCCAGCGTGCCGCCCACGATGGCGGCGCGCGCCTCGTCGATGGCCTTGACCATGTCGTCGGTCATCAGCGCCTTGTTGTTGTCGTCCATCGCCAGCGTCACGCCTTCGGATTTCAGGTCCATGACCTTGACGCCGGGGGTGATCGCGTCGGGGTTGCTGAACGCCTCGAACACGGAATTGTCGACGCGCTTGACCATCGAGGTCAGCACTTTACCCGGATGCAGGTGGTTCTGGTTGCTGTCCACGCCGATGGACAGGATGCCCTCGTCTGCCGCCGCCTGCAGGACGCCGATGCCGGTCCCGCCCGCCGCGGCATAGATCACGTCCGCGCCCTGCGATTTCTGCGCGCGCGCCAGCTCGCCGCCCTTGACCGGGTCGTTCCAGGCGGCGGGGGTGGTGCCGGTATAGTTGACCAGCACCGTGCCGTCCGGCCGCGCCGCCTTGAACCCTTGCGCGAACCCGCACTGGAACTTGCGGATCAGGGGAATGTCCATGCCGCCGATGAACCCGACCGTGCCGGTCTTGGACGCCTTGGCGGCGGCGATGCCGGCCAGATAGCTGCCCTGTTCCTCGGTAAAGACGACGGACTGCACGTTGGGCTGGTCCACGACCATGTCGATGATGACAAAACGGTTGTCGGGGTAATCGGGCGCGACCTTGTTCAGCACGTCGCCAAAGGCGAATCCGGTCATCACGATCGGATCGGCGCCGGTTTCCGCCAGCCGCCGCAGCGCCTGTTCGCGCTGCGCCTCGGACTGCATCTCAAGTTCCTTGTAGGTGCCGCCCGTCTCGGCCTTCCAGCGTTCCGCGCCGGTGTGGGCGGCCTCGTTGAAGGATTTGTCGAACTTGCCGCCCAGGTCGAAGATCAGGGCCGGTTCGGCCACGGCCGCCACGGCCGACAGGGCCAGGGCCGCCGCGCCGCAGGCCAGACGGGTCATCAGGGTCATCGATCGCACCTATCTTGCTCGGGGGCGACGGCCCCCGGATCACGCCCGATTAGAGGTATTGCCCCGCCGCCCGTCAATGATCTTTGCCGCAGGCCCCGCGCCCGCATGCGCCCGCGTTGGACAGGCCCCCGCAAAGCTGCTAACCGCAGCCTGCAAATCCGCCGAGAGAGGTGCCATGTCCCGCCCTGCCGCCGCCGCCGCCGTCGTCGCCGCACCGGATCGCACGCACTGGACCGGGGCCGAGGCCCGCGCCCTGCACGACCTGCCCTTCATGGAGCTGCTGTTCCGCGCCCAGACCGTCCACCGCCAGCATTTCGACCCCAACCGCATCCAGCTGAGCCGGCTGCTGTCGATCAAGACCGGCGGCTGCCCCGAGGATTGCGGCTATTGCAGCCAGTCGGCGCGCCACGGGTCGGGGCTGTCGGCCTCCAAGCTGCTTGAGGTGCAGCGCGTCATCGCCGAGGCGAAGAAGGCCCGCGACGCCGGGGCGACCCGCTATTGCATGGGCGCGGCGTGGCGCAGCCCCAAGGACCGCGACATGGATCAGGTCGTGGCGATGGTCGAGGGCGTCAAGGCGCTGGGGATGGAGACCTGCATGACGCTGGGGATGCTGAACGGCGACCAGGCGCGCAGGCTCAAGGACGCGGGGCTGGATTACTATAACCACAACGTCGACACCTCGGAATCGCACTACGCCAATGTCGTGACGACGCGCAGCTTTGCCGACCGGCTGGACACGCTGGCGGTGGTCCGCGACAGCGGCATCAAGGTCTGTTCCGGCGGCATCCTGGGGCTGGGCGAGGGGCAGCAGGACCGCGTGGACATGCTGGTGACGCTGGCCAACCTGCCCGAGCCGCCCGACAGCGTGCCGATCAACATGCTGATCGCCATCCCCGGCACGCCGCTGGCGGACGCCGCGCCGGTCGATCCCATCGACTTTGTCCGCACCATCGCGGTGGCGCGGATCATGATGCCGCAAAGCCACGTCCGCCTGTCCGCCGGCCGGACCGAGATGTCGGACGAGATGCAGGCGCTGTGTTTCTTTGCCGGCGCGAACTCGATCTTTGTCGGCGACACGCTGCTGACCGCCGGCAATCCCGACGAGGACTGCGACATGCGCCTGCTGGCCCGCCTGGGCATGTCGCCGATGGTCGCGCATGAACACGCGCCGCAGGACGCGCCGCCACCGGACCGCGCCGCCATGCCGGTGCCGATCCTGCGGTGAGCGGGGCTGTTCCCGACCGCCTCGCGGTGTTTCGCGCCGATCTGGACGGGCTGGCCGCGGCCTCGCGCCAGCGGCGGCTGATCCCGCGCGCGGGCGTCGATTTCGCGTCGAACGACTATCTGGGGCTTGCCGCCTCGCCCCGCCTGCGCGACGCCGTGCGCGCGGCGCTGGACGAGGGCGTGCCGGTGGGCGCGGCCGGATCGCGCCTGCTGCGCGGCAACACCGGCTGGCACGAGGTGTTCGAGGCCAAGGCCGCCGCGTTCTTTGGCGCCGAATCGGCGCTGGGGTTCACCGGCGGCTATCCGGCCAATGTCGCGCTGATCTCGACCCTGCCGCAGCGGGGCGACCTGCTGCTGATGGACGCGCTTTCCCACGCCTCGACCCACGAGGGCGCGCGGCTGACCCGCGCCACGGTGGCCGGGTTCCGGCACAATGACGCGGGCCACGCCGCCGATGTGATCACGGGCTGGCGGCGGGATGGCGGGACGGGCGCGGTCTGGATCGCGGTCGAAAGCCTCTACAGCATGGACGGCGACCGCGCGCCGCTGGACGATCTGGCGGCGCTGGCCGACCGCGAGGGGTTTCTGGTCGTGGACGAGGCCCACGCCACGGGCGTCTGGGGGCCGCAGGGCCGCGGTCTGTCGCACGCGCTGGAAGGCCGTGAGAATGTGATCACGCTGCACACGCTGGGCAAGGCGCTGGGCGGGTCGGGCGCGCTGCTGTGCCTGCCGCGCGTGCTGCGCGATTTTCTGGTGAACCGCGCCCGGCCCTTCATCTTCGCCACCGCGCCCTCGCCGCTGATGGCGGCGGCGGGATCGGCGGCGCTGGACATCCTGCGCGATGAACCCGAACGGCGGCAGCGCCTGCACGACCTGATCGCGCTGTTCGGGCGCGAGATGGCGGCGCGCCTGCCGCATCTGCCGATGTCGGGCAGCCAGATCGTGCCGCTGATCGTGGGCACGGACGCGGACGCGATGGCGCTGGCCGCGCATGTGCAGGCGGCGGGCCTTGACGTGCGCGGCATCCGACCGCCGACCGTGCCCGCCGGGACCGCCCGGCTGCGCGTGTCGCTGACCCTGAACGCCACGCCGGACGACGTGACCCGGCTGGCCCAAGTGCTGGAGGCTGAATGGCCCGTTTCGTGATCACAGGCACCGGCACCGACATCGGCAAGACGGTCTTCGCCGCCGGGCTGACCGGGCTGCTGGGCGCCGACTATTGGAAGCCGGTGCAGACCGGGGTGGCGGCAACGTCCACCCACCCCGCCCCGGGCAGCGACGGCGCCTTCGTCGCCCGCATGACCGGCGCGCGCATCCACCCCGAGGCGGTGGTCCTGCCGGAACCGCTGTCCCCGCACCGCGCCGCCGAGCTGGCCGGGGTCGCGATCCCCGACCTGACGCCCCCCGACGCCGACCCGCTGGTGATCGAGGGCGCGGGCGGCGTGCTGGTGCCGATGACCCGGCAGCTGCTGTCGGCCGACCTGTTCGCCCGCTGGGGCCTGCCGGTGATCGTCGTCGCCACCACCGGCCTTGGCACCATCAGCCACACGCTGACCGCGCTGGAATCGCTGGACCGGCGCGGGGCGCGGGTCCACGGCGTGGCCTTCGTGGGCGACGACAACCCCGACAACATCGCCACCATCGCCGCGCTTTCCGGCGCGCGGGTGCTGGGCCGCCTGCCCCGGCTGGACCCGCTGACGCCCGACACGCTTGCCGCCGCGATGCGCGCGCGCTTTGACCCGAGGGATTTCGCATGACCACCCCCCACCGTGGCACTCGCCCCGACAGCCCCGTCTGGCACCCCTTCACCCAGCACGCGACCGAACCGCCGCCGCCGATGGTCAGCCAGACGCAAGGGGCGTATCTGGCCACCGACCGCGGCCAGCTGATCGACGCGATTTCCAGCTGGTGGGTCATCACCCACGGCCACCGCCACCCGCCGATCATGGACGCGATCCGCGACACCGCCGAACGGCTGGACCAGGTGATCTTTGCCGGGCTGACCCACGCCCCGGCCGAGGATCTGGCCCGCGCGCTGGTCGATCTTGCCCCGCCCGGACTGACGCGCGTGTTCTATTCCGACAGCGGATCGACCTGCGTCGAGGTGGCGCTGAAGATGGCGCTGGGGTTCTGGCGCAACACCGGCCGCCCGCGCCACCGCATCGCCGTGATCGAACACGGCTATCACGGCGACACCATCGGCACGATGAGCGTGGGCGAACGCGGCATCTTCAACGCCAGCTATGAGCCGCTGATGTTCTCGGTCGACCGCCTGCCGTTTCCGCGTGGCGACGGCGCAGGCACGCTGGCCATCTTCGAGACGCTGGCCGCGACCGGCGAGATGGCCGCCCTGATCGTCGAGCCGCTGGTGCTGGGCGCGGGCGGCATGCTGATGTATGGCCCCGAGGTGCTGGCCGGGCTGCGCGCGATCTGCGACCGCCACGGCGTCCTGATGATCGCCGACGAGGTGATGACCGGCTGGGGCCGCACCGGGCGGCTGTGGGCCTGCGACCACGCGGGCGTCGCGCCCGACATCCTGTGCACGTCCAAGGGGCTGACCGGCGGCGCGATCCCGCTGGCCGCCACCATCGCCAGCGAGGCGGTGTTCCAGGCCCACTGGTCGCAGGACCGGTCCCGGACGTTCTTTCATTCGTCCAGCTATACCGCCAACCCGCTGGCCTGCGCGGCGGGTCTGGCCAACGCCCGCATCTGGGCCGCGGGCGGGATGCAGGCGCGGCTGGACGCGGTCGGCGCGATGCAGGCCGACCGGCTGGCCGATCTGGCCCGCGACCCGCGCTTTGCCAACCCCCGCCGCACGGGCACCATCGCCGCCATCGACCTGCGGGCGGACGCGGCGGGCTATCTGGCCGCCGCCGGGCCGCGCCTGCGCGCCCACGCGCTGGACCGGGGCGTGCTGCTGCGTCCCTTAGGCAACACGGTCTATGTCCTGCCGCCCTATTGCGTGACCGACGCCGATCTGGACGCGGTCTGGGGGGCGATCGCGTCTTTCGCGGGGTGACGGTTTTTCGCGTGGCGACGGTCTTTCGCCTTGCGACGGCCGCCCGCGCGCGCGACCCCGCTTGACCGGCCCGCAAGGCGCGGGCAGGCAGGCGGGATGATCGACGTCCGCCCCGTCATTCACGCCATTTCCCGACTGGCCATTGCGATGGGCGGGCTGATGGTGCTGCCGATGGCGACCGACCTGATGCGCGGCGATCCCAATTGGCAGGCGTTCCTGGCGGCGGGCGCCATCACCGTTTTGGGGGGCGGGATGGCGGCGCTGGCGACCTCGTCGCGGTCGCGCACGCTGACGGTGGAACAGGCGTTCCTGCTGACCTCGGGGCTGTGGATCGTGCTGCCGGTGCTGGGGGCGCTGCCGTTCATGTTCGGCGCGCCCGGCGCCAGCCTGACCGACGCCATGTTCGAGGCGATGTCGGGCATGTCCACCACCGGCGCCACCGCGTTTCCCCGGCTGGACGGGCTGCCGCGGGGCACGCATCTGTGGCGCGGGCTGCTGCAATGGGCGGGCGGGCTGGGGATCGTCGTCGTGGCGATGATCTTCCTGCCGGTCATGCGCGTCGGCGGCATGCAGTTCTTTCGGTCCGAGGGGTTCGACACGCAGGGCAAGACCATGCCCCGCGCGGGCAGCATCGCGGCCCAGATCACCGAGATCTATCTGCTGCTGACCGTCGCCTGCGCCGCGACCTATGCCGCGCTGGGGATGGGCGGGTTCGACGCGATCATGCACGCGCTGACGACCTCGTCCACGGGCGGATTCTCGAACTATGACGCCAGCTTCGGCAAGTTCCTGGGACCGCCGCAGCTGGCCGCGTCGGTGTTCACGATCCTCGCCTCGATCCCGTTCGTGCGGATGGTGCAGGCGATGCACGGCGATCTGGTCCCGATGTGGCGCGACACGCAGATCCGCGCCTATCTGGCGATCATCGCGACGCTGGTCGGGCTGATCGTGCTGCACCAGGTGGTCTGGCTGGGCGGACCCGCCGACGGGCGGCTGCTGACCGAGGCGGTGTTCAACGTCACGACGATCATCTCGGGCACCGGCTATTTCTCGATCGACGTGACGCAATGGGGGCACCTGCCGTTCGTGCTGCTGATCGCGGCGGGGCTGATCGGCGGGTGCAGCGGATCGACGGTCTGCTCGATCAAGGTCTTCCGCTATCAGGTGCTGTTCCAGGCGGTGCGCGGCCAGCTGGCCGCGATGCAGTCGCCGCACCGGGTCCGGCCGCTGCGGCTGCAGGGGCGGCGGCTGGACGCGGACGTCGTCCATTCGGTGATGGCCTTCTTCACGATGTTCATCCTGACCTTCGGGCTGCTGATCGTGGGGCTGGCCCTGACCGGGCTGCACCCGCGCACGGCGCTGACCGCGGCCTGGACATCCATCGCCAACGTCGGCCCCGCCTGGGGCCCCGAGGTGACCAGCAACGGCAGCGTCGCCGATTTCCCCACCCCGGCCAAGTGGCTGATGATCGTCGGCATGTATCTGGGCCGGCTTGAGCTGATCACCGTGTTGGTCGTGCTGATGCCGCGGTTCTGGCGGCAATAGCCGGGGAGGCGGGCGCCGGTCAGGGGGGCGCGGGTCGGGCCGCGGCCGCGACGGCGGGTCAGGCGATCAGGGGTCGCCGGTCAGGCGGCGGCCGCGGGCGCGGGGTCGCGTTCGGGCGGGCGGATGCCGAAGACCACGCAATACAGCGCCGGCACGAACACCAGCGTGATCAGCGTGCCGGCGATGATGCCGCCCATCATCGCGAAGGCCATCGGGCCCCAGAACACCTGCCGCGAGATCGGGATCAGCGCCAGGCTGGCGGCGGCCGCCGTCAGCAGGATGGGCCGGGCGCGGCTGTCGGACGCCTCGAACACGGCGGCCCAGGCGCTGCGGCCCTTTTCGCGCAAGACCTGGATCTCGTGCACCAGGATGATCGAGTTGCGGATCAGGATGCCGATCAGCGCAAGGATGCCCAGGATCGCCACGAACCCCATCGGCACGCCAAAGGGCACCAGCGCCGCGACAACCCCGATCAGCCCCAGCGGCGCCGCGGCAAAGACGATCAGCGACAGGCGAAAGCTTTGCATCTGGATCATCACCAGCAGCGCCATCGACAGCAGCATCAGGGGCACGACCGCCGCGATCGGGGCCTGACTTTCGCCCGAGCTTTCGACCGTGCCCCCCACGACCACCCGGACCTGCGGCGGCAGCGTGGCGACATAGCCGGCGACGCGGGCTTCCAGCGCCGCGACCAGCGTGGCGGGCTGGTCGGCGGTTGCGATGGCAGCCTTGACCGTGACAGTGGGCAACCCGTCGCGCTGCGCAATCAGCGGCTGTTCGATCCCATAGGACAGCCGCGCCAGCGTCGCCAGCGGGATGGGCTTGCCGCTGGGCATCGCCAGTTCCAGGCTTTGCACCGATTCCAGCGATTCGCGGTCGGCCGCCTCGCCCCGCGCCACCACGTCGATCAGGAAGATGCCGTCGCGCAGCTGCGTCACGGTGCGGCCCGAATACAGCGCCGCAAGGGCCGCCGCGATGTCCTGGTTCGACAGGCCCAGCTGGCGCGCGCGGTCCTGATCGACCTCGACCCGGACGACGCGGGCGGGTTCGTTCCAGTCCAGCGAGACGTCGCGCAGGCGCGGTTCGGCCGCGATCACGGCGGCAAGGCCCCGCGCGGCGTCGCGGGCGGCGGCGATGTCGGGGGCGCTGACGCGATACTGCACCGGCTTGCCGACCGGCGGGCCGATTTCCAGGTTCTTCACATAGACATCGGTGCCCAGCATCTCGTCGCGGGCAAAGTCGGCCAGCCGCGCCTTCAGCGCGTCGCGCGCGGCCAGGTCCGGGGTCTGGATCACGACCTGCCCCATGAACGGCCCCGGCGTCGGCACGTCCATCGCCAGGACGAACCGCGGCGCGCCGCGCCCGACATAGCTGGTCCAGAACAGCGCCTCGGGCTGCGCGGCCAGGAACGCGTCAAGCTGCGCGATCGAGGCGTCGGTGCGGGCGATGGACGCGTTGTGGCGTTCGGTGACGTCCAGCAGGATCTCGGTCCGGTCGGAGGTCGGGAAGAACTGCTGCTCGACGAACTGCATGGCCCAGACCGACAGGCCGAAGATCGCCAGCGTGACGGCGACGGTCAGCCATTTCAGCCGCATCGCGCCGCGCAACAGCACCCGGAACCCCCGCCGCAGCAGCCCGGGGCGGTCGGCGTGGTGTTTCATCGCGGCGGGCAGGAACGTCACCCCCAGCAGCGGCGCGAACAGCACCGCCACGATCCAGCTGACCACCAGCGACACCGCGATGACGACGAACAGGGAAAACGTGAACTCGCCCGCGGCCGAGTTGTTCAGCCCGATGGGGATGAAGCCCGCGACCGTGACCAGCGTGCCGGTCAGCATCGGAAACGCGATCGAGGTCCAGGCATAGCTGGCCGCCTCGGTCAGGCTTTCGCCCAGTTCCAGCCGCGAGATCATCGTCTCGATCGCGATCATCGCGTCATCGACCAGCAGCCCCAGCGCGATGATCAGCGCCCCCAGCGAGATGCGCTGCAGCGTGATCCCCCAGTAATCCAGCACGACGAAGGTGATCGCCAGCACCAGCGGGATGGTCAGCGTGACGACCAGCCCGGCGCGCATCCCCAGGCTGACGAAGCTGACCAGCAGCACGATGGCCACCGCCTCGGCCAGGGCGGTGATGAAATGGCCGACCGCGTCCTTGACCACCTGCGGCTGGTCGGCGAACTTGTGCATCTCGATGCCCACCGGCAGGTCGGCGGCGATGCCCGCCATCAACTCGTCCAGCGCCGCGCCATAGGTCTGGATGTTCTCGCCCCGGCGCATCGCCACCTCAAGCCCGATGGCCTCGCGCCCGTTGTGGCGGAACAGGGCCGACGGCGGGTCCGCATAGGCCCGGCGCACCGCCGCCACCTCGCCCAGGTTGAAGAAGCGGTCGCCGATCCGCAGGTTCACGGCCGCGATGCTGGCGGCGGTGTCGAACTGGCCGTCGACGCGGACCAGCACCTGTTCCGGCCCGGCCTGCACGATGCCGGACTGCGCGATGGCGTTCTGCGCGGCCAGCGTCTGGATCACCTCGTACTGGCTGACCCCAAGGGCGGCCAGCCGCGCGGACGAGAACTCCAGGTAGATCTGTTCCTCGCGCACGCCCAGCAGGCCGGTCCGGCCGGCGGCGGGCAGGGCCTGCACCTGCTTGCGGATATCCTCGACCCGGTCGCGCAGCTCGCGCTGGGTAAAGCCGTCGGCGGTGAACGCATAGATGTTGCCGAACACGTCGCCGAAACTGTCGTTGAACTGGAAACCGGCGAACTCTTGCGGGAACTCGGGGCGGATGTCGGACATCATCGACCGCACCCGTTTCCATGTTTCCGCGACGTCGTCGCCGCGGACCGTGGGCAGCAGCTCGACATAGACGACCGTCTGGCCCGGCATGGTGACCGAGCGGGTGAAACTCAGCTCGTCCAGCTCCTCCAGCTTGGTCTCGATGCGGTCGGTGACCTGGTCCAGCGTCTCCTCGATGGTGGCGCCGGGCATCGCGGCGGACACGACCATGACCTTGATGGTAAAGTCGGGGTCTTCCTCGCGGCCGAGGTTCTGATAGGCCATGATGCCCGCGACCATCGACACGGCCAGCAGGAACCAGACCAGCGACCGATGGTGCAGCGCCCAGTCCGAAAGGTTGAAGCTGCTGCGTCTCATGCCGGGCATCCCATCCTGCTGGTTCCGGCGCGGGGGGCGGGACGGGGCGCGGCAGGACGGGGGACGCGACCGCGGACGGGGCGGGGCGGCGCGGCGGCACCGCGCGGCGTGGCGCGGCACGGCGCGGCGGAACGTCGCGCGGGGCAACGGGGCACGGCGGAGCGCGGCGCGGCGGATCGCGGCGTCGTGGCGGGACGGGGCGCGGGGCGGGGCGTCATGGCTGCACCCGGCGGCCCACGGCCTGCCCCTCGGCCAGCGAGTTGACGCCGCGGACCACGACCTCGTCGCCTGCGGCGATGCCGTCGGCCACGACGACGCGGTCGCCCTGGCGTTCGCCGGTCACGATGGCGCGGCGGGCCACGGTCGCGTCCAGGATGTCGCGGGTCACGATCCAGACCGCCGCGTCGGCGCCGGGGATGATGGCGGCGGCGGGCACCGTCAGCATCGGGGCGCCGTCGCCCGCGCGCACCGCGCGGATCAGGGTGCCCAGGCGAAGGCCGCGCGCATCCGACAGCGCAAGATGCACCCGCCGGGTGCGGGTCTGGGCGTCGGCCACCGGCTCGATCCGGTCCACGGTAGCGCGGACCGGCGCTGCGTCGGCGGCGGCGCGGCTGACCAGAAAGACGGTGCCGGGTGCCACCCCCGCGCCAAGCTGCGTGTCGCCCAGGTCGATGATCGCCTCGTGCGCGTCCTCGCCCGACAGGGTCAGCACCGGGTCGCCCGCCGCGACGACCGCGCCGGTGCTGGCGAAAACCCTGCTGACCACACCGGCGATGGGGGCGCGCATCTCGGCGAAGCCCTGCGCGTCCCGCGCCCGCAGCAGCTGCGACTGCGCGTCGGCAAAGGACGCCTCGGCGGCGGCCAGCGCCTGTTCGGCCTGCTCAAGCTGGGCTTGCGGCGCGACGTTGCGGTCGGCCAGCGCCCGGGTGCGTTCGGCGGTGCTGCGCGAGGTCGCGAGCCTGACCTCGGCCGCCGCGGCCGCCGCCTCGGCGGCGCGGACATCGCCGTCCAGGTCGTCGGGGTCCAGCCGCGCCAGCAGCGCGCCCTGTTCGACGCGGTCGCCGATGTCCACGCCGCGTTCGACGATGCGGCCCAGCGTCTGAAAGGCCATGTCCACCTGCGACCGCGCCACGATGACGCCGGGGATGCCGCGCGGCGCGGCGGCCATGTCGGTCACGATCTCGGTCACGACGGGGCGCGGCGCGTCCGGGGCCACGGGGTCGGCGGACCGCCCCCACGGCAGCGTCAGCGCGGCCGCCGCGACGGGCAGCGCCAGCAGCAGCGCCAGCGCGGCGGCGATCAGGCCGGCCCGGCGCGTCATGGCCGCACCTTCCCCGCCACGACAGGCCGGCCGGGATACATCATCTGCGCCCCCTCGCCCACCACGATGTCGCCCGGCTCGATCCCCGAGGCCAGGATCACCGCGCCGGTCTGGAACCGTTCGACCGTGACCGGCGCGATGGCCACCCTGCCGTCGGCCCCGACCCGCCACACCGCCGGCAGGTCGCCCGTGGCGGTCAGCGCCGTCCACGGGATCACGATGCCCGTTCCCGCCGGCAGATGGACGCTGCCCCGGACCGCGCCGCCCAGCAGCGAGGTGTCGGTTTCCCCGGGGATCACGGCCCGGACGGTGACCGCGCCGGTCGCGGGATCGACCAGCGGCGCGATCTCGGTCACGGTGGCGGTCAGCGTCGCGCCGGGCCGGTCCAGCGGCTGCAGGGTGACGGTGGCCCCCATCGCGGCGTCAAGCTGCGGGCTGTCGGGGGTCTGGAACACGGCCTCCAGCCCCGTCAGCGCGGCCAGCCGCAGGATTTCCTGCGCGGCGCCGACGATCTGGCCGGGCTCGCCCGACCGGGCGGTCACGACGGCGTCCTGCGGCGAAATCAGTTGGGTGTCCGCCAGGGCGCGGCGGGCCTGATCGACGGCGATGCGGGCGCGTTCGGCCTGCCCGGCGGCGGCCGACAGCGCCTGCCGCGCGCCGTCGCTGCCCGCGCGGGTGCCCACGCCCCGGCGCAGCATCGCGTCGGCGCGGCGGGCGGCCTGCTCGGCCTGCGCCTCGGACGCCAGCGCCGCGTCAAGCGCGGCCTCGGCGGCGGCGCGGGCCTGTTCCTGCTGGACCGGGTCAAGCCGCGCCAGCGCCTGACCGGCAGCCACGCGGTCGCCGGCATCGACCAGCATGGCGGCGATCTTGCCGCCCTGCGGGAACGACAGGGCAAGGCTGTCCTGCGCCTCGATCGTGCCGGTCAGCGACACGTCGAAGGTCAGCGGCTGGCGGGCGACGGTCACCAATTCGACCGGCATCGGATCAGGCGCGGGGGTCGGGCCGCCCGCAGGCTGCGCCGCCGCGGGACCGGCCAGCGCGGCCAGGATCAATGAAAACCGGATGAAACGCGATGGCTGAGGCACGAATTGCTCGATGAAAACACGTCCTGTTCTGCCGCTGCGCGGTGGCGAAGGAAAGCGATTTTCCCGGACGATCTTACGTAACCGCGCCGCGCTGGTGGAATTGGTAACCGCGCCGCGCTGGTGGAATTGGGGCCGGTCCCACGATCCGTCGCGCAGGATCGCGGCCAGCACGGCCACCGCCCGGTCCACGTCGTCCATGCCGTTGAACAGCGGCGCAAAGCCGAACCGCATGAGGTCGGGGGCGCGGAAATCGCCGATGATCCCCTGCGCGATCAGCGCCTGCATCACCGCATGGCCCTGCGGGTGGCGCAGGCTGACCTGCGATCCGCGCAGCGCCGGGTCGCGGGGCGTCGCCAGCGCCAGCGCCGGACAGGCGGCGCCGACCCTGTCGATGAACGCCCCGGTCAGCTGGATCGACCGGGCGCGCAGCGCGGCCATGTCCACGCCGTCCCAGACATCCAGCGCCGCGTCCAGCGCCGCCATCGCGATCACCGGGGGCGTGCCGACGCGCATCCGCTCGATCCCCGGCGCGGGGGCATAGGCGGGATCGAAGGCAAAGGGCGCGGCATGGCCCATCCACCCCTGCAGGCATGGCTGCGCCGCCTCGGCATGGCGCGGGTTGACCCAGATGAAGGCCGGCGCGCCCGGCCCGCCGTTGAGGTATTTATAGCTGCAGCCGACCGCGAAATCGGCGTTGGCCGCCCGCAGGTCCACGTCCACCGCGCCCGCGGAATGGGCCAGATCCCAGACCGCCAGCGCCCCCGCGTCATGGGCGGCGGCGGTCAGGGCGGCCATGTCGTGGCGGCGGCCGGTGCGGTAATCGACCTCGGTCAGCATCAGCACCGCCAGATCGGGGGTGATGTGGGCGGCGACATCCTGCGGCGCCACGACCCGCAGTTCCGCGCCGGTGACGCGGGCCAGCCCTTGGGCCACATAGAGGTCCGACGGAAAATTGCCGCTGTCCGACAGGATCACGCGGCGTCCGGGGTTCAGCGCCAGCGCCGCGCTGACCGCCTGGAAGACCTTGATCGACAGCGTGTCGCCCATGACGACCTCGGCCGGCCCCGCGCCGATCAGCCGCGCGATCCGGTCGCCCACCCGGCGCGGCTGTTCATACCAGCCCGCGCGGGTCCAGCCGGTGATCAGCATCTGCGCCCATTCGTCCCGCATCATCGCCGCGACCCGGTCGGCGGCGCCGCGCGGCATCGGCCCCAGCGAATTGCCGTCGAGGTAGGTGATGCCCTCAGGCAGGTGGAATGCGGCACGGGTGGCGGCGAAGTCGGTCATCCGGGTTTCCTTTGGGTGGAGCCTAGCATCGCGACGCGCGGCGGCAAGATGGGGGCGTTGCCCCCGTCCCTGCGGGACTCCCCCAGGATATTTAGGCAAGGAAGAATTGGTGGGCGCGGCTTTGCGGCAGAGGGTTGCATCATCGCGCCCACCGACGTCCGGCGCTGCAAGCGGTCCGGCGGGGTGGTTCCTGTCGTCTTGCACCGCCCTGCGATTGCGCATGGGTGATGGTCCGTGGGGAAGGACAGTCCGGCGGCGGTTTGGGGCCGTGCAGCCCTGCGCTTGCGCGTCGGGCGGTCGGCTTGCGGCGCCTGCTCGCTTTCGCTTGCGCTGCGAGCGTTTGGGAAATGCAAGCGGCCCATTGCTTGCGGACGTCCGGGCTTGCGGCGTTACGGGCGGTCGCGGCTGAAAGAGGGCCGCTGGACCGCTTGCGGACATCCGGCCCAGCATTGCACTTGCGCCGCGCGCGTTCCCGGCTGGAAAAGGCCCACGGGGCGTTTGCAGACGCCCGACCCGTCGCCTGCCCAGCCCTTCGCTTGCGCTGCGGGCGTTCGGGACTGGAAAAGGTCCACTGGACCTTCCGGGCGCCGCCGGCCCTTCGCTTGCGCTGCGGGCGTTCGCGGCTGGAAAAGGTCCACTGGACCTTCCGGGCGCCTGCCCAGCCCTTCGCTTGCGCTTCGGGCGTTCGGGACTGCAAACGGTCCACTGGACCGTTTGCGGGCGCCTGCCCAGCCCTTCGCTTGCGCTTCGGGCGTTCGGGACTGCAAACGGTCCACTGGACCGTTTGCGGACGTCCCTCACCCCTCAACCTTCCCGAAATCCGCGATCAGGCGGCCGGCCTCGCGGATGCGGCTGAGCAGGTTCAGGCGGTTGCGGCGGAGGATCTGGTTGTCGGCGTTGACCTGCACCGCCTCGAAGAAGGCGTCGATGGGGGCGCGCAGGGCAGCGATGGCCGACATGGCGGCGGGGAAGTCCTCGGCCCGCATGGCGGCGGCGATCTGCGGCTCGGCGGCGTCGAGGGCGGCGAAGAGGGCGCGTTCCTCGTCGGTTTCCGCGAATTTCGGGTCCGCGCCGAAGGAATATTCGACGCCGTCCTTTTCCTCGGCCTGGGCCAGGATGTTGGCGGCGCGCTTGAGCCCCTGCAGCAGGTTCGGGCCGCCCTCGCTCCCCAGCATCGCGTTCAGCGCGGTGGCGCGGCGCACGACCAGCGTGAGGTCGTCCGACCCCGGCATCGCCAGCACCGCGTCGATCACGTCATGGCGGATGCCCTGATCGCGGAGATGGACCTTGAGGCGGTCGTGGAGGAAGGCGAGGAGGTCGGCGGACAACTCAATTTGAGTAAGGACCGGCTTAGGATCACGTCCGGTGCGGTCAATAGATGTGTCGATGTCATATTCTGTCGCAATGCAGTGCCTGCTTAGCTTGTGCAGGAACATTTCCTTTGACATCTGCAAGGCGACCTGACCGCTTTCGTCCGTGTAATAACCACCAGTCCAGCGTGTGACGCCGTTTCCGAGCGACAGGAGATGACCAAGCATTGAGGGTCGCTGGTAATAGGCCCAGTATGCTTCGCCTGCTTGTCCTTCGAGTAGCGGAGCTAGGGCCATCCGCACCCCATTCCCCAGCACCAGCCGGATCACCCCCAGCGCCGCTCGCCGCAGCGCAAAGGGGTCCTTGCTGCCGGTGGGCTTCTCGTCGATCGCCCAGAAGCCGGTCAGCGTGTCCAGCTTGTCCGCCAGCGCCACGGCCACCGACGCCGGCGCGCTGGGCACCTCATCCGACGGCCCCAGCGGCGAATAGTGGTCGCGGGCGGCGTCGGCCACCGCATCCGGCAGCCCGGCGGCCTGCGCGTAATAGCGGCCCATCGTGCCCTGCAACTCGGGGAACTCGCCGACCATAGCGGACCGGAGGTCCAGCTTGGCGACCTTCGCCGCCTGCTCGGCCTCACCAGCATCAGCGCCCACAATGGGCGCGATCTCGCGGGCCAGTGCGGCGATGCGTTCCACCCTGTCGGCCTGCGATCCCAGCTTGGCGTGGAAGGTCACGGCCTTCAGCCCCTCGGCCCAAGCCTCCATCCCTGACCGCGCCTCGCGCAGGTCGTTTTCCCAGAAGAACGCCGCGTCCGACAGGCGCGCGGCCAGCACGCGCTGGTTGCCGGCAAGGATCGTCGCGCCGTCGTCAGGCGTCTCGATGTTGGCGACGGTGACATAGCCTTCGATCCGGCCCGTCCTCGGGTTGCGGGCGGACAGGAACTTCTGGTGCTCCTTCATCGAGGTCTGCAGCACCTCGGGCGGCAGGTCGAGGAAGCGGTCCTCGATCACCCCCATCAGCGGCACCGGCCATTCGACCAGCCCGGCGAGTTCCGTCATCAGCGCGTCGTCGGGCACGATCTCCCACCCCCGCGCAAAGGCGAGGTTCGCGGCCTCCTGCCGGATCGCGGCCTCGCGCTCGGCCGGGTCGAGCATGACCTTCGCGCGGCGCAGCTTGGCCGCATAGTCGTCGAAGCCCGTGACGCGGAAGGTATCAGCCGCCATGAAGCGGTGGCCGCGCGTGGTGTCGCCGGCCGCGATGCCGTCCACGGTCAGCGGCACGACCCGCGCGCCCGCCTCGTCCGACAGGACGGCGATGATGGAATGCAACGGGCGGACCCAGCGCAGGCTGCCGCTGCCCCAGCGCATCGACTTGGGCCACGGGAAATCGCGGATGGTGGCTTCCAGCACTTCCGCCACGATCTCCGCCGCCTTGCGGCCGGGCTTCTCGACCACGGCAAAGAAGACCTCGCCCTTTTTTTCGGCGCGGCGTTCCAGCTGCTCCAGCGTCAGGCCGGTGGATCGCAGGAAGCCCTGCACCGCCGCCTCGGGCGCATCCACGCGCGGCCCCTTGCGCTCCTCGCGCACGGGTTTGGACTCCGCGCTCAGCCCCTCGACCGCCAGCGCCAGCCGGCGCGGCGTGGAAAACGCCCCGGCGCTGGCATAGGTCAGCCCGGCCTCGACCAGCCCGTCCGTCATCAGACGCCGCAGATCCTCGCGCGCGCGGGGCTGCATCCGGGCGGGGATTTCCTCGGAGAACAGCTCGATCAGCAGGTCCATCAGTCCATCACTCCGCGTTCCGGCGTCTTGTCGTTGAACTGGTGCCAGGCGAAGGCGCGGCCGTCGGGATAGACGACGATCACCCGGTCCACGTCGGGGCGCACCTCGGACTGGCCCAGGATCGCGCGGGCGTTCCCGGCCTCGAGGTCCGCCGTCAGGCCGCGTGCCGAATAGCACTGGAACCAGCCCGGCCCGTTCAGCGGCGTCGCGGCCGGATAGGGGGCGGCGTCGGCGACCTCGGCCGGGTCCAGCGTAAAGCAGGCCCGCCAGCGGATCGGCGAGGACGAGGCGTCGATGGCGCGGAAGCCATCGACCGCGACCGGATGCGCGGCCCCGGCCGCGTCGGTCACGACGATCTCGGCCGCGCCGGTGATCTCGTCCACGTCCTCGTAAAAGCCGTAGACCTGCAGATACCACACCGCCAGCCCCGCCAGCAGCGCGGTCAGCACCAGCATCGACGCCATGATCTTGCCCGAGCTCATGCGGCGGCCTCCGTGTTGGCGCCGGTGGCGGCCTCGGTCGTGACAAACAGGTCGGCGCAGGCCTTGGCCAGCGCCCGGACGCGGCCGATATAGGCCTGCCGTTCCGTGACGCTGATGACGCCGCGCGCGTCCAGCAGGTTGAAGATGTGGCTGGCCTTGATCGCCTGATCATAGGCCGGATGCGCCATCGGGATATGCCGCCCGGCGCTGTCCGTCTCGGGCGCGGCAAGGATGCGGGCGCATTCGGCCTCGGCGTCCTTGAAGTGGGCCAGCAGCATGCCGGTGTCGGCCTGCTCGAAGTTCCAGCGGGAATATTCGCGTTCCGTCTGGCGGAAGACGTCGCCATAGGTCAGCGGGATCGGGCTGCCGGGGGCGTTGAAGGGCATGTCCATGACGTGTTCGACGCCCAGCACATACATCGCCAGCCGTTCCAGCCCATAGGTCAGCTCGCCCGACACCGGGCGGCAGTCATGCCCGCCGACCTGCTGGAAATAGGTGAACTGGCTGACCTCCATACCGTCGCACCAGACCTCCCACCCCAGGCCCCAGGCGCCCAGCGTGGGGGATTCCCAGTCGTCCTCGACAAAGCGGACATCGTGGACCAGCGGGTCCAGCCCGATCGCCTTGAGGCTGCCCAGATACAGATCCTGCAGGTCCGGGGGCGAGGGTTTGATGATGACCTGATACTGGTAATAATGCTGCAACCGGTTCGGGTTCTCGCCATAACGCCCGTCGGTCGGCCGGCGCGAGGGCTGCACATAGGCCGCCGCCCACGGGCGCGACCCCAGCGAACGCAGCGTGGTGGCCGGGTGGAAGGTGCCCGCGCCCACCTCCATGTCATAGGGTTGCAGCACCGCGCAGCCGGTCGCCGCCCAATAGGATTGCAGGCGCAGGATCACGTCCTGGAAACAGCGCGGACGGTCGGCTGCGTCCGTGATGGCGGCGGCGTGATCGGTCTGGGGGCTGGTCATTCCAGCGTCCTTTCGCATAACTGACGCGAATGTCAGGCGCCTTCTAGGGGGCGGTCCTGACCGGGTCAATGGCGGGTCAAGAAGGGGCGCGGATGCGGGCTTTCGCTTTTCTGATCGCGGCGCTGCTGCCGGGGCTGGCATGGGCCGAGCCCGTGGTCCTGCGGCTGGAAGCCAAGCGCGACGCCGCCGGCGCGGCCGAGGCGGCCGGCCGCTGGGGCGCGCAATTCCCCGACGTGGTGACGTTTCCGCTGAACGCCGGCTGGACCGCGATCGCGCTGGGTCCGATGGAACGGGCCGAGGCGCAGGCGCGGCTGGACGCGCTGAAGGCCGAGGGTCGCGTGCCGGGCGACAGCTTCCTGGGGCCGGTGCCCGAGGGGATGGTGCCCGCCGGGGACACCGCCGCCGCGCCCGCTGATGAAGATACCGCCCCTGCCGAACCCCTGCCTGCGCCCGACCAGCCGCGCCCCGGCGACTATATCCGCCTGCAGGCCCTGCCCTCGCGCGCCGAGGCGGACGCGGCGCTCGCCGACTGGCGCCGCGATTTCCCCGCAGCCGGGCTTTACGCGCTGCCCGACGGGTGGTTCGCGGTCGCGCTGGGGCCGATGCGGGCGGACACGGCGTCCGCGTGGCTGTCGGCGATGCAGGCCACGGGGCGCGCGGCGCGCGACGCCTTCGTGGCCGGTCCCGACCGGCTGGGCAGCGTGGCGGACGCGGGCCGCGCCCCCGACCTGCCGCCGCCGGGCGACACCCCGATGCCGCCCCTGGACGAGGTTCAGCGCGCGCTGCGCTGGGCCGGGCTTTACGACGGCGCGATCGATGGCAAGGACGGGCCGAACACCCGCGCCGCCATCGCCGCCGAGATCGTGGCCCACCGCGCAGCCCCCGACGCGGGCACCGCGATGGCCGCGCTGATCGAACGGCGGCAGGCGTGGCGCGACCGGATGGGGCTGACGCGGCTGGACGACGCCGCCAGCGGTCTGTCCGTCATGGCGCCGATGGACCGGCTGGCGTTCGACCGGACCGAACAGGGGCTGTCGATCTATGGCCCGCGCGACGGTTCCGGGGCCGCGCTGATCCTGTGGTCGGCCCCCGGCGGCCAGCAGGAGATGCTGGATTTCACCGGCCTTGTCACCGCGCTTGGCTGGGTGCCCGCGCCCGAACGCAACGTGACGCCGGGCCGCGCCACGCTGCGCGGGCAGAACGACACCCACATCGGCCAGGCCGAGGCGCGGGTCGCGGACGGCCGCGCCGAGGGTTTCGTGCTGATCTGGCCGCTGGCCGACGCCGAGGACCAGCCCCGCGTCGCCGCCGAGCTGAGCGACAGTTTCGGGCCGACGCCCGCGCCCGCGGACGACACGGGCGGCAGCGGCGTGGGCAGCGGCGGAATGGGCGGCAGCGGCGAAAACTGACCCGCCGCGGGCTGGGGACATCGGCCCGCCACGCGGCGGCGGAAACGGATCGTTAACGCCCGCGTGCTAGCTGTCGGCCATGATCCCACAGCCGTTCCGCCCCTTGCTGATTCTGCTGTGCTGGCTGTGGCGGTCAGTCGCGCGCCGCGATCTCGGCGGCAAAGGCGGGGCCGAAACGGTCCAGCCGCGGCGCGTCCAGATAGCGCGACAGGTCGCGCGGGCAGTCCTGGGCGATGCGGCGCAGGGTGGAATTGCCCACCGACAGCGGCTTTTCCGTTCCGTCCTCGCCGCGCGCCAGCCGCCGCTGGGCGGCGTCCAGCCGGTCGAACAGCGCACCCCCGGGCCGCCCCGCCAGCGCGCGCCGCGCCGGATGCATGGGCGCGACCTCGCCCGCGATGACCGACAGGAAGGCCGCGCCGAAGCTGTCCAGCTTTTTCGCGCCGACGCCGCCGATGCGCGCCATGTCGTCCAGCGTCTGCGGACGGCTCTGCGCCATCTCGATCAGCGTGCGGTCGGGAAAGATGACATAGGCGGGCACGCGCGCGGCCTCGGCCAGCTCGCGCCGCTTGGCCTTCAGGGCCGACAGCAGCGGCGCGTCCTCGTCGTCCACCTGCGTCCTGACCACGGTCGAGGGCCGGGCCTTGCGGACCAGGTCGCGGCGCAGGATCACCGCCGCCTCGCCGCGCAGCACGGGATGGGCGGCCTCGGTGATGCGCAGCCCGCCGTGGCGTTCCGGGTCGGGGCGGATCAGGTCGCGGCCCAGCATCTGGCGCAGGATCGCCTGCCATTCCGCCTTGGGGGTCGCGCGGCCGACCCCAAAGGTCGGCAGCTGGTCGTGGCCGCGCTGCGTGACCTTGTCGGTGGCGTTGCCCAGCAGCACGTCGATGATGTGGCCCTGCCCGAACCATTCCCCGGTCCGCAGCACCGCCGACAGCGCCATCCGCACCGGCTGGGTCGCGTCGAAGGTTTCGGGCGGCGTGTCGCACAGGTCGCAGTTGCCGCAGGGCGCGGCGTCCTCGCCGAAGTAACCCAGCAGCACCTGCCGGCGGCAGGCCACGGCCTCGGCCAGCCCCAGCAGCGCGTTCAGCCGGGCGTGGTCGGCCTCTTTGCGGTCCAGCGGGGCCAGCCCCTCGTCGATCTGGGTGCGGCGCAGGCGGATGTCGTCGGGACCGTACAGCGTCAGCGTTTCCGCAGGCGCCCCGTCGCGGCCGGCGCGGCCGATCTCCTGGTAATAGGCCTCGATCGACTTGGGCAGGTCGGAATGGGCGACCCAGCGGATATCGGGCTTGTCGATGCCCATGCCAAAGGCGACGGTCGCCACCACGACCAGCCCGTCCTCGCGCTGGAACCGCGCCTCGACCTCGCGCCGGCGGTCGGCCTCCATGCCGCCGTGATAGGCGACGGCGGCAATCCCCTCGGCATTCAGCGCCGCCTCAAGCGTTTCGGTCCGGGCGCGGGTGGCGCAATAGATGATGCCGGACTGGCCGCGCCGCGCGGTCGCGAACTCCATGATCTGCCGGCGCGGCCCGTCCTTGGGCTGGAAGGCCAGATGGATGTTCGGCCGGTCAAAGCCGCGCAGGAACGTCTGGGGAAGGGCGCCGTCGAACAGCCGCGCCACGATCTCGTCGCGCGTCTCGGCGTCCGCCGTGGCGGTGAAGGCGGCAAGCGGCACGGCCAGCGCCCGGCGCAGGTCGCCCACGCGCAGATAGTCGGGGCGGAAATCATGACCCCACTGGCTGACGCAATGCGCCTCGTCCACGGCGATGGCGGTGACGCCCGCGCGGCGCAGCAGCGGCAGCGTGCCCCCCGACGCCAGCCGTTCCGGCGCCATGTAGAGGATCTTCAGCGCGCCCGCCGACAGCGCCTCGAACACCTCGCGCGTCTCGTCCTCGGTGTTGCCGCTGGTCAGCGCGCCGGCGGCGACGCCCGCCGCGCGCAGGCTGCGGACCTGGTCGCGCATCAGCGCGATCAAGGGCGAGATGACGACCGTCACGCCGTCGCGCATCAGCGCGGGCAGCTGATAGCACAGCGACTTGCCCCCGCCGGTCGGCATGATCGCCAGCACGTCGCGGCGCGCGGCCACGGCGTCCACGATGTCCTGCTGGCCGGGGCGGAAGGCGTCAAAGCCCCAGACCCGCCGCAGCAGGTCGGTCGCCTGCGGGTCGGTCATCAGAATCCCATGAAGAACCCGGCGTTGTTCGCCAGTGCCCGCTGCAGGATGATGATGCCGATGAAGACGACCAGCGGCGCAAGGTCCAGCCCGCCGAGGTCCGGCAGGATGTTGCGGATCGGGCGATACAGGGGTTCCAGCAGCCGCGACAGCCCGTCCCAGACCTGCGCCACCAGCGGCTGGCGCAGGTTCAGCACCTGAAAATTGATCAGCCACGACATGATGATATGGGCGATCATGATGAACCAGATCACGTCCAGGATCAGCATCAGCGCCTGAAAAAGCGTCGTCATCGCGGCCTCGCGTCGGAAAGGGTCGCTTTCAGGTAGGCGAGAGCGCCCGCGGGCGCAAGGCGGCGAAGGACGGACGCGGCGGCGGGGGACGGTGGGTGGCGGAGCGGTGGCGGGGGGCGGCGGCGGCGCAAGGCGGTGGCGGACGGGCGCAGTGACGGGCGGGCGCGGTGACGGCGCTGCCCGCAGGGATCGCGCGGTCGCGCTGGCGGACCGCGGCGCTGCCCATGCAGGCACGGCAGGGCACTTCGCCGCCCCCCCTCGCGTGCGACCCGCATAGGACGGGCGCGCGCAGGGGGTTTCGCCACCGGATCGTGGACAGCATCGCGCTGACCGCGCGGGTGATGGCGGGGCGGGCAAGCCCGACCTTCCATCGCTGAACCCCCGCAGGGGCGACAGCCGCAACTTCGGGGACGAGGATGACAACGCCATCGCCCCCGCCGTGCAGCCGCGGCGCGGGGCAACGGGTCGCGGGTCCGGTCCGTCACGGCCTTGCGACAGGCGGGCCCACGGCTCTCCCCCTAACCCGCCGTCACGGTTGACGGGCGCCGTGGCGCGTCCTAGCCCGGCGCAGACCCGCAGGCCGCAAGGACCGTCCATGTATCCGCTGATCCGCTTTGCCCGCGAGGTGCTGTCCGCCCGGCGCGCGCCGCGCCTTCCGCCGACGGGCACCCATGTGTCCACCCACCGCTGCTGGCCGTGGGATCTGGACCCTTGGGCCGAGCTGAACAACGGCCGCACCCTGACGCTGTATGACCTGGGCCGCATCCCGATGGCGATCCGGCTGGGCATCACCGACACGCTGCGCGACCGCGGCTGGGGCTTTACCGTGGCCGGCAACTCGGTCCGCTATCGCCGCCGCATCCGGGCGATGCAGCGGTTCACGCAGGTCTCGCGCACCATCGGGTGGGACGCGCGGTTCCTGTACATGGAACAGTCGATGTGGATCGGGGGCGATTGCGCCAACCACATGCTGCTGCGCGTGGCCATCGTGGGCGGCGGACGCAGCGGCATCGTGCCCCCGGCCGAGTTCATGGCAGCCCTGGGCCACGCCGGCGCCAGCCCGCCCCTGCCCGACTGGGTGCAGGCCTGGATCGACGCGGACGCGGCCCGCCCCTGGCCGCCCGGGATCGGCGACGTGGGCGCCGACCGAACGGACGACTTGCCAGCCTGACGCCGCCGGTGCCTTATGCACGGCGACGAAACGGGGGCATGAATGAACCGCAGGCGTATCTGGGGATGGTGGTTCTTTGACTGGGCAAGCCAACCTTACCACACGCTGCTGCTGACCTTCATCTTCTCGATCTATTTCGCCGAAGTGGCGCAGCACCGCTTTGCCATGCTGGGCGCGGCGGATGCCGTCCACGCGGGGGCGCAGGCGCAGGCGACATGGGGTTACGCGCTGTCGCTGTCGGGGGTCGTCATCGCGGTCCTTGCCCCGGTGCTGGGCGCGGTCGCCGACACGACGGGGCGGCGGATGCCGTGGATCTGGCTGTTCTCGGCGCTTTACGTCGTCGGCAGCGCGGGGCTGTGGTTCCTGACCCCCGACGGCAGCGCGCTGATGCAGACGCTGGTGCTGTTCGGCATCGGCCTGATCGGGCTGGAGTTCGCGACCATCTTCACCAACGCGCTGATGCCGACGCTGGCCGGGCGCGACGAGATGGGGCGCATCTCGGGCAGCGGCTTTGCCTTTGGCTATCTGGGCGGGGTGATGGCGCTGGTCGCCATGCTGGCGCTGTTCGCCGAAAGCCGCACGACCGGGCTGACGCTGCTGGGCAATCCGCCCGCCCTGGGCCTTGACGCCGCCGCGCGCGAGGGCACGCGCTTTGTCGGGCCGTTCACGGCGATCTGGTATGTCGTCTTCATGATCCCGTTCTTTTTGTGGGTGCGCGAGCCGCGGGGCGCCGGCCGACCGCTGGAACCGGGCCGCGTGGCGGGCGAGCTGTGGCGGATGATCCGGTCGCTGCGCCACCGCCGGTCGCTGGCGGCGTGGCTGGTGTCGTCGATGCTGTCGCGCGACGCACTGAACGCGCTTTATGCCTTTGGCGGGATCTATGCGGCGACGGTCCTGGGCTGGCCGGTGATCTGGTCGGGCGTCTTCGGCGTGGTCAGCGCGCTGGCGGCCGCCGTCATCAGCTGGCTGGGCGGGCGCGCCGACCGGCGCTGGGGGCCAAAGCCGGTGATCGTCACCTGCACCGTGGTCCTGATCCTCGTCTGCCTGGTCATCGTCGGGATGAGCCGGCAGTCCTTCTTCGGCCTGCCGCTGGCGGCGGGTTCGCGCCTGCCGGATGCGCTGTTTCTGGGCTGCGGGGTGGCGATCGGGGGCGCGGGGGGCGCGCTGCAATCGGCGTGCCGCACGATGATGGTGCGCCACACGACCGCCGCCCGCGCAACCGAGGCGTTCGGCCTTTACGCGCTGTCGGGCAAGGCGACGGCGTTCCTGTCGCCCTTCCTGATCGCGGTCGCGACCGACCTGTCGGGCAACCAGCGGATCGGCATCTCGCCGCTGATCGTGATGTTCCTTCTTTCGCTAGCGCTGCTAAGCTGGGTCAACCCAGAGGGAGAACCCGAGCAGTGATCCGCAAGACCCTGACGATGGCCGCCACGCTGCTGGCGCTGGCCCTGCCTGCCGCGCCGGCGCTGGCCGACCCGCTGGCCAAGGACGTGTTCGGCGCGCAGGTCGCGGCCACCCGCGGCCAGCCGCTGGCGCTGGGCGGCTATTCCCGCGGCTGCGCGTCGGGCAGCGTGCAACTGCCGGAAACCGGCCCCACCTGGCAGGCGATGCGCCTGTCGCGCCACCGCAACTGGGGGCATCCGCAGCTGGTCGATTTCCTGGTCGGGCTGTCGCAGCAGGCGACGCGGTTCGGCTGGCCCGGCATCTATGTCGGCGACATGAGCCAGCCGCTGGGCGGCCCGATGCTGTCCGGCCACGCCAGCCACCAGATGGGGCTGGACGCCGACATCTGGATGCTGCCGCCGTCCAGCCTGCGGCTGTCGCCGCGCCAGCGCGAGAACCTGTCCTCGCAGTCGGTCGTGGCGCGCGGCGGCACCGCCCCCAGCCCGCTGTGGTCGGCGGCGCATCACCAGCTGCTGCGGGCGGCGGCGTCCGATCCGCGCGTGGCCCGCGTCTTTGTCGATCCCGTCGCCAAGGTCGTGATGTGCCAGTCCGAACGCGGCAACCGCGCCTATCTGCGCAAGATCCGCCCGATCGACGGGCACGACTATCACTTTCACGTCCGCCTGGCCTGCACCAACCAGGGGTGCGAGGATCAGGCCGCCCCGCCCCCCGGCGACGGCTGCGCCGAGGCCGCGCAGTGGATCCGCAACCGCATCGACCCGCCGCCCGCGCCGCCGCCGAATCCCGACTACCGCCACCCTCGCAGCTATCGGCTGAGCGAGATGCCCCGCGCATGCCAGGCCCTCGTCGCGCGCTGATCGCGGCGGCGGCGGTCGGGGCGGCGATGCTGGCGGGGCCGGCGCCCCCATCGGCCAACGCGGCGGCCGCCGCGTCGGGCGCGGTGGTGGATTACCTCGGCACCTATGTCTGGCGGGGCCTCGACGACGATTTCGGCGGGTTCTCGGGGATCGAGCTGGACGCGGACGGCCGCCGCTATACCGCGCTGTCGGACCGGGGAACGGTCCGGTGGGGCAGCGTGGACCGCGACGGGCAGGGCCGCATCCGCGGCCTGACCACCGCCGGGACCGCGCGGCTGCAGGACAGCGGCGGGCGCAAGCTGCGCGCCGGATACCTGGGCGATGCCGAAGGGCTGGCCATCGACGCGCAGGGCCGGCTGTTCGTCAGCTTTGAGGGGCTGGACCGGATCGCCCGCTTTGACACCCCCGACAGCCCCGCCGTGCGCATCCCCCCCGCGCGCGAATTCGCCCGGATGCGCCCCAACGCGGGGCTTGAGGCGCTGGCCGTCACGCCCGGCGGCGACATCCTGACCATTCCCGAATCGTGGGATGACGACGACGAAGGGTTCCCCGTCCTGCGCCGCAGCGGCAACGAATGGTCGGTGCCGTTCCGCATCCCCCGGCTGGGGTCGTTCGTGCCGGTCGGCGCGGACGTGGGCCCGGACGGGCGGCTGTATCTGCTGGAACGCGCCTTCAAGGGCGTGCGCGGATTCGCCAGCCGGGTGCGGCGGTTCGACATGACCGGCGCCACGCTGTCGGCGGGCGAGGTGCTGATCGAGACCGGCTTTCTGCGCCACGACAACCTTGAGGGGATCGCCGTCTGGCAGGACGCTCAGGGCATCCGGCTGACGATGATCTCGGACGACAATTTCCTGTTCGTTCAGCGCACCGAGCTGGTCGAATACCGCGTCCGGGACTGATCGCGGCTTGACGCGCGGCGCCCGCGGCCCTAGATGCCGCGCGTCCCGTCAACGGGGCCGAGTTCTTCCGCCACCTTGTAAAACGGAAAAAACCCCATGCGTTCGCTGATGCCCGCGGTCCTCGCGATGGCTGCCGTCGTGCTTGCCTCGAACATCCTGGTCCAGTTCATGCTGGGCGACTGGCTGACCTGGGGGGCGCTGACCTATCCGATAGCCTTCCTTGTCACCGACGTGACCAACCGGGTCCACGGCGCCGCCGCCGCGCGCCGGGTCGTCGTCGCGGGCTTTGTCGCCGGCGTCGCCTGCTCGCTGGTCGCGGCCGGGCTGGACAAGACCACGCTGCGGATCGCGCTGGCGTCTGGGCTGGGGTTCATCATTGGACAGCTGCTGGACGTCGCGATCTTTGACGCGCTGCGCCGCCGGTCGTGGTGGAAGGCCCCGTTCCTGTCCTCGCTGGCCGGATCGGCGGTCGACACCGCGCTGTTCTTTGCCATCGCCTTCGCCGCGTTCCTGCCCGCCGATGCCAACACCGGCTGGGCGACCGAGGCCGTGCCGCTGCTGGGGCAAGGCCCGACCGCGCCGCTGTGGGCGTCGCTGGCCTTGGCCGACTGGTCCGTCAAGCTGGCGCTGGCGGCGCTGGCCCTTGTGCCGTTCCGCATGCTCGTCCGCAAAATCTTGTCCGCGCCGGTCGGAAACTGATTGACTTGCCCGGGGGGTGTGGCAGGCTTCCAGTCAGCGTCAACAGCGAAAGGAGGTGGTCCAGTGTCGAGAGTGATGTTGGAGAACGGAGTCGGGACAGCCGGAGGGTCCGCCGCCTGAGGGCAAACCCTGAGGCACAGAACCAATGGCTGGGAACCGGATGCATTCCATCCCTAACCGGACCATCTCCCATGATCTCGCGGGCCGTCCTTTGGGGCGGCCCGTCCGTTTTTGGCCGTGGGGGGCGTGGCCTTGCCGTCGATCGGCGCGGGGTGCAATTTCCCGATCCGGGGTCCATCATCCCGCAGGCATTGCAGACGCCCAACGCAGGACGCCATGACCCCGCGCTGTTCCATCGTGATCCCCTGCCGCAACGAGGCGGGCAACATCGCGCCCCTGCTGGACGGCGTCGGGGCGGCGCTGGAACCCCTGACCCCGTTCGAGGTGATCGTCGTGGACGACGCATCGTCGGACGAAACCGCGCGGATCGTGCTGGACATGGCTGCCGGTCGCCCGTGGCTGCGGCTGCTGTCGCACCCCCGGCCGGGCGGGCAGTCGGCGGCGATCCACAATGGCGTGCTGGCCGCCCGCGCGCCCCTGATCGCGACGCTGGACGGCGACGGCCAGAACCCGCCCGAAGAACTGCCGCGGCTGCTGGCGCCGTTGCTGGCGGCCCCGCAGGACGGCCAGCCCGAACTGGGGCTGGTCGCCGGGCAGCGGGTCGGGCGCAAGGATGCGGCGTCACGGCGGCTGGCATCGGGGCTGGCGAACCGGCTGCGCGCGCTGGTGCTGCGCGACGCGACCCGCGACACCGGCTGCGGCCTCAAGGCGTTCCGCCGCGACGCCTATCTGGCGCTGCCGTTCTTCAACCACCAGCACCGCTTCCTGCCGGCGCTGTTTGCGCGCGACGGCTGGCGGGTCGCGCTGATCGACGTGTCCCACCGGCCCCGGCTGGCGGGCCGGTCGAATTATTCCAACTGGCAGCGCGGTCTGGTCGGCGTGTCGGACCTGGCCGGGGTGGCCTGGCTGATGCGGCGGCGCAAGACCGTGCGCGCCACCGAGACGGCGCCGCGATGACCGGGGTGCTGCGGTTTTTCGATGTCCACACCACGGGCGAACTGCTGTGGGTTCTGTTCGGCTTTATGGCGCAGGGGCTGTTCATGATGCGGTTCCTGGTCCAGTGGATCGCGTCGGAACGGGCGAAACGGTCGGTCGTGCCGGTGGCGTTCTGGTATTTCTCGCTGGCGGGCGGGCTGACGCTGCTGGCCTATGCGATCCACCGGCGCGACCCGGTGTTCATGGTCGGGCAGGCGCTTGGCACGGTCATCTATCTTCGCAACCTGTGGCTGATCCATGCCGAACGCCACCGGGGCTGAGCGGCTGGCGCTGGCTGTCATCGTCGCGCTGACCGCGTGGCGGCTGGCGTGGCTGCCGGCGGCCGACCTCGAACTTTATGTCGACGAGGCGCAATACTGGCTGTGGGGGCGCGAGCTTGCCGCGGGCGCCTGGTCCAAGCCGCCGCTGGTCGGCTGGCTGATCCGCGCCGCGAACGGGATCGCGGGTTCCGACGCGCCGTGGGTCGCCCGCCTGCCGTGGCCGCTGGTGCATGGCGGCGCGGCGCTGGCGGTGTGGGCGCTGGGACGCGCGGTGGCGGGGCCCGCCGAGGGCGCGCTGGCGGGCGTCGTCTATGCAACCCTGCCCGCTGTCGCCGTCGGCAGCATCCTGATTTCCACCGACAGCCCGCAGATGCTGGCGCTGGCGCTGTTCCTGCTGGCGTGGGCGCGGGCGCGGGGCCGGTCCGGGGCGGCGCTGGCGGGCGCGGCGCTGGCGGCGGGGATGTGGTCGAAATACGCGATGCTGTTCGCGGTTCCGGGGCTGACGCTGGCGGCGCTGATCGACCCGCGGTGGCGGCGGCCGTGGGGGCATGCGGCCGTGGCGGCGGCGGTCGCGCTGGCGCTGTTTGCCCCCAACATCCTGTGGAACCTGGCCCACGATCTCGCCACCGTGCGCCACACCGCCGACAATGCCGACTGGCAGGGCGCGCCGGACGCGGGCCGCGTGGCGCTGTTTCTGGCCGCCCAGTTCGCCGTCGCCGGACCGCTGACCTTTGCCGCCCTGCTGGTCGCGCTGCTGGCGCGCCGCTGGCCGCCGGGGATGCGCGGGCTGGCCGCGATCACCGCCGCGCCGCTGGCGATCGTGGCGGCGCAGGCGCTGCAATCGGGGGCGAATGCGAACTGGGCGGTCGGGGCCTATGTGCCCGGCGCGGTGCTGATCGCGGCGGTGCTGGCCCCCCGGCCGCGACGGGCGGTGCTGGCGGTCGGGCTGAACGCCGCCGTGGCGCTGGCGCTGCCGGTGATCGGCACGCGCGCGCAGGAATGGCGGCGCGATGGCGCGCCGGTGCTGGCCCGCTATGTCGGTAACGCGGCCGCCGCCGACGCCATGCTGGCGCGCGCCCGGCAGGATGGCGCAAGGCTGATCGTCGCCAGCGACCGGGCGGTGCTGGCGCAGCTTTTCTGGCGCGCGCACACGACCGCAGCGCCCGTCACGATCCGGGCCGTGCCCGCGCCGGGCGGGCCGGTGCCCAGCCACTATGACCTGATCTATCCGCTGCGCGGCGACGCCGGCCCGGCCCTGTGGGCAGGCGAGACCGCGCAGCCGCCCGCCTGCGCGGGCGCGCCGCTCGACCTGCCCGCCGGCACCGGCGACCTGGGCGGCCGGGCGCTGGCCACCATGCTGCTTGCGCCCGACTGCCTCGACCGGCTGCGCCGCTGATCCCATCTTCTGGCCGAAAATATCCTCGGGGGAATCGTCGTTTACGACGATGGGGGCGGACAGCCCCCGCCGCTGCGGTCAAGAAAACGCCCCGGCCGCCATGACGGCCCGGGCGAGGGTTGGCCCGAACGTCGCGTCAGATGCGCTCGATCGCCAGCGCGATGCCCTGGCCGCCGCCGATGCACATCGTCACAAGCGCCTTTTTCCCGCCGGTGCGCTCCAGCTCATACATCGCCTTGACGGTGATGATGGCGCCGGTGGCGCCGACCGGGTGGCCCAGCGCGATGGCGCCGCCGTTCGGGTTCACCTTGGCGGCGTCCAGCTTCAGGCCCTTGTTCACGGCCAGCGCCTGCGCGGCGAACGCCTCGTTCGATTCGATGACGTCAAAGTCCTCGATCTTCAGCCCGGTCTTTTCCAGCAGGTTCTGCACCGCGGGGATCGGGCCGATGCCCATCACCTCGGGGCGGACGCCCGCGTGGGCGTAACCCAGGATGCGGAACTTGGGCGTCAGCCCGGCTTCGCGCGCGGCGCCTTCGCGCGCCAGCACCAGCGCGGCGGCACCGTCGTTGATGCCCGACGCGTTGCCGGCGGTGACGCTGCCTTCCTTCTTGAAGACGGCGCGCAGGCCCCCCAGCGCCTCGACCGAGGTCGCCTTGGGGTGTTCGTCGGTGTCAAAGGTGACGGTGCCCTTGCGGGTCTTGATCTCGACCGGGACGATCTGGTCCTTGAAATAGCCCTGCTCGATCGCGTTCGCGGCGCGCTTCTGGCTTTCCATCGCGAAGGCGTCCTGCTGTTCGCGCGTGACCTCGTGTTCGGATGCGACGTTCTCGGCGGTGACGCCCATGTGGCCGGTGCCCATCGGACAGGTCAGCGCGCCGGTCATCATGTCCACGATCTGCTGGTCGCCCATCTTGGACCCCGACCGCAGCGCGGGCACCAGATAGCCGCCCCGGCTCATCGATTCGGCGCCGCCGGCGATGGCGAAATCGGCGTCGCCCAGGCTCAGCGACTGCGCCGCCGACACGATGGCCTGCGCGCCCGACCCGCACAGGCGGTTCACGTTCATCGCGGGGGTGGTGTTCGGAATGCCCGCGTTCAGCATCGCCACCCGCGACAGATACTGGTCCTTGGGTTCGGTGTTGATCACATGGCCGAACACCACAGCCCCGATCTTGTCGGGCGAGACGCCCGCGCGTTCCATCGCCGCCTTGGTCACGGTGGTCGCCAGCTCGATCGGCGGCACGCCGGCCAGGCTGCCGCCGAATCCGCCGATGGCGGTGCGCGCGCCCGACAGGATGACGATATCGTTGTCTGCCATGTGAGAGTCCCCCAATGAATGATCCTTGGGCTGAACTTAGCGGCCACGGGCCGGCAGGCAAGGGGCCGCGGCCCGGGGCGCGTGTCGGCCAGCCGCGGGCCGGGTGCGGCAAACCGCCCTGTGGCGGGCCGCCGCCGCGTGGCGGATTCGTGATTTCCCCCACCCGCGTTTGCCCCTAGGATCGCCGCAAAAAGCAAAAGAACCGGGGGCGCAGTCTGGCATGAACACCTATCTCAAGCTGGCGATCGTGATGCTGGTCGCGTCCTGCGGCGGGGGCGGCGGCAATTTCAAGGCGCCGCGCCAGCTGGACAACGCCTGCGCCATCGTGGGCGAACGCCCGGCCTATCTGCGCGCGATGCGCGACAGCCAGCGGCGCTGGGGCGTGCCGGTGGCGGTGCAGATGGCCGCGATCCACCAGGAATCCAAGTTCATCGGCGACGCGCGGACCCCCCATCAATACGCGCTGGGGATCATCCCCATCGGGCGGCAAAGCTCGGCCTTCGGCTATTCGCAGGCGCTGGACGGCACGTGGGAGGAGTATCTGCGCGAGACCGGCAAACGCCGGGCGCGGCGCGACGACATCCGCGACGCCACCGATTTCATGGGCTGGTACATGAACGGCACCACGCGGCGGCTGGGCGTCGCGCCGCATGACGCGGCCTCGCAGTATCTGGCTTATCACGAGGGGCGCAGCGGCTTCGCCAGCGGCAGCCACCTGTCCAAGACATGGCTGCTGGGGGTCGCGGCGCAGGTGCAGTCGCGCGCCGGCATGTATGACGCGCAACTGCGGTCCTGCGGCCGCGCCTGACGCGGGCGCGGGGTCAGCCGGCGGCGGTCACTTCCGCCGCTCGGCCTCGGCGGTGATCGAGAAGCGCGACGGCGGGATCGACCCGCCCTTTTTCATCTGGCCCAGCACGACGGTCGTGCGCTTGCCCGCGTCGTCGGTCACGACCCACTGGCGCAGTTCCGTCGGGTTGGCGGTGAACACCATCTGGATGTTGCCGTATTCGGGATGCGCGGGGTCTTGCGCGGTGACGACGGTGGTGTTCTTGCGTTCCGTGTGCCCCGTCACCATGCGGGCGCGGCCCAGGTTGACGTTATCGTCCAGGATGATCGACAGCGGGGTTTTCGACAGCGGGTATTGCTGCGCGCCGGTGTTCGACTTCCTGTCGAAGACCGCGACCTGTCCGCCCGACGCCAGCACCAGCGTCTGGTCGCCCTTGTATTCGAACCGCACCCTGCCGGGGCGGTGGATATAGACGGTGCCGGGCGTCACCGACCCGTTCGGGTTCACCTGCGTAAAGTCGGCGACCACGGTTTTCAGGCTGTTGAGGTAACGCGAGATCTCGTTGAGGGGAATCTTCTCGGCCGCCGCCGGCAGGGCGAAGGCGAGTGCGAAGGCGGGCGCAAGCGCGAGAGAGCGAAGGTTCATGATCTGGATCATACCGCCTTTCCAAAGGGTTGCACGTCACGAAACCGGGACGGCACGGGCCTGAACGCTCGCGCTGCGGTGATCGTTCCGGGTTACAGCGGGCGCCCGGCCAGCAGCCGCGGCATGGGATCGATCGACAGCCCCGCCGCCTGCCGCATGAACGCGCGGCGCAGCGGGCCGGTCGCGGTGACCGCGCCCATGCCCAGCCCGCGGGCCGTCCGCAGGATCGGGTTGTCATTGGAAAACAGCTTGTTGACGCTGTCCATCCCCAGCCCCAGCGCGGTCGAGTCGAACCGCCGCCAGCCCTGGTATCGGGCCAGCACGTCGGGGGCGCCGATATCCTCGCCGCGCCGGGCGGCGTCGGCCAGCACCTCGGCCAGCGCCGCCACGTCGCGCAGGCCAAGGTTCAGCCCCTGCCCCGCGATGGGGTGGACGCCATGCGCCGCGTCGCCCACCAGCGCGATGCGCGGCGCGACATGGGCGTCGGCCAGGCTGAGGCTGAGCGGATAGGAAAACCGCGGCCCGGCCAGCCTGATCGCGCCGAGAAAATCGCCAAAGCGCGGGCGCAGCAGGTCCAGGAACGCCTGATCGTCCAGCGCGGCGATGGCGCGGGCGGCCGCGTCGGGCTCCGACCAGACGATCGAACTGCGGTTGCCGGGCAAGGGCAGGATCGCCAGCGGTCCGGTCGGCATGAAATACTGCCACGCGGTGCCGCCGTGGGGGCGGTCGTGATCGACCGCCGCGACCAGCGCGGTCTGGCCGTACCCCCAGCCGCGCCGGGGGATGCCCGCGCGCGCGGCGACCCCCGACCCGCGCCCGTCTGCGCCGACCAGCAGCCGCGCGGTCAGGGTGCGCCCGTCGGACAGGGTGGCCGCGACATGGCCCGGCCGCACCTCCTGCGCCACGACCTGCGTCGCGGGGACATGCGTCACGCGCCCCGCCATCGCCTTCATCAGCGCGGCATAAAGATAGCGGTCCTCGACCATGTGGCCGACGGCGCCCTCCTCGATCTCGGCGCTGTCGAAGGTCAGGCGGAACGCGCCGGCCCCCTCGCCGGGGTGGCCCTGCGCGGCCTCGACCCGCAGGATCGGCTGCGACCGGGGGGCAAGGTCCGCCCACAGCCCCAGCGCCGTCAGCAGGCGGCGCGAGGCCAGCGCCAGCGCATAGGCGCGGCCGTCGAAATCGTCGGCGGCGCGCGCGCGGGGGGCTTGCGCGTCGATGACGGCGACGGAAAACCCGGCCCCCGCCAGCGCCAGCGCCAGCGCGGGGCCGTTCAGCCCGCCGCCCGCGATCAGGATGTCATGGTCCGGTGTCATGACCCGCAGACTAGGGCGGCGCGGCGGCGGGGTCCATGCGGCATCGCCGCCCGCAAGGCCGTTGCCGTGGCCCGCGCCGGGCACTAGCCTGCGCCGACGGCAAGGGGGGCGCGCATGGACTGGCGGACAACATCGGCGACCGATCAGGGCCGGGCGATCCTCGCGGGGCTGGTCAGCCCAGTGGACCTCGCCGACGCCTATCTGGACGCCATCGAGCGCCACCCGGACGGCGCGCGCATCTATGCCCGCACCACCCCCGACCGCGCCCGCGCCGAGGCCATCGCCGCCCACGACCGCGCCCGCGCCGACCTGCGCCGCGGCCTGCTGGACGGCGTCGCGCTGAGCTGGAAGGACAATTTCGACAGCGCCGGGGTGGCGACCGAGGCCGGATCGCTGCTGCTGGAGGGGCGCACCCCGGACCATGACGCCGCCGTGCTGGCCGTAGCTACGACGCAGGGGGCGGTCTGCCTTGGCAAGACCCACATGACCGAGCTGGCGTTTTCGGGGCTGGGGCTGAACCCTCCGGTCGCCACCGTGCCGAACGCGCTGGACCCGGCGCTGGTCGCGGGGGGATCGTCCGGGGGCGCGGCGGTGTCGGTGGCGCTGGGGCTGGCGGCGGCGGCGATGGGGACGGACACCGGCGGGTCGATCCGGGTGCCGGCGGCGTGGAACGGGATCGTCGGCTTCAAGCCCACGCACGGGGCGGTGGACGCGACCGGCGTCGTGCCGCTGTGCCGGCGCTTTGACACCGCAGGCCCCCTGGCCCGCACGGTCGAGGATTGCGCCGAGATCTTCGCCCTTCTGCGGGGCGAGCCGGCGGTCGATCTGCGCGGCGCGGACCTGCGCGGCCTGCGCCTGATGGTGCTGGACGGCGCCCCCTTCGACAACGCGCGCGAGGCGCCGGTCGCCGCCTTCGAGGAGGCGGTCGCCACCCTGTCCGCCGCGGGCGCGCGTGTCAGCCACGCCGCCCCCGACTGCGTGGCGCAGGCGCTGGCGCTGTCGCCCACCCTGTTCGCCGCCGAGGCCTATGGCATCTGGCGCGACCAGATCGAGGACGCGCCCGAGCTGATGTTCCCGCCCATGCTGGAACGGTTCCGCGGGGGCATGGGCGTCAGCGCGCCCGACTATGTCGCCGGCTGGGAAACGCTGGCGCGGCTGCGCGCCGAATGGGCGGCGGCTGCGGCGGGGTTCGACGCGGTCATCCTGCCCACGGTCGCGATCCTGCCCCCCGACGCGGCGCGGCTGGAACGCGATGCGGCGTTCTTTGCGGCCGAGAACCTGCTGGCGCTGCGCAACACCCGCATCGGCAACCTGCTGGGCCTGCCCGCGATCACCCTGCCCACGGCGCGCCCGGCCTGCGGCATCATGCTGATGGGCGCGGCCCGGGCCGACCGGGCGCTGCTGCGGGTCGCGGCGGCGGCCGAAGGGGCGCTGCGGGGCTGACCGGGACGCCCGCATGGCCCGGCTTTGGCTGGACGCACAGCGGCTTTGCCGATAGTCTTGCGGCAAACGGGGCGATGCACGACCCCGTGAAGCGAGGCAGTCATGGCACCCCCCGAGCGGTTCTCGAACCTGCCGGCCTATGCGTTTCCGCGTCTGCGGCGGCTTTTGGCCGACGTGACGCCCGGTCCCGACCCGGTGGTGATGACCATCGGCGAGCCGCGCCATGCCATTCCCGACTTCGTCGCGCCGACGCTGGCCCGCACCGTGGACCAGCTGGCGAAATATCCGTCCAACGACGGCACGCCCGAACTGCTGGCGGCGATCTCGGGCTGGATCGGCACCCGCCACGGCATCGACGTCGCGCCCGACCGCATCACAGTCCTGAACGGCACGCGCGAGGGGCTGTTCAACGCGGCCTTGGCGCTGTGCCCCGAGGACAAGAACGGCGCCCGGCCCAACGTGCTGATCCCCAATCCGTTCTATCAGGTCTATGCCGTGGCCGCCGCCGCCGTCGGCGCGCAAGCGGTGTTCGTGCCCGCGACGACGGACACCGGCCACCTGCCGGATTTCGCGGCGCTGGACCCCGCCACGCTGGACGCCACGGCGATCTGTTACCTGTGTTCGCCCGCCAATCCGCAGGGCGCGGTTGCGGACCGCGACTATCTGGAAACGCTGGTCGCCCTGGCCGACCGGCATGATTTCCTGATCTTCGCCGACGAATGCTATTCGGAAATCTGGCGCGACACGCCGCCCCCCGGCACACTGGCCGTGGCGCAGGGGATGGGGCTGGCCGACCGGGTGGTGATGTTCAACTCGCTGTCCAAGCGGTCGAACCTGCCGGGGCTGCGGTCGGGCTTTGCCGCCGGGTCCGCGGACGCCATCGCGCGGTTCCGGGTGCTGCGGTCCTATGCCGGCGCGCCCGTGCCCCTGCCCCACCAGCGCGTCAGCGAGGTCGCCTGGGCGGACGAGGATCACGTCACCGAAAACCGGGCCCTGTATCAGCAGAAATACGCCATCGCCGACCGGGTGCTGGGCAATGTCCCCGGCTATCTGCCGCCGCAGGGCGGGTTCTTCCTGTGGCTGCCGGTCGCGGACGGAGAGGCGGCGGCGCGCCGCCTGTGGGCCGAGGCGGGCGTGCAGGTGCTGCCCGGCGCGTATCTGTCGCGCGACGTGGACGGGGCCAATCCGGGCAAGGGTTACATCCGCGTGGCGCTGGTCGGACCGGCGGCGGAAACCGAGGACGCGCTGATCCGCCTGCGCGACTGTCTGTTCCAAGAGGGAAGCTGAGGCATGGCAAGCTGGCAGGCGAAACACCGCGACCCGCTGTTCGATCAGTCGACGCAGGCGGCGCTGGAACGCCGCGGCAAGGAACTGGTCGGCGCGGGGCTGGTCGTCTTCGGCATCGTCGTGGCGATGATGCTGTTCAGCTATTCCCCCGACGACCCCGGCATCGGCACCGCCACCGACCAGCCGGCGCAGAACCTGCTGGGCCGGCTGGGCGCCTATGTCGCCTCGGCGCTGTTCATGATCACCGGCTATGGCAGCTGGATGCTGTCGGTCGCCGCGCTGGTCTGGGGGTTGCGGCTGATGCTGCACCGGGGCGAGGACCGGCTGATGCGCGGCGTCTTCACGCCGCTGGCGATGGTGCTGGTGTCGGTCTATGCGACCTCGATGGTGCCGCCGCCAGGCTGGACGCAAAGCTTTGGCCTGGGCGGGCACCTGGGCGACATGCTGATGGGGGCGATGCTGGGGCTGATGCCCCTGCCCGCCGCCGTCGCGCTGAAGATCCTGGCGCTGCTGACCGCCGCGGCATCGGTCGTGTTCGGCGGCTTTGTGCTGGGCGTGGACCGCGCCGAGGCGATGGGGATCGGGCGGTTCCTGGCGACGGGGCTGGCCACCGCCTATGACCTGGCGATGACGGCCGCGGGCCGGGGCGCCAGCGCATCGGTCGCCGCCGCGCGCGAATTGCGCCGCCGCGCCGAGGCCCGCCGCACGGGCGGCGGCGACGCCGCGCCCCAAAGCGTCGAGGCGCCCCCCGCCCGGCTGCTGGCACGCCTGCGCCGTCCGTCCCAGCCGGCGGTGCCGGAATCCGAACTGGTCGATCCCGAAACCCACTATGACGACAGCCCCGGCCCGGACGCCGACGCGATCCACACCCGCATCACCGACGCCATCCGCCACCGCGCCGAACAGCCCGCCGACGACCCTGCGGCGCGGTCGGTGCTGTCGGCCGTCACCGCCCGGCTGACCGGCCGCAACCCCGCCCCGCCGCCGCTGGAACCGACCGACACCAGCCGCGTGATGATGCCCCCGATGCGCAAGCCCGCGCCGTCGAAACAGGCCCGCGCCGAGGCGCAGCCCGGCCTGTCCTTCGACGCCGCCGCGCCCAGCGATTACGAACGGCCCCCGCTGTCGCTGCTGACCGCGCCCGGCACGGTCGAACGCCACGCCCTGTCCCCCGAGGCGCTGACCGAGAACGCCCGCATGCTCGAGGCGGTGCTGGACGATTACGGCGTCAAGGGCCAGATCACGGCCGTCCATCCCGGCCCGGTGGTCACGCTTTACGAACTGGAACCCGCGCCGGGGCTGAAGGCCAGCCGCGTCATCGGCCTGTCCGACGACATCGCGCGGTCGATGTCGGCCCTGTCCGCGCGGGTGTCCACCGTCCCCGGCCGCACCGTCATCGGCATCGAACTGCCCAACCAGCGCCGCGAAAAGGTGGTGCTGCGGGAAATCCTGTCGGCCCGCGCCTTCGGGGACTCGTCCATGCCGCTGCCGCTGGCGCTCGGCAAGGACATCGGCGGCGAGCCGGTGGTGGCCAACCTCGCCAAGATGCCGCATCTGCTGATCGCGGGGACCACGGGTTCGGGCAAGTCGGTGGCGATCAACACCATGATCCTGTCGCTTTTGTATAAACTGACGCCGCAGGAATGCCGGCTGATCATGATCGACCCCAAGATGCTGGAACTGTCCGTCTATGACGGCATCCCGCATCTGCTGTCCCCCGTCGTGACCGACCCGAAAAAGGCCGTCGTGGCCCTGAAATGGGTCGTGTCGGAAATGGAGGAACGTTACCGCAAGATGTCCAAGATGGGCGTGCGCAACATCGAGGGCTATAACGGCCGCGTCGCCGAGGCGCTGGCCAAGGGCGAGATGTTCCGCCGCACCATGCAGACCGGCTTTGACGAGGACACCGGCGAGCCGATCTTCGAGACCGAGGAGTTCCAGCCCGAGACCTTCCCCTATATCGTCGTCATCGTGGACGAGATGGCCGACCTGATGATGGTCGCCGGGAAAGAGATCGAGGCCTGCATCCAGCGTCTGGCCCAGATGGCCCGCGCATCGGGCATCCACATCGTCATGGCGACGCAGCGCCCGTCCGTCGATGTGATCACAGGCACGATCAAGGCGAACTTTCCGACGCGGATCAGCTTTCAGGTCACGTCCAAGATCGACAGCCGCACCATTCTGGGCGAACAGGGCGCCGAACAGCTGCTGGGCATGGGCGACATGCTCTATATGGCCGGCGGCAGCCGCATCACCCGCGTCCACGGGCCGTTCGTTTCCGACGAAGAGGTCGAGGAGGTCGTGAACCACCTGAAATCCTTCGGCCCGCCCAGCTATATGGCGGGCGTGGTGGAATCGCCGGACGACGAGCGCGACGCGGAAATCGACGCGATCCTGGCCAGCGACGGGTCGGACGACGCGCTGTATGACCAGGCGGTCGCCATCGTCGCCAAGGACCGCAAATGTTCGACCAGCTATATCCAGCGCAAGCTGGCCATCGGCTATAACAAGGCCGCCCGCCTGGTCGAGCAGATGGAAGAGCAGGGCGTCGTCAGCCCCGCCAACCACGTCGGCAAGCGCGAGGTGCTTGTCCCCGAGGTGTGACCGGCCCGGCGCGTGCCGGGTATCAGCCCGCGCTTTCCGTGTGTGAAAATCACGCACCCTGCCGGCCTGTCCCCGGCGGCACCGCCGTCGTGAGCGTGAGTTCTACGCACCGATATCCCGCCGCCCCCGCCGGCTGATTTATGTTGC
Source organism: Paracoccus luteus (assembly GCF_004522155.1). Taxonomy (GTDB): domain Bacteria; phylum Pseudomonadota; class Alphaproteobacteria; order Rhodobacterales; family Rhodobacteraceae; genus Paracoccus; species Paracoccus luteus. The sequence continues at coordinate 273,523 of NZ_SDEA01000002.1, read as the reverse complement.
CCCACGGCGGCTGGAACCCCCCCGCCCTTCCGCGTGTTCGCCACCTGCCACGGGACGGGCGGAGGACTGACCTTGCATCTGCGATCCAGCCGATCCGGCTCGCCCGTCTCGCAACGGGCGGGCTGGCCATGCGCGCCCGCCCTCGCGAACCGCCACCGACAGAGAGGAAGCAAGCGATGACCACCAAGGACGGCAAGCCGCAGCCCGCCGCCAAACCCGCCCCGGCCAGCCCCACTGCCGCCGACGGAAAGCCCGGGCCGAACCCGGCCGAGGCCCGCCCGCAGCATCAGGGAACCAACAGCGACGCGGTGACCGCCACCTATGACCACCAGACCGGCAGCGGCGGCGAGCCGCAGGAGATCGTCGCGCCGGGCGACGCCGCCGGCCGCATCACCACCAACCACGGCGTCCCGATCAGCGACAACCAGAACAGCCTCAAGGCCGGGTCGCGCGGGCCGACGCTGCTGGAAGATTTCGTGCTGCGCGAAAAGATCTTCCACTTCGACCACGAGCGCATCCCGGAACGCATCGTCCACGCCCGCGGATCCGGCGCGCACGGCACATTCACCGTGACCCGCGCCATCCCCGAACTGACCCGCGCCGCGCTGTTCCAGAAACAGGGCAACAGCTGCGACACCTTTACCCGCTTTTCCACCGTGGCCGGGTCCAAGGGGTCCAAGGACACGCCCCGCGACGTGCGCGGCTTTGCGACCAAGCTGTATACCCAGGACGGCAACTGGGATCTGGTCGCCAACAACATGCCGATCTTTTTCATCCAGGACGCGATGAAGTTCCCCGACATGGTCCACGCCTTCAAGCCCGAGGCGGATCGGATGATGCCGCAGGCGGCGACCGCGCACGACACCGCCTGGGATTTCATCGGGCTGATGCCGGAATCGCAGCACATGGTCATGTGGCTGATGTCCGACCGCGCCATCCCCCGCAGCTTCCGCACGATGGAGGGGTTCGGCGTCCACACCTTTCACCTGGTCAACGCCGAGGGGAAGGTCAGCTTTGTCAAGTTCCACTGGAAGCCGCGGCAGGGCATGCAGTCGCTGCTGTGGGACGAGGCGGTCAAGGTGTCGGGCGCCGATCCCGACTTTCTGCGCCGCGACCTGTGGGAGGCGATCGAGGCCGGCGATTACCCCGAATGGGATCTGGGCATTCAGGTCTTCGACGAGGCCTTTGCCGCCGCCCAGCCCTATGACGTGCTGGACGCGACCAAGATCATCCCCGAGGAGGACGTGCCCGTCCAGCTGATCGGGACGCTGCAGCTGAACCGCAACCCCGACAACTTCTTCGCGGAAACCGAACAGGTCGCGTTCCTGCCCACCAACGTGCCGCCGGGCATCGACTTTTCCAACGACCCGCTGCTGCAGGGGCGGCTGTTCAGCTATATGGACACGCAGAAATCGCGGCTGGGGACGACCAACTTTCACCAGATCCCGATCAACGCGCCGCGCTGCCCGATGCGCAATTTCCAGCGCGACGGCATGATGCAGACGCAGATCCCCAAGGGCCGCGCGAATTACGAGCCGAACTCGCTGGCCGAGGGGGGCGAGCCGTCGGGGCCGCGCGTGGATGCGCAGCACGGGTTCCGCACCGTGGCAAAGCTGTCGGAACTGGGCAACCAGCCCGACGAAAAGCTGCGCGTCCGGGCCGAGCGGTTCGCCGACCATTTCACCCAGGCGCGGCAGTTCTGGCAGTCGCAGACCCCGGTCGAGCAGGGGCACATCGTCAGCGCCTTTGTGTTCGAACTGTCCAAGGTCGTGATGGTCCACATCCGCGTGCGGCAGCTGTCGCAGTTGCGCAACGTGGACGAGGCGCTGGCGCAGCGCGTGGCCGACGGGCTGGGGATGGACCTGCCGCCCGCGGCGACGCCGGCCAAGGCGCCGGTCAAGACCAAGCCGTCGGACGCGCTGTCGATCCTCAAGCAGCCGGTTCCGCCGCCCAAGGGCCGCAAGCTGGGCATCCTGGTGACGGATGGCGCTGACGCCGCGGCGGTCAAGGCGCTGAAGGCCGCGGCCCAGGGCGCGGGCGCGATGGCGATGGTGGTGTCGGCCAAGGTCGGCGGTCCCACCCTGGCAGACGGCACCAGGCTGGCCGCCGACGCGCAGCTGGACGGCGCGCCGTCGGTCATCTTCGACGCGGTGGCGGTGGTCGCCTCGGCCAAGGGCGCGGACGCACTGACCCGCCACAAGCCGGCGGTGGACTGGCTGTCGGACGCCTTTGCGCATCTCAAGGCCATCGGGGCCTCGGCCGAGGCGCAGCCGCTGCTTGACAAGGCGGGGGTCGCCCGGGACGATTTCGTCATGGATGCGGCGAACGCCGACGGGCTGATCAAGCGGCTGGCCGACCGCAACTGGGACCGCGAAAAGACGATGTGGATGCCCAAGTAAGCGTGCCGACGGGAGCATAGACCTTCGGCGTGCCGATCCTGTCCTTCTCCTCGATCAAGAGGCTATTGATCGAGGCGGCAGCCCCGAGCGGGTGTGCCGGAGAGGATCTGGATCGGCATCAGCTTGCTGCGCCCGCGGTTGCCGATCGTCGGAGGGCGCAGCCGCGTCCCGGGCACGCCCTCGGGACCGGCCTGATCGCGGAACCGGTCCCGGGTCGTGTTGAGCAGGTGCTCGGCCACGTTCGCCAGCAAGCCCCGCGGGTCGTCCATGCGGCCGATCAGCTCCGCCAGCTGGGCGGCGGCGCCGTCGAAGGTGGCCCGTGTGCTTGCCATCGTTCCTTGCGAATAGCCCCATCAACGCTTATGTTTCATGTGCCGGGCTGTAGAGTGAGTGCCTCGCCTGATAATCGACCCGGCTGAAGCGGCGTTGGCACTGGCGCCGCTTCCTGCTTCCTCTTGGGCCATAGCAGCTTGCCTGACCGGCCCGAGGCCAGGGCATGAAAGTCCGTTCCCTTCGCGCCGAGCGGATGAGTTCACCGGGCCGTGGGGGCATCGACGCAGGCATGGGCCAGTTCGGCAGCACGTGCCGGTGGCCGCCCCCTCACCCGCCGTAGTGGGCGACAAACCAGCGCACATACGCCGCGACGCCCGTCGTCACGGGGGTGCGCGGCGACTGCCCGGTCAGCGCGGTCAGCAGCGTCGTGTCGGCCCAGGTCGCGGGCACGTCGCCGGGCTGCATCGGCTGCAGGTCGCGGATTGCGGTGCGCCCGGTCGCGGTCTCGATCGCGGCGATGAAATCCGTCAGCTGCACTGGCGCGCCATTGCCGATGTTCACCACCCGGAACGGCGCGACCGGCGACAGGCTGTCGAAATCCCCGACCGGAACCCCGCCGGGCACCGCGTCGATCAGCCGGGCCACCCCCTGCACCAGATCGGCGACATAGGTGAAATCGCGCTGCATCGCGCCGTGGTTGAACACCCGGATCGGACTGCCGTCCAGGATCGCGCGGGTGAACAGCCAGGGCGCCATGTCGGGCCGCCCCCACGGCCCATAGACGGTAAAGAACCGCAGCATCGTGACCGGCAGGCCGAACAGATGCGCATAGCTGTGCGCCATCGCCTCGGTCGATTTCTTGGTCGCGGCATAGAACGACATCTGGGTGTCGGCCTTGTCCGTCTCGCGATACGGCATCGCCGTGTTCGCGCCATAGACCGAGCTGGTGGACGCCAGCAGCAGATGCGCGGGCGGGTGGGCGCGCGCGGCCTCGAGCAGTTCGAACGTGCCCAGCAGGTTCGCCCGGACATAGGCACCGGGATTGTCGATGGAATGGCGCACCCCGGCCTGTGCGGCCAGATGGATCACCGCGTCGGGGCGTTCGGCGGCGAACAGACCGGCCAGCAGGCCCGGCGTTTCCACCGTGCCGCGCAGGGCGCGGAACTGCGGATGCGGGGTCAGCCACGCCTCGCGCGCGGATTTCAGCGCCGGGTCGTAATAGTCGTTGTGGCTGTCCACGCCCACGACGCGCCAGCCCTGATCCAGCAGCAGCCGCGACAGGTGGAACCCGATGAACCCCGCCGACCCCGTGACCAGCGCCGTCCGCATCAGTCGGCGCCAAACAGGTCGCGGGTGAACACCTTGTCGGCCACGTCGGCCAGGTCGGGCGACATGCGGTTCGCGATGATCAGGTCGGCCCGCGCCTTGAAGTCGCCCAAGTCGCGCACGACGGGCGAGTTGAAGAAGCGGTCCTCTGCCAGCACCGGTTCATAGACGATGACGGGGATGCCCTTGGCCTTGATCCGCTTCATGATGCCCTGGATGGAACTGTCGCGGAAATTGTCGGACCCCGCCTTCATCACCAGCCGGTGGACGCCCACGCAGGCGGGGCGGCGGGCGATGATCTGGTCGGCGATCATGTCCTTGCGGGTGCGGTTCGATTCCACCACCGCAGCGATCAGGTTCTGCGGCACATTGCCATAGTTGGCCAGCAGCTGCTTGGTGTCCTTGGGCAGGCAATAGCCGCCATAGCCAAAGCTGGGGTTGTTGTAATTGCCGCCGATCCGGGGGTCCAGGCTGACGCCCTCGACGATCTGGCGGGCGTCCAGCCCCTTGGTCAGCGCATAGCTGTCCAGCTCGTTGAAGAAGGCGACGCGCAGCGCAAGATAGGTGTTGGAAAACAGCTTGATCGCCTCGGCCTCGGTCGGGCCGGTGAACATCACCGGCATGCCGCGGTCCTCGGCCCCGGCGACCAGCAGGTCGGCGAAACGGCGCGCGGCGGGCGTCTGGTCGCCCACGACGATGCGCGAGGGATGCAGATTGTCGTAAAGCGCGCGCCCCTCGCGCAGGAACTCGGGCGAGAACAGGATCGCGTCGGTGCCATGTTCGGCCCGCATCCGCACGGTGAACCCCACCGGCACGGTCGATTTCACGACGATGGTGGCGTCGGGCGCGTGCAGGCGGGCCTGCGCGATCACCTGTTCCACGCTGGAGGTGTCGAAATGGTTGGTGCGCGGGTCGTAATTCGTGGGCGTCGCCACGATGACGTAATCCGCGCCCGCCATCGCGGCGCCTGCGTCCAGCGTCGCCGTCAGGTCCAGCGCGCGGCCGGACAGGAAGGCCGCGATCTCGGCATCCTCGATCGGGGATTTGCGGGCGTTGACCGCATCGACGCGCGCCGCGGCCACGTCCAGCGCCATGACGCGGTTGGCCTGCGCCAGCAGCACGGCCAGCGACAGCCCGACATAGCCCAGCCCGGCAACGGCGATTTTCATCCGCGGCTCCTATCCCCAAGTCCCCGAAGGGATGGACCGGCAGGGGCGCGGCGGCAAGGCCCCGCCATGGCGTCGCTTCACGGCGTCCCGTCATACCGCGGCGGCGGCCAGCCCCCGGCGGGCGACCCGCCCGGCCAGCGCGTCGGGGACGACGAACGGCGTGCCCGGTTCGGCGCGCGCCGCCAGCCAGATCAGGTCGCGCCGCGCCATCGCGATGCAGCCCGCGGTCGGAAACCCCGGCCTGCGCCACTGGTGCAGGAAGATGGCCGACCCGCGCCCGGCCCGCGCGTCGGGCCAGTTCCAGTCGCTGACCAGCACAAGGTCATACAGCGGATCGGCGCGGCGCAGGCATTCGTGGCTGGGGCCGAAGGGCGCGCGGACGTGGTGGTTATAGGCGGCGTCGCCGGATGCGTCGCACCACAGATCGCCCGGCCCGATGGGTTCCGCCCAGGGGGCCGGGCGGGCCAGCCGGTCGGGGCGATACAGCAGCCCGGCGATGCGGTGGATGCCCGCGGGGGTGGCGCCGTCGCCCTCGGCCTTGGCGGCGCTGACACCGGTGCGCCCGATGCTGCACGGCAGGATGCGGCCAAAGGCCCGCAGCCCGGCGGGGGTCAGCACCATCACAGCAGATGCCCCGACTTGGCGGCCTTGACCGACAGATAGGCGTCGTTCCAGCGGTTGCGCCCGACCGCCAGCGGCACGCGTTCGGCCACCTCGATGCCGTGGGCCTGCATCATGGCGACCTTGCGCGGGTTGTTGGTCATCAGCCGGACCGCCGAAAAGCCCATGCGGCGCAGCATCGCCGCGCCAAGGCGGAAATCACGCTCGTCATCCTCGAACCCCAGCCGGTGGTTGGCCTCGACGGTGTCGAAGCCCTGGTTCTGCAGGCCGTAAGCGCGCATCTTGTTGGCCAGCCCGATACCGCGCCCTTCCTGGTTCAGATACAGCAGCACGCCCGCCCCCGCCTGCCCCATCGCGTCCAGCGCCGCGGCAAGCTGCGGGCCGCAGTCGCATTTCAGGCTGCCCAGCACGTCGCCGGTGAAGCACGCCGAATGCAGCCGCGCCAGCACCGGCTGGTCGCGCGGCGGGCTGCCGATTTCCACGGCGTAATGTTCGGCCCCGCCATCGGCCGGACGCAGGATGTGCAGCTGCGACCGTTCCGCCGCCGCCAGCGGCAGCCGCGCCGCCGCCACCGGGGCCAGCGCGGTTTCCGCGGCCAGCTGCGCCAGCGTCGGCCCGGCCGGCAGCACCGTCAGCCCCGGCAGCGACGCGCCCAGCGCCACCACGGCAACCGCCGGCAGCAGCTGCGCGGACTTGGCCAGCGCGATGGCGGCGCGGTGCGGGGCCACGTCGCCGCCGCCGCCTTCATCGGGGCGGTCGGTGAACAGCGGCCCCTTCATCGGGGTCATCAGATCGCCCGAGGGATCGGCCACCGCCCGCAGCCAGGCGGTGTCCGCATCCTCGGGGACGCGCACGCGGGCCAGATCGCCGTCATAGGCGCGCGCCTTCAGCGTCTCGGCCCGCCGGTCGGTGATCGCCAGCACCACCCGTCCCATCGCCCGCAGGTCGGCCAGCCGCGCGGGCGTCAGCGTTTCCACCGCCGCGGCCAGATGGCCGCCGATGACGACCGGCAGCCCCATGCGCAGGTCGGTGCGCGCGCGGCTGATCGTCTCGGACAGGGTGGGAACAAGGCTCATGCGGCGGGCTTTGGCGGGGAAATCTGAAACAATCCGTAACATAACCCGCCCCCGCGACAACTGCATGTGAGAAAGATTGCAACCGGCTGGACCGCCCGGCCCCTCGCGCCATCTTCAGGACAACGGAACACCAGGAGGCTTGAATGGCCGGTTTGAAAAAGATCCTGCTTGTCGATGACGAGGATGACCTGCGCGAGGCGCTGGCCGAACAGCTGGTCGCCACCGAGGATTTCGACGTGTTCGAGGCCGGGACCGGCGCCGAGGCGGTCGAAAAGACCAAGGGCACCATCTTCGACCTGGTGGTGCTGGACGTGGGCCTGCCCGACACCGACGGGCGCGAGCTGTGCAAGCGCCTGCGCAAGCAGGGCGTGAAATGCCCGGTCGTCATGCTGACCGGCCACGACACCGACGCCGACACGATCCTGGGCCTGGACAGCGGCGCCAACGATTACATCACCAAGCCGTTCAAGTTCCCGGTCATGCTGGCCCGGCTGCGCGCGCAGCTGCGCACCCACGAACAGTCCGAGGACGCGATCTTCCAGCTTGGCCCCTATACGTTCAAGCCGGCGATGAAGATGCTGATCGACGCCAAGGACCGCAAGATCCGGCTGACCGAAAAGGAAACCAACATCCTCAAGTTCCTGTATCGCGCCAAGGACGGCGTGGTGCAGCGCGACGTGCTGCTGCACGAGGTCTGGGGATACAACGCCGGGGTCACGACCCACACGCTGGAAACCCACATCTATCGCCTGCGCCAGAAGATCGAGCCGGACCCGTCGAACGCCCGCCTGCTGGTGACGGAATCGGGCGGTTACCGGCTGGTCGCCTGACGGCTGCGGGGGGCGGGAACCAAATCGCCTTTTGCGTGTTTTGTCTGCGAAGCCCAGTGACCGGGGATGCGGTCACATTCCCTCCTCCCTGTCCCTGGCCCCGGCTTTATGCCGGGGCTTTTTTTTGCGCGTCAGCCGCGCCCGTGGGGTTCGTCCCAGTCGATGACCGGGTTGATCGGGACGATTCCGAACGGATTGATGTCGGGATGGCTGCGGTAATAATGATGCGTGATGTGGTCCTGCCGCACGGTCGCGGCGATCCCCGGCATCTGATACAGCTCGCGCGTCCAGCCCCACAGGTGGGGATAGTCGCGCAGCCACGCGCGGTTGCACTTGAAATGCGTGTGATAGACGGTGTCGAACCGCACGGCGCTGGTGAACATGCGCCAGTCCGCCTCGGTCAGGCGGTCGCCGGTCAGATAGCGGCTGCGCGACAGCAGGTCGTCGGCCCAGGCCATCGTGTCGAACACCGGCCCCACGGCAGCGTCATAGGCGGCCTGGGTGGTGGCGAACCCGGCGCGATAGACGCCGTTGTTGAAATCGGGATAGACACGGTCGTTCACCGCCTCGCACGCCGGGCGCAGATCGGCCGGCCAGAAATGCACCTCGCTGCCGGTGATGGCGTCAAAGGCGCTGTCGAACATGCGGATGATCTCACTGGATTCGTTGGACACGATGGTGCCCTGCGCCTTGTCCCACAGCACCGGCACGGTCGCCTTGCCCGTCATCCGCGGATCGGCCCGCAGATAGACGTCGCGGATATGGTCCGCCCCGTGCAGCGGATCGCCGGTGGCGCCGGGAAAGTCGGTCGCAAACGACCAGCCGTCGCGCCCCATCACCGGATGCACCACCGACACGTCGATGTGCCGGGCCAGCCCCTTGAGCTCGCGGAAGATCAGCGTCCGGTGCGCCCACGGGCAGGCATACGAGACGTAAAGGTGATAGCGCCCGCTTTCCGCCGCGAACCCGCCCCGCCCGCTTGGCCCCGGCGCCCCGTCCGGGGTGATCCAGTTGCGGAACCCGGCGTTCTGGCGGCGGTAATCGCCGCCCTGATCGGGATCGGCCCCGACATGGCCATAGGTCCAGCGGCCGTCCACAAGCTGGTTCATCGGCTTTCCCTTTCGCGCAAGGCGGGCTATCCCGCCCGCCATGTTCACCGTTGCCACCTGGAACATCAACTCGGTCCGGCTGCGTTCGGCGCTGGTCCTGCGGCTTTTGACCGACGAGGCGCCGGACATCCTGTGCCTGCAGGAATGCAAGTCTCCGGTCGACAAGATCCCCGCGCAGCTGTTCCACGACGCCGGATACCGCTGGATGGTCGCGCGCGGGCAGCGCGGCTATAACGGCGTGGCGATCCTGTCCCGGCTGCCGATCGCGGACGCGGGAGAGCGTGACCACGCGGGCCTCGGCCACGCCCGCCACGTCGCTGCGCGGCTGGAAAACGGGGTGACGGTCCACAATTTCTATGTGCCCGCCGGCGGGGACGAGCCGGACCGCGCGGTCAACGTCAAGTTCGGGCAGAAGCTGGATTACCTGACCGACATGCGGGACGCCTTCCGCGCGGACAGGCCGGAACGCTCGATCCTTGTCGGCGACCTGAACATCGCCCCGCGCGAGGATGACGTGTGGTCGCACAAGGCGCTGCTGCGCACCGTCAGCCACACCCCCATCGAGGTCGCGCATCTGGCCGAGGCGCAGGACGCGGGCGGCTGGGTGGACGTCACCCGGCAGGACATCCCTGCAGGCAAGCTGTTTTCCTGGTGGTCATACCGCAACCGCGACTGGTCGGCGTCCGACCGCGGCCGCCGGCTGGACCACATCTGGGCGACCGCCGATATCGCCGCATCCGGCCACGACAGCCGCATCCTGCGCCCGGTGCGCGGCTGGGACCAGCCCAGCGACCATGTTCCGGTGATGGCCTGTTTCGACCTGCCGGTCTGACGCGGACCCGCCGCCCGGCCCTGTCGCGGCGCGGTGTCCCGGCGGGCGGGCAGCCTCGGCGGGATCGTCCACATCATCGACCCCCTGCCGCCGCTGTCGGGTGGGGTGTCGCCCGTTCGGCCGTCGGCACCGGATCGGACGGCGCGGGTCTCGTGGGGCGGTGCCGGCCGGGTGCGGTGACGCCGCAGGTCCGGGCTGGCGCGGGGCGGCGGGGGCGCGACGCCCCGTGGGCGATGACGTTCCGCCCGTGGCGCGGCCCCCTTTCATCCGCCCGGTGCAGGGGCCATATTGCCGCAAACCGGAAACACGAAAGGGCCATCGCGATGTTGCTTCAGGGCGCGGGCGACCAGCCGCAGACCGCCGATTTCATCAAGGACGTGACCGAGGCCGACTTCATGGCCGAGGTGATCGACGCCTCGATGCAGGTGCCGGTCATCGTCGATTTCTGGGCGCCGTGGTGCGGCCCCTGCAAGACCCTCGGCCCCGCGCTGGAGGCGGAGGTGACGCGCCACAAGGGCCGCGTCCGCATGGCCAAGGTCGATGTGGACAAGAACCAGATGATCGCCTCGCAGCTGCGGGTGCAGTCGATCCCGACGGTGTTCGCGTTCTATCAGGGACAGCCGGTCGATGCGTTCCAGGGCGCGCTGCCGCCCAGCGAGATCCGCAAGTTCGTGGACAAGCTGATCGCCCTTGGCGGCGATGACGGCGGCCTTGGCGCGGCGCTGGAGGCGGCCGAACAGATGCTGGCCGAGGGCGCGGCCGACGACGCGGCCGAGACCTTCGAGGCCATCCTGGAGGAAGAGGGCGACAACGCGCAGGCCTGGGGCGGGCTGATCCGCGCCCGGCTGGCGGGCGGCGACACCGATGCCGCCGCCGGGGCGCTGGCCCGCGTGCCCGCCGCGATTGCCGGGTCCGCCCCGGTCGAGGCGGCGCGCGCCCAGCTGGCGCTGGCGCAGCAGGCCGCGAACGCCGGGCCGCTGGACGATCTGGAACAGCGCGTCGCGGCCGACCCCGCCGACCACCAGGCGCGGATCGACTATGCCGGCGCCCTGCACGCCGCGGGCCGGGTCGAGGAGGCGATCGACCAACTGCTGGAATCCTTCCGCCGCGACCGCGACTGGAACGACGGCGCGGCCAAGGCGCAGCTGATCACCATCTTCGACGCGCTGAAGCCGAACGACCCCTTGGCGCAAAAGGGCCGGCGGCGGCTGTCGTCGCTGATCTTCGCCTGACGATGGCGCGCCGCGAGCCCACGCTGCCGGACACGATCCCGTTGTTCCCGCTGCCGGGCGCGGTGCTGCTGCCGCGCACGCGCCTGCCGCTGCAGATCTTCGAGCCGCGCTATCTGCAGATGATGGAGGACGTGCTGAAATCCGGCCACCGGCTGATCGGGATGATCCAGCCGGCGGGCGACGGGCTGGCGGGCGTCGGCACGGCGGGGCGCGTGACGATGTTTTCGGAAACCGACGACGGGCGGATGATGATCTCGCTGGCGGCGGAATCGCGGTTCCGGCTGGTCGAGGCGATCGAGGGCTTTACCCCCTATCTGCGCGGCCGCGTGGACTGGTCGGGGTTCAAGCGCGACCGCGCCGCGCAGCCCGGCGACGACCCCGGTTTCGACCGGCCGGCGTTCATGGAACGCCTCAGCCGCTATATGGCGGCGCATGAGCTGTCGACCGACTGGAACGCGGCCGAAGAGGCCGAGGACGAGCTGCTGGTCAACAGCCTGGCCATGCTGCTGCCGCTGGGGGTCGAGGAAAAGCAGGCCCTGCTGGAGGCCGAGACCATGCCCGACCGCCGCGCCATGCTGGACGGGCTGATCGAATTCGCGCTGCACATCGGCGGCGACGACGAGGAGCGCATGCATTGACCCAGACGACCGACCCGGCCACCCCCGCCTTTGACCGCCACATGCTTGAGGCGCTGGTCTGTCCGCTGACCCACGGCCGGCTGGATTACGACGCCGCCCGGCAGGAGCTGGTGTCGCGCACCGCCGGACTGGCGTTCCCGATCCGCGCGGGCATCCCCATCATGCTGATCGGCGAGGCGCGCCAGATCAAGGCCGACTGAGGGGGCGCGGCCGCCACCGGGGGCTTCACGCCCCCGGACCCCCGTGGAGTATTTCAGCCAAGAAGAAGGGCTTACAGCCCCGCGTCCTCGGCCGCGCCGATCATCAGGTTCAGGTTCTGGACGGCGGCGCCCGACGCGCCCTTGCCGAGGTTGTCCAGCACCGCGACCAGCACGGCGCAGCCGTTGTCGTCGCTGCCATGCACGGACAGTTCCAGTTCGTTGGTGCCGTTCAGCGCGGTGGGCACCACGCGCGCTTGCGGCGGGGTGACGCGCACGAAGCGTTCGCCCGCGTAATGCGCGGCCAGCGCGTCGTGCAGGTCGGCGATGCGGCGGCCGTTCAGCTGCACCGGCACCTGCACGACCATGCCCTGCGCGAACCGCCCGACTGACGGGGCAAAGACCGGGCGGCTGGTCAGGCGGGAATGGGCCATGACCTCGGGCAGGTGCTTGTGGGACTGGGCCAGCGCATAGACGAAGTGATCGGGCGCGCCCTCGCCCTGCATCTCGGCGATCAATTCCTTGCCGCCGCCGGTATAGCCGCTGACGGCGTTGATCGAAGCCACCTCGTCCGCCGCCAGCACGCCCCGCGCGACCAGCGGCGCAAGCAGCGCGATGGCCCCCGTCGCATAGCAGCCGGGGTTCGACACCCGCGCCGATGCCGCGATGGCAGCGCGGGCATCCGGCGTCAGTTCGGGGAACCCATAGGTCCAGCCCTCGGCCACCCGATGCGCGCTGGAGGCGTCGATGAACCGCACGTCCCCGCCACCGGGCAGCCCATCCGCCAGCGCCACCGCCTGCCGGGCGGGCTCGTCCGGCAGGCACAGGATCGCCACGTCGGCCGCCGCCATCGCCTCGCGCCGCGCGTCCGCGTCCTTGCGCCGTGCAGGATCGATCTGGATCAGCTCGATATCGTCGCGGCGCGTCAGCCGGTCGCGGATCTGCAGCCCCGTGGTGCCAGCCTCGCCGTCGATGAAAACCTTGTGCGCCATGATCGTCCCCATTCCGTCCGGCCCGATGTGGCCCGTCCGGTCAGACGGCGCAAGTGGGCGAGCGCACCACGAAGCGTTCATCCCGCCCGTTGTCCAGGCTGAACATGCCGCCACGGCCGGCGACCGCGTCGATCAGCAGGTCGGTGTCGGCCCAGGCCGCCGCCTGCGCGCCGCCTGTATAGAACGGCGCATCTCCGACATGGCCCAGCAGCACGTCGCGTTCGCCCAGCCGGAAATCGCCCACCGCATAGCACATCGGCGACGACCCGTCGCAGCAGCCGCCCGACAGGTGGAAGATGACCGGGCCGTGATCGGCCACGATCCGGGCCAGCAGCGCCAGCGCGGCGGGGGTGGCGGTCACGCGGTCGCGATCTGTCGTCATGCGGCAAGCCTTTCGCGAAGGAAGGTCAGGACGCGCCGTTCCTCGGGGCGCAGGGCGGGTTCGTCCAGTTCGTCCTCGATCTCGTCGCGCAGGTCCAGCGCCAGTTCGTCGGCAAGATAGCTGTCGATCACCACCGGATGGACATAGCATTTGCGGCAGATCGTGGGCGTGTTGCCCAGCCGCGCCGCCACCCGCTCGATCGCGTCGCGCACGTTGCGTTTCGCCGCCGCCTGGCTGTCGGCCGCGTCGTATTCCGCCAGCGCCAGCGCGGCCAGCACCGTGCCGGTCCAGGTGCGGAAATCCTTGGCGGTGATGTCGGCGCCGGTAATCTCGCGCAGATAGGCGTTGACGTCGCCCGAGGTCACGCCGCGTTGCTGGCCGTCGTCGTCGAGATACTGGAACAAATGCTGGCCGGGCAGATCCTGGCTGGCCTTGACGATGCGGGCCACGCGGCGGTCGCGGACGTCCAGCGTCCATTGCTTGCCGCTTTTGCCCTTGAAGGAAAACTTGACCTGCGCGCCCGACACGCTGACGTGGCGGTCCTTCAGCGTGGTCAGGCCGTGCGACTTGTTCTGTTTGGCGTAATCGGCGTTGCCGACCCGGATCATGGTCGTTTCCAGCAGATGCACGACGGTCGCCAGCACCTTTTCGCGCACCATCCCGCGCCGCGCCATGTCGGCGTCCACGCGCGCCCGCAAATCGGGCAGGGCGGCCGCGAAATCCAGCATGCGTTCGTATTTGGTGCTGTCGCGCACCTCGCGGAAACGGGGGTGATAGCGGTATTGCTTGCGCCCCCTGGCGTCGCGGCCGGTGGCCTGGATGTGGCCGCTCGGATCGGGGCAGATCCAGACGTCGGTCCAGGCGGGCGGGATCGCCAGCGACCGGGCGCGGGCCAGCGTGGATTTGTCCTTGATGGCGCGGCCGTCGGCGTCGCGAAAGGAAAACCCCTTGCCCGCGCGGCGGCGCGTGATGCCGGGGCCGGCGTCGGTGACATAGACCAGCCCGACGCTTTCGGCGGCGTCCTGGGGATCGACGATGGTGCCGCTGTCGTTGGCCATGACCCGCATCCGTTGTCGTGCGGAACGCCGCAAGGGGGATCGCGGTTCAGCGGCTTGCCGTGGATCTGCGGATGCGGCCAGCAGGCGGCCACCAGTCCGCAGCGCGGGCCCATTGCCAGACGAGTTGCCACCTGCATAGTTGCGTGCGGCAGGTGTTCCATTTCGGGGCAGCTTTCTTGCCGGACCATCAAACCCGCAAAAAATCGGATACACGCAAGAGGATTGGAAATGCAGTGTTCCGGCGTTCGAGGCGGATGACAACAAGGGTCCGATCGTCCTGGGCAGGGGCGAAAAGTTCAAGGCGTATCCTGACGGGAAAGAAGAGTTCCCCGACCTTCTGACGCTGAACGTCGTGGACACACCGCGGGGGCGCATGGTCGCAAGCGTGCACCGCGCCGAGGTCTTTCCCGACAAGGACCAGGCGGCCGATCCCTATATTTCTGCATTCCTGGAGAAATACGGCGAGAACCCGTCATCGGGATGGAAGTTCAAGTATGACGGCCAGCGCGAATACGGGTTCAATCCCTGTGGCGAGGTTCCGATCATCCTTGAGCCGCGCGGACTGGGGCGGACGCCGACGACTGGTGTCAGCCTGACCGTTCGTCAGACCGATGCAAGCTGCGCCTATCAGACCGATTACCAGATCAGCGACATGGGCGGCGTGATCCGCGGCTATGCCGTGATGTCCGTCAGCCCGTTCGTCCATTACGAATCGATCTATCCGCAATGGGCGGAAAAGCAGGCCGAAGAGCTGAGGGATGCAACGCGGTTGCAGTCATCGACAAGCGCGCCAGAACTGTGACCGCGACCGCCGGATGCGGACGGCGCGCCCCTTGGGGGCGCGCCGCGCAGTGGTTCAGAAGAAGCCCAGCTTCTTGGGCGAATAGCTGACCAGCATGTTCTTGGTCTGCTGATAGTGGTCCAGCATCATCTTGTGCGTCTCGCGCCCGATGCCCGACTGCTTGTAGCCGCCAAAGGCCGCATGCGCGGGATAGGCGTGATAGCAGTTGGTCCAGACCCGCCCGGCCTTGATCCCGCGGCCCATGCGATAGCAGGTGTTCATGTCGCGCGACCACACGCCCGACCCAAGGCCGTAAAGCGTGTCGTTGGCGATCGACAGCGCCTCGTCCTCGTCCTTGAAGGTCGTGACCGAGACCACCGGGCCGAAGATCTCCTCCTGGAAGATCCGCATCTTGTTGTTGCCCTTGAAGATCGTCGGCTGGATGTAATAGCCGCTGGACAGCTCGCCCCCCAGGTCGGCCGCGCCGCCGCCGGTCAGCACCTCGGCGCCCTCGCCCCGGCCGATGTCCAGATAGGACTGGATCTTGTCGTGCTGTTCCTTGGACGCCTGCGCGCCGATCATGGTGTCGCTTTCGCGCGGGTCGCCCTGCTTGATCGCCTGCACCCGCTTGACCGCGCGTTCCATGAACCGCTCATAGATCGATTCCTGGATCAGCACGCGCGACGGGCAGGTGCAGACCTCGCCCTGGTTCAGCGCGAACATGCTGAACCCTTCCAGCGCCTTGTCGAAGAAATCGTCATCCTCGCGCGCGACGTCGGCAAAGAAGATGTTGGGCGACTTGCCCCCCAGTTCCAGCGTGACGGGGATGAGGTTTTCGGACGCATACTGCATGATCAGCCGCCCGGTCGAGGTTTCGCCGGTGAAGGCGATCTTGCCGATGCGGTTCGACGACGCCAGCGGCTTGCCGGCTTCCAGCCCGAAGCCGTTGACGATGTTCAGCACGCCCGGCGGCAGCAGGTCGCCGATCACGCTGGCCCAGACCATGATGGACGCGGGCGTCTGCTCGGCCGGTTTCAGCACCACGCAGTTGCCGGCGGCCAGCGCGGGCGCCAGCTTCCAGCAGGCCATCAGCAGCGGAAAGTTCCACGGGATGATCTGGCCCACGACGCCCAGCGGCTCGTGGAAGTGATAGGCGACGGTGTCGTCGTCAATCTGGCTGAGCGAGCCTTCCTGCGAGCGCAGGCACCCGGCGAAATACCGGAAATGGTCGATCGCCAGCGGCAGGTCGGCGGCCATCGTCTCGCGGATGGGCTTGCCGTTGTCCCAGGTTTCCGCCGTCGCCAGCAGTTCCAGGTTCTGCTCCATCCGGTCGGCGATCTTCAGCAGGACCGTGGCGCGGGCCTGCGGGCTGGTGCGGCCCCAGCCGTCGGCGGCCGCGTGGGCGGCGTCCAGCGCGGCGTTGATGTCATCGGCGTCGGACCGGGCGATCTCGCCGATCGAGGCGCCGGTGATCGGCGTGGTGTTGTCGAAATAGCGCCCGGCCTTGGGCGCGACCCAGTCGCCGCCGATGAAGTTGTCGTAGCGCTTGGCGAAGGGCATCGCGCTGACACCCTTGAACTCATGCGTCTGGTCGTTCGGCATCGTCATCCTCCCTGATGTCGATCTGTCGGTCTGTCCCGGCTCCTCGGCTCCGGGTCGGCCGTCATGCTGCGGCGGCGGACCCGGTCCGGTCAATTCGGCCGCGGTCGATTTCCGCGCCCGGTTGTCTCATGGGTGAGACAATGGGGGCGCCGTCATCATCGGGCGTCCAGCCCCAGCCGCGCCATCTTGCGATAGAGCGTGGCGCGCCCCACCCCCAGCGCGCGCGCCGCGGCCGAGACGTTGCCGTCGGCCCGCGCCAGCGCCCGCGTCAGCGCCGCGCGCTCGGCGCGGTCAAGGCCCTGCATGTCGTCGTCGCGGCCGATCAGGTCGGCCAGCGGCCGGGGTTTCAGCGCGCCCAGCCGCGGCAGCCCCAGCGCCCGGCGGGCGTCGCGCGTGGCCCCGATGGCCAGATCGTCCCGGTCCACCGCGACCAGCGATTCGCCGCTGTCGCCCGCCACGACGAACCGCGCGCCGACAAAGGCCGCGCGGAAATACGCGGCCTCGATCTGGCGGGCGGTCTGGCCGACCATCGCCCCGATCAGCGCGTTCATCGGCTCGGTCTGGTCGGCGCGCGCCGACGACACGTCCAGCGCCGCGATCACCTGCCCCTCGGGGCCGTGGATCGGGGCGTCAAGGCAGCTCATCGCGGTGTTGCGCGACAGGAAATGTTCGTCGCGGTGGATGATGACCTGCCGCCCCTCGACCAGGCAGGTGCCGATGCCGTTGGTGCCCTGCGCCGATTCCGACCAGTCTGTGCCGGGGGCCAGATCCCAGCCGTCGAACGCCGCGGCGTCCGCGTCGGCCACGCGCCGGTCCAGCACGATCCCCTCGGCGTCGGTCAGCAGCACCGAACACCCCGAGGCGCCGACCAGCCGGTAAAGCGCGTCGATCTGGGGCGCCGCGACGTGCAGGAACCCGTCCATGCGCTGCCGCCGCTGGGCCAGCGCCGCGCCGTCGATGCGCGGGCCGCGCGGCTGCGCTGCCGGGTCCAGCCCGTGCTTGACCGCCGACCGCCGCCAGCTTGCGGTCAGCGCCGACAGGTCGCCCGCCGCATGCGTGCGCTGGATCACCATGTCCGCGTGATGCCGCTGGGCCATGATTCGCTCTCTCCCCCCTGCAACTATAGCAGCGGGGGGCGGCGCGGCGGCAAGCCATGCGAAAGGGGCGGGTCAGTCCCACTCCATCTCGGCATAGGCGGCGGCGGCGTTGCGGGCGGTGGTGGCGTCGAAATCGGCCCAGCCCGCGCGCTGCGGCGTCATCGCCGCGACGATGGCGGGCACCGCCTGCGACAGCCCCTGTCCCGCGTCCAGCGCCGCCCGCACCGCGCCCCGCAGCGCGGTCAGGTAACGGATCTCGTCCGCGGCGGCCCGGTCCAGCGCGGGCGCGACGGGCCCGTGACCCGGCACCACCGGCCCCGGTTGCGCGGGCTGCGCCAGCCACGCCAACCAGCCTTTCAGCGATCCGTCCACCACCGGCGTCAGGCCGCGAAACACCAGGTCGCCGGTGAACAGCGTCCCGGTCAGGTCGTCGCGCACGGTCAGGTCGCCGTCGGTGTGGGCGCGCGGCACCGGGTTCAGCCGCAGGCTGCGGCCGCCCAGGTCGAACGTCGCGGGCGCATCGACCAGCCGCGTCGGATCGACCAGCACGGTGCCCAGCCACGCCTGCGCCCCGATCTGCGCCGGGATGCTTTCCATCCAGGTCGCGCGACGGGCGGCCAGCGCCGCAGGCAGCCGCGCGTCGCCGATGATCTCGGCGCCGGCCTCGGCGAACACCTCGGCCCCGGCGATGTGGTCGGGGTGCATGTGGGTCAGGATCACCGGCCCCAGCGGCAGCGGCGTGGCGCGGCGGATGGCGGCGAACAGCGCATCGCCCTGTTCGCGGGTGCCGCCGGGGTCGATCACCGCCACGCGCTCCGTGCCCACGACAAAGGACAGGTTCGCAATCCCGCCGCGATTGTCGGGCGACAGCGCCGCATCGGCGCCGCGGTGGACGTGGATGCCGGGCGCGGTTTCCGTCACCGCCAGCACGGGCGCGTCGGACAGCGGCGCGCAGGTCCAGCCCTGTGCGACCAGCCCCGGATGCCCGGCGATCCAGTCTGCGGCGACCGAATCACCCCGCGCCTCACAGGCTGCGGCTGTGTCGCCCAGCCCGCCCGGCAGCAGTCGCGGCGCGCAAACCCCGGGAGAGGCGGCCAGACAGGCAGTCAAGATCAGAACATGCATTGCCGAACCTTCCCGTTAATGGCGGGGCAAGTTTCCCGCCTGCCGCCTGCATTCGGGTTTCTTTGCCCGCCTGCCACTTTCGTCTGCTTGCCAGCCGCCGCCACCGCCTTAGCCTGATCGCTCGACCGGCTTGCCCGGTTTCACCAAGGGAGAGACGACATGGCCTGGACCAAACCCGCCCTCAAGGAAATCGCCTGCGGCATGGAAATCAACATGTATGCGCCGGCCGAGGACGAACCGGTTCTGTTCTGAACAGCCGCGACAGCCAGCGGCCCCGCCCGGCAGCATCGGGCGGGGCCGTTCCGTCCCCGACCGCAGCAGGCACGGCGATGCACATCATCATCCTGGGGGCCGGTGCCGGCGGCGGCCTGCCGCAGTGGAACTGCGGCTGCCCCAACTGCGCCGCCGCCCGAACGGGCCGGCTGGCCCCGATGAGCCAAAGCAGCCTTGCCGTCAGCGCCGACGGACAAGCCTGGGCGATCCTGAACGCCTCGCCCGACATCCGCGCGCAGCTGGCGGCGACGTCCGCACTGCATCCGACCGGACTGCGCGACCTGCCGCTGCGGTCGGTGCTGGTCACGAACGGCGACATCGACCACGTGGCGGGGCTGCTGACCCTGCGTGAAAGCCAGCGGTTCGACCTGTTGGCCACGCCCGCGATCCACGCGGTGCTGGACGCGAACCCGGTGTTTTCCGCACTGAACCCCGATCTGGTGCCACGCCGTCCGCTGGCGATGGACCAGCCCGTCGAACTCGCCCCCGGCCTGACCGCCACGATCTTTGCCGTGCCCGGCAAGGTGCCGCTGTATCTGGAAGGCGAGACGGTGCAGACCGACCTGATCGGCGAAACCACCGTCGGCGTGGAACTGGCCGCGAACGGCCGCCGGGCGCTGTACATCCCCGGCTGCGCCGACTTGCCCGGCTGGTTGGCCGACCGCATCGGCGGCGCCGATCTGGTGCTGTTCGACGGCACGCTGTGGACGGATGACGAGATGATCCGCGCGGGGCTGGGGACCAAGACCAGCCGCCGCATGGGCCACATGCCGGTGTCCGGCCCGGATGGCAGCCTGTCGCGCCTGACCGCGCCCGCCCGGCGCGTCTATGTCCACGTCAACAACTCGAACCCGCTCTGCGACCCCGCATCGCCGGAATCGGCGCAGGTCCGCGCCGCCGGCTGGCAGGTCGGCCACGATGGCATGGAGATCACGCTGTGAACGCCCCCACCCCCAATCTCCCCCTCTCCCGCGACGCGTTCCACGCGCGGCTGCGCCGGATCGGGGATGAGCGTTATCACGACCTGCACCCGTTCCACCGCCGCCTGCACGGCGGCGACTGCACCCCCGACGAGGTGCGCGCCTGGGTCATCAACCGCTGGCAATACCAGTCGCGCATCCCGATGAAGGACGCGGCCTTCCTGTCGCGCGTCACCGACCCCGATTTGCGCCGCGTCTGGCGGTCCCGGATCGAGGATCACGACGGCGGCGTCACCGAGGGCGGCGGCATCCGCCGCTGGCTGGCGCTGGCCCGTGCGGTGGGCCTCGACCCTGACTATGTCGCCAGCGGTGCGGGGGTGATGCCGGCCACCCGCTTTGCCGTCGACGCCTATGTCCGCTTTGTCCGCGACATGCCGCTGCTGGACGCGGTCGCCGCCAGCCTGACCGAGATGTTCGCGCCCCGCATCCACGCCGAACGGATCGAGGGGCTGCTGCGCCACTATGACTTTGCCGACGAAACCGCCCTGTCCTATTTCCGCACCCGCCTGGCCGAGGCGCCCAAGGACGTGGCCTTTGGCCTGAACTGGGTGCTGGACCGCGCCGACACGCTGGAAAAACAGGACGCCGCCGCCGCCGCGCTGACCTTCAAGACCGACGTGCTGTGGGCGCAGCTTGACGCGCTGTGGCACGGCTATGTCGCGGGCAACATCCCCCCCGGCGCATGGCGGCCCGGCCAGGGGCTGCTGCCATGACCGCGCAGCCGCAAGCGGCCAGCGTCGCCTCGCCCGATCTTCTGGCGGCAAATATCCCGGGGTCCGGGGCGGCGCCCCGGTCCGACGCCGCGGGCTTCACCGCGCCGCCGCCCGACCCGGCGCTGGCCGCCGACACCGTGCCGTTCCTGCCGCGCGGGGTCCGGCTGGCGCGCGACCATGTGCGCGACATGGCGATCCTGCAGGCGCCCGAACGCGCGATGCAGCTTGATGCGGTCGGGCAGGCGATCCTGACCGCGCTGGACGGCCGGACGCTGGGCGCCATCGTGGCCGACCTTGCCGCCCGCTATGCCGCGCCCGCCGAACAGATCGACGCCGATGTCCGCCAGTTCCTGCAAGGGCTGATCGACCGCCGCATGGTCTTCGTGAGGATGCCATGACTATCGCCGGACCCCGGGACTTCCAGGGCAATCCCGTCACGCCCGGCCTGCCCGTCGCCATGCTGGCCGAGGTCACCCACCGCTGCCCGCTGTCCTGTCCCTATTGTTCCAACCCGGTCCAGCTGACCCGCGCCAGCGCCGAGATGACGGCTGCGCAGTGGGCCGACGTCTTCGCGCAGGCCGCGGCGCTTGGCGTGCTGCAGACCCATGTCTCGGGGGGCGAGCCCGCCTCGCGCCGCGATCTGGCCGACATCGTGCGCGGGGCGCGGGACGCGGGGCTTTACGTCAACCTCATCACCTCGGGGCTGGGGCTGACGCTGGCGCGGCTGCGGGAACTGGACGCGGCCGGGGTGGACCATGTCCAGCTGTCGCTGCAGGGGGTGGGCCGGACCGCTGCGGACCGCATCGGCGGGATGCAGGGGTCGTGGGACCGCAAGATGCAGGTCGCCCGCTGGATCGCCGAGGTCGGCTTTCCGCTGACCATCAACGCCGTGGTGCATCGCCAAAACCTGGACACCCTGCCGCAGATGATCGAGCTGGCGCTGGCGATGGGCGCGCGGCGCATCGAGGTGGCCACGGTGCAGTTCCACGGCTGGGCCGACCTGAACCGCAGCGCGCTGATGCCGACGCGCGAACAGGCGGCCGAGGCCCGGCGCGTCGTTGATGCCGCGCGCATCGACCTGCGCGGGCGGATGGTCATCGACTATGTGCCCGCCGACCATCACGCGCGGTTCCCCAAGGCCTGCATGGGCGGCTGGGGATCGACCGGGCTGAACGTGACGCCCGACGGCACGGTGCTGCCCTGCCACGCCGCGCAGACGATCCCGGATCTGACCTTCGACAACGTCCGCGACCGGCCGCTTGCGGACATCTGGCACGACGGGCAGGCGTTCAACGCCTTTCGCGGCACCGCCTGGATGCCGGAACCGTGCCACAGCTGCGAGCGGAAAACATTGGATTTCGGCGGCTGCCGCTGTCAGGCTATGGCAATGGCGGGACAGGCGTCGGCCACCGACCCGGTGTGCAGCCGCTCGCCCCTGAATGCCGCCATCCACGCACGGGCCGACGCCGATGCGGCGGCGCCGGCCGACGACTTCATCCACCGCCGCATGGCGCGAGAGGAGGCGCCCCGGACATGACCGCACCCCTTCGCCTGCTGCCCCGCCTGCTTCCGCTGGCGCTGGCCGCATGGGCCGCGCCCGCATGGGCCGCCGACAATCCGCTGATCGCCTCGCCCGCTTGGGACGATCTGCGGTCGTCGATCATCGGCACCGAAACCGAGCCGCCGGTCGATCCGGCGGTGCTGGACCTCGACGCGCCGCCGCGCGCCGACAACCCGGCGCTGGTCCCGATCCGCATCACCCAGCCCAGGGACGCGCCGCGCATCGCCAGCCTGACGCTGGTGATCGACGAAAACCCCGCGCCCGTCGCGGGCGAGTTCACCTTCGGCCCCGCGACCGGCCCCCTGGATTTCGAGGTGCGGGTCCGCGTCGACGCCTATTCCGACGTGCGCGCCATCGCCACGCTGGACGACGGGCGGCAGGTCATGGCCGGGCGGTTCGTCAAGGCGTCGGGGGGCTGCGCCGCGCCCGCGGGCCAGTCGGGGGATGTTCGCGCGACGATGGGCCAGATGCGCTGGAAGACCGAACCCGCGGACGGCCGCGTGATGGGCACGCTGATGATCCGCCACCCCAATTTCTCGGGGCTGCAGCGCGATCAGGTCACGCTGCTCGACATCCCGGCCGAGTTCATCTCGACCGTCGCGCTGCGGCAGGGCGACGAGATGCTGATGACGATGGAGGGGGGCATCTCGATTTCCGAGAACCCCGTGTTCCGGCTGGGCTATGTCCCGAACGGGCAGCCCGTCGCCGTCAGCGCCACCGACACCGAGGGCCGCGCGTTCAGCGAAACCTTCGCGCCGGGCAGCTGAGCGCGGGCGCGGCCCCGCCCGCGCCTGTTCCGCGTCAGTGCCGCGCCCCCGCGCGCGCCTTGGACGTCAGCACGACGGGGCGCGCCTCCTCGGCGCGATGCGCCTCGCGCTGCGGCGTGGCGGGGCGGAAGCGCATTTCTACCCGATAGACGCCGTTCTCGGCCGCGACCTCGGCCTCGCCCTCCAGCTGCATGGCAAAGGCCTCGATCAGCTGGCTGCCCAGCCCCGTCCCCTCCATCTCGCGGCTTTCCGGGCCCAGCGAGTTTTCCACCCGCAAGGACGCCCATTCGTCCTTGTCGCGCGCCAGCGTGACGCGCACCCAGGCGGGCGTGTCAGGGTCGGCGCGCCCCGCGTATTTCACCGCGTTGGTGAACGCCTCGTTGGTCAGCAGGCTAAGCGGCACGGCCTGGTCGGGCAGCAGGGTCAGCGGTTCCAGGCTGGTCTCGATCCGCATCTCGGTGCCGGTGGCGACGGTCGCCGAGCTCATCTGCTGGATGATGTCGGCGACCAGCCGCTCGGCCTCGACCGAATCCAGATGCTCGGCCTGATAGAGGTTGCGATAGATCGTCGCCAGCGACTGCACCCGGTCCTGCACCGAGCGCAGCACCCGTTTCGCGTCGGCGTGGTCGATCACCCGGCTTTGCATGTTGATGATCGAGGCGATCAACTGCAGGTTGTTCTTGACCCGGTGGTGGACCTCTTTCAGCAGGACGGTCTTTTCCTGCACCGCCTCCTCCATCGCGGCCTCGTCGCGGATCAGGATGCGGGCCATGTTGTGGAACGTCTCGCTGACGTCGGCGATCTCGGCCGGGGCGTTCTGCAGCACCGGCGGGGGGGTGGACCGGTCGCCGATGGCAAAGCGGCGCATCTGCCCGCGCAATTCGCGCACATGGCGCAGCACCAGCCGATAGACGGCGAAATACGCCACCGCCAGCGACACCGCCCACAGCGCCAGCGGGAACACCACGGCGGCGAACCGCGACAGGCCCAGCCCGGCGATGCCGGTCTGCCGCGGGCTCCAGCTGCCCAGGGCATAGACGAGGCCCGGCACGACCGACACGACGGCGAAGACGCGGTTCTCGCCGGTGTTCGACCGTTCGGCAAAGGTGGTTTCACGCCGCGCGACCAACTGCGCCAGCGTGGTGTCCTGCGGCAGGATGGCGGCGGTGTCTTCGTCGCTGTCCGACGACAGCGTCTGGCCGGCGGCGTTGAACGTCACGATATGCGCGCCGTCCGTGCCCGGCGTCATGCTGTGGGTGGACCGCAGCAGGTCGTGCGACAGCGAGACGGCGATATAGCCCAGCAGTTCGCGGTCCCGATACAGCGGCTGCGAGACGATGACCACGGACTGCCCGGACATCGGTCCCCGCCGCGTCGCCGTGACCAGCGTGGACGGGCTGCGCATGAACGCCTGATAATGCGGCGAGGACGTCAGGTCGCGCGGCGGCGTCGCGCCGGAATTGCAGCGGTTGATCCCGTCGACCGGGGTGAAGCCGGCGAACACGAAACTGGCGCTGCGCTGGATGAAATTGCCCATCACCTCGGAACAGGCCGCCGGGTCGTCCAGCGTCGTCAGCACCGCCGGCCCCAGCGCGTCCGCCGTGCCGATGGCGCTTTGCAGCAGCGCGCGTTCGCCCGCGGCGGCCGCGCTGGTCCGGCCCAGCAGCGCCAGCTCGGCCGACCGCTCGGCCTCGCGCGACAGATGCAGGGTCTGGATGATCGAGATCAGCCCGATGGGCAGGATGGCGATCGTCAGCAGCATCGCCAGCCGAAAGCCCAGGCTGCGGGTAAAGCCGAACAGATCGCCCGACGGGCGTGCCATGCCGCCGCGCGCCTTAGCGGGAAACGGGCTGATGCGCCGCCATCACGGCCTTGGTGGCCCGATCGGTCATGTCCAGTTCCTCGCCTTCGACCATGTGCAGCAACTCGGCCAGCCGCCGCCGCCCGCGATTGGCGCGCGACTTGACCGTGCCCACGGCGACGCCGGTCATGCCCGCGGCCTCCTCGTAGGAAAAACCGGACGCGCCGACAAGGATCAGCGCCTCGCGCTGTTCGTCGGGCAGCTGCTCGAACGCGACGCGGAAATCGTTCATGGCCAGCCGCCCGTCATGCTCGGGGCGGGTCGCCTGCCGGGCGGCGTGGATGCCGTCGGTGTCGCTGACCTCGCGCCGGGTCTTGCGGCGGGCGGAATAGAAGGTGTTGCGCAGGATGGTGAACAGCCAGGCGCGCAGGTTCGTCCCCGCCTGGAACTTGTCCATGTTGGTCCAGGCCTTGACGATTGTGTCCTGCACCAGGTCGTCGGCGGACGCGCCCTCGCGGGTCAGCGACAGCGCAAAGGCCCGCAACGCGGGCAGGTGGTTCACAAGCTCGCTGCGCGGGTCGTCGCCGGACCGCGCATTCGCTTCTGTCGTGCGGGTCATCTCGTCTGTTACTCCTGCTCGCGCAATCGCTGCAGCAGCGACAGGAAGCGATCCGGCACGTCCTGCGAACTTTCCTGCTCATACACCTTCCGCAGATTCTCGTCGATCTGCTTCTCGATGGCGGCGCGCTTGCGCTCTTCCCGCCTTATGTTCATTTTTTTGTTTATCCCAGAAATCTTGTGCGCACGGTGGCCAACCGTTAGACGTTCGTGAAAGTTCCCGAAAGGGACAAGTTTTTGAGGTTGCCATGTCCGCTGCTGATCTTGCCCAATCCATCGGCCGTGAGCTGCCCTATCTGCGCCGTTACGCACGCGCGCTGACAGGCAGCCAGACCGCCGGCGACAATTACGCCGCCGCCACGCTGGAGGCGATTCTGGCCGACCGGTCGCTGATGAACGGCGAGGATACGCGGATCGGGCTGTTCCGCACCTTTCACGTGATCTGGCAAAGTTCGGGCCAGCCGGTCGAGGTCGAGGACCAGCCGGGCCGCGAGGCGACGGCGCAAAGCCACCTGCGCGGCCTGACCGCCAACTCGCGCGAGGCGCTGCTGCTGCGCACCATCGAGGAACTGCGCTATGACCAGATCGCGCAGATCATGCAGGTCGAACAGGACGAGGCCGAGGAGCTGGTCCAGATCGCCCTGAACGAGATGGGCCGCGCGATCCGCGGCCGCGTCATGGTGATCGAGGACGAGACGATCATCGCGATGGACCTGAAGGGCATCGTGCAGGCGATGGGCCACGAGGTGACCGGCATCGCCCGCACCCACACCGCCGCCATCGAACTGGCGGCCGACCGCCGCCCCGACCTGATCCTGGCCGACATCCAGCTGGCCGACGGGTCGTCCGGCGTCGATGCGGTCAACGAGCTGATGGGCAGCCTGGGCGACGTGCCGGTGATCTTCATCACCGCCTTCCCGGAACGGCTGCTGACCGGCGACCGCCCGGAGCCGGCGTTCCTGATTTCCAAGCCCTATTCCGAGGAACAGGTCCGCTCGGCGGTCAGCCAGGCGATGTTCTTCGCCTCGACCGAGGGGCTGGGGGCGGCCTGACGCCTTCGGCGAGAGTATTTGGACCAAGAAGAAGCCGGGCGCGTCAGCCCGGCTTTTTCATGGCGCGGCCCGCGGCATAGGTTTCGACCACCGCCCGGTCGTCGCCCATCGTGGTCAGCACGAACAATTCGTCGGCCAGATCGGCGGCGCGGTCCATCCGCAGCCGCATGGCGGGGGTGGCGCGGGCGTCCAGCACCACCAGATCGGCCTCGGTTCCGGCGTCCAGCGTGCCGATGCGGTCGGCCAGCCCCATCGCCAGGGCGTTGCCGCGCGTGGCCCAGTGCATCAGTTCCAGCGGATGCAGCCGGTGGCCGCGCATCTGCGAGACCTTGTAGCCCTCGCCCAAGGTCCGCAGCATCGACCAGTCGGTGCCGCCGCCGATGTCGGTGGCGATGCCGGTGACGACGCCTTCGCCGTGCAGGCGCTTGCGGTCGAAGAGGCCGGAGCCGAGGAACAGGTTCGAGGTCGGGCAGGCGATGGCGCGGGTGCCGGTCTCGGCCATGCGCGCAATCTCGACATCCGACAGATGCAGGCAATGGCCCATCAGGCTGCGCTGGCCCAGCAGGCCGAAGTGGTCATAGATGTCCAGATAGTCGCGCCGGTCGGGATAAAGCTGCATGGTCAGCGCGATCTCGTCGCCGTTTTCCGACAGATGCGTCTGGATCGGGCAGTCGGGGAAGTCCTGCGCCAGCGCCTGCGCCGCCGCCAGCTGTTCGGGCGTCGAGGTGATCGCGAAACGCGGTGTGATCACATAGGAAAGCCGCCCCTGCCCGTGCCAGCGCCGGGCCAGCGCGGCGCTGTCGTCGTAGGACGTCTGCGCCGTGTCCAGCACGCCAGGCGGGGCGTTGCGGTCCATCATCACCTTGCCGACGTTCATCCGCAGCCCACGCCGGTCCGCCTCGGCCAGCAGCGCATCCGCCGACGCGGCGTGGCTGGAGGCGTAGACGCTTGCCGTGGTCGTCCCCGCCCGCGCCAGTTCGTCCAGGAACGCACCCGCCGCCCAGGCCGCGTGGCCGGGGTCGGCAAAGCGGCTTTCCTCGGGGAAGGTGTAACGCGTCAGCCAGTCCAGCAGGTCCGACCCCCAGCTGGCCGTGACCTGCAGTTGCGGGAAATGGAGATGCGGGTCGATGAATCCGGGCAGGATCAGATGCGGCCGGTGGTCGATCTCGGCCAGGCCATCAGCGCGAAGGGCGGCGTAGTCGCCGACCGCCTCGATGCGCCCGTCGGCGACGATCAGCGCGCCGTCCTCGACATAACGGTGCGCTTCGGCGCTGTCCGAGGGGTCGGCGTGGAACGTCAGCAGGCGGCCACGAATCAGCGTTCTCATGCGTCGGTCCTGGCAGGGGTCAGCAGGCGGGCCGCGATTTCGGTGGCGGCGAAGGCGGCGATGACGGCGGGGCGCTTGTCGCCCGTCGGGTTCGCCCCGATGGGGCAGACCAGCGGGGCGGGGTCGATACCCTGCGCGCGGGCGTGGCGGGCAAAGGCCGCGCGTTTCGTGGCGCTGCCGATCATGCCGACATAGGCGGCGCGGCGGCCCTGCGCCAGCGCCTCGGCGGCCAGCAGGAAATCCAGCGCGTGGTCGTGGGTGACGATGACGATGGCGGCGCCGAGGCGGGCGGCGCGGATCTCGGATTCGGGCAGGGGCGTCAGGCGGGTCGGAACGTCGCCCGCCTGCGCCAGTTCCCCCGCGCGGCTGTCGATCAGCACCGGCGCCAGCGGCAGCGGGGCCAGCGCGCGGGCCAGCGCCCGGCCCACATGCCCCGCGCCAAGGATGAGAACCTGCGGGCGCGGCGGCTCCGGCGTGGCGGGCGCGCGGTCCAGCACCAGCGCGACGCGCCCGCCGCAGCATTGCCCGATCTCGGGGCCAAGGGGCACGTCCATCGTGGCGCGATCCTCGGCCCGCGCCAGCATCGCACGGGCGCGGTCGATGGCCATGTATTCCAGCGCCCCGCCGCCGATGCTGCCGGTGACGGTGTCGGCGCCGACCATCATCTCGGCCCCTGCCTCGCGCGGGGCGGACCCGCGCACCGAACTGATGCGGACGCGGATCATCGCCGCAGCCGTTCCACCGCCATCAGCACCCGTTCCGGCGTCGCGGGCGCGTCCAGCCGCGGGTTCTCGCGGTAATCCGCGACCGAGGCGACCGCCATGCCGATGGCCTGAAAGGCCGAGATGCCCAGCATCAGCGGCGGCTCGCCGACCGCCTTGGACCGCTTGATCGTCATCTCGCGGTTTTCCGACCAGTCGGCCAGCGCCACGTTGAAGATGCGCGGCCGGTCCCCCGCCAGCGGGATTTTATAGGTCGAGGGCGCGTGGGTCCGCAGCCGGCCGGCTTCGTCCCACCACAGCTCCTCGCTGGTCAGCCAGCCGACGCCCTGTATATAGCCGCCCTCGACCTGGCCGATGTCGATCGCCGGGTTCAGGCTGCGGCCCGCGTCGTGCAGGATGTCGGCGCGCTCGATCAGGTATTCGCCGGTCAGCGTGTCCACCGACACCTCGGTCACGGCGGCGCCATAGGCGAAGTAATAGAACGGCCGCCCCTGCCCGGTCTTGCGGTTCCAGTGGATTTTCGGCGTGCGATAGAACCCGGCCGCCGACAGATGGACGCGGGCGAGATAGGCGGTTTCGATGAACCGCGACCATTGCATCGCCTCGCCGCCCATGTGGACGCAGCCGCCCTCAAAGCGGACCTGATCCGGCGTCAGCCCCTTGGCGGCGCAGGCGAAATCGACCAGCCGCGCGTGGATCTGCTGGCAGGCGTCCAGCGCCGCCATGCCGTTCAGATCGGTCCCGGAGGAGGCCGCGGTGGCCGAGGTGTTGGGCACCTTGTCGGTCGCGGTGCGGGTGACATGGACAAGACCCAGATCGACCTGAAAGGCGTCGGCCACCACCTGCGCGACCTTGACGTGCAGGCCCTGCCCCATCTCGCAGCCGCCGTGATTCAGGTGGATGGACCCGTCGGCATAGACATGGACCAGCGCGCCCGCCTGGTTGAAATGCGTGGCGGTAAAGCTGATGCCGAACTTGACCGGGGTCAGCGCGATGCCGCGGCGGATCGGGCCGCCGCCCGCCTGCGCCCGCGCGTTCCAGTCCAGCACCGCCTGCCGCCGGCGCTGGTAATCGGACGAGGCTTCCAGATCGTCCAGCAGGCGCGGCAGGATCATGTCCTCGACCGTCTGGTGATAGGGGGTCAGGTCGCCGTCGCGGTAAAGGTTGGCGCGCCGCACCGCCAGCGGATCGCGGCCCAGCGCATAGGCGATATCCTCGACCATGCGTTCGGCGACGATGACCCCCTGCGGGCCGCCGAAACCGCGAAAGGCGGTGTTCGACACCGTGTTCGTCCGCATCGGGTGCGACCGCAGCCGCACCGCCGGATAGAAATAGGCGTTGTCGCCGTGAAACAGCGCCCGGTCCGTCACCGCCTGCGACAGATCGGCCGAAAAGCCGCAGCGCGCGTAATAGTCGCCGGTGACGCCCAGGATGCGCCCTTCGTCGTCGAACCCGACGCTGTAATCCACGACGAAATCATGCCGCTTGCCCGTGGCCGTCATGTCGTCGTCGCGGTCGGGGCGCAGCTTGACCGCGCGGTCCCAGCGTTTCGCCGCCACCGCCGCCACGCAGGCGAACAGGTTCATCTGGGTTTCCTTGCCCCCGAACCCGCCGCCCATGCGCCGCATGTTGACGACCACCGCCGCGGCGGGCACCCCCAGCGCGTGGGCGACCATGTGCTGCACCTCGGTCGGGTGCTGGGTGGACACGTGGATGGTGATCTCGTCCCGCTCGCCGGGGATGGCCAGCGCGATCTGGCCCTCCAGATAAAAATGGTCCTGCCCGCCGATGGTGAACCGCCCGTCGATGCGGCGCGGCGCGGATGCCAGCGCCGCGTCGGCGTCGCCGCGGGTCAGGGTCAGGGGATCGGCCACGTAATCCGCGCCGCCGTCGCGGGCGGCGATGGGGTCCAGCAGATGCGGCAGCGGGTCATAGTCGATGCGCGCCAGCGCCGCCGCGCGGCGCGCCTGGTCGCGGGTCGTGGCGATCACGGCGAAGACCGGCTGGCCCCAGAACCGGACCTCGCCCTCGGCCAGGATCGGGTCGTCGTTGCGCCCCTGCGGCGAGACGTCGTTGCGCCCCGGAAGATCGGCGGCGGTCAGCACGCCGACGACGCCGGGCGCGGCGCGCACCGCGTCAAGGTCCATCTCCCGGATGCGCCCGTGCGCCACCTGCGACAGGCCCAGATAGGCGTGCAGCGTGCCCGTGGGTTCGACGATATCGTCAGTGTAATCGGCCCGGCCGGTGACGTGCAGCGTGGCCGAGTCATGCGGGACGGATTGATGCACGCCGCCGCGGATAATGCTGTCGGTCGCGTCCTTCATGGTCAGTCCCCCGCGACGCGGGCCAGCCGCACCGGCTGGTCGCCGCCCGCCTGTTCCAGCCAGAACCGCCGGAAAAAGTTGCGCGCGATGGCGCGGCGATAATCGGCGCTGGCCCGCCAGTCGCCCAGCGGCTGGAAGTCATCCTGCACCGCCTCGCCCGCAGCCGCGAAGGTTTCCGCCGAAAACGGCGCGCCGGTCAGCGCCGCCTCGGCCGCTGCGGCGCGTTTCGGCGTCCCCGCCATGCCGCCGAACGCCACGCGCGCGGATGTGATCACGCCGCCTGCCACCTCGATGCGGAACCCCGCCGCCACGGCCGAGATGTCGGCCGACTGGCGTTTCGAGATCTTGTAGGCCGCGACCAGCGCATTGCCCCGGCGCGGCAGGATGACTGTTTCCACGAACTCGCCCGGACGGCGGTCCTGCTGGCCATAGGCGATGAAGAAATCCTCCAGCGCGATCTCGCGCCGCGTGTCGCCGTGGCGCAGCACCAGCCGCGCGCCCAAGGCGATCATCAGCGGCGGGCTTTCCCCGATGGGCGAGCCGTTGGCGATGTTGCCGCCGATGGTGCCCATGTTGCGGACCTGCCAGCCGCCGATGCGGTGCCAATAGTCGCTGACCTCGGGAAACTCGGATTCGATCAGGGGCACGGCCTCGGTATAGGTGACGCCGGCGCCGATGCGGATGTCGTCCCCGACGTCGATCCGCTTCAGCCCATCCAGATGGCCGATGAACACGGCGGGCGAGATCGGGCGCAGGAACTTGGTCACCCACAGCCCCACATCGGTCGCGCCCGCGACGATGGTGGCATCGGGGTGTTCGACCAGAACCGCCGCCAGATCGTCCACGTCGGCGGGCAGGATCGCGCGGTCGTCCCCGCGCGCCACCTCGACCCGGCCCCCCTGCATGGCGGCCAGACGCGCCGTCACCTCGTCCCGTTCGCGCGCGATGCGGTCGCCCGCCTGCCCGCCCGCGGCCAGCACCGCCTGCGCCGCCCGCACGATCGGCGCATAGCCGGTGCAGCGGCACAAATTGCCCTGCAGCGCCGTCTCGATCGCGGTCATGTCGGCGTCGGGGTTGGTCATCCACAGCCCGTAAAGCGCCATGACAAAGCCGGGCGTGCAGAACCCGCACTGGCTGGCGTGGTGGTCCACCATCGCGCGCTGGACCGCGTGCAACCCGCCATCCGGGTCGCGCAGATGCTCGACCGTGACGACGTGGCAGCCGTGGCAGGACGCGAGAAATCGGATGCAGGCGTTCACTGGCTCATAGACCAGCCGGCCGTCGTGCAGGCGGCCCAGCATCACCGTGCAGGCGCCGCAGTCGCCCTCGGCGCAGCCTTCCTTGGTGCCGGTCAGGCGGCGGCCGATGCGCAGGAAATCCAGCAGCGTGTCGGAAGCGCCGCATTCCGTCAGGCGGATCTCGTCGTCGTTCAGCAGGAATTGCAGCATCGGGGCCTCCGCCACACAGCCTAATCCGTTTGGCGGGCAAGGAAAGCCCCCGCCGCGGCCGCCGCGTTCACGGCCTTGCGCAGCGCGGCGATCAGGGCGGCGTCGGCGCGCGGGCGTTCGGGCGCGATGCGCAGGCTGCCCAGCGGGCCGGTGACGGGGCGGGGCACGCTGCACGACGCATGGACCGCATCCACCCCGCAGGAGGCCAGCGCGGGGACATGCGCCGGAACGACCCCGCCGCCGGCCATGACCTGCACCCGGCCCGCCGACTGGCGCACCAGCGCGGCGAGTTCCCCGGCCCCGTCCACCGCGCAGGGCGCGTGGCCCGCGGTCATGATCCGCGTCACGCCCAGCGCCACCGCCGTCTCAAGCGCCTGCGCGGCGTCCGGCGTCACGTCGAAACAGCGGTGCAGCGTCACCTCCATCGGCCCGGCGGCGTCGGTCTGGCGCGCCAGCGCAACGGCATCCAGCCGCCCGTCGGGGGCCGAGACGCCGATGACGACGCCCGCCAGCCCCGCCGCGCGGGCGGCGCGGATGTCGTCCAGCGCAATGGCGAGATCGGCGGGCGAAAACCGGAAATCCCCGGCCCGCGGGCGGATCATGGCATGAACCGGCACCCCGCAATCGGCCGCAAGGCGCATCAGCCCGGCCGAGGGCGTCAGCGCGCCAAGCGCCAGCGCCGCGCACAGCTCGATCCGGTCGGCGCCGCCGGCAGCGGCCAGCGCCAGCCCCTCGGCGTCGTCCACGACGATTTCCAGTTGCATGCCGCCCCCCCTCGCGCCGCTGCGCGGCTGGCGTTATCACATTCCCGAACAGGGAGGGACAGCGGTGATCTGCGGCGGGCTGGACATCGGCGGGACCAAGATCGAGGCGCGGCTGTTCGACGCCGCGCTGGACACCGTGGCGACCCATCGCGTGCCGACGCCGCGGGACAGCGCGGACGCGTTCTTTGACGCGCTGGCCGGGCAGGTCGGCTGGCTGCAGGCGCAGGCGGGCGCGCCTGACCTGCCCGTGGGCATCGCCATGACCGGCGTGGTCGAGCCGGACAGCGGGATCGCGCAGACCGCCAACCTGCCGATCAGCGGCCAGCCCATGCAGGACCGGCTGGTCGCGCGTCTGGGCCGCCGCCTGCCGGTGATGAACGATTCGATGGCGCTGGCATTTTCCGAGGCGAACGGCGGCGCGGCCGAGGGCTCGGACGCGGCCGTCGGGCTGATCCTGGGCACCGGGGTTGCGGCCGGGCTGTGCATCGCGGGCGCGCCCGCGCCGCGCTATGGCGGCATCGCGGTGGAAATCGGCCATGCGGGCATGCCCGCCCGCGCGCTGGCGCGCCACGGCCTGCCGCTGTGGCCCTGCGGCTGCGGGCGCGAGGGCTGCGTGGAAACCTATGTCGCGGGGCCGGGGCTGACCCGGCTGGCGCAGCACGCCGGACTGGGGCCGCTGACCGCGCTGCAGGTGGTCGCGGCAGGGGCGGCAACCGAGCCGGTGCTGGCGATGTGGGCCGATCTGGCGGCGGAATGCCTTGAGATGCTGCAGATGACCATCGATCCGCGCGTGGTCGTGCTGGGCGGCGGGCTGTCGCAGATGCCCGGCGTGGCGCAGCGGTTGACCGATGCGCTGCCCGCGCGGCTGATGCCGGGCGTCCCCGCGCCCGCGATAAGGGTGGCGCGGTTCGGCGACGCCAGCGGCGTGCGCGGCGCGGCGCTGCTGGCGCGGCGCATCGCCGAAGGCGTGCTGCCCTGGACGCCCTGATCGCCCCCGAGCTGACCTGGCGGGATGGCGCGCTGCACCCCGGTCTTTCGATCCGCGTCCGCGGCGGCGTGGTGGATCAGGTGCGGCCGCTGGGCGGCGCGACCCCCGACGCACGTCCGCACCTGGCGATCCCCGGCCCGACCGACCTGCAGGTGAACGGCGGCGGCGGCGTGCTGGTGAACACGACGCCAACGCCGGACGGCCTGCGCGCCATCCGCGCCGCGCATCGCGCCCTTGGCACCCTCGCCATGCTGCCGACCGTCATCACCGACGCCCCCGAGGTGATGGAGGCCGCCGCCGACGCCGCCATCGCCGCCCACGGCGACGGCATCGCGGGCCTGCATATCGAGGGGCCGCACATCGCCCCCGAAAAACGCGGCACCCATGACGCCGCCCACATCCGCCCGCCGGACGACCGCACGCTGGCGGTGCTGGCGCGGCTGCGGGCGGCGGGCGTCCCGGTCCTGCTGACGCTGGCGCCGGAACGCGCCGAGCCTGCGTGGCTGGCGCGGGCGGCGGCCCTGGGCGTGGTGCTGTCGGCGGGGCACAGCATGGCCACGGCGGCGCAGGCGCGGGCGGCCTTTGCGCAAGGCGTGACGATGGTCACGCATCTTTTCAACGCCATGCCGCCGCTGGCGCACCGCGAGCCCGGGTTGGCGGGCGCGGCGATCCTGTCCGACGCCCACGTGGGCCTGATCGCGGACGGCCACCACGTCGCCTGGGACGCGCTGCGCATCGCGCTGGCCGCGCATCGGGCCGATCGCAGCTTTCTGGTGTCGGACGCGATGGCGACCGTGGGGGGGCCGGACCGCTTTGCGCTTTACGGGCGCGACATCGCGGTGCGGGACGGGCGGCTGGTCAACGCGGACGGCGCGCTGGCCGGCGCCCATGTGGACCTTGTGACCTGCCTGCGCCGCCTGCACCGCGACGGCGGCGTCGCGCTGGACCGCTGCCTGGCGATGGCGACCGACATTCCCCGCGCGGCGATGCGCCTGCCGCCGCTTGCCATCGCGCCGGGCACGCCCGCCGCCCATGTGGCGACGCTGGACGGGGAACTGCGCTTTGCGGGATGGCTGGGCTGAGCCCCCATCCTCGCGCCCGGTTGACGAGGGCGTGATGCTGGCGCGCCCGGCAGCGGGTTGATCGCGCGGGGGGGTGCTGCCACACCAATGGGAACGCATCCGAGGTGCCATGATCCTTCCCCGATCCGCCCTGATCGTCCTGTGCGCGGCGCTGGCCGCGCCCGCGCTTGCGCAGCAGGGCGGCGGCACCCCGGGCGGCGACGGCGGTTCCGGCGGCCCGGCCCAGGTCGGCGTCGCCGAACTGCGGCGCGAGGATGTCACCGTGACCGTCACACTGCCGGGACGCGCCGTCGCGGTGGCGCAGACCGCCATCCGCCCCCAGGTCGGCGGCGAAATCGTCGAGATCGCCTATGAACCCGGCGAGCAGGTGGACACGGGCACGGTGCTGTTCCGGCTGGACACCGAGACGCTGGCCGCCGAGCTGACCGCCGCCCAGGTGGGTGTGACCGGGGCCGAGGTCGCCGTCACCGGCGCGCAGGCGACGGTGGACCGCTATGACCGCCTGCAGGGGTCGGGGGTCAGCCGGGCCGAATTGGAAACCGCGCAGGTCTCGCTTGCGTCGGCGCAGGCGCAGCTGGCCGCGGCGCAAGCCGCGCGCGACCTGGCGCAGCTGGCGCTGAACCGCGCGCAGATCCGCAGCCCCATCGACGGCGTGGTGGACATCGCGGCGGTGTCGGTCGGCGACCTGGTCACGGCCAGCCAGACGCAGGCGCTGACCACCGTCACGCAGCTGGACCCGGTCTATGTGGACGTCTCGGAAAGCCGCGCGCGCATCCTGCGCAACCGCGAACGCGCCACGCAGGGCAATTTGCAGCCCAGCGATGGCCCCGACGCAAGGCTGATCCTTGAAACCGGGCAGGATTATCCGCTGGGCGGGCGCATGGTCAGCCCCGGCATCGCGGTATCGGCGACCACCGGCACCGTGCCGTTCCGGCTGGAGTTTCCCAACCCCGACCGGCTGATCCTGCCCGGCCAGTTCCTGCGGGTCGAGGTGACGGTCGGTTCGGTCAACGCCGTGCTGGTCCCGCAGCGCGCCACCAGCCGCGCCGCCAGCGGGGCGCTGACCGCGTTCGTCGTCCGCGACGGGCGCGCCGACCAGGTGACGCTGACCGAAACCGGCACCCATGAAAACGCCTGGATCGTGACCGAGGGGGTCGAGGCCGGCGACGCGCTGGTGCTGGACGGGCTGACCAACCTGCGCGACGGGGCCGAGGTGACGCCCGTCCCGGTCGAGATCGACGCCCAGGGCGTGGTGCGCGAGATCGGGGCCGCCGCCGCTGGCGCCGACACGCCCCCCGCACAGGCGGGCGCGGCCTCCGCACCGGCGGGCGTGGCGCCGCCCCCGGCCGAGGTCAGCGCCGCCGCCGCGCCCGCCCGCCCTGCCGGGGCCGGGCCGACCGCGGCGAACTGATGGCGCAATATTTCATCCACCGCCCGGTCTTTGCCTGGGTGCTGGCCATCGTCACGATGCTGGCGGGGATCTGGTCGGTGCTGGGTCTGCCGGTGTCGCAGTATCCCGACATCGCGCCGACCACGGTCCGCATCTCGGCCAGCTATCCCGGCGCCACCGCCGAGGCGGTGCAGAACTCGGTCACCACCCAGATCGAGGACACGCTGACCGGCATCGACGGGCTGATCTATTTCGAATCCAGTTCCTCGCAGGGGCGGTCGTCGCTGACCCTGACCTTCGACGACAGCGTCGAGCCGACAGACGCGCTGAACGACGTGCAGTCCAAGGTCCGCAGCGTCGAATCGCGGCTGCCGACGCAGGTGCAGAACCAGGGCGTGTCGGTGACGCGCTCGACCTCGTCGATCCTGATGGTGGGGGCGGTCGCGTCGATGGACGGCCGCTATCAGACGGTCGAGCTGGGCAATTTGCTGGAAGAGGTCGTCGAAGGCCCGGTCAAGCGCGTGGACGGGGTGGGCGGCATCAACATCTTCGGGTCCGGCTATGCGATGCGGATCTGGCTGGACCCGCTGCGGCTGGCGCAATACCAGCTGACCCCGTCCGACATCACGGCGGCGGTGGCCGAACAGAACGCCACCGTCTCGGTCGGGTCGCTGGGCAGCCAGCCGGTGACGCAAGGCCAGCAGTTCACCGCCACGATCACCGCGCAAAGTCAGCTGACCAGCGTCGAGGATTTCCGCAACATCCTGCTGCGCACCGGCGCCGACGGGTCGTCCGTCTGGCTGGGCGACGTGGCCGAGATCGAGATCGGGCAGCAGTCCTATGGCAGCGGCTCGCGGCTGAACGGCAACAACGCGGCCGGGTTCGGGGTCAACCTCGAGACGGGCGCAAACGCCGTGGACACCGCCGCGGGCGTGCGCGCGGTGCTGGACAGCCTGCGCCCGGCCCTGCCCGAGGGCGTGGACCTGTATGTGGCCTACGACACCTCGCCCTTTGTCGAACGCTCGATCGAAAAGGTCTATCACACGCTGATCGAGGCCATCGCGCTGGTCATCGCCGTCATCCTGATCTTCCTGCAGAACTGGCGCGCGACGATCATCCCCGTCGTCGTGGTGCCGGTGGTGCTGCTGGGCACCTTCGGCGTGCTGGCGGTGATGGGCTATTCGATCAACACGCTGACCATGTTCGCGATGGTGCTGGCCATCGGCCTGCTGGTCGATGACGCCATCGTCGTGGTCGAGAACGTCGAGCGCGTCATGGCCGAGGAGCATATCGGCCCCGTCGAGGCGACCGAGAAATCCATGCGCCAGATCACCGGCGCGCTGATCGGCATCGCGGTGGTGCTGTCGGCGGTATTCCTGCCGATGGCCTTCATGGCCGGGTCCACCGGCGTCGTTTACCGCCAGTTTTCCGTCACCATCATCAGCGCCATGATGCTGTCGCTGGCCGCCGCGCTGATCCTGACGCCGTCGCAGACCGCGGCGCTGCTGCGCCCGGGCCACGGGCCGGCGCGGTTCGCGCCCGCGCGCTGGTTCAACACCGGGTTCGACTGGCTGACCGAACGCTATGCCCGCGCCGTGGCGCGGATCGTGCGGCATCCGTTCGTGGTGCTGGTGCTGCTGGCGGCGATCTCGGCCGGGGTCTGGGCGCTGTTCACGCGGATGGAATCCACCTTCCTTCCGACCGAGGACCAGGGCGTGCTGATGGCCCAGATCAACCTCTCCGAAGGCTCGACCACCCAGCAGACGCTGGCCGTGGTGCAAGAGGTCGAGCAGTTCATGCTGACCGGGGAATCCGCCGTCGCGTCCACCTTCGGCGCGCT
This sequence comes from Paracoccus luteus, assembly GCF_004522155.1. Classification (GTDB taxonomy): domain Bacteria; phylum Pseudomonadota; class Alphaproteobacteria; order Rhodobacterales; family Rhodobacteraceae; genus Paracoccus; species Paracoccus luteus. Next base: position 235,134 of record NZ_SDEA01000002.1, on the reverse strand, counting down.
TGGCTTCGGCTTTTCCGGCACCGGGCAGGGCCGCGCGACGCTGTTCGTGCGGCTGAAGGATTTCGACGAACGCCCCAACCCCGACCAGTCGGCATCGGCGATCACCCAGCGGGCGAACGACCGGTTCCGCGACCACCGCGCCGGCCGGGTCAGCTTTGTCCAGCCGCCGCCGATCCAGGGCCTTGGCAACTCGGCCGGGTTCGAGATGTTCATCATCGACCAGTCGAACCAGGGCCTTGCCGCGCTGCGCGAGGCCGCCAAAAGCGTCGAACTGGCGGCCGAATCCGACCCGCGCCTGACCAACGTGCAGGGCCGCGGCGACGAGGATGACGCCGCCCTGCGGCTGGACATCGACACCCAGCGCGCCGAGGCGGCGGGGCTGAGCCTGTCGGACGTGAACGGGATGCTGTCCACGATCTTTGCCGGACGCGAGGTCAACGACTTTGCCCTTGGCAACACGCTGCGCCCGGTCATCGTGCAGAGCGCCGCCGCCTTCCGCATGCAGCCCGAGGATCTCGAGGCGTGGTATGCGCGCAACGCCTCGGGCGAGATGGTGCCGTTTTCCGCCTTCATGTCGGCCCGGTGGGTGCCCGTCTCGCCGCGCCTTGCGCGGTTCGAGGGGACGAACGCCATTTCCCTGTCGGGGTCCGAGGCCGAGGGGTTCAGTTCCGGTCAGGCGATGGACGCGATGGAAGAGCTGGTGACGCAGCTGCCGGGCGGCTTTGGCGTGGCGTGGACGGGGCTGAGCTATCAGGAACGCCAGTCGGGCAATCAGGCGCCCTATCTGTATGCGCTGTCGGCGCTGGTCGTGTTCCTGTCGCTGGCGGCGCTGTATGAAAGCTGGTCGGTGCCGTTTTCCGTCATCCTGTCGGTGCCGGTCGGCATTCTGGGCGCAGTGCTGGCGGCGCTGATCTTCGGGCAGTCGAACGACGTCTATTTCAAGGTGGGGATCCTCACGACCATCGGGCTGGCCGCCAAGAACGCGATCCTGATCGTCGAGTTCGCCCGCGACCTGGAAACCCGCGGCCGCACGCCCGCCGATGCCGCGGTCGAGGCGGCGCGCCTGCGGCTGCGGCCGATCCTGATGACCTCGCTGGCGTTCATCCTGGGCGTGCTGCCGCTGGCGATCGCCACCGGCGCGGGGGCGGCCGCACAGAACTCGATCGGGATCGGGGTGATGGGCGGGATGATGGCCGCGACCTTCCTTGGGATTTTCTTCGTGCCGGGGTTCTATGTCGCCGTGCGCCGCCTGACCGGCAACCGCCCCCCCAAACAGGTCGCGGCGCAACCGGCCTGAGCGGTCAGGCCCGCCCGCCCATCGCCGCGCCAAGGTCGCGCGCCGCCCGCGCCAACACCGGGGCCAGCGCCTCGATCCGGGGGCCGTCCAGCCGGGCGGCGGGTCCGGCCAGCGTCAGCGCCGCGACCGGATCGCCGATGCCGGAAAACACCGGGGCCGCCAGCGCCGCCTGACCGTCCGCCGATTCGCCAAGGTCGGTCAGCACGCCGCGATGGCGCAGCGTCGCCAGATCGGCGGTCAGTTCGCCCTGATCGGTCATCGTCCGCGCCGTCAGCGCCGGCAGCGACCCGCGCCCCAGCAGGTCGCGCGCCCGTTCCAGCGGCAGATGCGCGATCAGCGCCTTTCCGGCCGCGCTGGCGTGCAGCGGCAGGCGCGTGCCCGGTGTCAGGCTGACCCGCAGCGCGGCGTGGGATTCGACCTGCGCCACCACCAGCGCGCCGTCGCCGTCCGGCACCGCCAGCGCCGCGGTCTCGCCGCTGGCGGCGGCCAGCGCGCGCAGATGCGGCTGGGCGCGGTCGGCCAGCCCGCCCCGGCGCAGGAACGCCGCGCCCAGACGGAACGCGCCCGGCCCGACCGCCCAGCGCCCGGTGGCGGGGTCCGATTCCGCCAGCCTGCGCGCCGCCAGCGGCACCAGCAGCCGGTGCATCGTGGAGATCGGCAGGCCCAGCCGCGCGGCCAGCTCGCTGAGGGTCAGCCCCTCGGATTCCGCCAGCGCGGCCAGCGCATCCAGCGCGCGGTCCACCACGCGGGCGCCCGCGGGCGCCTCGCTGCGGCGCGGACGGCCGGGGCGGCGCGAGGGCTGGGCGGCGGGTTCGGCGGGCGTGTCCGGCGGCGTATCGGGGGGCGGGCAGGTCATCGGGTCTGAGGCTGGTCCATCGCAAGCGGCGGCGCAATCGGGTTCCACCCTGTGGAAAGGCGGATCAGGCCTATTGCGCGCCCGTTCCGATGGACCATCATCACAGGCAAAACCGACACGCAAGGACAGGGACCATGCAATCAACGACCCACGCGGGGGCAATGCCGGCCCGCGATGCCGTGGACGAGGTGCTGCCAGCCCCGCGCATGTTCGCGCTGGGGCTGCAGCATGTGCTGGTGATGTATGCCGGCGCCATCGCGGTGCCGCTGATCGTCGGCCGCGCGCTGAAACTGCCGCCCGAGGATGTGGCGTTCCTGATCTCGGCCGACCTGTTCGTCTGCGGCATCGCCTCGATCATCCAGTCGATGGGCGTGGGGGCCTGGCTGGGCATCCGCCTGCCGGTGATGATGGGCGTGACCTTCGCCGCCGTCGGCCCGATGGTCGCCATCGCCAACGCCACGCCCGGACCGGACGGCGCGCGGGCGCTGTTCGGCGCGGTCATCGGGGCGGGGATCGTGGGCATCCTGATCGCGCCGCTGGTCAGCCGGATGCTGCGGTTCTTCCCGCCGGTCGTCACCGGGACGGTGATCCTGACCATCGGGATCTCGCTGATGCCGGTCGGCATCAACTGGATCTTCGGCCTGCAGCAGGGGCCGACCGCGCCCCGGATCGTCGATCCGGCGATGCAGGCCTGGCTGGACGCGCAGATCGCCACCGGAACCGTGCCGGACGGTCTGCGGCTGGCGCCCACCGTGCCCAACCCGCTGTATGCGGCGCCCGGCAACATCGGGGTGGCGCTGGTCGTGCTGGCGGTGATCCTGCTGGTGGCGCGGTTCGCGCGCGGGTTCCTGTCCAACATCGCGGTGCTGATCGGCATCGTGGTGGGCGGCGTGGTGGCCGCGGCGATGGGGCTGATGCATTTCGAAAAGGTCGCCTCGGCCGCGTGGTTCGCGCCGATCGCGCCGTTCCATTTCGGGATGCCGACGTTCGATCCGGTGATGATCGTCACCATGTCGCTGGTCATGCTGGTGGTGATGATCGAATCGACCGGCATGTTCCTGGCGCTTGGCGACATCGTCGGGCGCAAGGTGACGCAGCCCGCGCTGGCCGCCGGGCTGCGCGCGGACGGGGTCGGCACGCTGCTGGGCGGCATCTTCAACACCTTTCCCTATACCTCGTTCAGCCAGAACGTCGGGCTGGTCGGCGTCACCGGGGTCCGGTCGCGGTTCGTGTGCGTCGTGGGCGGGGTCATCATGGTGGTGCTGGGGCTGATCCCCAAGATGGGCGCGCTGGTCGAGGCGCTGCCCACGGTCGTCCTGGGCGGCGCCGGGCTGGTCATGTTCGGCATGGTGGCGGCGACCGGCATCCGCATCCTGGCGCGGGTCGATTTCACCTCGGGCCGGCACAACCTGTTCATCGTCGCGGTGTCGCTGGGGTTCGGCATGATCCCGATGATCGCCAACGACTTTGACCAGTGGCTGCCGCAGGCGACCAAGGTTCTCAGCCATTCGGGCATTTTGCTGGCGGCGGTCGCGGCGGTCGCGTTGAACTGGTATTTCAACGGCGCGCGCCCGGTGGACGAGGATGAGCTGCGCCGCGCGGGCGCCGCCGCCGACGCGCATTGAGGGAAGGAAACGACATGGCCGGTTACCTGACGACCCATGTTCTGGACACCGCCGGCGGACGCCCCGCCAGCGGGATGCGGATCGAACTGTTCCGGCTGGACCCCGGCACGCCGGGCGGGCGCGAGCGGCTGGCCGAGATGCTGACCAACCGCGACGGGCGCACCGACGCCCCGATCCTGCCGGCCGAGAGCTTTGCCACGGGCCGGTACGAGCTGGTGTTCCACGTCGGCGCGTGGCTGGACGCCGAGGGCGTGGACGCCGCCGGGCCGCGGTTCCTGGACGAGGTGCCGATCCGCTTTGGCCTGGCCGAGGAGGATCATTATCACGTCCCGCTGCTGATCGCGCCGCACGGCTATTCGACGTATCGGGGCAGCTGATGGACCCGATCCTGTGGGAATGGCTGTCGGCGGGCGTCCGCTGGCTGCATGTGGTGACGGCGATCGCGTGGATCGGGTCGTCGTTCTATTTCATCGCGCTTGACCTCAGCCTGCAAAAGGCGCCCGACCTGCCCCCCGGCGCGCACGGCGAGGAATGGCAGGTCCACGGCGGCGGGTTCTATCACATCCGCAAGTATCTGGTGGCCCCGGCCGCCATGCCCGAGCATCTGACCTGGTTCAAATGGGAGAGCTACTCCACCTGGCTGTCGGGCGCGGCGCTGCTGGCCGTCACCTATTGGGCGGGGGCCGAGCTGTTCCTGATCGACCCGGCCAAGGTCGAGCTGAGCAAATGGGCGGCGATCCTGATTTCCGCCGCGTCGCTGACGGTGGGCTGGCTGGTCTATGACCGGCTGTGCAAGTCGGGGCTGTCGGCGCGGCCCACGCTGCTGATGCTGATCCTGTTCGCGGTGCTGCTGACGATGGGCTGGGCCTATGACCAGGTGTTCACGGGGCGCGCCACGATGCTGCATCTGGGGGCGTTCACGGCGACGATCATGACCGCCAACGTGTTCCTGATCATCATGCCGAACCAGCGGATCGTGGTCGCCGACCTGAAAGCCGGGCGCGCGCCCGATCCGAAATACGGCAAGATCGCCAAGCTGCGGTCCACCCACAACAACTATCTGACCCTGCCGGTCGTGTTCCTGATGCTATCGAACCACTATCCGCTGGTGTTCGCGACGCGCTGGAACTGGGTGATCGCGGGGCTGGTGTTCCTGATGGGGGTGACGATCCGGCATTTCTTCAACACCAAGCACGCCCGCAAGGGCTGGCCGTGGTGGACCTGGGGGGTGACGGCGGCGCTGTTTGCGGCCTGCGTGTGGCTGTCGGCGGCGGGAACCCAGGGCGCGCCCGAGGACGAGACCGCCGCCCTGCCGGCGCAGGCGCAGCGATTTGCCGACGCGGCCGGGTTCGACGAGGTGGCGGGCATCGTCATGGGGCGCTGTTCGATGTGCCACGCGGCGGAGCCGGGGTGGGATGGCATCGGGACCGCGCCCAAGGGGCTGCACCTGGAAACGCCGGACGAGATCGCGCGCGCCGCGCACGAGATATTCGTCCAGGCGGGGCTGACCGACGCCATGCCGCCTGCCAACGTCAGTTTCATCGAACCTGCCGAGCGGCAGGCGATCCGCGACTGGTATCGCGCCGGCGCGGGCGCGCGGCTGGCCGCGAACTGACGCCAGCGCGGGCAAGCGCCGTCGCGGCCCAGCGGATTGGAAACAGGCCGGAAGGCGGTCGAGGCGGCGCGACGGGGCCGGATCAACCGGCGATGACGACCCTGCCGTCGATCACTGCCACGGGCACGGGGTCCAGCGCGCAGCCGACGCCTTCGCCCGCCACGCCGCAGCCGGTCGCGGCATCGAACTGCGCGCCGTGGGCGCTGCACATCAGCCGCGCGCCGTCCGCCGACAGGATCGACGCGCTGCGGTAATCAAGCGGCAGATACTGGTGCGGGCAGGCGTTGACCCACGCCCGCACCCCGTCGGCCACGCCCACCACGATCATCGGGAATACCCCTTGCGCGCCGGACAGCCGGACGCAGGCGACCGCCCCCGCACCGGGCACGGCGCAGACCGGCGTGCCCGGCGCGGGCGCGCTGCGATAGTCGCGCCACGCCACCGTCATTCGGCCGCGGGCAGCACGCCGCGGCGGACCTGATCCTCTTCGATGGATTCGAAGAGCGCGCGGAAGTTGCCCTCGCCAAAGCCGTCGTCGCCCTTGCGCTGGATGAACTCGAAAAAGATCGGGCCGATCACGGTCTTGGAAAACACCTGCAGCAGGATGCGCGTCTCGCCGCCGCCGACGACGCCCTCGCCGTCGATCAGGATGCCGTTGCGCATCATCCGGTCCATCGGCTCGTCGTGGCCGGGCACGCGCTTGTGCGACATCTCGTAATAGGTGTCGGGCGGCGCGGGCATGAACTCGACCCCCAGCGCGGCGATGGCGTCGGTCGCGGCATAGATGTCGTTTGTCGCAACCGCGATGTGCTGGATGCCCTCGCCCTTGTATTCGCGCAGGTATTCCTCGATCTGGCTGTGCTCGTCGGTGGATTCGTTGATCGGGATGCGGATCTTGCCGTCGGGACTGGTCAGCGCCCGGCTGGTCAGCCCGGTCTGCTTGCCCTTGATGTCGAAATACCTGATCTCGCGGAAATTGAAGGTGTCGTGATAGAACCGATACCACGTGTCCATGTTGCCGCGGATCACGTTGTGGGTCAGGTGGTCGATGTAGTAGAAGCCGACGCCCTGGGGGCGCGGATCGCGTTCGCCCAGCCAGTCGAAATCGACCTCATAGGCGCTGCCCTTGCTGCCGTAGGTGTCCACGAAATACAGCAGCGAGCCGCCGATGCCGATGACCGCCGGCACGTCGATGGACTTGGCGCCGCGGTATTCGGTCGCGCCCAGTTCGACCGCCCGGCGCAGGGCGTGCTGCGCGTCCACCACGCGCCACGCCATTGCGGGGGCGCACGGCCCGTGTTCGGCGACAAAGCCCGCCGCGTGGCTGCCCGGTTCGGCGTTCAGCAGATAGTTGATGTCGCCCTGCCGATACAGGGTGACGGCCTTGGTCTTGTGGCGGGCGACGGGGGCAAAGCCCATCTGCCGGAACAAACGGTCCAGCACCGACGGGTCGGGGTGGGCGAACTCGACGAACTCGAACCCGTCGGTGCCGGCCGGATTGGCGGCGTCGATCTGTGCCGGTGCGGCGTCGTGCGGAAACGGTCCCATGCGAAAGCTCCTGTCAATGTCTGCGACAGTGTGTCGCATCCGGCCTGCGCGAGGTGTGCGAGTTGACGCGGCTGCGGGTTGCCAGATGCGCGATTTTCGCGTCGAGTGGGGCATGGTGACGAATGTGACGCTGGACCGCTTTGATCGTGCGATTCTTGCCGCGTTGCAGCGCGACGGGGCGATGACTGCCGCCGCCCTGTCCGAGGTGGTTCACCTGTCGCCCAGCCAGTGCGCCCGCCGCCGCGCCGCGCTTGAGGCGGCGGGCATCATCAGCGGCTATGCGGCGCGGCTGGACGCGCAGGCGCTGGGGTTCGGCATCCGCGCCATCGTCCGGGTCAACCTGCGCAGCCACGGCCAAGACCGCGAGGGCGCGTTTGCCCGGTTCCTGGACAGCGCGCCGCAGGTGCAGTCGGCGTTCTCGGTGTCGGGGGATGCCGATTACGTGCTGGACCTGCGCTGCCGCGACCTGGCCGATTTCGCGGGATTCATCCACGAACGGCTGCTGCCGCATCCGCAGGTGGCGCAGGTGCGGTCAGAGATCGTGCTGCGCACGCTGAAGGACGGGGCGGCGCTGGATCTGTCGTGACCGCCTAGCCCCAGCCCGCCAGCCGCAGCGCCAGCCCTGTCAGGGCACAGCATCCCATTACCGGCACGACACCCCAGCGCAGGCCGAACACCAGTGCCAGCGCCAGCGCCGACAGCGCCGCGGCCCACGCGTCGAGGACGCCGCCGGGGACGACGAAGTGCCAGCCGAACCAGACCGCAAGGTTCAGGATCACGCCCACCACCGCGGCCGTCACCGCCGACAGCGCCGCGGCCAGCGCCCGGTTGCGGCGCAGCCGTTCGATGAAGGGCGCGCCGAGAAAGATCCACGCAAAGCACGGCGCAAAGGTGACCCATGTGGTCAGCGCCGCGCCCGCGATGCCCGCGCCGATGCCGCCGGCCTCGCGGAACGCGGCCAGAAAGCCCACGAACTGCACCACCATGATCAGCGGCCCCGGCGTCGTCTCGGCCAGGCCCAGCCCGTCCAGCATCTCGCCGGGGGCAAGCCAGCCGAACCGCGTCACCGCCTCTTGCGCGACATAGGCCAGCACCGCATAGGCGCCGCCGAAGGTCACCACGGCCAGCTGGGAAAAGAACAGCGCGATGTGACTGAAGACGCTGTCCGGCATCGCCAGCCACAGCGCCGCCACCGGCGCCAGCCACAGCGCCAGCGCGACGCCGCCGGCGCGCAATGCGCCCGCCGTCGCCGGCGGCGGGGCGGTGCCCAGCACGGTGCCCGCGTCGGGAACATGGCTGCCCGCGGGACCATGCCCGCCATCGGTGCCGGTCAGCCCCGGAACGCGGGCACGCTGGCCCAGCCACCCCACCAGCGCGGCCGCCGCCACGATCACTGGAAACGGCACCCCAAGGGCCGCGATGGCCAGAAAGCTGGCCGCGGCGATGGCGCGCAGCGCCGGCGTCTTCAGCGCCCGGCGGCCGATGCGCACCACCGCCTGAACCACGATCGCCAGCACCGCCGCCTTGAGCCCGAAGAACAGGCCCGCGACGATGCCGACGCCGCCCCACAGCGCATAGACGATCGACAGCGCCAGGATCGACAGTGCGCCGGGCAGGACGAACAACCCGCCCGCGACCAGCGCGCCCCGCACCCCGTGCATCAGCCAGCCGACATAGGTGGCCAGCTGCATCGCCTCGGGGCCGGGCAGCAGCATGCAGAAATTCAGGGCATGCAGGAAACGGTCGTCGCCCAGCCAGCGGCGCTCCTCGACCAGGATGCGGTGCATGACGGCGATCTGGCCCGCCGGCCCGCCAAAGGACAGCGCCGCGATGCGGCCCCAGACCGGCACCGCCTGGCGCAGCGTGGGATGGGCGGGACGGCCCGCTGGAGTGTCGCCGGCCACCGCGGGTCAGCCTGCGCAGAGCGCCTGTTTCGCGTCGCCGTATTCGCGGGTCAGCCGATCCACCAGCGCGCCCGCGGGGACGATGTCCTTGACCGCGCCGATGCCCTGGCCCGATCCCCAGATCTGGCTCCATGCCTTGGCCTTGCCGGGGGCCTTGCCGAAATCCATCGTGCTGGCGTCGGCGTGGTCCAGCGCGTCCGGGTCCATGCCCGCCGCCCGGATCGAGGGTTTCAGATAATTGCCGTGGATGCCGGTGAACAGCGACGAGTTCACGATGTCCTCGGCCCCGCTGTCCACGATCATCTGCTTGTAGCCAGGGGGCGCGTTCGCCTCGGCCGTGGCGATGAAGGGGCTGCCGACATAGGCGAGATCCGCCCCCATCGCCTGCGCGGCCAGCACCGCGCGGCCGGTGGCGATGGCGCCCGACAGCAGCAGCGGGCCGTCGAAGAACTCGCGGATTTCCTGGATCAGGGCAAAGGGGCTTTGGCTGCCCGCGTGGCCGCCCGCGCCCGCGGCGACCGCGATCAGCCCGTCGGCGCCCTTGTCCAGCGCCTTGCGGGCGAATGTCGCGTTGATGATGTCGTGCAGCGCGATGCCGCCGCAGTCATGGGCGGCGGCGTTCACCTCGGGGCGGGCGCCAAGCGAGGTGATCCAGATCGGGACGCGGTGGCGGTGGCAGATCTCGATGTCGCGGTCCAGCCGGGCGTTCGAGCGGTGGACGATCTGGTTCACCGCGAAGGGCGCGGCGGGCCGGTCGGGGTTGGCCTGGTTGTGGCGGTCCAGTTCCTCGGCGATGCGGGTCAGCCAGACGTCCAGCAGCGGTGCCTCGCCGTCCTTTTCGCGGGCGTTCAGCGCCGGAAAGCTGCCGACGATGCCGGCCTTGCACTGGGCGATGACCAGTTCGGGGCCGGACACGATGAACATGGGCGAGGCGACGACGGGGATGCGCAGGTTCTGCAGGATGGGCGGCAGCATGGGGTTTCCTTCGTGATCGCCGCGATGATGGCAGGCGGGCCGCCGCCCGTCACCCGCGCCGCTGCGTCAGTAGGGCAGCGGGTGGTCGCGGTGAAAGCGGTCGATCGCCGCCAGCGCGCCGCGGTCAAGCCGCAGCGTCAGCCCGGCGATCAGGTGATCCAGCTGCGCCGGGGTCGTGGCGCCGATGATCGGGATCGCCGGGAACGGGCGCTGGCGGACAAAGGCGATGGCCATCTGCACCGGATCGTGGCCCAGCTCGCCCGCCAGCCGCAGCCACGCATCGACCGCCGCCGCGGCATTCGCGGTGCGCCGCCCGCCCAGGTCGCCCGGCCCGCCATGCGTCACGTCGCCCGCCGCGCGGCTGGACGCGGGCGTCGCGCCGCCGGCGTATTTCCCGCTGAGCAGCCCCGCCGCCAGCGGCGAATAGGCCAGAAGGGTGATCCCCTCTTTCTCGCCCAGTTCGGCCAGGTCGGTGTCGTATAGCCGGCACAGCGCGGAGTATTCGTTCTGAATCGACACCGGGGCGGGGCCGCCGGTGCGTTCGGCCGCGGCCATCCACTGCATCATGCCCCAGGCGGTCTCGTTCGACAGGCCGAACCGGCCGACCTTGCCCGCCGCGACCAGATCGCGCAGCGACGTCAGCACGCCGTCCATGTGGTCGCGCACCCTGGCGGCCGGGGTGCCGCGCGGGTCAAAGCGCCAGTTCTGTCGAAAGGCATACGACCCGCGCTCGGGCCAGTGCAGCTGGTAAAGGTCGATCCGGTCGGTGCCCAGCCGCCGCAGCGAGCCATCGACGGCCTGGGCGACGGCATCCGCACCGAACCCGGCATTGCCGCGGCTGAAGCGGCCGCCACCGCCCTTGCCGCTGGCCTTGGTCGCAATCTGCACGCGGCCGCGCGCGCCGCGGCTGGCGAGGTATTCGCCGATGATCGTTTCCGTCAGGCCGTAAGCCTCGGCGGTGGCGGGGTTCACGGGATACATCTCGGCCGTGTCCCAGAAGGTGATGCCCGCATCCAGCGCCCGGTCCATCTGGGCGAATGCGGCGGCCCGGTCTGTGTCGTGGCCGAAGGTCATCGTGCCGAGGCAGATCTCGGTGACGGTCAGCCCGCCCAAATCGCGCGTGTCCATGATGTCTTTCCTGCGCCGGTTCAGCCGCTTGCGGCGGACCCTGCCAGCGGGGACCGGCATGTGCAAGACAACGCAAGGGGCCGGTCAGTCGGCGGCGCCCTGCGTGGCGGCGGCGGCCTTGTCGGCCGCCATCTGCCGGGCCAGGTCGCGGGCCTTGCGGGCCTGCGCGATGCGGCGCCTTCGGCTCAGCTCGACGTTCATCAGCGCGCCCAGCATGACCGAGAACCCGGCCAGATAGAACCACATCAGCAGCGCGACGACCGCCCCGATGGACCCGTAGATCCGGTTATAGCTGTTGAAGCTGGTCAGATAGGCCGAAAACGCCAGCGACGCGAGGCCCCAGGCGACGGCGGCGAACAGCGCCCCCCAGGTAAAGATGGGCGTCGGCGGGGTTTTGACGTTCGGGCCATAGCGGTAAAGGATGCCGATGGCGATGATGACGATCAGGAACATCGCCCCCCACGGGACCGAGCTGACCAGCCACGCCCGCAGCGGCCCCGCCTGCATGAAGTTGAAGGCCAGCGGCACGATGACGATGGTCGTCAGCCCCATCAGCACCACGCCGACGATGGCCAGCGTCAGGCCATAGGCCAGGATAAAGCCCGCCAGCGTCGAATGGGACCGCACCCCATAAGCCGCGTTCAGGCCCCGCACCAGCGCATCGACGCCCGCGCGCGCGGCCACCGTGGCGATCAGGAACGAGATGGCCGAGGTCCAGCCCAGCTGCGTCCGCCCGCCCGAGGTCAGCGCGTCGATCTGCGCGTGCAGGATCTCGGCCGCCTGGCGTGGGATGAACTCATCCACATACCGGTCATAGTCCTGGATGATCGCCGGGTCGAACCACAGGCCCCACAACGCGATGATCGCGGCAAGGCCGGGAAACACCGCGAACATCGCATAGAACGCGACGCCGGCGGCGATCAGGCCCATGTGGATCTTGTCCATCCGTTCCATCACGGACAGGATGAACTGCCAGATATCGCTGAACACGCCGGTCATGGCGCGACCATGCCTTGCGGCGCGGCGGCAGGCAACCGCGCCGGTTCAGCCCCCCGCGGCCGCATAGCGCAGCCAGACCGCGTTCGCCCCCAGCCGGGCGACAAGAGCCGCGTGGGCCTGCGCCTCGGCCGCGGTCAGGCGCGGGGGCAGCGGCACGGGCCGGGGCGCGCGGGGGCGCAGGTCGGTCGCGGCGCCGCCCACCGGTCCGCGCGTGGGCGCGACCAGCACCAGATCCGGCTGGCGGCCGCCGATCAGTTCCAGATAGACCTCGGCCAGCAGCTCGCTGTCCAAAAGCGCGCCGTGCAGCGTCCGCCCCGAGTTGTCGACGCCGAACCGCCGGCACAAGGCGTCCAGCGTGACCGGCGCGCCGGGGAACTTTTCCCGCGCCATCGCCAGCGTGTCCAACGCGCGGGGCTGCGGCAGAAGGGGCTGGCCGCAGCGGCGCAGTTCGGCGTTCAGAAAGCGCATGTCGAAGGACGCGTTGTGGATGATGATCCGCGCGTCGGTTCCGATGAACGCATTGAAGTCGCTGCAGATTTCGTGAAACCTGGGCTTGTCGCGCAGGAACTCGGACGTCAGGCCGTGGACCGCCAGCGCCTCGGCCGGCATGTCGCGGTCGGGGTTGATATAGACGTGGAAATGCCGGCCGGTGGGCAGGTGGTTCAACAGCTCGACCGCGCCGATTTCGACGATGCGGTCGCCGCGGTCGGGGTCGAGGCCGGTGGTTTCGGTGTCCAGAACGATTTCACGCATCGGCTTGTCCCAGGATTTCGGCGCGGATCGCATCCACCGCCGCGCCGGCGCGGGCCGGGGTGTCGGTCGGGATGACCCAGGTGGCGCGGGCGCGCTTGGCGGCGTCGGGCATCTGGCGCGACAGGATGAGGTCCAGCATGTCGGCCGTCATGCCGGGGCGGGCCAGCACGCGGGCGCGCTGGATATCGGGCGGGGCCGACACGACGGCGGTGCCGTCCATGAGGGCGTCCGCGCCCGTTTCGAACAGCAGGGGGATGTCCAGCACGACCAGCGCCGCATCGGCATGACGGGCCACAAAGGCCGCGCGGTCGGCGGCGACCAGCGGGTGGACGATGGATTCCAGCCGCGCCAGCGCCTGCGGGTCCACGGCCAGCGCCGCTTTCAACGCGGCGCGGTCGATGGCGCCATCCGCCAGCGCCGCGGGAAAGGCAGCGTGAACCGGGCCGACCGCCGCGCCGCCCGGCGCGTAAAGCCGATGCACGGCCGCGTCGGCATCCCATACCGGGTGGCCGCGGTCCGCGAACAGCCGTGCGGTCGTGGTCTTGCCCATGCCGATGCCGCCGGTCAGTCCCAGCCGAAAGCTCATGCGAGGACGACCCGGCGCAATTCGTCGTCCACCTGCGGGCGCACGCCGAACCAGCGTTCGAACCCCGGTGCGGCCTGGTGCAGCAGCATGCCGAGGCCGTCCACCGTCTCGCATCCCCGCGCGCGGGCCTCGCGCAGGAAGGGCGTGTCGAGCGGGGTATAGACGAGGTCGGTGGCCAGCGCGCCGGGGGCCAGGGCCTCGAACGGGATGCGCAGCGGCTGCTTGCCGTCCATCCCCAGCGAGGTGGCGTTGACGACGGTGGTCGCACCTTCCAGCATGTTGCCGACCTGCGCCCAGTCATAGACGACGACCCGCGCGCCGAATTCGGCCCTGATCTGGTCGGCCCGGATGCGGGTCCGGTTGGCGATGCGCAGTTCCGGCACGCCGCATTCCAAAAGCGAGGCGACGACCGCCCGCGCGGCGCCCCCCGCGCCGATCACGGCGGCCGCACCCGCCTCGGGCGCCCAGCCGGGGGCCATCTGCCGCAGATTGGCGACAAAGCCGTAACCGTCCGTGTTGTCGGCGTGAATCTTGCCGTCTGGCCGAAAGACCAGCGTGTTGGCCGCCCCGATCAGCGCAGCGCGGTCGGTTACGCTGTCGGCCAGCGCCAGCGCCGCCTGTTTGTGCGGGATCGTGACGTTCAGCCCGACGAACCCCGCGCGCGGCAGCGTATGCAGCACCTGGGCCAGATCCTCGGGCGCGACCGGCAGCGGGACATAGTGCCCCGCCAGGCCATGCCGCGCCAGCCAATGGCCGTGCAGCCGCGGCGAGCGGGAATGCGCGACCGGCCAGCCGATGACGCCCGCAAGGGGGATCTGCGCCGGTGGCGGTGCGGGATCGGCTGGCTGTTGCAGGTCTGTCATGGCGGGGTCCGGGGTGATCGGCGCAAGGTTAGCCCGCGCCGCTCGCAGGGGAAAGTGGCCTGGGTGGGGACAGGGCTGTGGACAGATCGCCGGGGCGGCAGGGGATCGTCGGGGGGAAGAACGGGCGCTGGCCGGGCAGGATCGCGGTGATGGGGAAAACCCGTGAGATCAAATCAGGAACGCCCGGATTCCTTCCACAACAGGACAAGCAGGTCGGAAACTATCCACCGGCCGGGGAACATGCCGGTTATCCACATTGGTTAATGAACGGTTAATTCTTTTCCGTTCAACATCTTCACGGATTGCCTTCTCAAAATTTCCCGGATTTGTCCACAGGCCGGATCGTTGTGGACAAGCGTGCGACGGGTCGCGGGATTCACGCATCAACAGGGCCAACATCATCATCTTCCCTTTCTTTACCTTATCTAAGAAAGAGAAGCAGGAGGTGGCGCGATGACTGATCTGCTGGCGGCATGGTATCCCTGGACCAAGGCGTTCCACGTCATGGCCGTGATCTCGTGGATGGCGGGGCTGTTCTATCTGCCCCGGCTGTTCGTCTATCACGCCGAACGCGGCGGAACCGGGGCGGAACCGGTCGAGAGCTTTCGGATCATGGAGTTGAAGCTGCTGCGCGTCATCATGGGTCCGGCGTCGATCGCCACATGGATCGCAGGACTGGCGCTGGTGTTCACGCCCGGGATCGTCGACTGGTCGATGATCTGGCCCTGGACCAAGGCCGCGGCCGTGATCGGGATGACGCTGTTTCACCACTGGCTGATGATCGAGCGCAAGCGCCTGGCGCGGGGCGAGGGGGGCACGGGACGCAGCTATCGGCTGATGAACGAGGTGCCGACGCTGCTGATGGTCGTCATCGTCGCGTCGGTGATCGTCAAGTTCTGAGGCAGCGCCATCATTGACCGGCAGCGTCAAGGTCGCTATTGGGTCTGTCGCGTGCCGTCCGGCGCGATTCCTTCCGACCCCTGATTCCGCCACGGCGCCGTTCCGGCGCGGATAAGGCGCATGGTGACCCGATGAGCGACGAACGCCTCAACCTGGCCGATCTGAAAGCCAAGAGCCCCGCGGACCTGCTGGCGATGGCCGAAGAGTGGGAGGTCGAGAACGCCTCGACGATGCGCAAGGGCGAGATGATGTTCTCGCTGCTGAAGGAACATGCCGAAGACGGGTTCGACATCGGCGGCGACGGCGTGCTGGAGGTCGTGCAGGACGGCTTTGGCTTTCTGCGGTCGCCCGAGGCGAACTATCTGCCCGGCCCCGACGACATCTATGTCAGCCCCGACATGATCCGCCAGCATTCGCTGCGCACCGGGGACACGGTCGAGGGCGTGATCCGCGCGCCGGGCGAGACCGAGCGCTATTTCGCCTTGACCAAGGTCGAGAAGATCAACTTTGAATCGCCCGAAAAGGCGCGGCACAAGGTCGCCTTTGACAATTTGACGCCGCTGTATCCCGACGAGCGGTTCAGGATGGAAATCGACGATCCGACGGTCAAGGACCGCTCGGCCCGGATCATCGACCTGGTGGCGCCGATCGGCAAGGGACAGCGGTCGCTGATCGTGGCCCCGCCGCGCACCGGCAAGACGGTGCTGTTGCAGAACATCGCCCATTCGATCGAGAAGAACCACCCGGAGTGCTATCTGATCGTGCTGCTGATCGACGAGCGGCCGGAAGAAGTCACCGACATGCAGCGGTCGGTCAAGGGCGAGGTCATCAGCTCGACCTTTGACGAGCCCGCGACGCGGCACGTGGCCGTCAGCGAGATGGTGATCGAAAAGGCCAAGCGCCTGGTCGAGCACAAGCGCGACGTGGTCATCCTGCTGGATTCGATCACCCGTCTGGGGCGGGCGTTCAACACGGTGGTGCCGTCGTCGGGCAAGGTTCTGACCGGCGGTGTCGATGCCAATGCGCTGCAGCGGCCCAAGCGGTTCTTTGGCGCGGCCCGCAACATCGAGGAGGGCGGGTCGCTGACGATCATCGCCACGGCGCTGATCGACACCGGGTCGCGGATGGACGAGGTGATCTTCGAGGAGTTCAAGGGCACCGGCAACAGCGAGATCGTGCTGGACCGCAAGGTCGCCGACAAGCGCGTCTTCCCGGCGATGGACATCCTGAAGTCCGGAACGCGGAAAGAGGAACTGCTGGTGGATCAGAAGGATCTGCAGAAGACCTATCTGCTGCGGCGCATCCTGAACCCGATGGGCACGACGGACGCGGTCGAGTTCCTGATTTCCAAGCTGAAACAGACCAAGACGAACGCCGATTTCTTCGAGTCGATGAACGCCTGAGGGTGGCATGGACACCATCTTTGCCGAGGCGACGCCGCCCGGGCGCGGCGGGGTATCCGTCGTCCGCCTGAGCGGACCGGACGCCCGCGCCATTGGCGAGGCGGTGGCCGGTGCCTTGCCGGTGGCGCGGCGCGCCGAGTTGCGCAGCCTGCGCGATGGAGAGGTGATCGACCAGGCGCTGGTGATCCGGTTCGACGCCGGCGCAAGTTTCACCGGCGAGGACGTGGTCGAGTTCCAGTTGCACGGTGCGCCGGTGGTTGTGCGCAGGCTGCAGTCCGCCCTGCGCACGCGGGGCGCCCGGCTGGCCGAGGCGGGCGAGTTCACGCGGCGCGGATTTCTGAACGGGTGCATCACGCTGAGCGCGGCCGAGGCGCTGGCGGATCTGCTGGCGGCCGAAACCGAGAGCCAGCGGCGTCAGGCGATGCAGGTCGCAGGCGGGGCGTTGGACCGGTGGGCCGGGACCGTCAGGGCGCGTCTTGTGCGCGCGGGTGCGCTGGTCGAGGTGACGCTGGACTTTGCCGACGAGGAGGTTCCCGAGGAGGTCCCCGGCGAGGCGTTCGACCTGCTGGCGTCCGTGCGCGACGACATCGGGGCGATGCTGCGCGGCTATCCGGCGGCCGAGCGGCTGAGGGAAGGTTTCGAGGTTGCGATCATCGGCCCACCGAACGCGGGCAAATCGTCGCTGCTGAACCGTATCGCCGGGCGCGAGATGGCCTTGGTCAGCGACACGGCAGGCACCACCCGGGATGTGCTGGAGTGGCATGGCGATCTAGCCGGGCTGGCGGTGACGTTCCTTGATACGGCCGGGCTGCGCGAGACGGGCGATCAGGTCGAGCGGATGGGCGTGGCGCGCGCCCGTGGTCGTGCGCAGGCGGCTGATCTGCGGATTCACCTGTCGCGCGATGGTGGCCGTGACGCTACCTTGTGGCAGGACGGCGATATGGTGGTGCGGTCGCACAGCGACCTGGGCGGCGGCGACGTGTCGGCGTGGACTGGTGAGGGGGTCGTGGAGTTGTTGGACAAGGTGCGCGGCATCTTGGCGACGCATGTTGCGGGTGCCGGGCTTGTGGCCCGGCGCCGCCAGGCGGAGGCGTTGGGCGCAGCTGCTGCGGCGCTGGATGTGCCCCGGTCCGCCCCGCCAGAGATACTGGCCGAGGCGATCCGTGCCGCCGCGCAAAGATTGGAGGAGCTGGTTGGACGAGTCGCGCCAGATGATTATCTGGACGATGTGTTCGCAAGCTTCTGCATCGGGAAATAGGTGCTTCACGTGAAACAGTTCGACGTCATCGTTATCGGTGCGGGTCACGCGGGCCTGGAGGCAGCGTCGGCCGCCGCCCGGATGGGCGCGGCGGTCGCGCTGGTCACGCTGAGGGCAGATGACGCAGGCACCATGTCCTGCAACCCCGCCATCGGCGGTTTGGGCAAGGGCCATCTTGTGCGCGAAATCGACGCGCTGGACGGGGTCATGGGGCGGCTGGGCGATGCCGCCGGCATACAGTTCCGCCTGCTGAACCGCCGAAAGGGACCGGCTGTGCAGGGGCCGCGCGCACAGGCAGATCGTGCTTTGTACCGTGCGGCAGCGGCGCGGGAACTGTCGCTTGCAACCGGCATCACCTTGGTGCTTGGCGAGGCTTCCGAGCTGGTGATAGAAGGCGGCAGCGTGCGCGGCGTGACGCTGGGCCAAGGACCGGAACTTTGCGCGCCGGTGGTCATCATCACCGCCGGCACGTTCCTTAACGGACAGATTCATATTGGCGAGAATGCGCGGCCCGCGGGTCGCTGGGGTGCGGACCGATCCGGCGGACTGGCTGCGGCGCTGCTGGGACTTGGCTTGCCTATGGGCCGTCTCAAGACAGGCACTCCGCCGCGGCTGATTCGCAGCACCATCGACTGGGACGCGTTGGCGCAGCAGCCGGGTGACGACGACCCCGTGATGTTGTCGGTGATGTCGGATGGGCCCGCGGTGCCGCAGGTCAGCTGCGCGATCACCCACACCAACGCCGACACCCACGACATCATCCGCCGCAACCTGTCACGGTCCGCCATGTATGGTGGGCACATCGCCGGCGCCGGACCCCGCTATTGCCCGTCGATCGAGGACAAGATCGTCCGGTTTACCGACAAGACGTCCCACCAGATCTTCCTCGAACCCGAGGGTCTGGACAGCGACCTGGTCTATCCGAACGGGATCTCGACCTCATTGCCGGAAGACGTGCAGCTGGCCTATGTCCGCAGCATCCGCGGACTGGAAGACGCGCGGATCGCGCAGCCGGGCTATGCGGTGGAATACGACTATATCGATCCGCGCGCGCTGCATCCCACGCTGGAAACCCGCGAGGTTCGGGGCCTCTATCTAGCCGGTCAGGTTAACGGGACGACCGGATACGAGGAGGCGGCGGCGCAGGGTCTTGTCGCCGGCATCAACGCGGCGCGGCAGGTGTCAGGCGCGCCGCCCGCGATCTTCAGTCGTACGGAAAGCTATATCGGCGTGATGATCGATGACCTGGTGACCCGCGGCGTGACCGAGCCGTATCGGATGTTCACCTCGCGCGCCGAATTCCGCCTGTCGCTGCGCATCGACAACGCCGACCGGCGCATGACGCCGGCGGGTATGCAACTCGGCTGCGTGGGTCCAGGCCGCGCGGCGCATTTTACCGAACGACAGCGCCGGTTCACCACGGCTCGCGCCAGGGCCGAGGCAGTGGCGTTCACTCCGGCCGAGCTGGCCGCCAAGGGTATTCTTGTCCGACAGGATGGTCAGCGCCGAAGCGTATTTGCTTTGCTGGGCCAGGCCGACCTGGATCTTTCGCCGCTTGCCGATGAACTCACGGGCATCGACGACCAGACACTCGACGGGCTGCGGGCCGAGGCGATGTACGGGCAGTTCACCGAGCGGCAGAGCCAGGACGCTGCCGAGCTCAGGCGCCACGAGGCGATGACCATTCCCCATGATCTGCCCTTTGCGGCGATTGCCGGGTTGTCCAAGGAGCTCGCCGGAAAGCTGGAACAGACCCGCCCCGCGAGCTTGGCGGCGGCCGCGCGGATCGAGGGCATGACCCCGGCCGCCTTGACGTTGCTGATCGCAACGATCCGGGCAGGGCGCAGGGCGGCGGCATGAATGCTTCACGTGAAGCGGAGCGGCTTTCGTCCTACGCCGCCTTGCTGCGGAAGTGGAATCCCGCCATCAATCTTGTCTCGCCGTCCACCCTTGCCGATCTTGAGGCGCGCCACATCGCCGACAGCCGGCAACTTGCGGGCATGGTTCAGAACACTCCAGACACCTGGCTTGACCTCGGCAGCGGCGGCGGCCTTCCCGGCATGGTTCTCGCAATCTGCCACCCCGCGCTGACGGTCACCCTTCTCGACGCCGACAGCCGCAAGGTTGCGTTTCTTCGGACGGTCATCCGTCAGCTGCAACTCGAGAACTGCAGGGCTGTCGCTGCCCGCATCGAACAGCATGCGCCCGCCCACGCCGCCAACGTCAGCGCGCGCGCGCTTGCCCCTTTGGACCGCCTCATGCCATATCTGGTTCGGCATCTGGCGGAAGACGGGACGGCTTGGCTGATGAAGGGGCGCAACTGGCAGCAGGAAACCGACGTCGCCCGGCGTCATTGGCGTTTCGACGTGATTGCGCATCCCAGCACGACCGATCCTGGCGCGGCCATCCTGCAGATATCCCGGATCGCGCGTCATGGGTGACGCCATCATCGTCGCCGTGGCGAACCAGAAAGGCGGGGTGGGAAAAACCACCACCGCCATCAACCTGGGCGCTGCCTTGGCCGAACGCGGGCAGGCGGTCACCGTCATCGACCTCGACCCTCAAGGCAACGCCTCGACCGGGCTGGGCATCGGCGGTGGTGACCGAAGCCCCAGCAGCTATGATCTGCTTGCCGGCGACACCACGATCGCGGCGGCGACACGGCCGACTGCGCTCGCCAATCTGTCGATCGTGCCCGCGACCGCCGATCTCTCCTCGGCCGAACTCGACATTGCGGGGCGCGCGCGGCGGACTCACCTGCTCGCCGACAGCCTCAAGGATGCCAGCGGGATCGTTCTGATCGACTGTCCCCCGGCACTGGGTCTGCTGACGATCAATGCGATGGTGGCTGCCGAGGCCGTGATCGTCCCTCTGCAGGCCGAATTCTATGCACTGGAAGGGCTGTCCCAGCTGATGCTGACCATCCGCCAGGTCCGTCAATCCGCCAATCCGGCGCTGCGGATCGAGGGCGTGCTCCTCACCATGTCCGACAGCCGCAACAACCTGTCGCAACAGGTCGAGGCGGACGCCCGCAACACCCTTGGCGCCGTCGTGTTCGATACGGTCATCCCCCGCAACGTCCGCGTGTCGGAATCGCCTTCGCACGCGATGCCCGTCATCCACTACGATCCGGCATCCAAGGGCAGCGCCGCCTATCGCGCGCTGGCGGTCGAGTTGCTGGCCCGCCGAAAAAAGGAAAACGCCCGTGGCTGATCACAGGTTGCGCAAGGGTGGGCTGGGGCGCGGTCTGTCCGCCCTGATGGCCGAGGTCGATCTGACCGGCCCGCCGTCCGAGACGACGACCACCGTCCCGGTGGAACAGCTGACGCCGAACCCCGACCAGCCACGGCGCAGCTTCGATCCGCAGCTGCTCGACGAACTCGCCTCATCGCTCAGGTCGCGCGGCGTCCTGCAGCCGCTGATCGTGCGACCGCATCCTGCCGAAGGCGGCCTTTACCAGATCGTCGCAGGCGAACGGCGCTGGCGCGCGGCCCAGATCGCGCAACTGCACGAGGTGCCGGTCCTCATCCGCGACCTCGACGATACCGAGGTGCTGGAAGTCGCCCTGATCGAGAACATCCAGCGCGCCAACCTGAACCCGATCGAAGAGGCCGCGTCCTTTCGCCAGCTGATGGACCGTTTCGGCCACACGCAGGAAAAGCTGGCCGAGGCGATGGACAAAAGCCGCAGCCATATCTCGAACCTCCTGCGCCTGCTGAACCTGCCCGATCAGGTTCAGTCCTGGGTGCGGGAAGGCAAACTGACCGCGGGCCATGCGCGCGCCCTCATCACCACCCCGGACCCGGTCGCGCTGGCGCGCCGCGTCATCGACCGCAGCCTGTCCGTCCGGGACGCCGAGGAACTGGCCCGCCGCGCGACCGAAGGGCCTGCAGCCGAGGCCAAGCGGCGGGTGCGCTCGGAAAAGGACGCGGACACGCGGGCGCTGGAAACCGACCTGTCAGCGCATCTCAGGATGCGGGTGCAGATCGACCACGTCGGACACGACGGCGGGCGGCTGACCATCACCTATCGCGATCTCGACCAGCTGGACCGGCTGTGCCAGATGCTCGGCGGCTCGGCGTAACCGTCAACAAAGGTCGCTGATCAAGCCAGTTCGCGCAGGATGGCGTTCAGGATCGGACGGCCCTGCGCCGTCGCCCGCAGCCGGCCGTCGCTGACCTCGACCATCCCCATGTCGGCCATGCGCGCCACGGCCTCGGCCGACAGGGGCCGCCCCGCCAGCCGCTGAAACCGCGCCATGTCCGCGCCTTCGGCCAGCCGCATGGCCATCAGCAGATATTCCGTCGCCTGCTCGTCCGCCGGCAGCAGCACGCGGGGCATCTCGCCCGAACCCGCAGTCTCGACCGCCGAAAGCCATGCACCGGGCGGACGGGGCGCCTCGGTCGCCCATCTTTGCCCCTGCAGTGTCAGACGCCCGTGTGCCCCGGGCCCGACCGCCGCCCAGTCGCCCTGCCGCCAATAGACCAGGTTGTGCCGGCTTTCCGCACCGGCGGCGGCATGGTTCGACACCTCATAGGCCGGCATCCCCGCCGCCGCGCATATATCCTGCGTTTCCAGATACATGTCGGCCGCCACCTCGTCATCGGGCAACCCCCGCAAGCCCCCGGCAGCGGCGCGCGCGCCAAAGGCCGTGCCCGGCTCGACCGTCAGCTGATACAGGGACAGATGATCCACCGCCATCGCCAGCGCCTCGCGCAATTCGGCTGCCCACGCGTCGCGCGATTGATCCTGCCGCGCATAGATCAGGTCAAAGCTGACCCGCCTGAACACGCCCCGCGCAACGTCGAAGGCCGCCCGCGCCTCGGCCACCGAATGCAGCCGTCCCAGCCGGCGCAAATCCGCGTCGTTCAGCGCCTGCACCCCCATCGACAGCCGGTTTACCCCGGCGTCGGAATAACCGGCAAAGCGGCCCCGCTCGACGCTGCCGGGATTTGCCTCCAGGGTGATCTCGATGTCGTTGGCAAACCCCCAGGCGGCTCGCGCGGCATCGATGATGCCCGCGACGACAGCCGGGTCCATCAGCGACGGGGTGCCGCCGCCGAAAAAGATCGACCCCAACACCCGCCCCGGCGTCTGCTCGCCCAAGCGGCGGATCTCGGTGCGATAGGCGTTCAGCCATCGCGACTGATCGACCGTTGCCGACACATGGCTGTTGAAATCGCAATAGGGGCACTTGGACGCGCAGAACGGCCAGTGGACGTAAAGGCCGAACCCGCCCGCCCGCCAATCGGCGGCAAGATCGTCGGCATTGTCATGGGATAAGGGCTGCATCCCGGCGTCTTAACGGCGGCGTCCGGAAAAACCCATCACTCTTTCATCGCGGTCACTTCGACCTCGATCAACATCTCGTCGCGGATCAGCCTGGCGATGACCATTGTGGCTGCAGGCCGAACCTCGGCCAGAACATCGGCCAGCACCGGCGCAACCTCATCGATCCAGGCGCGGTCGCTCAGCGTATACTGCACCCGCACGATGTCGCCCATCGCAAAGCCCGCCTCTTCCAGAACCCCGGCGATGGTGGCGAAACAGTTGCGCGCCTGCGCCGCGGCGTCGGGCGGCATCGACATCGTGGCATAATCATATCCGGTCGTCCCGGACACAAAGCACCAGTTCCCCTTGACGATCGCGCGGCTGTAACCGAACGCGGCCTCGAAAGGTGACCCGGTCGCGATCCTACGCAAGCACCTGCTCCAGCAGGGCGAAGGCGCGGGCGCGGTGGCTGATGCGGTTCTTCTCGGCGGCGCTCATCTCGGCATAGGTCCGCGTGTCGCCGTCGGGCACAAACATCGGATCATAGCCGTGCCCCAGTGCGCCCCGCGGCGGCCAGACCAGCCGTCCGGGGGCAACGCCCTCGAACACCGCCTCCTCGCCATCCGGCCACATCAGCAGCAGCGTGGCGCGGAACTGGGCGGTCCGCGGCTCGGGCACGCCGCGCGCGTCCAGCTCGGCCCAGGTCCGGGTCATCGCCTGCATGAAATCGCGGCCGCTGGGCGTGTCCGCCCAATCCGCCGTGCGAACCCCCGGCGCGCCGTCCAGCCCGTCGACGGCGATCCCGCTGTCATCGGCCAGAACCGGCAGGCCGGTGGCCTGCATCGCCGCGCGGGCCTTCAGCCGCGCGTTGCCGACAAAGCTGTCTTCCGTCTCGGCCGGCTCGCCCAGCCCCATCTCGGCGGCGCCCACGACCTCGATCCCGTGCGGCGCGAACATGGCGCGCATCTCGTCCAGCTTGCCGGCGTTGTGGGTGGCGACCAGCAGCTTGCGCTCGCGCAGCGTTCTCATGCGATCGCGGCCTTCTGCGCGGCCACCAGCCCCTGCATCCCGGCCTCGGCCAGATCCAGCAGCCGCCCCATCTCGTCGCGCGAAAACGCAGCGCCTTCGGCCGACATCTGCACCTCGACCAGCTTGCCCCCGCCGGTCAGGACGAAATTGCCGTCCGTGCCTGCGGCGCTGTCCTCGGCATAGTCCAGGTCCAGCACCGGCTGCCCGGCATAAAGCCCGCAGCTGACTGCGGCGACGTGCTCCATGATCGGATCGCTGGTCACCAGACGCGCCGTGATCAGCTTGTTGACCGCCAGCCGCAGCGCGACCCAGCCGCCGGTGATTGCCGCGCAGCGGGTGCCGCCGTCGGCCTGCATCACGTCGCAATCGACGACGATCTGGCGTTCCCCCAGCGCCAGCCGGTCCACGCCAGCGCGCAGGCTGCGCCCGATAAGTCGCTGTATTTCCTGCGTTCTTCCCGACTGCTTGCCGGCCGCGGCCTCGCGCCGGTTGCGCGTGTGGGTGGCCCGCGGCAGCATCCCGTATTCGGCCGTCACCCAGCCCTGCCCGGTGCCCTTCAGGAAGGACGGCGGCTTTTCCTCGATCGAGGCGGTGCACAGCACATGCGTGTGCCCCATGCGGATCAGGCACGACCCCTCGGCGTGGCTCATCACACCGGTTTCGATTGAAATCGTCCGCAGTTCGCCTAAATCTCGGCCAGAGGGTCGCATCCGTCGTCCTTTCCCTTGCCCGTCGCCGGGCCGGTGCCATTGTGGTGCCAGTTACAGGCCCACTGCCCCGAACCGCAACCCAGCCATGCCCGCGCCCAGCCTGCTTTCCGACCTGAACGACCGCTCGCGCGAGGTGTTCCGCCGCGTGGTCGAATCCTATCTTGACACGGGCGAACCGGTCGGCTCGCGCACGCTGACCCGCGGCATGGCGGTGTCGGCGGCGACGATCCGCAACGTCATGCAGGATCTTGAATATCTCGGCCTCTTGGAAAGCCCGCATGTCTCCGCCGGGCGCTTTCCCACCCAGCTTGGCCTGCGCCTGTTCGTCGACGGGCTGATGGAGGTCGATCCCGTCGGCCCCGAGGACCGCGCCCGCATCGCCGAGATCATCGGCCCCGACGACCGCGACACCGGCGCCCTGCTGGACCGGGTCAGCATGGCGCTGTCGTCGCTGACCCGCGGCGCGTCGGTGGTGCTGATGCCCAAGCAAGAGGCGCCGCTGCGCCATATCGAGTTCGTCAGCCTTGCCCCCGACCGCGCGCTGGTCATCCTGGTCTTTGCCGACGGCCGGGTGGAAAACCGCATCTTCACCCCGCCGCCCGGCCAGACGCCCAGCTCGCTGCGCGAGGCGGGCAACTTCCTGTCCGCCCAGGCCGAGGGGCGCACCCTGTCCGACCTGCGCGGCGCCGTCGCCGCGCATATCAGCGAGGGGCGGCGCGAACTGGACAGCCTGGCCGCCGATCTGGTCGCCGCGGGGCTGGCGGCGTGGGATCCGCAGGCCGCCGACCCGCGGCTGATCGTGCGCGGCCGCGCCAACCTGCTGGCCCATCAGGCGGCCGACCTGGACCGCATCCGATCCCTGTTCGACGACCTGGAACGCAAGCGCGACATCGCCCGTTTCCTTGAACTGGCCGAGCATGGCGACGGCGTGCGGATCTTCATCGGATCGGAAAACGAGTTGTTCTCACTTTCGGGTTCCTCTCTTGTGGTTTCGCCCTATATGAACGCTGACCGCAAGATCGTGGGCGCGGTCGGCGTGATCGGCCCGACCCGGCTGAACTATGGCCGCATCGTCCCGATCGTGGATTATACCGCGCAGCTTGTCGGGCGGGTTCTGTCCGACAGGAAAGGATGACCAGATGAACGACACCCCGACCCCGCCCACCGACCTGCCCATCGACGGCGACCCGCTGGCGGATGCGCTGGCCTATCCCTCGGCCGACGCCGAGGCGCTGGCCGCGGCGACAGCCGAGCGCGACGAATACCGCGATCGCTTCATGCGCGCGCTGGCGGATGCGGAAAACGCCCGCAAGCGCGCCGACAAGGACCGGCGCGAGGCCGAGAACTATGGCGGCTCCAGGCTCGCGCGCGACCTGCTGCCGGTGCATGACGCGCTGACGCGCGCGCTGGATGCCGCGGGCGACGACCAGCCCGCCGCCGCCGCCGCCCTGATCGAGGGGGTGGAACTGACCCTGCGCGAGCTGGAGAACGTGTTTTCCCGCCACGGCATCCGCGTGATCGCCCCCGCCATCGGCGAGCGTTTCGACCCGCAGCTGCACGAGGCCATGTTCGAGGCGCCCGTCCCCGGAACCAGCGCCGGCGACATCATCCAGGTGATGGCCAGCGGCTTCATGCTGCACGACCGGCTGCTGCGCGCGGCGCAGGTGGGCGTCTCGTCCAACACCGCCGACTGACATCAGGCAATGCCGGACAGCGCCGCAGGCCTTGCCGGCGGCGCCGTCCATCGCCGGACCGGCCATGCCCGCGCCCCCCCGCAATACAACCTTGATCGCACTTGATTTGCGGACCCGCTTGGCGCGAACCTCTCGCCATTGGGTCTATCGGAGGAAGGATCATGGCTGACACTGCTGGGGTAAGGATTCATCCCGCCGTCGATCACGGAATCAAGCCTGCCACCCCCGGCTTTGCGGGGGGCGAGCTGCATTGCAAATGCGCCACCAACCCGGTCCGGGTCCGTGTGAACGCCCAGACGGCGCATAACCACGTCTGCGGCTGCACCAAATGCTGGAAGCCCGAGGGCGCCGACTTCAGCCAGGTGGCGGTGGTCTCGCGCGACGCCGTCGAGGTGGTCGCGAACGGCGACAAGCTGGAAATCGTGAACAAGGACGCCCCGATCCAGCGCTATGCCTGCAAGGGGTGCGGCGCGCATATGTATGGCCGGATCGAGAACAAGGAACATCCGTTCTACGGGCTCGACTTCGTTCACACCGAACTGTCCGACCAGCCCGGCTGGGCCGCGCCCGAGTTTGCGGCCTTCGTGTCCTCGGTGATCGAATCCGGCGTGTCGCCCGACCGGATGCCGGCGATCCGCGCCCGGCTCAGGGAACTGGGACTGGAGCCCTATGACGCGCTGTCGCCGCCCCTGATGGATGCGATCGCCACCCATGTCGCGAAAAAATCCGGCAAGCTCGCCGCCTGACGCGACGAAAAGATGCTGTCGCAGGGGCCGCGTCGCACCGGCCCCTGCCGCCATGACTGACCGGCCCTCGGCCGCCGCAACAGGAGCAGAAGAATGAGAACCCGTGCCGCCGTCGCGCTGGAAGCCGGCAAACCGCTGGAAATCATGGAGGTCAACCTGGAAGGCCCCAAGGCCGGCGAGGTGATGATCGAGATCAAGGCCACCGGCATCTGCCACACCGACGAATTCACCCGTTCGGGCGACGACCCCGAAGGCATCTTCCCCGCCATCCTGGGCCACGAGGGCGCGGGCGTCGTGGTCGAGGTCGGGCCGGGCGTCACCAGCGTCAAGCCGGGCGACCACGTCATCCCGCTCTACACCCCCGAATGCCGCCAGTGCGCGGCCTGCCTGTCGGGCAAGACGAACCTCTGCACCGCGATCCGCGCGACGCAAGGCCAGGGCCTGATGCCCGACGGCACCAGCCGGTTCTCGATGCTGGATGGCACGCCGATCCACCACTACATGGGCTGCTCGACCTTTTCGAACTATACCGTGCTGCCGGAAATCGCCGTGGCCAAGGTGCGCGAGGACGCGCCCTTCGACAAGATCTGCTATATCGGCTGCGGCGTGACGACCGGGATCGGGGCGGTCATCAACACCGCCAAGGTCGAAATCGGCGCCAAGGCCGTGGTGTTCGGGCTGGGCGGCATCGGGCTGAACGTCATTCAGGGGCTGCGGCTGGCAGGCGCCGACATGATCATCGGCGTCGACCTGAACAACGACAAGAAGGACATGGCCGAACGCTTCGGCATGACCCATTTCATCAACCCCAGGGAAATCGACGGCTCCGTCGTCCAGGAGATCGTCAACCTGACCAAGACGCCCTTCGACCAGATCGGGGGCGCGGACTACAGCTTTGACGCGACCGGCAACACCAAGGTGATGCGCGACGCGCTGGAATGCACGCATCGCGGCTGGGGCCAGTCGATCATCATCGGTGTGGCCGCCGCCGGCGCGGAAATCAGCACCCGGCCGTTCCAGCTGGTCACCGGCCGGGTCTGGAAAGGCACGGCCTTCGGCGGCGCGCGCGGCCGCACGGACGTGCCCCGGATCGTGGACTGGTACATGGACGGCAAGATCGAGATCGACCCGATGATCACCCACACCATGCCGCTCGACGACATCAACAAGGGCTTTGACCTGATGCACGCCGGGGAATCCATCCGCTCGGTCGTCATTTACTGATCCTTGAGGGATGCTTAGGTAAGGATGCGGCGGGGCTGGTCCCCGCCGTGCCATTGAAAGGATGCCCCGATGCTGCGCGCTTTTCCGCCCCACCGACTTGATGACGACGACCCCGACGAAGAGGACGAGCCGCGCAAGGACGACCAGAAGGGTGAGGATCTGGGCCTTCCGCAGTCCCCGGCGATCGACAAGCTGTATTTCCGCTCGCGCACGGTGATCGTGGCCGGCACGATCAACGACAAGCTGGCGCAGCGCACCGTCTCGCATCTGCTGGCGCTGGCCGAGGATGGCGACAAGCCGATCAACATGCTGATCTCGTCCCCCGGCGGCCACGTCGAATCGGGCGACATGATCCATGACGTGATCAAGTTCATCCGCCCGACCGTGCGGACCATCGGCTCGGGCTGGGTCGCCAGCGCCGGGGCGCTGATCTTTGTCGCGGCGAAAAAGGAAAACCGCTACTGCCTGCCCAACACGCGGTTCCTGATCCACCAGCCGTCGGGCGGCATCGGCGGCACGTCGTCGGACATGATGATCCAGGCCGAGCAGGTGCGCCTGATGCGCGAGCGGCTGAACCAGATCTTTGCCGACGCCACCGGCCAGACGGTCGAGCGGATCGAGCAGGACACCCAGCGCGATTTCTGGCTGAACACGCAGGAGGCGCTGGATTACGGCCTGCTGGGCCGCGTGATCCGCAGCGTTGACGAACTGAAGTGACTATCGCGGCGGGGTGCGCGGCGCGCCCCGCCCCCCACCTTTGCCGGGCGCGACGCGCCGCCCGGCGCCGCCAGCCACTTTCACCGGCGGGACGCTGACGGCCCGCGCCGATCCGACGAAAGGACCGTTCCATGACCATCGAGACCCTGTCCGAGAACCGCAGCTTCGGCGGCACCCAGGGCGTCTATCGCCACCGCAGCCAGTCGACCGGCACCGACATGACCTTTGCCGTCTATCTGCCGCCCGATGCCGACGGCGGCACCGTTCCGGTGCTGTGGTATCTGTCGGGCCTGACCTGCACGCACGAGAATGCGATGACCAAGGCCGGCGCCCAGCAATGGGCCGCCGAATCGGGCATCGCGCTGATCTTTCCCGACACCTCGCCCCGCGGCGAGGGCGTGGCCGACGACCCGGCCTATGACCTGGGGCAGGGCGCGGGGTTCTATGTGAACGCGACGCAGGATCCCTGGCGGCCGCATTTCCGCATGTGGGACTATATCGTGGACGAGCTGCCCGGCGTCGTCTTCGACGCCTTCCCGCTGGACCCCGAGGCGCAGGGCATCACCGGCCATTCGATGGGCGGCCACGGCGCGCTGACCATCGCCATGACCCACCCCGACCGCTATCGGTCGGTGTCGGCCTTTTCGCCCATCGCCAACCCGACCGAGTCGGACTGGGGCCGCAAGCAGTTCAGCGCCTATCTGGGCGACGACGCGGCCGCGTGGCGGCCACACGATTCCAGCCTGCTGATGCTGGATCGCGGCTATCCCGGCGAGGTGCTGATCGACCAGGGCGCCAGCGACCAGTTCCTTGACCTGCTCAAACCCGAAACGCTTGCCGGCGCGATGACCCGCCGCCGCCAGCCCGGCTGGTTCAGGATGCAGCCCGGCTATGACCACAGCTATTTCTTCGTGCAAAGCTTCATCGGCGACCACGTGCTGTGGCACGCCGAGCGTCTGGGCTGACCGGGGGCGGCTGCGTTCCTGATATATCCGGAAAAAATACGTTCCAAAACTTCCTGCCATGCTGCAGCATCCTCCTAAGACTTTCCGGTGAAACCCCGGCCCACGTCGTTGACGGATGGGCGGGGCGCCTGAAGGCTGGATCAGGCGTCGAGTGCCGCGAGGAAACGGTGCCGATGTCCAACGTGGAGGAGGACGCATGAACTATCTCGTCAAGGGCGCAACTATGGCGTTCCTGCTGTCGGGCACGGCCGCGCTGGCCAACGACAGCCTCAAGGACGCCATCGCCAACCCGGCACAATGGGCCATCCAGACCGGGGACTATGCCAACACCCGCTACTCGACCCTCGATCAGATCAACCGCGACAACGTGGGCGACCTGCGCGTCGCCTGGACCTTCTCGACCGGCGTGCTGCGCGGGCACGAGGGGTCGCCGCTGGTGATCGGGGACGTCATGTATGTCCACACCCCGTTCCCCAACAACGTCTTTGCCCTGGACCTGGCGAACGACGGCCGCATCCTGTGGCGCTATGAGCCGCAGCAGGATCCGTCGGTCATCGCGGTCATGTGCTGCGACACGGTCTATCGCGGCCTCGCCTATGCCGACAACACCATCCTGCTGGCCCAGGCCGACACCACCGTCGTCGCGCTGGACGCCACCACGGGCGAGCCGAAGTGGTCCACCAAGATCGGCGATCCCGCCATCGGCGAGACGCTGACCGCCACGGTGATGGTCGTCAACGACAAGGTGATGGTCGGCGTGTCGGGCGGCGAATACGGCGTGCGCGGCCGGATGACGGCGCTGAATCTGGCCGACGGGACCGAGGCGTGGAAGGCCTATTCCACCGGTCCCGACGCGGAAATGCTGGTCGACCCGGAAAAGACCACCCATCTGGGCAAGCCCATCGGCGCCGACAGCTCGCTGAACAGCTGGGAAGGCGACCAGTGGAAGATCGGCGGCGGCACCATCTGGGGCTGGTTCTCGTATGATCCCGACCTGAACCTGATCTATTACGGCACCGGCAACCCCTCGACCTGGAACCCGTCGCAGCGTCCGGGCGACAACCGCTGGTCGATGACGATCATGGCCCGCGACGCCGACACCGGCATGGCCAAGTGGTTCTATCAGATGACGCCCCATGACGAATGGGACTTCGACGGCGTCAACGAGATGATCCTGACCGACCAGGATTTCGACGGCCAGCCGCGCAAGCTGCTGACCCACTTCGACCGCAACGGCTTCGGCTATACGCTGGACCGCGAGACGGGCGAGCTGCTGGTCGCCAAAAAGTTCGACCCCGCCGTCAACTGGGCGACCGAGGTCGTGATGGACCCGAACAGCGACCAGTATGGCCGCCCGCAGGTCGTGGCCGAATACTCGACCGAACAGAACGGCGAGGACACCAACTCGACCGGCATCTGCCCGGCCGCGCTGGGGACCAAGGACCAGCAGCCGGCGGCCTTCTCGCCGGAAACCAACCTGTTCTATGTCCCGACGAACCACGTCTGCATGGACTATGAACCGTTCCGGGTCGCCTATACCGCCGGCCAGCCCTATGTCGGCGCCACGCTGTCGATGTATCCGGCCCCGAACAGCCACGGCGGCATGGGCAATTTCATCGCCTGGGACAACGTCAAGGGCGAGATCAAGTGGTCGCTGCCGGAACAGTTCTCGGTCTGGTCGGGCGCGCTGGCGACGGCGGGCGACATCGTCTTCTATGGCACGCTGGAGGGTTATCTGAAGGCGGTGGACGCCGAGACTGGCGACGAGCTTTACAAGTTCAAGACGCCGTCGGGGATCATCGGCAACGTCATGACCTATGAACATGGCGGCAAGCAGTATGTCGGCATCCTGTCGGGCGTCGGCGGCTGGGCGGGCATCGGTCTTGCGGCCGGCCTGACCAACCCGAACGAGGGGCTGGGTGCCGTGGGCGGCTATGCGGCGCTGTCGGATTACACCGAACTGGGCGGCCAACTGACCGTGTTCGAGCTGCCGGGCGAAGGCTCGGGCAACAGCGCATCGGCGACGGATGCGGCGGCGACGACCACTGCCGCGGCGCCTGCGGCTGATGCCTCGGCCGCGCCTGCGGCTGAAGCCGCTGCGGCCCCCGCTGGCGGCGCTGCTGCGGCCCCGGCTGCCCCGGCTGCTGACGCCGCCGCGGCCCCGGCCGACCCGTCGGCCCCGGCCGAAGGCCAGGGCGCGGGCAAATCGACCGCGACCGGCGGCGTCCCGATGGAACCGGCGGCCGACGCCGCGGCCCCCGCCGCTGATGCCGCCGCCGCGCCCAGCGATCCGTCGGCCCCGGCCGAAGGCCAGGGCGCGGGCAAATCGACCGCGACCGGCGGCGTCCCGATGGAACCGGCGGCCGACGCCGCGGCCCCCGCCGCTGATGCCGCCGCCGCGCCCAGCGATCCGTCGGCCCCGGCCGAAGGCCAGGGCGCGGGCAAATCCACCGCGACCGGCGCCGTCCCGATGGAGCCGGCGGCCGATGCCGCGGCCAAGCCGTCCAACTGATACTTTCGTCCAGCCGACGAAAGTGTGACTGCACAATCACCGCCCCGGGGATAACCTCGGGGCGGTTCCATCTGGAGGGGGTGGCACCGCAATGGGAGAGAGCTTGACCATGACCGTTTCGACGACCGCCAGCGTGCTGGCCTTCAGCCTGGTGCTGGCGAATGCCGCCTTTGCGCAGACCGCCACGCCACCGGCCGACCCGGCCGCCGCAGGCGCGGGCGCCGCCGCGGCGACCTCGCCCGCCGCCCCGGCCGATGGCGGTGCCCCCGTCCGCGGCGCCCCCGCCGCCATCGACCGCACCAAGAACTCGGTCGAGATGCAGGTCAACGCCGCAGGCTCTGCCGTCGCGACCGGCGTGGGGGCCGTCTCGCCCGGCCATGTGACCGGCGTCGCCCAGATCAACCTGCCGGACGGCCCGCAGGATCTGACCCCCGCGAACATGGAAAACGGCCGCTGGTATAACGCCGACGGCATCCCGACCTTCAAGGTCGATGAGAACGGCGAACTCGATTACGCGTCCTTCTCGGGTTATCGCCGCTATCACGCGGAATGCCATGTCTGCCACGGCCCGGATGGCGAGGGCTCGACCTATGCGCCCGCGCTCAAGGACTCGGTCGTCCACAAGATGGACTATTACCAGTTCCAGCAGATCGTCGCCTCGGGGATGCAGAACATCGGCTCGGGCTCGGCCAACCAGGTGATGCCCGCCTTCGGCACCAACAAGAACGTCTGGTGCTATGTGGACGACATCTATGCCTATCTGCTCGCCCGCGGCACCGAGTCGATCCCGCGTGGCCGCCCTGCGAAGAAAGCCGCCAAGTCCGACGAGTTCGCCGCGCAGGAAAACTCGTGCATGGAGGGTTGAGGATGCGCCACGCCCGCGCCGCGCTGCTGGCCGCCGCGCTGTTGGCGGCGGGGACGCAGGCCGCCCCGGCGCAGCTGGCCGAACTGCGGTCCACGACGGCGTTCCGCGTCTGCGCCGATCCCGCGGCCGATCCGCTGTCGTCGCAGGACGGATCGGGGTTCGAAAACAAGCTGGCCGAGCTGATGGCGGCCAAGCTGGGCCTGCCGGTGGAATACAGCTGGTTCCCGCAGGGCAGCGGCTTCATCCGCCGCACGCTGCGCGCGGGCACCTGCGACGTGGTCATGGGCTATGCCCAGGGCGACGAGCTGGTGCAGAACACCAACCATTACTATACCTCGGTCTATGGCATCGTCACCCGCAAGGACGGCGAACTGGCCGGGGTGGACCGGCTGACCGACCCCGCGCTCAAGGACCGTCAGCTGGGGGTCGTGGCGGGCACGCCGCCCGCGACCCACATGGCCCGCGCCGGGCTGGCCAAGGACATGCGCGGCTGGGATCTGTTCGTGGACCGGCGGGTGGAAAACCCGGTCGGCGACATGCTGGCGGCGGTCAAGGACGGCACACTGGACGCCGCCGTCCTCTGGGGTCCGCTGGCGGGTCCGCTGGTCAAGGCCGACCCGGAGTTGCAGTTCACCCCCCTTCTCAAGGAAGAGGGCGGGCCCAAGCTGTTCTATCGCATCACGATGGGCGTGCGCCCCAGCGAACAGGACTGGAAGCGCGAGCTGAACAGCCTGATCCGCCGCAACCAGGCCGAGATCGACGCGATCCTGCATCAGGCGGGGGTGCCGCTGGTCGATGACTTCGGCAAGGCGCTGAAGCCATGACGGCGCGGGCCGCCGCGGTGCTGGCCGTGGCCGCCCTGCTGTGCGCCCCCGCGGCCGCCCAGACGGTGCCCGAGCCGCCGGGCTATCACGGCGAGCCGTATCGCGCGCCGGTCCCCGCGACGCTGGCCGGCGCCACCGTCCTGGACGCGGGCGGCACCGCCGAATGGCAGGCGCAGGGCGCGGTGCTGATCGACGTGCTGCCGCAGGTCCGCCGCCCGGATGGCCTGCCCGCGGGGACCGTCTGGCGCCAGCCCGTGCATCTGTCGATCCCCGGCGCGGTGTGGCTGCCCGACACCGGCTATGACCGGCTGTCGCCGCAGGCCCAGGCGGGCTTTGCCGCTGCGCTGGAATGGCTGACCGCCGGCGACAAGGGCGCCGCGCTGGTGTTCTTCTGCAAGGCCGACTGCTGGATGAGCTGGAATGCCGCCCGCCGCGCGGTCGAGATGGGCTATGCCAGTGTCGCCTGGTTCCCCGGCGGGGTCGAGGATTGGCAGGCCGCTGGCGGCGAGTTGACCGAGATCGCGCCCGAGATCCGCTAGCGGCCGACCCTAGGGCGCGTCCGGCCCGACGAACATCCCGAACGACCGCGGACCCGCGGGCACGTCGATCTCGGCCGTGACGGTTTGCGTCGCCGCGTCGATCACCGTCAGCCGGTCCGCGTCCCAGTTCGCCAGCGCCACGCGCCGCCCGTCCGACAGCGCCGCGATCCCCTCGGGGTAATCGCCGACCTCGATGGTGCCGGTGGCGGCCAGCGTCCGGGGATCGAACACCGTCACCTTCGCGGCATACTGGTCGGTGACGAAGCCCTTTCCGCCCGCGAAGGCCACGCCATAGGGATGATCGCCCGTCTGGACCCGCGCCAGAACCGCCCCGCTGGCCGCGTCGATCACCGTCAGGCTGTTCGACTGCACGTCGGTCGTCCAGAACCGGCCGTCGTGAAAGACCACGGCATAAGGGTGGCTGCCGGTCCGCGCCGTCCACAGCGCGCGCCCATCACCCGCGTCGAACGCCGACAGCCGGTCGTCGTCGCGGTCCGCCGTCACCACCACGCGCCGGTCCCCGGACAAGGCGACGCCAGCGGGCGCGCGCCCGGTCGGGGCCGACCAGACCTCGGCCCCGTCAGGCGTCAGGCAGCGCAGGCGCGCGCCATACCAGTCGGCCACGAACAGCCGCCCCCCGCCCACGGCGATACCAAAGCTGCCCTCGCCCAGATCGGCGCGCTGCAGGACCGCGCCGGTCGTGTCCAGCACGGTCAGCCGGCCGGTCTCGGCGGCGATGACATAGGCCCGCCCCGCCGCCGGGTCATAGGCGACGGGCGCGGGCGCGCCCTCGACCGGCACCGTCGCGCGGACCCGTCCCGCATCCAGATCGACGATGCTGATCGATCCCGCATTCTGCGACGTCACGAACGCGATGTCCCCCGCCACCGCCGGGGATACCATCACGCAGACGGCCAGCGCCGCGCGGATCACTCGGCCTTGCCGAAGCGTTCCGCCAGCGCGTCCAGCCCGGCCTGATAGATGCCGGTGACGGCCGCTGTCGCCGCGTCGTCGTTCAGTTCGGCCGGCGGGTCGTTGTTGGGAAAGCCGCGATAGAACCCGCCCTTCCACACGACCCTGGCCTTGCCGTCCTGATCGTTCACGCACAGGGTCGAGGCATAGTTGGTCACCGGCAGGACCGTCACCTCGACCGCCGTGATGCGATAGGCATAGCAGCGCTTTTCCGGCTGCCACTTGGTCAGCTGTTCCGTGATCGTGGGATCGCCCGCATCCGCCCGCAGGTGCAGGACGCGGGTCGATTTCTCGGGCTCGGTGGCCGAGGCGCTGTCGGCCGTCATCTCGGTCGTGGCGACGGCGGGATGCCAGCCCATGTCGTCGAACTTGCCGATGGCGGCCCAGACCTCGTCGGGGGCGGCGTTCAGGGTCTCGGTCAGTTCGACCTTCAGGCGGACGGGCCCGTGCGCGTGCGCCGCCCCGACCATCGACAGCATGGCGGCAAGCGCCACCGTCAGCACAGGCTTCATCCTTACTCCTCGCGAAAGATGATGTTTCTCAGCAGATAGCTGTAGCCGCGCCGGAAACTTTCGTCGTTGTTCCCGCGGATGTCCACGGCGCCCGCGCGCACGTTCTTGCCGGTCTGGGCGTCGCGCACATACAGGTTTACCGCCAGGATCAGGTTGGACACCTTCTGCACCTCGCCGGAAATAGCATAGCGCGCGCCCATCCCGGCCGCGATCCTGGTGTCGCGGTGGTTCGAGTTCACGGGGTTCTTGATCGCCGCGACCTTGTCCGCCGGCGGTTCGATCAGGGTGAAGCCCCGCGCGGTCAGGTCGTCGGCGATGAAATCCTCGATCATGGCGATGCGCGCGGTCTCATCCGCGCGCACGCCCTGGATCGCGCCCTCGGTCGAGGTGTCGATGAAATGCAGCCCGAACCAGACCGCCGTGCCGGGTTCCGGCGGCGGTCCGTAAAGTGGCGTGGCGGCCATCGTGGCCAGCGCCGCCAGCGTCAGCAGCAGGGGGCGGATCCATCTCATCCCCGCAGCATGGCGCGGCCGGCCGGCGGCGTCCATCATCCCTATGTCGCAGGCAAGATCGGCATTGATTTCCGGGACATTTTGCGGGGTTGCGCGAACAGGTCGCAGCGCCAAGACTGACCGGCGGAGGATGACGATGCGACACACGACGGTTCTGCGCCGCGCGCTGGCGGCCGCGATGATCGGCCCGATTCTGGCGGGGGCGCCGGGCCTGCCCGCAATCGCCCAGCAGGCGGCGCCCGCCACGCAACCCGCCGCGCAGCCCGCGCCGCAGATGATCCGCATCGGCGTCCTGCGGGTCGATCGGGCCGGGTTGCCCCCGATTTCGCGGCTGGAACTGCCGCCCCCCGACCTGGGCTTTGCCGGGGCGCGGCTGGCCATCGACGACAACGACACCACCGGCCGCTTCATGGGCCAGGACTTCGACGCGGTCGAGGTTGCGGCCACCCCCGAAACCGCGGCGGCCGGGCTGGACGGCCTGCTGGCCCAGGACATCCGCTTTGTCGTCGTGTTGGCCGATGCCGCGACGACGCTGGCGCTGGCCGACCGGGCGGGCGACCGCGCCCTGATCCTGAACGCCCGCGCGCGCGAGGATGCGCTGCGCGGCGCCGATTGCCGCGCCAACGTCATCCACGCCGCGCCCAGCCACGCGATGGCGGCCGACGGGCTGGCGCAGTTCCTGATGTGGAAGAAATGGCCGCGCTGGTTCCTTGTCACCGGCAGCCACCCCGAGGATCAGGCCCTGGCCGACGCCTATCGCCGCGCCGCGACCAAGTTCGGCGCGAAAATCGTCGAAGAGCGCGTGTTCGAGGATACCGGCGGCGCCCGGCGCACCGATTCGGGCCATGTGCAGGTGCAGGCCCAGATACCGGTCTTTACCCAGCGCGCGCCCGATTACGACATCATGATCACCGCCGACGAGGCCGGGATCTTCGCGGGCTACATGCCCTATCACACATGGGATCCGCGCCCCGTGGCCGGGTCCGCCGGGCTGGTGCCGCGCAGCTGGCATCCGGCGATGGAGGCCTGGGGCGCGACCCAGTTCCAGAACCGGTTCGAGGCGCTGGCCGCCCGCCCCATGCGCGAGGAGGATTACCAGACCTGGATCGCCCTGCGGATGGTGGGCGAGGCCGCGACCCGCGCCCGGTCCGCCGATCCCGACGTGCTGCGCGATTTCATCCTGTCGCCCGATTTCAACGTCGCAGGGTTCAAGGGCCAGAAGCTGACCGTCCGCGACTGGGATCACCAGCTGCGCCAGCCGATCCTGCTGACCACCGGCTTGCTGATGGCCAGCGTCAGCCCGCAGGACGCGTATCTGCATCAGGTCACCGCGCTGGACACCCTTGGGATCGACCGCCCCGAAACCGCCTGCAAACTCTGAGGGACCGATGAAAACCGCCGTGCTGATCCTGCTGCTGTCCGCCACGCCCGCGCTGGCCAACAAGGTGTTCGTGTCCAACGAAAAGGGCAACGACGTGACCGTCATCGACGGCGACACGCTCGAGGTGCTGGGCAGCTATCCGGTGGGCAACCGCCCGCGCGGCATCGCCATCTCGCCTGATGGCAAGGAGCTGTATATCTGCGCGTCCGACGACGATCTGGTGCGGGTGTTCGACCCCGAGACGATGCAGGAGCTGCACACCCTGCCCAGCGGCCCCGACCCGGAACTGTTCGTCCTGCACCCGTCGGGCAACCCGCTGTATATCGCCAACGAGGATGACAACCTGGTCACGGTCGTGGACACCAAGACCCACCAGATGCTGGCCGAGATCCCCGTGGGCGTCGAGCCCGAGGGGATGGGCATCTCGCCCGACGGCAAGGTCGTCATCAACACGTCCGAAACGACGAACATGGCGCATTTCATCGACGCCGAGACGTATCAGATCACCGCCAACGTGCTGGTGGACCAGCGCCCGCGCTTTGCGCAGTTTTCCGACGACGGCACGCGGCTTTACGTCAGTTCCGAAATCGGCGGGACGGTCAGCGTCATCGACCCGGCGACGCAGGCGATCATCCACACCATCAGCTTTGACATCCCCGGCGTCCTGCCCGAGGCGATCCAGCCGGTCGGCGTGCGCGTCACCGCCGACGGCAAAAAGATCTTCGTGGCGCTGGGACCGGCCAACCGCGTGGCCGTGGTCGATGGCGACAGCCTTGAGGTGACGGACTATATCCTGGTCGGCCAGCGGGTCTGGCAGATGGCCTTCACCCCGGACCAGAGCCAGCTTTACACCACCAACGGCAATTCCAACGACGTCACGGTGATCGACGTGGCGACGAACAAGGCGGTCAAGTCGATCCCCGTGGGCCAGCAGCCCTGGGGCGTCGTCGTCGCCCCGAACTGATCGAAACCAAGGGAGAGAGAGATGACCCGACTGATGATCGCGGCCCTCATGGCCGCGGCGCTGGCTGCGCCCGCGCTGGCACAGACCGCCCCGGAAACCCCCGCGCCTGGCGCCGATGCCGCGCAGGCCGATGCGGCGACGCCCGCGCCGGCCGGCGAAGACGACGACGACGATGATGACGCCGCGGCGGCGGCACCTGCGACGGCGGGGGCTGCGGTGCAGCACCACGACTATGGCCCTTCGGGCATCATGGTGCGATCCAACCGCGAGGATCTGGAACCGCTGACGCTCGCCTCGGGCAAGCCGGTCGCGGGGGGCGAATACACGCTGAAATCCGGGGGCTATTACCGCATCAACATCGTGGCCGACGGCAGCGCGGAACTGGCGCTGTCGGGTGGCGATTTCTTCCGCGCCGTCTGGGTGAACGAGATCATCGTCAACGACATCGAGATCCGCCCGATGGGTGTCCACTCGATCGAGTTCGACGCCGCGGGCGAGGCCGAGATCAGCTTTGTCGCCATCGTGCCCGGCCGCTATACGCTGTCGGTCCCCGGATCGTCCGGCGAGACGCAGGCCGCGCATTTCATCATCCAGTGACGCAGGCCCCCGGCGGGCCTTGACGCCGCCCCCGCGGCGTGGCCCGCTGGCACCCACGCCATGACCGGTCCCGAACGTGCCCCCGCGCTGGACATCAGCCACGTCAGCCACGCCTTTGGCGCGGTCAAGGCGCTGGACGACGTGTCGCTGACGGTGCCGCGCGGCGCGTTCACCGCGCTGCTGGGGGTGAACGGGGCGGGCAAGACCACGCTGTTCAGCCTGGTCACGCGGCTTTACAACAACACTTCGGGCACCATCCGGGTGGCGGGCCATGACCTGCGGCGCGCGCCCTCGCAGGCGCTGCGGCGGCTGGGGGTGGTGTTCCAGTCGCGGGCGCTGGACGCCGACCTGACGGTGCGGCAGAACCTGATGTATCACGCCGCCCTGCACGGCATCCCCCGGCGCGCGGCCGCCCTGCGGCTGGCCGAGGTGCTGGCCCAGGTCGATCTGGCCGACCGCGCGGGTGCCCGCGTCTCGGCCCTGTCCGGCGGGCAGGTCCGCCGGGCGGAGATCGCCCGCGCGCTGATCCACAGCCCCGAACTGCTGCTGCTGGACGAGGCGACGGTCGGGCTGGACGTCAAGTCGCGGGCCGAGGTGCTGGCCCTGACCCGCCGCCTGATCGCCGACCACGGCGTCTCGGCGCTGTGGGCCACGCATATCCTGGACGAGATCGCGCCCGCCGACGGGCTGGTGATCCTGCACCGGGGCCGGGTTCTGCACGACGGCACCGCCGCCGGTGCCGCGCCGGACGGCGACCTGACCGGCGCATTCCTGGCGCTGACCGGGGTCGCGGCGTGACCGTCCCCCAAATCCCTGCCGATCGCGGCCTGGCGGGCTGGCTGACCGCCTTCGCCGGCATCGCCCGGCGCGAAACGCTGCGCTTTGTCAACCAGCGCGGGCGGTTCCTGGCCGCGCTGGTGCGGCCGCTGGTCTGGCTGTTCATCTTTGCCGCCGGGTTCCGGGCGGTGCTGGGCCTGTCGATCACGCCGCCCTATCAGACCTATGTCCTGTATGAGGTCTATGTCACCCCCGGCCTTTGCGCGATGATCCAGCTGTTCAACGGCATGCAGTCGTCGCTGTCGATGGTCTATGACCGCGAGACGGGGGCGATGCGGACCCTGCTGGTCAGCCCCTATCCGCGCTGGTTCCTGCTGGCGTCCAAGCTGGTGGCGGGCGTGCTGGTGTCGGTCATCCAGGTCTATTCGTTCCTCGCCATCGCCTGGTTCTGGGACGTGCGCCCGCCGGTCTGGGGCTATGTCGCGGTGCTGCCGGCGCTGGTGCTGTCGGGGCTGATGCTGGGCGCGATGGGGCTGTTCCTGTCGTCGGCGATCCGGCAGCTGGAGAACTTTGCCGGGGTGATGAACTTTGTCATCTTCCCGATGTTCTTCGCGTCCTCGGCGCTTTACCCACTGTGGCGGATGCGGGAATCCTCGACCCTGCTGCACGACATCTGCGCGGTGAACCCGTTCACCCACGCGGTCGAACTGATCCGGTTCGCGTTGTATCTTCAGGTCAACTGGCTGTCGCTGGGGGTGGTGCTGGGGTGCCTGGCGCTGTTCTTTGGCGGGGCGGTGTTCATGTACGATCCCGGCCGCGGGCTGGGCGTGCGGCGAAAGGGGGGATGATGCGCTGGTTTATCCTGTTGGGCCTGCTGGCCGGGCCGACTGCGGCCTGGGCGGCGCAGGCCACGCCCGACTGGCCCTGCATCCAGGGCCGGCAGGACCATCTGTCGCTGGGCCAGGTCTGGACCGGCCCGCCCGCCGACCCCGACCGCCGCGCCGATCCCGCCATCACCGCGCTGGCCGACCGCGTGGTGCAGCGCCGCATGCCCTTGCCGGACGCCGAGGCCGCGATCGCCGATTTCGCCGCGGACGCCGACGACATGCGGCTGGCGGCCCTGATGCAGGCAGTGTTCGACCGCATCGACCACCAGCGCAGCAACCTGATCGCGGGCATCTCGCGTTATGGCCACCAGCAGGCGCGGCTGGCCGCGCAGGTGGACGCCCGCCGCGCCCGCATGGCGGAACTGGGCGCGGCCGCCAGCCCCGATTTCGACGCCATCGACGCCGAGGAAAAGGCGCTGGACTGGGACACGCGCATCTTTACCGACCGCCAGCAAAGCCTGACCTATGTGTGCGAGACGCCGGTCATCATGGAACAGCGGCTGTTCGCGCTGGGCCGGGCCATCGCGTCGCATCTGAACCCCTGACCCCGCCCGCGCGTTCATGGATGACGCACGGCCGGGGCCGCGCTAACCTTTGCCCAGGTCGCGCCCGACCGGGATCGCACGAGGATCGAACGATGCCGCAGAAACTGCTTGCCCCAGTGATCGCCGCCCTGCTGACCCTGCCCGCGCTGACCGGCGCGGCGCTGGCGCAGACAGCCGCCACGGCGCCCGCCGCGACCCCCAGCCCGACGCCGGCCCCGGACCCCGCCGGCGCGCCGACCCCCCCGGCCGAGTCCCCCGCCGCGCCAGCGGGAACCGCGCGCGCGGTGGAACCTTCGACCGGGCCGACCGTGGCCACCGCGCCGCCGCCGCCCGCGGACACGACGACCGGCCCGTCCGTCACGACCGACCGCGATCCCGCCGTGACCGAGCCTGCGCAGACCGAAACGCCCGCGACCACGGCCGAGGCGATGGCCGAGACCGGCGCGACGCCCACCGGCAACCCGGCCCCGCCCCCTGCGCCGTCGGCGACCGACGCCGCACCGGCTGGGACCACCGCCGCGCCCGCCACGACGACCACTGCTCCGGCGACCGGCACGGGGGCCGCTGACACGACGACGGCTGCATCGCAGGCCGATGCTGCCGCTGCCGCCCCGCAGGCCCCTGCACCCTCGGTCGGCAGCGGCGCGGCGACGGCGGCTGCGACGGCACCGGCCGCCAGCCCCGCGCCGCTTGCGGCCGCCCCCACCGCAACGACCGGCCCGACGCCCGCCGCAACAACTGCCCCGACGACTGCCGCCGCAGCGCCAGCACCTGCGCCAGCCGCCGCGGCCCCCGACGTCCCGATGGTCGCCCAGAACACCGACACGCAGCCCGCCCCCGCCGGAACCCCGGCCGCGGCGGCGCAGAACCCGCCGTCGGATCAGGCGACCGCCGGGGCTATCGGCGATGCCGCGCCGGCGGCCTCGGACGGGGTGGCCACCGCCGCGACCCCGCCGGTTCCCCAGCGCGCCGACGGCACGGCACCCGCGGCGTCGGGATCGACCGGCTGGACGGGCGGGACGGGCGGGTCGATGATCGGGACCAATCCGGCCGGCGCGGTGCCGGAATCCAAGACCTGGCAGCCGCCGAC
Source organism: Paracoccus luteus (assembly GCF_004522155.1). GTDB lineage: Bacteria > Pseudomonadota > Alphaproteobacteria > Rhodobacterales > Rhodobacteraceae > Paracoccus > Paracoccus luteus. The sequence goes on along the minus strand of NZ_SDEA01000002.1, from coordinate 192,091 downwards.
CGCGCGCGGGCTGGATCTGGGCGGCTGATCGCAGCCGGGCCGCGCGCCCCGACAGCGCGCGCGGGAACCGAACCTGCCACGGGGGGGGAACATTGGCGGAGGAGAATGGGAGTCGAACCCACCCGGGACAGGCGCGCTGCCCCAACCGGATTTGAAGTCCGGCCGCCCCACCGGGGACGATTCTCCTCCGTTCAGGCGAACAGATCGGCCCGATGGGGATTGATGCGGCGTAAATCGCCCCGGCGCAAGGTCACCCCCTGCCGGTCGAAAAAGTCCATGATCTCGATCGCGACCTTGCGGCCGTTCTGCACCCGGTCGCGGAACGCCGCCGCCGTGACCCAGCCGTCGGGTGCGGCGGCCTGAACCTCGGCGATGATGCGGACCATCTCGGCGGTGGTGGTGCGCAGGAAGAAATGGTCCGGCCGGATCTGATCGACGCGGCCCTGCCGTGCGGCCATCCGCAGGACGCGGCGCACGTCGCCCTCGGGGACGGCCCACCCGGTCGCCATGTCGCGAACGCGCGGCGGGCGGAACCGCGCCGCGCCGCCCAGTTCGGGCAGGATGCGGGCCAGCAGGGCCTCGTCCTCGGGGGTCATGCGGGCGGTGTGGCCCGGCAGGCGCAGGAACGCGCCCTCGACCACCACGGCGCCCGCATCGACGCGGGCGGACAGCCACGCCGCGAACCCCTCGCGCGGCAGGCGCGGCGTCACCGCCAGGCGCAGCCGCTCGCGGCCCATGCCCTGCATCTCGGCGTTGGCGGCGTGGAAATCCGCCAGTGTGCCCTCGACCGCCGCCGCCAGCCCGCGGGCGGTCGCATGCGACAGCGCCAGCCGGGTCGCGCCCGCGTCGATCACCGTGACCGCGCCGGCCAGCGCCGCCGACTGGTCGGGCGACAGCGCCCTGTCGCGCGCAAAGGCGGTGAGGTCCACGACCAGCGGCGGCACGGCCAGCATCGCTGCCAGCGCCCGCGCGGGGTCGGGCAGCGCGGCGGCGTCCAGCGCCGCCAGCCGTTCCGGCGTCCGCCGCCGCCGCGCGGGCGCGCGCAGGTCAAGGCAGGCGCCCCCGCCGATGGTGCGCCGGGCCGACACGTCGCGCAGGATGAAGCGGTCGCCCACCGCCGCGGCGACCGGGGCGTCCAGCACAAGCTGCACCGGCCCCGCCTGTCCGGGCTGAAGCGGTTCGGCCAGCGGCACGACGCGCGCCCCCACCTCGGCCGCGCCGATGTGCAGGCGGGCGGGGAACCAGACGCCAATGGGCCGGGGCTCGGACGCCAGCACGCGCAACCGGGCGTCTATGCGGTCCGTGGGCGCGTGCAGCGCGGGCGCCAGCACGACATCGCCGCGATGGACCCCGTCGCGCGTGACCCCGTCGCCCGCAAGGTTCAACGCGCAGCGCTGGCCCGCCACGCCCTGCGCGGCGGGCTGGTTCTGGGCATGGATCGCCCGCACCCGCGCCGTCAGCCCGCGCGGTGACAGGGTGACGGTATCGCCGACCGCGACGCGGCCCGACAGCACGGTGCCGGTGACGACCGTGCCCGTCCCCTTCAGCGTAAAGCTGCGGTCCACGGCCAGCCGGAATGCCGCATCGGCGGCGCGACGGGCGGTCTGCGCCTCGGCCAGCGCCAGCGCGTCGCGCAGGTCCGCGATGCCCTCGCCCGTCAGGGCCGAGACAGGGATCACCGGCGCGTCCGCCAGCCCGGTGCCCGCCAGCGTGGCCGCGATCTGCGCCGCGACCTGCGCGCGGCGGTCCGCGTCGGCAAGGTCGGCCTTGGTCAGCGCGACGATGCCGCGATGGACGCCCAGCAGGTCAAGGATCGCCAGATGCTCGCGCGTCTGCGGCATTACCCCGTCGTTGGCGGCGACCACCAGCAGCGCCACGTCGATCCCACCCGCGCCCGCCAGCATCGTATGGACGAACCGTTCGTGCCCCGGCACGTCCACGAAACCCGTGACCGAGCCGCCGCCCAGATCGGCATAGGCAAAACCCAGCTCGATGGTGATGCCGCGCGCCTTTTCCTCGGCCAGCCGGTCGGCATCGACGCCGGTCAGGGCGCGGACCAGCGCGGTCTTGCCGTGGTCGATGTGACCTGCGGTCCCGACGATCATAGTCGCGTCAGCGCGCCCAGCAGGTCGCCGTCGTCGGCCAGACAGCGCAGGTCCAGGACCAGCGCGCCGTCGCGGATGCGCCCGATCACCGGCAGCGGCAGGGCGCGCAGCCGCGCCGCCAGCCGGTCGGGCGCGTCGCCCCCCGCGCCGGTCAGCGCCAGCGCGGCCGAGGGCAGGGTTTCCACGGGCAGCGCCCCCGACCCGATCTGGCTGGCGCAATCGATCACCGCCACGCGGTAATCGGGCAGCATCGCCGCCACAGGCGCCACCAGCCGCGCGGCCTGCGCCGCGATGTCGTCGCGCGTCCGCGTCAGCAGCCGCAGCGTCGGCAGGCGGTCGGCCAGCCGGTCGGGGTCGCGATACAGGCGCAGCGTCGCGTCCAGCGCCGCCAGCCGGATCTTGTCGAGGCGCAGCGCGCGTTTCAGCGGGTTGCGGTCGATGCGCTCAATCAGCTCGGCGCGGCCCACGATAAAGCCTGCCTGCGGCCCGCCCAGCAGTTTGTCGCCGGAAAACGTCACCAGATCCGCGCCCTCGGCCACCGCCTGCGCAACGGTGGGTTCGGCGGGCAGGCCCCAGCGCGTCATGTCGACCAGCGTCCCGGACCCCAGATCGTGCAGCATCGGCACGCCCGCGCCATGCGCCAGCGCCGCCAGTTCGTCCCCCGGCACGGCGGCGGTGAACCCGTCGATGCGATAGTTCGAGGGATGCACCTTCATCACCAGCGCGGTTTCCGGGCGGATCGCGTCGCGATAGTCGCGCAGATGGGTGCGGTTGGTGGTGCCCACCTCGACCAGCCGCACGCCCGCGCGGGCCATGATGTCGGGGATGCGGAAGGCGCCGCCGATCTCGACCAGTTCCCCGCGCGAGACGATGCCCTCGCCCCCGTCGGCGACCGTGTTCAGCGCCAGCAGGACGGCGGCTGCGTTGTTGTTGACGATCGTGGCGGCCTCGGCCCCGGTCAGTTCGCAGATCAGCCGGGCGACGGATGCATCCCGTTCGCCGCGCCGGCCCGAGGACAGGTCGTATTCCAGCGCGACCGGGGCGCGCATCGCCTCGGCCGCGGCGGCAATGGCGGCGTCGGCCAGCAGGGCGCGGCCCAGGTTGGTGTGCAGGACGGTGCCGGTCAGGTTCAGGACCGGGCGCTGCGCGGGCAGGCGGTCGGCGTCCAGCCGCGCCGCGGCCAGCGCGCAGATCGCGTCGGCGTCGGGCGCCGCCGCGCCGCCGCGCACCGCATCCCGCGCATCGTCCAGCGCGGCCCGCAGCGCGCCGGTCGCGGCCTGCCGCCCGTGGCGTTCCGCCAGCGCGCGGCCCGCCGCCGCCGACAACAGCCGGTCGACGCCGGGCAGGGCGCGCAACCCGTCCATCAATAGCCGGTCAGGAACGGGTCGAACCCGCCGCGCCGCCAGCGCCCGCCCTGCATCAGCGCGTCCAGCCCAAGGCTGGCCACATCGTCCGCGATCGGGTCCAGCGAAGGGTTCTTGTGCTGGTCCATCTGCTTGACCCATGCGTCACATTCGTCGCAGGTCTCGGCCTTGACCTGCGCGTCGCCGGTCCCGTCGTCCAGCGACTGGAATCCGATGCCCTTGGTGGACCCGCAGGACAGGCATTTCACCCGCACCTCGTTCCACAGCGTCTGGCAGCCGGCGCAGGCAGCATAGCGCGCGCCCTCGGCCCCCATGACGCCGGTGACGACCGACGCCGCCGGCTTTCCGCCGCAGCAGGGGCAGACGCCGGTGCGGATGGCGACCAGCTGGCCCGCGTCCAGCCCCGCCGCCAGCCGCGCCAGATGCAGCTGCACGGCGGCGGCCACGAACAGATGCGGGGCCACGCTGTCGGCGGGGATCGCGTCGTCCAGGATGTTGGCGATCAGCCAGCGCCGATCCTCGGGCGCGGCGTCGGCCAGCGCGTCCAGCGCCAGCCGCGCCGGGGCGGGCATGTCGATGTCGCGCGCGGCGGCGATCACCGCGTCCAGCGTCGCGGCCAGCGCCGCGTCGTCCAGGACCGCGTGGCGGTCGATGGGCGGCATGCGGGCGGCGCGGGCCAGCGCCACCCGGTCCGGGTCGGGCGCGGTCGCGGGCGGCAGCGTGTCGGCAAGCCGGGCCTGCGCGCGGGTCAGATCGGCCATGAACCGCAGATAGGGCGCAAGGCGCGAGCCGTCGGCCAGATGGGCGAAACGGTCGGCGCGGGCCGCGAACAGCCGCGCGGGCCGGGGCAGAATGGCCAACGGCGGCGTCGAAACGCCGCCGATCATGTCGGGCCGGGCCGGAATGTCCTGCGTCATCGTGATCCTTCGCTGAGGCGAAGGGTCACTCTGCCGGATCGACCTTCTGGCGTCCAGCCAGTTCCCGCAGCCACTTGCGGTGGTGCCGCCACGCCCAGCCGCCCGACACGTTGCCGGTCGTCATCGCCGACAGCGTCCCGCGCGTCCAGATGGCCGCGAAGACGTGGATGATGAACACCAGCAGGATCAGCACCGCCGAGACGGAATGCACCAGCATGGCCACGCGCCGCGTGGGGATCGTCACCAGCCCGCCGAAATACTGTTCCCAGATCATGATGCCCGACACGATCAGGATCATGATCAGCCAGAACATCGCCCAGAAGATGAACTTCTGGCCCAGGTTGTATTTGCCCAGTTCCGGCAGCCGTTCCTCGTGGCCGCTGACCACGTCGCGGAAGTGGCGTGCCCAGACCAGATCCTCGCGGCGCATGATGTTGTATTTCACCAGCTGCAGGAACAGCAGCAGGAAGCTGGCGACCAGCACGATGCCAAGGAACGGATGCAGCCAGCGCGTCGTCTGGCCGCCGCCGAACAGGGCCGTCAGCCCGTAAAGCGACGGGTGGAACAGCGCGAAACCCGACAGCGCCAGCAGGATCAGGCTGATCGCCGTGATCCAGTGGTTCAGCCGGGTCAGGCCGCGATAACGGTTCACCGAGACCGGATCGGTGGACACGATCCGGTCGCCGGGTTCGGAATAGACGCGACGTGCCATTCAGACCTTCTCCTGCCCTGGGGTCGGCTGGACGGGCAGCCCGGCCGCGGCGCGGTCCACCATGTCCTCGGCCTGCTGTTCATCCTCGGGCGCGACGGCGCTGCGGCTGAACAGGCCCATCGCCAGGCTGCCGACCGCAGCCAGACCGATGGCGGCAAGCCCGACGGTCTTGGTCGGACCCTTCCACCCCTCGACCACCGAGGAAATCCGCGGCTCTTCGGGAAGGCTGTTGTAGATGCCCGGCTTGTCGGCGTGGTGCAGCACATACATGACATGCGTTCCGCCCACCCCTTGCGGGTCATAGAGGCCGGCGTTGGCATAGCCCCGCGACTTCAGATCCTCGATCCGCTCGGCGGCGTGGATCTTCATGTCCTCCTTGGTGCCGAACACGATGGCCTGGGTCGGGCAGGCCTTGGCGCAGGCCGGGCCCTGTCCCACCGCCACGCGGTCGGAACACAGCGTGCATTTATACGCCTTGTGATCCACCTTCGAGATGCGGGGGATGTCGAACGGACAGCCCGACACGCAATAGCCGCAGCCGATGCAGTTCTCGTGGATGAAATCCACGATGCCGTTGGAGTACTGCACGATGGCGCCGGGCGCCGGGCAGGCTTTCAGGCAGCCCGGATCCTCGCAGTGCATGCAGCCGTCCTTGCGGATCAGCCATTCAAAGTTCCCGTTGTCGGGGTTGTCGTATTCGGCAAACCGCATCAGCGTGAACATCTCGGGCGTCAGGTCGTGGGGGTTTTCATAGACCCCCACGTTTTCTTCGATTGCGGGCTTGGTGTCGTTCCATTCCACGCAGGCCGACTGGCAGGCCTTGCAGCCGATGCATTTGCTGACGTCGATCAGCTTGGCGACCTCGGTCAGCGGCGTCGGGTTCTCGGCCACCGGGCCGCCGGCGGACGATCGCTTGACCGCCGGCTGGCCGAGGTTGGAATAGCCCGGCTGCACCGGCGGGTTCGACACGGCGGTCCGGGGGCTGTCCTGAGTGTTCACGGTGGTCACGACACGGCCTCCCCGACGGCGGGTTCGATGTTGACGAGGAACGCCTTGAACTCGGGCGTTTCAACGTTCGCGTCCCCGACAAAGGGCGTCAGGCTGTTCGGCCCCCAGCCCTTGCGCGCCGCACCGACAAAGCCCCAGTGCAGCGGGATGCCGACGACATGGACGGGCTTGCCGTCGCAGATCAGCGGCTTGATGCGCTTGGTCACCAGCGCCTTGGCCCAGACCTCGCCGCGTTTCGACCAGACGCGGACGCGCCCGCCGCGTTCGATGCCGCGTTCCGCCGCCAGCTCCTCGCTGATTTCCACGAAGAACTCGGGCTGCAGCGAGGCGTTCACCACGTTGTGCTTGGTCCAATAGTGGAAATGTTCGGTCAGGCGGTAACTGGTGGCGACGAACGGGAACTCGGCCGAGGTGCCCAGCTGCGCCGCGTCCTTTTCAAAGACGCGGACCACCGGGTTGCCGCGCATCCGGTCGTTGAAGACGTTCTGCACGGGGGATTCGAACGGCTCCATGTGGGTCGGGAAGGGTCCGTCCCGCATCAGTCCCCGGGTGAACAGGCGCGAGACGCCCTCCTGGTTCATGATGAAGGGCATCACCTCGCCCGGCTTGGCCGTGGGCGAGATGTCGGGCACGTCATAGCCCGACCATTTCTCGCCGTCCCACTCGATCAGCTTGCGCGTGGGATCCCACGGCTTGCCGTTCAGGTCGGCCGAGGCGCGGTTATACAGGATGCGCCGGTTCAGCGGCCAGCTCCAGGTCCAGTTCGGATAGGCGCCGGTGTCGTCGGGGTCGGTGTTGTCGCGCCGGGCCATGTTGTTGCCCGCCTCGTTGAAGCTGCCGGCATAGATCCAGCAGCCCGACGCCGTCGTGCCGTCATCGCGCAGCTGGCTGAAGTTCAGCACCTGCTTGCCCGTTTCCACCAGCACCTTGGTCGGATCGGTGGTGTCCATCACCGGGGCCAGCGCGCGGCCGTTCATTTCGCGCGACAGCTCCTCGGGGTGGGGCTCGTTCTCGTCCTTGTAATCCCAGGTCAGGTTCAGGATCGGGTCCGGGAAGGCGCCGCCCTCGGTGCGGTAGAGTTCCCGCACCCGCAGGAAGATCTGCGACATGATCCAGACGTCGTTCCTGGCATCGCCCGGCATGTCCGAGGCTTTCCAGTGCCACTGCAGCCACCGGCCCGAGTTGACCAGCGCGCCCTCGTCCTCGGCAAAGCAGGACGACGGCAGCTGGATCACCTCGGTCTGGATGGACGCGGTGTCCACGTCGTTGTGGGCGCCGTGGTTTTCCCAGAACCGCGAGGTTTCGGTTTCCAGCGGGTCCATCGTGACCAGCAGCTTCAGCTTGCTGAAGGCGCGGGTCAGCTTGCCGCGGTTGGGCGCGGCAAGCAGCGGGTTGAAGCCCTGGCAGAAGTAGAGGTTGACCCGGCCTTCGTCCATCAGCTCATACATGCGCAGCATGTCATAGGACGGCACGTCCAGTTTCGGCAGATAGTGATAGGCCCAGTCGTTGTCCTTCTGCGCCGCCTCGCCCCACATGGATTTCATGAACGAAACCATGAACTTGGGATAGTTCTGCCAATAGCTGGTCTGGCCCGGAAGCAGCGGCTTGAAGGCCCGCGACTTCATGTAGGTCGGCCAGTCGGGTTCCTTTTCGGTCGGGATCGCCAGATATCCGGGGATCAGGTTCGACATCAGCCCGATGTCGGTCAGCCCCTGGATGTTGGAATGTCCGCGCAGCGCGTTCATGCCGCCCCCGCGCACGCCGATGTTGCCCAGGATCAGCTGCAGCATCGCCATGCCGCGGATGTTCTGGGCGCCCTTGGAATGCTGCGTCCAGCCCAGCGCATACATCGAGGTCATCGTCTTGGTGGGAGACGAGCATTCCCCGATCATTTCCGCGATCTTCAGGAACCGGTCCCTGGGCGTGCCGGTGATGCGCTCGACCATCTCGGGCGTATACACGTCGACATGCGCCTTGAGCATGTTCCAGACGCAGCGCGGATTCTGCAGCGTCGGGTCGGTCGCGGCAAAGCCGTCCTCGCCGATGACGTAATCCCAGCTCGACTTGTCATAGTCGCGCTTTTCCTCGTCATAGCCGGTGAACAGCCCGTCGGCCCAGCCGAAGTCGTCCCGCACGATCAGCGCGGCGTTGGTATAGGCCTTGACGTAGTCCCACTGGACCTTGTCGTTCTCGATCATCCAGCGAATCAGGCCCATCAGGAACGCGATGTCGGTCCCGGGACGGATCGGCGCATAGTAATCGGACACGGACGCCGTGCGCGTGAACCGCGGGTCCACGACGATCAGTTTCGCGCCGCGATGGTGCTTGGCCTCGGTCACCCATTTAAAGCCGCACGGGTGCGCCTCGGCCGCGTTGCCGCCCATGACGATCACGAGGTCGGTGTTCTTGATGTCGGTCCAGGAGTTCGTCATCGCTCCACGGCCAAATGTCGGGCCCAAACTGGACACCGTGGGGCCGTGTCAGACGCGCGCCTGGTTATCGAATCCTACAACACCCATCGACCGGACCACCTTGTAGGTCGCCCAGGCGGTTTCGTTCGTCGTCGCCGATGCGGCCAGGAACCCGGTGGTCGTCCAGCGGTTCACCGGCACGCCGGCCTCGTTGGTGGCCAGGAAGTTGGCGTCGCGGTCGTCCTTGATCGCGCGGGCGATCCGGTCCAGCGCGTCTTCCCAACTGATCGGCTCGAACGCCGCCGCGCCGGGCTTGCGGATCATCGGCTGGGTCAGGCGCGTCGGCGCGTTGACGAAATCCTTCAGCGCCGCGCCCTTGGGGCACAGCGTTCCGCGGTTCGTCGGGTGGTCTGCGTCACCCTCGATGTGGACCACGCGGCGTTTGCCGGCGTCGTCTTCGCGGGCATAGATGATGATGCCGCAGGCGACCGAGCAATAGGGACAGGTGTTGCGGGTTTCCGTGGTGGCCGCCAGCTTGAAATCGCGCACATGCGCCAGTTCGGCTGCCTCTGCCTCGCCGAAGCCCAAGGCCCCCAGCGACGTTGCCGCGACACCCGCACCCGCCAGCCGTAAAAAGCTGCGGCGTGAGAGGTCGATGTTCATCCGATCCTCCGTATTTTGCCTGTCCACCAAGATAGGTAACCTTCAGTCTGACGCGGGAACCCGCCGAAAGTCAACGGGCTGCGGGGGTGCCGCGTCGGGCGGTGGCGGCGTCCCGTGGCGCCTCGGACAGCCGCTGGCGCCAGCGTTCGGGCGTCTGCCCCTCGATGTCGCGGAACACGCGGATCAGGTGGCTGGCGTCGCAAAAGCCGGTTTCGTCCGCGATCTGCGTCACGGTGCGGCTGGTGCGTTCCAGCAGCATCCGCGCCTGCGCCAGCCGGATGCGCACCCCCGCCTCGGCCGGGGACAGTCCCAGCGCGGCGGCGAAATGCCGTTCCAGCTTGCGCCGCCCGACCCCCAGCAGCGCGGCCATCGCCGCCACCGTGGGCGGGCTGTCCAGGCGCTGCTGCATCGCCAGCAGGGCGCGGCGCACCAGCGGATCGTCGGTGGACAGTTCCAGCGGCAGGCCGGGCTGGGGATGATCCTCGCGCTGGGGGCCGTCGATCATCATGATCGCCAGGCTTTTGCGGGCGGCGGCGCGGCCGATGTGGCGGTCCACGACGAAGGCCGCCAGATGCGCCGCGCTGACGCCCCCCGAACAGGACAGCCGGTTGCCGTCCACGACAAAGATCTGGTCGCTGACCGGACGCAGCCCTTCGAACTCGGCCAGGAAATCGTCGTGGTGAAACCAGCTGACGCAGCAGCGGTGCCCGTCCATCAACCCCTCGCGCGCCAGGATGAACGCGCCGGTGCAGATCCCGGCCAGGGGCACGCCCGCGGCCGCCGCGCGGTGCAGGAACGCCGTCAGTTCCGGCGCCAGCGGCTGCACCGCGCCGATCAGCCCGCCGATCACCACGACATAGTCGTATTGCGCCGGATCGTCCGGGCGGGCGTCGGGTTCGACCCGCGTGCCGCAGCTGGCCGGGATCGGCGTGCGGTCGGGCGCGATCACCGCCCAGCGGCACAGGATCGGGCGCGAGCGGTCGCCCTCGTCCGCGGCCAGCCGCAGCACGTCCACGAAATTGGCGAAGGCCGACAGCGTGAACCGTCGCGCCAGCACAAAGGCGATGTTCAGGCGGGGGCGGGTGCTGGCGGCGGCGGGTTGCATGATTGCGACAGCAAAGCGCCCCGGCCCGGCCTTGACAAGCCCGGCATCGGGGGGCCTGTAAGTCCGAAACCACAAGGAGCCGCGCGATGACCGACGCCCCCATCCGCCTGTCGCAGCTGTCCCACGGGGGCGGGTGCGGCTGCAAGCTGGCGCCCGCGGTCCTGCGCGAGCTGCTGGCCGACCAGCCGATGACGCAGGCGTTCCCGCAACTGCTGGTCGGAACCGAGACGTCCGACGACGCCGCCGTCTGGCAGGTCAGCGACGATCTGGCGGTGATCGCCACGACGGATTTCTTCATGCCGATGGTGGACGACCCCCACGACTTCGGCCGCATCGCCGCGACGAACGCGATTTCCGACATCTATGCGATGGGCGGCCGCCCGATCATGGCGCTGGCGATCCTGGGCATGCCCATCGCCACGCTGCCCGCCGCCACCATCCGCGCGATCCTGGAAGGCGGGCGCGCGATCTGCGCCGAGGCGGGGATTCCCGTCGCCGGCGGCCATTCCATCGACGCGCCCGAGCCGATCTATGGGCTGGCCGTGATCGGGCTGGTGCACCCGGCCAAGCTGCGCCGCAACGCCGACGCGCGGCCGGGCGACGCGCTGATCCTGACCAAGGGACTGGGCGTCGGCATCTATTCCGCCGCGATCAAGAAAGCCGCGCTGGACGACGCGGGCCTGGCCGAGATGGTGGCGACGGCCACGCTGTTGAACCGCATCGGCCCCGATCTGGCCGACGATCCGGCGGTCCATGCGATCACCGACGTCACCGGCTTCGGCATCCTGGGCCACGGGCTTGAGGTGGCGCGGGGGTCGAACGCGCGGCTGGTGCTGGACGCCGCCGCCCTGCCGCTGCTGGGGCAGGCGGCGGCCTTGGCGCAGGCGGGGTTCGTCACCGGCGCGTCGAACCGCAACTGGGCGGCCTGCAGCGATGGGGTGACGCTGCCGGACGGGTTCCCGGACTGGATGCGGGCGCTTTTGACCGATCCGCAGACCTCGGGCGGGCTGCTGGTCGCGGTCGCCCCCCAGGCGGCGGACGCCTGGGTCGCGCGCCTGCGGGCCGGGGGTTATCCCCTTGCCGCCATCGTGGGCCGGGTCGAGCAGGGCGCGGGCGTCACGGTCGTCTGACACGCCCTCTGTCCGGGCCGGTCAGGGCCGGGCGTGCCCGGTTTCGGCCCGGTCCGGGCGGTCCGCCCAGTGGTAATCGACGGCATAGCCCAGCTTGCTGATCCCCCAGCCGGGCCGGATCAGCACGTCAAAGGTGGCCGTTCCGGGCTGGCCCGCGCCGGCGGCGGGGACGCGGTATTCGTTGATCGCCGAACAGCGCATGTTGCCGCCGCGCGGGGACGCGGGCCAGCCGTCGCGGCCGGTGTCGGCATTGAACTCGGCCACCTCGATCATCGACACGATGCGGCCGCCCAGCCGCAGCTTGCGGCAGATGCGTCGCAGGTCGGCCGCGGCGGCGGCGTGGTTCAGCGCGGTGACGCGCAGCTGTCCCCAGCCGGTCCATCCGTCCGGCGCGGGCAGCACGATGGCGTCGAACCGCAACGGCGGACGATCCGTCGTGCGCATCTGCCCTTCGGCCCTGAACATGGCGGCTTGCGTCCCTTTCCCTGGGAATGCTGCGGCGGGCGAGCCAGAGAGGCTCAGTCCTTGGCGCGCTCGACATAGGAATCGTCCTCGGTGTTGATGACGATCCGCGTGCCCACGCCGATATGGGGCGGCACCATCACCCGCACGCCGTTGTCGCACATCGCGGGCTTATAGGAGGACGAGGCGGTCTGCCCCTTCACCACCGGCTCGGTCTCGGTGATCTGGACGGTGATCCGCTGCGGCAGGGTCATGGCGATGGGCAGGCCGTTGTGGACCTGCAGGAAGACGCGCATCCCTTCGGTCAGATAGACCTTCTGGTCGCCGATCATGTCGGCGGCGGCGGTCACCTGCTCATAGCTTTCCGGCTCCATGAAGTGGAAGCCCTCGCCGTCCTCGTACAGGAAATCATAGCCGCGCTCGTCCACATGGGCGCGTTCGACCTGTTCGGTCGTGCGCCAGCGCTCGCTGACCTTCACCCCGTCGGCAATGCGGCGCATGTCCACCTGGGTCACGGGCGTGCCCTTGCCGGGGTGAAAGTTCTGGGCGGTCAGGACGACATACAGCTTGCCGTCCAGTTCGACGACGTTGCCTTTGCGAAGGGTCGAGGCGATGACTTTCACGGGCGTCTTTCTTGCGATCTGGGGATGCGTGGATTAATCCCCGGCTCCCTAGCGCAAACGCGGGGAAATCGCCAGAGGAACGCGGATGACCCCTGACACGCCCTGGTGGGACGCCGCCCGCCACGCCGACCGCCGCCCGCTGCTGGCCGCGCGCAACCGCATCCAGCGCAGCATTCGCGGCTGGCTGGACGAGGGCGGCTTTACCGAGGTCGATCCCGCCGCGCTGGCCGTCAGCCCGGGAAACGAGGCGCATCTGCACGCCTTCGCCACCGACGCCATCGGCCACGACGGGACGGCGCGGCGGATGTATCTGCACACCTCGCCCGAGTTCGCGATGAAGAAGCTGCTGGCGGCCGGGGAAACCCGGATCGCGGCCTTCGCCCATGTCTGGCGCAACCGCGAACGCGGGCCGCTGCACAGCCCCGAGTTCACGATGCTGGAGTGGTATCGCACGGGCGCGGACTATACCGTCCTGATGGACGACTGCGCGGCCCTGCTGCGGCTGGCGGCCGGCGCGGCGGGCGCCCGCGAACTGCGGTTCCGCGACCGGAGCTGCGATCCCTTCGCCGCGCCCGAACGGGTCAGCGTGGCCGACGCCTTCGCCCGCCACGCCGGCATCGACCTGCTGGCGACGGTCGCGCCGGACGGGGCGACCGACCGCGACGGGCTGGCCGCGCAACTGGCGGCCGCGGGCATCCGGTCGGCGCCGGACGACGGCTGGTCCGACATGCTCAGCCGGGTCTTGGTCGAACGGGTGGAACCGCATCTGGGCCACGGGCGGGCCACCATCCTCGACCGCTATCCCGCGCCCGAGGCGGCGCTGGCCCGCCGCACCGCCGACGATCCGCGCGTGGCCGAACGGTTCGAGCTTTATGCCTGTGGGGTCGAACTCGCCAACGGCTTTGGCGAGCTGACCGACCCCCACGAACAGCGCCGCCGCTTTCTGGCCGAGATGGACGAAAAGCACCGCGTCTATGCCGAACGCTATCCGCTGGACGAGGATTTCCTGGCCGCGCTGGCGCATATGCCGCCCGCGTCGGGGATCGCGCTGGGGTTCGACCGGCTGGTCATGCTGGCGACCGGCGCGCCGCGCATCGACGACGTGATGTGGGCGCCGGTGGACTGAGCCGGCGGGCTGCGCCGGCGGGCTGCGCCTTTCATCGTGGCGCAAATATCCCGCGGGGGATGAACGGGGCCGCGGCCCCGTTCATGGGGGCGCGCAGCCCCCGCCTAGACCTCGACCACCACCCGCCCCAGCGGGTGCGAGCAGCAGGCGAGGATCCAGCCCTCGGCGATCTCGTCCTCGGTGATGCCGCCGTTGTGGACCATGTGGACCTCGCCGCCGGTCTTCATCACCTTGCAGGTGCCGCAGAGGCCGAAGGTGCAGCCGGACGGGATGTTCAGCCCGCTGGCCTTGGCCACCGCCAGCACGGTGTCGGTTTCGGTGCAGCGCGCGGCGACGCCCGACATGGCGAACACCACCTCGGCGCGCGCCGTCTCGTCGGGGACCACGTCGTCCAGCGCCGGCACCTCGGCCTCGGTCCGGGCCGGGGCGCCGAAGCTTTCCTGGTGATAGCGGTCCATGTCATAGCCAAGCGCGCCCAGCATGTCGCGCACCGCCTGCATGAACGGCTCGGGGCCGCAGCAGAACACCTCGCGGTCCAGATAGTCCGGCGCCATCAGCCCCAGCATGATCTGGTTCAGCCGACCGCGATAGCCGGACCACGCGCGGAACGGGTCCGTCTCCTCGACGGTAAAACGCAGCTGCAGGCCCGGCACGCGGTCGGCCATGCCTTCCAGCCGCTGGCGGAAGATGATCTCGGACGGCGTGCGGGCGGCGTGGACGAAGACGATGTCCGGCATCTCGCCCGAATCCCACATCCACGTCGTCATCGACATCATCGGCGTGACGCCCGACCCGGCCGAGATGAACAGGTATTTCCCCGCCGGGTGACGGTGGTTGGAAAACACTCCGGCCGGTCCGAAGGCCCTGATCCGCGTTCCCGGCCGCAAATGGTCCAGCATCCAGCGCCCGCAGACGCTGTCGGGCTGCGCCTTGACCGTGATCCCGATCGACAGCGGCCGCGACGGCGACGAGCTGATCGTATAGGTCCGCTGCACGTTGCCGCCGGGCAGCGGCAGGTCCAGCGTCAGGAACTGACCGGGCTGGAAATCGAACCACGCCCCGGACGGCGCGCGAAAGGTGAATGTCGCGGTGTCGGCCGTTTCCGGCACGACCATCGCGCATTCCAGCTGTTCGGCATCCGTCCAGGCCGGGCCGGACAGGGGCCGCGTGACCGGGCCCGTCATGCGCCCCGCCTCATTCCGCGGCCAGCGCCTGCGGCTGCGGCGACAGGCGGTCGGTCATCCTGCGGCAATACCAGTCGACAAAGTGGATCACGCCTTCCTCCTGCCGGGGCGAATAGGGGCCGGGCTGATAGGCGGGGGACCGGATGCCGGCCTGGTTCTCCTCGACGACGCGGCGGTCCTCGTCGTTGGTGGACAGCCACACCTCGGTCAGCGCCTTGAGGTCATAGTCCTGCCCCTCGACCGCGTCCTTGTGGACCAGCCATTTCGACGTGACCTCGGTTTCGGTCGGGCTGATCGGCAGCAGGCGGAACAGGATCGCGTGGTCGGGCAGGAAATGGTGCCAGCTGGACGGGAAGTGATAGAACATCAGCGAGCCTGCGTCGTTCCACGGGATCGTGCCCATGCGCCGCGACACCGCCGCCTTGGTCGACATGGTGAACGACTCGGCGTGGTTCATCAGCGGCACGCGGGCCAGCCGCCACTGCATGTCGTCCTGGTTGACGAAACGCGACGCGATCCCCGCCGCGTCGCACCGGTCCCAGTGCGACAGGATCTCGGGGGATGCGGAATGCGGCCCCTCCATCACCGTCATCAGCGGGTCGTCGGAATAGGTGCGGCACAGCGACGGGTGGCTGCCCGAACAGTGATAGCATTCGCGGTTGTTCTCGATCACCAGCTTCCAGTTGCCGTTTTCCACGATGGTCGAGGAATGGGCGACCTTCGCATCCTCCAGCAGCCCCGAGGGCGCGAGGTAGTCCTGCAGGATGCCCTGCAGCCGGTCGAACTCGGGCGGCTGTTCGCCGAGGCAGATCCAGACCATGCCGCCGGCGTTGCGGCAGTGGACGGGCTTCAGCCCGAACTGGCCGGCGTCGAAATCCGGCCCCATGTCGCGCGCGAACAGCAGGCGGCCGTCCAGGTCATAGGTCCACTGGTGATAGGGGCAGACCAGTTTCGCGGCCGACCCGCAGGGCTTGGCCGACAGCCGCTGGCCGCGGTGGCGGCAGACGTTGTGGAAGGCCCGGATCTCGCGGTCGGCGCCGCGCACGATGATGACCGGATAGGCGCCGACCTGCAGGGTGGCATAGTTGCCGGTCTTGGGGATCTCGGCGGCCGGGATGGCGAACAGCCATTCCTTGTACCAGACCTGGTCAAGGTCGGCCTGGAACACGCCCGGATCGCAGTAAAGATCGCGTTCCAGCGCATGGGCGGGGCGGCGCGCCCGGATGCGGGCAAGCGTCTGGTCGGGGTCGAGCATGGCGGCGGTTCCATCCAGCGAAAACATCGCCCCAGATCTGCACCCGGCGCGCGCGCCCCGATGCGCCGAATCCGACATCGCACGGCCGGAAACGGACATATTGTCGCAGTGTGATCGCCAGTTGTGCGAAGGGGGTGCCGGGCGCTAGGCTGGCGCAGACGTTCCGACAAAGGGGTTATCCATGTTCACCAGAAAAGTCCTCGGCCTTGCGGCCGCCGCGCTGATCGCCGCCACCGGCGTCAGCGCCGCGCAGGAAATGACGTTCTTCCGCATCGGCACGGGCGGCACGGCGGGCACCTATTACCCGATCGGCGGGCTGCTGGCGAACGCCATCTCGGCCCCGCCCGGATCGCGCTCGTGCGAGGATGGGGGCGCCTGCGGCGTGCCCGGGCTGGTCGCCAGCGCGCTGGCGGCGAACGGATCGGTCGCCAACGTGAACGCCATCGTCGGCGGCACGCTGGAATCGGGCTTTGCGCAGGGCGACGTCGCGACCTGGGCGCAGACCGGCACCGGCATCTGGGAAGGCAAGCCCCCGGCCGACACGCTGCGCGCCATCGCCAACCTTTATCCCGAATCGATCCACCTGATCGCCAGCGCGGGATCGGGCATCAACTCGGTCGCCGACCTGAAGGGCAAGCGGGTGTCGCTGGACGAACCGGGTTCGGGCACGCTGGTCGACGCGCAGCTGATCCTGGCCGCCGCGGGGCTGAGCGAAAAGGACATCAAGCCCGAATACCTGAAACCCGACCAGGCGGCCGACCGGATGAAGGACGGCGCGATGGACGCGTTCTTCTTTGTCGGCGGCTATCCCGCCGGGGCCATCGCCGAACTGGCCAGCCAGCAGGACGTCAAGGTCGTCCCGATCGACGGCGAGATCGCCGCCAAGGTGCTGGAAAACAAGTTCTTCGCCACCGACACCATCCCCGCCGGCACCTATGAGGGGACGGACGCGGACGTGACGACCATCGCGGTGGGCGCGCAGTGGGTGACCTCGGCCAGCCAGCCCGACGACCTGATCTATGGCATCACCAAGGCGCTGTGGAACGACGCCACGCGCAAGCAGCTGGACGCGGGCCACGCCAAGGGCAAGCAGATCGTGCCCGAAAATGCGCTTGCAGGCGTCGGCATCCCGCTGCATCCGGGCGCCGAACGCTTCTACAAGGAAGCCGGGCTGCTGAAGTAAGCCGCGAACCGGGGGGGGCGCGGGCCGCAAGGTCCGGCGCCCCCGCCAGCCAACAGGGAACCCCATCATGACAGACCCTCGCCACGACCCGCAGCGGCCGCAGCACTATGACCAGCCCGACGTGCTGGACGCCGACGCCCTGCAGGCGCTGGAGGAGAAATACGACCCCGAGATGCGGTTCCGCGATCTCGTGCGGCCGGTGGCGGTGATGGCCGGGGCGATCCTGTTCCTGCTGAGCTGCTATCACTATTACACCTCGGGCTTCGGCATCCCGCAGGCGACGGTGCATCGCGGCGTCCACATGGCGGCGACGGTGTTTCTGGTGTTTCTGTCGTTTTCCGCCTTCGGCCGGTCCGAGGCCGCGCGCGGGCCGCTGTCCTTCCTGGGTCTGCCGCTGATCGACTGGGCGCTGGCCATCGCGGGGGCCGCAGCCTCGCTTTACGTGCCGTGGATCTACAGCGAACTGGCGTTCCGGGTCGGCAACCCGAACACGACCGACATCGCGATGGGCACGATCCTGATCGTCGTCCTGCTGGAGGGGGTGCGCCGGTCGATGGGCTGGCCGCTGCCGGTCATCGCCATCCTGTTCATCGCCTATGCCTATTTCGGCCGCAGCATGCCCGGCATCCTGGTCCATCCGGGGGCCAGCTGGTCCAACATCGTCAACCATCTGTATCTGACCAGCCAGGGCATCTATGGCACCGCGCTGGGCGTGATCGCGACCTATGTGTTCCACTTTGTCCTGTTCGGCGTCATGGCGACGCGGATCGGGCTGGGGCAGCTGTTCATCGACGTCGCATCCGCCTTCGCGGGACGCTTTGCGGGCGGCCCGGCCAAGGTGTCGGTGATCTCGTCGGCGCTGCTGGGCACGATCTCGGGGTCGTCCATCGCCAACACCGTCACCACCGGCTCGCTGACCATCCCGGCGATGATCAAGGTGGGCTATCCCCGCCATTTCGCCGCCGCGGTCGAGGCGGCGTCGTCCACCGGCGGCCAGATCACGCCCCCGGTGATGGGCGCGGTCGCGTTCCTGATGATCGAATATCTGGGCCTGCCGCTGACCACGATCCTGGTCGCGGCCATCGTCCCCGCCTTCATGCATTTCTTCGGCGTGCTGGTTCAGGTCCACCTTGAGGCCAAGCGCCTGGGCCTGCGCGGCCTGCACGCGTCCGAGCTGCCGAACGCATTGAAGGTGCTGCGCGCGGGCTGGCTGACGCTGCTGCCGCTGGTCGTGCTGGTCTGGCTACTGGTGTCCGGGCGCACGCCGTTCCTGGCCGCGTTCTGGGCGATCACCGCCTGCATCGGCGTGCTGGCCTGGCAAGAGATGCGGGCCCGCGGCGTGGTGGGCGGGCTGAAGGGCACCGCCCACGGCGTCTATGAGGGCTTTGTCCTGGGCGCCAAGCAGTCGCTGTCGGTGACCGCCGCCGCGGCGCTGGTCGGCGTGGTGATCGGGGTCGTGACGCTGACCGGCGTCGGGTTCAAGATCGCCTACATGGTCACGGGCGTCGCCGCGGACTGGGCGCAGTCGGTGTCGGGCGTCCTTGCCGTGCTGCCGTTCGAGATCATGGGCGTGCAGTCGCTGACGCTGCTGTTCACCCTGATGCTGACCGCCGTCGTCTGCGTGCTGATGGGCTGCGGCGTGCCCACGACCGCGAACTATATCATCATGGTCGCGGTGGCCGCGCCGGTGCTGGGGATGCTGAACGTCCAGCCGCTGGTCGCGCACTTCTTCGTCTTCTACTACGGGGTGCTGGCCGACGTGACGCCGCCGGTGGCGATGGCGGCCTATGCCGGGGCGGGGATCGCCAACGCCAACGCCTTCAAGGCCGGCAACACCGCGTTCCGGCTGTCGATGGGCAAGGCGCTGGTGCCGTTCGTGTTCGCGTTCCAGCCGGCGCTGCTGCTGGTCACCGACGGATTCACCTGGGGCGCGTTCTTCCTCGCCTTCGGGGGCGCGGTGCTGGGGATCTGCGCGCTGTCGGCCGCGATCACCGGCTGGATGTTCACCACGCTGAACTGGTTCGAGCGGACGGCGCTGACCTTCGCCTCGATCCTGCTGGTGGCGCCCGATCTGGTGGCGACGATCATCGGGCTGGTGGTGTTCGTCCCCATCACCGTCCGGCAGATGATGGCGGCGCGGCAGCTGGCGGCGGCGGCCTAGCCGCCCTCGACCGCATAGCGGATCAGGCCCGTCATGCTGGCCACGCCCAGCTTGCGCTTCAGGGTGGACGTGGTGTTGGCGACGGTTTTGTAGCTGACCCCCAGCGCGTCGGCGATCTGCTGCAGGGACTTGCCCTGGCCGACCAGCGCCAGCACCTCGGTCTCGCGGTCGGTCAGCGCCTCGGTCCGGGTGCGGCCCTGCGTCGCCAGCGCCAGCGCCTGCTTGTGCGACAGATAGACCTCGCCCGCGGCAAGGGCGCGGACGGCGGCGGCGAACTCCTCGGGGGCGGCGTTCTTGGACAGGAACCCGCGCGCGCCCTCGGCCAGCGCGCGGCTGGCGAAGCCGGGCTGGTCGTTCATCGAAAACATCAGGATCGCGGCGTCGGGCGCGCGGTCCAGGATCGGGGCGATCAGCGCCAACCCGCCCGCGCCCGGCAGCGAGATGTCCAGGATCACCAGCGCCGGCCGGCGGCCCGCGTCCAGCTGGGCCAGCGCCTCGTCCCCCGACATCGCCTTGAGCACGGGGGCATAGCCCAGGTCGGCCAGCAGCCGCCCGCAGCCCAGATGGGTGATCGGATGGTCGTCCACGACCATCGCCACCGGGGCGGGACCGGCGGCGGGATCAGGTGCAGGCGTGGGCGCAGGATCGGTCATCAGGGGGCATCCGCAGGCAGGGTGGCGGTCAGTGTCGCACCGGCCGGACCGCTTTGCACGGCGAATGTGCCGCCCAGCAGGGCCACGCGTTCGCGCATGCCCGACAGGCCGTTCCCCTCGGCCGCAGCGCCAAGGCCGCGCCCGTCGTCGGCCAGCCGCACCGTCCAGCCGTCCGGGCCGTGATCGACGCGGGCCGTCACGGCGCTGGCGCCCGCGTGGCGCAGCACGTTGGTCGTGCCCTCTTGCAGGATGCGATAGATGGTCAGGGCCGTCGCCTCGTCGGGCTCGGGCAGGGCCGGGGGCAGGTCCAGCGTCCAGTCGATCTGGTCGTGGCGCGCGGCCAGGTCGTCGAACATGTCCGACAGCACCGCCGCCAGCGGCAACTGTCCCACCGCCATCGGCCGCAGCCCCGACAGCAGCGCGGTGTTCACGCGGCGGATGTCGTCGGCGATGGCGAGGATGTTTTCGGCATGCCCCCGCAGCGCGGGTTCCGCCGCGGCGTCGCGGATGGCCGACGCCTCGACCCGCAGGGCGAACAGGTTCGGGCCGTATTCGTCATGCAGGTCGCGGGCGATGGCCTTGCGTTCCTGGTCGCCGCGCCCGACCATCTGCCGCGACAGCCGCGCGCGGTCGGCCTGCGCCACCGCCAGCGCGGCCGCCAGCCGGTCGATGTCGGCGGCCAGCGGCGCAAGGTCCGGCACGGCCACGCGGCCCGCGCGCGCCGCCAGGTCGCCCCGCGCCAGCCGCCCCAGCACGGCGCGCAGCCGCCCCAGCGGCCGCAGCCCGCCCCCCAGCACCGCCGCCGTCAGCGCCACCTGCGCCACCGCCGCCAGCGCCATCACCAGCGCCAGCGCGCGGGCGTCGTCCCAGATCTCGGCGATCTCGGCGGTGGGGTCGGCGGCGATGACGGCCAGCCCGCGGATATTGCCGCTTTCCACGATCGGCAGCTCGCTGGCGTGGGCCACGGGGGCAAGGCGGCGGGCGAACCACGCGGGCGCGGGATCGCGGCGGGGGATGCGCGACACCGGCGCCAGCGTGCGGCCGGTCTGCATGTCGTAAAGCGTGATCCACGCATGGCGGGGCTGGACCAGCCGTTCGGCCAGCGCGGGCACCAGCGTCGGCCCCGGCGCGCTGTCGATCAGCGTGGCGACGCTGGCCAGCACCAGTGCGCGGGTGGCCTGGATGGACCCGTCCACCTCGGCCGCGACGGCGCCGCGGGCGTTGCGCGCCAGGATCGCGCCCACCGCGCCGGCCAGCACCAGCTGGACGACCAGCACAAGCGACAGGATGCGCGCGGTCAGCGTCATGGCGCGGTCTTGCACGACTGCCGCCCCGCAGGCAACGGCCCCGCCGCAGGGCCTTTCCCGGCCGCGGCGGGCGCTGTAACGTCCGCCCCATGTTCGACGACGCCCTGTCCGCCCGCATCCGCGCCCTGACCCACGGCGAGACCGACGAGGTCGCGCTGATGGCCACCCTCGCGTGCGAGATCCACGCCGCCGACGATCGCTGCGACTGGACCGGCTTTTACCGCGTGACGGCGCCCGAGATGCTGAAGATCGGCCCCTATCAGGGCGGCCACGGCTGCCTGAGCATCCCGTTTGCGCGCGGCGTCTGCGGGGCCGCGGCGCGCAGCCGCCGCACGCAGGTGGTGGCGGACGTGGACGCCTTCCCCGGCCACATCGCCTGTTCCAGCACCACCCGGTCGGAAATCGTGGTGCCGGTGATCGGCGCGGGCGGGCGGCTGATCGGCGTGCTGGACATCGACAGCAACCGCCCCGCCGCCTTTGACGCGGGTGACGCCGCCATTCTGGAAAGGATGCTGCATGACGTCTTCGGACAGCTGTGAACGCCACGCGTCCTGCCTGTGCGGCAAGGTCCGGGTCACGATGCGCGGGCCCTTGCCCGACGTCGCCGCCTGCCACTGCGGCCAGTGCCGGCGCTGGTCGGGCCATGTCTGGGCCGCCGTCCCCGTCGCCCACGACCGCCTGACGGTCGAGGGGGCCGACAACATCCGCTGGTTCCGCTCGTCCGACAAGGCCGAGCGCGGGTTCTGCACCACCTGCGGCGCGTCGATGTTCTGGCGCGCCTTCGGCCGCGGCGAAACCGACGTGGCGCTGGGCTGCATCGCCGCGCCCACCGGGCTGCGGCTGGAACGCCACATCTGGGTGGGCGACAAGGGCGATTACTATGACATCGCCGACGGCCTGCCGCAGGAGGAACGGCAGTGATCTGGGACACGCTGGCCGCGATCCCGTGGCCGCAGCTGACGGCGTTCGTGGCGGGCGGGCTGGTGCTGAACCTCGCCCCCGGACAGGACGTGTTCTTCGCCACCGCCTGCGGGGTGCAGGGCGGGCCGCGTGCGGGGGCGCTGGCGGGGCTGGGCGTCGGCATGGGCGTGCTGGTCCATGTCGCGCTGACCACGCTGGGGCTGGGCGCGGTGGTTGCCGCAAATCCGGGCGCGCTGGTGGCGATCAAGTGGATGGGCGCGGCCTATCTGGCGTGGCTGGCGGTGCAGGCGTGGCGCGCGCCGCCGCCCGATCCCTCCGCGCGCGGCTCGGTGCGCCCCTGGGCCGTCATCCGCCGGGGCATGCTGTCGAACCTGCTGAACCCCAAGCCGGTGCTGTTCCTGCTGGCGTTCCTGCCGCAGTTCACCAGCCCCGCCTTTGGCCCCCTGTGGCAGCAGTTGCTGGCGCTGGGGCTGATCTTTGCGTTCACCGGCACGCTGATCACGATCGGCTATGGCGTCGCCGCCGGCTGGCTGGGGATGCGGCTGGGGTCGCGGCTTGGCCTGCTGAACAAGGTCGCCGCCGTGATGTTCGGCGCGCTGGCGCTGCGGCTGGTCGCCCGCTAGGCCGCCGGGATGAGCTTTGTCTATGCGCCCACTCCCGAACAGCCGCGGCTGATCCACGACGATGACCAGATCCTTGTGGTGGACAAGCCCGCGGGCCTGCTGTCGGTGCCCGGCCGCGGCGAGGATCGCGCCGACTGCCTGATCGCCCGGCTGCGCGCGGCGTTCCCGACCGTGCTGCTGGTGCATCGGCTGGACCTGGACACATCGGGCGTGATGGTCTTTGCGCTGACCCCGCACGCCCAACGCCACCTGAACCAGCAGTTCGAGCGTCGGCAGGTCAAGAAATCCTATGTTGCCCGCGTCCACGGGCGCATGGACCGGCCCACCGGCACGGTCGAGGCGGCGCTGATCGTGGACTGGCCGAACCGCCCGCGCCAGATGATCGACCCGGAAAACGGCCGCCCCGCGCGGACCGACTGGCGGGTGATCCGCGCCAGCGATGATGAAACCCGCGTGCGCCTGTTCCCGCTGACCGGCCGCAGCCACCAGCTGCGCGTCCACATGCAAAGCCTGGGCCACCCGATCCTGGGCGATCCGCTGTATGCCAGCGGCGCGGCGGCGGATCATCCGCGGCTGATGCTGCACGCCGAAACCCTGCGCCTGCGCCATCCCGACAGCAACGTCACCATGACGTTTTCCGCCCCTGTGCCGTTCTGACCGGCGGGACCGTTTCGCGCCCCTCGCGCGTTGGGCGGCGTCGCAACGCAAAGGCCCCGCCATGATCCGCATCCGCACCCTTGCCGCAGGACTTGCCGCGCTGGCCGCCGCCATCGCCTGTTCGCGCGCCGTGATGACCCGCGTGCCCGCCGGGATCACCCCCGTCACCGGGTTTGACGTCGAACGCTATATGGGCAAGTGGCACGAGATCGCGCGCCTGGACCACCGGTTCGAACGCGGCATGACCGACGTCAGCGCCACCTATGCGCTGAACGGCGACGGCACCGTGCGGGTGGTGAACCGGGGGCTGAGGAACGGCCGGCCGAAGTCGATCACCGGCACCGCCCGGTTCCTTGGCGACCCCGCGACCGCCAGCCTTGCGGTGACGTTCTTCCCCGGCTTTCCCGGCGGCTATCACGTCATCGCGCTGGACCCCGATTACCGCTGGGCGGTCGTGTGCGGTCCCGACCGGGGCTATCTGTGGATACTGGCGCGCGCCCCGCGGCTGGACCAGGCGACGTGGCAGCGGCTGGTCGCCATCGCCCGCGACAACGGGTTCGACACCGAAGGCTTGATCCTTGTGCCCCACGACGCCTAGCGTGGCGCGTGACTGCGCGCGAGGGACGATTTGAACCACCTGTATTATGGCGACAACCTGGCGGTCCTGCGCGACCATATCCCCGACGACAGCGTGGACCTGATCTATCTGGACCCGCCGTTCAATTCCAACGCCAGCTATAACGTGCTGTTCCGCAGCCCGACCGGCGACCAGTCGGCCGCCCAGATCGAGGCGTTCGACGACACCTGGCACTGGGGCGACGAGGCCGAGACGGCGTTCCAGTCCGTCCGCAACAGCGGCCACACCGACGCCGCGACCATGCTGGAGGCGATGCGGTCGTTCCTGGGCACCAACGACATGATGGCCTATCTGGCGATGATGGCGGTGCGGCTGATCGAACTGCACCGGGTGCTGAAGCCGACCGGCAGCCTGTATCTGCACTGCGATCCGACGGCGAGCCATTATCTGAAGATCTTGCTGGATGCGGTGTTTGGGGCTGGCGGATTTCGGAATGAGATTAGCTGGCGGCGATCAAGCGCACACTCCGACACTAAGCAAGGAATGGATCGACTTGGGAAAATCCGAGACGTTATCCTTTTTTATACGAAAGGAAAGTCTTGGCTTTGGAATCCCCAGTATTCCGCCTATAATCCTGAATACTTCGAGAATGAATACCGGCATAAAGACGACAACGGACGCCTCTACAAGGAAACCGACGCGACGGCCGCAAAGTCAGGCGGCGATGTGTCTTATGAGTGGCGCGTCAAACGTCGAGCGGGGGAAGCAACACGATGGCAAGCCGACGTTGAGAACGAACACCTGAATCCGCAGGAGGGTTGGGACTACCTAGCGGTTCCTCCGTATGTTGGACGCTACTGGGCTTATAGCCGCGCAAATCTGGAAGCATTTTGGCATGCGGGCAAGCTTGTCCATCGCGAGACCGGCATGCCACGCATCAGACATTACGCTGATGAAATGCCGGGAGTGCCGCTGCAGGACGACTGGGGAGACATACAACCTGCCTCAGGCGCAGAACGCCTCGGCTACCCCACCCAGAAACCCGTGGCGCTGCTCGAACGCATCGTCGCGGCCTCGTCCAATCCCGGCGACGTGGTGCTCGACCCGTTCTGCGGCTGCGGCACCACCGTCCATGCCGCGCAGAAACTGGGGCGGCAATGGATCGGCATCGACGTGACCCACCTTGCCATCGGCCTGATCGAACGCCGCCTGAACGAGGCGTTCTCCGGCGTCGCCTACAAGGTCCACGGCACGCCGCAGGATCTGTCCGCCGCCCACGACATGTTCGCCCGCGACGACACGACCAAGAAAGAGTTCGAGAAATGGGCCGTCAGCCTGATCGGCGCGCAGCCGTGGCGGGCGGGGAAAAAGGGCGCGGACGGCGGCATCGACGGGCGGCTGCCGTTCGGCAGGACCAACGTCGCCCTTGTGTCCGTCAAGGGCGGCAAGGACCGGCAAAGAAACCACATCGACCAGCTGCGCGCCGTGATCGACCGGGAAAAGGCCGACATCGGCGTGTTCCTGACCCTTCACGAACCGACCGCCCCCATGCGGGCTGAGGCGGCGGGCGCGGGGCAGTTCCAGATCGACGGGTTCGACCCGGTGCCCCGCATCCAGATCGTGACCGT
This sequence comes from Paracoccus luteus, assembly GCF_004522155.1. GTDB lineage: Bacteria > Pseudomonadota > Alphaproteobacteria > Rhodobacterales > Rhodobacteraceae > Paracoccus > Paracoccus luteus. The sequence continues at coordinate 166,316 of NZ_SDEA01000002.1, read as the reverse complement.
CGAACAGGCGATGGCCCTGCGCGAACGCGCCGTGAAAATCCCGCTGGCCCGCGCCGACACCTTCCGCAAACCCGCGCGAGAGGAGGACGCCACCCGGCAGTCCCGGCTGGATCTGTGACCGCATGAAAGCGGCCCCGACCGGGGCCGCCTTGCATCGCCGGGGTCAGGTCGCGGGCGTCAGGTCACACCCGCCCCTGCTGGTTGGCCTTCGGCCCCATCAGCCACCAGGCGATCAGCCCGGCGACCGGCAGCACCGCCACGACGATCACCCAGATCACCTTGGACCGTCCCGTCGCGCCCGAGTTGATGATCGACGCGATGGCCCACACGTCCAGGGCAAAGATGATGATGCCGATGATGGTTTCGAACATGGCGGGCCTCCGGTTGCGCTTGCCGGCTTAACGGCGGCGCGGCCCGCCGGTTCCGTCACGCTGGACCGGACGCCCGTGCCATGTCATCCTGCGTGAAAGGCGCGGCCCACGCAGGGTGCCTCTCGCCAGGTAGGACGCGCCGCGGCGGCCGGAGGCACCCCGGCCGCCACGTTCCCTTGCCCGACAGTCCGGCGGGGGACTCCTGCGCATCGCGCTGTTGACTTTCCGCGGATTCGGTCCGATCCTGCCTGAAAGGTGCGTTTTAGCAGGATGCCTCTGCCCGACAGGACGCGCCACGGCGGCCGGAGGCACCCCGGCCGCCATTTTATCTTACAGCACGTAACGCGACAGGTCGGCCGACCGCGCCAGATCGCCGATCTGGGTTTCGACAAAGGCCGCGTCCACCGTCACCGCCTGCCCGCCGCGGTCGGGCGCGGTGAAGGACAGCTCCTCGAACACACGTTCCATCACGGTGTAAAGCCGCCGCGCGCCGATGTTTTCCACGCTGCCGTTCACGTCGGCGGCGATCCGGGCCAGCGCGGCGATGCCGTCGGGGGTGAAATCGACCGTGACGCCTTCGGTCCCCAGCAGGGCGGTGTATTGGCGGGTCAGGGCGTTGTCGGTTTCCGTCAGGATGCGGACGAAATCGCCCTCGGTCAGGGCGCGCAGTTCGACCCGGATCGGCAGGCGGCCCTGCAGTTCCGGCAGCAGGTCGCTGGGCTTGGCGACGTGGAACGCGCCCGAGGCGATGAACAGGATGTGGTCGGTCCTGACGGGGCCGTATTTGGTGCCGACGGTCGTGCCCTCGATCAGCGGCAGCAGGTCGCGCTGCACGCCCTCGCGGCTGACGTCGCCGCCGCGGGTTTCCTGGCGGGCGGCGACCTTGTCGATCTCGTCGATGAAGACGATGCCGGACTGCTGCACCGATTCCAGCGCGGCGGCCTTGACGGCGTCGTCGTCCAGCAGCTTGTCGGCCTCTTCGGCGATCAGCAGGTCATAGGATTCCGCCACCGTCACCTTGCGGCGCACGCGGCGGCCGCCGAACGCCTTCATCAGCCCCGACAGATCCATCATGCCGCCGACCGGCATGCCGGGCATGCCCGGCATCTCAAGCCCGCCCAGCGGGTTCGAGGCGTCGGGCAGGTCCAGCTCGATCACCGTGGCGTCCAGCTCGCCCCGCTTCAGCTTGCCGCGGAACAGCTCGCGCGCGCCTTCGCCCGCGACGGCCTCCAGCACGCGGTCCTCGGCGGCCTGGTGGGCGCGGGCCTTGACCGCCTCGCGCATGCGTTCACGGGTGTCGGCGATGGCGGCGTCGGTCAGGTCGCGGATGATCTGCTCGACGTCGCGCCCGACATAGCCGACCTCGGTGAACTTGGTGGCCTCGACCTTGATGAAGGGCGCCTGCGCCAGCCGCGCCAGCCTGCGGCTGATCTCGGTCTTGCCGACGCCGGTCGGGCCGATCATCAGGATGTTCTTGGGATAGACCTCGTCGCGCAGGTCGTCGGGCAGCTGCTGGCGCCGCCAGCGGTTGCGCATGGCGACGGCCACGGCGCGCTTGGCCTCGGCCTGGCCGATGATGAAGCGGTCAAGCTCGCTGACGATCTCGCGGGGGGTCAGGGTGGTCATGGGTCTTTCGCCTTGGTCCAGGGTTCACGGGCAAGTCCGCGGCCGCGGACGGGCGGGCAACGGCCCCTTATCCGCCGATCGTCTCGACCGTCAGGTTGCCGTTGGTATAGACGCAGATGTCGGCGGCGATCCGCATGGCGCGGCGGGCCACCGCCTCGGCGTCCAGGTCGCTGTCCATCAGCCCGCGGGCCGCCGCCAGCGCATAGTTGCCGCCCGATCCGATGGCGGCGACGTCGTGTTCGGGTTCCAGCACGTCGCCCGCGCCCGTCACGACATAGACCTGCGCGCCGTCGGTCACGATCAGCATCGCTTCCAGATTGCGCAGGTATTTGTCGGTGCGCCAGTCCTTGGCCAGTTCCACGCAGGCGCGCTGCAGCTGGCCGGGGGCGGATTCCAGCTTCTTCTCCAGCCGCTCAAGCAGGGTGAAGGCGTCGGCGGTCGATCCGGCAAAGCCCACGACCACGTCGCGCCCGCCGGGCGACAGCCGGCGGACCTTGCGGGCCGTGCCCTTCATCACCGTCTGGCCGACGCTGACCTGCCCGTCGCCCGCGACGACCACGCGCCCGCCGCGGCGCACAGCCAGGATCGTGGTGCCGTGCCAGCCGGGAAATCGGTCGTCGCTCATCTGGGCCTCCGTTCGCGTTGCGGGTCAGATAGTGGCGCGGGGCGGCTTTCGCAACGCGGCCGGCCGCATTAGCCTGCGCGCCATGACCACGCCCACCCTGCGCGCCTATCTGGACGGCTTGATGCTGGAAACGGCGCGCGCGGGCACGTTCCCGTTCATGCGGGTGCTGGCCGATGCGGTCCGCGGCGCGGGCTGGGCGGTCGAATGGCGCGACGCGGCCGAACCGGTTGACCCCGACGGCCATGCGCTGGTCCACATGCGGCGGCCGGACAATCCGCACACGCTCAGCTTTCGCCGCGCCTATCATTATCCGTTCTGGACGGTCGAGCCTTGCGTGGAACGCTGGCGCTTTGCGGTGGCGCGCGCGGCATTCGACCCGGCCGCCGTCCCGCCCGAGGCGGGGGGCTTTGCCGCGCGGCTGCGGGCGCGGGTGCTGCCGGGGCCGGACCCGGTCCGGGGCGATCACGTGCTGGTCCCGCTGCAGGGACGCATCCGCAAGGAACGGTCGTTCCAGACGATGAGCCCGGTGCAGATGCTGGACGCCGTCTGCGCGACCGGCCGCCCGGTCATCGCCACCCTGCACCCGCGCGAGGCGCTGGACCGCGCCGACCGCGCGGCGCTGGACCGGCTGGCGCGCAGGCACCCGAAGCTGACCATCGGCGGCGACACGATGGCGCGGCTGCGCGACTGCGCCTTTGTCGCCACGATGAACAGCGCGGTGGCGTTCGACGGCTATCTGCTGGGCAAGCCGGCGGTGCTGTTCGCCGCCATCGACTTTCACCACATCGCGCTGAACGTGGCCGACATGGGCGCGCGGGCGGCGCTGGACGCCGCGCCCGGCCATGCGCCGGATTTCGCGGCCTATCTGTGGTGGTTCCTGAAACACCGCGCCATCGACGCGGGCGCGCCGGACGCGGGCGCGCGCATCATCGCCGCCATGCAAAGGGGCGGCTGGCCGATCTGACCCGCCGCCCCGTTCTTCCTTGCCCAAATATCCTGGGGGGGCCGCGCAGCGCGCGGCGGGGGCAAAGCCCCCCACCCTGGCCGTCAGATCGATTCGTCGATCCAGCTTTTCAGCGAAGCCTTGGGCGCCGCGCCCATCCGGTTCGACACGACCTGCCCGTCCTTGAACAGGAACAGCGCCGGGATGCCGCGCACGCCCAGCGTGGCGGGGGCGTCGGGGTTCTCGTCCACGTTGACCTTCACGATCTTGACGCGCCCTGCGTACTCGTCCGACAGCTCTTCCAGCGCGGGGCCGATCTGGCGGCAGGGGCCGCACCATTCGGCCCAGAAATCGACGATCACGGGCACGTCGGACTGGCGGACGACGCTGTCGAAATCGGCGTCGGTGGCTTTCACGGTGGACATGGTTGCTCCTGGAAAACGGGCCGCGCGGGGCGGCGGGGTTGGATCACAGCTATGAAGCGCGACCCGGCGGGTCAAGGCCGGGCGCGCCTGCGCCGCCGCCCAACGCCGCCAGCGCATCCGCCCATGCGGCGTCCAGCAGCGCGTCGGGCAGCGTCATCAGGGCCCGGCTGCGCGTCCACAGAACCTGCATTTCCGTCGCGCGGCCCGGCCAGATCGCGCGGACGGCGTGGCGATAGGCGGCCATCTGGCGCAGGATGCCGGCGGGGACGGCGTCCGGCGTGTCGGGCACGACCTCGTTCGATTTATAGTCGATGGCCGTTACCCGGTCTGCGGTGACGATCAGCCGGTCGATGCTGCCTGACAACCGGCGCCCGCCGGGCAGGGGCGCGGTCAGCGCCGCCTCGCGCAGGACGGTCGCGCCGGGGGGATCCCACGCCCCGGCCAGCGGTTCGGCATCGATCACTGCCCCCGCCTCGGCCAGCAGGGCGGCCAGTTCCGCGTCATCGGGCAGCCCGCCCTCGGCCCCGGCCAGCGCGGCGCGCGCAAGCTGCGGCCACCGGGCGCGGTCCTGTCCCGGCAGATGTTCCAGCAGCAGGTGCAGCCGCGTGCCGGCCAGCATCGCCGCCTGCCGGTCGCCGTCTCCGTCGCCCGCGCCGGGATGCGCCAGCGCCTTGGCCCCGCCCAGCGCGGTCGCAGCGACCGGCCCCGGCGGCCGGTCGGCGGACGGCGGGCGCCGGTGCGCCCAGTCGGGCAGATCGGGCGGGGCGGCGGGCGCCGGGCGCTCATCGTGCGCGACCGTGGGCCAGTCGCCGAAGGACAGCCGCCGCCCCTCGCCCCAACCCACGGGCAGCGTGGTTTCCGCCAGACCGTGGCCGCCGTCGAACCCCGCCGCGACCATTGCGTGCCAGCTGTCCAGCCCGGTCCCGGTGTCGCCCGCCGCCGCCACGATCAGCCAGCTTTCGGCGCGGGTCATCGCGACATACAGCAGGCGGCGGCGCTCCTCCTCGGCGCGGCGGCGGTCACGGTCGGCCCAGGCGGCAACGGCGTCGGGGCGTTCGGCGGTCTTGTCGCGCCAATGCGCGGGCGGGCCGCTGTCGGGCAGGATCGTGCGCGGCTCGGCCGGGCCGCGCTTGCGCCGGGCGCAGTCGGGCAGGATGACGATGGGGCTTTCCAGCCCCTTGGCGCCATGCGCGGTCATCACCCGCACCAGCCCGCCGCCCGATCCCGGCTGGCGGCGCACCTCGACATCGCCCGAGGCGAGCCAGACCAGGAACCCGGTCAGCGACGGCACTTCGGATGTCTCATAGGTCAGCGCCTGCGCCAGCAGCTCGTCGATGCCGTCCTGCGCCTCGGGGCCAAGCCGCGCGATCAGCCGCGCCCGCCCGCCGTGCCGCACCAGCAGGCGCGAGATCAGGTCGTGCGGGCGCAGGAAATCCGCCCGGCCCATCAGATCCTCGATGATGCCCATCGCCTCGGCGTGGGCCGATCCGCGCAGCGCGGCGATCAGCCTGCCCTTGCGCGGCGCGGCCAGCCGGAACAGCGCGTCCTCGGACAGGCCGAACAGGGGCGAGCGCAGGGCCGCCGCCAGCGACAAATCATCCTCGGGGGTGGCCAGCACCGACAGCAGGGCGCGGATGTCGGCCACCGCCAGCTCGCCCGCCAGCTTCAGCCGGTCGGCCCCGGCGACGGGCAGGTTTTCCTGCTTCAGCGCCAGGATGATGTCGTGAAACAGCGCCGACCGGCGCTGGACCAGGATCAGCACGTCGCCGGGCCGGACCGGGCGCGGCCCGCCCGCGCGCGGCTGGAAGGGCTGGTCGATCATCTCGCGCACGGCGCGGGCGGTGGCGCGGGCCAGCACCTGACCGGCGGCGTTCTGCGCCGGGCGGTCCACCGGGTCGAACCACTGGCCGTCCTCGGGCTTGTCGGGTTCGGGCACCGGGGGCCACAGGTCCACGCGGCCCGGCATCGCCGCGCGATGGGCGATGTGGGCGGGCGGCTCGCCCAGCCCCTCGGCCGCGGGACCGGCAAAGGTGGCGTCGGTCAGCGACAGGATCGCGGGCGAGGACCGGAACGAATGGCGCAGCGCCGCGTCCTGCATCGGGCTGCCCGCCGCCGCGAAGGCGTCGGAAAACCCCGCGTGCCGGTCGCCGAACACCGCGATGTCGGCCCCTTGGAACGAATAGATCGACTGCTTCGGGTCGCCCACGACGAACAGGGTCCGGGGCCGGTCGGTGGCGCCGTGGCCGGCCGTGAACTCGGCCGCAAGGCGTTCGATCACCTGCCACTGGCGGGGCGAGGTGTCCTGCGCCTCGTCCACAAGGATGTGGTCGATGCCGCCGTCCAGCCGGAACAGCACCCATTGCGCCATGCTGGCGTGGCCCAGCAGGTCGGCGGCGCGGTCGATCAGGTCGTCGAAATCCAGCCAGCCGCCCGCGCGCTTGGCGGCGGCATAGCGGCCGCAGAAGGCGTGGCCGAACCGCTGCAGCGCCAGCGTGCGGCGCGCGTGGTCCAGCCCGATGCGCAGCGGGCGGGCCGCTTCCACCCGGCTCATCAGCGCGTCGATCTGGTCCATCAGCCCCGCGCAACTGCCCGATTGCAGCGGCTTGGACGGCCATTTGCCGATCTTGGCCAGCCCGGCGCTGTCACCCGACGCGTTGATGAAGACCGATTCCAGCCGCCGCAGCTCGTCCATGCCCGGCGCGTCCCAGTCGCCGCCGTCCAGCTTGCCCGCGTCCTTGACCATGCTGACGCCGCCCGCCCGCAGCAGCGGGATCAGCGCCGCGACCAGCCGCGCGTCGCCTTCGGGGAAACAGTCGGCCAGCAGCCGCGCCGCATCGAGGCCAGGCGGCAGGCCGCAGTTGGCCCAGACCGTCGCATGGCAGGGCGGGGCGTCAAAGTCGCGCAATCCGGCCAGAAAGCGGTCCAGCTCGTGGTCGGACTGCAGCGCCAGCAGATCGGCCATCTCGGGCGCCGATTCCGCCGCCATCTGTTCGATGATGTCGGCGCGCAGGCCCGCGGCGCTGCGGTCGTCCAGTTCCGCAAAGCCGTGCGGCACCCCGGCCTCGAGCGGGAAACGCCTCAGGATCGCGCCGCAGAAACTGTGGATCGTCTGGACCTTCAGCCCGCCCGGCGTCTCGATCGCCTGCGCAAACAGCCGCCGCGCCGCGCCAAGGTCGGCGCCGGGGGGCACGCCCATCCCGGCCAGCCGGCCGGTCAGGGCGGCGTCGTCCAGCATCGCCCATTCGCCCAGCCGCTTCAGCAGGCGATTCTGCATCTCGGTCGCGGCGGCCTTGGTATAGGTCAGGCACAGCACCCGTTCGGGCCGCGTGCCCCCCAGCAGCAGCCGCGCCACCCGGTCGGTCAGCACGCTGGTTTTGCCCGATCCGGCGTTGGCGGTCAGCCAGGTGCTGCGGCCGGGGTCGGCGGCGCGGTGCTGGGCCTGCGTCGCGGCGTCGTGCCCCGCGCGCGGTGTGGCGTCGTGCCCTGCGCGCGGTGTGGAGTCGTGCCCTGCGTGCGCTGTCTCGTCCCGCCCCGCGCGCGCTGCATCGTCGTTCATCGCCCCACCTTTATCCGTTGCGCGGCGTCGGTCGCCGACCATTCGCCCAGCCGCGACAGATGGTCGTAATCCGACGCGTCGCTGTCCTTCTCCATCGCCAGCCGGGCGGTGAACCCGTGCGTGCCGTCCAGGTATCCCGCCAGCAGCAGCGCCAGCCCGTCGCGCGTTTCCGCGCGCACCGCGTCGTTCCAGTCGATGGGCGCGGTCTTCCCCTCGCCCCCCAGCTGGATATAGCGCAGCGCGGCCACCGGCAGCGGCGTGCCGAAGGCCCCCGCCTCGACCATCAGCGCCTCAAGCGGCAACTGCTTGTCAAAGCGCCTGACCTTGGCCTGCGACGGCGGCGCGCCGGATTTATAGTCATAGACCACCGCCGTCCCGTCATCCTGCCGGTCGATGCGGTCGGGCTTTGCCGTCAGTGTGAACGGCAGCCCCGGCAGCGGCCATTCGCGATGTTTTTCGACGATCATCGGCGCGCCGGTCTGCAGCCGTTCGCGTTCCTCGCTGGCCAGCCGGTCCGCGATGCCGGCCAGCCGCGCGCGCCAGAACAGCCGGGTCGAAGGCCAGGGCACCTCGGCCGCCAGCACCTCGTCCGCCGCCGCCATCAGCCGGTCGCGCAGGTCGGCCACGCTGTCCAGCGCCGTCGGGGGCGGGGTCAGGAACCGCTGGATGACGGCGTGCAGCACCGTGCCGCGGCTGGCGGGATCGGGTTCGGGGCGCAGCGGGTCCAGTGGCGACAGCCGCAAGACCCGGCTGGCATAGACCGCATAGGGGTCGCGGATCAGCGTGCGGATGCCCGTGACCGACAGCCGGTCCAGCGCCGGGGCGGGCGGCACCGGCGCGGGCCGGGGCGCGCGCGGAATGGCGGCCGCAGGCTCTGCGATCGCGGCGGCCAGCGCCGTCCAGCGGTTGCCGCGCGCCCGCATCGCGTCCAGCGCCTGCGGGCCGGACTGGCCGGGCAGGCCCGACATCAGGTTGACCAGCCGGTTCAGCCAGCGCGAGGGGATGGTTTCCGCCTCGTCGCTGCGCCGGGCGCGGGTCAGCACGACCTGTTCGGCGGCAAGGCCGATCTGGATGTCGTGCGCGGCCAGCCCGATGCGGCGTTCCGGCAGGGTCAGCCCCGCCTGCCGCCGCATCGGCCGCGACAGCCACGGGTCGGGGGCCAGCGCCTGCGGCCAGCCGCCCTCGTTCAGCCCGCCCAGGATGACCAGGCCCACCGCCTCGGTCCGCGCCTCGCGCGGGCCGCGGATGCGGACCAGCGGATGCGCGGCGGCATCCGCGCGCACCGCCTGCGCCTGCAACTGCTCGTGCAGCAGCTGCGCGAACTCGGCGGCGGTCAGGGGCGGGCCGGCGTCCGCGTGGGCGGCCAGATGGTCCAGCACCGCGCGCGCCTTTTCGCCCGGCTTTTCGGCGTAAAGCTGCGAGGCCCCGGCGTCGCCGCCCGGCCCCGCCGCCCATCGTTCCGCAAGGTGGCGCAGATCCGCCAGTCTTTCGGCCAGCGGGCGGGGGCCGGGACCGGACGCGATGCGGGCGCGCGTCTCGTCCAGCGCCTGCGCCGCCCAGTCGGCCCAGGGGCGGCGCGCGTCAGCCTTGGCCCGATCCTCGTCCGCCCAGTCCCGCAGCGCCGTGCCGTCCGGGAAAACCGGGCCGTGCCTGCGCAGGCGCAGTTCCAGCTCGCGCGTGATCAGCAGGTGCTGGCGGCGCGCGCCCTCGCCCGCGCCGGTCGCGGCCAGCGGATGCTTGAGCAGCACCAGCAGCGCGTCCATCGCCAGCGGCTGGCCCCACAGCGCCGCGATATGGCGCAGGAACAGCCCTGCCGCCGTCAGGGGCAGCGGCACGCCGGCGCTGTCGTCGGGCACGATGCGCCAGCGGTCCAGCGCCGCCGTGACCCGCCGGGTCAGCGTGCGGTCGGCGGCGATCAGGGTCACGGGCTGGCCGCGCTCGACCGCCTCGCGGATCAGCGCGGCGATGGCGGCGGCCTCGTCGGCGGGCTGGTCGGCCTCGATCAGCGTCATGTTGCGGGCCAGTGGCGCCAGGTCGCCCAGCGCGGGACCGTCCGCGACCCAGCTGTCGGTGACGGGCGCGGGGCGCAGGGCCAGGCTGACCAGCCGGTTGCGCGCGGGGTCCGGCGCGGGCGCGTCCGTCCACGGGCGCGGCAGGCCCAGCGCCGCGATCAGGGGCGCAAAGCGGGCCTGCGGGTGATCCTCGTCCCCGCCCACCAGCCGGTCCCAGACATCGGGCGGGGTGTCGGCGTCAAAGCCGGGCAGGATCACCGCCCCCTGCGGCAGCCCGGCCACCGCCTGCATGAACAGCCGCGTCGCCCCGTGCGATCCGGTGGACCCAGCCACGATCACCGGCCCGTCGGGCAGGTTGCGCCCGGCGGCCCAGTCGGCGGCCAGCCGTTCGGCGGTGGCGCGCTGGCGCGCCTCGGGGTCGACGGCCGGGCCGGTCAGGTGGAACCCGGCGGCGATCCGCAGAAAGGCCAGCGCCCGCTGCCAATGCGCGGCGTGGTCGGCGGCGTCGATGCGGTCCAGCGCGTCGGGGCCCAGCCCCTCGGCCTGCATCTCGGCCATCAGCTCGGCCAGCGACTGTGTCAGCGCCGGCACCGACTGGCCGCTGTCCGACCCCAGCGCGGCATCGACCAGCCGCGCCAGGTCCAGCCGCCGCGCCAGCGGGGGCGCCAGGCCCGCGTCGCCCGCCCCAAGGTCGGCGATCAGCCGCATCCGCGGCAGCAGCATCGCGCCGCCCCGCGCGAAGGCCGCCCCCAGCGCCGTCAGCGTCCGCCCCGAGTTCGCGTAAAGCGTGACGCGGCCCATATCCTCGGGCGGGCGGGCGGCCATGCGGGCGATCAGCCCGGCGGCCGTCTGCTGGGCGAAATCGACGCCGGGGGGCAGGGCGAACAGCCCCTTCAGGTCAGCCATCCAGCATCCTTTCCGCGACCGCGATGCAGTCGGGCCGCCCCACGTCGCACCAGCCGCCCGCGTGGACGATGCCAAAGACGCGCCCGTCCGCGATCAGCAGATCCCACAGCGCGTTCAGCGAGAACGCCTCGTCCGCGATGCCCGCCAGCCGGTCGGGGCGGATGACCTGCGCGCCGGTATAGACCAGCGGCCCGCCGCGCGCGATGCGGCCGCGGGCGTCCAGCGCGAAATCCCCGCCGCCGACGCGCCCCTGCGCGCGGTCCACCGGCACCAGCATCAGCAGCGCGTCCATGCGGTCGCCGTCCCATGCCGCGCGCAGGGCCGCGACCGGGTTCGGCCCGGTCCAGACCACGTCGGGGTTCAGCGTCAGCACCGGACCCGGCCCAAGCAGGGGCAGCGCCCGTCGCAGCCCGCCGCCGGTTTCCAGCAGCCGGTCGGATTCGTCGGAAATCGCCACCTCGGAACCCGCCAGATGCGCGGCGATCTGGCCGCCCAGATGATGCGTGTTGACCACGATCCGCCGCGCGCCGCCGCCCCGCGCCAGCGCCAGCGCCCGGTCCAGCAGCGTCACGCCCCCCACCCGGATCAGCGGCTTGGGGCGCGTGTCGGTCAGCGGCGCCATGCGCGTGCCGCGGCCGGCGGCGAACAGCATCAGCGCGTCGGGCGGGTTCCGCATCGGGCGGCGATCCTTTCGATGATCTCGGGCGTGGGCGGGGGCACGCCGCGCAGCGCCGCCGCCAGCGGCGCCAGCGCGGGATGCGCCACGTCGCGGACGATGGCCGCCCAGACCCGCGGCATGAATGCCAGATAGCGCGGCTTTGCGTCCCGCAGGCACAGCCGGGTAAAGATGCCCATGATCCGCAGGCCCCGCTGCGCCCCCATCAGCGCATAGGCGGCGGCAAAGCGGCCCGGTTCCTGGCCGGTCGCGGCCAGGTAACGCGCCAGCGCGGCGGCCTCGATGTCGGGGGCGACGTCGCGCCGCGCGTCCTGCAGCGCCGAGGCGAGGTCATAGGCGGGGTGCGTCGCCACCGCGTCCTGGAAATCCAGCAGGCCGGGGGCCGCGCCGCCGCGCCAGACGACGTTCTCGGCATGGAAATCGCGCAGCGACAGGGCCGGGGCGGCGTCGGCGCAAAGCTGGGCGTAAAGCGCAGCGACGGCGGCCGCCACGCCCGCGCCCGCGCCCGGCACGCCGGCGGCGGGGGGATACCACTGGGCGAACAGCCCGACCTGTTCGGCCAGCGCCGGGCCGTCCAGCGCCGGGACGAAATCCGGCGGCGCGTGGCGGTGCAGGTCTGCGATCAGGTCGGCCAGCCGCGCATAGATGGCGGGGGCCGCGTCCGGGTCGCGGTCCAGCACGCGGGCGACCAGATCGTCGCCCAGATCCTCAAGCAGCAGCAGCCCGGCGGCGGCATCCGCGGCCAGCACCTGCGGCGCGTGAAAGCCGCGGTCGCGCAGCCAGCCGGTCATTGCCAGATAGGGCGCGCACGTCCCCGGCGGCGCGTCCATCAGCACCGCCGTCCCGTCCCCCCCTGTTCCATCCTCGCCCGTCCCGTCCCCGCCCGTCAGCCGGAAATACCGCCGGGCCGAGGCGTCGCCCGCCAGCGGCGCGACCCGCGCGCCCGCCCGGCCCGCGCGATGCAGGAAGGCGGCGATTTCCGCCAGCCGCGCGACCCCGGGCCAGCGCGCCGGATCGCCCGACAGCGTGATCCGGCGCCGGTCGGGGGCGGTGGGCCGCAGCGACACCGTCAGCGCGCCGGGCGGCGGCGCGCCCATGCGGTCGGGCCATTCGATCAGCGTGATGGCGGTGTCGATGGCCTCGTCCAGCCCCAGTTCGACCAGTTCCGACGGATCGGTCAGGCGATACAGGTCGGCGTGCCAGATCTCGGTCACCGCGGCCTCATAGGTCTGGACGAGGGTAAAGGTGGGGCTGGGCACGTCCTCGGCCGCGTCGCCCTGGCGCGCGCGGATCAGGGCGCGGGCGAAATGCGACTTGCCCGCGCCGACCGGCCCGTCCAGCAGCAGGCAGTCGCCCGGCCCCAGCACGGCCGCCAGCACCCGCGCCAGCCCGGCGGTGGCGTCCTCGTCGGCGTCGGGCAGGGTGGCGAGTGCGGGCGCGTCGGTCATCGCGGAAACCTAGCGGCCGCCGGGGACGGGGAAAAGGGGGGCGGGGGAAAGGGGGCGGCGGAAAGCGGGGCCGCCCCTTGACCGCGCGGGGCGCTTTGGAAACACAAGGTCAGCCGCGGGTGGGCGCAGCAAGGGAAAGGGCGATGTCCGACACGACCGATCCGCGTGGGCGCGACGACGCCGCCACCCTGTCCGCCGCGCTGGCGGCGGCCGAGGACCGCGCCCGCCTGGCCGAGGCCGAGGCCGCCCGCGCCCGCGCCGACCTGCACCGCGCCCAGGCCTCGGCCGCCGCCGCCGCCGCCGCCGCCGCCGCCGCCGCCGCCGCCGCCGCCGCCGCCGCCGCCGCCGCCGCCGCCGCCGCCCGCGCCGCCGATCTGCTGCAGGCCGCGCAGGACCAGACGCGCGCCACCCGCGCGGCGCTGACCGGCACGCTGTCGTGGAAACTGGCCGCGCCGCTGCGGGCGGGCGAACGGGCGGCGGGGGTGCCCCTGCGGCTGCTGCGCGCCGCCCGCCGGGCCGCCGGGCAAAAGGGGCTGGCGGCCACCGCGCGGCAGGCCCTGCGCGTCCTGCGGGCCGAGGGCGCGGCCGGCCTGCGCCGCCGCATCGGGCCGCTGGCGGGCGTCGCGCCCGCCGCCGCGATGACCGGCGGCGGCGACCCGATGTCCTGCCTGATCGTGACCACCCCCCACACCGCCAGCGTCGCCACCCTGATGGCCCGCATCCTGGCCGAGGAGGGCTATCGCGCCACCGTCCAGACCGACCTGTCCGGCGCGGACCGGCACGGGCATCTGTTCGTCCTGTGCCCGCAGATGTTCGCCGGCCTGCCCGACGGCTTTGTCGCCTTCCAGATGGAGCAATGCGTCAGTTCGCGCTGGTTCACCCCCGATTATGTCGCGCTGCTGGGCCGGGCGCGGGCGGTGCTGGATTACGCGCCCGCCAATATCGCGGCGCTGCGCGACATGGGCCTGCCTGCGTCGTCGCTGTATCTGGTGCCCATCGACACCGACCGGGCGCAGGGGGCGCCTTTCCCCGGCGGGGAAAAACGGTCCGGCATCGTCTTTGTCGGCGACGCGTCGGCCCCGCGGCGGCAGGCGATGCTGGCCGCGCTGCGGGCCGAGTTCCCGGAGCTGCGGATCATCACGGACCTGTTCGGCCCGGCGCTGCAAGCCGAACTGCGGCGGGCGGCGGCGGTGGTCAACATCCACTTTTACGACGGCGCGCTGCTGGAAACCGTGCGGCTGGCCGAGGTGCTGAGCCTGGGCACCCCCGTCGTCAGCGAGGCCGGCAGCGATCAGGGCGACCATCAGGGGCTGGCGGGCGTGGTCGATTTCGTGACACCCGGCGACGTCGCGGGGCTGATCGCCGCGCTGCGGCCGCTGGTGACGGACCCGTCGGCCCTTGCCGACCGGCTGGTCGCCATCCGCGCATATGCCGACCGCCCCCACAACCGGTTCGAGCAGTATTTCCGCCGCTTTCTGCTGGGCGAGGGGATGATCGACCTGCCCGCGTTCCAAGCCGGCGCGCCCCATTACCCCGCGCCCGACTGGCCCGCGCCCGAAGACCCCTCCCCCGCGCTGCCCGCCGCCCCCCGCCTGTGCCTGTCCCTGCCCGAGACGCCCGACCGCCGCGCCGCGTTCCTGTCGCAGGGACGCCACGATTTCACCGTCTGGCCGGGGCTGAAGGCACGGCCGGGCTGGGTCGGCGCGGGCTATAGCTATCGCCAGATGTTCGCCCGGCTGGCGGACGCGGGCATCCCCCGCGCCATCGTGGCCGAGGATGACGTGATCTTTCCGCCCGGCTTTGACGCGCGGCTGGGCAGGGTGCTGCGCTATCTTGACCGCCACGACTGCGACCTGTTCGCGGGGTTCGTGGCCAACGTCCACCCCGGCCTGACCGTCACCCATGCCGAACAGGTGGGGGACGACCTGTTCGTCCATGTCGACCGCAGCGTCAGCATGGTGTTCAACATCTATGGCCCGGAGATGATGCGCTGGCTGGCCGACTGGGATCCGGCCGACCGCGACATCCACCGCAACACCATCGACCGCTATCTGGAACGGCGGCAGGGCACGCGGGCCATCGTCGCGCTGCCGTTCCTGGTCGGGCACCGCAGCGATGCGCCGTCCACGATCTGGGATTTCCCGACCCATTACGACGACCAGTCGGCCGAGGCGGAACGCATCCTGCGCGACAAGGCGGCGCGCTTCCTGCGCGGGCAGGCCCGGGGCTGAACCGGTCAGCCCGGCGGCGGGCGGCTTGTCGGGGCCGGGCGGGCTGCCAAGGCGGTGGCCCGCCCGGTCGCCAGCACGCACAGCATCTCGAACAGGATCGACGCGCCCAGGAAGGCGGTGCCGCCGGACGGGTCGAAGGGGGGCGAGACCTCGACCAGGTCACAGCCGACGAGGTTCAGTCCGTCCAGCGCCCGCACCACCTCCAGCGCCTGCCAGCTGTTCGGGCCGCCGACCTCGGGGGTGCCGGTGCCGGGGGCGAACGCCGGATCGACGAAGTCGATGTCATAGCTGAGATAGGTCGGCCCGGTGCCCGCGATCTCGCGCGCCTCAGCCATGACGTCGTCCAGGCCGCGGGCGTGGAACTCCTCGATCGGGATGACGCGGATGCCGGCGGCGCGGGCGAAATCGCGGTCTTCGCGGTCAAAGGTGGTGCCGCGGATGCCGATCTGGACGACGCGGGCGGGGTCCAGCAACCCCTCCTCGACCGCGCGGCGAAAGGGGGTGCCGTGGGTGTAAAGCGTGCCGCCGAAATAGCTGTGGAACAGGTCGGTGTGGCTGTCGAAATGCACCATCCCCAGCGGGCCGGGCGACGCCAGCGCCCGCAGGATCGGCAGCGAGCACAGGTGGTCGCCGCCCGCCGTGACCGGCGTGATCCCGGCCCCCGCGACGCGTGAATAGAACGCCGTGACGCGGGCCATCGTGTCCATCAGGTCGGCTGGGTTCGGGGCCACGTCGCCCAGGTCGGCGCAGGCCATCGCCTCGAACGGGCGCACGCCGGTCGCGCCGTTTTCGGCGCGGATCATGGTCGAGGCGTCGCGCAGCTGCCGGGGGCCGTGGCGCGGGCCGGGCCGGTTGGTGGTGCCGCCGTCCCACGGCAGGCCGATCAGGCCCACGCGGACCTGGCGGATGCGCGGATCGTCCAGCCCGACATGAGGCAGCCGCATGAAGGTCGGGATGCCGGCATAGCGCGGCAGGTCGAACCCGGAGACCGGGTGAAAGAACGGATCGGTCATCGCGCGCCCCCTTGGCCCGCAAGACTGCGGCAGGGCAGGCGGTTTGTCACGCGCCGCCGTGGCGGGGGCCTGCGGCGCGCTGCGGCGACGGGCAGGACGACGGTGCTGCGGCGGGAGGGGCGACCGGGCTGCGGTGGGCGGGACGGCGGTGCTGTGGCGGGAGGGGCGACCGGGCTGGGGCCTGCGCGGCCGGATCAGCGGTGGCGATAGCTGCGTTCGCGGGCGCTGACCGACAGGGTGATCGCGATCGCGCTGACGATCATCCACAGTTCGACCACGATCTTGCGCACGACATCATCCTTTTGGTCTGCACCGCCTGCAACTGCAGCGTGTGTCCGCTGTCTACGCCGCAACGCGGCAGAGTGCAACTTGACCTTTGGGTCAGGTGCGCCGCCCGTGCCGGTGATGTAACCGCGCCACAGGCTGGGCGCACCGCGACCACAGGCGCGCCAGGCCCGCCCCCGGATCAGCCATCCAGCCCGCTGCGCCACGGCAGCGCGTCGGGCGGGCCCAGATCCGGCACCGCCGCATCCGCCTGCCCCGCACCCTTGCGCACCGCCGCCTGGATCGCCGCCCGGTCCGGCAGCGGCCGCCCCGCCGCCAGCGCCCGCGCCAGCCAGCGCGTCAGCTGCGGGGCCGACAGGCTGGTCCCGCTCAGCCGCGCGCGCGCCGCCCCGCGGACGCCCGGCACCACCATGCCGCGCAGGCTTTCGCTGCGGTCGGCGGGGGCGGTCACGTCGCCCGCGCGGCCGTCGTCCAGCAGCCCGGCATAGGGGGCGACCCCGACCCCGTCCGCCCGCGGCGCGGCCAGCGAGGCGCCCACGCGGATCTGCCGCAGCCCGCCGGCATAGCTGTTCGAGGTGCCGTTGCGGCGGATCGGCGACACCGGCGGGTCGGGATCGGGGCCGGGCCAGCGGCCGCTGGCGTCGCGCCGGGGGCAGGCGGGATCGACCAGCCGCGACTGCCGCCCCAGGATGCGAAAGCCGGTCACGGCGTCGTCGCGCTGGACCGCGACCTCGACCGGGTGCGGGCTGCCGGGCAGGGGGGTCAGCGACCACTGCCCGGCCGGCGCCCAGGGCGTGGCGGGCGCTGGCGGCAGCGTCGGGGGCACGATGATCGTCAGGCAGGGCCGCACGAACCCGGCGCCCACGGCGCGGTATTGCAGCACGGTGCGGGCCACCACATGGCCGTCCGGGTCGGTCAGATGCCCCATCCCCCGGTCAGCGCCGGTTTCGCCCGCGCGCCCGTCGGGCAGGGCGATCCGGGCGCGCATGGGGGTGCCCGGCGCGGGTTCGGCCGGTCCCCACAGCTCGACCGCCGAGGGGGTGGCGTCCTGCGGCGGCAGCTGCCAGCCGATGGACTGCCCCGTCGCCAGCACGGCGCGGGTGCGCGACTGGCGGTTGTTGCCGGTGGGCAGGACGAAATGGACCGAGCCCAGATCCTCGCCGGGGGCGTCCGCGATGGCGTCCTGCAGCTGCGCGATCAGCGAGCTGCCGTCGCGCGCCCCGGCGGTCAGGCCCATCGACAGGTTCACGACAAGCGGCGGGCGCACCCCGGGCCGGGCCGCGCGCAGGCTGCGCGCCAGCCCGCGGGCGCGGCCAACGACATAGACGACGGCCGCCTGCAGGAACAGCGGCGAAAAGCTGCCCGAGGTGTCGGCCACGCTGAAATCGGGCAGCGCGACGGCGATCACCGGATGCGCGCGCCCGGCGGGGTCGGCGGGGTCGAACCCGGCCGCCAGCGCCGCGACGGCGGCCCCGTGGCTGGATGCGCCCGACAGGTCCGCGCCCGCGCCCCGGCCCGGGTTCATCAGCCCGCAGGCGCGATAGATCGCATCGTCGTCGCGCAACGGCCCGCCCGCGACCGGGCCATCCGCGCCCCGCCCGTCCGCGCCCCGCCCTTCCCCGGCCCGCCCATTCGCGGCCCGTCCGTCCGCGCCCCGCCCTTCCGCCTCCGATCCTTCCGCGCTCTGTCCGTCCCCGCCCAGCCCGCGCATGGCGTCGATCATCGTGCCGCGCAGTTCCTGTCCAAAGGCGATGTCGGGGCGGCGGTCGCGCGCCGGGGCGTCCTGCAGCCAGATCGCGGCGACGCGGCTGTGGCCGCTGGCCGTCGTCAGCAGCCGGTGCGCGAAGGGGATGGCGTGGTCGATCACCGCGACGATGGCGCAGGCGGCCGGATCGTCCGGCATCGCCTGCGGGGACAGGTATCCCGCATGGGTGGCGGGCGGCGCGTCGGCGGGCACCAGCGAATCGGGCGGGGCAAGGGCGGGCAGGCGCTCCACCGCCTCGTCGAACAGCGCAAAGCTTTGCTGGGCGATCATGGGCCGAACGCCGCGTCGATCAGCGCGCGCAGCGCGGCGCGGCGCTGGGCGGCCGGGTCGGCGTGGCGCACCTTGCGCCGGCGGCGCGACCACAGGCGCGGTTCCGCGCCGGCATCCGGCGGCGCGCCGGGCACGGCGGGCGGGTGCAGCAGATAGTCGGTCAGCGGCAGCCCCTCGTCCCCCAGGCGGGCGCTGTCGGCGGCGGGCGCGGGGGTCCAGCTCAGCTCCATCGCTGGCCCCAGTCGCGGGCGGCGGCGGCCCACAGCGCCGCGATCAGCGGCGCCGTTCCGGTCTCGACCGTGCCGGTCAGGCGCAGGCAGCGGTCCTGGCCCCACGCCTCGACCAGCCGCGGCAGGTGGAAATCGCGCGATCCGCCCGGCGCGCCGTCGCCCCAGGCGGTGCAGTCCAGCGCCAGCGCCGGGCAGTCGCCGCGCACCCCGGCCCGCGCGGCCAGCCAGCGCCCCAGCGTCACCCCCAGCACCGCGCCCCCGGCGCTGTCGACGGGGTAATGCACCCCCGCCACCGTCCGGTTGACGGCGATGCGCGCGGCCATGCGGTAAAGCTGGCTGTCCTCGCGCGGGGTGCCGCTGTCCGGCCCGTCGCCGGTCAGCAGGTCCAGCACGGTCGCCAGCGCAAAGGCCTGCGTCGCGTGGCCGCTGGGAAAGGTGTTGTGCGCGGGGCAGGCGATCATCGGCTGCACCTCGGGGCTGAAAAGATGCGGGCGCGGCAGGGCGAACCCCAGCTTGATCCGCTGGACCACGGCGGTGGCCAGGTCGGCCGCCACCTGGGTCAGGATGGCGATGGCGGGCGTCCAGGACGGACCCAGCGGCAGGATCGTCTGAAAGAACGGCATCAGCCCCACGCATTGCACGTCGATTTCCGCCAGCCGCTCGGCCCGCAGGTCGGCGTAGCCGGCGACCAGTTGCGCCTCGGCGGCAAGGTCGGCGTCGGTCGGCGCGTCGAGGACGAGCAGGTCGGCCGGCGACCCGCAGGCGGTCCGGGCCGACAGCGTCTGGCGGGCCGACGCGGCGTCGGCGACGGGGGTCAGGACCAGCGCCTCGCCGGCCTCGGACAGCAGGGCGGCGACGGCGAAGTCAGGCTCGATCCGGCGCAGGCGATCGGCCAGCGGCAGCGCGGGCGGCGCGGGCGCGGCGGTGGTCAGCGCCGCCCCGGTGACGATCCCGTCGCGGGCCTGGATCAGTGCCAGCGACAGGGCCGACGTGGACATCCCGCCCGCCGCGGCATGGGCGTTGTGCGCGTTGTGGGCATTATGCGCGTTCTCGAGCGACATCTCGTCCGTTCCCCCATGCGGTTGATTCCCGTGACGACTCGGCCGCCGGGATGCTAACATGAAACCGGTCGTTCAAAGCGGTTTGGCGCGATGCAACTGACGCTGAGGCTGATGGGGCCGGTCACGCTGTCCACCGGCGACGGCGCGGACGTGACCCCGCGCGGGCCGCGCATGCGCGCCGTGCTGGCCCTGCTGGGCACCGGCCCCGACATGCGCCTGCCCCGCGCCCGCATCCAGGACAGGTTGTGGAGCGTTCGGCCCCAGCGCCAGGGGTCCGACAGCCTGCGCCGGCTGCTGTCGGACCTGCGCACGGCGCTGGGCGCGCACGCAGGCGTGCTGGTGGCGGGCGACGGCTGGCTGGGGCTGGACCCGGCGCGGGTCGCCGTCGATCTGCGCCCCGTCGTCGGCCCCGACGGCGCGCCGGCCGAGTTCGCCGCCGGGCTGGACATCCCCGACCCCGAGTTCGAGGACTGGCTGCGCGACATGCGCCTGGCGATGGAGGATCGCCCCGCGCCGCCGCCGCCGCTGCTCCTGCCCGCCCCGTTGCCCCCGCAGCTGTCCCCCTCGCTGCCCGCCGCGATCGGGGACGCCCGCCCGGCGCTGGTCGTGGTCGAACCCCAGTGCAGCGACGACGAGGCCCGCGCCATCGCCGGGATCGTGCTGAACGACGCCGCCGCCCGCGCGGCCGAGCTGATCCCCGCGCGGCTGCTGGCGCCGCCCGCGCCGCCGGGCGCCAAGGGGCTGTCGGCGCAGGCGCTGTGCATGGCGTCGGGGCCGGAAATCACGCTGATGGTGGTGCTGCGCGACCTGGGCAGCGGCGCGCAGCTGTGGGCGCAGCGCTATCCCATCCGGCGCGACAACGCCGCCGCATCCACCCGCAGCGCGACGGCGGCCATCGCGCTGACGATGATCCAGACCGCCGCGCAGTCGCTGGACGCGGCGCAGCCGGTGTTCCCGCTGGCCGACCTGTTCAGCTTTGCCCGCGACCGCCTGCTGTCCGCCGACGACCGGCTGGCCGAAAGCCAGCCGCTGGGCAACAGCGCGCTGGGCCTCTCGATGCGGTCGTGGCTGCGCTATACGCTGATCATCGAACGCCAGACCGGCGATCCCGCCGCAAGGCTGGCCGAGGCGGAACAGTTCACCGCCCGCGCCCGCCAGATGGCCCCTGTCGATCCGACCGTGCTGGCGGTCGCGGCCATGCTGCGGTCGTGGCGCGGCGATGTCGCGGGGGCGCTGGACCTTGCGCGCATGGCCTGCCGGATCGCGCCGGAACACGATCTGGCCCGCCACGTGCTGTCGCAGGCGCTGACCGACGCGGGCCGCCACGCCGAGGCCCTGGCGATGGCGGTGAAATCGGCCAACGGCCCGATGGCGATGGTAGGGAAGGCCAGCTGGCTGCTGCGCCGCGCGGTCGCCCAGATCCGGCTGGGCCGCTTTGCCGAGGCCGAGCGGCTGGCCGCCGCGGCGCTGGCGCACGCGCCCGACAACCGCCCCTCGCTGCGGTTCCTGGCGGCGCTGCGCCATCACCGCGGGGACGAGGCGGGGGCCGCCGCCGCGCTGGCCGACCTGCGCCGGCTGGAGCCGGATTTCACGCTGCAGCTGATGGCGGACCCGGATTATCCGGTGTCCACCCTGCGCAGCGCGGGGCTGATCGGGATCACCCGGTCGGGGCTTTGACGGTCGGTGCGCGGCGCGCGCGCGGCGTCACGCCCGCCTCACGCCGACCTCACGGCGGGCCGCCCAGTCTGGTGGCAGAGCGGTCGAGTGATTCGCCCGCCGGGACATGAGGAGATCGGTCATGTGGATCGTCCAGCCCGTCGCGCCGCGCAGCCCCCTGGCCGGAACCGGCGCGCCTGCACGGAACCCGCCGTCGGCCTTGGCGTTTCCCGCCCCTGCGCGCATCGTCGCGCCCGGCGCGGGCCGCGACGACGACGCGGCGGCGACGCTGGCCCAGTCGGCGATGATCGCGCGCTGGGCTGTCCTTCAGATGATGTCACGGGATCGGCTGCCGCAGGCAAACCTGGGGCCCGCTGCCGCCGATGGGGGGTCGGACCATGTCACCCGACCCCCCTTTTTTCCGTATGGGATCGACGCGGGCGGACCGGAGGGGGTGTGATGATCCTGATCCTGTCCGCGCCCGACGACCTGCACGCCCGCGCCGTCATCGACCGGCTGGACCGGCGCGGCGCGGCCGCCCGCATCCTGGACCCCTCGCAGTTCCCGCAGGCCGCGCGGCTGGCGCTGCGCTATGGCGGGAACCGCAGCCACCTTGGCTATGGCGACGACAGCGGCGCGGTGATCGATCTCGACCGGGTGCGCGCCGCCTGGTGGCGGCGGCCCGCGCCCTGCGGCGTTCCCGGCCGCGGCGCCGCGACTGTGGCGGCCGCCCGCTGCGACGATGCCGTGGCCGGGCTGTGGCTGGCGATGGACGCGCAGTGGATGAACCCGCCGCTGCAGGACGCCGCCGCCCGCCGCGATAGCTGGCAGCTGCGGCTGGCCGCCGACCTGGGGCTGGACCCGCCCCAGACGCTGATCACCAACTGCCCGCAGACGGCGCGCGCATTCGCCGAACAGATCGGCGACGTGGTGTGCAAGCGGCTGGCGGGGCAGGCCCGCGCCGGCGGCCGCCGCACCCGGCGGCTGCGGGCGGCGGCGTGGCGGCGGCTGGACGGCCTGAACCATGCGCCCGCGATCCTGCAGGAACGCATCGCGGGCCGCGACGTGCGGGTGACGGTCATCGGCACCCGCGCCTTTGCCGCCGAGGCGGCGGCGGGCGGCGGCCCGGACGCCCCGATGCAGTCCGCAGCCCTGCCCGAGCCGGTCGAGACGGCGATCCACGCGATGATGGCGCGGCTGGGCCTGATCCACGCGGCGCTGCGGTTCCGCCGGGCGACCGACGGGGCGCTGCGCTTTCTGGACATCGACCCCGCCGGGCCGTGGCTGCCGGTCGAGGAACAGACCGGCCAGCCCATCGCCCAGGCGGTGGCCGACCACCTGGCGGGCATGGCGCCATGACCGCGCCCCGCCCTTCCACCCGGCCGCCTGCCCGGCCCGGCTTTTCCGCCCGGCCCCGCCCGCCTGCCCGGCCCTGCCGGTCCACCTGCGGGGCCGCCGGGCGGCGCTGAACCCTGCGCGCGCCCTTCGGCGGCGGCACGCCGGGACACCGATGCGGGCCTTGCGCCCGCAGCCCGCCTGCGCCGCGGCGCGGACGATCACCCCGAACCTGAACCCTGCTTGAAACGAGGATCATCATGTCACGCTCTCGCGTCCAATCGCTTCTCGCGTCCCAGGCGAAAAGCGTTCTGCCCGATGCCCACGGCCCGGCGGCCGGGGCGTCCGGCCCCGCCCTGCCGGATCTGATCGACAGCCCCGGCCTGATCCGCGACCCGCTGACGCTGGGGCGCGGGCTGTTCGACGACCTGGCCGCACCCGACAGCGCCATGCGTTCGGACGGGGCGACGGCCGGCTATGACGCGCCGGTCGAGAACGGGTCCGGCGACACCACCGTGGCCGTCGCCGCCAGCGGCATTCAGGGCATCGACGGCCTGCTGGCCGGCACCCGCTGGGCCGACGGATTCATCACCTATTCCTTCCCGAACTCGACCGCCGACTATCAGGCCGGCTATCCCGAGGCGTTGTCGAACTTCGGGATGGTCAACGCCGACCAGCAGCGCGCCGCGCATTTCGCGCTGAACCAGGCGACCTATACCCAGCCCGCGGCGGCCAGCGGCTTCGCGGTCGAGGCCTTCACCAACCTCGGCATCGACTGGAACGCCACCGACAGCGCCGGGACGATCCGCCTGGCCAACACCTCGAACCCCGGCACGGCCTATGCCTATTACCCCAACAACGGGGTCACCGGCGGCGACGCGTTCTTCGGCGGGTCGGGGCGGACGCCGGTGATGGGCAACTATCACTGGCACACCGTCCTGCACGAGCTGGGCCACTCGCTGGGCCTGAAGCACGGGCAGGAGGCCGGCGGCTTTGGCGCCATGCCCGCCTATCTGGACGCGATGGAATACACGGTGATGACCTATCGCAGCTATGTGGGCGGGCCGACCACGGGATACACCAACGAACAGTTCGGCTATGCCCAGACCTACATGATGTATGACATCGCCGCGCTGCAATACATGTATGGCGCGGACTTCACGTCGAACGCGGGCGCCACGGTCTATAAGTGGGATCCCGGATCGGGCAACACGCTGATCAACGGCTCGGCCGCCATCACGCCCGGCGCGAACCGCATCTTCATGACGATCTGGGACGGGGGCGGCATCGATACCTATGACCTGTCGTCCTATACGACGGGCGTCACGGTGAACCTTGCGCCGGGGTCGTCGTCGCTGCTGTCGTCCACGCAGCAGGCGTTCCTGGGCGGCGGCAACTATGCCCGCGGCAACGTCTATAACGCGCTGCTTTTCAACGGCGACACCCGGTCCCTGATCGAGAACGCGACCGGCGGCAGCGGCGGCGACACGCTGTATGGCAACGCCGCCAACAACGTCCTGACCGGCAACGCCGGCAACGACTATATGTGGACCAGCACCGGCGACGACTCGCTGTATGGCGGCGACGGCAACGACACGCTCTATGGCGCCGAGGGCAACGACTATAACCTGGGCGGGTCCGGCGACGACTATATCTGGGCCTATACCGGCAACGACTGGCTGTATGGTCAGGGGGGCGTCGACTCGCTGTATGGCGGCGAGGGCAACGATTACCTGAACGGCAGCGACGGGACCGAGGTCGATGCCGTGCTGGACGGCGGCGCGGGGTCCGACACCCTCAGCGTCAGCAGCCTGACGGTGGGCCATGTGTTCGACTTTGAACTGGGCGAGACCCGCACCGGGGCCGGGACCGTCATCGGGTCGCTGGCGGGCATCGAGGTCTTCTATGCCGGGTCGGGCGACGACGTCGTCATCTCGGACGGCAATTCCAACAGCTATTACGGGATGGCCGGCAACGACACGATGATCGCCGAGCTTGGCGGCGAGACGCTGGACGGCGGCAGCGGGGTGGACCTGCTGGACACCACGCGGTGGAGCGGCGCCTATGTCCTGAACCTGACGACCGGCAGCTCGAACTATGGCGGCGAGCTGTATCTCAACTTTGAAAACGCGGTCCTGGGCGCGGGCAGCGACAGCCTGTTCGGGACGGCCGGCACGAACGTGCTGGACGGCGGCGCGGGCAACGACACGCTGGACGGCGGCGACGGCACCGACACGCTGATCGGCGGGTTCGGCAACGACGTCATCTATGGCGGGCTGGACCGTGACCAGATGCTGATGGAGGATGGCGACGACATCTTCTATGACGACGCCGAAATCGGCCCGTCGGGCAACGACACCGTGTCCGGCGGCGACGGCAACGACACCATCGTGGGCGCGGGCGGCGCCGACGGGCTGTTCGGCGACGCGGGCGACGACAGCATCGGCGGCGGCGTCGGCAACGACACGCTGGGCGCGGGCACCGGCACCGACACGCTGATCGGCGGCGACGGCGACGACTTTTACCTGATCAACGGCGGCGACACCGTGATCGAGCTGCCGGGCGGCGGCACTGACACCGTCCTCAGCACCGCCAGCTATACGCTGGCCGCCAACGTCGAGCGGCTGGTGCTGGGGGGCCTCGGCAACACCGCGGGCATCGGGAACGGGCTGGCCAACCGCATCCAGGGCAACGCGGGCCAGAACTGGCTGTCCGGCAACGGCGGCGCCGACACGATGATCGGCGGCGGCGGCAACGACACCTTTGTCACCGACGGCCTCGACCTGATCGTCGAAGGGATCGGCGGCGGCGTGGACACGGTGCGCACCACCACGACGCTGTGGCTGGGCGCGAACCTTGAAAACCTGATGCTGATGGGCGGGCTGAACATCGCGGGCATCGGGAACGGGCTGGCCAACACGATCACCGGCAACATCGGGCAGAACACGCTGAACGGCGGGCTGGGGAACGACACTGTGTTCGGCGCGGCCGGCAACGACACGCTGGCCGGCCAGGACGGGTTCGACCGGCTGGACGGGGGCCTGGGCAACGACGTGCTGCTGGGCGGGCTGGGGTCGGATACGCTGGTCTTCCGCAGCGGGGCCGACCGGATCGTCGACTTCTCGAACAACGTCGACACCGTCGCGCTTGACGATGCGCTGTGGGGCGGCGGGCCGCGGACCGTTGCGCAGATCCTGGCGATGGCCGCCGAGGTGGCGGGCGACGTGCTGTTCAACTTCGGCGGCGGCAACACCCTGCTGCTTGAGAATGTGGGCAACAAGTTCGTCCTGGCCGACGATCTGATGATCGTCTGACGGCGGACGCCAACGACGTCGGGCGCGGCATGCCGGCCGCGCCCGGCTTTCGCGGCGGCACCCGCCGCTGCCCGACACATCGAAAGGCCTGACGATGCGCACCCCATCCCTGATCGCCACGCTGCTGGCCGCCGGATGCCTGGCCGCCGGCAGCGCGCCGGACGCCGGACCGGCGCAACCCGATCCGAAACCCCCGCCCCGGCAGGCGCCGGAAACGGCGTCGCGGCCCGACCGGTCGGACCCGCTGCCGCCGCCCGCCCCCGACGGCGCGCCCGAGCGGGCGGAGGCGGACGCGGCCCTGGCCCAAGGGTCGAACGCCGCGCTGATCCTGTTTCTGGCGCGCCATCCCGATGACGCGAACGCCCGTCGCATCCGCGCCGCGCTGGCCGACCGCCGCACGCCGGACGACCCGGCCCGCGCCCGCGCGGCGGCGGGCGCCGAGGCGGGCATCGTCGCCGAGTTCGACGCCGCCCGCCTGACCGGCACCCCGGCGGCTTGGCAGGGGTTTGCCAGCCGCCATCCGAACCACCCCCTGACCGCCGAGGCCGCGCGCTGGCGTTGAACCCGCGCGGGGCAAGTGCGGGTGGGGCTTCGCGGCAGCGCCGCCCGGGACGGCAGTGCCGGAACGGCAGCATGGGACCGCAGCGCGGAGCGACCCGCAGCTGGAGCGCCGCGTGAGGGGCGGCAGCACTGCGGCGGCAGCGCGGGGCGCCCCGAAGCGGCAGCACCGCGCCGGGACCGTCGCGCGGACCGCCCCAAAGGGGAAGCGCGCGCTGGAGCCGCGGCGCGGTGCCCCGGCGGCAGCGCCCCGGAACGCAGAGCGCGCGTTGCGGCCGCAGCGCGGGGCCGCGCCGGAGCAGCAGCACTCGGGCGGCCACCCTGCGCTGCCACACTGACCGCCCCGCACCCCCAGCGGCTGCAAGACCCCCACGGCCTCGCTTGCGCCCGCCCCGCCGCGATGATTGTGTGCCGCGACCGAGGCGGCGGGAAAGGGGCGCCATGCTGGCGATCTTCCTCAAGACCCTGCCGTTCTTTGCGCTGATCGGCACCGGCTGGCTGGCCGGCCGCCTGCGGCTGTTCCCGGCCGAGGCGACCGCCTGGCTGACCCGCTTTGTGTTCTATTTCGCGCTGTCGGCGATGCTGTTCCGCTTTGCCGCCACGCTGGACCTGGGCACGCTGTTCGATCCGCGCTTCGTGCTGGCCTATCTGGCGGGATCGCTGGCGGTGTGGGCGCTGGTCTTCGCGCTGGCGCGGCGGGGCGGGGCTGGCACGGCGGATGCCGCCATGCAGGCGCACACGGCGATGACCGGCAACACCGGCTTTCTGGGCGTCCCGATGCTGGTCGTGCTGCTGGGGTCGGCCGCCATCGGGCCGGTGCTGATGGTGCTGACCATCGACATGGTGGTGTTTTCGACCCTCATCACGCTGATCATCACCGCCGCGCGCCACGACCGCATCGGTGCGCGCATGCTGCTGCCGCTGGCGCGCGGCATCGTCGCCAACCCGATGATCGTGTCGATGCTGGCGGGCCTGGGCTGGTCGGCGGCCCGGCTGCCGTTGCCCGTGCCCGCGGCCGAGTTCCTGGCCCTGCTGGGCGGGGCGGCGACGCCGGGGGCGCTGTTCGCCATCGGCGCGTCGCTCGCCCACAGCCCGGCGCGGCGGATCGGCCCCGCCGTGGGGCTGTCGGCGGCCAAGCTGGTCCTGCACCCGGCCGCCGTCGGCGCGGCCGCCTGGGCCGCCCGCGTCGATCCGGCCGCCGCCGGCATCATGGTCGCGGCCGCCGCGTTGCCGGTCGCGGGCAACGTCTATATCCTGGCGCATCATTTCCGCGTCGCCGAGGAACGGGTGTCGGCCGCGATCCTCTTGTCCACGGCGGCGGGCATCGCAACCATCCCCGTCGCAATCCACCTGATCACGAAAGGCTGACCCATGCGCGGCATATCCGAACTGGCGCTTGAAAACCTGCTGCTGGCGATGGACGAGGACGGCATCGCCACGGTCACCCTGAACCGCGAGGCCAAGCGCAACGCGCTGGACGCCGCCACCGTCGACGAGCTGATCGAGGTGTTCGCCGCGCTGCCCCGCGCGGGCGCGCGCGCCTGCGTCCTGCGCGCCAAAGGCACGCATTTCTGCGCCGGGCTGGATCTGGTCGAACACTGGCACGCCGACCGCAGCGCGGCCGATTTCATGCAGATCTGCCTGCGCTGGCACGAGGCGTTCAACAAGATGGAATACGGCGGCGTGCCGGTCATCGCGGCGCTGAAAGGCGCGGTGGTCGGCGGCGGGCTGGAACTGGCGTCGGCCGCCCACATCCGGGTCGCCGACGACAGCACCTATTTCGGCCTGCCCGAGGGCCAGCGCGGCCTGTTCACCGGCGGCGGCGCCACGATCCGGGTCGCGGGCCTGATCGGCAAGGCGCGGATGATCGACATGATGCTGACGGGCCGGCTGTATCGCGGCCAGCAGGCGGTGGACGTGGGGCTGGCGCAGTATCTGGTCGAGGACAGCGAGGCCAGGGCCTATGAGCTTGCGCGCGCCGCGGCCCAGAACCCGCCGCTGTCGAACTTTGCCATCTGCTCGGCCGTGTCGCACATGCAGAACATGAGCGCGCTTGACGCGGCCTATGCCGAGGCCGCGGTCGCAGGCGTCGTGAACACGCAGCAGGCCGCCCGCGCGCGGCTGGAGGCCTTCGCCAAGGGAACCGCCGCCCGCGTCCGCCCGGACTGAACGCCGGGCCAGGGCGCTGAGGCCGCGCACGACGCGCCCGGGCCAGCGTTGCCGCAGCGCGGCGATGGGGCCGGTGGACAGCAGCCGAGGGCGCAGGGCTGCAAGCCGGGCGCAGAGGCCGATTCCGATTTCCTGAGAAACACCCGGCGGGCGCGTCACCATGTCCTCCTTTCCGCGTCGCGCCGTTCCTGCGCGCCCAGCGTCGCGCGCAGTTCGCGCAGCGCCTCGGCCCGGCCAAACGCGCGCGCCGCCGTCTGCCGCGCCGCGTCAAAGCCGGGGCGCATGCGGTCAAGGTCCACCTGCGCGCGGGTCAGCGCCTCGGCGCGATAACCGACCAGCGCATGGGCCACGCGCCAGTCCGCCAGCGCCGCGCCCGGATCGCTGCTGGCGGCGGCGGCGAGATCCCGGCGGCTCGCCTCGATCCGGGTTTCGGCCGCGACGACCTGCGTGCGAAAGGCCGAGAACCGGCGCAGTTCGATGTCCGCCTTGAGCCGCGCCACCGCCTCAAGCTTGCGCAGCGCGGCGATGGTCCTGCTCATGTTCCGCCCCCTGCGCCTTGCGTGTCCACGCCGAAGCGGGATGGCCGGTCGGATGGTTCCCATTCGGCGCGGGCGGGATGGAGCCACGCGTGGCTGCCGACAGGATCAGGACCGTCCCATGCCGCTCTGCTCGCCCGGCCCGCGCCGGCCGGGCCGGAGCCGTCCGGCCGACGCCCAATCGTCCCCCTGCGGCTGCCGCGATCCGGTCTCATCGGCCGGTCCCCCCCTCGTGGGCGCCGCCCCAGCCCTGCCGGGCCTTGGCGCGCATCGCCTCGGCAAAGCGGATGGCGGCGGCGACGGGGCCGAACTGGTCGCGCGGGATCTCGTCGCCGATCCGGGCCTTGGCGTGCAGCGCGCGGGCGCAGGGCGGGTCGGACCAGATCGCCACCTTGTGGCTGCGGGCGCGGTCCCGGATGCGGGCGGCGACCTCGTCGACGCCCTTGGCCAGGCACACCGGCGCGCGGCCGCTGCCGCGCTTCCATTCCAGCGCCACCGCGTAATGCGTCGGGTTCACGATGACCACGTCGGCCTTTTCGACATCTGCCAGCATCGAGCTCATCGCCAGGTCGACCGCGCGCTGCCGCCGCGCGGCGCGCAGATGCGGGTCGCCCTCGCTTTCCTTGTACTCGTCCTCGACCTCCTTGCGGGTCATGCGGTTGCGGCGGCGGAAATCCAGCCATTTCCAGAACACGTCGACGGCGGCAAAGACGGCTGCCACCGCCAGCGCCAGGAACAGCGCCTGCCGCAGCAGCACCGGCACGGCGGCGATCCAGGCGCGCGGATCGCCGTCCGTGGATTGCATGATGCGCCCCCACAGCCGCCCGAACAGCAGCCAGCCGCCGACCGACACGGCCGTTACCTTGGCCACCGACATGAGGAACGTCAGCAGCGCCTTGCCCCCGAACTTTTGCCCGAAATTCGTGATCGGGTTGATCCGCTTGAGGTCGGGGGCAAGCTTCGACGGGGTAAAGACCAGCCCGCGCTGCATGACCAGCCCGACCAGCACCAGCACGGCCGGGACCGCCGCCAGCGCCAGCACCGCCCGCGCCGCCAGGCCCGACAGCGCCAGCGCCGCGGCGCCCGCATCGGCGGGCCAGGGTTCCGCGCCCAGCAGGCGCGCGCCCATCGCGGCCCAGCCGGGCAGCAGCAGCGGCACGCCCAGCATCAGCCCCAGCGTGACGCCCAGCCAGGACAGCGCCGTGTTCACCTCGGCCGAGCGCGGGATGTCGCCCTTTTCGCGCGCCCTGCGCAGCTTTTGTTCCGATGCCTCATGCTGGCGGTCGTCCCTGTCCTCGCTCATCCGCCGTCACCCAGGGTAAAGCCCAGCACATGATCGGCCCACAGGCCCAGCACCGCCGGCGTCATGATCGCCAGCGCGGCCAGCGCGACAAGGATCGCCGCAGGCGCCACCACGAAGACGATGGGCAGCGCCGGCATCACCCGCGCGACGATCCCCGACAGCACCTGGAACAGCAACCCGCCCAGGATGAAGGGCGAGGCCAGCACCATCGCCAGCGCAAAACTGTCGGCCAGCAGCGGCACGATCATCCGCATCACCTCGTCGGCCTGCGGCCAGGCGCCGGGGGGGCGCAACCGGAAGCTGTCGGCCAGCAGGCGGCAGACCACGACCGGCAGGCCCAGCGCGAACAGCGTCGCAAGCCCGGCCAGATGCAGCAGGTTGCCGATGGGATGGGGCGGCATGTCCTCGGAGATGCCCATGATCTGCGACAGCGAGGCGCTTTGCGCCAGCGTCGTGGCCGCGATGTCCAGCGCGAAGGCCAGCAGGCGCACGAACAGTCCCAGCAGCGCGCCGGTCGCCAGCTCGGCCCCCAGCGCGATGGCGGGCAGGCCGCCGGGCATCGGGGCGGACTGGGCGAACAGCGGCGTCAGCGCCATCGCCACCGCCACCTTGACCCGCGCCGTCAGGATGCGCTCGCCGAACCCCGGCAGCGTCAGCAGGCAGGCCTGGATGCGGGCATAGACCAGCGCCAGCGCCATCAGCCGGTCCTGCGGCACCGCCGCCATCAGGCCGGACAGCGCGTCCGGGATCACGGCTCGACCGTGGCGATCAGGCGGACCTGCGCGGCCGGGTCCACCTCGTCCATGCCCAGCACCGGCCAGCCGAGCCCTGTCGAGGCGACCATCGCGCGCACGATCCGGCGGCGGTGGTCCGGCACGACCAGCGCGGGCTGGCTTTCCGGCGACAGCGTCGCGGCCGCCTGGCGCAGCTGGTCGGCCATGCGCCGGGCCAGCGGCGGGGTCAGGGCCGATCCGCCGCGTGGCGCCTCGGTCTCGGCGCGCTGGAACTCGGCCTCCCATCCCGGTTGCAGCTGCACCACGTCCAGCCGCGCGTCGGGGCCGGCCAGCTGCTCGGTGATCTGGCCGCGCAGGCGGCGGCGGACCACGTCGCAGGCAAGATCCGGGTCGGGCGAGCGGCTTTCATAGATCGCCTCGATGATCAGCGGCAGGTTGCGCAGCGAGACGCGATCCTCCAGCAGCTGGCGCAGCACCGCCAGCAGCAGGTCGGGCGAGACCTTGTCGGGGATCATGCTGTCGAACACGCGCTGATACGCCTGCGCGCGGGTCTCGTCCGACAGGCCGCGCAGTTCCTGCATCAGCCGCTGCATGGCGTTCAGCGTGAACAGCGCCGGCAGCTGGGCCTTGACGGTCTCCATCAGATGCGTGGACAGCACCTCCATCGGGGTCACCACGGTCGCGCCCGCCATCGCGGCCTCGTCCTGGCGGGCGGGGTCGATCCAGCGCGCGGCGCTGTCATAGACCGGCTCGCGCGTGGGCTCGCCCCCCAGGGGCTGCAGGATCGCGTCCGCGCCCAGCGCCAGCACCTGATGGGACTGCAGCGATCCGCGCGCCCGCACCACCCCGTGCACGCGGATGGCATAGTCGCCGCCGGCAAAGCCGACGCCGTCGGTGATGCGCACGTCCGGCAGGATCACCCCATAGCTGCGGGCGATGTGGATGCGCAAATTGTTGATGCGGCTGCCCAGCCCCTTGGCGGCGTCCAGCGCGGCGACGATCAGGTCGGGCCCGATCTCGACGCAGATCTCGTCGGTGTCCAGCACGTCGCCGATGCGCGGGCGCCGTTCGGGGCCCTCGGCGGGGGCGGCTGGCACCGGTGCGTCCGGGGCGGGGCGCGTCGCGTTGCGCCAGGCGAACCAGCCGGTGACCCCGGCGATCGCCAGAAAGATCAACGTCGGCATGCCGGGCACGACCGCCATCACGACCATGCCGCCCGACACCAGCGCCGGCGCGTGCCAGCCGTCGGTGAACTGGCGCGAGATCAGGTCGGCGGTCGGTTCCGTCGCGCCCCCCCGCGACAGCAGCAGCGCCGCCGCCATCGAGGTGATCAGCGACGGCACCTGCGTGACCAGCCCGTCGCCGATGGTCAGCTGTGAATAGGTGGCCAGCGCCTCGGCCACCGGCAGGCCGTGCGACACGATGCCGACGCCCAGCCCGACGAAAAAGTTGATGGCGGTGATCACCAGCCCGGCGATGGCGTCGCCCTTGACGAACTTCGACGCCCCGTCCAGCGAGCCGTAGAAGCTGATCTCGCGCTGGTCGTTCAGGCGGCGGCGTTTCGCCTCGTCGTGGTCGATGGCGCCCGAGTTCAGGTCGCCGTCGATGGCCAGCTGCTTGCCGGGCAGCGAATCCAGCGCGAATCGCGCCGACACCTCGGCCATCCGCCCGGACCCCTTGGTGATGACCATGAAGTTCACGATCGAGATCACTGCAAAGATGGTCAGCCCGACCATCAGCGACCCGCCCGCGACAAAGGTCGCAAAGCCGTTGATGACCTCGCCCGCGGCATGGGGGCCGGTGTGGCCCTCGGTCAGGATCAGTCGCGTGGACGACACGTTCATCGACAGCCGAATCAGCAGCGACACCAGCAGCATGACCGGAAAGGCTTGGAAATCCGTGGGCTTGTCCACGATGCAGGCCATGACCAGGATCAGCGTGGCCGTCGCGATGGACAGCGAGATGCCGACGTCCAGCAGCCCCGCGGGGATCGGGACCACCATCGACATGACCACGGCGACCAGCGCGGCGGTGATCGCCAGCGGCCTGACCTGCGCCGCGCCGGTGGCGGCCCTGGCGGGCTGGACGCCGGTCATTCGCCGGCCCCCGCCCCGGTCAGGGTCGCGGCCGGGGTCGCGGGCGCCGTCAGCCAGCCGATCGGCTGCACCCCGTGCTGCAGCATCCCGCTGCGGCGCAGGTGGATCACGACCAGCAGCCGCTGGTCCGGCGGCAGGCGCTCCAGCTGCAGCAGATACCCCGGCGGTAGGCTTTCGCCGGCCAGCATCCGGCCGTTGGCGTCGTCGATGACCGCGGCGGCCTGGGGCGCGACGGCCTGCAAGACGGCAAGGGTGATGGCCGCGATCATCATGCCGCCTTTTTCATTTCGCGCAGCGCGTTCTCGACCTCGACAAAGCTCGGGCGCACGTGGTCGGGGGCGGCCTGGCGGCCGACCTCGACGCACAAATTGGTCGCGTGCTGGTGCAGCCCCGCGATCAGCACCGCCTTGATGACGTCGTGGAACGCCATATCCTGCCGTTCCACGGCCGACAGCCGCTGCGCCAGCGGCGCCACCAGCCCATAGGCCAGAAACACCCCCAGGAACGTGCCGACCAGCGCGCCCCCGATCATGCCGCCCAGCACAGCCGGCGGCTGGTCGATGGACCCCATCGTCTTGATGACGCCCAGCACCGCCGCGACGATGCCCAGCGCGGGCAGGGCGTCGGCCATGTTCTGCAGCGCATGGGGGACGTGCATCGCCTCGTCCTTCATCAGGGCCATGCGGCGGGTCAGCATGTCCTCGACCTGATAGGGATCGTCATAGTTCAGGCTGGCCGACCGCAGCGTGTCGGCGATCAGCGTCACCGCGCCCTCGTCGGCCAGGATGCGCGGATAGGCCCCGAAGATGGCCGAGCTGTGCGGGTTCTCGATATGCTCCTCAAGCTCGACCGGGTTCGACCGCGCCAGCCTGAGCAGCTGGAACAGCAGGCACAAAAGCTGCGTGTTGTCCGCCTCGTGCCAGCGCGCGCCCTTGAAAGCGCGGATCAGCCCCGGCAGGGTGTGTTTCAGCGTCGCGCCGTCGTTCGACAGCAGATACGACCCGACGGCCGCGCCGCCGATCATCATCATCTCGAACGGCAGCGAATGGGTGATGACCGCCATCTTGCCGCCGGCCAGGATATAGCCGCCGAAGACCATCGCGAAGGTCAGCGCAATTCCGACAAGACCGAACATCGCCTACTCCGTCGCAAGGCGCCGGGCGCCCATGTGGGTGGTCAGGATCGCCGCCTGTCCGGGATCGACGGCGGCGATGATGCGGGCGCCGGTCTCGGGCTGGACGCGCATCAGGATCTCGGCGGCGAAGTCGGGGGGCAGCGCGGCCAGCACCGTCGCCGCCTCGGCCGGCTTCATCGCGTCATAGACGGAAATCAGCCGCTCGATCCCCAGATCCGCCCCGGCGCGGCGGGCGGCGGTGTCGCCCGCCATCGCCGCCCTGGCCTCGCGCAGCTGGAACAGCCGGGTCTTCAGCCGCGCCTCGGCCGCCGCGATCTCGGCCTTGCGGCGGTCCAGATCCGCCAGCGCGCGGTCCACGGCGATGCCGCGCAGCCGCAGGCTGTCGGCTAGGGCGACCGCCTCGGGGACGTCGCCGCAGCCATCCAGCAGCGCCGTGGGCGCGGCCTGCGCGGTCAGGCCCGCGTCCACGTCCAGCGCGCGGGCGGCCTGCAGCCCGACGGCGGCCGCCAGCGCGAGGCCGGTGGCGATCAGGACGGGCTTAGACATGCTCGGCCTCGATCCGCGCGCGGTGTTCGGTTGCGGCCTCGGTCTCGGCCGACCTGCGGCGGCGCAGCGGCCGGCGCGCGGACCCCTGCTGCTGGTGCAGCGTCCACAGCGCGCGTTCGGTCTTGGCGCGCTCGACCTGGGTCGCCAGCGCCTTGGTGGCCGCCGTCGCCTCGGCCTTGGCGGCGCCGATCGCGGCCTCCAGCCGGTTGATCTCGGCGGTCATGACGGCGATGGCGCCGCCAAGGCCCGTTTCCAGGTCGTTCAGCCGCCGCAGCCGCCCCGACAGCACGAAACAGAACGCGGCCAGCACCGCGCCGAACGCCGCAAGGGCGATGTCCACAGCCAGGTCCAGCGTCATTGTATCCTGAACTCCGTGATCAGCAGGTCGCGCAGCGCCGCGTCGCCCAGCACGAAGCGGGCGCGGGTCGCCAGTTCCAGACGGATGATTTCCAGTATGCCCCGACGCTCGAACGCGGCGGGGTCGATGTCGGACAGGAAGCTGTTGAACGCGTCCGTCACCCGCGGCATCAGCGCGCGGGCCTGCGATTCGGACGCGGGGTCGACCTCGATCAGGGCGGTCAGCGCCAGGCTTTTGGGACGCGGGCCGGGGATGGTCAGCACGATGCGCGGCACGTCCACGAAGACGACGCCCGGCCCGGCGGGGGCGGCGTGGTCCGCGGGCTTGTCGCCCCCCGCCAGCAGCGCCATCGGCGACCACAGTCCCAGATAGGTGGTGCCCATGCCGCCCGCCAGCGCGGCCGCGGCGATCAGCACGGGCAGCAGCCGCCCGAGCCGTGAACGGGGCGGCGCCGCGCCGGAAGGGTCCGTGATGTCGGTCATCTGATTCTCCGCCTTGCGAGGGAACGGATAGCAGCCCGGCACTAACCGATTGTTAACGCGACCCGTGCCATCACCGCCTCATCGTCAAGGAATGGCGATTCGGGGGAATGGCGGATGCAGAAGCTGGCCGACTACTGGAAGGACCGCACGGCAGGACAGAAACAGGCGCTTGTGGCCGCATTCATGGTCACGTTCCTGGGCATCGCGGCGTTCGCGTGGCTGGGCAACCGCACCTCGATGGCGCTGCTGTATTCCGGGCTGGACGGCGCGCAGGCGGGCGAGGTCATGGCCGCGCTGGACAAGACCGGGGTCGCGTCGGAAATCCGCGGCGACGCGATCTGGGTCGATGCCGCCCAGCGCGACCGGCTGCGGATGACGCTGGCGGGCGAGGGGCTGCCGGCGGCGGGCAGCGCGGGATACGAGCTGCTGGACGGGATGTCGGGGTTCGGCACGACCTCGCAGATGTTCGACGCGGCCTATTGGCGCGCCAAGGAGGGCGAGCTGGCGCGCACCATCCTGGCCGTGCCGCAGATCAGGTCCGCGCGCGTCCACATCGCGGTTCCGCCCAGCCGCGGCTATCGCCGCAGCGAGGCGGGTTCCGCCTCGGTCACGGTGGTCACGGACGGATCGGCGCTGGATGCCAGGCAGGCCCGCTCGCTGCAGTTCCTGATCGCCTCGGGCGTGCCGGGGATGGACGCCGACCGCGTCAAGGTCATCGACAGCGCCCGCGGCGTGGTGTCCACCGGCGACGAAATCGCCAGCGCCGACCGCGCGGCCGAGATCAAGCGCAACGTCGAACGCATCCTGGAACCGCATGTCGGGCCGGGCAACGCCATCGTCGAGCTGAACCTGGACCTGGTCACCGAAACCGAACAGATGACCGAACAGCGCTTTGATCCCAGGGAACGGGCGCTGATCTCGCAGGAAAACGAGGAGACCTCGGACCAGTCGACCAACAGCGACCCCGGCGCGGTCACGGCGGCGTCGAACCTGCCCGAGGGGCAGCCGGCGGCGGGCGAGCAGAGCAAGACCGCGAGTTCGGAAACCCGGCAGCGCCAGAACTATGAGGTCAGCAAGGTCACGCGCGAGATCGTGCGCCAGCCCGGGGCGACGCGCCGGCTGACGGTCGCGGTGCTGGTCAACGGCACGGCCGGGGCCAGCTCCGACGGCACCCCGACGCTGGTGCCCCGGGGCGAGGCCGAGCTGGAATCGCTGCGCGAGCTGGTCGCGTCGGCCGTCGGCTTCGACGAAAGCCGGGGCGATGTGATCACGGTCAAATCGCTGCCCTTCGCGGCGCTGGGCGAGGGCGGCACCGCCGCATCCCAAGGCGGCCTGATAGACCGTCTGGCGCTGAACGACCTGGCGCGGCTGGCGCTGGTCGGGCTGTTCGCGCTGGCGCTGGCGATGCTGGTGCTGCGCCCCATCCTGAAGGCGCGGGCGCAGGCGGGGGCTGCGCCGGCGATGCTGGACATCTCGGGGCCGGGGACCGGCCCGATGCCCGCGATGCTTGCGGCGCCGCAGGCTGCGGCCGCCGGGGACTCGGGCCTGGCGCTGCCGGCGCTGTCGATGAACATGCCCGATTTCGACTTTGCCGGGCCGACCGTCGCGGACCCCGTGGCGCGGCTGCGCGAGCTGATGCGAGAGCGTCATGACGACAGCCTGCGCGTCCTCTCCGGCTGGATCGAGCAAAAGGAAAACGCGTGATGCTGCTGCAGCTGGAACGTTTCGACCGCGCGCGGGAACAGGCCCAGCCGGTGCCGCGGTTCGGGCCGGCCGACCTGGACGCGGCCCATGCCCGCGGCCTGGCCGAGGGCGCGGAGGCCGCCCGGCAGGACGCGACCGAACGGCTGATCGCCGAGCTGGCCGGGATGCAGGCGGCGCTGGCGCGCCATGACGCCGATCGGGCCGGCGAACGCCGCGCCGCCGTGCAGTCGCTGGCCCCGGTGCTGGACGCGCTGGTCGCCGGCGCCCTGCCGGCCGTGGCGCGCGCGCGGCTGCAGTCGGCGCTGCTGCAGGAACTGACGCGACTGGCCGACACGGCGCGACCCTTGCAGGGGGTGGTGCGCTGCGGCCCGGACCTGGCCCCCTTTGTCGCGGCCTGCGCCGAGCGCGCCGGGCTGACCGGGCTGGCCGTCGATGACAGCGGCCCGCCCGGCACCGCCGAGGCCCGCGTCACGGGCGGCGTCATCGCCTTTGACCAGCAATCGGCGGCGCAGGAGCTGCGGCAGCTTTTGTCAGAATTCATCGAGGGAGCGTGAGGATGGACGAGGTCGCAAGCCTTATCTCGACGGACCACATCCAGGTCGAGATCACCATCAGGCTGGGCCGCATCCGGCTGTCCGTGGCGGAACTGGGGGCGCTGCGGCCCGACGACGTGCTGCCGCTGGACCACGAGGTTGGCGACGGCGTCGACATCTGCATCGGCGAAAGGATCGTGGCGCGGGGCGAGCTGGTCGACGACGGCAGCGGCGACGGACGGCTTGCCGTGCGCATCCTCGGCCCGGCCCCGCGCGGATGACGGCCGCGCGACTTCGGCGGCGCGGAGACGCATGGCCGGACGCCCGTCGCGGCGAGGCGCGCGCCGCGTCTGCGGGGCCGGGTGTCCGGGACTTGCCGCAGTCGGCCCCGCGCCTGCGCCCCGGCCGGTTGGCCGCCGCGCTTGCCGCGTCGCTGCTGGCCCTGGCCGGGCCTGCCGCGGCGCAGGTCGGCGATGCCGGGGCTGCCCTGAACGGCTTGGGCGACAACGCCATCCTGCTGGTCGCGGGGCTGACGCTGCTGTCGCTGGCGCCCGGGATCGCGATCATGGTGACGTGTTTTCCCTTTGTCGTCACGGTGCTGTCGATCCTGCGCCAGTCCATCGGATTGCAGCAGTCGCCGCCCAACATGCTGATCGTCAGCCTGGCGCTGTTCCTGTCGTGGTATGTGATGGACCCCGTGCTGCGCGATGCGTGGCAGCGGGCCGGCGCGCCGCTGCAATCGGGCGAGATCACCCTGGCCGAGGCGTTCGACCGCGGCATCCCGCCGTTCCGCGATTTCATGGCCGGGCGCACCTCGCCCGACACGCTGGGCGCGCTGGCCGAGGTCGCGCCCCCCGGGATCGGCGGCGCCGACCCGGCCGTTCCGAACCGCATGGACCCCGACGCCGCGCCGCTGTCGCTGCTGGTCCCGGCCTTCATGCTGTCCGAGATCCAGCGCGCCTTTGCCATCGGGTTCATGGTCTCGCTGCCGTTCCTGATCATCGACCTGGTGGTGTCGGCGGTGCTGATGTCGATGGGCATGATGATGGTGCCGCCCACGGTGGTCGCGCTGCCGTTCAAGCTGGCGTTCTTTGTCGC
Source organism: Paracoccus luteus (assembly GCF_004522155.1). Lineage (GTDB taxonomy): Bacteria > Pseudomonadota > Alphaproteobacteria > Rhodobacterales > Rhodobacteraceae > Paracoccus > Paracoccus luteus. The sequence goes on along the minus strand of NZ_SDEA01000002.1, from coordinate 127,316 downwards.
CGTCGATGGCTGGGGGCTGGTCGCGGCCGCGCTGGTGCGGGGGTATCAGCCATGATCCGGGGGCTGGCCCAGCGCAAAGGTCGCCGCGGGCCGATGCATGGCCAGGGCGGGCCTGCGCGCGCGGATGGTTGCGCGCGCCGGGTCTCTCGCGCCGTCGGGGCGCGGGTCCGGGGTCTTTCGGATGCCGCTGCGGGCGGCGGCCCGTCAGACTGCCCGGTCCGCGACTGCCGCAGGGTCGATCGGCTGGCGCATGACCAGCGCGTCGATGCCGGGCGCGTAATATGCGCGGCGGCGGCCCGCGACCTGCCAACCCGCCCGGGCGTAGAGCGAAAGCGCCGCGGCGTTGTCCGACGCGACCTCGAGAAAGGCGGTCTCGGCGCCACGGCGGCAGGCTTCGGCCGCGAAGGCCGCGACCAGCGCGCGGCCCGCCCCGGCGCGGCGGGACGCGGGATCGACGGCCAGGGTCAGGATCTCGGCCTCTCCCGCGGCGGCCCGGCCCAGCAGGAAGCCTGCGCACCCGGGCGCGTCGCCCGGCGGATGGGTCAGCAGGAACACGCCGGGCGAGGAAAGCAGCCCGGCGAAGGCCGCGGCCGGCCAGGGTGGCGGATGGACGAAGCAGCGGGCGTGCAGCGCGGCAAGTTCCTGCGGCGTCACGGCAGCAACGGCGGGGCCGCGTCGCGCGGCGGGGCGGCATCGGCCGCGCGCAGATAGACCGGCGCGGGGCGGGGCAGCGGGCGGCCCTCGGCGGCCAGCCGTTCGGCCAGCAGGGCGATGGCGGCGGCCGGCGGCCACAGCGGCAGGGACGGGGGCGGGCCGGGGGGCAGGTCGTCCCGGCGGCTTTGCGCAGGACCGGGCGCCCCGGGCGCGGAACCGGCGTCACCGCCCGGCGCCCCCATCGCGCCCGTGCCGGTCGGGCCGGGATCGCGCTGCGCACCGGCCGCGCCGTGCCCGCCCGTCGCATCGCCCGCTCGACCTGCCGGATGCAGCGGAGCGACCGACGGATCGGCTGCACCGGCTGCACCGTGCCCGCCCGTCGCATCGCCCGCGCGACCTGCCGGATGCGGTGGAGCGACCGACGGACCGGCTGCGACCGCGCGCCCGTCCGCATGTCTTTCCTCGCGCCTGTCCGCATGCGCGTCCACGGCCGCGAAATCCTGCCACAGCACCTCGTCGCCGCGCAGCGGCACCACCACGCGGCAGGGGCGGGGCAGGTCCAGCGCAGCGGCTTCGGTCGTCGTGACCCCGACGGCGGGGATGCCCAGCGACAGCGCCAGCCCGCGCGCGGCGGCGACCGAGATGCGGACGCCGGTGAAATTGCCCGGACCGACGCCCACGCCGATGGCGGTCAGGTCGGACCAGCCGTGGCCGCTGCGCGCCAGCATGTCCTGGATCAGCGGGAACAGGCGCTCGGCCTGGCCGCGGGTCATCGGTTCGCGGCACTCGGCCAGAACCCGGCCGCCCGACACCAACGCGGCCGCGCAATGCGCGGCCGACGTGTCAAAGCCCAGGGTCAGCGATGCGGCCGCGTCCGGCGCGGCCTCAGGCGACAGGGCGAACCTCGACCACCTCGGGGATATAGTGGCGCAGCAGGTTCTCGATCCCCATCTTCAGCGTCAGCGTGGACGAGGGGCAGCCGGCGCAGGCGCCCTGCATGTGCAGATAGACGACGCCCCGGTCAAAGCCGTGAAAGGTGATGTCGCCGCCGTCCTGCGCCACCGCCGGGCGGACGCGGGTGTCCAGCAGTTCCTTGATCTGGTCCACGATTTCCGCATCGGGGCCGCTGTGGGCCGCATGGCCGCCGCCCGCCTGCGCGGTGCCGCCGTCCGCAAGCGCCGGCTGGCCCGACTGGTAATGTTCCATGATCGCGCCCAGGATCGACGGCTTGATCTGGTCCCACATCGCGGCGTCGGTCTTGGTGACGGTGACGAAATCCGACCCAAGGAACACCCCGGCCACGCCGGGAACCGCAAACAGCCGCGCGGCCAGGGGGCTGGCGGTCCCGGCCTCGGCGGTGGGGAAATCGGCCGTCCCGCTGTCCAGCACGGTCTCTCCGGGCAGGAATTTCAGCGTCGCCGGGTTCGGCGTCGTCTCGGTCTGGATGAACATCGCACGCTCCTGATACGCCAAGGATATGGTTGTCGGGGGGGTGCAAAGTCAAGATGCGCGGCCCCCCGGGCCCTCAGGTGATCTGTTCCAGCCTTTCGCGGGAAATGTCGCCCGGAACGATGGTCAGCGGGCAGGGCAGCGACGACATGTCGCGCAGCAGCCGCGTGATCAGCGGCCCCGGCCCGGTCGTTTCGGTCGAGGCGGCCAGCACCACGACGGCGATCTCGGGGTCTTCGGACATCTGGGCCATCAGCTCGGCGCAAGGGTCGCCCTCGCGCACGATCAGCTCGGGCTCGACCCCCGGGCGGTCGCGCATCCACTTGGCAAAGACCTCGAAATGCGCCTCGATCCGCTCGCGCGCCTCGGCCCGCATGACCTCGGCCACCCCGAAGCCGTGCTGGATCTCGTCGGCGGGAATGACGGACAGCACCTGCACCGCGCCGCCGGTCCGCGCCGCCCGCAGCGCTGCAAAGCGGATGGCGTTCAGGCATTCGCGGCTGTCATCCAGCACGACCAGAAACTTGCGCATGTCACTTCCCGGCAACACCCGTCGCATCGACAGACCGGCGCAGCCTGTCAAATCGGCGGAAAACCGACAAGGGGAAAGAAAATCTCATGACGCAGCGTTGGCTTGCAGCGTCAACCGTGATAATTCGACTGCTGCCCGACCGACGGCGCGCCGCAGCAAGCCAAGGTGCCACACGTGACAATCCACCACGACTGGGAAACGCTGAAATCGGCCGAGCTTGGGGGCTTGGCGCGGTCACGCGGATTCCGGTCGGGCGCGCGGGCCCGGCGCACCGGGATGTCCGTCGGAAAGCGGCTGTTCGACGTCGGCTTTGCGCTGTTCCTGCTGGTGCCGCTGTCGGTCGTGATCGGGTCGGTGGCGGCCGCGCTGCTGCTGGTGCAGGGGCGGCCGGTGTTCTACGTCTCGGACCGGATGCGCGCGCCGGGGCAGCCGTTCCGGCTGCTCAAGTTCCGCACCATGACGTTGACCGACGTCGATTCCGGGGCCACCGGCGCGCACAAGCACTGGCGCATCACGCCCTTTGGCCGGTTCCTGCGCCGCACCCGCATCGACGAGCTGCCGCAGCTGTTCAACATCCTGCGCGGCGACATGAGCTTTGTCGGCCCGCGCCCGCCGCTGCGCGAATATGTCGAGCGTTTTCCCACGCGCTATGCGCAGGTGCTGCGGACGCGCCCCGGCGTGACGGGGCTGGCCACGCTGATCTATCACGCGCACGAGGACCGGATCATGGCGCGCTGCCATTCCCCCGAGGCGACCGAGGATGCCTATTACCGCCGCTGCCTGCCGACCAAGCTGCGGCTGGACATGATCTATCAGCGCCGCCGTTCGATCTCGATGGATTTGTGGATCATCCTGAACACGGTGATGACGGTGCTGATCCCCGGCTGGCGTCGGCGGCGCTGACCCCGAAGGGATCGTCGGGGTAATCCACCCCCGTCAGATACAGGCCCTGCGGCGGGCAGACCGGCCCGCACGCCGCGCGGTCACGCGCCGCCAGCGCCTGCGCCACCCGGTCGGGCGGCCATGCCCCCGCGCCCACCCGTTCCAGCGTGCCGACGATGGACCGCACCTGATTGTGCAGGAACGACCGGGCCGACAGCGCGAACCGGTATTCCGTCCCGTGCGGGACCGGGTGGGTGGTGATGTCGATCCGGTCCAGCGTCTTCAGGGGGCTTGCCGACTGGCACATCGACGACCGGAAGGTGGTGAAGTCGTGCCGCCCCAGCAGATGCGCCGCGCCCTGCCGCATGGCATCGGCGTCCAGCGGCTGGCCGACCTGCCAGACCAGCCCGCGGTCGTGGGTGGCGGGCGCGCGCCGGGCCAGCAGGCGGAACAGGTAATGCCGCGCGGTCGCGGAAAACCGGGCGTGGAACGTGTCGGGCACGGGCATCGCGGCCAGCACGGCAACGGGGGCGGGCTTCAGGTGCCAGTTCAGCGCCTGCATCAGCCGGAACGCGTCCCAGTCGCGGGCCAGGTCGGCGTGGGCGACCTGCCCCGTCGCGTGGACGCCCGCGTCGGTGCGCCCGGCACCCGCGATCCGCGCCCCGGCGGCAAAGCCGGGGTCCAGCGCCGCCAGCGCGCGTTCGACCGCGCCCTGCACCGACGGCAGGGCGGACTGCGCCTGCCAGCCCGCAAAGGGGCCGCCGTCATACTCGATGCGCAGCGCGAAACGGGGCATTCAGCGCGGCGTCGGATCGCGCAGGATGGTGCGGAACAGGTCGTCCGCGGTCGCCTCGCGCCCGTCCTCCAGCGCGGGGCGCACGCCCTCGCGGGCCAGCCGGTCGCGCAGCACCTGGATCTCGATGTCCATGTCGGTGCGCCCGCCGGCGTGCAGCCGCTGCGTCAGCGCGGAAAAGCTGCGCTCAAGATCGTCCAGCAGCGATTCATAGTCGCGGCGCGCCCGGTCGTCGCGGGTCTGGGCATACAGATCCGCGAACTTGACCGAGGCGTCGCGCGCGCCTTGAAGATAGACCCCCAGATAACGGCGCGCGGCGGTCAGGTCGCCGGGATCCTGCTCGACCTGATCGAACAGCGCGCGCGCGGTTGCGGCGAACATGGCGACCCGCGATTCCAGCCGCCGGTCGCCCACGCGCAGGATGGCGTCCGACATGGCGCGCAGATGGGCCTCGGCGTCGGCCACCATGCGGGCGGCGCGGTCCTGCTGGAACGCATCGACGCCCTGCATCCCCTTGTCGCGCATCGGATCGGGACCAAAGGCCAGCCAGTGCAGCGCCGATCCGGTCAGCCCCAGCACTGCCGCCCCTGCAAAGGCGCCCGGTTCCGCCGCGCCCACCGCCAGCCCCAGCCCGGTCAGGATGCCGCCGAACAGCTTGCGCGGGATCGCCGGGCGGCGCGCGACGCGGCGGGCGTCATAGGCCGCCTCGGCCTGCAACCCCTCGCGCGTCAGCCACATCGCGCCGGCCATTGTGCCAAAGCCCGCAAGGTTCATGGCCATGCCCACCGCATCGCCCTGAAAGAACGCGCCCAGCAGGAACGGCACCGCCGCGGCGGTGATCCAGCGGGTGCGCGATTCGTGCGGATGGTGCAGGTCGCCGGGCGCGGGGCGCGCGGCGGCGCCCTGCGGCCCGTCCGGCGCGGGCGGGGAGAACGGGCCCCGGAAACGTCGTGCCATCGCGCGCCCTCAGCCGCCGACCAGGGCTGCGTAAAGCGTCACGCCGATCAGCAGAAAGAACGACAGGCGCTGGCGGGCATTGCGGGACATCGGCAACCTTTCACTGGCCATGCACAGGCTGCGCGCGGGGCGTCATGCGGTCAACCCCGCAGCCGGGCGGTTGTTCCGCCTTGTTCGGAACAGGCAACGTCAACAGCCGCGGCAATTGCGGACATGCGCGGCCGTCACTGCGGCCGGGTCGCTGGGGCTGACAAGGCATGATCTTCGCCGAAATGCTTCGATATGACCGTGTCGAAGTCCATGAAGACGCGGCGCCCCGCGCCCAGGTTGATCAGAGATTCTGCACGTTGGGCGTCGAAGTGGTTGATGCGGTGATAAAGCGCCTTCAGTTCACCGTCCCCTTCCTCGGCCCCGGCGGCCGCAAGGATCCTGCCGGACAGCTCTGGCCCGAACGAGCTGTTCCGGCTGCGCCGCAATGCCGCCGATCCCCAGGCCTCGAAATCCTGCGAATTGAAATGAAGAAGGAAAACGCCGCTCTCCTTGGCCCATTTCCGGTTTCTGGTTCTCTTGTTCGTCGAAGGATGTATTCCGTTGTGCTCTTGCACAAGCAGGTCGCCCAGGCCCGTGCGGTGAGCGGACTTTCCGAACGCATGGCTCATCAGGCCTTGCCTTTTGGCCATCATGTCCGCCGCATCGCCATAGACGGCACTGATTGTCTGCTCGTCCATCGGCAGCCGGAAAAGGTGCCAGCCCGGCCCGTGATCGTTCGAGAGCTGTTCGGCGGGACGAATGACCACCGTCTCGATTTCCGGCGGTATTTCGGCCAGTCTTTCCGACAACCGGCCCGTCTCGCAATAGACAAGTTCGTCGCAATCGACGCGCAGCAGCCAGTCTTCGGTTATCCGCGGATACAGATACGTGCCAGCGACAATCTGCGGGGGCTTGGGATCGTCCGGCGCTACCTCCATTGCGGCGCGCAGGTTGTCGGTGAAGGGCAGGCATTCGATTTTCGGATGACCGGCCAGCATGGCGATATGCCGGTCGTCGGGATCGTGGAACACGATGTAAATGCGCGACGCGCCCAGTTCGAGATACCACGAGACGAAGCGCATGACTTCGTAGGTGGTGTTTTTCATCACGACAACGACTGACCACGTGGCTTCTGACACTCGTCTCTCCGAAACTCGAAATTGCTGTTGTCGAGGAAATCTGTTCTCTCGAACCCGCACTTGCCAGATCGGACCGGCCCGTCAGGGCGTGATCTCGGGCTGACAATTCCAACGGCAGGTCGCGCTTGTATGCAATGATCCGTCAGGCCAGACGCCCGGCGGGCTGTGATGATGATGGAGCGGGTGATGGGAATCGAACCCACGTATTCAGCTTGGAAGGCTGCTGCTCTACCATTGAGCTACACCCGCGCCGGGCGAGGTATAGGGCAAAGCGGGCCGGGCGCGCAAGCGGCGCCGCGGCCGCCCGCGGCCCGGCCTTACAGCCCCAGCGCCTGATAGGTCGCGGCGATGCGCCGGATCGCCACGATATAGGCGGCGGTGCGCAGGTTGCCCACCTTGGGGTCGCCGTCGACGACCGTCACCATCTGCTGGAAGGCGGCGCGCATGGTGTCGTCCAGGCCCGAGCGCACCAGCTCCAGCTCGTCCGCGCCGCGCAGGTATTTCTGCTTGAAGCCCTCGGACAGGGTCCAGCCCAGGCTGTGGTCGTCCGACAGGCGTTCCAGTTCCTGCACCAGCAGGTGGTGGCGCGCCTCTTCCTGCCGGCGTTCCAGGCGGCCGAAGTTGATGTGCGACAGGTTCTTGACCCATTCGAAATAGCTGACCGTCACGCCGCCCGCGTTGGCATACATGTCGGGCACGATGACCTTGCCGGCCTGGCGCAGGATGGCGTCGCCCTCGGCGGTGATGGGGCCGTTGGCGGCCTCGACGATCATGGGCGCGCGGATGCGGGCCGCGTTCCCCTCGTGGATCACGGCTTCGAGCGCGGCGGGGATCAGGATGTCGCAGTCCAGTTCCAGCGCCTTGTCGGCGTCCGGCTCGAACGTGGCGCCGGGGAAATCGCGCACGCCGCCGGTCTCGCGCATGTGCGCGTGCAGGTCGGCGATGTTCAGCCCGGCGGGGTTCATCACCGCGCCGTCGCGTTCGGCCACGGCGATGATGCGCGCGCCATCCTCGGACGACAGGAACTCGGCCGCGTGAAAGCCCACGTTGCCCAGGCCCTGCACGACGATGCGCTTGCCGTCCAGCGTGCCGTCCAGCCCGGCCTGCGCCAGCACGGGGGGCGTGCGGAAGACCTCGCGCAGGGCGTATTGCACGCCGCGGCCCGTCGCCTCGATCCGCCCCGCGATGCCGCCGAAGCCGATGGGCTTGCCGGTGACGCAGGCGCGGGCGTCGATATCCTCGGGGTGCAGGCGCTTATAGGCGTCGGCCATCCACGCCATCTCGCGCTCGCCCGTGCCCATGTCGGGGGCGGGGACGTTCTGGCTGGGCGAGATCAGCGAGCGGCGCGACAACTCATAGGTGAAGCGGCGGGTGATGCGCTCCAGCTCGTCCTCGTCCCAGGCGCGGGGGTCGATGCGCAGCCCCCCCTTGGACCCGCCGAAGGGCAGTTCGACCAGCGCGCATTTATAGGTCATCAGCGCGGCCAGCGCCTCGACCTCGTCCTGGTCGACGTTCATCGCATAGCGGATGCCGCCCTTGACGGGTTCGTGGTGTTCCGAATGGACCGAGCGATAGCCGACGAAGGTGTGGATCGCGCCCCGCAGCCGCACCCCGAACCGCACCGTATAGGTCGAGTTGCAGACCCGGATCTTCTCCTCGAGCCCCGGCGGCAGGTCCAGCAGGCTGGCCGCGTGGGTGAACATCTGATCGACAGAGGCGCGGAAGGACGACATGGATACCCCACGATGACATGCGACAAAGGTCCGGGCATTGATGCACGAACGCCGGCGTTTGCCAACAAGGCGCGGGCCCCGGTTGCGCCGTGTCATGCCCACAAGTTGATCGCCGGGGACGTCGCGGGCGATGCACGGGCGCAACATCCGTGACAAGCTGCAGCGCAAGGGGCTGCGCGCCGTTCCGCACAGGCCGCGGCCCTGATATGCCGACACCTGAACCCGCGACGGACAGAACGATAGCCACATGAAGAAACTGTTACTTGTTGCCCTTGCCGCGGCCCCGCTGGCCGCCTGCGCGCCCGCGCCCAGTGCCGGCCCGGTCGTCGTGGTCGATCCCGCGCCGGTCGCGGTGCCCGTCACCGGCGTCGCGGGCCTGCAGTCGCGCGAACCCGACGCCTGCCACGCGGGCGATTATGTCGCGGCGCTGGGCCAGCCGGGCACCGTGATCCCGACGCTGGGCGTGACGCGCCAGTATCGCGTCGTCGAATACCGCGGGATCGAGCCGCAGGAATACGATCCGCTGCGGATCGTGTTCCGGCTGGATGCCGCCGGCCGTATCCAGAACGTCGATTGCGGATGATCGCCATGACCCGACTGCTTGCCACCCTGCCGCTGATCCTGCTGGCCGCCTGCGTCCAGCCCCATCCCCCCGCGACCCCGCCGGTGGACGACGACCTGTGCAAGGCCGCCGCCATGCAGGGGCTGGTGGGCCAGCCCCAGTCGGTGCTGGCGACCATGCTGCTGCCCGCCGGCAGCCGCGTGATCGGCCCGAACGACGCCGTGACGATGGATTTCCGGGCCGAGCGCCTGAACGTCGAGATCGGCGCCGACGGGCGCATCGCCAAGGTCGCCTGTTACTGACGCTGCCGCGGGGCCGGACACCGGCCCCGCATCACGCCGGTTGATCGGCGCGCGCGGGCCTGTCACCATCGGGGCATGACGATCCAGCCCCCGACCTCGCCCGCGCCCGGCGCCCCCGCCATCCCGGCCCCCGCACCCGATGTCGTGGCCTTCGACCGGCGAGAGCTTGGGGTGATCCTGTCGGTCTATGGCCGGATGGTGGCCGCCGGGGAATGGCGCGACTATGCGATGTCGTTCCTGCGGGACGTCGCGGTGTTTTCCGTGTTCCGCCGCGCGGCCGAAACGCCGATCTATCGCATCGAAAAGCGGCCGCGGCTGCGCGGCGCGCAAGGCATGTACGCCGTGGTGGGCATGGACGGGCGCATCCTGCGGCGCGGGCACGACCTTGCGGTCGTGCTGCGGGTGCTGGAACGCAAGCTGATCCGCCCGGTCTGAACGCGGACGCGCGCCGGGGGGCGGTCAGCGGTTGCGGTCGCCGTCGTCGGGATAGTCGTCGTCGTCGCCGAAACGCGCGTCGTCGGCGTATTCATCCTCGCCCTCGCCCACGTATTTGGACGACAGCGCGATCGAGTGGTTGTCGTGGATCGGGTCCATGACGACGTCCGACGGGATCTCTCCGGTCAGCCATTCGCGGATTTCCTCGCGCGCCTCGGACGGCTCAAGCCCGCTGACCTCGGCGATATAGGCGACGAATGCGCGCTGGTCGCCGTCGATCTCGTCCAGGTCGGCGTCGTCGGCGTTGTCCCATTTTTCCTTGATCGCCTCGTAGAAGGCGGTCCAGTTCTGCTGCACATGCGCCCATTTCATCGGCGGACTCTCCTGTTGTTACCGATGGCGCCACAGCCATCTTCCAAGGCGGAAACAACGGCTGCCCTTGCTGGTTCCCGCGTGCCCATCCTGCGCGCTTGCGGCGGCGCTGTCATGGGGCCGGTTCGGCCCACCAGGTTTCCGGCATGAACCCCGGCCAGTCGCCATAGATTGGCAGGCGGGCCGGATGGTGCAGCGACGCCGCATGGGCGATGCGGCTGACGGGCGAGAAGGACACCGGGATGACATGGCGCCCGGCGGTCAGGATGCGGTCCAGCGCCTGCACGGCCGCGGCGTGATCCTCGGCCGAGGTGGCGTTGACCATCGCCGCGATCATCGCGTCCACGGCGGGGCTTTGCAGCCCCATCCAGTTCTTGCTGCCGGGTTCGGTCGCGCTGGCCGACCCCCAGTAAAGCGCCTGCTCGTTGCCCGGCGACAGCGACAGGCCGCGTTCATACCACGTCATGTCAAAGGCAAAGTTGTTCGTCCGCTCGATATATTGCGCGCTGTCCAGCGAGGTGACGCGGGGCGTGATGCCCAGCGGCTTCAGCGCCTGGATATAGATGTCCACGATCTTCTGGACCTCGCTGCCCGACCGCATGGCGCTGCCCGACTGGTTCAGCAGGATCTCGAACGCGAACGGCCGCCCCTGCGCGTCGGCCAGCCGGCCGTCCTGCACGGTCCAGCCCGCTTGTTCCAGCAGCGCCATCGCGGCGCGGATGCCCTTGCGGTCCAGCGACCGTTCGGCCCCCTCGGGCAGGGCATAGCCCTCGATCGTGCCGGGGGGCAGGTCGGCGGCGAAGGGCGCCAGCAGCGCGGCCACCCGGCCGGTCGCGGGTCCGGGCTGCATCGCCAGCGCCGAGTTTGCGAAATAGCTGGTGATGCGCGGATCGGCCCCGCCGGTCAGCGTCATGTTGATAAAGCGGAAGTTGAATGCCTCGATCATCGCCTGCCGCACGCGCCAGTCGGCAAAGACCGGATTGCGGCTGTTCATCACCAGCCCCATGATCCCCGACGGCCGCTGGTGGGGGATCTCGGCCTTGACCACGCGCCCGTCCACCGCGGCGGGAAAGCCGTATTCGCTGGCCCAGCGGGCGCCGTTCAGTTCCCGCCACAGGCTCACGTCGCCGGCCTTGAACGCCTCGAACATGGCGGCGGTGTCGCCGAAGTAATCATAGCGGATGACGTCCAGGTTGTTCAGGCCGCGGTTCACCGGCAGGTCGCGGCCCCAGTAATCCGGGTCGCGGCGAAAGGTGATCGACCGTCCCGCATCGACCTGATCGACGACATAGGCCCCCGACCCGATGGGGACTTCCAGCCCCGACGCGGCGAAGTCGCGGCCCTGCCACTGCGCCTTTTTCAGGATCGGGCGCATCCCCATCAGCAGCGGCAGCTCTCGGTCCTGCACGTTGAAGGTGAACCGGACGCTGCGCGCGCCGGTCTGTTCCATCCGCGCGACCTTTTTCCAGGCGCCGTGATAACGCGGGTGGCCGACGGTTCCCAGCGTCTCATAGGACCACATCACGTCCGCGATGGTGACGGGCGAGCCGTCGGAGAACCGCGCCTGCGGGCGGAGGGTGAACTCGACCCAGCTGCGGTCGGGCGCCGTCTCTACGCTTTCGGCCAGCAGGCCATACAGGGTGAACGGCTCGTCGATGGACCGGAACATCAGCGTCTCGGCGACATGGGTGCCCACGGCCCAGACGGGGTTGCCTTTCAGAACCCAGGGCTTCAGCGAATCGAACGTCCCCGGCTCGGCCAGGCGAATCGTCCCGCCCTGGGCTGCGTCGGGGTTGGCATAGGGCAGGTGGGTGAACCCCTGTGGCAAGGCGGGTTCTCCATACATTGCAATGGCATGGGCAGGCGCGGCAGCACTTGCCAGCGGCATCCCTGCAACACCGCCGGCCGCCAGCACGATCACGCGCAGCGCACGGCCAATCGCGGAATCGTTAAGGATTTCGAAGATTCGCCCCATGCCCAGCCCCCGCCCGGCCCGGTCTGCCGCCGGGTCTTTCCCCACCAGTAACCGCCGGTTAACCGCGTGGCAAACGGACCCCTTGGACTCGGGGGGGGAAAGGCGTATATCGGATGCACTGCTCGATAGGTTTCTTGCCTGTATGAAACCTGCCTCATGACTTGGCGCCCGCCTTGTGCGGGCGTCTTTTTTTGTTGCTCGCCCGCAGGTTGCGCGTTCAGCGCCGCCGGTGCCGCCGGGGCGGGCCGTCCATCAGCCGCATCGCACCCTCCAGCACCGCGCCATAGACCAGATGCGCGACCAGCCCGCGTGCGTGCGCCTGCCACGGATAGGCGCGGGGCCTGGCGCCAAGGCCGCTGACGGTGTTCATCCCCTCGTCCTGGGCCAGAAACAGCCCCAGCCCGAACAGCGTCCCGCCGCCCGCGGCCAGCCCCGGCGCCCGGTCCCGCGCCGCCGCATAGGCCAGCGCCGGGGCCATGCCGAGGGCGAAATGGACGGCCACGCCCGCCGGATGCTGGTTGTCGCGGCCGCGGGGTTCGATGTCGGTGCCCATCGCGCGGGCCAGCTTGCGCGCGATGACATGGCCGGGGTCCAGCCCGTCCGGCCGCACGCTGCGGGTCCGCTGGCGCGTTTCGGGGTCAAGCCGGTTCCACATGAACCAGTCCAGCCGGTCCAGCGCCACCGAGGCTGCGACCCCCGCGACCGCGCCCTTGATCAGCGCCGCGCCCAGGTCGTCGTCCGAGTCGTCGTGACGTGTCATGATCGTCCACTCCATCGGGTCAGGATGCGGGTCGAACGGGCGGCGGCCGCCGGCGGTTCCTGCCGGCCAGCCGCAGGAAGGGGCTGGCGGGCGCGGCGCGCCGGGCGCTAAGGTCGCGCGACGCAAGACGGGGGACGGACATGGCGGACAGGGTTCTGACGGGCAAGACGGCGGTCGTGACCGGGTCGAACAGCGGCATCGGGCTGGGCGTGGCCGAGGCGCTGGCCGCCGCCGGGGCCGATCTGGTCATCAACAGCTTTACCGACACCCCCGAGGATCATGCCCTGGCCGAGCGGCTGGCCGCCGACCACGGCGTCGCGGTCCGTTACATCGCCGCCGACATGAGCAAGCCCGACCAGTGCCGCGCGCTGGTCGAAAAGGCCGGGCGCTGCGATATCCTGGTCAACAACGCGGGCATCCAGCACGTCGCGCCGATCCCCGAGTTTCCGATGGACAAATGGGACGCGATCATCGCCATCAACCTGTCCAGCGCCTTCCACACCACCGCCGCGGCGCTGCCGATGATGCGGGCGGCGGGCTGGGGACGGGTCATCAACGTCGCCTCGGCGCACGGGCTGACGGCCAGCCCGTTCAAGTCGGCCTATGTCGCGGCCAAGCACGGCGTCGTCGGCCTCACCAAGGTCACCGCGCTTGAGGCGGCGGGCGAGGGGATCACCTGCAACGCCATCTGCCCTGGCTATGTGCTGACCCCGATCATCGAAAAGCAGATTCCCGACCAGATGCAGACCCACGGCATGACGCGCGAGGACGTGATCGCCAAGGTGATGCTGGCGCGCCAGCCCTCGGGTCAGTTCGCCACGGTCGAGCAGATCGGCGGCACGGCGGTGTTTCTGTGCAGCGAGGCCGCGGCGCAGGTCACGGGCACGACGATCAGCGTGGACGGGGGCTGGACGGCGCTGTAGGCGCCGCGGCCCAGCCGCCCAGCCGCCCGCGGGGCGTTCGCCCGGCCGGCCCAGTCGCTCTTACCGCCATTCGCCCGATCCTTCGCACGGCCGTTCGCACATCCGGCCGTTTGCGCGGCCGCCGCCCTCAGTCGTCGCGGTCGGCGGCCACCTGTTCCGCCAGGAACCGCCGCAGCCGCCGGATCACCGGTCGGTTGCGGCGCGCGGGCGGATAGGCCAGCCAATAGGCCTTGCCGTTGCGCGCCACGATGTCGAACGGCTGGACCAGCGCGCCGGTCGCCAGTTCGGTGCGAAAGAACCGGGGCGTCAGCATGGCGACGCCGGTCCCGGCCATCGCGGCCCGCGCCTCGTGGATCTGGGTGCCCAGGGTCAGGCCCGGGCGCGGCGGGCAGGGCGCGTGGGCGACGCCCGCCGCGGCCAGCCACTGCGCCCAGCAGGGGTCCGTCGGGTCCAGCCAGGGCAGCGGCACGATGTCGGCGGGTCGCGCCAGCGGACCATGCTGCGCCAGCAGCGCCGGCGACAGCATCGGCGTCAGCGTGATGTCGAACAGATGGTGCGATTCCAGCCCCGGCCAGTCGCCGCCGCCATAGCGGATGGCGACGTCGAAATCCTCGCGCGCGAAATCGACGATGCGTTCTGAACTGTCCAGCCGCACGGCAAGGCCGGGGTTGTGCAGCTGGAACAGCCCCAGCCGCTGCGACAGCCAGTTGGTGGCGAAGGTCGGCAGGGTGGTGATCGACAGGGTTTCCTGCGCGGGCGTCTGGTGCCACGCGTCGCGCAGCTGCGCGAACGCCGCCTGCGTGGGCGCGGCCAGCCGCGCCCCCTGGTCGGTCAGCGCCAGCCGCGGGCGGCGCAGGAACAGCGCCCCGCCCAGCCGCTCCTCAAGCAGGCGGATCTGATAGCTGACCCCGGCCTGCGTCATACCCAGTTCCGCCGCCGCGGCGGTGAACGACAGATGGCGCGCCGCCGATTCGAACACCCGGACGGCGGCAAGCGGCGGCAGGGCGTCCATAAGCGGTCCTTATCCGGGCGTGCCGAGGATTGGTTGGTGTGACGGCGCAAACGCTAGCATGTTGATCCCAACACGCAAGCCAGCCTTGAAAGGATACGCCATGACCTGCCTGTCCGTCACCGTTCCCGCCCACCCTGCGGCCGCACACACCGCCCCCGACCTGCCCGCGCCCGCTTTGCTCGCGCCCACCCTGCGCCGCTGGTGGGCGGCCCGGTCGGACCGCGCCGCCACCCGGCGCGCCCTGTCCGAGATCCCCGAATCGCTGCGCCGCGACGTGGGCGTCGACGGCGCGCTGCCGCTGGCCCGGTTCGAGAACGGCGGCCGCACGTTCATCAGCCACGGCCGCCCCGACAGCACGCTGAGCGGCTGGCACTGGTGATCGGGCCGGCGGTCAGGCCGCCTTGGTCAGGCCGCCGGTCAGGCCCCGGCGGCCAAGCCGCGCTGGTTGAACCCCGTGGGTCAGACCAGCCGCGCGGGCGCGCCCGACAGGGTCAGCGCCTGCGCGCCCAGCCGCGCCGCCTCGGACGGGTCGTGGGTGACCAGCACCAGCCCCGCGCCGCTGGCGTCCAGCAGGGCCGCCGTCAGGTCCAGCATCCGCCCCGCCGTGTCCGCGTCCAGCGAGGCGAAGGGCTCGTCCATCAGCAAAAGGTCCGGCCGCGCGGCAAAGGCGCGCGCCAGCGACAGCCGCCGCTGCTGCCCCAGCGACAGCTGGCGCGGGAAATGCCGGTGCTTGCCGGAAAGCCCGACCTGATCCATCAGCGCCAGCGCCGCCGCGCGGTCCGCCCCGGTCGGGATGGTGACATTCGCCAGCGCCCGCCGCCACGGCAGCAGCGTCGGTTCCTGAAACACCGCCGACAGCCGTTCCGGCACCGACCGGCTGCCGTCAAAGTCACGGTCCAGCCCCGCCACGATCCGCAGCAGCGTCGATTTCCCGATGCCGGACGGCCCGAGGATCGCGATCCGCTGGCCGCGCGCGACCTGCAGCGACAATGCGCCCAGCACGGGGCGTCCCGCAAAGGACTTGGCCTTCAGGTCAAGGCGCATCCTGCCTCCAGCGGTTGGCGCGCGCTTCCCACGGTCGCAGCACGGCCAGGTCGATCGCCAGCATCACCGCGACAAAGGCCAGCGACCACGCCAGCACCCCCGCCACGTCGAAGCTGGAAAACAGCAGGTGGATCTTGAAGCCCACGCCGTTCGACCGGCCCAGGAACTCGACCACCAGCACGATCTTCCAGATCAGCGCGATGCCGGTGCGGGCGGCGGCGGCGATATGCGGGGCAAGCTGGGGCAGCACGACATGGCGCAGCCGCGCGGGGCCGGACATGCCGAAGACGCCGGCCATGTCGTCCAGGTCGGGGCGCAGGGCGCGCGTCCCCTCGCGCAGCATGACGGCGACGACGGGGATCTTGTTCAGCGCCACGGCCAGGATCGCCGCCGTCTCGTTCAGGCCGATCCAGATATAGGCCAGCACGATGATGACCAGCGCCGGGATGTTCAGCAGGATGACCAGCGTCGGGTCCAGCCAGCGGTCCAGCCGCCGCGACCGGCCCATCGCCAGCCCCAGCGCGCCGCCCAGGATCATCGCCGCGACAAAGGCCAGCGCCACGCGCAGCAGCGTCATGCCGGCGTGAAACCACAGCTCGCCGCTGGCGGCCAGCGCGGCCAGCTTTTGCGCCACCGCCATCGGGCCGGGCAGGCGCTGGGGGTTGCCGGTCAGCGCCGCCGCCACCGCCCACAGCGCCAGCAGCGCGACCAGCGACGCGACGCCGGGCACCAGCCCCGGCAGGCGCGCGCGGCGGGGCTGCGCCGAGGTGGCGGCCGGCACGTCGCTGGGCGGGGTGGACGCCAGATCCGGCCCTAGCTCGGACGGGCGCGGGCTACTCACCCGACCAGAACAGCCCGGCGGGCAGTTCGGTCAGCCCGCCGGTCAGCTCGTCCCCGCCCAGTTCGGCCATGACCGCGAACATCTTCTGCGCCGCCGCCGCGTCCACCTGCTGCGACTGCGGGATGCCCGCGCGCCAGCCGTCGCGCAGGGCCGCGAACTCGGCGTCGTCGGCGGCGTTCATGATCGGGCGCAGCGCGTCCCACGCGGCGTCATCGGTCGCCAGCACCGCCTTGGCCTCGGCCGAGGCGCGGGCCAGCCCCTGCGCCAGCGCAGGCTTTTCCGCGATCCACGCGTCGCGCAGCACGTATCCCAGCAGCGGCGTCGCCGGGTCCAGCCCCAGGTCGCGGGCGGCGTCGTTGACGCTGACGATCTCGCGCATCCCCGCGGCGGCCATCTTGGCCTGGAAATGCCAGAAGTTGATGGCCGCATCGACCTCGCCCGACTCGGCGGCCGCCATGATCAGCGGGGGTGCGCCAAAGACCTGTTCGGTGACGGCGCCGATATCCTCGCCGCCCTGCTGGCGCGACCAGGCGCGCAGGATCAGCCAGCTTTTGTCCACCGGACCCCCGGCGATGCCGATGCGCTTGCCCTTCAGGTCGGCCAGCGTCCGCACCGGGCTGTCGGCCCTGACCATCACGCCGCCGACCGCCGTCGAATAGGGCAGGAAGGTGAAATCCGCCCCCTGCGCGCGCTGCTGCGCGACCCACAGCAGGTCCGACACGATCGTGTCCACCTCGCCGCCCTGCATCGCCACCTGCGTCGCAGGATTGCCGGCCAGCGGCAGCATCTCCAGCTGAAACCCGTTGACCGCGTCCAGCCCGCGCGCCTTGATCGTCGCCAGCTCCCACGAGACGGTGCCGTTTTCCAGCGTGCCAACGGTGATGACGGGGGCCTGCGCGCTGGCGGCGGTGGCGGTCAGGGCCAGCGCGGCGGCGGCGGCAAGGCGGCGGAACAGGGTCATGGCGGATGTCCTTGGAAAAACCCCCGGCACGCTGGCACGCGGCGCCCCGCCGTTCAATGCGACATTCGCCGCAGCGCGGGCGCCGAAGGCCTAGGGTCTTGCGCGGGACCGCCGCGCGCCTAGACTGCCCGCGCGAGGAGGCAGCGCGGCAAGCGGACGCCACTTGGCGAGGAGGACGACATGACCACACGTGCCACGCACGACCCGCGCGCGGGCGACGGTGCCGAACGCGCATCCGTGACGGGCGATCACGCGTCCACCCCCGACCGCGCCGCGCCGCGCCTGTCGGCCGACCGGGTCAAGGACATCCTGATCGTGGACGACCACCCGCTGATGTGCGACGCGCTGGCGCTGACGCTCAAGATCAGCTTCGGCCGCAAGACCGTGCGCACCGCGCGCAGCCTGGCCGCCGCCGTCGAACAGATCCGCAGCCAGGGCGCGCCCGACGCGGTGATCCTGGACCTGAACCTGCCCGACGCGCGCGGGGCCGAGGGCATCGTGACCCTGCGCCGGCAGCTGCCCGACGTGCCGATCACGATGATTTCCGCCGATCTGGAAAACGCCATGATCTCGGCCGCGATGGCGGCGGGGGCGCAGGGATACATCAGCAAGTCCCTGGGCCGCGAGGCGCTGGTCGACAGCCTGCGCCGCATGTGGGAGGGCGAGCGCGTCACCCCCGAAAGCTATGAGCCGGACGCGGCGGGCGACGAGGATCAGGCCCGCGCCGAACTGGCCCGCCGCTTTGCCACGCTGACGCCCCAGCAGATGAAGATCCTGCGGCTGATCTGCCAGGGCAAGGCGAACAAGGAAATCAGCTATGAGCTGTCGATCGCCGAGGCGACGGTCAAGACCCACATCACCGCCATCATGTCCAAGATCAACGCCCGCCGCCGCACCCAGGCGGTGCTGCTGGCCAACAGCGCCCGGCTGTTCGAGGCGGTGTGACACGGGCCGCTGATCCCGCGGGCAGGGGCGGCGACGCGGGCTGCGACGCGGGCTTGGCCGCGCGGGCCGACGCGGGGCCGGTGTCGGTGACGGTGCGGTCGGACGATCCCCACGGCGCGCAGGCGCTGCATGCGGGGCTGGTCGCCTGCGACCCGGCGCTGGTGCTGCTGTTCGGCTCGCCCCGGGACGCGCTGGCGCCGATGGCCGAGCGGCTGCACCGCTTGCTGCCCGGCGTGACGCTGGCCGGCTGTTCGTCCGCCGGCGAGATCGGGCGCGACGGCTATCAGCGCGGCACGGTGCTGGGGATCGGCTTTCCGCGCGCGACCTTCCGCGCCGGTGCCGTGGCGCTGCGCGACCAGGGCGACATCCCGGTGTCGGCGTGGCTGGCCGCGCTGCGCACGCTGCATGCCGATTTCGTGCCCGATCCGCGGCGCGCGGTGTTCGGCATCCTGCTGGCCGACGGCCGGTCCGGGCACGAGGACGTGCTGGCGGCGGCGCTGGATGCGGCGCTGCCGGACGTGCCCATCGTGGGGGGATCGGCGGGCGACGGGCTGGATTTCGGCGCCACGACGCAGATCCTGGACGGCCGCCCGGTGCCGGGGGCCGCGGTCTTTGTGCTGGTCGAAACCGCGCTGGCGGTGGCCGAGGTCAGCTTTGCCCATTTCAGCCCGACCGAGGACCGCGCCGTCGTCACCGCAGCCGACCCCCACAGCGGCACGATCCTGGAACTGAACGCCGAACCCGCCGCCGACGAATACGCGCGGCTGGCGGGGCTGGACCCGGCGGCGATGGAACCGGCCGACTTCGCCTCGCACCCGCTGCTGCTGCGGATGGGGCGGCGTCACCATGTCCGCGCGATCAGCGAGGCGACGGCGGGCCGCGGGCTGAAGCTGATGTCCTCGATCGACACCGGCACGGTGCTGACGCTGGGCCGGGCCGAGGATGTGACCCAGGGCTTTGGCGCGGCGCTGGACAGCCTGCCGCAGCCGCCGCTGATGGTGCTGGGGTTCGACTGCATCCTGCGCCGGCTGGCGGTGGAACGCGCCGGGATGGCCGGGCGCATGGGCAGCCTGTTCGCGCGCTATCGCGTGGCGGGGTTCAACACCTATGGCGAACAGCACGCGGGGATGCACGTGAACCAGACCTTCGTCGGGCTGGCGCTGATGCCAAGGGCGGACGGCGATGCTGCGCACTGACGACAGCCCGGCGCGGCGGGCCGAAAAACTGGGGCGCATCACCCAGGTGCTGATCGACCGCGTCGACCGGCTTGAGGAATCGCGCGGCTCGGCCTGGTCGATGTTCCAAGCCGCGCTGGCCCTGGAACGCGAGGCGCTGGCCCGGACCCGCGACCTGGAACGGGCGCTGGCCGATCTGTCGGAAAAGAACCGCGACCTGGCCGTGGCCCGCGCCGCCGCCGAAGAGGCGAACCGGTCCAAGACCCGCTTTCTGCGCGCCGCCAGCCACGATCTGCTGCAGCCGCTGTCGGCCGCGCGGCTGTTTCTGTCGGCGCTGACCGACACCCCGCTGGACCCGGTCCAGCAGGAACTGACCACCCGGCTGGCCGGCGCCTTCGAATCGGTCGAAGAGCTGATGCACGCCGTGCTGGACATCAGCCGGCTGGACAGCCAGCGCATCGAGTTCCAGCGCAAGCCCGTCGATCTGGACGCGCTGTTCCGCCGTCTGGCCGTGGAATACGCCCCGATGGCCGAGGCCAAGGGCCTGCGCCTGAGTTTTGCGCCGACCTCGGTCATGGTGGACAGCGATCCGGTGTTCCTGCGCCGCATCGCGCAGAACCTGGTGTCGAACGCGATCAAGTATACCGATGCGGGCGGGGTGCTGGTCGGCGTGCGCCGCCGCGCCGGCCGCATCTGGGTCGAGGTGCGCGACACCGGCATCGGCATCGCCGCCGCCGACCGGGGCCGCATCTTCGACGAGTTCCAGCGGGTCGGCCGCGAGGGGGGGGCGGGCGGCATGGGGCTGGGCCTGTCCATCGTGCGCCGCGCCTGCGCCAAGCTGGGCCACCCGATCACCATCGACAGCCAGCCGGGGCGCGGCACCGTGTTCCGTGTGGGCCTGCCGCCCGCCGACGGCCGGGCCGCGCGGGCGCAGGCGGCGGGGCCGGACGACGCCCTGCGCCTGCGGTCCCGCGTGGCGCTGGTGGTGGAAAACGACACCGCCATGCGCCGCGGATACGAGATGCTGCTGGCCGACCGCTTCGGCATGGTCGCGCGCGCGACCGGCGGCACCGCCGAGGCGCTGGCCGCGATGGGCGAGGACGACCCCCCCGACGTGATCCTGGCCGACTATGACCTGGACGCGGGCGACACGGGGCTGGCCGCCATCGACAGCCTGCGCGCCGCGGCCGGCAAGCGCATCCCCGCGATCATGGTGACGGCGCAGCGCGACCCCGCCATCGCGCGGAATTGTGCCGCCGCGGGGGTGCCGCTGATGGAAAAGCCCGTGCGCCCCGACGATCTGCGCGCCATGCTGCTGCAGGTGATGGACTGACAGGGCGCCCCGCCTGCGGGCCGCCCGCGGCCGGACGACACGCCGGGCGCGGGGAAGGGGGACGCCGGTCGGGCATGACCGCGACGACGAAGACGGGCGCCCCTGCGGGCGCGGGCAAGACGGGCGCCCCTTCGGGCGCGGGGAGGGGGAAGGGATGAGGATGCGATTTTCGTGGGGCGGCGCCGCGGCGCTGGTGGTGGCCTGCCTGCTGGCGACGGGCGCGGCCCGCGCCGGTCAGGCGGGCGATCTGGTCTTTGCCGACCGCGGGCCTTGGGCGCTGGGCGACCGCACGCTGGTCTGGACGATGACGCATCAAGGCCCCGCCGCGCCGAACTTTGCGCGGTTCGACAACGGCTCGCTGACGCTGTCGCAGGCGACCGACCCGTCGGACGGCAAGCCGGTGCTGCACCTGGACCAGAAATCCGACGCGCTGAGCCGCAGGATCGGGCCGTTCCCCACCTCGGGCGGGGATCCGGTGGTGACGTATTTCCTGGAAAGCACGACCCGCGACATGGCGGCGCTGACCGGGGGCAACCCGGATTACATCCGCAACCGGCTCAAGGACGCGGTGTTCCGGGGGGGCGAGGTGACCGGCACCGCCGACGCCCCCGAGGTCGTGCTGCGCCCCTTTGCCGACGACCCGAACAAGGCCCGCATGCACGGGTTCGAAACGCTGGAGATCCGGTTCCGCATGGGCGCCGACCCCAGCCAGCCGGTCCGCGAGATGATCGCCCGCACCACCGGTCCGGTCGCCGCGCCCCCCGCGCAGCCGACGGTCCCCGGCGCGGCGCCCGTCGCGCCGGAACCGGCCCCCTATCTGCACGCGCTGGCGCTGCAATGAGGGGCGCGGTTCTTGCAGGCGCGCTGGCCGCGCTGGCCGGTCCCGCCGCGGCGCAGGCCGTCAACGACTATCCCACCGCCGCGCGGGCGGAATACGTGCTGATCTGCATGGGCACCAACGGCGAGACACCGGAAATGCTGCAGCGCTGTTCCTGCGCCATCGACGCCATCGCGGGCGTGCTGAGCTATGACGATTATGTCAGCGCCGAAACGGTGCTGCGGATGCGCCAGACCACCGGCGACCGCGCCGGCATGTTCCGCGAGGGGCCGCTGTCGGACGGCATCCTGGCCCACCTGCGCCGGGCCGAGGCCGAGGCCGAGATCCTGTGTTTCTGACCCGCGCCGCCCGGCCGGGCGGGCACAAGCGCGCTTGACCTTTGCGGCGGGGCGCGATTGCCTCGCGCCCAGCCGCAGCAGCGGGCCGCAGCAAGGGGAACTGGCGATGGATCTGGGGATCAGGGGAAAACGGGCGCTGGTCTGCGCCGCGTCCAGGGGGCTGGGGCGCGGTTGCGCCGAGGCGCTGGCGGCCGAGGGCGTCGATCTGGTCATCAACGCCCGCAGCGAGGACGCCCTGACGCGCACGGCGCAGGACATCGCCGACCGCCACGGGGTCGGGGTCCAGGCCGTCGCCGCCGACATCACCACGCCCGACGGGCGCGCGGCGGTGCTGGCCGCGCTGGGCGGGCAGGCCGACATCCTTGTGACCAACGCGGGCGGGCCGCCGCCCGGCCAGTGGACCGACTGGGACCGCGACGATTTCATCCGCGCCTTCGACGGCAACATGCTGTCGGCCATCGCGCTGATGCAGGCGCTGGTGCCCGGCATGATGGACCGCGGCTGGGGCCGGGTCGTCAACATCACCAGCGCCGCCGTCCGGTCGCCCATCGCGCAGCTGGGGCTGTCGAACACCGCGCGCACCGGCCTGACCGGCTTTGTCGCGGGCATGTCGCGGCAGGTGGCGGACAAGGGCGTCTGCGTGAACAACCTGCTGCCGGGCATCCACGACACCGACCGCGCGACCGCGCTGGACGCGGGCGTGTCGCAGGCGCAGGGGATTTCCCCCGATCAGGCGCGCCGCCAGCGCGAGGCGACGATCCCCACCCGGACCTATGGCCGGGCCGAGGATTTCGGCGCCGCCTGCGCGTTCCTGTGTTCGCAGCAGGCGCGGTTCATCGTGGGGCAGAACCTGACGCTGGACGGCGGGGCGCTGAACGTCACGATCTGAGGGGCGCACAGGGGGCCGTCATCGCGGCCATCTTTCGATGATGGCTGCAATGAGTGTGATGAGGGCGGTGATCAGTGCAATGTGTTCTGAGGACATGGACGTTCTCCTATCCGCAGAATGATCGGTCCGAGCACGGGGGCATTTATATGCCCGCGAACTGGCATACGCCCGAACTTTACCAGCAGGGACCGGCCTGCTAGGCATTGCCGACCGAATTGATCGGATTGCCGGTGCCCCACAGCCAGCCCCCGCCGCCGCGCCTTGCCGTCGACAAGCTGACCCGCGTCTTTGACGGGCTGGCGGTGGTGGACGACGTGTCCTTTACCGTCTCGGCCGGCGAGGTCGCCTGCCTGCTGGGCCCGTCCGGCTGCGGCAAGTCCACGACGCTGCGGATCGTGGCGGGCGTGGACATGCAGGACGGCGGCCGGATTTCCGTGGACGGGCGACTGGTCTGCGACACCGTGTTCCGGGTGCCGCCGGAACGCCGGGCCATCGGGCTGATGTTCCAGGACTTTGCGCTGTTCCCGCATCTGTCGGTCGCCGACAACGTGGCCTTTGGCCTGAAAGGCGGGGCGGCGGCGAACCGGGCGCGGGTGGCGGAGCTGCTGGACCGCGTGCGCATGTCGGACCATGTCGACAGCTATCCCCACGCGCTGTCGGGGGGCGAGCAGCAGCGCGTCGCGCTGGCCCGCGCCTTGGCCCCCAGCCCCCGCATCCTGCTGATGGACGAGCCGTTCTCGGGGCTGGACGAGCGGCTGCGCGACGGCATCCGCGACGAGACGCTGGCCCTGCTGAAGGACGAGGGCACCGCCGTCCTGCTGGTCACGCACGAGCCGCACGAGGCGATGCGCATGGCCGACCAGATCCTGCTGATGCGGCGCGGGCGGATCGTGCAGCGCGGCGCGCCCTATAACCTTTACAACGCGCCCGTGGACCGCGAGGCGGCGGCGTTCTTCTCGGACGTCAACGTCCTGACCGGCACCGTGCAGGGTGCGCTGACCGACACGCCGTTCGGCGAGTTCCTGACCCCCGGCGTCCCCGACGGGACGCCCGTGGACATCGTGATCCGCCCCCAGCACCTGCGCATCGACTTTCACCGCGGCGGCAGGGGGCCGGCGCCCACGCCCGAACACGGCACCGCCGCGCATGGCGTCGTCCAGCGCGCCCGTTTTCTGGGCCGCGAATCGCTGGTCGAGTTCCGCATGGACCACGACGGGTCGGTCCTGCGCGCCACCGTCCCGGCGGTGTTCATGCCCGACCCCGGCACGCCGATGTGGCTGATGCTGCGCCGCGACCGCGCCTTTGTCTTCCCGCGCCGCTGATCCGGGGGGGTGCGACAAACCCCCTTGCCAGCGGCGATCGCGGGCGGCTAAACCGGCCTTGGAAACCGGGAGACGCTGGCGCGATCCAGGGCCGAAGGAGCAACCGCCCCGGTAAACTCTCAGGCAAAAAGACCGTTTCCACGACAGACTCTGAAGAGTGGCCGCTTGGCCCGCCGAAGGGATAACGATCTCAGGCGCCCCCCGCGGGGTAGGGACAGAGGGGGCATCGCAAGCGCGGCCGTTCGGGCCGCCGGGAGGATGCCGTGACCGATGACCTGCGACGCACGCCGCTTTACGACCTGCACCTGGCGCTGGGCGCCCGGATGGTGCCCTTTGCCGGATGGGAAATGCCGGTCCAGTATCCGATGGGGGTGCTGGCCGAGCATCTGCACACCCGCGCCGCCGCCGGGCTGTTCGACGTCAGCCACATGGGGCAGGTGATCCTGCGCGGGCCGGACGCGGCGCAGGCGCTGGAACGGCTGGTGCCCGCCGACATCATGGGCCTGCCGCAGGGCCGGCAGCGCTACGGGCTGTTCACCAACGACAGTGGCGGCGTGCTGGACGATCTGATGATCGCCAACAAGGGCGACCATCTGCTGCTGGTGGTGAACGCCGCCAACGCCGCGCAGGACGCAGCCCACATGATCGCGGCGGCGCTGGCCCCCGAGGTCGTGACCGACCGCGCGCTTTTGGCACTGCAGGGTCCGCGAGCCGAGGCGGCGCTGGCCGCGCTGGTGCCGGGCGCGGCCGATCTGCGTTTCATGGATTCGGCCGATTTGCCGTGGGATGGCGGCACGCTGTGGGTCAGCCGGTCCGGCTATACCGGCGAGGACGGGTTCGAGATCTCGGTCCGCGCCGACCGGGCCGAGGATTTCGCCCGCGCGCTGCTGGCGCAGGAAGGGGTGGCGCCCATCGGCCTTGGCGCCCGCGACAGCCTGCGGCTGGAGGCGGGGCTGCCGCTGTATGGCCACGACATGGACGCGGACACCACCCCGGCGGAGGCCGGGCTGGGCTGGTCGATCCCCAAGCTGCGCCGCACCGGCGGCGAGCGCGAGGGCGGCTTTCCGGGCGCTGAGGTCATCCTGCCGGAACTGGGCCGCGCCACGCGCGTCCGCCGCGGCCTGCGCCCCGAAGGCCGCGCGCCGATGCGCGAGGGCGTGGCGCTGTTCGCGGCGGCCGAAGGGGGCGAGTCCATCGGCACCGTCAGCTCGGGCGGGTTCGGCCCGTCGGTGGCCGCGCCGGTGGCGATGGCGGTCCTGCCCGCGGAACTGGCCGAAGGCGCCACCGTTTACGCCGAACTGCGCGGCAAGCGCCTGCCCGCGCGGATCGCGCCCATGCCCTTTGTCATCCCCACCTATAAACGCTGAAAGGTCGGCCCATGCTGAAATTCACCCCAGACCACGAATGGCTGCGCGCCGACGGCGACGAGATCGTCGTGGGCATCACCGCGCATGCCAGCGAACAGCTGGGCGACGTGGTGTTCATCGAACTGCCCGAAGAGGGGCGCGAGGTCGAGGCCGGCGAGGAGATCGTGGTGATCGAATCGGTCAAGGCCGCGTCCGACATCGTGGCCCCCATCGCGGGCACCATCACCGCCGTCAACTCGGCCGTGGCGGACACCCCCGGCGCGGTCAATGACGACGCGATGGCCGCCTGGTTCTTTCGCATCAAGCCCACCGAGCCGGGCGCGATGGACGCATTCATGGACGAAGCCGCCTATCAGGCGCTGATCGGCTGAGCCGCACGGCCGGACCGGGGCGCCGCCCCGGACCCCGGGGATATTTCCACAAGAAAGAAAAGGGCGCGGGGCCGCACCGCCGCGCTCTTTGCCCAGTCATTCCGGCCCATGCGGCCATTTCGAACGAGCGACGCCATGACCCGCTGGACCCCCACCGCCTATGATCCCGACGATTTCGCCAACCGCCGCCACATCGGCCCCTCGCCCGCCGAGATGGCCGAGATGCTGGCCGTGCTGGGTGTGGGCAGCCTTGACGAGCTGATCGACCAGACCGTGCCGGCCTCGATCCGGCAGGACAGCGCGCTGGACTGGCCGGCGCTGTCGGAACGCGAGCTGCTGGCCCTGATGCGCGAGGTGGGCGGGCAGAACCGGGTGATGACCAGCCTGATCGGGCAGGGCTATCACGGCACCGTCACGCCGCCCGCGATTCAGCGCAACATCCTGGAAAACCCGGCGTGGTATACCGCCTATACGCCCTATCAGCCGGAAATCGCGCAGGGGCGGCTTGAGGCGCTGCTGAACTATCAGACGATGGTGGCCGACCTGACCGGCCTGCCGGTCGCCAACGCCAGCCTGCTGGACGAGGCGACGGCGGCGGCCGAGGCGATGGCGATGGCGCAGCGCTCGGCCAAGTCCAAGGCGACCGCGTTCTTTGTTGCCGACGACCTGCACCCGCAAAGCGTGGCGGTGATCGAGACGCGGGCCGCGCCGCTGGGGATCGAGATCGTCCGCGGCAAGCACGGGGACTGCGACCCCGGTGCGGTGTTCGGCGCGATCTTCCAGTATCCCGGCACCTTCGGCCATATCCGCGACCTGACCGACGACTGCGCGGCGCTGCACGCGGCGGGGGCGGTCGCCATCGTGGCCACCGACCTGCTGGCGCTGTGCCTGCTGAAGGAACCGGGCGCGATGGGCGCCGACATCGCGGTCGGCTCGTCCCAGCGGTTCGGCGTGCCGATGGGCTATGGCGGGCCGCACGCGGCCTTCATGGCCTGCCGCGACGAGATGAAGCGCGCGATGCCCGGCCGCATCGTCGGCGTCAGCGTGGACGCGGCGGGGCGGCAGGCATACCGGCTGGCGCTGCAGACGCGCGAACAGCACATCCGCCGCGAAAAGGCCACGTCCAACGTCTGCACGGCGCAGGCGCTGCTGGCGGTCATGGCGTCGTTCTATGCGGTGTTCCACGGCCCCGTCGGCCTGCGCGCCATCGCCCAGCGGGTCCACCTGCACACCGCGACGCTGGCCCGCGCCCTGCGCGAGGCCGGGGCCGAGGTCCAGCCCGAGGCGTTCTTCGACACCATCACCGTGCGCGTGGGCGTCGGACAGGCCGGCATCCTGGCGGCCGCCGAACAGCGCGGCATCAACCTGCGCCGGGTGGGCCGCGACCGGGTGGGCATCTCGCTGGACGAGACGACCGACGCTTGCGTCATCGCGCGGGTGCTGGACGCCTTTGGCATCACCGACGCGGCCGAACCCGCCCGCGACCCGGCAATCCCGGACGATCTGCTGCGCGAAAGCGACTATCTGACCCATCCGGTGTTCCACATGAACCGGGCGGAATCCGAGATGATGCGCTATATGCGCCGCCTGTCGGACCGCGACCTGGCGCTGGACCGGGCGATGATCCCGCTGGGGTCGTGCACGATGAAGCTGAACGCCGCGGCCGAGATGATGCCCCTGACCTGGCCCGAGTTCGGCGCGCTGCACCCCTTTGCGCCCGCCCATCAGGCCGCAGGCTATCACCGGATGTTCGCCGACCTGACCGGAAAGCTGTGCGCGATCACCGGCTATGACGCGTTTTCGCTGCAGCCAAACAGCGGCGCGCAGGGGGAATATGCAGGCCTTCTGACCATCGCCGCCTGGCACAAGGCCAACGGCGAGGACCGCGACGTCTGCCTGATCCCGACCAGCGCGCATGGCACCAACCCGGCCAGCGCGCAGATGGCGGGGATGAAGGTCGTGGTGGTGAAATCCGCCCCGAACGGCGACATCGACCTGGAGGATTTCGCCGACAAGGCCGCCAAGGCGGGCGACAAGCTGGCGGCGGTGATGATCACCTATCCCAGCACCCACGGCGTCTTCGAGGATACCGTGCGCGACGTCTGCCGCATCACCCACGACCACGGCGGGCAGGTCTATATCGACGGCGCGAACATGAACGCGCTGGTCGGGCTGGTAAAGCCGGGCGAGATCGGCGGCGACGTCAGTCACCTGAACCTGCACAAGACCTTTGCCATCCCGCATGGCGGCGGGGGCCCCGGCATGGGGCCGATCGGGGTCAAGGCGCATCTGGCGCCCTATCTGCCGGCCGATCCGCGCGACGGCCTCGGCGCGGTTTCGGCGGCACCCTGGGGGTCGGCGTCGATCCTGCTGATCTCGTGGGCCTATGTGCTGATGATGGGCGGCGCGGGGCTGACGCAGGCGACGCGGGTGGCCATCCTGAACGCCAACTATATCGCCGCGCGGCTGGCCGGGGCCTACCCGATCCTGTTCATGGGCAACCGCGGCCGCGTCGCGCATGAATGCATCGTGGACACCCGCGTCTTTGCCGAACATGGCGTGACCGTGGATGACATCGCCAAGCGGCTGATCGACAACGGCTTCCACGCGCCGACGATGAGCTGGCCGGTGGCCGGCACGCTGATGGTGGAACCGACCGAGTCCGAGACCAAGGCGGAACTCGACCGCTTTGTCACCGCGATGATGGCGATCCGGGCCGAGATCGCGCAGGTCGCCGAAGGCCGCATCGCCGCCGCCGCCTCGCCCCTGCGCCACGCGCCCCACACGGTCGAGGATCTGGTCGCCGACTGGGACCGCCCCTATTCGCGCGAACAGGGCTGCTTTCCGCCGGGCGCGTTCCGGGTGGACAAATACTGGCCGCCGGTGGGGCGCGTGGACAACGTGGCGGGCGACCGCAACCTGATCTGCACCTGCCCGCCGGTCGAGGCCTATGCCGAAGCGGCCGAATAGGCGTGATCCTTTTGCCGTCCCCGGCGTTGTCCGGGGACGAAAGGGGGCGCGATGGCCGAAACCCACACCCACACCCACACCCTGACCTGCCTGGCCTGCGGGCAGGGCAACCGACTGCCCGCGGACCGGCTGGACCAGTCGCCGAAATGCGGCACCTGCGGCGCGGCGCTGATGCCCGCCAAGCCGGTGGCCATCGACCTTGCGACGCTGGAGCGGGCGGCGCGGCGCGACAGCCTGCCGCTGCTGGTGGATTTCTGGGCGCCGTGGTGCGGCCCCTGCCGCGCGATGGCGCCCGAGTTCGAGCGCGCCGCCGGGTTGCTGGCCGGCCGGGCGCGGCTGGCCAAGATCGACACGCAAAGCCATCCCGACGCGACGGTCCGGTTCGATATCCGCGGCATTCCGGCGTTCATCCTGTTCCGCGACGGCCGCGAGGCCGCGCGGCTGGCTGGCGCGCGCCCGGCGGCGCAGCTGGCGGACTGGGTGCGCGGCCAGTCGTGACCGCCGTGCCGGCGGTGCCTCCGGCGGGGATATTTCAGCACCAAAGACGACGCTGGCGGGGCGCACACAGTCCGCGCGGGCGCTCGTCCCCGCGGACTGTAGCGTCTTCGGTGGCGGTCATCGGCGTCCCCGCCTGTACCGCCCCTCTGGTCTGCCCGATTCGGATTGAGATTCGGTTAACGGCGTCTTTGGTGCGGAAATATCCTCGGGGGCGCGGGGGCAGACAGCCCCCGCTGCGGGCGCGCGACGGGGCCTTGACAGCCTGTCCGCGCCGGTCCAAACAGCGCGCCTGTGGGGCCGTAGCTCAGTTGGTAGAGCGCATCGTTCGCAATGATGAGGCCAGGGGTTCGATTCCCCTCGGCTCCACCAGTTTCAACAGATTTTCTCTTGCAAGAACAATAGCTTAGGCCGCCCATACCTAGGTCCGCCCCACAGTTTACCCCACCGCGCGCGCGGCATGCTCGTAGATCGTGCTGGACGACTAGGGACGTCGAACCGTCCCGGAACGGGCTGGCGAGGGGTCAGTGCGGCGAATCCCAAGGGTGCGTCGCTCCGCCGTGGTCCGTGTCGATGACCTTCATGGATTCGACCACTTCTGCGCCGATCTGGACGCCGGAACGCCTCGCCTCGGCCGGCAGGTCGTCGCGCTTCAGCCAGCGCACCAGACGATGTGCCAGTGCGGCGAGATGCTCGCTGAAGGCTCTCGCCCGTTCCCATTCGTTGCGGGCCTCAGCACGAGCATCCAGCGCCTCCTGTCGTTCCTTCACGGCAGCGGTGGTCATCGCTTCGACGGTGGCGATCTGCCGCGCCATCTGGGCTTCCACCTCTGCTCGCCTCGTCTCCCATGCGTCCCTCTGCTCGGTGACGGTGCGCTGGGCTTCCGCAACAGCCTTGAACGCGTCGGTTTCCAGCCGGTCAGGGCGAGGGTCGTCCTTCGGCGTCCTGGTCAGCTGCGCGCCGTTCTCGCGCTCAAAGAACAAGGCGAACTCGGCCTGAAGGGCAATCCCGACCGCTCGGGGGTTCGTGAGCCGACCGCGCGCTTGAGGATGCCGACGCAGGATTTCGTCCTGGTGCTTCTCGGCCAGTTCCTTCCCGAACTTCGTCGGTGAGGCCCAGAGGTTGACGCCCTTCTTCGTCCGCTTCTCGTAGCGGGGCGCGGCGAACACATCGACCACGAGTTCCCCTGCTTCGTCCCGGTCGACCCGTGCCGCAAAGACAGCCTTGCCGCCATGGGTTTCCTCGATGAACCGGATAGCCTGCTCCGCCATCAGGCGCTGCTTTTCATCCTTGCTTGCGAGTTCCGCGAATACGCCGGGGGCGCGATCAGTCAGGACCTCGGCGGGCATCTTGATGATGAAGTGCAGCACGGGTCTCTTGCATCCCTTGTTCTGCTGCACGCCTTCCATGTGAGCATTGTAGGCCGCTCGCAGGTCGAGGGTCTTGTAGACCAAGGGGGGCGTGTCCCGGATCCTGCGCAGGCGGCTGGTGCCGTCCTCACGCTTGCCGTGCTTCTCCTGTGCGTGAAGGGTTGCCTGTCCTGCTCCGCCCAGCGCGAGGGAGACGCAGCGAACCGAAGCTTTCATGGGGCACCCTTTATCGGTCATCAGTCATCCCTTGAGATGTTTTGCCTCGTGAAAAAGGCAAAACTCGCTTTGCCTTTTGGGGCCCCCACCCCAAAAGACGCTCGCCCTACGGGGGTTTAAGGTTGCCTTGAACGGAGAGGATGACCTGTTGCAGAGGTGAGGTGGCCTTCTTCGTCATGGTCGGGCAGGGCGGGGGAGATGAAGAGTCAGTGCCCCGTCAGAAGGCCCATACGGGAAAGCCATGTGCCGGCGCAGTTCTGCTCCAACGGACAACTGACGAAACCGACACAACTGACAAAACCTCCGGACGCCCGCCATGCTGACCTGCCTTGCCGCCCTCTGCATCACAGGCGCCGTCGCCATCGACGGTGACACGGTGCGCCTGGACAGTCCCGGCAAGAACCTCCGCCTGCGGCTATGGGGTATCAGCGCGCCGGAGATACGTGACCCGGGCGGGATTGAGGCCAGCTGGGCGCTGGCTGCGCTGGTCGAAGGTCAGACGCTCGCCTGCGGCCTGATGGACGTTGACCGCTATGACCGCCCCGTGGTGCGCTGCGCGACTGCGGAAGGTGGCGGATCTGGGCTGTGAGATGGTGCGGCAGGGGCATGCACGGGACTGGCCACCGTATAGCTAAGGCGCCTACGCTGATTGCGCTCGTGAGTAGAACTCTTGCAGCAAGACGCCCGCCGGTGGGGCGGGCGTGAGGTTACAGAGCTGTTACGGGATGAGCATTCAGCGCACATGGGGGAGCCCCGCCGGAGCGGGGTCTCCATCATGCGCTGAGGATGTGGTCGTATAGTCCTATATCCCGGCTTATTGGGTCATAGTCGAGCCCGGCATCTTCGACCTTTATCCTCGCGAGATAATACTCATATTCTCTATCGATGTGCCGCTTCATCTCAGCGCCGAGGTAATCCTCCCAGCCACCAAAGACCTTGTAGTCGTTGAGGGTAAGGAGGCGGTCCAACTGGGCATGTAACGATGCCATTGTCATCTTCTTGCCAGCAAGCGCGGTTGCCTCAGCGTAGAGCAAGAACTGCTCGGAAAGAATGTGAAGCCTGTAAAGCTCTTCTTTCGTCAGGAAGTTCTTTCCAACCATAGCTTCAGCTTTCGTCGGCCGCTTTCCCGAGAAGGAGATAACGCCCATGTTCTCCAAGGTGTGATCTGCGCGGTCCATCACCAGCTTCGCGCTGGTCATGGTCGTGACGGCGTAATGAAACTTGTCCTGGAGCAAGGCATAGAAGGTCCGAACCTCCTTGGACGACGGATCATAGTCTGACGACCCCATCTTGAAGCACTCCCGCACCTTGGCGAAGACATGCTTCTCTTCCGAGCGCAGCGCGCGGATCTGCGCTGCAAGGGCGTCAAGTTTCTCCGGAGAGGCGCGCAGAGCGCGCTCGTTGATGACGAACCCCTGTTCGATAAACGCCTTGAGGGTCCCGGTGGCCCACTGGCGGAAGCGCGTTGCGGCCTTGGAGTTTACTCTGTATCCGGCAGAGATAATAGCATCTAGGCTATACAGCCGTACGGGCTTCTTCGAGGAATCAATACAAATAATCTTTGTATTGCTGGCCTGATCTAGCTCGCCATCATTGAATATACCTTTGAGATGATAGGAGATATTCTGCTGAGACGTTCCGAACAGCTCAGCGATCTGCGCCTGCGTTGCCCAGATCGTCTCCGTCCCAGGGTCGAGTCTGAGGGCGATAGGGTCAGCGTGCCCCGGCTGCTTGTATTCAACTAGTTCAACTTGATGGATAACGTCATCGTTGTCTTTCTTGGGTGCCATCGGGTGTCCTTTCTTGACACTCGGGCTAGTCAATCGCATCTTGACTACACAGCCGCGCACCCATAGAGACGCGGCAGGTTGGGATGCGATGATTCGCAGGTTGCTATAGTCGGACCTCTCCGCAAAAAGACAGTCCGATTAGAAACATACAGCATCCCGCTTATAAAGGTCTAGCCCGCGTTCCCTAGGTGTTCGCGGGCTCCTTATTTTTTAGATCCCTCTCCGTGTCAGACGCTGCCCTCAGCAGCCTGATCCGTTGCTAGATGGTATCAACACCTCCAACGGCTCGATTGCCGCTGCGAAGTTTGGCACACCTGCTTTTTCGAGGCTTGCTCTGTAGTCATCAAACGTCATGGGAGGAGCGCGATAGTGCAGGAAGTCATTAATGACAGCCTCTGACACATCGTTGGGGCCAAGGCTGAAAACGTCCATCAGGAAGTCGTCAGGATGTTTCGTGTGGAGGCGAAAGGTTTCCATGATTTCTTCTGGAAAGTCTTTCTGATTGAATGTCACTACTACGTTCGCGCGCGTCATGATGGCGGCGGCAACAACATGACAGTCGTCAGGATCCGGCAGGACGATGCCGCCCATTAGGGGCTCGAAGCCGGTGACAAGGCAGTCAGGCACTGCCGCGTTCATCAGTTCTCGCGTCTTTTTCAAGTTCTCAGGCTGGAGGTCCGTGCGGTTCGTCACCAGGTTCCTGACCCACTCGTCATGGACCATGTCGCTCCATCGAGCACGAAAGAGCTTGGTCTGAGCGATATAGAGCACGAGGCTTCGCAGCCTCGCGCCATAGAAGACATTTACATCGAAGAATGCCGTGAAAGTCGAAATCATTCCAGCCCAAGAGCCCTTTCTTCTGCATGCAGGTCTTCAAGGGCCTTGCTCTGCTCAGCACGGCAATTTTGCTCGTATGCAACCAAGTCAGAGAACTGCACACGCCGGTGGGTGCCGACCTTCCGAGAGGGCAACTCGCCCGCATCTAGTTTGCGGACAAGATAAGGGCGCGAGACGTTTAGGTAGTCAGCAGCTTGCTGCGTTGACAGTTCCGCCTCGTAGGGAATGAGAGAGATCGGCGTTCGGTTGGCCATTGCTTCTAGCACGGCGTGAAACATCGCAACCGCGGGAGCTGGCAGCGGCACGATGATTTTTGGGCCACCTTCAAGAGGATCGATCGACACCTTGACACTCTCATGCGCCTCGGCAACGGCCTTCAGACTGTCAGCTGCACGACGAGCAACGACGGCCTCGGCTTCGTCCGCGACGAAGGGCTCACGCGTCTGGTCCATAAGTGCAAGCATAGTTTCCCCCTAGTCTTTCATGCGGTCGGCGAACGTCGGCGAACGTCCGCGAACGCTCGCGAGCGACGCCATACATGGGACTATGTCGGCTGTCACCCGTCAATCGAAATAAACGCAACAGGTGAACTAAGTGTGACTGGTGCGGGTTCCAACATCCGCAGCGAGCAACTTTTCATGAGCGGCTGTTGACCAACGCTCACTGTCAAACGCGAACAAAGCAAAGGCCCCGCGCTGGGCGGG
This sequence comes from Paracoccus luteus, assembly GCF_004522155.1. Lineage (GTDB taxonomy): Bacteria > Pseudomonadota > Alphaproteobacteria > Rhodobacterales > Rhodobacteraceae > Paracoccus > Paracoccus luteus. The sequence goes on along the minus strand of NZ_SDEA01000002.1, from coordinate 93,000 downwards.
GCCTGTCGGCTTCATGATGGGGTAGGGTCAGGCGCCGATCAGGTCGGGGCGCCGAACATGGCGCGCAGCTCGGCCCAGACTGTCGCTAGATGCGGGTTGCCGACCTCTAGATCCGCCTCGCCCGTGTCCGTCCATGCGGCGATTTTCAGAAGCACGTCCCGTTCGCATCGACTCGGCTCATGCATGAGGATCTGTTCATGCACCCAACGGGCATCATGCGCTCGTTCAAAGGCATCATTGTCATCGGCCTTGTCGGCAGACCACACGTCCGCATTTAGCCGCTTCCACTCGCGGAACAGGGCGGCGACGGGCGTCTCGTCTTCTGCCCCAGCAGGGACCGCGCCTGCCAGCGCGAGCGCAGGCGCGGCTTTCAGAAGGGCGCGGCGGTTCATGCTGCACCGCCGATCAGGGCGCGGGCCTCTTTCCAGAGCCCCGGCTGTTGATTTTCGTCCGGGAGACAAAACACGCCGAAGGCCGTGTGCGCAGTGACCTTGCAGATGAAGTCTGCAGCAGTCTCGCAAGGGGTCGCCATCATGCGCTTTTCAATCGCACTGCGATAATCAGCAAGCTGGTCGAGCTCTTCGTCCGGTAGCCCGGCAGTGTAGCCTGCGTCCTCGGCCTCCTGTGCCGCCCTCCACTCACGGAACAGGGCGGCGACAGGAGTTCCGGTGCTGGCGCCCGCCGGCAAGGCACCCAAGAAGGCGAGCGCGGGAGTGGCTTTGAGCAGGCCGCGGCGGCTGGTGGCGTTTGTCATGATCTATTCTCTCCTTGAAAATTCAGGCGGCGTGGACAGCCACCCGGAGTTCGGTAGTCAGCTGGTCGCGCAGGCGGTAGTCGGCCGGCGTCCAGCGGTTCTGGCCTTCCAGAGCGAAGATGCGCGCGCTCACGGCAGCGACACGGGGCGACTGCAGGGCAGCGGCGCGAGCCATGCGAGCCTCGGCCCAAGCCCGGCGCAGGGCGTGCTTGAAGATGAAGCGGCGCGACCGACCCGACAGATTGATCCGCGAGGCCGCAATCTCGGCACGGGCGTGGGCCCAGGCGGCGTTCATGATGGCGGAGCGGTCGTAGGTCATAGCGTTCCCCTTCCCTATGTGATAGGTTATCTATCGCACATGATAGAAGGTCTTGCAATAGATCATCTATCAAAAATGATAGACTTTCTTGTGAGGGATGATGAACGGGGAACAGATACGGGCGGCGCGCGCACTCGCGGGCATGACTGCGCAGGAACTCGCGGACGCCTCAGGGGTGAGCTATCCCACCGTGCAGCGGCTAGACGCGACGCGGGGCCCCGTCAGCGGCCGGCATGACACGGTGGCTGCGCTGATCAGGGCCCTAGAAGCCCGAGGCGTTCAGTTCCTTGATGATGGGCAGATAGCTACCGGGCCAGGGGTTGCCATGAAGGATAACTCCCTATGACTTCCGATTTGGACGATGTGATGTATGCCGTCGACGCTGACGCGGAAATCGCGGGCCTTGAGCTGGAAATAGAGGATATAAGGCGAGACATAAGGTGGTGCGGCGCACTGGGAGCGGTCGGCCTCGTATTGCTACTTTCATTCGGCGATCATTTTGTGCCGGCTCAAGCTGTCTATATTGGTTGCGCAACTATCGTGGTCTTGGCCGGTCTCAAAGAGCATCTGCACCGAAACAGGATGAAGGCAGCGCAAAGCGAGTTGAACATTCTCAAGTTGCTAACGCGTGCTGAGCTGCATCGAGGTCGACATACCGGCCGGATCCTCCAAGTCATTCGGCAAAGCGATAAGCCTCAGAGCTCCTGATGGCGGGGACTTCCCACTAGCCTTGCGCCTCTGCACCCGCTTTGCGAACCACGCTACCATCAAGGGTTAGGATAGTCCGGTGAATACCCTCATACTGCTATTCGCGTTATGAAGTCTCCCCAACACACAGTAGCCTGGATTGCTCCTCGAACGGGGCATGATTGGGTGTGCCCCGACACAGCCCGTGCAGTCGAGTGGTTTCGCTCCTTAGCGGAGGGAGCGCGCCTCGACTCTAGGCTCGATGCTTGCCGGGCATATTATGAACAACACCGCCAAGCAGTGGAGGACGGCCTCGACGCTAAACTCTTCGACCCACGCGATGCGGTTGCGTGGTATATTCTACAAGCTGAAACCTACGCGACCGACCGTCGCTTTTGGACGCCTGATGAGGCTGCGCGAACGGTCCCCTATATCAAGCGCATCGGCCAGCTATACGACCTTCTTGCACGTGTGGATGGTGTAGAGGAACGCGTGGCTCGGTTCGTGAGCGGCGATGCAACTCAGCCTGAGGGGACACTCTACGAACTGCTGGTAGCTGGTGCATGGTCCGGCCGGGGCTATGCCGTTCGCTTCGTTCCGGAGCAGCGTGGCGTCACGCGAACGCCCGACTTGGAGGTGGCAAGGGGGCGATCCAGATGGGCAGTTGAAGCGAAGCGCATGATGCCCTCTGCCTACCAGAAACGGGAGATGCAGGCAGGCCAAGCCATTGCAGCGCGTCTTCATGACTTGAGCGAGGCGATAGGCCATTCGGTAGTAGTGGATGTGATCTATCATCGACAATTGACTGACTATCCGAAAGACTTTTTGGCAGATCAGGTGCGGGAATTCCTCCCCGTGCATGCGCTTCGAGTGATTGAGCGTGAGGATGCCGCTATTCTCATGCGGCCAGTCGCCTGGCCAATTTGCCGACGTGTGCTTGCGAGTGACTGCGTATTTATCGGGTCAACCCGAATGATGGAGCTTGTTAGCGGTGGGCACAACCATGACTTGTCACATAGTTTGCGTGCTCGGTGCCGCCGCGAACCCGATCGACCTTCCTATGCCGATCATATTTATTATGCGTCTTTAGTTAACTGGGCGTGCGTCTCGCCGGTGGCGCTTAATGCGCGAGCACGGCACTTCAAAAAGAAGCTGATCGATGCGGAAGGGCAGCTTCCGGATGACCTCCCTGGAGTGATCCATATGGGCATGGAGTCTTCTGGGCGTCCAGAGTCGGACCTGCGCCGACATTTCCACAATAGATGGGAGGCAGCTGACCTAGTAAGAGGAAAATCACGGCTGCGGTGGGTATACGGGAACTACTTTAAGACTGAAGCGACGACGCGGCCTAACGAGTCACTCGCGATGGAAGAGACAGTAGCGTCATACAAGGTGGGTCAACACCGCACCCGCGATCCGCTGGCGGGCAAGCTTTTGCTGTCCGACGATGAGGGCACAACGAGATGGGGTGCGTATTGGGATTAGACGGCTGCCCCGCAAGATCAACCATCCGGAGAGACACGCAACATATCGGGCCGTGACGGGCTCATCGGGTTGGAAAGCTAGGCACTTGCTTAGCATGTCGTCGCTGCCGGGCAGCACGCTTGCGGCATCCCTCGCAGCAATATCGCGCATCACCGCGGCGAAACTCGGGAACTGGCTCGCTGCACCACCAGCACGACCATCCGTCCCGCCGCAGGTTCATCAGGATGCGGCTCGCGCGGCCTACTCGATGCGTCCGAATGCCGGTGTCGAACGGGTCAAAGCAGCACGCCAGCACGCTCCAGCCGCCGCTGGGCAGTTCCTCAATGCTGATGCCGAAAGGATCGGGTGCCGCCATGATGTTCTCTTTGATTTCCGCACAGGCAGAGACGGGTCAAGCTACTGATGAGGTTGCGTCATCCGATTTTAGCTGCCTGTGCCTTGCCCACCGGAGGCGCTGGGCGCCTGAAGGTGATTGCAGCTTCTGCACGGGCCATGAACGCGGCATTGTCCTCCCCTTCCTCCCGGCTGATGCCGCCCCCGCCCACGAACAGCGCGGTCTCGGGGCTGCCATCAGGCGGGGTCAGGAAAACAACCTCGACAGCCGTCTCAACAGCGCTGGGCGCGGCGGCCTCCAGTCGGGCGATGCGGGCTTTCACGCTCATTTCCCTGCATCCTCCAGTGCGGCAAGTCGGGCCTCGATTTCCGTCGTCTCCAAGGTGCGGCGGTAGGTTTCGACAAGCGACATGACGTGAGCGCCCTCGGCTGGGGTCAGCTCTCCCTCTGCTACGGCTTCCAGCACGGCAGCAGCGGCCTTCGCGGCATCTTCTGCCCGTTCCATGCGCGGCAGATCGAACGTCACAGGAGCATCCTTCCGGGGCGGCGCGATGCGCTCCAGACAGAGGCGCAAGGCTGCCGTGTCGCCGCCCAGCGCGGCCTCTACGGCTTTGCGTGTCAGAGCCTCGGCCTCCCCATCTAGGAGCGCCAGCACCGCTCTGGTGGCCTTGTGGCGCGTTCCCTTGGGCTTGCCGGGGTTGCCAGCCGTGAACCGGCCGGCACTGTCCCGCGACTCCGCATCTGCTCCGCTTTTACGGGCCATGTCCTGATGCCTCCCGTTCAGCGATGGCCTTGGCTGAACAGCCCTTGCGCGAGCATCCCCGGCGCGACGACGGCAGGAGCCAGCGGGGCAACCGGTCCTGCCAGTGCCTGGATCAGTGCCCGGCGGGTGGAGTCCACGCCGACCCTATGCGACAGGTTGCGAGCGGCTCCGGTAGTCAGGGCGTCGCCGAGGCGCTTCATCCCCATGCTCGCTGCCGGAATAGCTGCTGCCCCGAACCCTGCACCGCCGAAGCCAGCGCCTCCGGTGAGGGCAAGGCCGGTGATGCTGCTGGGCGACAGTCTGCGCCCGAGACCCGACAGCAGCCCAGCGCCGCCCTCACCCTTGGCAATAGCGCGCATGGCGGCGATGTCTGCCTCCGCAAAGCCACGAAGCCGGCGAGGGTTGCGAAGCAGGACCTTGAACTGCGACCGCAGCCCGGATGCGAAGTCATCCTGCAGCGAGGCCTTCTCGATGGCGGTCTCGATGGTCTCCATGCGCCGCATTCGGCTCCACACCTCGCGCGCAGCCTTCAGCGGGGCAGCGTCGCCGCCCATGCTCTCGACAGCATCATCGATGCCGTCCAAGACCATGGAGGCCAGCCGCCGCTCATCCGGCTCGATGCTGTTCGCCGCCCCGGCTGCCACCCGGCGCAGGATTTCCAGATCCGCGAGGCTCTTGGTGCCACTCTCGGACGACAGCCTCTGCAGGACTGCATTCACACGGGGGTGCAGCATCTTGTCGAAGCCCTCAGCTTTCAACTTTGTGCCGATGCTACTCGCCATTCCTTTCACAGTGCTCTCGGGCACGACTGCGCCAGACTGTCGGGCGGCTTCGTAGAGCGCGCCTGCCTCGGCCTTCAGTCCTTCGATGGTGGGGAGCGTGTCGGCCGGCATCCTGCGGCTTCGCAGCGCTCCGATAGCGGCGCTGAAGCCTTCTCCGAGGCCCCCGATAGCGGCGGCGCCGACAGCGCCCATCGGGGCAGACAGAGCCGCCCGTTCGCCTCGGTTGCCGACACCGCCCTCACCCTCACCGAAGCCGTAGCCTGCCGCCGTGGCCCCGCCCACAAGTCCGCTGCGGCCGATGCGAGCAAGTCCCGTGGCTCCGTTGCGGATGAAGCCTGCGCCACCCTTGGCCGGCCCCAGCAGTCCGCCCGTCATCTCGGCGGCGGCGGAGGTGTAGGGGTGCGCCTCCTTGAAGGCGGCCTCCTCGGCTCGGACCTTACCTAAGGCGTCGGTGTAGCGCTCGCCCAAGGGCTGGCCGTAGTTAAACCAGCCGCCCTGTTGCGGATCCCGCCCGAGCGCGGCGTAGAGCCCGGCGAAGTATTCATCACCGCCACCGAGCAGCAGTCCATCGGCCGCAGCGCGTGCGTTGCCCACCATGTTGCCGCGAAGCTGCGTCCAGGTGCCCTGTTCCTGCCTGTTAGAACTGGTTGGATCTGCACCCTGATAGCTTGTCCGAGGCCCCTGTGCTTCAGCTGCCCGGCGCCGTGCCTTGGCCAGAGCCAGTGCGCGCTGTTGCTCGAGCGTCTGTCCGGCAGCGGTCGTGGTGCCTCGTGAGCCATGACCGAAGTTCTCCTGCATCACCCGTTTGATGGTCGCGTCGTCGGTGCCGGCCGGGAACTCGACAATCTTGCCGTTGGGAAGCTCGACCTCGATGGGGCCGGACGCTGCGCCGGGCTGACCGGACTGCCCTGCCTGCGCACTCCGCGCCATCTGAGCGAGCCGGGTCGCGGCGGCGGTATCGCCAGCGGCATGCGCGTTGCGGAGCGCGACCATGATGCGCTCGTAGTCGCCGCTGCCAGACGCCCCGCCGGGCTGACCCTGGCTTGCCGCTGCGGCCCCTTCGCGTGCCTCCATCTGCTGAACCGCTTGATAGGCAGCCTGCTCGTCGGGGGCTTCGACCTCGTAGACCTTTCCCCCTGGCGTCTGCACCTCGAAGCGGCGCGTCTGCTGCTGAGGCACCATGGGGGGCAGTGCTGGGCGATCGGGCGGCAGCGGCGCCATCACGGTCGGCCTCGTGCCTTGAGCGCCAAGCCGATCGAGCATCAGCGTTTGCAGCGCCGGTGCGCCGGGCGGCGTGCTGGGCGCGAGCGCGCCGGGCAGCGCATAAGGTGCGGGCACGCCGCCGCGGCCGGAGGACTGCGCTGCCGGGGGTAGGGCGGCCTGTCCCACGGCCAGCGCCTCAGCGAGGGCGCTCGGTCGAACCTGAGCCCTGTCGCCCAGCGCCTCAGCGAGCGCCAATGCCAGCGGGTCATTCGGGTATTGCGGGACAATCTCGATGCGGCCCATTCGCCTGCCTCCTTGCGTTCGGGCGCATCCACATACCGCCCCTTATCCTGTTGAATTTTAATACGGTTCACTCCCTGTTCCCAAGGGGTTTTAGCGCTATCCGGGCCTCAATCGGGCTTGGTGTGCTTGGACAGTTCCCACAATGCTGCAGCGCGCCCTTCCTTGTTCACGGCTGCCTCGCTCAGACCCTCGAACGCGGCCGGCGCGGCGATGAACATGGCGAACCTCGGCAGGTCGCCGTCCTTGAGCCCGACAGCCAGCCAGGCGGCGCAGGCGCTTTCCGGTGCGGCCTCGGCGAAGCCGGGAAAGGCTCGCGCCTCCTCCATCGTGATGCGCTCGACATAATCCATGCCGCCCCGGCGCAGCATGGCGGCATAGGCGCGGCGCAGCGCCGAAACGGCCGCTGGGTGAGCGACTGGCTCCGGGGTGCCGCCGCGCCCGTCCTGACTGCCGGAGGCCCATTGCTCGGCCCATTCCTCGGCATGGTTCGACAGCAGGCGGGCGAAGAATCGGCGTTGCTCTACGGCAGTCATTGTCATGCTGCTGCCCTCCGAATATTGCCCACAGTTTGCGGACTGCACCCGACCCGGCGTGCTATTTCGCGATCGGACAATCGCTGGACACCATGAAGCAGAGCCAGCACCTGCGTCCGCGCACTGGATCGGCTGTGGCGTCCAGATTGGACGGCAGCCAGTGCTTCCAGATCCGCCCGCATTGCCGCAACAAGCGCTTGATCGTCGAGATTGTCGCGGATGACCTCACGGGCATTCAGATGCGCCACCCAATCCAGCCGTAGGCGCAACCCGTCGAAGCTGGGGGCCGGCATCCTGTCCATCAGGTGTTCCAGCGCAGCCTGTCGCGCCCAAATATGTGGCGGGGTCTCGTAGTAAGGTTCAAAGCAGTAGCGGTCGTCCATTAGCTTTTCCCACCCCCTCAACTCGTCCCAGATGCCTGCGAGCGTGTCGGGGAACGGGACCGCGCCGCGCATGGCTTGCCACATGGCCTCAGTGGGGTTGCCGGCCAACCAGTCCTTGAAGCCGTCGAGGCCGTTGCGCTTCGCGCGAAGGGGGGCCAGTGCCTTCCGCAGCAGCTGCTCTGGCCGCGTAGCAGCGAACAGAGCCTTCTCGCTTCCATACTCGCCCAGAAGCGCCTGGTAGCGGGCAAGCCGCTTCGCCTCCCGTTCCGCATTGCGCCGGGCCTGTTCAGTCTTCCAGCCCGGTTCCCGCGCCTCCATCCAGTCGGCGAACCCCGCGAACGGGTTTCCTGCGCTGGGCTGAGTGCTGGCGTCCAAAATGGACAGTGCGGCATCCAGCGTCAGCCCGGCTGCTCTCGCCAAGCCCTCGGCCTTGGCCTTTGCGGCAGCCCTTTCGCCCTCAGTCGCCCCCCGCGTCATCAGTGCGTGCAGCTTCCGCAACTTGTCGGTGTCCAGTTTGGACGGTCTGGCGTTCATGCACTGCCCTCTTTGGTTGTTGACCCCTGTTGCCCGCTCATGGAAAGGGACGTTGCCCGCAGCAGATCGGCCGCGATGATGAGCGCGGCACGGGTCCCGAGATGGACTGCCACCACCTGCTGGCCGTCTTGCCAACCGTGAAGGACAGGGCCGGGCCGGACGGTAACCAGCGGCTCGGTCAGATGAATGGTCATCGGCAAGGCCTCCCATCAAGGCAGCTCAGCGCCGCGTCGCGGTCCCGGTATTGCCAGCACTTGCCGCAGAACAGCTGACCCTGTGGGCCATAGCGCTCCAGGTCGGTCATGGCTGCCCAGGCATCGGCGCTCACCCAGACGCCGCTCCACGTCGCCACCATGCAGCCGGACTTCTCGGCGCTAGGCTTTGGCGGATTCGGATCGGGTGGAGCGCCGTTATTCTCCGATAGGAAACGGTCCGCGCTTCCCTGCAGGCGCGGATCATCCACTGCAGCGGCGATTGCGTCTTTCCGCTCTACTGACAGAACCGACACAACTGACGAAACCTCTGCCAGCTGAGGATTTCGGCCCTGAAACCCCACTGCGGAGGGGGTTTCGTCGGTTTTGTCAGTTCCGTCAGTTGTCGGTTGGACCGATAACGCTGCCTGTAGCCACCGGGTCATGATTGCACCTCGTGAACGGCGGGATTGACGATGAACAGCCGCTGCGGTCGCCCGCCACTCGGGCCAGCAGGCTCGGCAATGGCACGGATAAGGTCGGCTTCCTCGAGCGCGGACAGGGCCGGGTTGATTTCCCCCATGCTGGCGAGCCCGCGTCGCTCCATCCGCCGGATCTCGCGGGCGGTGAAGCGCTGCCATCCCATCTCGCGCAGAAGGCTTGCCAGGCGCCGGGCGGAGCGCTCCTCCTTCGGGACGCTGGCGACCCCGTAGGCACGGCGGGCCATCGGCAGGATGTAGCTTTCGAGGAAATGGCAGGCGCGGCCGAACTCCGCCGGGGTGATCTGGCGCTGGGCAGGATCCATCTCTCCGTCGAAGGCATGGCCGATGGTTGCCAGCACCAGCGCGAGGCGGGCTGCCATGCCGGGCAGCTTTCCGATGAAGGACAGCAGCAGCCCCTCGGTCCCTGTCTCCCACTCGCCGCACGTCTGCCGCCACTCGTTCATCATGTCCCGAGCGGCATCATCGAAGCCGACGAACCAGGGCCGGGGCTCGCCATCATCGCTCAGAGGCATCTGCATGGCCGTCAGTCGCGCCATGGCGGCATCCGCCACCTCGTCGGAGGCGAAGCGCTCGGGCTGCTTCACCGGCACCCGGCCCGGCCAGATCGGCAGGAAGCGCGCCAGCAGCCCGTCGTCGCTCGTCTTGGTCAGCAGTTCGGAGAGGCGGTCAGGCTGAATGCCGCCCAGCGCCCCGATGGTCAGCCGGTTCACGGTCAGCGGTGCCCGCCCCATGCGCTCGACCGTGAAGGCGCGGCCGCCATAGGCCTCAAGCCAGAAGGCCCGATCAGAACCGCCGTTCCTCGCCTCCATCGCCAGCAGCCATCCGGCCAGCTCGTCCCGCATCTGCAGGAACCCCTTGGGCTGGGCCTGCGCGATGACGCCCAGCCGCTCGACCGTGCCGTCGTTCACGATCAGGCGCGGGATATGCGGGGCCGTGCCGTCGTCGGCCTCCTTCGGCACCGGAGGGGGCGGGTTGCCCTTGTCGAGGGCCGCGCGGGCCTTCTTGTCCCAGATTTCCTGCGCCAGCTTCGCGAGCTTCACCCGCTTCTCCCACGCGACCATTTCGGCTTCAGCCTCCTGCCGCAGAGGGCGTTCGGCGCGGCGGAGGGGAGCCAGGACCGCGTCGATGGCCGGGCTCTTGCCGGCGCTCGGGTTGCCAATGCACATCGTCCAGATGTTCGGCGGCTCAGCCCAGCCCTTCCAGGGCGACACCCATCGGGCGTTCCCCATCGTGGCACCGGTGACGGACAGCAGCGCCGCCAGGACATAGTCGGGCGGGGCGCCTGCGCCCTCTGCGGTAGCCGCCACCCATTCGGCCGCGCGCGGGCTCAGGACCTCGGCCAGCGGCAGAGGTGGCGGCAGTGGAACGTCGAGGCGAAGCAGGCGGAGGTCAGCATCCGGCCACTGAGCCTTGAACGGGATCGGTTCGGGCATCGCGTTCATGCGGCGGCCCCTTTCAGCATGAGGATGTCATTCCAGTCCCGCCCGGCAGGGGCGGGCAGGAGGCTCACGGTCCAGCCGTGGGCGGTGGCGCGCTCGGCCAACTTGTGCGCGGCGTCATGGCCGGCGCCCTTGTCGTCGCTGTCCGGAGCAATGGTGAGGCGGTGTGGCGCGTCGGGAAGGCGGAGCCCCGCGAGGCCGGGCGCAGAGAGAGCCGCCCATACGGTCGCAGGACCGCGCAGGAGGCCGCTGGAGAGGCTTAGGGCGGTTTCGATACCCTCGGCCACTACAAGCGGCCCCTCGGCCCCTGCGAGTCGCACAGCGCCGCCCAGCGCCGCGCCCAGCATCGCCTTGGGTGGATCCACCACCGCCTTGCCGCTGCCGTCAGCCCGCAGATAGGTGCGATGCACCGCGAGCCGGGGCAGGCCATCCACCCGCGCCACCATTGCGGGCAGGCGCTGGGCGCTCGAGTGCCAGCATTCTGGATGGAAGCGCAGGCTATCGGGCAGAGGGCAGGTGATGCCGCGCCCCCGCAGGTAGGCTTCCGCGATGGTGCCGTGGATCGGCAGGGCTTCGCGCCAGCAGGCCAGTGCCTGCCGTTCCCGCTTCACGGCCTCGGCTTCATCCTCAGCCTTGCGGCGCGCCACCTCGGCCGGACTGGGCGGCTGTGGTCTGCCGCCAGGATCCACCAGCCCCCGGTCACGCAACGCGGTCAGCACGTCCTCGAAGCGGCAGCCGGTCTTGCAGTTCAGCAGCAGCCGTCCGTCCGGGGCGTCTGCCAGCGACAGGGAGGGCCTGCGGTCGCCATGCGCTGGGCAGCAGGCCAGCCCGTAGCGGCGATACCACTTGCCGCGAAGGGCGAGGGTCAGGGCGCGAGCGTCACTCATGGCCGGCTCCCCAGACAAGCACGGCCAGCATGGCAGCTCGGTCAGGGTCGATGCCGAAGCGCTGGCAGAGAATGGAGATGCGCAGGGCCATCATGCCGCACCGCCTTCCAGCGCGCCCAGCGCCTTCAGGACCTCGGGCAGCAGGTCCAGCCGGAAGGCCAGCCCCTGCTTGCCGGGGCGGTATTCGCCGTTACCGGTATCGAACCAGACGCGCAGGTTCACCAGCTGGAGGCCTTTGAAGTCGTCCAGCGTGATGCGGATCTCCTCGCGGGCGTTCTTCCGGATGGCGCCGCTCATGCCGCCGCCTCCCGGCCGGGGGTGACGCTCGACTGCAGCACGTAGCGGGCATGATGACCGGGGAACGGTCCCTCATGGCTCTCGTGCAGGGTCTCGATGCAGATGCCCTGCTTGCGCAGTTTGAACACGTATGCCGACCAGCGCGGCCCCGGGTGATCGATCGGGGTGCAACCCTTCTTGCCAGCCTGGATCAGGCTCTCAAGGGCCCAGCGGTCACGTCCCTTGACGACGATGAAGCGGGGGTCGGACTCGTCGTCTTTCACGGTGAAGGCCCGTGCGGGCCACTGCTTCTTGAAGCTCATTGCCTTGCCTCGACTCTTGCGGGCAAGGGCGCGTTGCGCTATCTCTGCGGTATCCCATACCGATCAACGAATGCGCCGCCGCCCTCGCCCAAGGGTGGCGGTTTCGTTATGCGGCGACTGCGCTCGGGCGCGAGTTCAGCCACTCGGCAACGACCGTTTCAGGCCATGCCACGGCGCGGGAACCGAGCTTGACGGGGGTGGGGAACTTCCCTTGAGACATCAGCGCATAGATGGTTGAGCGGCCGAGGCCAGTGACTTCCATGACCGCAGGCATGCGGAGGTGCTTCGTCATTTCTGACCCTTCCATTCCGCCCGGCAAGAACCGGGCAAGTTGAGAGACTGCACAGACGGCGGCCATGCAGGACTTCGTCTTTTCCGTGGACGCATCGTCCGCGGCGGTGTTAGGAAGGGGTCGGAAGTGAGCGGCTAAACTTCTTCCAGACCGGGTCCGCAGCCCCTTTCGTGGTAGTTGGGGGTTGCGGATCCTTTTCCTTTCCAACGTCTCCTAGATTCGCGGCTTACCTCTGCTGGATCAATTTCTTTCTCCTCGAGGCGTGACCGAACCTGTGGAAAACCACCGGCGCTCGGCAGCGAGCGAACCTAGACTGTCCTGAACATGGCGGGACATTACGGGATGGCGCAATCATCGCGGCGACCCAAGAAGTCCACCGAACGGGATAATTTTCAGGGGCTCGCAGCTGCGAAGATACTCATCGGTGATGGCCTCAACCGCCGCGCTGCCCGGACCTCGAATGTCAGTCGATGTCCACCCGAAGGCATCGAACAAGTCCCGTAGCATTGGCGCGAAGTCTCCGGAGAACATACCGTCACTCACGCTGCACGTCGGCCGTCTTCCGGTTACTCGGGCATAGAGCTCGGCAAAAGCCCTCGCGACCTCGTGCGCTGGGCGGATCTTTGGCCTTCCCCTTCCGGATGGCTGCAGTGCAAGCTCCTCTTCGAGGTCTTTCAGGCGGATGCGGATGTTTCGCATAGCCCCATGTAGCGAAATAGCCAGTGCCTGCTCGATGCCGAGCGCGTGGACAATGTCGACTGGCTCACCCCGTCCGCGCCCACCTGATTGCCATGTGCGGTCGAGTGCAGGACTGAACTCTAGCTCAAGTTCTTCCATGCATTGGCGGGCCGTCTGCAGCGCATCCAGCAGCTTCCTCAACTGCGCCCTTTCGGCCTTAAGCCGCGATACCGGTGCCAACCTGGCAGCCGTCAGGATCGGAGTGACATGATCGAAGATAGGGAGCCCGCCGCGCCACTCTACGACTTGACCGTCGCGGACGATCGGGATCTGCCCCCCTGGCTCAACCATCACTCCGGCCCACCTCGAAACCGCTGCGTAAATTACGTCACGCGCAGCCTTTTGTGCGTAGAAATCAGCAGTAAGACGCGATGAAAGCGCCTCGACATCTTCCCTGCGATACAGCGCCGGCGGCACATACATGTCCCTTTCGGTCCTGCTCAGCGCATCAGCGAGGGCTGATCGGCGATTGCTCGTGTCGTCATCCAATGCGCACCACCTTTCCGCGCTCTCGCGCCAGATAGTCGGCCCATGCTTCCATCAGCTCCCGGCGCTTATCCAAGACGTCGGAACGGGCATAGGCGCGCTCGACCTCGTCGCCGACAAGGTGTGCAAGGGCAGCTTCGCAAATCTCGCGGGGGAAGTTCGTGCGCTCTTGCGACCACGTCCGGAACGAGGTGCGGAACCCGTGAACAGTGACGTCGTGCCCCATGTCCTTCACGCGGCCGGACAGGGTCACGTCTGAGAGGGGGCGCCCTTTTCGCTCACCCGGGAAGACGTATCCATCCGACCCGAAGAGGGCTTTCACTTCCTCGAGGATCTGGACGGCGCGGGGCGAGAGGGGCACCACGTGGTCGCGGCGCATCTTGATTCGCGCGGCGGGAATGGTCCACTTCGCCTCTGATAGGTTGATCTCCTGCCACCGTGCGCCCCGCGCCTCCGACGACCGGACCGCCGTGAGGATGATGAACTCCAGACACCACTTGGTCTGCGGCAGCGCATCGGACGCGCGCAGCTCGTCAATGAAGCCGGGCACCTTCGTGTAGGGCAGGGACTTCATGTGGGCCTTCAGTCGCCGCACCTTCGGCAACCCTTTCAGCGTGGCATGGCCGGGCGTCCCGTCGCGCCATTCCTTGGCTGCTGCCCACTGCAGGACGGTCTCGATGCGCTGATAGACGCGGCGCGCCGTCTCGTTCTTGGTCGTCCAGATCGGCGCCAGCACCCGCAGCATGTCGGAGGAGCCGACCTCGGAGACGAGGAGGGAGCCGATCTTCGGGAAGGCATACATCTGGAGGGAGTTGATGAAGTCGCGTCCGTGCTTCTCGTTGCTCCAGGTTGCGACTAGCCCCTCATGAACCGTGTGCGCTGCCTGCTCGAACGTGGGCACGGCCGCATCGCCGTCCTTCGTCTTGCGGGGGTCGCCCCCAGCCCGCGCAATCTTGCGGTATGCGAGCGCCTTTTCCCGGGCATCGGCAAGGTTGACCAGTCCGACCGATCCGTGGCCGCAATCGCAGCGCTTGCCCTGGATGGTCAGCCGCTGCTCCCACCGCTTCGCACCGTTGGGACCCACGACCAGGTAGAGGCCGTTGCCGTCGCCATACTTGCCGGGCTCCGACACGTTCTTCACGAACAGGGCAGTCAGTCCGTTCTTGGGCTTTGCCACCTTCGACCCCACAGCTTCCCCCACGCGCAGGGCAAGATTTCGTGGGGTAACAATAGACGGCTCTGGACTCTCCGCACAAGGAAAACCCACATATTATTTGGGATAATAGACGCCTACAGACTGCGCGAGACTTGGGTTTGGTGGACCTCGGCTCCACCAATCCTCTGACCAGACATCGACATTCCGGATGCCGGGCGTCCGCGCTCAGGTCGTCACGTCGGGCGCGTCGCGGCCGGTGTGTTCGGCGATGCGGGCCAGCGCCTCGGCGGCGGCGATGACCGGGGCCAGCGCGCTTGCGGGGTCCAGGTCGTGCGGTTGGCCGGGGGCGGCGTGGCGTTCCAGATAGACGCGCAGGGTGGCGCCCTCGGTCCCCGTGCCCGACAGGCGGAACACCACCCGGCTGTCGTCGGCGAACATCACCCGGATGCCCTGCCGCGCCGACACCGAGCCGTCCACCGGGTCGTGATAGGTGAAATCGTCCGCCGCAGCGACCGTCAGGCCCGCGAAGGACTGCCCCGGCAGCCCCGCCAGCATCGCGCGCAGGCGGTCCATCAGCGCGTTCGCGCCCTCGGCCGGTACGGATTCGTAATCGTGGCGGCTGTAATAGTCCCGGCCGAACCGCGCCCAGTGTTCCGCCATGATCGCGGCGACCGGCTGGCGGCGGGCGGCCAGGATGTTCAGCCACAGCAGCACCGCCCACAGCCCGTCCTTTTCGCGCACGTGGTCGGACCCGGTGCCGGCGCTTTCCTCGCCGCAGATGGTCACGCGGCCGGCGTCCAGCAAATTGCCGAAGAACTTCCAGCCGGTCGGCGTTTCGTGGCACGCGATCCCCAGCGCCGCGGCCACGCGGTCGGCGGCGCGGCTGGTCGGCATCGACCGCGCGACGCCGCGCAGCCCGCCCGCGTATGCCGGGGCCAGCGTCGCGTTGGCGGCCAGCACCGCAAGGCTGTCCGACGGCGTGACATAGACGCCGCGGCCCAGCACCATGTTGCGGTCGCCGTCGCCGTCCGACGCGGCGGCAAAGTCGGGCGCGTCCGGCCCCATCATCAGCGCGACCAGATCGGCCGCCCAGACCGGGTTCGGGTCGGGGTGGCCGCCGCCGAAATCGGGCAGGGGGGTGGCGTTGACGACCGTGCCCGGCGCCGCGCCCAGGCGGCGTTCCAGGATGTCCGTCGCATAGGGGCCGGTCACCGCGTGCATGGCGTCGAATCGCATCGTGAACCCGCCCGCGAACAGCGCCCGGATCGCGTCAAAATCGAACAGCCGCTCCATCAGCGCGGCATAGTCGGCGACCGGGTCCACCACCTCGACGGCCATGCCCGCCAGCGCGGTCTCTCCGGGCGCGGACAGGTCGGCGTCCTGCGCCTCGGCGATGCGATAGCTGTCGATCGCCATGCTGCGGGCAAAGATCGCGTCGGTCACGGCTTCGGGCGCGGGGCCGCCGTTCGGGCCGTTGAACTTGCAGCCGAAATCCTCATCGAGGCCGCCGGGGTTGTGGCTGGCCGACAGGATGATGCCGCCGTCCGCCCCCCGCAGCCGGATCAGGTGCGAGGCGGCGGGCGTGGACAGGATGCCCCCTTGCCCCACGATCACCCGCGCGGCCCCGTTCGCCGCCGCCATCCGCAGGATCACCTGCGCCGCGCGGTCGTTCCAGAACCGCCCGTCCCCGCCCAGCACCAGCGTCTTGCCCGCGACGCCGCCGATGGCGTCGAACACCGACTGGACAAAGTTTTCCAGGTAATGGGGCTGCATGAAGACGCGGGTCTTTTTCCGCAGGCCCGATGTGCCGGGCTTCTGCCCCTCGATCGGGCGGGTGGGGATGGTGGTGGTCTGGGTCATGGCCGGCCCTGTCGCTGCGCTGTCCTGATCCCCCGGATAGCGAATGGGCCGCACTTGCGACAGGGGGCTGCGACAGGGACCGGATGCGCGGGGCGGCGAATGCGAGGTCGGGGGGCACCAACCCGCCCGCCGGGGCGTTAGGGCAGGCGGCGTCTTGTGCTTTCCCCCGGGCGCCCGCAGGTTCGGGGACAAAGAAAGCGGACGCCAGATGTCGAAATACCCCAACCCGTCGCCCCGCCGCCGCCTTTCGCAACGGGTCGGCCGGACGGCGCGCAGGCCCTCGGGGCCGCCGCCCGACCCCCGAGAGTCGGTCTGGGACGAGATGCTGAAGCCGATCCGCTTTGACCTGTGGACCGGCCGTTCGCTGCATGACGCGGGGCGCGAGCTTGCCCTGACCCCCCGGCCCGACCTGCCCGACGCGCCCGCCCGCCCGATCCGGCGGCTGGTCGCCAACCAGGACGCGATCCGCACCAACTATCTTGACGCCGTCGTCGCGGCCGAGCGGGGCGAGACGGTGACGCCCGCCGCCGAATGGCTGATCGACAACCACCACATGGTCGAGGAGAACCTGCGCCAGCTGCGCCAGGGCTTCAACCGCAACTTTCTGCGGCGGCTGCCGCTGGTGGATCTGTCGGGCGGCGGGACCACGCCGCGCAGCCTGCTGATCGCGTGGTATTTCGTGGCGCTGACCAACTCGGACGTGGACCCGGACGAGCTGACGTCGTTCCTGCGCGGCTATCAGTCGGTGGCGACGCTGGACATCGCCGAGCTGTGGGCGGTGCCCACGTTCCTGCGCTATGTGCTGGTCGAGAACCTGCGCCGGCTGTCGGACCGGGTGTCCACCGCGCGCGCCCGCCGCAGCGCCGCCAACGCCATCGCCGACGAGCTGGCCGAGGCGTCGGGCGCGCCGGCCGCGGCCGCGGTCATCGCGCGCCATGCCGACCGCGTCGCCGACGAGACGGTGGCCGCGCAGCTGCTGTATCGCCTGCGCGACGGCGGCCCGGACGCGCAGGCGGCGCTGACCGCGCTGGAACAGCGGCTGGGCGAACCGGACGCGACCGAACGCGCGATCCAGGCCGAATACGCCCGCCAGTCCAGCGGCAACGTCACCGTGGGCAACATCGTCCGCAGCCTGCGCCGCATGGGCGAGGTGGACTGGCTGGACTGGTTCGAAGGCGTCAGCAAGGTCGATGCGATGCTGGCGCAGCGGTCGGAATACCCGCTGCTGGATCAGGGGACGCGCACCAGCTATCGCTCGGCCGTCGAACGCATCGCGCGGCGGTCCGACCTGACGGAAACCCAGGTCGCCCAGCGGGCGCTGGACGAGGCCGCGCGCCGGGCAGGCCAGTCTGGGACCGACCGGGTCGAGGT
Organism: Paracoccus luteus; assembly: GCF_004522155.1. GTDB lineage: Bacteria > Pseudomonadota > Alphaproteobacteria > Rhodobacterales > Rhodobacteraceae > Paracoccus > Paracoccus luteus. The sequence goes on along the minus strand of NZ_SDEA01000002.1, from coordinate 75,399 downwards.
CGGGCATCTGCTGGTCGGCGAGGATCGGGCCGCGTTCCGCGCGCAGGCGGGCTATGCGCCGGCGTGGCGCGACCGGCTGTCCGGCCTGCGCCGCGCCGGGGTGTGGATGCTGACCGCGCCCCTTGTCGCGATCACGGCGCTGCTGGTCGCGGCGATGGGCTGGGCGGTCCCGGACGTCGGGCTGGCGGGCTGGCAGGCGGTGCTGTTGCTGGCGCTGGCGGTGCTGCCCGCGTCCGACACGGCGATGCAGGCGCTGGGGTTCCTGGCCGCGCGCGTCGTGCCGCCCAAGCGGCTGCCGGCCTATGACTTCCGCGCCGGCGTCCCGCCCGAGGCGCGGACGCTGGTGGTGATCCCCGGCATGATCACCAGCCTGGACGCGGTGGACGAGCTGGCCCAGATGCTGGAATCGCACTATCTGGCCAACCCTCTGGGCGACATCAGCTTTGCGCTGCTGACCGACTGGCGCGATGCCCCGGCCGAGACGATGCCCGACGACCGCAGCCTGCTGGACCACGCGCGCGAACGGATCGAGACGCTGGCCGACCGTTACGACCACGGCGGCGTCCGGCGGTTCTTCCTGCTGCACCGGCGGCGGCAGTGGAACGCCGCCGAAGGCGTCTGGATGGGCTGGGAACGCAAGCGCGGCAAGCTGACCGAGCTGAACATGCTGCTGCGCGGCCATTTCGGCACCAGCTTCCTGCCCACCGGCCCGACCCCGCCCGAGGGCGTTCGCTATGTCGTGACGCTGGACAGCGACACGCGCCTGCCGCGCGACACGGTGTCGGCGCTGGCGGGCAAGATGGCGCATCCGGTCAACCGGCCCGTGCTTGGCCCCGACGGGACCGTCGCGCGGGGCCACGGGATCATGCAGCCGCGCGTCACGCCCTCGCTGACGACGGGGGCGGATGCCTCGGTGTTCCAGCGGATATTCTCGGCCAACCGGGGGCTGGACCCCTATGTCTTTGCGGTGTCGGACCTGTATCAGGATCTGTTCGACCGGGGCAGCTTTACCGGCAAGGGCATCTATGACGTCGATGCCTTCGAATCCGCCGTTGCGGGCCGGATCAAGGAAAACGCCGTCCTCAGCCACGACCTGCTGGAAGGCAGCCTGGCCCGCGCGGCCCTGGTCACCGATGTCGAGGTGGTCGAGGATTTCCCGATCCGCTTTGCCACCGAATCCAGCCGCCAGCACCGCTGGATGCGCGGCGACTGGCAGCTGGTGCCGATGATCCTGACGCCGGGCAACGGGCTGGATGCGCTGGCCCGGTTCAAGATGGTGGACAATCTGCGCCGGTCGCTGGTCGCGGTCAGCTGGACGGCGGCCTCGGTCGCGGGCTGGCTGATCCTGCACGGCGCGGACGCGATCATCTGGCAGGCGGCGCTGATCCTGCTGGCGGCGCTGGTGCCGATCCTGCAGGTGGATCTGCGCGTGTTCCGCCCGCAATACGGCGTGTCGTGGGATTACCACCTGCGCCACATGCTGCGCGACGCGCTGACCTATGTCACCCAGCTTGCGTTGCGGCTGACGACGGCGGCGTTCCGGGGCTGGGCGGCGCTGGACGCGATCGGGCGGACGATCTGGCGGATGGGGTTCAGCGGCCGCAAGCTGCTGGAATGGACGACCGCGCGCGACGCGCAGCGCGCCGGCGGCGGCGTGGCCGAGGAATACCGCCGGATGATCGCCTCGCCCATCGTGGGCGGCGCGGGCATCGCCGCCACGGCGGCCGTGAACCCGACCGCGCTGCCCGTGGCGCTGGTCGTGGGCGGCATCTGGATCGCCGCGCCGTGGATCATGGCCCGCGCCTCGCGCCCGCTGGAAACCGAGGACCGGCTGGTCCTGGACCCCGCCGACGAGGCCGAGCTGCGCCGCGTCGCCCGCCGGACGTGGCGATACTTCGAGGAGTTCGTGGGGCCGGACACGCACCACCTGCCGCCCGACAACTGGCAGGAAACCCCCGAGCCCAAGCTGGCGGAACGCACCTCGCCCACCAACATCGGGCTGTATCTGATGTCGGTGATGTCGGCCCACGACCTGGGCTGGATCGGGCTGGACACCGCGCTGACGCGCATCGACGCCACCATCACCACGATGGAACGGATGGCGCGGTTCCGGGGCCATTTCTTCAACTGGTACAGCACGCGCACGCTGGCGGTGCTGCCCGCCCCCTATCTGTCGGCGGTGGACAGCGGCAACCTTGCCGGGCTGCTGGTGGCGCTGGCCGCCGGGCTGCGCCACTGGTCGGACGACGCGCCGTCGGTCCGGCGCAGGCGCGCGGGGGGGCTGGGCGACACGCTGGGCCTGCTGCAGATCGAACTGGCGGCGCTGCCGCAGGACCGCCGCGCGCTCCGCGGCCTGCGCGACGCGCTGGACGGCGCCATCGCGGGCTTTGCCGCGGCGGTGGACCAGACCGCCGGCGGGCCGCTGTCGGACCCCGTCGCCATCGACCAGATGCACAGCCGCGCGGCCGAGATCCTGCGTCTGGCCACCGAACTGGACGCCGCCACCCCCCGCGGCGGCGCGGCCGAGGTGCTGGCCTGGGCGCAGGCGCTGGCCCGCGACAGCGCCGACGTGCTGACCCCCGCGCCCGAGGGGCGGGTCGCGATGGACGGCTTTGCCACCCGCGTCGCCCTGCTGGCCGAACGCGCGCGGCTGATGGCGTTCCAGATGGATTTCTCGCTGTTCGTGCACCGCGACAAGATGCTGCTGTCGATCGGCTATCGCCCGCACGACGAACAGCTGGACGAATCCAGCTATGACCTGCTGGCGTCCGAGGCGCGGCTGACCAGCTTTCTGGCCATCGCCAAGGGCGACATCCGCAAGGAACACTGGGCGCGGCTGGGCCGGCCGTTCGCCACCGCGGGCCATCAGGGGGTGCTGCTGTCCTGGTCGGGCTGCATGTTCGAATACCTGATGCCGCCCCTGCTGCTCAAGGAACGGCAGGGCGGCATCCTGAACCATTCCAACCAGATGGCGGTGGACGTCCAGATCGACTGGGGCCGGGCGCACGGCCTGCCCTGGGGCATTTCCGAAAGCGCGTTCAACGCCCGCGACCGGGACATGAACTATCAGTATTACGCCTTCGGCGTGCCGACGCTGGCGCTGAAGCGGGCGGGGGGCGACTATGTCGTGGCGCCCTATGCGACGATCATGGCCGCCCAGATCCGCCCGCACGCCGCCGTCCGCAACCTGGCCCGGCTGCGCGCGCTGGGGGCCGAGGGGCGTTACGGCTTTTACGACGCGGTCGATTTCGCCCCCAACCGGCAGCACGACCCGGCCACCCATTCGGTCGTGCGCAACGTCATGGCCCATCACCACGGCATGTCGATCATGGCGATCGCCAACACCGTGCTGGACGGCATCCACCGCGACCGGTTCCACGCCGACCCGGTGGTGCGCGCGTCCGAACTGCTGCTGCAGGAAAAATCGCCGCGCGACATCACCCCGGTCACGCGCGCGCCGTCGGCGAACGGTCTGGGCCGCGGGTCGATGCTGGGCGGGGGCGACACCCAGACCGCTATCGACGAACCCGGCCGCGCCGACCGCGAGGTCGCGCTGATGTCGAACGGCGCGTTTTCCACCATCATCTCGTCCACCGGGGCGGGCGGGTCCATGTTCGGCCCGATCGCGCTGAACCGCTGGACGCCGGACGCCACGACCGACGACGGCGGCATCCACATCTTCATGCGCGACGTCAAATCGGGCGAATGGTGGTCCGCCACCCATTCGCCGTGCAGCGGCCGGGACGAGCGCAGCTCGGCCGTGTTCTCGGACCACAAGGCCGAGTTCCTCAAGACCGCGAACGCCATCGAAAGCCGGCTCGAGGTGATCGCCGCGACCGAGGGCAACGCCGACGGACGCCGCCTGACGCTGCGCAACCGGTCCGGCAGCGACCGCACCATCGAGGTCACGTCCTATGGCGAGATCGTGCTGGACAAGCCCGCGTCCGACCGCGCCCATCCCGCGTTTTCCAAGATGTTCGTGCGCACCGAGATCCGGGACGGCGGATCGCTGATCGTGGCCGACCGCCGGCCCCGCGACCCGCAGGGCAAGGCCTATCACCTCGCCCATCTGGTCGCCGGTCCCGACGAGGCGATCACCCCCGCCGCCGAGGCCGAAACCGACCGCCGCGCCTTTCTGGGGCGCGGGGGGACGCTGGCCAACCCGGCCGCGTTCGCGCCCGGCGCCACGCTGACCGGCGCGCAGGGCCATACGCTGGACCCGATCTTCGCGATCCGCCGCCGGGTCCGGGTGCCGGCGGGCAAATCGGTCGCGCTGACCTTCTGGACGCTGGTCGCCGAGGCGGCCGAGGACCGCGACCGGCTGGCCGCGCATTACAGCCGCCCGGCCGTGTTCGATCAGGAACTGCGCCTTGCGTGGACCTATTCGCAGGTGCAGCTGCGCCATCTGGACGTGACGCTGGACGAGGCCAAGCTGTTTCGCGCCTATACCAGCCTGCTGGTCTGGCCCGACCTGCGCATGGCCGCCACGCCCCGGCGGCGGACCGAACTGGGCACGCAGGCCGAGCTGTGGCCGATGGGCATCTCGGGCGACGACCCCATCCTGCTGCTGCGCACCGACGACGAGGCCGACCTGCCCATCATCCGCAACGCGCTGCGCATGTATGGCTTTCTGCGCGCCCGCGGCGTCCCCGTCGACGTGGTGATCCTGAACGAGCGCGCGACGTCCTATGTCCAGGACCTGCAGCACGCGATCCAGTCGTTGTGCGACGCGGCCCAGCAGGTTGCCGGCCCGTCGGCGGCGCGCCACGTCCATGCCGTGCGCCGCGACCAGATCAGCAAGGCCAGCTTTGACACGCTGGTGTCGGTGGCGCGGATCATGCTGCACACCCGCAACGGCAAGCTGTCCGAACAGCTGGAACGGCTGCGCGAGGCGCCGCAGGCGCATCGGCCGCGCCCCGCCGGTCCCCTTGCCCGGCGTCCGGCCACCGATCCCCGGCCGCTGCCCCCCTCGACCTCGGCGCTGCAGTTCTGGAACGGCTTTGGCGGGTTCGCCCCCGACGGGCGCGAATACGTGCTGCGGCTGACGCGGGACCGCCAGACCCCGCATCCGTGGATCAACGTCGTCGCGCGCGAGGACTTCGGCTTTCACGTCTCGGCCGAGGGGGCGGCCTTCGGCTGGGCGGTGAACTCGCGCGATTACCAGATCACGCCGTGGTCGAACGACCCGGTCAGCAACCCGCCCGGCGAGGCGATCCTGATCCACGACCCCGACACCGGCGCGGTGGCGACCCCGTTCCTGGCCCTGTCCACCGACCCCGCGGCGGTGCACGAGGCCGCGCATGGCCTTGGCTATTCCCGCTTCAAAGCCGATTACGGCTGGGTCGCGGTCGAGGCGGTGATGACGCTGGCCCCCGACGCCCCCGCCCGGCTGACGCGGCTGACCGTCACCAACCGCACCAACCGGCGGCTGAACCTGCAAGGCGTCGCCTATGCCCAGCTTGTGCTGGGCAGCGACCGCACCCGGACCGCGCCGATGGTCCAGACCCGGTTCGACCGCGGCCTTGACGCGCTGCTGGGGCAGAACGCGTTTTCCGCCGATTTCGCCGACCGCGTCACGGCGCTGGCCTGCGACCGGCCGGTCCAGCGGTTCTGCGGGTCGCGCACGGATTTCCTGGGGCGCGACCGCACGCCCGCCCGTCCGGTTGCGCTGGCCGACTGGCCGGTGGGCGCGCCCGCCGACCCTGCTGCGGTGCCGACCGATCAGGATCTGGACCCCGGCCTTGCGCAGGGCCTGCACGCCGCGGGCGACCCCTGCCTTGCCATCCGCTGGGCCATGCCGCTGGCGCCGGGCGAAACCGGGCATGCCACCGTCATCCTGGCGAATGCGGCCGCCGCCGACCTGCCTGCCGTGCTGGACGCCGCCCGCGCCCCCGATGCGCCCCGCGCGGCGCTGGCGGCCGCCCGGCGGGAATGGGACGACACGCTGGGCACGCTGCAGGTCGACACGCCGGACCCCCGGCTGAACCTGATGGTCAACACCTGGCTGCCCTATCAGGCGCTGGCCTGCCGGATCAGGGCGCGGACCGCGTTCTATCAGGCGTCGGGCGCGTTCGGGTTCCGCGACCAGCTGCAGGACACCAGCGCGCTGATCCTGCACGATCCCGCGCTGTGCCGCCGTCAGATCCTGAACGCGGCCTCGCGCCAGTTCCCGCAAGGCGACGTCCAGCACTGGTGGCTGCCCCGCGGCGGCGCCGGGGTGCGGACGATGATTTCCGACGACGTGGTGTGGCTGGGCCACATCACGGCCCTTTATGTGCGGGCCACCGGCGACAGCGCGATCCTGGACGAGCCGGTGCCCTTCATCACCGGGCCCGAGCTGGAACCGGGCGAGCATGACCGTTTCTTCCTGCCCCAGCCCTCGGGCGAGGTGGCGCCGCTTTACGATCACTGCGCCCGCGCCCTTGACCTGGCGGTGCAACGGACCGGCGAACGCGGCCTGCCGCTGATCCTTGGCGGCGACTGGAACGACGGCATGAACCGCGTGGGCGAGGGCGGGCGGGGCGAAAGCGTCTGGCTGGGCTGGTTCCTGTGCGACACCATCGCGGCGTTTGCCCCGGTGGCGCGGGCGCGCGGCGACGATGCGCGCGCCGAGGCATGGCAGGCTCACCGCGCCGCCGTGGCCCGCGCGCTGGACGGCGCCGGCTGGGACGGCGCCTGGTATCGGCGCGGCTATTTCGACGACGGCACGCCCCTGGGCGCGGCCGAAAGCGCCGAATGCCGCATCGATTCCATCGCCCAAAGCTGGGCGATGATTTCCGGCGCGGGGCGGGCCGACCGGGCCCGTCAGGGCGTCGACGCGGCCCTTGACCAGCTGTTCATGCGCGAGGCGCAGGTCATGCGCCTGTTCACGCCCCCCTTCCGCGACACCGCGGCCGAGCCGGGATACATCAAGTCCTATCCGCCGGGCGTGCGCGAGAACGGGGGCCAGTATACCCACGCCGCGGCCTGGATGGTCTATGCGCTGGCGCGGTCCGGCGACGGGACGCGCGCGCACCGGCTGTTCGACGCGATCAACCCGATCAGCCATGCGCTGGACCCGACGGCGGCCGAAACCTATCGGGTCGAACCCTATGTCGTGGCCGCCGACGTCTATTCCCACCGCGACAAGCTGGGGCGCGGCGGGTGGACATGGTACACCGGCTCCGCCGGCTGGATGTACCGCGCCGCGGTCGAGGGGCTGCTTGGCATCACCCGCCGCCCCGACGGCTTCGCGATCGAGCCGCGACTGCCGCAGGACTGGCCCGGTTTCACCGCCCGCCTGCGGCTGTCCGGTCAGACCTGGCAGATCGCCGCCGTCCGCACCCCCTCGGGCGAGATCGAGCTGTCGGTCGACGGCCGCCCCGTCCGCACGGGCGAGACGGTGCGCCGCTAGCCCGCCACGAGACGCCGGCTCGCAGCGACCTCGCCGCAGTCCTCGTCGCCCGTTCAAGGCTGTGGGTGCGGGCTTACGGGTCCACAGCCTGCCGCTGCCGCAGCCGGGGGCTGAGCGTGCCGGGGTCGAGGCTGAGGTTGGAAGTGAGGGGAAGGCTGAGGCGGGGCGCGGCCGAGGTTGCAAGGGAGGGGAAGGCGGACGCGGGGGCGCGGCTGAGGCTGGAAGTGAGGGAAAGGCGGACGCGGGGGCGAGGCTAAGCGGAGACCCGGGGAAAGGCCAAGGCGCGCTCCGCGGCGTCCGCGCCCCTGGGCATCGGCCGCAGCTTTGCAGCGCAGCCGCCCGTTCTTGCACAAAGGCGGTGTTGCCCCCGCGCCATATGGAAATGGCAAGGACAAGGACCACCGCAGCGCCTGAAAATACCGCCGGGATCGGCGATGCCGCCTCAGTTCACCACAAACTCGGCGTGAAGCGCGCCTGCGGCGTGCACGGCTTTCAGGATGTCGATCAGCTCGCGCGGCCGGACGCCCAGCGCGTTCAACCCCGCCACCACGTCCGACAGCGACGATTCGCCGCTGACCTCGGCAAAGCCGATCCCCGGCTCTTGCGTGACCGACGCATCGGTCCGCGGCACCACCACCGTATCGCCGGGCGAGAACGGGTTCGGCTGCGACACCATCGGCGTTTCGCGCACCCGCAGCGTCAGGTTGCCCTGCGACACCGCCACGCGCGAGATGCGGACATCCTCGCCCATGACGATGGTGCCCGACTTGTGGTCGACCACGACGCGGGCCTTGCTTTCCGGCTCGACCGCGATGTTTTCGATCCGGCCCACCAGCCGCGCCGGGTTGACCCGCCCCAGGCTGGACGAATCGATCGCGATCGTCCCCGAATCCATCAGCGTCGCCACGCCGTCGCCCAAGTCGTCGTTGATGGCCTTTTCCATCCGGGCCGCGGTCGTGAAATCGGCCGATCTCAGCGCGATGCGAAAGCTGGACATCGTTGAGAAGTCAAAGTCGACCTCGCGCTCGACCCGGGCGCCGGCGGGGATGCTGCCCGCCGTCGGCACGCCCTGGACCACGCTGGCCCCGTCGCCCTGCGCGGACGCGCCGCCGGCGATGATCGACCCTTGGGCCACGGCATAGACCTGCCCGTCGGCGGCGTTCAGCGCGGTCATCACCAGCGTGCCGCCCAGCAGGCTTTTCGCGTCGCCGATCGCGGACACCGTCACGTCGATCTGGCTGCCCGCGCGCGCGAACGGCGGCAGCGTGCCGGTCACCATCACGGCCGCCACGTTCTTGGGCCGGAAGCTTTCGTCGGTGACGTTGACGCCCAGCCGTTCCAGGATCCCGGCCAGCATCTCCTCGGTATAGGGGGCGTTGCGGACGCTGTCGCCGGTGCCGTTCAGGCCCACGACCAGCCCATAGCCGACCAGGTCGTTGCCGCGCACACCGTCGATGGTCGCAAGATCCTTGATGCGGACCGGCGCCGACCACGCGATCACAGGCACCAGCAGCAGCATCAGGGCAAGCCGGAAAAGGCGGGTCATAGGTAATCCGTCAGTGACAGCCGCGACAGGCGCGCGGTCAGGGCATACAGATTCTGCAGGTTGCTTTCGGTCTCGGTCAGCGCCGAGGCGGTTTCATAGGGGTCCGCCGCCAGCAGGGCGGACCGCGCCAGCGACAGGGCGGTCTGCTGGGCGCCGTTGCGGGTGTCGGCCTGTTCGATGGTTTCCTGAGCCAAGCCGACCGTCGCGCGCAGCGCGGTCAGCTGATGATTGCCGGCCGACAGCCGCCGTCCGGCAGCCCCGATCAGGTCGGATTTCTGCTGCCGGGTGAAATCCGGCGCGGAATCGCCCGCCAATGTGGCCAAGACCAGCCCTTTCATCGTGTCGCGAAACGCGGGGTCCAGCGCCGTGACGTTGTTCGCGACCGTGGCATCCGCCGCCACCGCCATCACGGTCGAGCCGCCCTGTCGTCCCGCGAAATGCGCGTCGGCGAAACCGCCGCCGCCCGGCGGGGCATCGAACCACGCATCCACGGCCGAGACGATGTCGGCGGTCGTCGGCTGGCCCGCGATGACCGAGCGGACCGACGCAAGGATCAGGTCGGGGTCGGCCACCGGCATCGTCTGCGTCGCGGTGCCGGACATCAGATAGCGGCCGCCGACATCGACATTCATGAACCGCACGACCGAGCGCAGATCCTCGGCCGCCTGCCGCGAGCGCAGGTCCAGCATGGCCGGATCGGCGACCGCCGCCTCGCTTTGCAGGGCGGGGCCGGATTCGGCGACGATGTCCTGGATCGCGCCCATCGCGTCCTGCAGCCCGGCGAACTCGGCCGACGCGGCGACGGCGTTCTGGCGCCAGGCGGACAGGCCGGTCAGGCGCGATTCGATCTGGGCGATATGGCCCATGTTGCCGTTCAGCGCCGCTGGAATGTCGGCCTTGACGCCCGTGGTCGCCTCTTGCGTCAGGGTCGTCAGACGCGACCTGAGCAGCACGTTGGCCTGCCGCAGATAGGTGGCGCGGGACAGGTCGCCAATGGAAACCGGGCTTGTCATGTCATCCTCAGGATCGTCTGCAGCATTTCGTCGACCGCCAGCAGCACCTTGGCGTTGGACGCATAGGCGCGTTCAAGCTGCAGCAGGTTTTCCATCTCGCGGTCGCTGTCGACGCCGTCCGCCAGCATCATCGACTGGAACGTGCCCGAACGGGCACCGGCCGCGGTCTGCACGGATTCCGCGGCCAGCCTGTCGCTGGCGGCGATGGACGTCAGTTCGCCCGCCAATGCCGCCGCCGTGCGGGCGACCGGCGACAGCGTGGCGGACGCGGGCGTTCGCGCGCCGGCGAGGGCCTGGCTCATCCCGCCAAGCAGGGCGGAATCGCCGGCCGGTCCGGGGGCGGCGGCGCCCAGCCCGTCGCGCAACCGCCACAGGGCGCCGCCCCGGTCGGGCTGGACCGCGGCGTTCAGGCGCAGCCGGCCGGCCAGCCCGACCTCGGATCCGGCGGTGGCAAGCTGCCCGCCATCGGTCAGCAGCGCGGGCTGGCCCGCGGCGCGGGTCGGATCGACGGCCGGGTCGGCAAAGCGGTCGTGCAGGTCGCGGGCCAGCGCATCCAGCCGGGCCTGCGCCTGCGGCGCCTGGTCGTCGCGGATGGCAAAGTTGGCGGCCATCCGCCCGCCGCCGTAAAGCCGCATCTGGCCCGGCGTCAGCTCGACCCCGTCCAGCGTCAGGCGCGACAGCGGGGGCGTTCCCGCGGCCATCTGCGGGGTGATCGGTCCCGCGGCCGCGAACCCGACCGTCACCGGCTGCGACCCGTCCAGCAGCACCGCGCCGGAGGCGCTGAACAGCGCCACCCGGCCGCCCTCGCGCGGCAGTTCCTGAACCGGCACGATTTGCGCGACCGCGTCGATCTCGGTCTGGCGGGCGTCCTGAAGGGCGGTCGCGTCGTCGCCGCTGGCCAGCTGCACGGCGATCTTGCGGTTCAGGTCGGCAATCCGGGTCAGCCCCTGGTTCAGCCGGTCCACGTCGGCCGCGATGGCCTGGTCGGCGGTGCCGCGCGCCTGCTGGATGCCGTCCGCGATCTGGTTGATCGCCCCGGTCAGCGCCTGCGCGGTCGACACGATGCGCGCCTTATGGGTCTCGCTTTCCGGGCGGCCCGCGGCGGCGATCAGGGCCGCGTCGAAATCGGCCAGACGGGTGGTCAGCGCGCCGGGCTGGCCGGGGATGCCATAGGCGCCTTCGAGCCCGGTGTGGAACGCGGCCAGCGTTCCGGCGCGGGCGGTTTCGGCCCCTGCGATTCGCGTCTGCGCCAGGACCGAGGCGCGGACCAGCCGCGTGACGCCATCGACATGCACCCCGCCGCCGCCCGCGATGTGGGGGCGGGGCGACAGCTGCATCTCGCGCCGGGCAAAGCCGGGGGTCAGGGCGTTGGCAAGGTTGCTCGCCACCACCTCGGTCCCGCGCGAGGCGGCGGCGAGGCCCGACATGGCGTTCGAGAGTGCGTTCGACAGGCTCATGGCCATTCACGCCGCGGCAGCGGCCCCCCGGTCAGCGTTTGATGTTGGTGGTTTCCTGCAGCATCTCGTCCACCGTCTGGATGACCTTGGCGTTCGACGAATAGGCCCGCTGCGTCTGGATCAGGTCGGTCAGTTCGGCGGCCACGTCGGTGGTGGACCCCTCGCGGGCGTAACCCACGACCGCGCCGGTGGGCCCGTCGCCCGCGTCCCACAGGAAGAACGACCCCGAGCTGGGCGAAACCTGATAGGTCTGGTTGTTCAGCGCGATCAGCCCGTTGGGGTTGGGCACGTCCACCAGCGGGATCTGATAGATCGTGCGGATGAAGCCGGTGTCGTAGGTGGCGCGCATATAGCCGTTCTCGTCCACCTCGACCGCGGTCAGGTTGCCGACGGGCGAGCCGTCCTTGGTGATGTTCGTGGGCTTGAAGCTGTCGGCCAGCTGCGTCAGCCCGTTCGGGTCGCCCGTCCGGCCGATGCCGACGGTCATCGGCCCGCCTGCCACCGTCAGGTCCAGCGCCCCGGTCGCGGGGTTATAGGCGCCGCCGCTGACCGTGGTGACCGAGGCCAGCGTGCCCCCCATCGTCTGGCTGTCGTCGAAGACCAGCGTATATTCCCCGATCACGTTCGACGCGGGGTCCATTGCCGAATCGCGGATAACCATCGTCCAGGTGTTCGAAAGGCCCGCTGCGCCCGCCACCGTGGGCGTGAACGTGATGTTCAGCGATTCCGACGTGCCGAGGTTGCCGAAATATTCGACCTTGGTGGTCAGGCTGTCGCCGGGCGCGCCGAACCGCGTGTCCATCGCCGGAAGGTTCATCCCCAGGCTCATCACCGTGGTCGGGTCGGCCGAGGTCTGGTTGGCGTTCAGGATGACGGGTTCCAGCCCGCCCACCGCGTCGCGGGTGTTGACCGGGATGGTGCCGTCCGAATTGGCCGGCCACCCCATCAGCACCAGCCCCGAATCGGTCCGCAGCACGCCTTCGGCGTCGGGGCGGAACGACCCGGTCGAGGTCATCATCATCGGCCGGTCGCCCATGCCCGCGCCCAGCAGGACCGAGGGCATGACCGGCAGCATCCCGCGCCCCGAGATCGCAAAGTCGAGCGCGTTCCCCGAAGTGATCAGCGCCCCCTTTTCGTCGATCAGCCGCGAGGTCATGGCGCGCACGCCACCGGCCGAATAGACGCCGGCGCCGCGGGCCTGGTTGATCACCATGCCCTCGAACTCGGTGTTCACCCGCTTGTATCCGAAAGTGCCCGAATTCGCGATGTTGTCGGCGATGCCGGCCAGGCGCGTGGCGTTGGCGGCAAGCCCGGCGACGCCGGCGTTGAGGGACGAAGAGATCGACATGCACGTCACCCTGTCTGAGTCGTTGTTGCCGCCACCTTGCGCGCCGGGGCTTAACATCCCCCTAACGCGCGCGCCTTTCGGCGGGCTATCTGAGTAAAATCACCTCGACCCGGTTGTTGGCCGGGTCCATCGGATTGGCGTTGCGTGGGCGGCGGTCGCCGTGTGCGGTCACGCGCCTGACCCGGTCGGGGTCCATGCCGCCCTGTGCCAGCAGCTTGCGCACGCCATGCGCTCGGTCGTCCGACAGCGGCCATGCGGGGTCTTCGACCATCATCTCGGGATAACCACGCACATGGCCGCTGACCGCGACGGGGTTGCGGACCTGCCCAAGGACCGAGGCCAGGATACCCGTCAGTTCGCGCAGGACGGGCGTGGGATCGGCGGTTTCGCCGGCGAACAGGGGTTCGTCCACGATGTCCCCCAGCTCGATCACCAGCCCCTCGTCGGTCATGCGGGTGACGACGTGGCGCAGCAGGTTCACGCGCTGCATCGATTCGGCCCCGCTGCCGGTCAGGCGGTCCTGGATGGCGCGGGCGGCCTGTTCGAAATCCTGGCGCTGCGCGGCGTCGGCCGACGCCTCGGCCGCGTCGGCGGGGGTTTGCGGCGCCTGCCCCCCCTCGATCCCCGACCCGCCGCCCGAGGCGTTCACGATCGTCGGGTCGAAGTAATCCGCCAGCCCTTGCCGCTGTTTTTCGGTGGTGGCGTTCAGCAGCCACATCAGCAGGAAGAACGCCATCATCGCGGTCACGAAATCCGCATAGGCGACCTTCCACGCGCCGCCGTGGTGCCCCCCCCCGCCCGAGACGGTGATGCGCTTGATGATGACGGGCGCATTGCCCTTGCCCGCGGCCATCGGCCACCCCCTGTCGCTGTCCACCCGCAGCCACTCTAGCAGCCGGGCGGTTGCGCAGGGGTTAACGGGTCAAATGCCGCGCAAATCCTCGGCCATCATCACCGCCGCCTTCTCCGCGATCATGACCGTCGGCGCGTTGGTGTTGCCCGAGACGATGACCGGCATGACGGATGCGTCCACCACCCGCAGGCCGTGGACCCCGCGCACGCGCAGGCGCGGATCGACGACGGACCCATCGTCGGCGCCCATCCGGGCGGTGCCGACGGGGTGGAAGATCGTCGATCCGATCTGCCCCGCGGCCTCCGCCAACTCGGCGTCGGTCTGCGCGGCGATGCCCGGCTTGAACTCCTGCGGGCGATAGCGGGCCATCGGTTCCTGCGCCATGACCCGGCGGGTCATGCGGATCGCGCGGGCGGCGGTCAGCCGGTCGCCGGGGGTGGACAGATAGTTCGGCGCGATCACCGGCGCGCGCATCGGGTCGGGCGAGGCAATCCGCACATGCCCCCGGCTTTCGGGCCGCAGGTGGCAGACGCTGGCCGTGATGGCGGGGAAATCGTGCAGCGGCTGGCCGAACGCCTCGAGGCTGAGGGGCTGGACGTGCCATTCCAGGTCGGGGCTGGCCACATCGGGCGAGGATCGGGCGAACGCGCCAAGCTGGCTGGGCGCCATGCTCATCGGGCCGGTGCGGCGCAGCATGTATTCGGCGCCGATCATCCCCTTGCCCCACCAGCGCCGGGCCAGCTGGTTCAGGGTCCGCGCCTCGGACACCTTCCAGGCGCAGCGCAGCTGCAGATGGTCCTGAAGGTTATCGCCCACGGGCGCGTCGCGGCGCACGGCGATGCCCATGTCCTGCAGCAGCGCCCCCGGCCCGATCCCCGACAGCTGCAGGATCTGGGGCGAGCCGATGGCGCCCGCCGACAGCACGATCTCGCGCCCGCGCAGCACCTCGGCCGCGCCGTCGGCAAAGACCTCGACGCCCACCGCGCGGTCGCCGTCGAACACGACGCGGCGGACCTGGCGGTCGGTCATCACGGTCAGGTTCGGCCGCCGCATCGCCGGGCGCAAAAAGGCGCGGGCGGTCGAGACGCGGAAGCCGCCCTTCTGGCTGACCTTGAAATAGCCCACGCCCTCGTTGTCGCCGGTGTTGAAATCGTCGCTGGCGGGGATGCCCACGGCCTCTGCGGCGCGGGCCCAGTCGTCCAGGATGTCCCAGCGCAGGCGCTGCCGTTCGATCCGCCACGGGCCGCCCGCGCCGTGGTCGTCGGACGGCCCGGCAAAGTAATCCTGCGATTTCAGGAACATCGGCTTGACGTCGTCCCAGCCCCAGCCGGTGCAGCCCATCTGCCGCCAGCCGTCATAGTCGGCGGCCTGCCCGCGCAGATACAGCATCCCGTTGATCGAGCTGCATCCGCCCAGCACCCGACCGCGCGGATACAGCAACGACCGCCCGTGCAGCCCGGGTTCCGGCACGGTGCGATACATCCAGTCGGTGCGCGGGTTGCCGATGCAGTAGAGATAGCCGATCGGCACGTGGATCCAGTGATAGTTGTCGCGTCCGCCCGCCTCGATCAGCAGGACGCGCAGGCGCGGGTCTTCCGACAGGCGCGCGGCCAGAACGCAACCGGCGCTGCCCGCGCCGGCGATGATGACGTCATGGGTCATGGCGGCCTCCCCTTGCGCCGAAACCTAGCAGCGGCCGCGGCGGGGGCAAGGCGCGCCGGCTTTCGGCCCACTTGCGTCGCCGCCGCGCGGCCCTATCCTGTGCGCCATGATCGAGGCGGGGAACTATGACATCCGGACCGGCGCGGGGCTGATCGCCTGCCCGCGCTGCGACGCCCTGCACGTGGAAACCGAGCTGACGCCCGGCGAAACCGCGCGCTGCGTGCGCTGCCATACCGTGCTGGCCCGCCCGCGCGAGGGGGCGTTCACGCAGATCGTGGCGCTGTCCGTCACCTCGATGGTGCTGATGGTCGCGGCGGTGTTCTTCCCGTTCCTTGAAATCTCGCGCATGGGGTTCGGCAATGCCACGTCGCTGTTCGGGGTGGCGATGGCGTTTTCGGACGGGTGGCTGATGCCGCTGACGGTGGCGGTGCTGGGCTTCATCGTGGCGTTGCCGGCGCTGCGGGCGGCGTTGCTGGTCTATGTGCTGCTGCCGATGCGGGGACAGGGGTTGCCCGCGCGCCACGCCGGCGCGGCGTTCCGGCTGTCGGAAATCCTGCGCCCCTGGTCGATGGCCGAGATCTTCGTGATCGGCACCTCGGTCGCGCTGGTCAAGGTGGCGGGGCTGGCGAACGTCAGCCTGGGACCGGCGTTCTGGGCCTTTTGCGCACTGATCGTCGTCGGCGCGGCCAGCGACGCGTTCACCTGCTCGACCTCGATCTGGGACACGCTTGAGGATCGCGGCGCATCCACCGACGGGCGCGAGGTCGTGCCCGACGCCCCCGCGGCTGCCGCCAATCGCGCCGCGGTCGAGGGGGGCGGCGACGCCGCCGCCCGTCCGGGCAGCGCCTGATGCGCGCACCCGACGCGGACGACGATGCGCCGGTCCTGACCGCCCATCGCGCGGGGCTGGTCGGCTGCCGGGGCTGCGGCCGGGTCTGGCCCGAGGATTGCGCCGCCTGCGGGCGCTGCGGGACGCGGCTGTCCAGCCCCGACCGGCGCAGCCTGCAGGCGGTCTGGGCGTGGCTGGCGGCGGGGCTGATCTTCTATATCCCGGCCAACCTGCTGCCGATGCTGAAGACCCAGACCTTCGCCGGGCTGCGCGGCAGTTCGGAAGCCACCATCATCGGCGGCGTGATCGAACTGGTGCATTACGGCAGCTATGGCGTCGCCGCCATCGTGTTCGTGGCGTCCGTCATCGTGCCCATCGGCAAGTTCATCGTCATCGCGTGGCTGGCGCGCGTCGCCGGCCGCCCGGCCACGGTCGAGGCCGCGCACACGCGCCTGCGCGCGCTTGAGGCGATCGAGTTCATCGGCCGCTGGTCGATGATCGACGTGTTCGTCGTGGCGATCCTGTCGGCGCTGGTGCAGCTGGGCTTTGTCGCCACCATCCATCCCGGCCCGGCGGCGGTCAGCTTTGCGCTGTCCGTTGCCTTCACCATGCTTTCCGCGCAAAGCTTCGACCCGCGGCTGATCTGGCGCGGCTTGCCGTTGCGGACCCGCAGGGACAGGACCGCCGCATGACCGACCGACCGCCGCCCGTCACCGACCCCCGCGCGGGGCCAGACGGCGACGCCGCGCGCCCTGACGCCGCGGCGCTGCGTCCGGCCAGCCCGGTGCGCCGCACCGCCGCCCGCGCGGCCCGCGCCAGCGTGTCGGTGATCTGGGCGGTGCCGATTATCGCGCTGCTGGTCACGATGGCGCTGGCGTGGAACGCCTATACCGGGCGCGGGACGCTGGTGCAGGTCGCCTTTACCGACGCGACCGGCATCACCCCCGGCGAGACCACGCTGAAGTTCCGCGAGATCACCGTGGGCAGCGTCGAATCGGTCCGCTTTACCCAGGATCTGCAGCGCGTCGTGGTCGCGATCCGCGTGGACAAGGACATCGCCGAGTTCATCGACGACGCGGCCGAGTTCTGGATCGTGCGCCCGCAGGTGTCCACGCAAGGAATCTCGCGGCTGGACACGGTGCTGACCGGCGCCTTCATCGAGGGGTATTGGGACAGCGAGCCGGGCGACGCGACGCTGACCATCCACGACGGGCTGGACCGCCCGCCCCTGACGCGCAGCAATGAAAAGGGCACTTGGGTCGTGCTGGCCGCCACGAACGCCAAGGGCATGACCGAAGGCGCGCCGATCTTTTACCGCGGGCTGCAGGTCGGGCGGATGCAGAACCTGCGCCTGTCGGACAGCGATGAAACCGTCGCGGCCGACGTCTTCATCGAATCGCCGCACGACCAGCGGCTGACGACCGCGACGGTGTTCTGGGACACGTCCGGGTTTTCCGTCTCGCTGGGGACGCAGGGGGTGTCGCTGAACGTGAACTCGGTCTCGTCGCTGCTGCAGGGCGGGGCCGAGTTCGCCACGCTGTCGTCGGGCGGCCAGCCCGTGCAACAGGGTCATGTGTTCCAGTTGCAGCCCGACCAGCAGACCGCGCAGAACAGCCTGTTCGCCACCGCCCCCGGCGACGAGCTGCGCCTGACCGTCCTGATGACCGAGGCCGTGCGCGGCCTGGCCGAGGGCGCGGACGTGCAGTTCCAGGGCCTGACCGTCGGCCGCGTCAGCGGCCTGTCGGTGCGCGTCGTGCCGGGGGCCGAGGGGCAGGCGGGGCAGGTGCTGCAGGACATCACCATCGCGCTGTCGCCGCAGCGCATGGGCCTGCCGCAGGATGCCGGTCCGGCGGACGCGCTGGCGTTCCTGAACGAACGGGTGGCGCAAGGCCTGCGCGCCCGCGTGACCGGGGCGGGGTTCTTCGGCACCTCGCTGATGGTGGAACTGGTGGACCTGCCCGATGCGCCCGCCGCGCGGATCGTGGCCGACGCGCAGCCGTTTCCGATCATCCCGTCGGCCGCCCCGGATTTGTCCGACATCACCACCACGGCGCAGGGCTTCATGAGCCGCATCGGCAACCTCAAGCTTGAGGAGCTGCTGAAGTCGGCCACCGACATGATGAACAGCGTCACCGCCATCGCCAGCTCGCAGGACACGCGGGCGATCCCGGAATCGCTGCGCCGGACCATCGACGAGGCGCAGGTCACGATGACCGAACTGCGCACCGCCGCGCAGGAACTGCGCCAATCCGGCGCGGTCGCCAATATCGCGGGCGCGACCGACAAGGCCAACCAGATCGCCGACAAGCTGAATGGCGCGGCCGACAAGCTGCCGGGCATCATCGACAATCTGGATGCCGCCGCCGCATCCGTCGGCGGGGTCGATTTCGCCGCCATCGGCACGCAGGCGCAGCAGGCGCTGGCGGACGTGCGCGCCGTGATCGGCACGCAGGCGGCGCAGGCGCTGCCCGGCAAGCTGGCCGCCGCCGTGGACAGCGTGGGCACCGCCGCGACCGACATCGGCGCCATCGCCGCCGACCTGAACGGCAACCAGCTGGGCGCACGCATCGGCCAGTTCGTCGATGACGCGGGCGCGGCGGCGACCTCGATCCGCGAGGCGGCGGTGGACGTGCCGGCGATGGTCGAGAAGATCGACGCCGCCGCCGCCTCGGTGGACGAGTTCGACTGGGACGGCATCAGCGCCTCGGCCAAGGGCGTGGTGGACGACCTGCGCGCCATGCTGGGGTCCGAGGATGCCGCGCAGTTGCCGCGCAACCTGTCGGACACGCTGCAGGCGGCGTCGGGCCTGCTGAACGACCTGCGTCAGGGGGGCGCGGCCGGCAACCTGAACGCCGCGCTGGCGTCCGCGCGCCGGGCGATGGACGAGGTGGCGCAGGCCGCCCGCACCCTGCCGCAGCTGTCGCTGCGGTTCCAGCAGCTGGCCGCCCGGGCCGAGGTGGTGATCGCGTCCTATGGCGAACGCGGCGCCTTCAACACCGAGGCGGTCGCCACCATGCGCAGCCTGCGCCGCGCCGCCGAAAGATTTGGCAGCCTTGCCGCCACCATCGAGCGCAATCCGCGCGCCTTCCTGCTGGGACGATAGACATGCGCCATGCCCTGCCCCTGATGATGGCCGCCGCCCTGCTGGCCGGTTGTTCCAACCCCGAAAAGACCGGGCGTTACCTGATCGACCCGCCCGCGTCGGGTCCGCAGGTCGCCAATGCCC
This sequence comes from Paracoccus luteus, assembly GCF_004522155.1. Taxonomy (GTDB): domain Bacteria; phylum Pseudomonadota; class Alphaproteobacteria; order Rhodobacterales; family Rhodobacteraceae; genus Paracoccus; species Paracoccus luteus. The sequence continues at coordinate 56,072 of NZ_SDEA01000002.1, read as the reverse complement.
TTGGCACGGCCGAGCTGAAGGACGTCTCGCTGCCCGAATACGCCGCGGCGGGCGAGGTGTCGTGGCAGACCGCCGATGGCGCGGTGCGGTCGAACCCGCGCAACCTGTGGGCGGACACCCCGGAACGGGCCTTTACCCTGACGCTGGCGCGGGCGATTTCCGACCTGTCGGGCGCGACCGTCATCGCCGAACCCTGGCCGCTGGCCGAGCCGCCCCGGCGGCGGGTCGAGGTGCGGGTGGAAAAGGCGCTGGCGCAGCGCGACGGCGTCTATCGGCTGGCGGGCGCGTATTACGTCGCCAACGACACGGCGGGCGGAGCGAACCACGCGCGGCGCTTTGACATCGGGGTCGCCCTGCCGGTGGCGCAGCGCGGGGCGGGCAGCGGCGGGATCGGCGGCCGCGGCACGACCGCCATCGCGCCGCCCGCCGCCATCGCGGCCGCGCAGAACCAGGCCATCGCGCAGCTTGCGCGACAGATCGCGGTGCTGGGCGGGCCGGGGGCGACGGTCGCGACCACCGCGCCGCGGATCGACCCGATCTTTTCGGCGCCGCTGGAGCCGCTGCCGCCGCTTGAGCCGCTGCCCCCGATCCAGCTTGAGCCGGTCGGCTGACCGTTCAGCCGATGTCGGGCTGGAACGCGCCGAAGCGACCGGCGGCAAAGACCAGCGGGTGATCGTCCGGCCCGGCGACCGTCACCCGCGCGACCTGCCCGATCAGCACCGTATGGTCGCCGCCCGGATGGCTGGCGTGGGCGCGGCAATCGAACCGCGCCGCCACCCCCGGCAGGATCGGCGCGCCGTCGTCGGTCGCCCTCGCGTCCAGCCCCGAAAACTGCGCGCCGCCGCGGGTGAAGCGCAGGCACATTTCCAGCTGTTCGGCCCCCAGCACATGGACCGACCAGGCCCGCGCCGCGACAAAGGCGTCGTGCCGGGATGACGACCGCGCCGGGCACCACAGCACCAGCGGCGGGTCCAGCGAGACGCTGGTGAAGCTGTTGACCGTCATCCCCATCGGCCCCTCCGGTCCCTGCGCCGTCACCACGGTCACGCCGGTCGCGAACCGCCCCAGCGCCTCGCGGAACAGCCGCGCCTCGGCGTTGGCGGGGTGAAAGGTGATCGCGTCGGCCAGCCGGTCGCGCGTCTCGGGGGGCAGGCGGGTCATCGCGCATCCTTTGCGGGGGTGGGCCGGGCCGGCGCATCGGCGGGGGTGCCCGACGGCGGCTGCCCGGCTGTTCCGGCGCCCGCGATTTCGGCCCCCGCATCGCGGGCGGCGGCGCGGGCGTCGGCCGCGGTCGCGCCGTCGCCGTCGTCCGGCGCCATCGCCGCGCGCAGCGCCGCATGCAGGCCGGGGGCGGCGACGACCAGCCCGTCGACCAGCGGCCGGGGCTGGTTGAACCGCATGGCGCGGCCGTGCCGGTCGGTGACGGCGCAGCCCGCGCGTTCGGCGATCAGGCTGGCCGCAGCAATGTCCCATTCCCACGCGGCGCGCATGGACAGGGCGGCGCCGAACCGCCCCTCGGCCGCCAGGCACAGCCGCCAGGCCAGCGACGGGCGGAACTCGCGCCGCACCGGCGGCACCCGGCCGCCCAGCCAGTGGACCGGGTCCAGCGCGGCCTTGCTGGTCAGGACCGTCGCGCCGTGCAGGGCCGATTCGCGCGGCGCGATGGGGTGGCCGTTGCGGGTGGCGGGGCCGCCCGCCCGCGCGGCATAGGTGATGCCGCGCGCGGGCATGTGGACCACGCCCGCCGTGACGCACTCGCCCTGCGCGACGGCGATGGCGACCGCGAACCCTTCCTGCCCGGCGATAAAGGCGCGGGTGCCGTCGATCGGATCGACGATAAAGCAACGCTCGGCGTCCAGCCGCGACGGGTCGTCGGCGCTTTCCTCGCTGAGCCAGCCATAATCGGGGCGCGCGCCGCGCAGGCGCTGTTCCAGCGCCGCGTTTACGGCCAGGTCGGCCTCGCTGACCGGGCCCGCGCCGCCGCCCTTGTCCCAGCTTTTCAGCTCGCCCCGCCAAAAGCGCAGCGCCACCTCTCCGGCGGCCTCGGCCGCCTGCACCAGCAGGGTCAGGTCAGTCCCCGGCAACGGTCATCCCCTCGACCAGCAGCGACGGCACGCGGTGCGACCGCCACGCGGGCAGGTCGCAGGCGGCGACCATCCGCATCAGCATCTCGCGCAGATTGCCCGCGATGGTGCATTCGTTCACCGGCCAGGCGATCCGGCCGTTTTCCACCCAGAACCCCGCCGCGCCGCGCGAATAGTCCCCGGTCGTCGGATTGACCGACGCCCCCAGCATCGAGGTCACCACCAGCCCGCGCCCCATGTCGCGGATCAGCGCCTGCGGCGAGGCCGCGCCGGGCGTCAGCGTGACGTTGCTGATCCCCGGCGAGGGCGGGGACGAGATGCCGCGCACGGCGCTGGCGGTGGACGCCATGCCCAGCTTGCGCGCCGTTGCCAGGTCCAGCGTCCAGCCCTGCAGCACGCCGTCCGCCACGATGGCGCGGGCGCGCGTCGCCAGCCCCTCGGCGTCAAAGGGGCGCGAGGCGGGGTGGCGCGGCAGGCGCGGGTCTTCGGTCAGGTCGAAGCCGGCGGGCAGCACCGGCTGGTCCAGCGCGTCGCGCAGCCAGCTTGCGCCGCGCGCGATCGCGCCGCCGTTCACCGCCGACAGCAGATGCCCGATCAGCGAGGCCGCGACCCGTTCGTCGTAAAGGATCGGGAACGCCCCGGTCGGCGGCTTGCGCGCGCCGCGCCGGGCGACGGTGCGTTCGCCGGCCTGCCGCCCGATGTCCTCGGGCGGGGGCAGGTCGGCGGCCCAGACGCGGCTTTCGCCCGCCCAGTCGCGTTCCATCCCCAGCCCCTCGCCGGTGATGGCCACGGCCGAGACGGAATGGCCGCTGCGGCCATAGCCGCCGGAAAAGCCGTTGGTCGCGGCCAGCCACAGGCGGCGGTGGGTCACTGCGGCGCTGGCCGATTCGACCATGCTGATGCCGGACACCGCCAGCGCCGCAGCCTCGGCCCGCAGGGCGCGGTCCAGGAGTTCGGGCGGGGCGGGGGGCGGCTGGTTGTCGTCAAGTTCCAGCCCGTCGGCGGCCGCCCGCGCGTCGGCAAGCTGGTCGGGGTCGGCCAGACCCAGGCTGTCGTCCACCGGCGCCTCGCGCGCCATCGCGACGGCGCGGGCGGCCATTTCCGCGATGGTGCGGTCGGACACCTCGCTGGCCGAGACGCTGGCCTGCCGCCCGCCGATCAGCACGCGCAGCCCGATCTCGACCCCCTGGGCGCGTTCGGCGTGTTCCAGCGCGCCGCCCATGACGTTGACCGACAGCGATTCCCCCTCGACCGCCATTGCGTCGGCCTCGGACGCGCCGGCGGCCCGTGCGGCGTCCAGCAGCGCGCGGGTCAGCCCTTGCAGGTCAGAGGATGCGCCGGTCATGGGCCCGCCTTGCCGCGATCCGCGGCCGTGAAATGAAAAAAAAGCGGGCCGGACAGCGTCCGGCCCCGCGAAACGTCCCTGGCCCGTTGTTACTGGACCTGCTGGCCGTTGGCAAAGATTTGGCCGCCTTCCCTGAACTCGAACTCGCTGACCAGCGCGTCGCCGCCCTCGGGGGCGGGCTTGGCAAAGGCCGCCAGCATCATGCGATAGCCGGTGACCTCGTCCTGGCCGATCAGGCCGAAGGCGACGGCCTTGTCGATCAGCGCATTCAGCCCCTCCATCCGGGCGGTGATCGTGCCGACCGGCGCGTCCATGCTGCCGCCCTCGGGGACGGTCAGCGCGCCGGACGCATCGATGCGCGCGCCAAGCGCCTGCACGCCCAGCTTGTTGATGGTGATCTCGACAGGCTCGAACGGAGCGGGCGTCTCGGCTTCGGCTTCGGGGGTGGCGCCGGACTCGGCCGGTGCGTCGGAAAGCTGGCCGGGTGCCGCGTCGTCGGTGCCTTCGGTGGCGGCATCATCGGCGGGCGCATCGTCTGCATCGTCCGATGCGTTCAGCGTCGCGGGATCGAACAGATCCGCGGCGATCCTGACCAGCCCGGTGATGTCGATGTCCAGCGATGCCGGGTCGCGCGGCAGGGTGCCGTTCGGATCGAACATCCCCCAGATCGCGTCGTCCAGCGTCAGCCCGCCCAGCGAATAGGCGAACTTGAACGGCGCGGGCGTATCGGACCGCATCACCGGGAACTGGATGTCGGCGCTGGTGCTGTCCAGCGCATAGCTGATCGGGAACGGCAGGTCGCTGCTGGTCATGTTGGAGGTCAGCTGGTCGCCGCTGGCCTGATACTTGATGCCCGCCGGCGACAGGCCGAAGGTGACCTCGATCCCCTTGCCGCCGGTCTTGCTGGCGATGGTCTGGTCGGCGCCGTCCTCGGACTTGCCGGCATGGTCGAAGGTCAGGTCCAGCGCGCCCATCGTCAGCGTGCCCGCGACGTCCAGCCCGGCTTTCAGCGCCGCGTTCAGGTCGGCCGCCGCGCCCAGCGGCGCGGCCTTGGGCAGCTGCGCCTGCCCCGAACCCTGCACGGCGTCGAGGTTCAGCGCGAATGTCGTGGTGCCCGCCATCTCGGGGCCGTCCTCGGTGACGGTGCCGGCCAGCTCGACGCGGTCCACGCCCCCCGATGAGGTGATCGCCACGATCTCGCCGTCCACGACGCGCTGCTGATAGGCGGTGCCGGTCAGTTTAAGCGACAGCGGAAAGGTCTTTTCGCCCTCGGCCGTGACGATCTTGTCCAGCGCGACCACCGCCTCGGCCACCTTGCCGTCGTGGGTCATGTCGGCGGCGGTGCCGCCGGTCACGATCTCGGCCCCTTTCAGCGTCGCCGACGCCTCGGCGGTGACGGGGCGGTCCTCCTCGTCCGTGTAGCGGAAGGTGATGGCGGATCGTTCGGCGATGGTGGTGCGGACCTTGCCGTCGCCGGTTTCCTGCAGCACGAGCTCGGGCACGGTGACGGTCATGTCGCCGTCGCCTTCGCCGCTGGCATGGGTAAAGGTCGCGTCCTTGATGGTCAGCGTGCCGCCCGCCTCGTCCCGGCTGCCCTCGGTCACGGCATAGCCGTTGGCCTGATAGTAATCGACCCAGTTCTGCCAGACCTCGGCCGGGGTAACGTCGGCAAGGGCGGGCGCGGTCAGGGCCAGCAACGCGGCGGCAGAGCTTGTCATCCGCATGAACATCTCGGATCCTTTCCGGGAACAGGGGTCGCGACCAGACTTGCCACAGCGGACCACGGCGTCCAAGCAGTGAACGGCGATGCGCGTGGGCCTGCCCAGTGGCGGGCGGATCACGATTTCGTCAGACCGGCGGGGCAAGGCCAGCGCGTGGCCGCGCCGGTGCCGCAGGCGCGCGGCCCCCGCCGATCTTTCAGGCGGGGGGCGGCGCGGGGCGGCTGACCACGAACAGCGCCACGGCCGAGATCACGGTCAGCTGCACCAGCCACAGCGGCCACGGCAGGATGAAGAACGTCACCACCAGCCCGGCGGCCATGCTGCCCGTCGCCAGGATCTTGACGTTGGTGGCGATGGCGCCGTGGCGGCGCCAGTTGCCGATCTGCGGGCCAAAGACGGGATGCGCCATCAGCCGCGCGTGAAACCGCGGCGAGGAGCGGTCGAACGCATAGGCCGCGACGATCAGGAACGGCACCGTGGGCATGACCGGCAGGACCGTGCCGACCAGCGCCAGCCCGACCGACAGGATCCCCGCGCAGCGCCACAGCATCAGCATGTCAGTACCGGTAATGATCCGACTTGAACGGGCCGCTGACCGGCACCCCGATATAGTCGGCCTGCTCGGGGCGCAGTTCGGTCAGCTTGACGCCGATCTTGTCCAGATGCAGCCGGGCCACCTTTTCGTCCAGCGCCTTGGGCAGGATATAGACGCCGGGGCGGTATTCGTCGCCCTTGGTCCACAGCTCGATCTGCGCCAGCACCTGGTTGGTAAAGCTGGCCGACATGACAAAGGACGGATGCCCGGTGGCGTTGCCCAGGTTCAGCAGGCGGCCCTGGCTCAGCAGGATGATGCGGTTGCCCGAGGGCATCTCGATCATGTCCACCTGGTCCTTGACGTTGGTCCATTTGTGGTTGCGCAGCGCGGCGACCTGAATCTCGTTGTCGAAATGGCCGATGTTGCCGACGATGGCCATGTCCTTCATCGCGCGCATGTGCTCGATCCGGATCACGTCCTTGTTGCCGGTGGTGGTGACAAAGATGTCGGCGCTGTCTGCCACGTCTTCCAGCCGCACGACCTCGAACCCGTCCATCGCGGCCTGCAGGGCGCAGATCGGATCGACCTCGGTAACCTTGACCCGCGCGCCCGCGCCGCGCAAGCTGGCGGCCGAGCCTTTGCCCACGTCGCCATAGCCGCAGACGACGGCGACCTTGCCCGCCATCATCACGTCGGTCGCGCGGCGGATGCCGTCCACCAGCGATTCCTTGCAGCCGTATTTGTTGTCGAACTTGGACTTGGTGACGCTGTCGTTGACGTTGATCGCCGGGAAGGGCAGCAGCCCCTGTTTATGCAGGTCATACAGGCGATGGACGCCGGTCGTCGTTTCCTCGCTGACGCCGCGCAGCGCGTCGCGCTGGCGGGCGAACCAGCCGGGAGTCTCGGCGATCCGCTTGCGGATCTGGGCGAACAGCGCCTCCTCCTCCTCGCTCTGGGGGGCGGCGATCAGGGCGGTCTCGCCCGCCTCGACCCGCGCGCCCAGCAGGATATACAGCGTGGCGTCCCCGCCGTCGTCCAGGATCAGGTTTGCGCCGTCGGGGAACTGGAAGATGCGGTCGGTATAGGCCCAGTATTCGGGCAGCGTCTCGCCCTTGACGGCAAAGACCGGGATGCCCGCGGCGGCGATGGCCGCGGCGGCGTGGTCCTGCGTCGAATAGATGTTGCACGAGGCCCAGCGCACCTCGGCGCCCAGCGCCACCAGCGTCTCGATCAGGACGGCCGTCTGCACGGTCATGTGCAGGCTGCCCGCAATGCGCGCGCCGGCCAGCGGCCGGGCCTTGCCGTATTCGGCGCGCAGCGCCATCAGGCCCGGCATCTCGGTCTCGGCGATGTCCAGTTCCTTGCGGCCAAAGTCGGCCAGCGCCGGATCGCGCACCAGAAAATCGCCGTCGGTCATGGTCGGGGTCATCGGTCAGCCTGCGGGAATGGGGGAACGTGTCGGGGGCGGCCTTGTCACAGGCCGCCCCGAAAAGCAACGCGGCAATGTCGGCGCCGTCACCCCGTCAGGCCGACCTGGGCATAGAAGGTGCCGGGGTTCGCCCCGTCCTGATAGCCGATGCCCGACGCGATGATGCAGTTGGTCTGGTCGGCGCGGGCCAGCACGACCGTCCAGGTTCCCATCACGTCCGATCCCCACAGTTGGGTGCCGTCGCCCCGGCGAGTGACCATGCGTTCGTCGAACTCGGCGTCCAGGGACTGCTGGACGGCGGCGGCGCTGTCGCACCACGGCTGGTCGCCCGCGGCGTCGGCGGTGCGCGGCAGGGTGCGCGCCATGTCAAGCACTTCGGCCCCGCTGAGGCCCGCGACGGCGGACCAGCCCTTGACCGGCTGCGCCTGTGCGGCGGGGCGTTCGATGCTGGATTGGGCGGCGCTGACCGGCAGCGCGACGATCAGGGCGGCAAGGGCGACGCGCAGTCTGGTCATGGCACTGTCCCTTTCTTTTTCACATTTACGCGGCCGTTTCGCCGCTGGTTCACGGGACGAACGCGCCATTTTCGCGGCAGGTTCCAAAAAACGGCGGCCGGTGCGCAATCCAGGCTTGACAACCGCGTGAGCCTGCGGGGTGACGCCGCGTCATCGGGGATCGGGTCCGTGACCCGTGGTCGATCAAAGTTCGGCGTCCCGCGCGGGGCCGGCCCCGGCCGTCCAGCCCGCGCCGGATAAGCCGGACCCATGACATCTTCGCCGCGGCGATGCGGCGCAGGCCCCGCAACTCGCTTGCGTCCGATGCGCGGCCCCGCCCGTCGGCATTTTTCCCACCGACCCGCGCGATTGCGGCTGCGCGCACTGGATTCCGGTTCGGGTCTGCGCAAGACTGCCCTCAAAACACAAGACGGCGGGCAGGGCAGGCATGGCACGACGTATCGCCACGGGTATCGCGGTCATCGCGGCGGGCTGCCTGACGGCCGGGTCGCCGCTGGCGCAGTCGGGATCGGGCGGATCGGGATCGGGCGGGTCTGGTTCGGCCGGCAGCGCGGGGGCGGTGTCCTCGCCCTTCACGCGGCTGTTCGGGGGCGGCGATCCGGTCGCGAACTCGCCCGTGGACCTGCAATTCCGGCTGTCGAACGGCGACGAGGCGGTGGAGCGCCAGATCCGCAACAGCTCGCTGCTGACCGAGTCGCTGGCCGAGGGGCGCATCACCGGGCAGGACATCCTGGCCGCCGCCCGCGCCGATTATGCCCGCATCCTGGGCGCGCTGTATGATGCGGGCCTGTATGACGCGGTCATCGACATCCGCCTGGACGGGGTCGAGGCCGCGGGCATCGCGCCGCTGGACGCCCCGGCCGTCGTGCGGCAGGTGATCGTGGACGTCGATACGGGCGAACGCTTCCGCTATTCGCGGGCCGACATCGCGCCGGTCGCGCCCGCGACGGAACTGCCCGACGACTATCGCCGGGGCGAGGTCGCGCGCACATCCGACATGAAGAACGCGGCCCGCGCCGGCGTGGACGGCTGGCGCGACGCGGGCCACGCCAAGGCGGACGTGGCGCAGACCGCCATCGTGGCCGACCACGAATCGCGCACCGTGGACAGCCGCATCGCGCTGGCCCCCGGTCCCGCCGTGACCTTTGGCCAGCTGCGCGCCACCGGCAACAGCCGCCTGCGGACCGCGCGGCTTTACAAGATGGCCGGCTTTCCCATCGGCGCCCGCTATGACCCCGAAGAGATCGAGACGGTCCGCCGCCGCCTGCGCCGCTCGGGCGTGTTTTCGGCCATCACCCTGGACGAGGCGGAAACGCTGGGCCCCGGCAACACGCTGGACGTCAACCTGACGGTGGTCGAACAGAAACCCCGCCGCGTCGGCGCCGGGTTCGAGATTTCCAGCACCGACGGCGCGATGGTGTCGGGATACTGGATGCACCGCAACCTGCTGGGCGGGGCGGAACGCCTGCGCGTGGACGGCCGGACCAAGGACATCGGCTCGGGCACGTCGGGGCGGGACTATCAGTTCTCGGTCAGGCTCGAGCGGCCGGCGTCCTTCCGGCCCGACCTGACCGCCTATGCGACGGCGCAGGCCGAACGCCTGCGCGAGGAGGATTACGACCAGGATCTGGGCGTGATCGGGCTGGGCGTCACCTGGCTGCCAAGCGAGCGGCTGACCGGCGACGTCAAGCTGGAATACCGCCAGTCGCGCGTGACCGACGACACCGGCACCACGGATTTCACCGTGGTCGCGCTGCCCGCGACGGTGACATGGGACCGCCGGGACGAACCGACGGACGCCAAGCGCGGCTATTGGCTGACCGGCACCGTGACGCCCTTTTCGGGGCTGGACGAGACGGGGTCGGGCCTGCGCGCCGACGCCGAGGCGCGGGCCTATCGCAGTTTCGGCGCCGACGACCGGTTCACGCTGGCCGGCCGGGCGCGGGCCGGGTCGGTCTGGGGGCCGGACATCGCCGAAACGCCCCGCGACTATCTGTTCTATTCCGGCGGCGGCGGGTCGGTCCGGGGCCAGCCCTATGAATCGCTGGGGGTCGAGGTGATCCCCGGCCCCGACGGCCCGATCAAGACCGGCGGGATGAGCATCGTGAACCTGACCGGAGAGCTGCGCGTCCAGGTGCGCGAGCGCATCGGCATCGCCGCCTTTGCCGATGCGGGCCGGGTGTGGGCCGGCAGCGGCTTTGGCGAGGACAGCGACTGGCACGCGGGGGCGGGCGTCGGCGTGCGTTACACCACGCCCATCGGTCCCCTGCGGTTCGACGTCGCCGCACCCGTGCAGGGCGACACCGGCAGCGGCGTGCAGGTCTATCTGGGGTTGGGGCAGGCGTTCTGATGGCAAGACTTTTCCGCCTGCTGGCCCCGGTCCTCGTGCTGCTGACGGCGCTGATGCTGGCGCTGCCCCCCGCCACGGCGCGGGCGCAGGACACGCCCGCCGTGCCTGCCCAAGGCCTTGCCGCCGACGCCGCCGACCTGTCGGCCGAGGTGGACGACGACCGCGGCTTCATCACGCGCTTTCTGGAAAACAACCTGTCGTCGGCCGGGCGGAAGGTGGTCATCACCGGGTTCCAGGGGGCGCTGTCCTCGCGCGCGACCTTTGAGCAGCTGACCATCGCGGACGCGGACGGCGTCTGGATCACCCTGCGCAACGGCGCGATCCAGTGGAACCGTTCCGCCCTGTTCGCCCGCCGCATCGAGATCCAGGAGCTTTCCGCCGCCGAGATCCTGCTGCCGCGCCTGCCCCGCAGCGAAAAGACCGGCCCGCGGGCCGAGGTGCGCGACTTTGCCCTGCCCACCCTGCCGGTCGGCATCGACATCGCCCGCATCAGCGCCGGCCGCGTCGACCTGGGCCAGCCGGTGCTGGGCGAGGCTGCGGTGGTGTCGATCGACGGGCGCATGAACCTGGCGGGCGGCGAGGGCGCCGCGCAGCTGGCGATCAACCGCGTGGACGGCAAGCGCGGCGTCTTCGCGCTGGACGCCGCCTATTCCAACGCCACCACCAACCTGAAACTGGACCTGACGCTGGACGAGGCCGAGGGCGGGCTGTTCGCCAACGCCATCGACCTTTATGGCCGCCCCTCGGTCCACGCCGAGATCAGGGGCGAGGGGCCGGTGGCCGACTTTGCCGCCGACATAAGGCTGGCGACCGACGGGCAGGACCGCGTGACCGGCCGCGCGTCGGCGCGCTCGCAGGCGGGCGACGACGGCACCCCCGGCACCGGCTTTCGGCTGGAACTGTCGGGCGACGTGGCCAGCCTGCTGCCGCCCGACAACCGCGATTTCTTCGGCGCAAGCTCGCAGTTGCTGGCCGAGGGCTGGCGCGGGCAGGACGGGCGGCTGTCGCTGCCCGTGCTGCTGGTCGATACCGAGGCGCTGAACCTGACCGGGTCGGTCACCACATCCGGCGCCGGCGCGCCGCAGTCGGTCGTCGTGCTGCTGACGCTGGGGCAGGACGCGGGCGCGACCCGCCTGCCGGTGCGCCTGCCGTTCGGCGGCACGGCGACGGACGTGCGTTCGGGCAGCCTGCAGATCAGCTATGACGCGGCCCAGGGCGACGGCTGGACGCTGAAGGGGCGGCTGGGCGATCTGGCGCAGAACGGCACCAGCCTTGGGGCGCTGACGCTGGACGGGTCCGGCACCGTGCGGCTGCAGGACGGCGACCTGCGCGAGGTGCTGGGCCGCATCGGCTTTGCGGTGGAACGGCTGGCCCTGGCCGATGCCGGGCTGACGCAGGCGCTGGGCGACCGGATCGAGGGGTCCACGGGGTTCGACCTGACCCCCGGCAACGCCGTCGAGTTCGACGATTTCGTCCTGCGCGGGGCCGATTACGGGTTGGAAGGCGTGATCCGCGCCGACGGGCTGGGCAGCGGCATCACCCTGTCGGGCGATCTGGCGGCCCGCTATGACGACCTGTCGCGGCTGTCCACGCTGGCCGGCCGCCCGCTGAGCGGCCGGGCCGAGGGGACCGTGGCCGGGCTTTACACCGTGCTGACCCGCGGCTTTGACGCCGAGGTGGCGCTGACCGGCACCGACATCACCGTGGACCAGCCGCAGGCCGACCGCCTGCTGGCCGGGCGATCCACCATCACCGCCAGCGCCCGGCGCGACGACGAGGGCATCGAGATCCGCGACCTGACGGTCAACGCCCAGCGGCTGACCGCCGAGGCGCGCGGCGTCATCAACAGCGACACCACCGACCTGCGCGCCAACCTGCGCCTGTCCAGCCTGACCGACGCCGATCCCGCGATGGCCGGCAGCCTGGTGGCCGAGGCGGCGGTGACCGGCACCCCCGGCAGCCGCCGCGTCACCCTGTCGGGCGAGGCGACCGATCTGGTCGTCGGCGTGGCGCAGCTGGACGGCCTGCTGCGCGGCCGCACCAACCTGACGGCCATCGCGCAGGAACAGGACGGCGCCTTCGTGATCGACACGCTGCGGGTGGCCAACCCCCAGATCACCGCTGACGGCACCGGGCGCTTTGGCGCCGATGCGCTGGACGCGCGGCTGAACCTGGCCATCCCCGACCTGGGCGTCCTGCGGCAGGGCCTGTCCGGCGCGATCACCGCGCAGGCGACCGCGCGCGAGGCGGACGGCGTGCGGTTCATCGAGATGACCGGCACCGGCGAGGAGCTGCGCCTGGGCCAGCAGGACGTGGACGGCGCGCTGACCGGCACCACCCGCTTTGCCCTGTCGGCCGAGGAAAAGGGCGGCATCGTCACCATCCGCGACCTGGACCTGTCCAACCAGCAGATGACCGCCACGGTCGAGGGCGTGCTGGGCCAGGGCGTGACCGACCTGACGGCGACGGCCGACGTCCGCTCGCTGGCGGCATTCGGGCGCGGCTGGCGCGGCGCCCTGACGCTGGACGGCAGCGTCACCGACCAGAACGGGCAGCGGGTGTTCGATCTGTCCGGGCGCGGCACGGATCTGTCGCTGGGGCAGGCGCAGGTGGACGGGGCGCTGACCGGCGTCACCGACATCCGCCTGCGCGGCACGCAGGCAGGCCAGCGCATCACGCTGGACACGCTGCGGCTGGTCAACGAACAGGCCGAGATTCTGGCGACCGGGGTGATCGGCCCCGACGACACCGACCTGCGCGCGCAGGCGGAGTTGCGCAACCTCGCCGCGCTGGGCCTTGGCTGGGGCGGGTCGCTGCGGGCCAGCGGCAGTCTTGTCGACGACGGCAGCGGCGCGCGCAGGCTGGTCGTGGACGGCGTGGCGCGCGACCTGTCGCTGGGGCAGGCGCAGGCCGACGCGGCGCTGGCGGGCGAGACGCGGCTGACCGTCCGCGGCAGCCAGCGGGGCGGCGTCTTCACCATCGAGGACGCTACCGTCGACAACGCGCGGCTGAACGCCGTGGCGCGCGGCACCATCGGCAACGGCCGCACCGACGTCGCGGCGGAACTGCGGGCCGCCAGCATCGGGTTTCTGGGCGCGGGCTTCGGCGGCGCCATCGAGGCTGCCGCGACGGTCGTGGACGACGGCGCGGGCACGCGGCTGACGGCGCAGGGCACCGCGTCGGGCCTGCGCGTGGGCAACCCCGCGGCGGATGCGCTGCTGGCGGGGCAAACGCGGTTCGACCTGGCCGCGCGGCGCACCCATGCGGGCGCGATCACGGTGGAACGGCTGGACGCCGCCAACGGCCAGCTGCGCGTGAACGCCGAGGGCGATCCGGCACGCGGCCTGCGGGTCGATGCCGCGCTGTCCGATCTTGCCCTGCTGGCGCCCGGCTTTCCGGGGCCTGCGACCGTGACGGGGACCGTCCGGCAGGGCGCCACGGAGTATGGCGTCGATCTGTCGGCGACCGCGCCCGGCGGCACGCGGGCGCAGATCGCGGGCACGGCGGCGCGCGATTTCTCGACCGCCGACCTGCGGGTGTCGGGGGTCAGCGACGCGGCGCTGGTCAACCCGCTGCTGCGCGTCCGCTCGGTCGAGGGGCCGGTCGATTTCGACCTGCGTCTGAACGGCCGGCCCGCGCTGGAAAACGTAACCGGCCGGGTCCGCCTGCCGAACGCGCGCCTGTCGGACCCCAAGCTGGGCCTGCGCATCGAAACCCTGTCGGCCACCGCCGACCTGAACGGCGGGCTGATCCAGATCGATGCCCGCGGCGCCATCGCGGCGGGGGGGCGGCTGGCCGTGACCGGTCCCGTGGACCTGCGCGGCGGATCGCCCCGGCTGGACCTGCGGGTCAGCCTGGACGGCGTGGTGCTGCGCGACCCCACGCTTTACGAAACCGTGGCCTATGGCGACCTGACCGTCAGCGGCGCGCTCGCCGAAGGGCCGCTGATCGCGGGCACGATCCGGCTGGGCGAGACGGAAATCCGCATCCCCTCGACCGGCTTGGGCGGGGCGCGCGCGATTCCCGACATCACCCATCTGAACGACGCCCCCGCGGTGCGGGCGACGCGGGCCAAGGCGGGGCTGCTGCCCTTCCCCTCGGCCGACAGCCGCATCGCGGGCATGCAGGCCCCCCCGGCGACCCCGCCCGCCGTTCAGGCGCAGCTGGACCTGACCATTCTGGCCCCGAACCAGATCTTCGTGCGCGGCCGCGGCGTGGACGCCGAACTGGGCGGCGACCTTCGCCTGACCGGGCGCGCCAACAACGTGGTGCCCGTCGGCCAGTTCGAACTGATCCGCGGCCGGGTGGACCTGCTGGGCAAGCGCTTCGACATGACCGAGGGCCTGATCGAGCTGCAGGGCAGCCTGGTGCCCGTGCTGCGGCTGGTCGCCCAGACGGAACAGGACGGCATCGTCACCCGCATCATCATCGACGGCGAAATCCGCGACCCCGAGATCACCTTCGAATCCGTCCCCGACATGCCCGAGGAGGAGGTGCTGTCCCAGCTGCTGTTCGGCCGCGGGTTGGACACGATCAGCCCGCTGCAGGCCGCGCAGCTGGCGAACGCGCTGGCGGTGCTGGCCGGGCGCGGCGGCGAGGGGATCGTGGCGGGCATCCGCAACTCGGTCGGGCTGGACGACCTGGACCTTGCCACCGACGACCAGGGCAACGTCTCGGTGCGTGCGGGCAAGTATCTGTCGCGCAACCTTTACACCGATTTGTCGGTCGATGCCGATGGCAAGTCCACGATCAACCTGAACCTGGACATCAACGACGCCGTGACCGCCCGCGGCGCCATCGGCAGCGAGGGCGACAGCACCATCGGCGTGTTCTATGAACGCGACTATTGACCGGCGGGCCCGGGCGCGCGGGCCGGCCCTGGCCCCGCGCGGGCGGGTGCGGGAACGCGTCGCGGCCTGACGCGTTCCGCTGGCAAGTGGGCAGACTGTCGCCAAGCCGCCGGTCTGTCATGATTTCTTCATTCGACAGCCCCGTGCCGGCAGGGTAACCCGCCCGCGGATCTTGATTAAGGAGTTCGGGATGCGGATCGCGGTTCTTGGCGGCGACGGTTTCGTGGGCTGGCCCACCTCGCTGCACCTGTCCAGCCTGGGGCACGAGGTCCACATCGTGGACAACCTGTCGCGCCGCTGGATCGACACCGAACTGGGCGTGCAGTCGCTGACGCCGATGGATTCTATCCAGGAACGCTGCCGCATCTGGCGGCAGGAAAGCGGCAGCACCATCCACTTTCACCTGCTGAACCTGGCGACGGAATACGAACGGCTGAAAGCATGGCTGGCCGAGGTGCGTCCCGACGCGGTCATCCATTTCGCCGAACAGCGCGCCGCGCCCTATTCGATGAAGACCGACCGCCACAAGGTCTATACGGTGGACAACAACGTCAACGCCACGCACAACCTGCTGGCGGCGCTGGTGGAAACCGGCATCGACGCGCATCTGGTCCATCTGGGGACGATGGGCGTCTATGGCTATTCCAGCGTGGGCGCGCCGATCCCCGAAGGCTATCTGGACGTCCAGATCGACACGCCCAGCGGCAAGCGCGACCAGCAGATCCTGTATCCGACGCGGCCCGGATCGGTCTATCACATGACCAAAAGCCTCGATCAGATCCTGTTCCAGTTCTATGCCCAGAACGACGGGCTGCGGATCACCGACCTGCATCAGGGCATCGTCTGGGGCACCCACACCGACCAGACGCGGCGGCACGAACAGCTGATCAACCGCTTCGACTATGACGGCGATTACGGCACGGTGCTGAACCGCTTTCTGATCCAGGCGGCCATCGGCTATCCGCTGACGGTCCACGGCACCGGCGGGCAGACCCGCGCCTTCATCCACATCCAGGACTCGGTGCGCTGCGTGGAACTGGCGCTGTCGGATGCGCCGAAATCGGGCGAGCGGGTCAAGATCTTCAACCAGATGACCGAGACGCACCGCGTCCGCGACCTGGCGCAGCTGGTCGCCGGGCTGGCGGGGGCCGAGGTCAAGTTCCTGCCCAACCCGCGCAAAGAGGCCGACGAGAACGACCTGATCGTCAAGAACGACCAGTTCCTGTCGCTGGGCCTGAACCCCACCACGCTGCAGGACGGGCTGTTGTCCGAGGTGGTGGACGTGGCCCGCAGATACGCCCACCGCATCGACCGCACCCGCGTCCCCGCCGTCAGCGCCTGGACCAAGGACATCGCCCGCCGCGTCGATCACGACCCGGAAGGCAAGCGCCTGAAGGCGGTCTGATCTTGGACGGCCTGACGCCGGACCGCGCCGCGCGGTCCGACCGGGCGTTCGTCACGCTGGTGACGAACGTCGATTATGCGCTGGGCGCGCGGGCGCTGGTGCGGTCCATCGTGCTGTCCGGGACGGACGCCGACATCTGCGTCCTGCATACGGACGTGGCGGCGGCCGACCTTGCGCCGCTGGCGGGCTTGGGCGCGCGGCTGGTGCGCTGCGATCTGCTGCCGACCTCGGACGCCTTCAACGCCGCCCACGCGCGGGACGCGCTGCATGGCCGCGCGGCATTCACCAAGGGCGAAAAGCCCCCCTTTCACACGCCGCTGGACAATTTCGCCAAGCTGCGGCTGTGGCAGCTGGATTACGCGCGCGTCGTCTTCATCGACGCCGACGCGCTGGTGCTGCAGAACGTGGACCGGCTGTTCGATTATCCGCAGTTCTGCGCCGCGCCGAACGTCTATGAAAGCCTGGCCGATTTCCACCGCATGAACTCGGGCGTGTTCACGGCGCGGCCGGACCCCGCGACCTTCGCCGACATGCTGGCGAAACTGGACGTGCCGGGCGCGTTCTGGCGGCGCACCGACCAGACGTTCCTTGAGCATTACTTTCCCGACTGGCACGGGCTGCCGGTGTTCTTCAACATGCTGCAATATGCGTGGTTCAACCTGCCCGGCCTGTGGCGCTGGCGTGACGTGAAGATCCTGCATTTCCAGTATGAAAAGCCGTGGCAGGACCACGCCAAGGCCGACCGCCTGCGCCCGCTGATCGAGCTGTGGCGCGCCTATGCGGGCGACGGCCCTGTTCCCGACCCTCGCGGCCTGCCCGATCCATGAGGATCGCCATCACCGGCGCGACCGGCATCGTCGGGGGATTCATGGTCGATGCCGCCCGTGCGGCGGGGCACCGGGTCGAGGCGCTGCCCGGCTGGCGGCTGGGGCAGCCCGCGCCCCTGTCGGGCTGCGACGCGGTGATCCACGCGGCCCTGGCCCACGCGCCCGGCCGGTATCGCGGGGGTGAAGGCGACGACCCGGCGGGCTTCGTCGCGGCCAACCGCGACGGCACGCTGCGGCTGTTCGACGACGCCGACCGGGCGGGCGCGCGGGTGGTGTTCCTGTCCTCGCGCGCGGTCCATGACGGCTGGCCCGCGGGCACCGCGCTGCCCGATGGCACGGCCGCGCGCCCCGCCAGCCTTTACGGGCAGGTCAAGGCGCAGGCGGAATCCGCCCTGCCGGCGCAGGGCGCGGCGCTGCGGGCGACCGGCGTCTATGGGCCGGGCCGCGCCAACAAGTGGGCGGGGCTGTTCGCCGATTACCGTGCCGGCCGCCCTATCGCCCCCCGCGTCGCGACCGAGGTGCATGGCGCCGACCTTGCCCGCGCCGCGCTGCTGGTCCTCGACCGCGGGGCCTCGGGGGTCTTCAACGTGTCGGACCTGGTGCTGGACCGCCACGACCTGCTGGGCGGGGTCCAGCAGCTGACCGGCTGCCCGCACCCGCCGCCGCCCCGCGCCGACGCGGGCGCGCTGTCGGTCATGGGCTGCGCGCGGCTGGCGGCGCTGGGCTGGAAACCCGGCGGCATGGCGCTGTTGCGGGCGACGCTGCCCCAGCTGCTGGCATAGGCGGGCGCGGCGGGACGCCCTCGGGTGGTGGCGGCGCTGGGCTGGGAACCCGGCGGCATGGCGCTGTTGCGGGCGACGCTACCCCTGCTGCTGGAATAGGCGCGGCGCTGCGGGATAACCGGCCAAGAATGTTGCCGCGCTTGCGGACCTGCGCTAAGGCTGGCAACGTTCCCCCGTCGGATGCCTGCAAGTGAAGCGTCGCCTGTTCCTTGGTTCCATGACCGCTGCCGCGACGCTGGGCCTGACGCCCCGCGGCGCCCGTCCCGTTCACGCGCAGGCGGCGGCGATCCCCGCCACCGACCCCGCCGATGTGGCCCCCGCGTGGAGCTTTGACCAGGTCGTGGCGCGCGCCGCCGAACTGGCCGGGCAGGCGCATCAGCGGCGTGACGCCACGCTGGCCGCGCCCTTTGCCGACCTTGGCTATGACGCCTATCGCGGCATCCGCTTCCGGCGCGAGGCCGATCCGTGGCGGCTGCCCGATTTCGGGCTGGACCTGCTGCCGCCGGGGATGCTGTATACCGACCCCGTGACCATCAACCTCGTGGAAAACGGGGCGGTCCGCGCGCTGCCGTTCGACCCCTCGGTCTTTGATTTCGACGACATCTCGTTCCCGCCCGACGCCGCGGCGATGCCTGCCGGGGACATGGGCTGGTCGGGGTTCCGCCTGCGCGCCAACCTGAACCGGCCCGATCATCTGGACGAGCTGGCGGTCTTTCAGGGCGCCAGTTATTTCCGCGCCCTGTCGCGCGGCGCCCGCTATGGCCTGTCGGCCCGCGGCCTTGCGCTGGGCACCGGCAGCGCCGAGGGCGAAGAGTTCCCCGTCTTCCGCGAGTTCTGGCTGCACCGGCCCGGTGCGCGCGACCGCGCGGTCACGGTTCAGGCGCTGCTGGACAGCCCGTCCGTCGCGGGCGCGTATGAGTTCGTCATCACCCCCGGCGACGACACCGTCATCGCCACGCGCGCCGCGCTGTTTCCCCGCCGAGACCTGGCGCAGGCGGGCATCGCGCCGCTGACCTCGATGTTCTGGTTCGGACCGGGCGACGGCGCGGGCGAGGATGACTATCGCAGCGCCGTCCACGACAGCGACGGGCTGCAGATCGTGACCGGCACCGGACAGCGGCTGTGGCGGCACCTGATCAACCCGCCGACGCTGCAGATGTCGGCCTTTGTGGACGACAATCCGCGCGGCTTCGGGCTGGCGCAGCGCAAGCGCGACTTTGCCGCGTATCAGGACGCCGAGGCCCGGTATGAGCTGCGGCCCTCGGCGTGGATCGCGCCGCGCGGCCTGTGGGGGCAGGGCGCGGTGTCGCTGGTCGAGATCCCGGTCGAGAACGAGTTCAACGACAACATCGTCAGCTATTGGCAGCCGGCCGTGGCCCTGGCCGCGGGGCAGCGCCATGATTTCGCCTATGACCTGACCTTCGGCGCGGTGCCCCCCGACGATGCGCCGCTGGCCCGCGTGCGCCAGACCCGCACCGGGCAGTCGATCAACGCGCGCGGCGCGCGCAGCTATGTCATCGACTTCGACCTGGCGCTGTTCATGGGGGCGGACGATCCGGTCGCCGCCGTCACCGCCTCGGCCGGGCAGGTGGACCACCTGCATCTGGTGCGCCTGCCCGACCAGGGGGTGATGCGCCTTGCGTTCGAGTTCCGGGACGACGGCGCCGAACTGGCCGATCTGTCGGCGGTGCTGAACGGCCCCGCCGGCGCGCTCAGCGAGACGTGGCTGGCGCGCTGGACGCGGGGCTGACCGGATGGACAGCGCGCCCCTGCAGCCGCCGCCGGTGACAGCGGCCGACCCCGGCCCGCCGCCCGCCGCCGCCGCCGATCCACCCGCCCAGCCGCCCGCCGTGCCGCCGGAATCGCCGCTGGCGATGCCGGTGCAGGATTTCCGCGCCGCCCCACCCCCGGGCCCCGCCCGCCAGCCCGCCACGCCGGACGTGCGCGCCGCCCGGCTGATCGCCTTCGGCGGCACCGCCGTGGTGACGGCGCTGGGCTGCTGGCAGATGCTGCTGGTCTTCGGCGACCGCATCCAGCCGCTGCAATACGCGCTGCTGGGGCTGTTCACGCTGACCTTCGCGTGGGTCGGCTTTAGCTTCTGTTCGATGCTGGCGGGGCTGGTCGCGCGCCAGCCGCAGACCCCGGCCGATCCGGGGGACGCGCGTGTGGCCGTGGTCATGCCCGTCTATCACGAGGATGCGGGCGACAGCATGGGCCTGCTGGCCGCGCTGGCGGACGAGATGGCGGCCGCGGGGCTGGCCGGGCGGGCCGAGATCTTCGTCTTGTCCGACAGCCGCGACCCGGCGTTCTTCGCTGGCGAGACGCTGGCCGTCGCGGCCCTGCGCGCGGCCGCGCCCATCCCGGTCTGGTATCGCCGCCGCACCGACAACGCCGGGCGCAAGGCCGGCAACATCGCCGAGTTCGTGCGCCGCTGGGGCGGGCGCTATGACCAGATGGT
This sequence comes from Paracoccus luteus, assembly GCF_004522155.1. Taxonomy (GTDB): domain Bacteria; phylum Pseudomonadota; class Alphaproteobacteria; order Rhodobacterales; family Rhodobacteraceae; genus Paracoccus; species Paracoccus luteus. The sequence goes on along the minus strand of NZ_SDEA01000002.1, from coordinate 35,771 downwards.
CGTGCTGGACGCCGACAGCGTCGTGTCGGGCCAGGTCGTCGCCGCGATGAGTGCGCGCATGGCCGCCGACCCCGCGCTGGCGCTGATCCAGACCATCCCGATGCTGACCGGCGGGCAGACGATCTTTTCGCGCGTGATCCAGTTCGCCGGCCGCTTCTACGGTCCGCCGACCGCGCGCGGCGTCGCCGCATGGTCGGGCGACAACGGCAATTTCTGGGGCCACAACGCGATGATCCGCGTCCCCGCATTCGCCGCATGCTGCGGCCTGCCGGAACTGCCCGGCAAGGCGCCCTGGGGCGGCACGGTCCTGTCGCACGACTTCGTCGAGGCGGCGCTGCTGGCGCGCGCGGGCTGGAAGGTGCGGCTGGACTGGGATCTGCGCGCCAGCTTCGAGGGCAGCCCGCCGACCCTGCTGGACATGGCCGTGCGCGAACGCCGCTGGGCGCAGGGCAACCTGCAGCACCTGCGCCTGATCGGCGCGCGCGGGTTCACCTGGGTCAGCCGGGCGCATTTCGCCATCGGCGTGCTGGGCTTTGTCATGTCGCCGGTGTGGCTGGCGATGATCCTGGTCGGCATGGCGCTGACCGCCAACGTGATCCTGTCGCAGCCGCAGTATTTCCCCTCGACCTTCCAGCTGTTTCCCGACTGGCCCACCTTTGACGCGGCACGGATGAAATGGCTGTTCGCGGCGGCGATGACGCTGCTTTTGCTGCCCAAGGCCATCGCCATCTTCCGGTCGTGGCGCCGCCCGCTGGCCGCCGCGTCGGGCGGCCGGTCGCGGGTGCTGCTGTCGGCGGTGTTCGAGACGGTGATGTCGGCGCTGATCGCGCCCGTGCAGATGCTGATCCAGACCCGCCAGATCCTGGAAATCCTGCAGGGCCGCAACTCGGGCTGGGAAAGCCAGGTGCGCAAGGGGTCGATGCCGCCGTGGCCGCTGGTCCTGCGACGGCACTGGATGCATGTCGCGGCGGGGCTGGTGACGCTGGCGATCCTTGCGGTGCTGTCGCCGGGCCAGCTGATCTGGCTATCGCCGATCCTGGCGGGGCTGATCCTGGCGCCGCTGACCTCGCGCTGGTCGGCGTCGGCGGTGCTGGGGCGCTGGGCGCGGCTGGCCGGCCTGCTGGTCACCCCCGAGGAACGGTCCGTGCCCCCCGTCCTGTCGGCCGCCGTGGCCCACGCCCGGCGCGTGCGCCCGCCCGCCGACGCCACGCTGGCGCTGGCCCGCGACCCGGCCGCGCGCGCGGCCCACACGGCCCTGCTGCCGCCGCTGCCCGACCGGCCCGCGGCCGAACGCCTGCCCGCCATCGCCGCCGCCGCCAAGATCGGGGCCGCGACCTCGCAGCGGCAGGCGCTGGAGTTCCTTGACCGCGCCGAGCGCGCCGCCCTGCTGACCGACCCCGCGCTGCTGGACCGCTGGGCCGCCCTGCCGGAATGACGCAGCCCGCCGCCCGCATCGGCGCGCTGGACATGCTGCGCGGTTATGCACTGGCCTGCATCATGCTGGACCACATGCCGCTGGGCGTTCTGCGGATGGTCACGCTGACCAACTTCGCGATCTTCGACGCGGCCGAGCTGTTCGTCCTTTTGTCGGGGTTCCTGGTCGGCATGGTCTGGACCAAGGTGCAGGCGCGCCAGGGGCTGGCGGCCGCGCAATGGCGGTTTTTCCGCCGCGCGGGGCAGGTCTGGCTGGCGCTGGTCATCGGCGGCGTCCTGCTGGCGCTGCTGTCGCGGGGCCTGAGCGAGGCGGGGCTGGTCCACACCGCGGTCTGGTTCGAATACGGCAACTGGGTGATCGACAACCCGCTGGGCTATCTGGGCACGCTGGCCCTGCTGTGGATGCAGCCGAACCTGCTGGACGTTCTGGCGCTGTATGTGATCCTGCTGGCGCTGGCCCCGGCGACGGTGCCGGTCCTTCTGCGCTGGCCGTGGCGGTTCGCCGCCGGGTCGCTGGCGCTGTGGGCCGTGGCGGTGCCGCTGAACGCCGCCCTGCCCAACCAGCGGGTCGAGGGCGGGCTGCTGTTCAACCCCTTCGGCTGGCAGATGCTGTTTCACGCGGGCGTGGCGATGGGGCTGTTCCGCCACCGCTTCATGCCGGCGCTGCGCCGCCATGCCGCGGCGCTGACGCTGCTGGCGGCGGTGGTGACGATCTACTCGCTGGGGATGGTGACGCTGTGGCGCATGGGGCCGGACGGCAAGCGGCTGGCCGACGCCATGTGGCACGCCGTCGGCTCGGTGGACAAATGGTCGCTGGACTGGGTGCGCTTTGCGGCGATCATGGCGGCCAGCTGGCTGGTCGCCGTGCCGCTGTCGGGGCTGTTCTCATGGGCGGCGGCGACCGGGCCGGGGCGCGCGCTGGCGGTCATCGGGCGCGGCGGGCTGGTCAGCTTTGTCGCCTGCGTGCTGCTGTCGGTGCTGGGCGACGCGATGGCGATGACGCCGCCGGGCGCGGGCTGGGGCCGCCTGCTGGCGGTCGATCTGTGGGTGATCGCCGCGCTGTGGCTGGTGGCCCTCGTCTGGCTGCGGATCAAGGCGCGGCGCGCGGCGGTCTGGGTTGCGGACTCATAAGCCCGCATCCACAGCCTTGAGCAGGCGGGGTGCACTGCCGCGAGGTCGTTGCGCGCCGATTTTCCGCAGATTGGCCACTTTGCGGAAATGCACTTATGGGTTCACAACCTAAGCGGTCAGCACGACCAGCGCCGCCAGTTCGGCCACGACCTGCGCCGCGCCCAGCACGTCGCCGGTGATCCCGCCCAGACGCCGCAGCGCCAGCGCCGCGATCCCTGCCGCCGCCAGCGCCGCAAGCGGCAGCGCCCACGGCCCCGCCGCCAGCAGCATCGCCGCGCCGGTCAGCGCCGCCACGGCGGCACCGGCGGGCGTCAGCCCGGCCCGCGCCGCCGCCGCAAAGCCGCCCGCGCGGGCCAGCGGCAAGCGCAGCAGCATCGCGGGCAAAAGGCCACGGCTGGCCGCCCCCGCCGCCGCCAGCGCCAGCGCGGCATCCGCCGTGTCCCAGCCCGCCAGCAGCGTCAGCGCCGTCCAGCGCAGACCCAGCGCCACGACCAGCGCCGCCGCGCCATGCGCGCCGATGCGGCTGTCCTTCATGATCGCCAGCCGCCCCTCGGGATCGCGCCCGCCCGACAGCCCGTCGGCCAGGTCGGCCAGCCCATCCTCGTGCAGGGCGCCGGTCAGGGCCAGCCCGGCGGCGACCGCCAGCCCGGCGGCGACCGGCGCGGCCAGCGGCAGCGCCAGCACCAGCGCCTGCGCCAGCCCGACGACCGCCCCCGCCAGCGGCCAGGCCCAGGCCGACGCCCCCATCGGCGGCGCGGTCCCGATCCGCCCGACGGGCAGCCGGGTCAGCAGCGCCAGCGCCAGACGCGCCTGATCCAGCCGGGGCCGCACCCGATGCGCCTGCCCCGGTCGAGTCACCCGATGCCCGCCTCGGCGAATGTCGCCATGCCGTCGTGCATCGCCAGCGCGTGGCGCAGGATCGACAGCGCCACAGCGGCGCCGGACCCCTCGCCCAGCCGCATTCCCAGATCCAGGATCGGCTGCTTGCCCAAGGCCGCGCACAGCGCCGCGTGGCCCGGTTCGGCGCTGGCGTGCCCGATCAGGCAGTGGTCCAGCAGCCGCGGGTCGGCCGCGTGCAACACCAGCGCCGCCGCGCAGCAGATGAAGCCGTCCAGCATCACCGGCACCCGCGCCGCGCGCGCGGCAAGGATCGCGCCGCAGATCGCCGCCTGCTCGCGCCCGCCGATGGCCGCCAGCACCTGCAGCGGCGGCAGGCCGCGGGCGCGCGCCGCACCCGCCGTCACCGCCGCGCGCTTGCGCGCCATCGTCGCGTCATCGGCGCCGGTGCCCGCGCCGGTCCAGTCCCCGGCTGGACCGCCCAGCAGCGCCGCGCACAGCGCGGCCGCGACGGTGGAATTGCCGATCCCCATCTCGCCCAGCGCCACCACCTGCGCGGCGGGATCGACCGCCGCGCGGCCGCGGTCCAGCGCATCGGCAAGGGCTGCGTCATCCATTGCCGGGCCTTGGGTGAAATCGGCGGTGGGTCGGTCCAGATCCAGCGCCACGACCGACAGGTCGGCACCGGCCACCCGCGCAAGCTGGTTCACCGCCGCGCCGCCAGCGCGGAAATTGTCCACCATCAGCGCCGTCACCGCCTGCGGGAACGGGTTCACGCCCTGATCGCAGACCCCGTGGTTGCCCGCAAAGACGATCACCTGCGCGCGGTCGATGCGGGGGCGGGCGGTGCCCTGCCAGCCGGCCATGAACACCGCCAGATCCTCAAGCCGGCCCAGCGATCCGGGGGGTTTGGTCAGGCTGTCCTGCCGCGCGCGCGGCGTCCACCGCGGCGGCGTCGGGGGCGGTCAGGTCGGCGGTCAGCGCCGCGAAATCAAGGCTCATCGTCAATCCTTATCCAGGGCCGGTCCCTTCAGGACCAGCGGTAGTCCGCAGGCGACCAGCACCACCCGGTCGGCGGCCGCCGCGACCTGCTGGTTCAACAGCCCCGCCGCGTCGCGGAACCGCCGCGCCAGCGCGTTGTCGGGCACGATGCCCGCGCCGACCTCGTTGGTGACAAGGACCACGGGATCGCGGGCGGTCCCAAGCGCGGCCAGCAGGGCGGCGGCGGCCGCGTCGATGTCGTGGCCGCCCAGCATCAGGTTGGTCAGCCACAGGGTCAGGCAGTCGACCAGCCGCGGCCCCATGCCGTCGGTTTCGGCCAGCGCCGCGGGCAGGTCCAGGGGCGCGGCCCGGTCGGTCCACTGCGGCCCCCGCCGCTCGCGGTGGGCCTTGATGCGGTCGGCCATCTCGGCGTCGCGGGCCTCGGCCGTGGCCAGATAGACGGCGCGGCCCGCCCGCAGGGCCAGCGTCTCGGCGATCCGGCTTTTGCCGGACCGGGCGCCGCCGGTGATCAGGGTGATGCGGGTCATGGTCGCTTCGCGGGGAATGGGGCGTGAGGGTGGGGTTGGGGCAGGGCGGGTCTTGTTCCCCGCGCCCCGACAAAGCAGAAACGCGGGGCCGCCGAAAGCAGGAAACCGTGATCCCGCCCCCCGACCTGCCCGCCCCCTTGCCCGCGCCGCGCGTCGCGACGCTGATCCTGATCCGCCACGCGCCGTCGGACGATCAGGGCCGGCTGGCGGGGCGGCGCGACGTGTCGGCAGCGGTGGATGCGGCGGCCGCCGCCGCGCTGGCGGCGCTTGCGGGGCCGGTGGACCGCATCGCCGCCAGCCCCGCGCTGCGCTGCCGCCTGACGGCGGCGGCGCTGTGGCCCGGCGCCGACGTCGATCAGGACGCCCGCCTGTGGGAACAGGATTTCGGCGCGTGGGAGGGCGCGGCCTATGCCCATCTGCCCGACCTCGGCCCCATCACCGCCGACGAACTGGCCCGCACCGCGCCCCCCGGCGGCGAGAGCTTTGCCGCGCTGTGCGACCGCACCATCCCCGCGCTGGAGGATCTGGCCCGCCGTGGCGGCCGCATCGCCGTCGTGGCCCACGCGGGCACCGTGCGCGCCGCCATCGCGCGGGCGACGGGCAGCACGGCCGGGGCGCTGGCGTTCCGCGTGGCCCCCCTGTCCCTGACCGTGATCGAGGCGCACCCCGCAGGCTGGGCCGTCACCTGCGTGAACCGGACCGTCGCATGAAAGGGCCGCCAGGGGTCCGCGTTGCCGGTCATTTCGGCGAGCTGTTGCAGGGCCGGCTTGGCCCCGACGGGCCGGTCGCGCTGCTGACGCTGCCCTGTCCGGCGCTGGGCGTGACCGCGTGGGCCGCAGGCGGGCGCGGCCTTGCGCTGCATGGCGGGCTGGTCGCGCCCGCCCGCGCGCGGCGGTTCCTGACGGCGCTGGGCCTGCCGCTGCCGGGCCGCGTCGTTCTGCGGGCCGAGGCGCCGCCGGGCGGGGGCGCGGGCATGTCCACCGCCGCGCTGGTGGCGCTGGCGCGCGCGGCGGGCTGGCGCGGCGATCCCCTGCGGCTGGCGCGGGCCTGCGTCGCGGCCGAGGGCGCGTCCGACCCGCTGATGCTGGACGACGCGGCGACCGTCCTGTGGGCCTCGCGCCAAGGGCGGGTTCTGGGCCGCATGGCGCCGCTGGCAAGGTGCGAGATCGTGGGCGGGTTCGTCGGCCCGCCCCGGCGCACCGATCCGGCCGACGACGATTTCCCCCACATCGCCGATCTGGTCGCGCGCTGGCGGCCCGATCTGGCCACGCAGGCGGCGCTGGCATCCGAATCGGCCGCGCGCCGGCTGGGGACGCGGGGCGTGGCCGCGGGCCTCGTCCGCGCCACGGGGGCGCTGGGCTGGGTCGCGGCGCATACCGGGTCGGCGCAGGGGCTGGTCTTTGCCCCCGGCACCGTCCCCGCCCGGCTGGCCGCCGCGCTGCGCGACATGGAGTTTTCGGGCGTCCTGCGGTTTCGCGCGGGGCTGCCATGACGATGGCGCTGGCGATGCTGGCGGCGCTGGCGCTGGATGCCGCGCTGGGCTGGCCGGCGCGGCTTTATGCCCGCGTGGGCCATCCGGTGACGTGGATCGGCGCGCTGGTCGCGGCGCTGGACCGGCGCTGGAACCGGGGCCGGGGCCGCCGGGCCAAGGGGACGGCGGCGGCGCTGTTGGTGGTCGCGGCGGCGGCGGCCGGGGCATTGGCGCAGGGGGTGCTGCCGGGAGGATGGGCGGGCGCGCTGTTGGTCGGGGTGCTGGCCTGGCCGCTGGTCGCCGCACGGTCGCTGCACGATCACGTCGCGGCCGTGGCCCGCCCGCTGGCGGCGGGCGACATCGGGGGCGCGCGGCAGGCCGTGGCGATGATCGTCGGGCGCGACCCGCAGCGGTTGGACCGGGGCGGCATCGCCCGCGCGGCGCTGGAAAGCCTGGCCGAGAACGCGTCGGACGGGGTCATCGCGCCGCTATTCTGGGGGGCGGTGGCGGGGCTGCCGGGCATCGCCGCCTACAAGGCCGTCAACACGCTGGATTCGATGATCGGCCACCGCACGCCGCGCCATGCCGATTTCGGCTGGGCGGCGGCGCGCATCGACGATGCCGCGAACCTGATCCCCGCCCGGCTGACGGCGGGGCTGATCGCGCTGGCGGGCGGGCGGCCGGCGGCCTCGTGGCGGGTGGCGCGCGCGGATGCGCCCCGGCACCGGTCGCCGAACGGCGGCTGGCCCGAATCGGCGATGGCGGGTGCGCTGGGGGTGCGGCTGTCCGGCCCGCGCGCCTATGCCGACCGTATCGCGCCCGAACCCTGGATCAACGGCGCGGCGGCGGACCCCGGACCGCGGGCGCTGGCGCAGGGACTGGCGGTGTTCCGCCGGGCCGTGGCGCTGGCCGGTCTGGTGCTGGCCGGTGTGGCGCTGGGCGGCCTTGCGCCGGCGGGTTTCCCGCCGCTTTAGCCGGGCCGCCTGACGCGCGCGGGGGCGATCGGCGTGGCCTTCCATGTGCCGTCGGCCACCGCCTTGAACACCAGCTCGGTGATCAGCGCGTGCATCACCTCGCGCGCGACGGTTGGCGGGCGGTCGGTCAGCTGGCACAGATACAGCGTGCGATGCAGCGTCGGCTCGATGATCGGGCGGCTGACGATATCCCCCGCCTGCAGGCGTTCGCGCATGAACAGGTCGGTCCCGATGGCGCAGCCCAGCCCCTCGGTCAGGGCGGCGCCGATGGCCTGGACCGAGTTCATCTGCAGCCGCGCCCGCGATTCCAGCTTTCGCAGCAGGGCCGAATCCTCCATCAGCGCGCGGGCCGACACGCCCTGGCGCAGCAGGATGATGGGCAGGTCCAGCACCTCGGCCACGGTGATGGGATCGGGGCGGTCGCCCACGATGTCGGGGCGGCCCAGCAGGACCATCCGTTCCTCGAGCAGCGGGGTGCAGTCCAGCAGCGGCGTGGGCGGCGGGTTATAGACCAGCGCCAGATCGACATCGACCGACTGCAGGTGCAGCAGCGTCGTCCCCGACAGGCTTTCGGTCAGCACCAGCCGCAGGCTTGGGTGATCGGTCAGCACCCGGCGGGCCAGTTCCAGCCCGATGGCCTTGACCGCGGAATAGGCCAGCCCGATCGACACCTCGCCCGACACCCCCTCGCGCGCGGCGGACAGGTCGGTCCTGGCGTCGTCGATGGCGCGCAGGACGGCGCGGGCGTGGGTGTAAAGCCGCCGCCCCGCCGCCGTCGGCGCAAGCCCCCGCGGCTTGCGCGAAAACAGCGTCACGCCCAGTTCCGATTCCAGGTTCGCCAGATGATAGCTCAGCGCCGACACGGCGACATGTTCCGCCGCCGCCGCCGCCGACAGGCTGCCCGCGTCGTGGATGGCGGCGAAATAGCGCAGCTGGCGGCTGTCCATGCTTTCCAATTCCTCGAACGATTTTTTACATACTCTGTAATTTCACGCAACGTCGCCCGCCGCTAGGGTCCGGGGCAGGAGGGCCGCATGACACAAGAATTCGCGCCGCTGGCCGGCATCCGGGTCGTCGAGATGAGCCACATGATCATGGGGCCGTCCTGCGGCATGTTCCTGGGGTTCCTGGGCGCCGAGGTCATCAAGGTCGAACCGCCGCAGGGCGACAAGACCCGCGCGCTGTCGGGCATGGGGCGGCCGTTCTTTCCGCTGTTCAACCGGGGCAAGAAATCGGTCCAGATCGACAGCGCCTCGCCCGCCGGGCGCGCCGCGCTGGACCGGCTGCTGGAAACCGCCGACGTCTTCGTGGACAATTTCCGCGACCAGTCGCTGGCCCGCATGGGCGCCGATCCCGACGACCTGCGCCGGCGCTTTCCGCGGCTGATCCTCGCGTCGCACAAGGGGTTCCTGTCCGGCCCTTATGAAAACCGCACCGCGCTGGACGAGGTGGTGCAGATGATGACAGGGCTGGCCTATATGACCGGGCCCAGCGGCCGGCCGCTGCGGGTCGGATCGTCGGCCAACGACATCATGGGCGGGCTGTTCGGCGCGCTGTCCGTCGTCGCCGCCCTGATGGAGCGTGAGCGGACCGGCAAGGGCCGGTCGATCCGCATCGGGTTGTTCGAGAACTGCCTGCTGCTGGTCGCCCAGCACATGGTCCAGTTCGAGCTTGAGGGCGTGAACCCGCCGCCCATGCCGGAACGCGATTTCTCGTGGCCGGTCTATGACATCTTCGACACCTTGGACGGCCATCAGGTCTTTGTCGGCGCCGTGACCGAGGGACAGTGGCGGGCGCTGTGTTCCTATCTGGACCTGCAGGAGCTGCTGGACGACCCTGGCCTGCAGACCCGGATGGACCAGATCAACGCGCGGGCGCGCACGCTGCCGGTGGTGGCGCGCGCCATCGCCGGGCGCAACTCGGCCGCGCTGGGCCGCGATTTCGAAGGCATGGGCATCCCGTTTTCCCCCATCGCGCGGCCGTCGGACATGTATGACGACCCGCATGTGATGCGGGCGGGCGGGCTGGCGCTGTCGCATCTGCCGGACGGCACGCCCTTCCGCGCGCCGTCGCTGCCGTTCGAGGTGGACGGCGCCATGATCACCGGCGGCGGCGAGGTGCCGGCCGTCGGGCAGGACACCGCCGAGGTGCTGGGCCGCCTTGGGCTGTCGCCCGACCAGATCGACGCCGCCCGCGGCAGGGTGGCGGCATGACCCGGCTGGCGCGGGTCTATCCCGCCGACCGGATCACCCTGCGCGAGGTCGGGCTGCGCGACGGGTTGCAGATCGCCGGGCAGTTTCCGACCACCGCCGGCAAGCTGGACTGGCTGGCCCGCGAACACGCCGCCGGCGTGCGCCATTTCGAGCTGGGCTCGTTCCTGCCGCCGTCGCGGTTCCCGCAGTTCGCCGACCTTGCGGCCCTGCTGGACGCCGCCGCCGCGATCCCCGGCCTGTTCACCGCCGCGCTGACGCTGAACGAACGCGGCATCGACGCGGCGCTGGCGTCCCCGGTGGACGAGCTGGTCTGCGTCGTGTCCGCGTCCGAGGCGCACAGCCAGGCCAACATCCGCCGTTCGCGCGCGGATTCCCTCGCGCTGGTCGCCCGCGCCGCCGCCGCCCGCGACGCGGGCGCGCCGGGCAAGCTGGTCAACGCGGGCATCGCAATGGCGTTCGGCTGCTCGATCGCGGGCGAGGTCGCGGGCGACGAGGTGCTGGCGCTTGCCGAACGCTGCCTAGCCGCCGGGGCCGACATCGTGGGGATCGCCGACACCGTCGGCTATGGCGGGCCGCGCCAGGTCGGCGCGCTGTGCGCGCGCATGGCCGCGCTGTGCGGCGACCGGCCGTTCATCATCCACCTGCACGACACCCGCGGCACCGGCATCGCCAACGCCGCCGCCGCGCTGGACAACGGCGCCCGCGTCATCGACGCGGCGCTGGCGGGACTGGGGGGCTGTCCCTTCGCGCCGGGCGCCACCGGCAACATCGTGACCGAGGATCTGGTCTATCTGTGCGAACGCATGGGCTTCGCCACCGGCATCGACCTGGACGCATTGACGGCGGTCCGGTCCATCGTCGAAACGCAGATGCCGGACGAACCGCTTTACGGCGCCATCGCGCGGTCCGGGGCGCCACGAAATCTGGACTGGCGGGCCTGACCCGCCAGCCTGACTGCGACAACGGGAGGAGATCGCAATGACCAAACTTTTCGCCGCGCTGCTGGCCACCGCCGCAAGCGTCACGGCGGCGCAGGCCGCCACCCAGATGCGGTGCAGCCACCAGCTGCCCCCCGCCCACCACATCGCCAAGGTGGTCGAGCAGTGGGCGGCCGAGGTCGAGACGCTGTCCGAGGGCGAGCTGGACGTCCAGATCTTTGGCGCCGACAGCCTGGTCAAGGCCAACGACAACATCCTGGCGGTCGCCAAGGGCGACATCGAATGTGCGTTCTCGCTGAACTTTCAGTGGGGCAAGACGCTGCCTCTGATGAACGTGACGGTCGGCCCCTATACCATGTCCTCGATCGAGGCGTGGAAGAAATGGCCCACGTCCGAGGCCGCGGCCCTGCTGGAACAGCGGCTGTCCGACAAGGGCGTCAGGAACATCGCCTGGCTGTTCCAGACCAACACGTCGGTCTTTACGTCCAAGGGCCGGTTCCTGCAGACGCCGGCCGACTTCAAGGGCGTCAAGATGCGGGGCCTGGGGCCGGCGTTCGACACCGGGCTGGCCGCGATGGGCGCCACAACCGTGACGATGCCGGGGTCCGAGGTCTATCAGGGGCTGGCCACCGGCGTCATCGACGCGGCCATCACCGACGTCGCCGCCGCCGTGTCGCGCAAGTATTACGAGGTGCAGGACCATTTCGTCGTCGTCCCGGCGCTTGGCGCCTATCTGCACGGCTATGTGAACCCGGGCTGGCATGACGGGCTGTCCGACAAGTCGAAACAGGCGCTGACGCAGGCCGGGCAATCGGCCGCGCAATGGGCGCTGGACGCCTCGCAGGCGGCCGCCGCATCGGCGCCGGACGAGCTGCGCTCGCACGGGGTGCAGGTCCACGTCGCCACCGATGCCGAGAACGAGGCGTTCCGCGCCGCCATGCAACCCGCCTTCAACGAGGCGTTTGCAGCGGAATCGGGCGACGACGGCACGGCCCTGCTGGGGCTGGTGCAGAAGCTGCAGTAAGCCCATGCGCAGCGATCCCGAAATCGACAGCCCGCCCGAGGCCCCGCCCCGCGGGCCCGCCGGGCGGCTGGCCGCGACCCTGTCGCGCAGCTTTGGCGTGCTGTCGGTGCTGTGCATCGTCGCGATGCTGGTGCTGACGGCGGTGAACGTGTTCGGGCGCTATTTCTTCGGCGCGCCGGTGCGCGGCGCCGAAGAGGTGGTGGGCTTTCTGATCGTGGCGACGGTGATGTTCGGCGCGGCCGAGGCGCACCGCCGCGACGAGCATATCGCCATCGACATCGTGCAGGGCGCGTTCTCGGCGCGGATGCGGCGGCTGTCGTCGGTGCTGGGGCATGTGGCGGTCATCGTCTTTGCCCTGGCCATCGCCTGGACGGGGTATGAGACGGTCGTCTTCTCGCGGTCGTTCGGCGTCTATTCGCCCGGCTATCTGGGCGCGCCGATGTGGGTCGTGCAGATCCCGCTGGTCGTGGGCGGCGTCCTGCTGGCCGTCGTCGCGGCGCTGAAGATCGTGGCGGGGCTGAGGGGACGGACATGACGATCACCCTGACATTCCTGGCGCTGATCGCGCTGCTGCTGACGGGCATGCCGATCTTTGCGGCGATCGGCCTGACCTCGATGGGCGTGCTGTGGATCGTCGAGGGCAAGATCGGCGCGATGGGCGACGCGGTGTTCGCCAGCCTGAACAGCCCGCTGCTGGCCGCGATCCCGATGTTCGCCTTCATGGCGCATGTGATGATCAAGGCCCGCGTGGTGGACGATTTGTTCCTGACCGCCAACCGGATGGTCGGGCACCTGCCGGGCGGGCTGGGGTTCGCCACGATCCTGTCCTGCACGATCTTCGCGGCGATCTCGGGCTCGTCGGTGGCGACGGCGCTGACCATCGGCTCGACCGCCATCCCGCAGATGCAGCGGTTCGGATACCGGGCGCGCGACACCTATGGCATCATCGCCGCCGGCGGGACGCTGGGCATCCTGATCCCGCCCTCGGGGCCGATGATCCTGTATTCGGTGGTCTCGGACGCCTCGATCGGGGCGCTGTTTCTGGCCGGGGTGATCCCCGGCCTGCTGATCGCGCTGGCGTTCGCGGTGTTCAGCTGGCTGCAGGCGCGCGCCCACGGCCAGACCCGGCGCGAGCCGTGGCAGGGCTTTGGCCGCGTCGTGCAGGCGCTGCGCGACAGCATCTGGGCGGTGATGATGCCCGTCGTCGTGCTGGGCGGGATCTATCTGGGCGTCTTCACCGCGACCGAGGCGGCCGGCATCGGCGCGCTTTACGCGCTGTTCGTGGCCGTCGTGATCTATCGCACGGTCACCCTGCGCGACCTGATGGGGTGCCTGTGGGACACCATGCACACGACAGCGATGCTGTTCATGATCATCGCGGCCGCGGGCGTCTTTGGCCACGCCATCACCCTGATCCGCCTGCCCAACGCCGTGATCGAGGCGGTGACCCAGCTTGGGCTGGGCCAGACCGGGTTCCTGTTCGTGGTCATGGTGGCGATCTTCGTGCTGGGGATGTTCCTGGAAACCATCGCCATCATCCTGATCACCACGCCGATCATCCTGCCGACGCTGATCGCGCTGGACGTGAATCTGGTCTGGTATGGCATCCTGCTGATCATCAACCTTGAACTGGCGCTGATCACGCCGCCCGTGGGGATGAACCTGTTCGTCATCAAGGGCATCTCGAACGCGCCGCTGGCGGAAATCATCCGCGGCGCGGCGCCCTATGTCGGTCTGCTGATTGCGGCGCTGTTCGTGTTCTGGCTATTCCCGTCGCTGTCGCTGTGGCTGCCGGTCAAGGCGGGCTTCGGCGTCTGAGGCGGGGGCGTCCCGCGCGCGGGGTGCGCATAGGGCGTGCGGCGACGGCGGGGCGGGACGATGGTGCGCGATCACGGCGGCAATCTGGACGCGGCGCGGGCGCGGTTCGGGGACGGGGACTGGATCGACCTGTCCACCGGCATCAACCGCGTGCCCTATCCGGTGCCGCCCATCGATGCGGCGGCGTGGACGGCGCTGCCGACCCGCACCGACATCGCGGCCCTGCATGACGCCGCCCGCGGCGCATGGGGGGCGCGGGGCGCGATCCTGGCCGTGGCGGGCGCGCAGGCCGCGATCCAGATGATCCCCCGGCTGGACCCTCCGGGGCGCGCGCGGGTGCTGGCCCCGACCTATAACGAACACGCCGCCGCCCTGCGCGCGGCAGGCTGGACTGTGGACGAGGTGGCGGACCCCGCCGCGCTGGCCGGGGCCGACCTTGCCGTGGTGGTCAACCCCAACAACCCCGACGGCCGTCGCCACGATCCCGCCGCGCTGCGGGCGCTGGCCGGGCGGGTCGGGCGGCTGGTGGTGGACGAAAGCTTTGCCGACCCGGTGGCCGAGTTGTCCTTGGTGCGCGATCCGGGCGGGGCGCTGGTGCTGCGGTCGTTCGGCAAGTTCTATGGACTGGCCGGGGTGCGGCTGGGCTTCGTGCTGGGGGACGCCGCCTCGATTGCCGCACTGTCGGCGATGGCCGGGCCCTGGCCGGTCAGCGGACCGGCGATCGCGATCGGCCGCGCGGCGCTGGCCGACCACGACTGGGCCGCGGCAACGACCGCCCGGCTGACCGGGGACGCCGCGCGGCTGGACGCGCTGGCCGCCGCCGCAGGCTGGGCGGTGGTCGGCGGCGGCCACCTGTTCCGGCTGTATGAGACGCCGGACGCCGTCGCCGCGCAGGACCGGCTGGCGCGCCGCCACATCTGGTCGCGCATCTTTCCGTGGCACGACCGCTGGCTGCGGCTGGGCCTGCCCGCGCCCGCCGAGTGGGACCGCGTCGCCGCCGCCCTGGCCTGAGGCGTAAAGGCCGGTCAACGACCCCGGCGCGGGGGGCCTTAGCGTGCCACCGCCAGCAGCCCCGCCACATCCAGATGCGCCTCGACATGGTCAGCCAGCGCGTCCAGCGCGGCGTCCACCCCCGATTCGAAGTCGAGGCCCGAGGGCGCGGCCCCCAGCCGTCCCAGGAACGCCTGCCGGAACCCGTCCGCCGCGAACGCGCCGTGCAGATAGGTGCCCATGATCCGGCCGCAGGGGCTGACCGCCCCTTCGGGGACGCCGCCCAGGGTGGCAAAGGGGCGCGCGCGGTCGGGGCCGTTGCTGCGCCCGACGTGGATTTCGTATCCCGCGACGGGGTGGCCCATCGCCGTGCCGGTGGCGCGGGTCACGCGCTTCTCGGCGCTCATCCGGGTGCGGATGTCCAGCAGGCCAAGGCCCGGCGCGCTGCCCGCCGCGCCCTCGACCCCGGCGGGATCGTCGATCGCCGTCCCCAGCATCTGATAGCCGCCGCACAGCCCCAGCACATGGCCGCCGCGCCGCACATGCGCGGCCAGGTCGATGTCCCAGCCCTGCGCGCGCAGGAACGCCAGGTCGCCGCGGGTCGACTTGCTGCCGGGCAGGATCACCAGCGCCGCGTCGCCGGGGATCGGCTGGCCTTCGCGCAGCAGCGTCAGCCGCACGCCCGGCTCGGCCGCCAGCGGGTCCAGATCGTCGAAATTGGCGATCCGCGACAGGCCCAGTGCGACCACATGGACGCCCTGGCCGCCCCCGCGCGGCAGGTCCAGCGCATCCTCGGCCGGCAGGCGGTGGGCCAGCGGAAACCACGGCAGCACGCCATAACCGCGCCAGCCGGTGCGGTCCGCGATCAGCCGATAGCCGTCGTCGAACAGGCGCGGGTCGCCGCGGAACTTGTTGACGACAAAGCCCTCGACCAGCGCCGCGTCGCCCGCGTCGATGACCGCCTGCGTGCCCACGATCTGCGCGATGACCCCGCCGCGGTCGATGTCGCCCGCCAGGATCACCGGCACGCAAGCGGCCCGCGCAAACCCCATGTTGGCGATGTCGCCCGCACGCAGGTTGACCTCGGCCGGGCTGCCCGCGCCCTCGACGATCACCAGGTCATGGGCGGCGGCAAGGCGGCGGAAACTGTCCAGCACCGGCGCCAGCAGCGACGGCTTCAGCGCCGCATAGTCCCGCGCCCTGACGGTGGCCACGCGGCGGCCCTGCACGACGACCTGGCTGCCGGTGTCGGTCTCGGGCTTGAGCAGCACCGGGTTCATGTCGGTCACCGGGTCCAGCCCCGCGGCGCGGGCCTGCAGCGCCTGGGCGCGGCCGATCTCTCCGCCGTCGGCGGTCACGGCGGCGTTGTTGGACATGTTCTGCGGCTTGAACGGCGCGACCGACAGCCCGCGCCGGCGCGCCGCCCGGCACAGCCCCGCGACAAGCATCGACTTGCCCACGTTCGAGCCGGTCCCCTGGATCATCAGCGCCGGCATCAGGGGGCGGCCCTGCGCCCGGCTGTGCGGCCGGAGCCTCCGGGGGGGAGTGAGGAGCGCCTGGGAAACAGTCCGGTGGACTGTTTCCAGCGACGAACGGGCGAAGCCCATGCACCACGCTGAAAGGGGCGGTCGCACCCTGCCCTGGGCCGGCGGACCTGGGAAGGCAGGGTGCTTTCACCGTGGACGGTCATCGGCGTCCCCGCCTGTACCGTGATACCCTTGGACCACAAGGCCCTGAAGATTCGGTTAACGGCTGTTTCATCGTGGCGGAAATATCCCCCGGATCGTCGTATACGGCGATGGGGCGGCGCCCCGGTGCGGCGCCTCAGAACTCGACCCCCGCCTGCCCCTTGATGCCCGACCGGAACGGATGCTTCAGCAGCGTCATGTCCGTTGCCAGGTCCGCCATTTCGACCAGTTCGGGGGCGGCGTTGCGGCCGGTCAGGCAGACATGGGTCAGCGGCGGCTTTTCGTCGCGCAAAAAGGCCAGCACCTCGTCCAGCGGCAGATAGTCATAGCGCAGCGCGATGTTGATCTCGTCCAGCAGGACAAAGCGGATGGCGGGGTCGCGGATCAGTTCCTTTGCCTTCTCCCAGCCGGCGCGGGCGGCGGCGATGTCGCGGGTCTTGTCCTGGGTTTCCCAGGTAAACCCCTCGCCCATCGCGTGGAACCGGCACAGGTCGGAAAAATGCGTGGTCAGCAGGCGGCGCTCGCCCGTGTCCCAGGCGCCCTTGATGAACTGGACGACGGCGCAGGGCATGCCATGCGCCACGCAGCGCAGGATCATGCCGAAGCCGGACGAGGATTTGCCCTTGCCCGACCCGGTGTGGACGATGATCAGGCCCTTCTCGCCCTCTTTCCCGGCCATGATCCTGTCGCGGGCGGCCTTTTTCTTCGCCATCTTCTCGGCGTGGCGGAGGGCGTCGGGGTCGGCTTGCGGGGCGGCGGGGGCAGGGCGGTCGTCCATCGGCGTCTCTTGACAAGGGGGCCGCGGGGGCACAGGGGAAAGGGGTCGGTTCCTGTCTATGACAGGCGAAGAGGGAATGATCTAGGGCCGGTCCCCCGGCGCAAAGGTCAGCCGCCCCCGCGACCGTGACCAGAGAGGTCGCCCATCGCCACTGGCGCGCGCTTGCGCCGGGAAGGCGGGCGGCCGGGACCGCGCCAAGACAGGCGGGGTCCGGCTCTGCAAGCCGGGAGACCTGCCGACGCGAGATCAAGGTGCGGACGGGGTGTTCCGCGACCCGAAGGCCGCGGCACGCCCGGCCATCGGCGAACGCCCCCGATGCCCCAAGGGAAGCAAGGGCGCCATGACGATCACGCTGCATGTCTGCACCACCTGCCGGTCCGGCCAGCCGGTCGCGCCGGGCGAACCGACCCCCGGCCAGGCGCTGTTCCGCGCCCTGGCCGGGCAGGGCGGGCGGCGCGGGGTGCGGATCGTGCCGGTCGAATGCCTGTCGGCCTGCGACAACGGCTGCACCGTGGCGCTGTCCGGGCGCGGCCGCTGGTCCTATGTCTATGGCCGCATGACCCCCGCCGACGCGCCCGACATCATGGACGGCGCCGCGTCCTATGCCGCGACCGCCGACGGGCTGGTGCCCTGGCGCGAACGCCCCGTCATCTTCCGCAAGCAGTCGCTTGCCCGCCTTCCACCGCAGGAGACCTGAATGACCGACCTGTCCAAAGTTCCCGTCACCGTCGTCACCGGATTCCTCGGGTCCGGCAAGACCACGCTGATCCGGCACCTGATGCGGAACCCGCAGGGGCGGCGGCTGGCGGTGCTGGTCAACGAGTTCGGCAGCGTCGGCGTGGACGGCGACATCCTGCGCGACTGCGCCGACGAGAACTGCCCGGCGGAAAACATCGTCGAGCTGGCGAACGGCTGCATCTGCTGCACCGTCGCCGACGACTTCATCCCCACGATCGAGGCGCTGCTGGCGCGCTCCGAAAAGCCCGACCACATCCTGATCGAGACGTCGGGGCTGGCGCTGCCGAAGCCCTTGCTCAAGGCGTTCGACTGGCCCGCGATCCGGTCGCGCATCACCGTGGACGGCGTCGTGGCGCTGGCCGATGCCGAGGCTGTGGCGGCGGGCCGCTTTGCCCCCGACCCCGCGGCGGTGGACGCGCAGCGCGCGGCGGACGCGAGCCTCGACCACGAGACGCCGCTGTCCGAGGTGTTCGAGGACCAGATCGCCTGCGCCGACCTGATCCTGCTGACCAAGGCCGACCTGGCGGGCGAGGCCGGCCTTGCCGCCGCCCGGCAGGTGATCGCCGCGGAAGCCCCGCGCGACATCCCGACGCTGGCCGTCACCGACGGCGCCGTCGATCCGCGCGTCGTGCTGGGCCTGAACGCCGCGGCCGAGGATGACCTGGCCGCCCGTCCCAGCCACCACGACGGCGCCGACGACCATGAACACGACGATTTCGCGTCCGCCGTGATCGCGCTGCCCGATGCCGCCGATCCGCAGGCCGTGGCCGATGCGGTGACGGCGCTGGGGCGCGACCACAGGGTGCTGCGCGCCAAGGGCCATGTCGCCGTCGCGGGCAAGCCGATGCGGCTGCTGGTGCAGGCGGTGGGCGAACGCGTGCGCCACCAGTTCGACCGCCCGTGGGCCGACGCGCCGCGCCGGTCGCGGCTGGTCGTCATCGCCGAGCGCGGCGACCTGGACCCGGCCGCCATCGCCGCCCGCCTGGGCGGCACGGTGGAGTCGAGCGACATCTGATGCACGTCGTCTTCCGCGAAAGCCACGGGCTGGAGGAAACCGACGCCCCCTTTGATCCCGGCCAGACGCCGGGGGACATGGTGGTGCTGTCGTTTTCCGACAGCGACCTTGGCGCCTTCGCGGAAGGCTGGCGCAGGATGGACCGGCGCCCGTCGCTGCGCCTGCAGAACCTTGTGGCCCTGCGCCATCCCGTGTCGGTGGACACCTATGTCGGGACGACGCTGGCGGGCGCCAAGGCGATCCTGATCCGCCTGCTGGGGGGCGAGGGGTATTGGTCCTATGGCCTGGCCAGCGTGCAGGATCTGGCGCGCAGGCGCGGCATCGCGCTGGCGGTGCTGGCAGTGGACGGGCGGCACGATCCGGCGCTGGCGGCGGCCTCGACGGTGGACGGCGCGACGCTCGCCCGGCTGACCGCGCTGTGCGATGCGGGCGGCGCGGTGGCGGCGCAGGCGGCGCTGGCGGAACTGGGGCGCGCGGCGGGGCTGGAGTTGGCTGCGCCAGAAGGGCGGACCGATCTGCCCGACTGCGGCTGGTGGACGCCCGAGGATGGCGTGACCGCGCCGCCGCAGGGGGACGGCCCGTGGGCGGTCGTGACGTTCTATCGCAGCTATCTGGCCGCCGCCGATACCGACCCGGTGGCGGCGCTGATCCACGCGTTGCGCGCGCGCGGCTTTCGGGCGGCAGGGCTGTTCGCGCCGTCGCTGAAAGGCGCGTCGGCGGCGTGGGTGGCCGCGGAACTGCGCGCACTGCGCCCCGCCGCCATCGTCAACGCCACCGCCTTTTCGGCGCGCGAGGGCGGGGTGTCGCCGCTGGATGCGCCCGGCTGTCCGGTGCATCAGGTGGCGCTGTCCACCGCGCGCAGGCGCGACTGGGCGGGGTCGGCGCGGGGCCTGTCGCCCGCCGATCTGGCGATGCATGTGGTCCTGCCCGAGGTGGACGGGCGCATCTTGGCGGGCGTCGCCAGCTTCAAGCAGCCGACCCGGCGCGACCCGGCGCTGGAATATGCGCGCTTTGTCCATCGCGCCGATCCGGGGCGGGTCGCGGCCATCGCGGACCGGGTGGCGGCGTGGCACCGGCTGGGGGCGGCGCCGGTTGCGGACAGGCGGCTGGCGCTGGTGCTGTCCACCTATCCGGGGCGGCCGGACCAGATGGCGCATGCGGTCGGGCTGGATGCGCTGGCCTCGGCCGACGCCATCCTGCAGACGCTTTCCGGCGCGGGCTGGGCCTGCGCGGCGGGCGCGCCGCTGGCGGCGTCGCTGCGCGAGACGATCCGCTGGCCGCTGACGGACTATCGCGGCGCGCTGGCCGCGCTGCCGCAGGGCCTGCGCGACGATCTGGCGGCGGCATGGGGTGCGCCCGAGGCGGACCCCGCCGTGGCGGACGGCGCCTTCCATTTTGCCGCCGTGCGCCGGGGCTGCGCGCTGGTTGCGCTGCAACCGGAACGGGGCGAGGTCGCGGGGCGCGAGGATGCCTATCACGACCTGACCCGCACGCCGCGCCATCACTATGTCGCGTTCTATCTGTGGCTGCGGTCGCAGGGGCTGCACGCGATGGTCCACATCGGCGCGCATGGCACGCTGGAATGGCTGCCGGGGAAATCGGTCGCGCTGGGGCCGGACTGCTGGCCCGACGCGCTGACCGGCGACCTGCCGGTGATCTATCCCTTCATCGTCAACGACCCCGGCGAGGCGGCGCAGGCCAAGCGCCGCATCGGCGCGGTGACGCTGGGCCATGTGCCGCCGCCGCTGGCGCAGGCCGCGCTGCCCGCGGGGCTGGCGGGGCTGGAACGGCTGCTGGACGAATACGCCACAGCCGACGGGCTGGACCCCGCCCGCCGCACCCGCCTGATCGCGGCCATCCGCGAGGCGGCACGCATGGCGGGGGTCGAGGATGATCTGGGCATCCCCGCCGCCGCCTCGGCCGCCGAGGCGATCCCGCGCATCGACCGCTTTGTCTGCGACCTGAAGGAAAGCCGCTTCGGCGACGGGCTGCACGTCTATGGGCAGGCGCCCGGCGAAGCCGAGGGATTGCTGGCCGCGCTGTCGGGCAAGCGGGTCGAACCCGGCCCCTCAGGCTCGCCCGCCCGCGGGCGGACGGACGTGCTGCCCACCGGGCGCAACCTCTTTGCCGTCGATCCCCGCGCCGTGCCGACGCGCGCCGCCCATGCGCAGGGGGTCAGGCTGGCCGAGGAGCTGCTGCGCGCCCATCTGCAGGACCACGGCGACTGGCCGCGCGGGCTGATCGTCGATCTGTGGGGCTCGGCGTCGATGCGCACGGCGGGCGAGGAGTTCGCGATGGCCCTGCATCTGGCGGGGCTTGCGCCGGTGTGGGACGGCGCCACCGGCCGCGTGACCGGCGTCGAAATCGTGCCGTTGCCCCTGCTGGGGCGGCCGCGCATCGACATCACGCTGCGCGTGTCGGGGTTGTTCCGCGACGTGTTCCCCGGCCTTGCCGCGCTGTTCGATTTGGGGGCCGAGGCGCTGGCGGACCGTGACGAGGATGCGGCCGACAACCCTTACCTGACGCGCGCGGCCCGCGTGTTCGGGCCGAAACCGGGGCTTTACGGCATGGGGATGGGCGATCTGACGGCGGATTTGACCGACGCGGGGCGGCACGCCGCCGGGCGGGCGTGGCTGGCGGCGTCCGAATGGGTCGTGGACGGCGCGGGTGGAAGGCAGGACCGTGCGGCGCTGGAATCGCGGCTGGCGGCGGCGGATGCGGCGCTGCATGTGCAGGATCTGGCGGAAACCGACCTGCTGATGGCGCCCGATTTCGCCGCGCATCAGGGCGGCGTCATGGCCGCGCGGGCCGCGCTGGGCCTGCCCCCGCCCGCGGCCTGGCATCTGGACACCACGCGCCCCGACGCGCCGTCGGCCCGTCCGCTGACGGCGGAAATCGCCCGCGTCGTGCGCGCCCGCGCCGCCAACCCGGACTGGGCCGCCGGCATGATGCGCCACGGCTTCCGCGGCGGGGCCGAGATCGCGGCGACGCTGGACAACCTGGCCGCCTTTGCCCAGCTGACCCGCGCGGTGCCGGGGCATCTGTTCGACCTGTATCACGCGGCGACGCTGGGCCGCCCCGAGGTGGTGTCGTTCCTCGACGCCGAGAACCCCGCCGCGCTGGCCGCGATGCGCGACCGCTTTGCCGCGCTGCGCGACGCGGGGCTGTGGGACGGGCGGCGCAATGCGCTGGGAAAGGATCGGCTGTGAGTGCAAGAAGGGGGGGCTTTGCCCCCGTCTCCTGCGGAGACTCCCCCAGGATACTTGGTCAAGGAAGAACGCCCAGGGTGCAGGGCTGGTGCCCCGGCGCCCTGCGTCCGATGCAGTCGGGCGACGGGCTGGTGGTGCGGGTGCGCCCGCCCGGCGGGCGGCTGACGCAGGCGCAGGCCGCCGGGATCGCGGCGCTGGCGCGGGCGCATGGCAACGGGCTGATCGACCTGTCGGCGCGGGCCAACGTGCAGTTGCGCGGCGTGGGCGATGACAGCCACGCCGCGCTGGTCGCGGGGCTGCGCGCGCTGGCGCTGATCGACGCCTCGGTCGCCGCCGAGACCCGGCGCAATATCGTCGTCACCCCCTTTGCCGACGCCGCGACCGATGCGCTGGCGGCGGCCCTGGCGCGCGCGCTGGCGGCGGCGGACGACCTGACGCTGCCCGCCAAGTTCGGCTTTGCCGTCGATACCGGCCCGCTGCCCGTCCTGCGCGACGTGTCCGCCGACGTGCGGATCGAACGCGCGGGCCGCGCGCTGATCCTGCGCGCCGACGGGATCGCGGGGGGGCGCCCGACGGCCGACCCGGTGGCGGATGCGCTGGACCTCGCGCGGTGGTTCCTGGCCAACGGCGGCGCGCCGGGGGCCGGGGGCGCATGGCCGCGCTGGTCACGCGGCTGCGGCCGGCGGGCTTTGACGCGCCCGTGGCTGTGCGGGCCGCGCCCGTGCCCGCGCCGGGGCTGGTCGCGCAGGGCGCGCTGGTGGGGCTTGCCTTCGGCCAGATGCAGGCCGAGACGCTGGCGGCGCTGGCCGCGCTTGGCGACCTGCGGGTGACGCCGTGGCGGATGCTGCTGGTCCGGGGGGCGGCGGTCATGCCCGACCTGCCCGGCCTGATCCGCGACGCCGCGGACCCGCTGCGCAGGGTCGTCGCCTGCACCGGCGCGCCCGGCTGCCCGCAGGGGCTGGGGCCGACGCGCGCGCTTGCCCGCGCGCTTGCGGGGCGGGTGCCGCGAGAGGGCTTGCTCCACGTCTCGGGGTGCGCCAAGGGATGCGCACATCCCGGCCGCGCGGCGCTGACACTGGTGGCGCGGCCCGGGGGATACGACGTCATCCGCGACGGCACCGCCGCCGACACGCCCGAATCCACGATCACCGAAGCGACCATCATCGACTCCACCATCACCGGATCGCCCGATGCCCTATTCCTATGAAACCGACGGCGCCGCGATCTATCGCGCGTCGTTCGCCACCATCCGGGCCGAGGCCGAGCTGGCCCGGTTCGACGCCGACGAGGAACCCGTGGTCGTCCGCATGATCCACGCCGCCGGGCTGGTCGGGCTGGAACGCGACGCGGCCTTTTCGCCCGGCATGGCGGCGGCGGCGCGGGCGGCGCTGGCGGCGGGCGCGCCGATCCTGTGCGACGCGCGCATGGTCAGCGAGGGCATCACCCGCCCCCGCCTGCCCGCCGGGAACGAGGTCATCTGCACGCTGCACGACCCCAACGTGCCCGGCATGGCCGCGGCGATGGGCAACACCCGCAGCGCGGCGGCGGTCGAGCTGTGGCGCCCCCATCTGGCGGGCGCGGTGGTCGCCATCGGCAACGCGCCGACGGCGCTGTTTCACCTGCTGAACCGGCTGGAGGATCCCGGCTGGCCGCGCCCGGCGGCGATCATCGGCTGCCCGGTCGGCTTTGTCGGGGCGGCGGAATCCAAGGACGCGCTGATGGCGGCGCTGCCCGCGCCGGCGCTGGTGGTGCGCGGGCGGCTGGGCGGCAGCGCGATCACGGTGGCGGCGGTCAACGCGCTCGCCTCGCGGGCGGAATAGGGAAGCGACGGTCATGGCGCGCATCATCTGTGCGGGGCTTGGTCCCGGCGATCCCGACCTGATGAGCCTGCGGGCCCATCGCGCCATTTCGGGCGCGGCGCAGGTCGCCTATTTCCGCAAGCCGGGCCGCGCCGGCATGGCGCGCCGTATCGTGGACGGCATGCTGCGCGCGGACGTGACCGAGCATGCGATGGAATACCCCGTCACCACGGAGATCGCGCTCAGCGATCCCGCCTATAACGCGGCGCTGGCGGGGTTCTATGACGACTGGGCGGCGCGGCTGGCCGCCCTGCCCGGCGATGTCGTCGTGCTGTGCGAGGGCGATCCCTTCTTCTATGGCAGCTTCATGCATCTGCACGTCCGCCTGCAGGGGCGCTGCGCGATCGAGGTCATTCCCGGCATCACCGGCATGTCCGGCTGCTGGACGGCGACCGGCGTGCCGATCACCTGGGGCGACGACGTGTTGACCGTGCTGATGGGCACCATGCCCGAGGATGCGCTGGCCGAACGGATGGCCGGGCCGGATGCGCTGGTGGTGATGAAGACCGGGCGCAACCTGCCCAAGGTGCGCCGGGCGCTGGCCCGCGCGGGGCGGCTGGACGCGGCGTGGCTGGTCGAACGCGGCACCATGCCGGGCCAGACGGTCCAGCGCCTGGCCGAGGCCGACGAGACCGCCGCGCCCTATTTCGCCATCGTGCTGGTCCACGGCCACGGCCGCCGCCCGGTGGCGCTGGACGGCACGCTGCCGCAGGCGGCGGAATGACCGGGACCGCAACGTCCCCCGGCTGGATCGCCGTCGCGGGCCTGGGACCGGGCGCCGACGCGCTGGTCACGCCGCAGGTGACCGAGGCCTTAGCGCGGGCCGACGACGTGATCGGCTATATCCCCTATGTCGCGCGCGTGGCCCCGCGCCCCGGACTGACGCTGCACCCCAGCGACAACCGGGTGGAACTGGACCGCGCCCGCCACGCGCTGGCGCTGGCCGCGCGGGGGCGGGGCGTCGTCGTCGTCTCGTCTGGCGATCCGGGGGTGTTCGCGATGGCCTCGGCCCTGTTCGAGGCGGTCGAGGCCGCGCCCGCATTCGCCGGGCTGGACATCCGCATCCTGCCCGGCATCACCGCGATGCTGGCCGCCGCCGCCCGGCTGGGCGCGCCGCTGGGGCATGATTTCGCGGCGATCAACCTGTCGGACAACCTCAAGCCGCTGGTGACGGTGGAAACCCGCGTGCGGGCGGCCGCGCAGGCGGGGTTCGCGCTGGCGCTCTACAACCCGCGCTCGGCCAGCCGCCCGCACCAGTTCGCCCGCATCCTGTCGATCCTGCACGAGGTCTGCGGCCCCGGCCGGCTGATCGCCTTCGCCCGCGCGGTCACCACGCCCGACGAAAGCCTGCGGGTGACGACGCTGGCCGACGCCCGCCCCGACATGGCCGACATGCGGACGGTCGTGATCCTGGGCAACGCCGACACCCGCCGCGTCGGGCGCTGGATCTATGCGCCCCGGTCCGCCAACACGCCCGCGCCATGAAGCCAGCCCATCGCATCGGCGACCGTCGTGACGACCCGGCGCGGGGGCAGGCGCGGGCGGTCGATCAGGATGACCGGCAGCCCCAGCGCGCGCGGCGTCCAGCTTGGCCCGCGCGCCGGTGCCGCCGGCGTCCTTGGCCACCACGATGCGGATGGCGTGCGCGCGCATCAGCGCCGTGTCGCCCGCGACGCCGTAGGGGCCGCGGTCCACGACGCGGGTGCCGAAGGGCGCGGGTTCGGGATCGACAAAGCGCAGCAGGAAACGGTGGGGAAGGGCGGCGAACGGGTCCAGCGTCTGGCGCCCGATGGCCAGGAACACGTCCGTCGCCTGCGCGGGCAGCGCGGCGGCGGCGGCGGCGACGTCGGGCACACGGGTCCAGCGGTCGCCCGGCCCCCGGGTCCAGCCGGGGCGCTGCAGCGCCAGCAGGGGCAGGCCCATTGTGGCACAGGCCGCGACGGCGTTCGCGCTGATCCGCGCGGCGAACGGGTGGGTCGCGTCGATGACATGGGTGACGGCGTTCTCGCGCAGCCAGTCCGCCAGCCCCTGCGCCCCGCCAAAGCCCCCGGTCCGGGTCGGCAGAGGCAGGACGACCGGCGCGCGGGTGCGCCCGGCATAGGAATAGATCGCCTCGACCCCCGCCGCGGCCAGCGCGCGGGCCGTCTCCCCCGCCTCGGTCGTGCCGCCCAGCAGCAGAACGCGCATCGTTTTCCCCATCATCACGGACCGCATCCTGCCCCGGCCGGGCGGGCTGGCGCAACGGACCCCGCAGATGGCTGAGTGGCTGAGCATCATCGGCATGGGCGAGGATGGCCCGGAAGGTCTGGCCCCAGCCGGGCGGGCGCGGGCAACGGAGCCCGCAGATGGCTGAGTGGCTGAGCATCATCGGCATGGGCGAGGATGGGCCGGAAGGCCTGACCCCGGCCGCCCGCGCCGCGCTGGAGGGGGCCGGGGTGGTCTTCGGCGGCCCCCGGCACCTTGCGCTGGCGGGCGCGGGCGACCGGGGGCGGGCCTGGCCGGTGCCCTTCGACATCGCGCCGGTGCTGGCCTGCCGGGGGCTGGCGGTGGCGGTGCTGGCCTCGGGCGATCCGTTCTGGTTCGGCGCGGGCGGCGCGCTGGCCGCCGCGCTGCGCCCCGACGAATGGCGGGCGTTCCCCGCCCCCGGCGTCGTGTCGCTGGCCGCCGCCCGGATGGGCTGGCGGATCGAGGACACGGCCTGCCTTGGCCTGCACGCCGCCCCCTTCGACGGGCTTGCCGCGCATCTGCGGCCGGGCGCCCGGATCATCGCCACCCTGCGCGACGGGCCGGCGGCCGGGGCGCTGGCGGGCTGGCTGATGGCGCGCGGCTGGGGCGACACGGCGCTGTCGGTGATGGAGCGGCTGGGCGGCCCCCGCGAACGGCTGCGCGCCACCACCGCCGCCGGGTTCGACCTGACCGACGTGCAGGCCCCGGTCGCCGTGGCGCTGACCCCACAGGGCGGCGTGCCGCGCCCGCGCGGGCCGGGGCTGCCCGACGACGCATTCGCCCATGACGGGCAGATCACCCGGCGGCCCGTGCGCGTGCTGACGCTGGCCGCGCTGGCGCCCGCGCCCGGCGCGGTGCTGTGGGATCTGGGGGCGGGGTCGGGGTCGGTGTCGATCGAATGGGCGCTGGCGGGCGGGCGGGCCATCGCGGTCGAACGCCGCGCCGACCGCGCCGCCAACATCGCCGCGAATATCGCGCGGTTCGCGCTGGCGGGGCAGGTGACGGCGATCACCGCCGACAGCGCCGCGCTGCCCGACCTGCCCGCGCCCGACGCGGTGTTCGTGGGCGGCGGCCTGACTGAAGGGTTGGCGCAGGCCCTGTGGGACCGGCTGCCGCCCGGCGCGCGCATCGTCGCCAATGCCGTCACGCTGGAAACGGAATCGCTGCTGGCGGCGCTGCACGCCCGGCACGGCGGCAGCCTGCTGCGGATCGAACTGGCCGAGGCCGCCCCCCTGGGCGGCCTGCGCGGCTGGACACCGTCGCGGCCCGTCGTGCAATGGGCGGTGACGCGATGATCGTCGCCGGGTTCGGGATGAACGGCCGCGCGACCGACGCCAGCCTGCGCGCGGCGTTGGAGGCGGCGCTGGCGGGCGGGCCGCCGCCGGATGCGCTGGCCGCGCTTGGCGATCACGCGCCCCGGCTGGCCCCGCTGGCGGCGGCGTTGGCCCTGCCGCTGATCCGCGTGCCCTGTGTCGCTGGCATCGCCACGCCCACGCAATCCCCCCGCAGCCTTGCCGCGCACGGCGCGGGCAGCGTGGCCGAGGCGGTGGCGCTGGCCGCCGCAGGCCCCGGCGCGGCCCTGACCGGCCACCGCGCCGCCGCGCGCGACGGCACCGCGACCTGCGCCATCGCGCGCGGACCCGGCGACACTGAAAGGAACCCCGCATGACCGTTCACTTCATCGGCGCCGGACCCGGCGCGCCCGACCTGATCACGCTGCGCGGGCGCGACCTGATCGCCGCCTGCCCGGTCTGCCTCTACGCCGGCAGTCTGGTCCCGGACGCCCTGCTGACCCACTGCCCGCCCGGCGCGCGGATCGTGAACACCGCGTCCCTCAGCCTTGACGACATCATGGCCGAGATCGCGGCCGCCCATGCGGCGGGCCATGACGTCGCGCGGCTGCATTCGGGCGACCTGTCGGTGTGGTCGGCGATGGGCGAACAGCTGCGCCGGCTGCGCGATCTGGGCATCCCCTATGACGTGACGCCGGGGGTGCCGTCCTTCGCCGCCGCCGCCGCCGCGCTGGGGGCGGAACTGACGCTGCCCGGCGTCGCGCAGTCGGTGGTGCTGACCCGCACCTCGGGGCGGGCCAGCGCCATGCCCGACGGCGAGACGCTGGCCGCGTTCGGCGCGACGGGCGCGACGCTGGCGATCCATTTGTCGGTGCATGTGCTCGACCGCGTGCAGGCGGAACTGACCCCGCATTACGGCCCCGACTGCCCGGTGGCGCTGGTGTTCCGTGCCAGCTGGCCCGACCAGCGCATCATCCGCACGACGCTGGCCGCGCTGGACCCGGCGGTCGGCGCGGGCGAACGGACCGCGCTGATCCTGATCGGCCCGGCGCTGGCGCAGCAGGGGTTCGACGACAGCCGCCTTTACGCCGCCGACTATGACCGCCGGTTCCGCCCGGTTGGCACCGCGCCCCGGTTCCCCGAATGACGCCCGGGATCATCGTCGCGGCCCCCGCGTCGGGGACCGGCAAGACAACGGTGGCGCTGGGGCTGATGGCCGCGTTCCGGGCGCAGGGGCTGGCGGTCGCGCCGTTCAAGAACGGCCCCGACTATATCGACCCGGCGTTCCATGCCGCCGCCACGGGGCGGGATTCGTTCAACCTGGACACATGGGCCATGTCGCGCGCGCAGGTGGCCGGGCTGGCCGGGACCGCCGGGGGGGCGGATCTGGCGATCGCCGAGGGCTCGATGGGGCTTTACGACGGGGTCGCGGCGGCGGGCGAATCCGGGATCGGCAGCGGGGCAGACCTGGCCGCGCTGACCGGCTGGCCGGTGGTGCTGGTGCTGGACGTGTCGGGGCAGGCGCAATCCGCCGCCGCGACCGCGCTGGGATTTTCGCGGCTGCGCGCGCTGCCGTTTGCGGGGGTGATCCTGAACCGCGTCGCCTCGCCCCGGCACGAGGCGCTGGTCCGCGACGGCATGGCGGGCGCGGGCATCGCCGTGCTGGGCGCGCTGCCCCGCCGCGCGGACATGGCGCTGCCGGAACGGCATCTGGGGCTGGTGCAGGCGCAGGAACACGGCGACCTGCCCGCCCGTCTGGCGGCGCTGGCGGATTTCGTGGCCACGCATTGCGACCTGCCCGCCATCCGGGCGGCGGCGGCGGGCGGCATCGCCGGGCCGCAGGTGGCGGTTCGCCCGCCGGGGCAGCGCATCGCGCTGGCGCGGGATGCGGCGTTCTCGTTCGTCTATCCGCATCTGCTGGCGGGCTGGCGGGCGGCCGGGGCCGAGATCCTGCCGTTCTCGCCCCTCGCCGACCAGTCGCCGGACCCGTCCGCCGATGTCTGCTGGCTGCCCGGCGGATACCCGGAACTGCACGCGGGCGCGCTGGCCGCGGCCGACGGGTTCCGCAGCGGGCTGGCCGGTTTCGCCGCCACGCGCCCCGTGCATGGCGAGTGCGGCGGCTATATGGCGCTGGGGGCCGGGCTGGTCGCCGCGGACGGCACACGGCACCGCATGGCCGGGCTGCTGGGGCTGGAAACCAGCTTTGCCGCGCGCCGGATGCATCTGGGATACCGGCTGGCCACGCTGGCCGCCCCCCTGCCGGGTCAGGCGCCCGGCGACCGGCTGCGCGGGCACGAGTTCCACTATGCCACCATCCTGGCCCAGCCCGACGCGGCGCTCGCCCGGGTCATCGACGCGACCGGCGCGGCGGTGGCCGAGACGGGGTCGCGGCGCGGGTCGGTGACCGGCACGTTCTTTCACCTGATCGCGCCCGCCGGCGGTTAACCGCCCGGCAAGGGTCGGCGTGCCACAGTGCCGGGGCCACGTCCGAATCGGGGAAAGTCATGGGATGAACGGATCCGCACCCGCGCCGGAGTGCTTGACCGCAAGGGGGGGCGCTGTCACACCGGACATGACGGTTCCCCACGTCGGACAACCCGCACGGGGATCAAAAGGGAACGCGGTGAGGTGTAGCCATCAGGCGCCGAACCCGCGACTGCCCCCGCAACTGTAAGCGGAGAGCCGCCCCGCGCGCGCCACTGATCCGCCCGGATCGGGAAGGCCAGGGACACGGCCCGGACCCGCGAGTCAGGAGACCTGCCGTCACGCAACCCGCCGGGGCGACCCGGCCCAACCACGACCGTCGGGGATGACGGGCAGGAGGGACTGATGCATATCGAACCGGGCGTCGTGGACGCCGCCAAGATCACGCTGAGCTATGCCACCGCCGCGGCTGCTGCCGGATACGGCGGGCTGCTGGCCCTGCGGACGATCCGCGAACAGGGGGCGGCCTCGCTGGCCGTGCGCGCCGCCGCGGCGACGGCCGCGGTCTTTGTCTTTTTCCAGGTGCTGCCGCATTTCCCGGTCGGCGTCAGCGAGGTGCACTTCATCCTCGGCTCGACCCTGTTCCTGCTGTTCGGGGCGGCGCCCGCCGCGCTGGGGCTGGGGCTGGGACTGCTGGTGCAGGGGCTGTTCCTTGCGCCGTTCGACCTGCCGCAATACGGGATGAACCTGACGACGCTGCTGGTGCCGCTGTTCGCTGTGGACATGCTGGCGCGCCGCATCATCGCGCCGGGCACCGCCTATGTGGACCTGCGCTATGGCCAGGCGCTGGCGCTGTCGACCGCGTTCCAGGCGGGCGTGGTCGCGTGGGTCGCCTTCTGGGTGCTGTACGGGCAGGGCGTGTCGGTCCAGACCTTCGCCGCCATCGGCAGCTTTGGCGCGGCCTATATGCTGGTCATCGTGGTCGAGCCGCTGGCCGACCTGGCGGTGCTGGCCGCCGCCAAGGCGATGCACGGGCTGCGCGGATCGGGGCTGGTCACGAACCGGCTGCACAGCCCCGCCTGACGGGCGCGGGCGATTGACGGCGCGGTCCCCCTGGGGCCGCGCATGCGGACGCGGCGCGGCATGGACCTGATCCTGATCGGCATCGGCACGGGCGATCCCGGCCACCTGACCCGCGCGGCTGAATCCGCGCTGCGGTCGGCCGACCTGGTGCTGATCCCCGACAAGGGGGCGGACAAGGCCGATCTGGCCGCGCTGCGCGACGCGATCTGCGATGCGGTCGCCTCGGACGTGCCGCGCGGCAGGTTCGCGGTGCCCGAACGCCGCGCCGACGACGGTTACCTGACCGGGGTCGAGGCGTGGCACGACGCGCTGGCCGCCGCCTGGTCGGCCGCGATCCCGCCCGGGGCGGGGCGCGTCGCGCTGCTGGTCTGGGGCGATCCGTCGCTTTACGACAGCACGCTGCGCATCGCCGCCCGGCTGCGGCCCGCGCCGCGCATCACCGTCATTCCCGGCATCACCGCGCTGCAGGCGCTGACCGCGGCGCATGCGGTTCCGCTGAACGATCTGGGCGCCCCGGTCACCATCACCACCGGCCGGCGGCTGCGCGACCACGGCTGGCCGCGCGGCGCGGACCGCGTGGCGGTGATGCTGGACGGCGACTGCGCGTTCCGGACGCTGGACCCGGCAGGGGTGACCATCTGGTGGGGCGCCTATGTGGGGATGGACCGGCAGATGCTGGACCACGGCCCGCTGGCCGAGGCTGGCCCGCGCATCGCCGAGGCCCGCGCCGCGGCACGGGCGCGTCACGGCTGGATCATGGACATCTATCTTCTGGCGCGGGCGGCCTGACCGTGGGGGCGGCCGGAGGGTCGCCGGAACCCTTGCGGAAGGCAGGCCCTGCCCGGTGCCGGGCCTGCCTGCGGGAGCCGGACGTCGCCCAGCATCTTTGCGCAGCGGTTTGACAAGGCACTGCCCTGCGCCCGGTCTAAGCGGGGGGACCGCCGTCGGAAATCCCGCGCGGGTGGTGGACGAGGCATTGCCCCGCGTCGGGTCTGACCGCGGGCCCTGCGGGTCGCCCGGAACCTCCCCGGGACGCGGGGGAAACGAGGCGCCGCCCCCCGGCCGGGTCTGACCGGGGGCGACCGAAAGCCGCGCGGCAGTCCTTGCGGTCAGCGGGGGGCGACGCGCGTGTCCCCGGCCGGAACCACGGGGGCGCGTCGGCCCCCGCGCCCTACATCTGCGCCTTGCCCGAGGTGAAATAGTCGAACGGCAGTTCGGCCACCCGGAACCACTGCTGCTGTTTCTGCCAATAGGGCAGCCACTGGTCATAGATGGTCTTGAACGCCGGGTTCGCGGCCGCGAACTCCTCGTACAGCTTGCGCGATTCCGCGAACGCGGCCTGCAGCACGTCGTCGGGGAAGGCGTGCAGGCGCGCGCCCGCGCCGACCAGCCGCATCAGCGCGTCGGGGTTCAGCGCGTCGTATTTCGCCAGGCAATGGGCCATCGTCTCGGCGCAGGCCGATTCCAGCGCCGCCTGATAGTGCCTGGGCAGCGCCGCCCATTTGTCCAGGTTGATGAACAGGCCGACGTTGGCCGTCCCCTCCCACCAGCCGGGGTAATAGTAATGGGGGGCGACCTTGTTCAGCCCCAGCTTTTCGTCGTCATAGGGGCCGCTGAACTCGGCCGCGTCGATGGTGCCGCGTTCCAGCGCCGCGTAAAGATCGCCGCCGCCGATCTGCTGGGGCACCACGCCCAGCCGCGACAGGATCGTGCCGCCCAGGCCCGCGATCCGCAGCTTCAGCCCCTGCAGGTCGGCCAGCGAGTTGATTTCCTTGCGATACCAGCCGCCCATCTGCGCGCCGGTGTTGCCCGACGGGATCGACATGACGTTGGACGGCCGCATGAAGTCGTTCACCATCTCGCGCCCGCCGCCGTAATACAGCCACGAGATATGCTGGCGCGAGTTCATCCCGAACGGCAGCGATGTGTCGAAGGCCCAGGTCGGGTCCGCGCCGATCTTGAAGCTGCCCAGCGAATGGGCGCATTCCACCGTGCCATCGCCCACGGCGTCGATGGCCTGCAGGCCGGGCACGATCTCTCCGGGTGCGAAGGGCTGGATCTGGAAGCCGCCGTCGGTCATCTCGGCGATGCGTTTCGACAGCTGCGCCGAGATGCCGTAAAGCGTTTCAAGGCTTTTCGGATAGCTGGAGGTCAGCCGCCAGTTCACCTGCGGCTTGGCCTGCGCCAAGGCGGGCGCGGCCAGGGCGGCTGCGGCCCCGCCAAGGCTGGCTGTGGTCAGGAAATTGCGGCGCTTCATCGTCCCCTCCGGTGTCGTTCGGGCGGGATGCTAGATCAGCGGACCGGCGGGGGGAACAGCAATCGACCGGCCCTGCCGGACCGGCCGGATCGCGGCGCGCTGCGGTCAGGCGTAAAGGTTCTGCACGCCCACCTGTTCGTGGACGGCGTTCGCCTGCTGCTGGTCCAGCCCCATCGCCTGCGCCAGCCCGTGCAGGTATTCGGCCTCGGCCCGGCTGTCGAAGTCGATGGCCATCAGCGACATCATGTAGACCTGCGCCTCCAGCCCCTTGGGCACCTCGCGCGCCAGCGCCTGCGCGTCCACGGGGGCGGCCATCTGCTCGCGCACAAAGGCGCGGTCGGCCTCGTCCAGGTCGCCAAGCTGGCCCATCAGACGCTCGCGTTCGCCCTCGTCGATCTTGCCGTCGGCCTTCGCGGCCTGGATCATCGCGCGCAGCATCAGCCCGGCGACGGCGTTCTGTTCCGGGGTGGGGGCGATCTGGGGTTCGTCGCCGTGGGCCAGCGCGTCGTTGAAGACCTCGCCGAAGGTGGCGTCGTTCTGCGGCTGCGCGCCACGCTGCGCGGGGCCGTTCAGCAGCCCGCCCAGCAGCCCGCCCGCCGACCCCGCCGCGGCGCCGCCGGCCAGACCGCCCAGCAGGCCGCCAAGCCCGCCCATGCCGCCGCCCATGCCGCCCCCGGCAGAGCCGGCGCGGGCGGTCCCGGACTGCCGGGTCAGCTGGTCCAGGATGCCGCCCAGCCCGCCGCTGGCGCCGGCCGAGTTCGGCCCGCCATAGCGCCGGCCGGTCCCGGCGCCGCCCGACTGGCCGCCCAGCACCTGCCCCAGCATACCGCCCAGGCCCCCGCCCAGGCCGCCACTCATCCCCCCGCCCATCCCGCCGGTGCCGCGGCCCGCGCCGCCCAGCAGGTCGCCCAGGATGCCGCCGCCGGTCTGGCGGTTCGACGCGGGCCGGCCGCCGGGTTGCTGGGCCTGCCGCATCATGCTGCCGACGCCCTTGGCCAGCATGACACCGGCGGCGACGCGCGCGAGGGATTTCATCAGGGACATGGTTTCCTCCGGGAAAATCGGGCCGCGCAGGGGCGCGGCCGGTTGGCAGCAGAACGCGGCCGCCGGGGCGCGGTTCCCGGACCGTAGCCACGCGCCCGTGGGCTGCGCCGGGATCAGCGCGGCAGGATCAGGATGGCGCGAAAATCGTTGACGTTGGTCAGCGTGGGGCCGGTGACGACCTGCGCGCCGATCGCGGCAAAGAACCCGTGCGCGTCGTTGCGGGCCAGCGCCGTCGCGGGGTCCACCCCGGCGGCGCGGGCGCGGGCCAGCGTTTCGGGGCCGGTCAGCGCGCCCGCGACCTCGGCCGCGCCGTCGATGCCGTCGGTGTCGCAGGCGATGGCGTGGATGCCCGGCGCGCCGTCCAGCGCCAGCGCCAGCGCCAGCGCATATTCCGCGTTGGGACCGCCGCTGCCGTCGCCGCGCCGGGTCACCGTCAACTCTCCCCCCGACAGCAGCAGGCGGGGGCGGTCGCGGCGCAGGGCCAGCGCGCGGGCGGCGTGGGCGGCGGCGATGTCGCGGGCCTCGCCCTCGACCCGGTCGCCCAGATCCTCGACCGCGATGCCCTGTGCCACGACCAGCCGGGCAGCGGCGGCCAGCGAGATCGCGGGCGCCGCCACGATCCGGTTGTCCACCCGCGCCAGCCGGGGATCGCCCGGCGCCACCACGCCGGTCGGCCGCGACAGCGCGGCGCGCACGGCGTCGGGGACGGGCACCCGCCAGCGGTCCAGTACCGCCAGCGCGTCCGCCGGGGTCGATGGGTCGCCCACCGTCGGCCCCGACCCGATGAACGACGGATCGTCGCCCGGCACGTCGGAAATCATCAGCGCCAGCACCTGTGCGGGCGCGGCCGCGGCGGCCAGCTGCCCGCCCTTGACGCGGCTGAGGTGCTTGCGGACCGTGTTCATCCGGTCGATGGGCGCGCCCGACGCCAGCAGCGCGGCGTTGACCGCGATCGTGTCGGCCAGCGTCACGCCCGGCGCGGGCGCGACCAGCAGCGCCGACGCCCCGCCCGAGATCAGCGCCAGCACCAGATCGTCCGCCGACAGCCCCGCCAGCAGATCCAGCATCCGCGCCGTCGCCGCCGCGCCGGCCGCGTCGGGGACGGGGTGCGCGGCCTGGGCGATCTCGACCCCTTGCGTGGGGCGGGCGTGGCCATAGCGGGTGATGACCAGCCCCTCGCACCGGCCCCAGACGGATTCGACCGCCTCGGCCATGCGGGCGCTGGCCTTGCCCGCGCCGACCACGACGACGCGGCCGCGCGGGCGGGGCGGCAGGGCGGCGGGCAGGAACCGCATCGGGTCGGCGGCGGCCACCGCGGCGTCGAACAGCGCGCGCAGGAAACCTGCCGGATCGCCTTGGTGGTCGGGCGCGATGTCCATGCGATTCCCCCCTGGCCGGGCGTGGCCCGCCTTGATTTTTCACCGCCGCCCTTATAAGTCGCGGCGATGTTTTGACAGGGCGTCGTCCAGCCGGCCGCCCGACGACCAGGAGGCCATGATGGCAAAGGCAAAATTCGAACGGACGAAACCGCACGTCAACATCGGGACGATCGGTCACGTCGACCACGGCAAGACGACGCTGACGGCTGCGATCACGCGGTATTTCGGCGACTTCAAGGGCTATGACCAGATCGACAACGCGCCCGAGGAAAAGGCGCGGGGGATCACGATCTCGACCACGCATGTGGAATACGAATCGGCGACGCGGCACTATGCGCACGTCGACTGCCCCGGCCACGCCGACTATGTGAAGAACATGATCACGGGCGCCGCGCAGATGGACGGCGCGATCCTGGTGGT
>NZ_SDEA01000019.1 GCF_004522155.1 Paracoccus luteus | reverse complement strand
CCCCGATCAGATACACAGACTTTCAGACACTCCCCGATCGCCTGGTCCGTCGGCCCCGGCGTGGCGGACGGCAGGCAGGATTTGTGATCTGCCCAGTCCTTGAAGCGGAAGCCATGAAGCCGCCCGTTGCGGGCTTCGAAGAAGGCGACGACCGCCGCCAGATCGTCAGCACGGCGGATGCCGTAGGCGACATCGTAGCGTCGGCGGGAGTTCGCCCAGCTGGCGTTGCGCTCCTCGTCGCCCGAGGCCAGCTCGACGATTTGGGTGCGCCGCTCCGGTCCGCCGCGCGCACCGCGGCTGATGTCATCCGGAAACCGGACCTCGTGAAACGCCATCAATCCTCTCCGAGATACGTGCCGCGCAGTCCTGTCTGCGGCGTCGGGCTCACATGCCCCTTCGCCCGAGCGAAACTGCGCGGGCGATATCGGCCGCGATCTGTGTGCGGGATTGGCGGAAGCTCTCGGCATCCCGCGCGTTGATCGTGACATTGACCGTAGGCGCGCTTGCGCCGCCGTAACCGGCGGCCTCACGACGGGAGAGCACGCGCTCGCCGCGCTGCAGGATTGCCGGAACCTCGTCGGGCCTGAGGCCTGCCCAACCGCCATTGTGCATGCGCGGCGCCCCGGCGAAGGCCAGCGTCGGGACCATGCGGCCGGGGCCCGGTGCGCCGACCACCCCGCCGGCATGCAGGACGTCGGCAAAAATGCCCTCAGCGCCGCCGAGCGCGCCGGAGAGCGCATTGGCGATCGGTCCGAGGATGAAGCGCCGCGCCGCGAGCTTCGCCAGATCGGCGATCAGCGAGGTGACAAGGTCGCGGAAGCTCAGCTTGCCGGTCTTCACGAACTCGCCGATGGCGTTCTCGGCGCCCTGAAATGCTCCGACCAGCGCAGTGCCGATATCGCCGCCGATGTCGCGCGCCTTGGCGGCGTAATCGGCAAGCGTGGCGCTGACGGCGGCCCAGCCGGTGACGGCCGTTTCCGCCCCCGCAGCCGCTTCCGCCCCGGCCTGGCGCCCGGCGGCGCCGGCGCGACCCGCGGCACCGGTGGCGCCGTCCAACGCATGGCCCAACTCGAGGGCGCCGCCCGCCGCATCATCGAGCGCACCCCCGGCATCATCGTCAACGCCGGTCACCGCATCCTTCAGCGCCTGCCAGCTGGCCATCGGCCGCGACGCGGCATCGGCCAGCATGCCGGCCGCTTCGCGGTAGCCCTCGGCACGTCCGCGCGCGGCCTCGGCCATGGCCCCCAGGCCGGTGTCGGGAGCGGTGACATAGGTCTTGCCCATGGCGGCGTTGAAGGCATCGGCCGCAGCGGTGCCGGCCGCCGTCGCAGCCCCCTCGAAGGGATTCGCGACCCGCCCCAGCGCCACCGGGTCGAGCGTGCCGATCCGCACCCCGCCGTCGCCGACCGCCCAGTCGGGCAGCAGCTCCAACGCGGCATTGAGCCCGCCGATGAAACTGTTGATCCGGGTGACGACGCCGTTCAGCATCGCCTCGACCCCGGAGATCAACCCGTTCGCGGCCTGGAAGGCGAAGTCGCCGATGGCGCCGGGCAGGCTCCCCCAGATCGCCACCGCGCCGTCATAGGCGCCCTGAAACACTGCGATGCTGCGGTCGCCGAAGCTCACCACGCCGCTGACGGTTTCGTCGAGCAGGGTGAAGATGGTCGCCTTCAGCCCCTCCCAGGCGGCGCCGATGCGGGCCATCACCGCGTCGAGGCGCAGTCCCATGCGGTTCCATGCCTCGGCCGCGAACTCGGCAACGAGGCGGAAGGCCTCGGCCAAACCGCCCACCTTCTGCACGACATTCATCAGCTGGTAGATCAG
Source organism: Paracoccus luteus (assembly GCF_004522155.1). Lineage (GTDB taxonomy): Bacteria > Pseudomonadota > Alphaproteobacteria > Rhodobacterales > Rhodobacteraceae > Paracoccus > Paracoccus luteus. The sequence continues at coordinate 42,392 of NZ_SDEA01000019.1, read as the reverse complement.
TTCGCCCGCCAGCACGATCAGGGCGCCGATGCCGGTGCGCACGATGGCGCCCCGCAGCACGGTCAATGCGCCGGAAAGCGTCAGCGTGGCGACACGGGCGGCGAGGAACGCCGCGACCCAGCGCCCGGCCATGAAGCCGGCGAAGGCGATGCCGATGGCGGCGAGGCGTTCCATGTTGTCGGCCACCGCGATCAGCGCCGTGGCCACCAGCGACGAGGCCCCGAACACCTGATCCCACGTCCCGACAAGCTGCATCGCGGCATTGCCGATCAGCGTGAAGGCGTCGCCGATGGTGGCGGGCATGCCGTCGGCTTCCTCGCGCAGCCGCTCGAGATTGCCGATCAGGGCGGTCTGGATCACCGCGCCGGTGATGCGGCCCTCGGCGCCCGCCTGGCGCAACCCGGTGACGGTGGTGCCGAGGTCCGCCGCGAGCAGCTGCGCGACGCGGCCACCCTGCGCGATCACGGTGTTGAGGTTGTCGCCCGAAAGCTGCCCCAAAGCCATGGCGCGGGCCAGCGCGGTCTGCACCGAGACGGCACGCTCGCCCTTGGCGCCCGAGACCACCATGGCGTTGTTCAGCGCCTCGGTGAAATCGAGGCTCTCGCGGGTGGAAAGGCCGAGTTCGCGCAGTGCGGTGGCGTTGGCCAGCCAGGACTCGGTCGTCTGCTCGATCCCGGAATAGGTCCGCCGCGCCATGGCGGCGAGGCGCTCCATCACCGCCGCCCCGCGCTCCTGCGAGCCGGTGGCGAGATCGACACGCGAGCGCAGATCGGTCCAGCTGTCGGCATAGGCCACGATCTGCCGAACCGACAGTGCCCCGGCGACGATCCCTGCCAGGCGGCGCAGCACCGCGCCGGTGACGTCGGCCTGCCGCTCGATGCGCCTGAAGCTCGCCTCGCCGGCATCGCCCACGCCCTGGAACTCGGCCTTCACCTGCCTTCCGCCCTCGGCGACGAGGCGGACGGAGACCTTCTTCTGAGCCATGGATCAGTGTTCCTGACGAAGGGAACGAGGCTTGTGGGCCCGGTTCATCGCTCCGGCCCCGGCGAGGACCGGTCGCCTGACGCCCTCTGTTCGTTGAGCTTGCGGACCATCACGGCCTCGATCTCGGGCAGGCATTCGGCAGCGATCAGCGGATCGACCCCGAGCGCCCGCGCCACGGCGAGCGCCGCCGTCATGTCCCAGCCGAGCACCGTGGCGCCGCCCACCCCGGTCGCGATGCGAAGCTGTCCGGTCAGGCGCTGCGCCAGATCCCAGACCTGCCAGCCTTCGAGGGTTTGCGGCCGGTTCAGGCGCGCCGGGCAGTCCGGGCACGAGGCCCCGCCGCCCTCGCAGGGCTCGCAGGCTTTGCAATAGGCGTCGCCCCCGCCGAAGTGCCAGTCTGCGAGGGCGCGGAGGCGTTTTTTTCCTGCTCCAGCATCAGATGCGGTGCGAGGCAGCGGGTTTGGAAGGCCTCGAAGATGGGCCAGATGTCGAGAAGCGCGTCGATGCCTTCGGGGCTGACGGGGACGGGACTGCCGCTTGCATCACCGACGCCCTCCCAGCCGGTGACCACGCGGCGAGCGACGGCCTTCGCCATCACCAGTGCCTGTTCCTCCCTGCTTGCCTCTTCGGGGAGTGCTTCCACTGCCGGATCGTTGCGGGCGGCGACCATGATCGCGGTGGTGATGGGCAGGACGTGCAGACGCAGGCCATGGCCGAGGTCGAGCCATTTCGGCTCGCTGGAAAGATCGAGACGGATCATGGTCAGTATTCCTCGATGTCGTTGATGAGAGTGACGGTGCACATCCGTCCCAGCGTGGCGTCGCGTGCGGCCTGCCAGTCGAAGCTGGCCTGAATGCCCTGCGGCCCGCCGATCTCGATGCGCGGGCGCGGCAGATAGACGGCGTGGACGGTGAGGGTGAGGCTCTCGCCGGAAATGAGCGTCCAGGAGAACTCCAGCTCGCAGGGCGTGCCGCTGATCGCCTGGCTGACGAGCGTGCTGTCGGCGAAGCGCACCTCGGTGCGACCGGTGAGCGCGGCGATCGAGGGATCGGCGCCGTCGATCATGCCGTCCGCGCGGATGGTCTCGATCCGGTCGAGATTGTTGGCATAGGTGATCTCGGTCGAGATCACGTTGCCGAGCGCGCTGCCGTCGCGTTTGATCGAGCCGTTGAAGTGACCGAAACGGGTCAGATCGATCTCGGCCGGCGTTCCCGCGCCGCTGGTCGTGGCGACCGTCTCGCCTTGCGCTACCAGCCGCGCGGTGGCGGTGAGCAATCCCGAGCGCTGCATCTGCCAGCTGAGCTGGTCCAGCACCACGCCGGAATACATCGCATAGCGCGGCACCTCGGGCATGGCGGTCTCGATCGCCAGGCTGGGCAGCGCCCAGCTGCCGGACTGGAAGGTATGGGTATATGGACCGGGCGAGCTTCCGGTGGTGGTCGGCGCACCGAAGGCCGCCTTCAGCCAGAAGCCGAAGGCCTCGGCGTCGATCGGCACCACGACGTCGCCGTCGGCCGTGACCGCGTCTTTGATCGGCGCCAGCGGATCGCGACCGTAGCCGAGCAATTCCGAGTTCAGCAGCGGCTGCTCCGCCCCGAGCGTCGTGCTGGCGAAGGGCATCCGGGTGAAACCGCTGGCCGGCGGCGTGCCGTAGGTCGTCTCGAACGCGAGCGCCATCCGCGCCCGCGCCCCTTGCGCGCGTGCCATGTTCGTCTCCTGTTGTCGGTTGGGTCAGGCCAGTTGGTCGGCCGTCGAATAGTGCAGCACCACCGGGATGACGGCCGCCTTCAGGCTGGCCGCGCCATCGACCGGCAGATCGACCGCCTGCGGGGCTTCGGCCTCGACCCAGTCGCAGAGGCCGCCGAGTGTGCGGTCGGCTGCGAGCGCCGTGCCGATGCTGGCGCAGAGGGCGTCGAAGGTGGCGTCACGATCGGCGCCTTGTACGACCGCCTCGATCTCGGCCCGGTGCTGGTAGTGGTAGCGCAGGGGCGACAGCGTCACCTCGGGCTCGCCGGGATCACCGTCGCGCAGGATCAGCAGCCCTTCGGCCGGGACGCGCTCGGGCAGCACCTCGCCGCGCAGGGCGGTGGGGGGCAACGCCGAGAGCCGCACATGCAGTGCGGCGAGGATGGTCTCGCGGGCGGTAGGCATTCCAATCCCTCTTACGTTCTGACCCCGCCGAGCCAGCCAAGCTGTTGTACTGTCTCGCAGGATCGCCGATCATCACGACAACACCTTCATCTCTCCGTATTCGCGACCCGCCCGACGGTTCAACCGATGCGAACCGACAGGATTTCTGAATGACGCGCCTCGATCTTGAGCGGCAACAGGTCTGGATCTATCTTGCCGCCATCCTGGCAGGGCTGGGCTTGGGTCTGGTGCTGCCGGGGGCCGCCGCACATCTCGAGGCGGCGCTCTGGCCGCTTCTCGGCATCCTGATTTTCGTGACCTTCACGCAGGTGCCGCTGATCCATCTGCCGGAGGCGTTCCGCGACCGGCGCTTCATGGGGGCGATGCTCGCGGGCAACTTCGTGATCGTTCCGCTGATTGTGGCGGGGCTGCTGTTGTTCCTGCCCCAGGATCCGGCGGTCCGGCTGGGTGTTCTCCTCGTGCTGCTCGTCCCCTGCACGGACTGGTACATCACCTTCACTCATCTGGCGGGGGGCGATGCCGGCCGTGCGATCGCCGCCACGCCGGTGAACCTGATCGTGCAGATGGCATTGCTGCCCGTCTACCTGTGGTTGTTCATGGGCACGGCCTTCCTGGAGATCTTCGCGGTCGGACCCATCGTGACCGTTTTCCTGACGCTGATCGTGGCGCCGCTGGTGGCGGCATGGGCCCTCGAGCGATGGGCCGAGGCCCGATCCGGCCGGGACGCGCTGATCGAGCGTCTTGCCTGGTTCCCGGTACCGCTGCTTGCGCTGGTCGTCTTTCTGATCGCAGCAAGCCAGGTGCAATCGGTGACCGCCTCCCTTCCGGTCTTGCCGCAGGTGACGGGCGTGTTCGTCGGCTTCCTCGTGCTCGCCCTGTTCGCAGGACTTGCGATAACACGGGCGCTAGATCTCCCGGCGCGATCAGGACGCGCGCTGGTGTTCAGCCTTGGCACACGCAATTCCTTCGTCGTGCTGCCGCTGGCGCTGGCCCTGCCGCCGGAGTGGCGGCTGGCCATCGTGGTCATCGTGTTTCAGTCACTCGTCGAACTGTTGGGCGTGCTGGTGTACCTCAAGGCGGTGCCGCGTCTTCTGCCCGAAAGATAAGCAAGCTATGTTGGGAAATCGAGCGGAACCCCTCGCCAGAAGCAATGCAATGACCGATCAACAACCGATTCTCATCAGTACCATCGCGTGTCCGGACTGCGGTTACTCGAAAAGCGAGACCATGCCGACAGAGGCATGCCAGTGGTTCTATGAGTGCGCGGGTTGCGGTAAGCTGCTGAAGCCGAAGCCCGGCGATTGCTGTGTCTATTGCTCTTGGGGCACCGTCCCCTGTCCTCCGATCCAGGCAGGCAAGGGATGCTGCGGCTGATGGACTGACTGATCAACTCTCTCAAACGCGCCCCTCCACCCAGTTCGCCACGATCAGTCCCGGCACCGCATCGCGCGCCTGCTCCGCGTCCCGCGCGAGGTCCAGCCGCTTCTTCAGCCTGACCTGCGGGACAAGCAGGAAGACCGGCACGGTGGTGAGCCCCCGGCCGGTCTTCGAGCGCGACGCCACCGCGCGACCCTTGGTGTTCAGCCGCCCCTCGGCAACCAGCAGGCTCGGGCCCCTGCGCCGATAGACGAAGCGCAGGCGCAATCCGGTGCGGCGCTCCCATTCGCCGGGGGTGATCCGGCCGCCGCGGAGGGACTTGCCGGCCGCGGCCGCGGGGATCGCCAGCCAGAAACCGTCCTTCGAGCGGATCAGCGGCCCCGTGTCGTGAGCGCCGACGATGACCGGGGCCTTCGACCAGACCAGCGCGGCGGCGTTCAGGCTGGCCCGGCCTTTCGGGAACTGCTCGGACCGGATGGTGCGGGCGAGCCGCGCCCCCAGCCCCGCGCCGGTGATCTGGGCGCGCCAGGCGGTCTTCAGCCCTGTGCTGGCCTCGCGCATTGCGGCGGTCACCGCCTTCTCCCCGGCCAGCGTTTCCGCCTCCATGATCCGGGCGATATCGCCGACGATGTCGACGCCGAGTTTCATGCAGGCCTCAGTTCGACCGTCCAGACGAGCCGCTCACGGTCGCGGAGGGGCTCGCCCTGGACGAGGAAAGCCTCGCCGTCGATCTCGATGCGGTCGCCGGGGCGCGGGTTCGCCACTTCGGAAACGCGCAGATCGATCCGCGTGGTTTCCGACCAGAGCCGCGCGTCACCGAACTCGGTGACCGCATCGGCACGCCGGGCGACGGCGCGCACCAGAACGGGCGCGCCGCCGTCGGCGATATAGACAGCATCCCGGCCGATGTTCGGATCCGCGAAGAGCGTGTCGACGGCGGCGGCAAAGGCGGACATCAGGTCCGCCGCGCCGAGCGCAGCACCTGCGGCCGCGTGCAGATCGGCAGCGGATTGCTCTCGATCTCGAGCCTGACCCATTCGTCGCGGTCCCGGTCCGGGATGGTGCGGGCGTAGAGCGGCAGACCCAGCGTGTTCACCGTCTCGAAGGTGTCGGCGGGAGCGTGATAGATCTCGAAGAGCCCCTCGACGCCTTCGGGATAGAAGAAGGCTCTGTCGGTCGGCACGCCGAAGCCCGCGCCACCCCGGTAGCGCCGGAAGGTGATGCCGCCGAAGCTGACCTCGTCGGCCACCCGGCCGCGCAGATCGGCCGCCGCGGCGGTGTTGAGGTAGGTCTCGCGCACCTCCTTGTGCGCCACCAGATCGGCGAAGAAGGCCGAGCCGCATTCCGCCCGCACCTGGATCGCGCCTGCAGCCAGGCCGCCCATCGACGCCTCGACGTCTTCGATCAGCGCCTGGCAGCGCTTCCGGAGCGCACCCGAGGCGGGCGAGGCATTGTCGAGGTCGAAGTCGATCTCGGCGGCGGGCGTGATGCCGAACTCGGTGAAGTAGCTGACCACGGTCGCGCCGTCCTTCGGGTCCTTCACGATGCCCTGAATGCCGTTCAGCAGGTGGTACTCGAAGGTGGCCTCGGCATCCTGGCGCAGGCGGCCGAGCTTGCGCGCGACCTCGCTCTGCACCTGCTGGGCCGCAGTTTCCGAGCCGAAGTCGCGGATGCCCTGGATTTCCGAGGCCCAGAGCACGTCCTGCTTCTTGAACTGGCGGCACACGAAGGCGCGCATCTCGCGCCGCTCGGGCACCTGGCTCTCGTAGGCCGAGCCGCGTTCGGAGAACGGGATCAGCGACAGCGTGCCGTCGCGGCTCTCGATCACGACGGTGCGGGACCGCACCCCCCGCGGCGAGAACAGGCCGGCGCCGGACAGGATCGCGGGCCTGAAGGGGATGTTTTCCAGCGCACGGGTCAGTTCGATGATGGTGAAGGCATCGCCTTCGAAGATGTCCATGGTGGCCATGGGAATGCCTCCTGCGGGGGTCGGGCTCAGCGGACGAGGATGCCTGCGCCCAGAAGGGCAGCGTGGGCGGCGGCGATCTCGGCCTCGCTGGGCGTGCCGGCGAAGACGAGATCGTGGCGGTTGACGATCGCGGGTCCGCGGACCACGGCGACGGCGAGCGTATCGCCGCCCGACGCGTCGGCCTTGCCCCAGAGCACCGCGCCGGCGGTCTCGGTGCCGTCGACGGCCGCGGGATCGTGGGCGGCGTATTTGCCGGAGGCGGTGATCCTGCCCAGCACGGTGCCGGGCTCGAGCGTGCCGGTTGCAACCGTGATGGTCTCGCGGGTGTAGTCGCGGAACGCCTCCCAGACGAGGAAGCCGCCCGCGTGCGTGGTCTCGGTGAGCGTGGTCATGGGTCATCCTTTCAGCCTGAAGGTGCGGGCGACGATCTCGCCCCAGGGGCGGGTTCCCGTTGGGCGCCCCGGTTGCGCGTGATGGCCGGCAATCTCGGGCTCAGCCTCGGCTTTCGCTGCGAGCAGTGCGGCGCGGACGTGATCGAGGTCCGCATCGCTTTCCAGAAAACGCCCGGCCATCTGCGGCTGTCCGGCCAGCCGGCAGAGATCGACGACGGCGCGGGCGTGCGTGATGGCCTCGGCGCGGATCGCCGCGGGATCGGGCGGTGCGCCGCCGGACGGTGGCGTCTCGGCCGGCGGGTGTTGGGCGTTCGTCCCGGCGATCTCGTCTTCGCCGGCGCCAGAAGCCTCATCGCTCTCCGCGGCCGCGCCTGTGGCCTCGTCGGCATCGGCGCCGGCGCCGTCGTTGTCGTCACCGTCGTCGCCGCCGCTGTCGGTTGCAGCCGCGACCGCTTCCGCCAGCGCCGGCGGCGCGTTGCGGAAGCGCGCGAAATCGAAGCGCGCAGCGATCCGCACCGGTTCGGCAAGCCGGTCGGCAAAGCCGAGCGCCAGCGCCTCGCGCGCATCCAGCCAGGTCTCGGCGGCCATCAGCGCCGCAATCTCGTCGATCGAGCGGCCGGATTTGGCGGCATAGCCGGCAGCGAGGCTGCCACCCACCTTGTCCAGCGCCTCGGCCATGGCCCGCATGTCGGCGGCCGTGCCCATCACGAGCCCCGCGGGGTCGTGGATCATCAGGAAGGCATTTTCCGGCATGACGATCTCGTCGCCGGCCATCGCGACGTAGGAGGCCGCCGAGGCGGCGATGCCGTCGATCCAGACCGTGACCGTGCCGGCGTGCCGCTTCAGCGCGTTGAAGATCGCCACCGCGTCGAAGACCGAGCCGCCGGGGCTGTTCAGCCGCAGATCAATAGGCGTGCCCTCGGGAAGTGCGCCAAGCTCGGCCAGGAACCCCTTGGCCGACACCCCGTAGGCCCCGATCTCGTCATAGATCGCCACTTCCGCGCCGGTTCCCCGGGCGCGGATCGCATACCAGCTGGCCATGCTCTCACTCCTGTTCAGATGTGCCGCGAGTGCCGGGGCCAGCGCCGGTGCCCCCGTCGCTGCCCGCGTCACCGCCGGCGTCCGGCAACTGCGCCGGGGTCGCCCGCGCTCCCTGCGTCTCGCCCGGGCTCGTGCGGTAGCTGAGGCCGAGACGCTTCGTGCGCTCGGCGTCGGCCGCGTTCTCGCGGTCCACGTCCTCGACGTCGTAGCCGGTGGCCTCGACCACCTTGCGCCGCGAGGTGATGCCGGCTTCCATCGCCAGCACCTGCGCCTGGATGTCCTTCAGCGGATCGACCCAGTCCCAGCGCGGCGGGATCCACTGCACCGGCCGCGCGGCGACCGGATCGGCATCGAGCGCGCCCGACAGCACCGCGGTGTCGAGCCAGCGCGGCCAGACCGCCCGGCAGAGCTGGTGCACCAGGACGCCATGCTGCAGCTGGCCGATGCGCCGTCGGAACTCCACCAGCTCCGCGCGAAGGCTCGAATAGTTCGCCTGCCGGACGTCGCCGGTCACCAGATGATAGGGCAGCCCCAGCGAGGCGGAGACGGCGAGCAGCGTGCGGTACTGGAACGCTTCGTAGCCGCCACCCACGTCGGCGGGCGAGGAGAACTTCACGTCCTCGCCGGGCAGCAGCACCTGCATGGTGCCGGGCTCGAGGCTGGCGATGGCCGTGCCGTCCAGCTCTGCCTCGACCTCGCCCATCATCGGCTCTTCCGGCGCGGTCTTGGTGATAAAGCCCGTGAACATCGCCGCCGTCTTCTTCCGGTCGAGCTCGGCGTCGTCATACTGGTCGAGCAGGAACAGCCGCACCATCGCCGGCGCGATGTGGGGCAACCCCCGGATCTGGCCCGCCTCGATCGGCCGGTAGATGTGCAGCACGTCCGCGGCGGGCACGCGCACCGTCTCCGGGATCACCGCGCCCTGATCGGTGCTGTCGCCCGGATGGCGGCGACGGAAGTGATAGGCCACCCGCCGGCCGATCGCATCGAACTCGATCCCGCAGCGGATGCGGTTGCCGGAGGGCAGCACCTCGGTCTTCTCGAAGGGCAGCATCTCGGACTGGAGAAGCTGCAGTTGCAACGGCACCAGCAGCCCGTCCTCGGCCCGGCGCGGGCGCAGGCGGACGAAGCATTCGCCCGCCACGAACATCTCGCGCGCGACCATGGCCTGCAGGCCATAGAAATCGGTCAGCCCGTCGGCGTCAGCCTCGTCGGTCCAGGCGAGCCAGAGCTGCTGGACCCGGTCCCGCAGGTCTGCGTCCCCGATCAGCGACGAGGGCTTGATGCCGTCGCCGACGAGGTTCGCGGCAAAGGCCTCGCAGGCGTTGGCGGCATAGCCGTTGGTGACCACCAGCTCGCGGGAGCGCGCCAGCAGGCGCGGGCCGCCCGAGGCGACCAGCGTGTTGATGTTCTCGAGCGGCGGGTTCCAGCCGCGCAGGCGGCGCTTCGCCATGGCGCCTTCGAGACGGGCGCGAACCGCCGCTGGTCCAGCGCTGCCCGGCGATGGACGGCGAAAGCGGTCGAAGAGGCCCATGGCGTCAGAGCCCCTTCACCGTCGTCACGCGCACCTGCCGCACGATCCGGCGCCCCTCGGCCGCCGCGATCTCGCGGTCCAGCGCCTCGATGGCCCGGTCGATCTCGGCGACGCTGCGATAGTCCACTGTCTTGCCGTCGTAGCTGACCCGCGCCACGCCCGAGGCGCGCTGCGCGGCCAGTGCCTCGCGGCGGGCGCGGAGGTCTGCGGCCGTGGCCATGGATCACCTCATGTAGCTGGAGCGCACGGTCCGTCGCCGCGGTGCAGGTCGGCTCGCTGTCGTTCCTGTGGTCGCGGTTCCCACATCCGGGTTGCCGCTCGCCGCGACGCCGAGCTGCTCTTCCAGATCGGCCCAGCGTGCCTCGGGCCAGCGATCCGCACCGAGGATCCACGCCGCCGCGCGGGCGTAGACGCGGGTGTCCAGCGCCTCGTTGCGCTCGCGCAGCTTCTGCCATTCCAGCTTCGAGAATCCGCGCCTGCTTTTGACCGTCACCAGCTGTTCGGCGGTCAGTTGCTTCAGCCATTCGCTGTCGGCCCAGTCCGGCAGGTGGATCGTGCCGGGAGGGAAGACCGCGCCCTCGGCCCGTTCCTCTGCCGTCGGCCGCTCCTGCCGCAGGAAGCGGTAGGTCTCGGCCTTGAAGGTCGAGGTGGCGACCGTCCAGAGGCGCGCCCCGCGCCGGAGCCGCTTGCCCGCAACGGTCGCATCGACATAGGTCGGCCCCGTCACCGGGCTGGTCCGGGCGAAGCCCTCGACGCCTTTCACCGGCGCCACCTGCGCGAAGCCGACCTTGCGCGACCAGGCATAGACGGCGCTGGTCTCGAACCCCGAGTCGATCGCGAGCCGCGCCAGCGTCATCGGCTGGCCGGAGGCGTGGTCCCATGTCCGGCCGAGCAGGCCGGTCAGCTGCTGCCAGCAGGCGGGATCGCCGGGACCACCCTCGATCACGAGGTGATCGACAAGCCAGCTTTCGAGGCCACGGCCCCAGGCCCAGACATCGACCTCGATCCGGTCCTTCTGCACGTCCGCCCCGGCCGTCAGGAACAGCCCGCCTGCTGGCACCGTGCCGGATGTCCAGCGCTCGCGCCGGTCGTAGAGCCGCTGCCAGTCCGGCGCTTCCCCGGTCTCGACCCATGTCTCGCCGAGGATCNGCCAGTCCGGCGCTTCCCCGGTCTCGACCCATGTCTCGCCGAGGATCGTGTTGCGGAACGCCTTGATCGCCTCGTCCGACCCTTGGGCCGCGTCCCATGCCCGCACGATCCGCTCCCAGCTCAGCCAGCCGATCGGCGAATAGAGCGCCGAGAGGTGATACCCGACCGTGGTCGGATCGGCGGCCGTGGTAGTCGCCCGCCATTCGCCGGCCTCGAGCATCGCCGTCTTGTGGTGTTCGGCGATCGGCGTCTCGCAGCCCTCGCAGTGATACTCGGCCGTCTCCGGGCGGCCCTTCTGCCAGCGCAGCCGGTCGAACTTCAACCACTGCATCGCACCGCAATACGGACATGGAACGTGGAACCGCCGCTGGTCGCTGGCCTCGAATTCCCGCTCGATCCGGCTCAGCCCCCGGATGGTCGGCGTCGAGACCAGGAACACCTTGCGCCGGTGCGCAAACGTCAACGACCGGGCCTCGGCCAGCGTGACCGGGTCGCCTTCCTCGTCGGCCGAGGCCGGATAGGCGTCGACCTCGTCCAGGAAGATGTAGCGCGCCGGGGTGGACCGCAGCCCGACCGCCGAGTTCGCACCCGTCATGATGAGGATGCCGCCCGCGAACTCCTTCGACAGCATCGTGTTACCCGCGTCCCGCGACCGGGCCGGCTTGATTCGCTCCCGCAGCTCCGGGCTCTCCTCGATCAGCGGGTCAATCCGCTGGCGCGAGTTGCGCTTGGCCAGTTCCACGGTCGGCTGGACCGCGAGCATCGGCCCCGGCGCCTGGTGGATCGCGAACCCGATCCAGTTGTTGCCGGCCTCGGTTGCCCCGACCTGAGCGGCCTTCATGAACACGATCCGCTGCGTGGGATCGCCGGGCGAGAGCCGGTCCATGATCTCGCGCATGTAGGGCGTGCGCACCGTGCGGTATCGCCCGGGCTCGGCCGAGGCGCGGCCCGAGAGCATCCGGTGCCGGTCCGCCCATTCCGAAACGGTCAGGTCCGGGTCGGGCCGCAGCCCGTTGCCCCAGGCGCGCAGGATCTCGCCCGCGCCGTCGAAGTCCGTCAGGCCGCCGAAATCATCACTGTCATCACCGGAAGTCGGGCCGGACCTCGGCGATTTCGTCGAGGTGGGCGCGTACATGTCTCTCCAGCACCTTCTGCATCGCGGCTGGCTCCACGGTGATCTGCTGGCCCGTCGCGTCGCTGGACGAGGCCGAGATCTCGGCCGCCATCAGTGCCGCCGCACGCGCGGGCCAGTTGACCCACGAATCCCGTTCCTCCCGCGCAAGCCGGAACACCAGCGCCAGCGCGCGGGCCCGCTCGATCAACTCCCCCTTCAGCTTCTGGAGCCGGATGCGCCGCTCCTGCGCCTTCAGCACCTCGTTCGCCGTCTTGGCCTGCAGGAAGGTCGTCCCGCCGCCAACCGCCGGGACAGCCAGCCCCTGTTCGCGCAGCGTGTCGCCAACAGCGGCCACCGCCGCCTCGGGGACAGGCTTCAGCTTGGGCGCGGGCGGCTTGCGGGTCTTCGACGGGTCTGTCGTCTCGGCCCGCCGTGCGTCGCTGGCGGCCGCGTTGATGCTGCCGTCCGGATAGAGGACCAGCCGCTCGGCCGTCTTCGCCTTCTGGATCGCGCCCCGCGACAGCCCGACATGGGCGGCGTACTGGCGCTCGCTCATGCCCCGCATCGACGGCTCCGATTATCATTCAAGATCATGTGCTTATCGAGTTGATAAGCGCGGCGGACAGAGGGAACGTGCCTCCAGAAGGACGATGCAACTCGACCCAAGGAGCCAGCCCGATGACCCGCCGCGCGACCGACAGTGAGACCGCTCCCGCCACCGGTTCGAGGGAGCGGTCGAACAAAGCCCTCGACGCCTTCATCGCCGCGAAGACGGAGATCGACGCGATGCTGGAGCGGCTCGCCGCCCTCAGCGCCGACCACTTCGAGACCAGCCCCGACGAGATCAACTGGGGCCATGTCGGCACCCTGAACCACTACCGCGCCAAGCTGCGCGAGATCACCGACATGGCCTTCAGCGAAGGCGAACACGCCGAGTGAGACGACCCGCTCCCGGTCCCGCCCGCCGACTGCCGGGCTCGACCTCGTAGAAGGGCCCGCATTCCGCGCGCCCCGATACGGGAGACGACGATGACCAAGCTTTCCGACACCCAAGCCCTGATCCTGAGCGCTGCCGCGCAGCGCGAGGACCGCAACGTCCTGCCGCTCCCCGGCTCGCTCCGCGGAGGCGCCGCCGCCAAGGTGGTCGGCGCGCTGCTCTCGCGCGGACTGATCGCCGAGACGACGATTGCCAGCGAGACCAAGGCCGACGCCGCGCTCAACCGCATCTGGCGCAACGACGAGGACGGCCGTGCCATCCTCCTGCACATCACCGACGCAGGGCGCGCCGCCATCGGCGTCGAGCCGGAGGGCGGCGACAGCGCGCCCGCGGGCGCCGACGCGGCGCCGAGCGCCGTAGCCGCGCAGGACGCTCCCGGCGAGGCCGACGCCGCGCCCAAGGCGCGCACACCGCGCACGGGCACGAAGCAGGCCAAGCTGATCGAGATGCTCCGCGCCGAGGGCGGCGCCACCATCGACGAGATCGTCACCGCCTTGGACTGGCGGCCGCACACGGTGAGGGGCGCGCTTGCCGGCGCGCTCAAGCAAAAGCTCGGCCTGACCATCACCTCCGAGAAGGTCGACGGAAGGGGCCGCGTCTACTCCATCCGCGACTGACGCTCCGCACCGAAACGGACTGAAGGCCGCCGTCCACCCTCGGGCGGCGGTGTCTCATTCTGCACTCCGGATCCGGATCGCCTCGAACAGTCGCCGCAGCAGGTAGCCGCGCGCCAGCGAGACACCGACGAAGGCGAGGCCGATGGTCAGATGCTCCGCGAGCCCGGTCTCGATGCCGAACCACGGGAACACGATGATCTGCGTGGCGATGGCCAGTACGTAGCCGACCACGACATTCGTCGCTGCCTCGACCATCGACATGGTCCGGGATTGTCTCATCGCAGCCCCTCCGGCAGGGATTCCAGAAAGGCCGTCACGAACTCCGCCGCGAGCGGCGGCACGATCGCATTGCCGTAGCCCCGCAGCAGCCCCATGCGGCCGGATATCCCATCAGCCAGCGGGAATGTTCCGGGCTCAACCGGTCGCCAGCGCCCATCCCGGCAGAAGAGCCAGTCAGGATTTCGCCAGACGCCGTCCGTCGCGCAGGTCCCGGCGGGGTCGGTGACTTCGACCAGACGACCAGCTTCAGCGTCCTGCGGCTCGCATCGGTGTTGCCGGCCGCGTTGTATCTCTCCGTCGCGGGCGAGCCGGCCGTCGGCCAACCCGCCAGCCAGACCTGTCGGCCGAGTAATGCGTTGATCGGGACGTTCGGGCATTCCGATCCGTCCTTGTGATCCCGCGCCGAGGCCGTCGCCCAGCCCGCCTGGTGTTGGGTCCAAGGCGACCGCGCCGAAGAACAGCCGCTGGCGGATGTGCGGGGCGCCGATGCCCGCAGCCGGCAGATCAGCCGCCGAGACGGCGTAAGATGCCGCTTCCAGGTCAGCCGCCAGAGCGTCGAACCACGCCCAGCCAGCCGGGCCCGCAGCCGCTGCGCGAGCCGCGCCGCCAACCGGTCCGAGCACTGCCGCGCTCGCGACCTGCTCGCCGAAGACGAGGTTCGGCCCACAGGCGGCGACGAGCCGCAGAAAAGCCGGGGCGAGATGGCGGTCATCGTTCTGTCCCTTGCGCTGCCCGGCCTGGCTGAACGGCTGGCACGGCGGCGAGCCGGTCCAGACGGAAAGATCCTCGGCCACGCCGGCGAGGCGCAGCGCGTAGGGCCAGCCGCCGATCCCGGCGAAGAAATGGCATTGCGTGAAGCCGCGCAGGTCGGCGGGCTCCACGTCCATGATGGACCGCTCGTCCACCTCACCCGCAGGCAGGAGCCCGGCCGCGATCAGTTCCCGCAGCCAGGCACAGGCCGCGGGGTCGGAATCGTTGTAGTAAACGGCCATCAGGCGGCAGCGTCGGCATCTGCGTTGTCGCTCAGTCGCTCGGCCCTTACGGCCGCGAAGGTCCGGCCATCGCCGTCGAGGATTGCCTCGCGACCGGTGTCCGCCTGCCAGCGTTCCACGGCGACATCGACATAGGCCGGGCTGATCTCCATCGCGAAGACGCGTCGGCCGTTCGCCTCGCCCGCCATGATCTGCGAACCCGAACCCGAGAACGGCTCGTAGCAGAGCCCGCCCCGGGCCACATGCTGGCGCATCGGGATGCCGAACGCATCGAGCGGCTTCGGTGTCGGATGGTCGGGCCGGTCGTCCTTGGCGAAGCTGGGCAGCGCCCACGTCGATGCGAGGGTTTCCTCGGCCACCTTCGGCGGCCGGTTCGGGCGGCGCCAGCCCATGAAGCAGGGCTCGTGCTTCCAGAGGTAATGGGACCGGGTCAGGACACCGCGGTCCTTGACCCAGATGATCTGCTGGTGAACGAACGCGCCGGCCTTGTCCCAGCAGGCTTCCAGCATCGCCTGGCGGCGGGAGGCGTGCCAGCAATACCAGGCGGCATCTTCGGCGATGGCTTCCGCCACCGCGGCGGCAATGAAGCCGTCGTAGAGTTCCGCGCCTTGCGAGGAATCGTCCCAGGTCACGCCGTAGCTCTGACTCCAGTCCTTGTTCCGCGTCGGATGGTTCGAGCCATCGTAGTCGACGAGATACGGCGGGTCCGTTGCGAACAGGATCGCCCGCTCGCCATTCATCAGGCGGCGCACATCGGCAGCGCTGGTGCTGTCGCCGCACAGCAGCCGGTGGTCGCCGAGGATCCAGAGATCACCCGTCCGCGAAGCCGGGTTGCGCGGTGGCTCGGGGATGGTGACCGGCGGCACGGAGCCCCCGGCGCCACCCTCTTCCTCGCCGTCCCCCTCCGGCACGAAGGCCAGTAGCTTGTCGAGTTCGCCGTCCGAGAACCCGACCAGCGACAGGTCGAAGTCTTCGGCCAGCAACTCGTTCAACTCGGCCGAGAGCAGCGCCTCGTCCCATGTCCCGAGTTCGGTCAGCTTGTTGTCCGCGATCCGATAGGCCCGGCGCTGGGCCTCGGTCAGATGGCCGAGCACGATGACCGGTGCCTCGGTCAGCCCCAGTTGGGTCGCGGCCAGAACGCGCCCATGGCCTGCGATCAGCTCCCCGTCCTCGCCGACGAGGCAGGGCACGGTCCAGCCGAACTCGGCCATGCTGGCGGCGATCTTCACGACCTGGTCGGCCCCGTGCACCTTCGCGTTCTTCGCGTAGGGCTGCAGGCGCGACAGCGGCCAGGTCTCGATCCGATCCGGGGCAAAGCTCAGCGTCATCTGCGGGCCGGTCCTTCAGGATCAGGGTGGATACCCTCGGCTCCGGACTCCGGGGGCCAGGCTAGACTCCACGCGGGGTCCAGCGGCCACCAGGGGTGTCCAGCTTCAAGGGTTTGATTTTTCGATGTTTCGATGGGGTTCAGGCGGCGCTGGCTTCTGGGTGGCTTCCCAAAAAATCGGCCCTGTCGCTGGCGATGCGTCGCGCTTCGCCCGCCAGCATACGTTTCGACCCGGAAAGGAACCGAAAAACAAAGGCTTGGCGGCCCGGACCCCGGCCGGACCCCGGAAGCCAGCCCCGGTGTCCACCTCAGGATGAGCGTCGGTTCGCCCGAGCGCACGACCCCGAGTATATCGTCATGGATACCGTCAGAAAGGTGATCCGTCTCGCAGTCCGGTGTCTCGCAAGAAAACGTCTCAACAAAAAAAAGGCCAATTGACAACGGAACAAGTGGCGACCGTTCGGCGCTAGTGAATATAGGGCAGCGTAAGCTGGACGTTTCTTTGAAACGCCGCTGCATCGAAAGGATCGCTCTGATCTCCGGAAACATGGGACCGAAGCGCTCGCTTTAGATGTTCGAAGGAAATACCCTGAAGATACTGCGAACGAAAGGATCGACGTTCGGCCTCGAGTAGGGCGCCCCATCCCTCGCTCTCAAGCACCTCATCGACAAATTCAGAGAGCTGAGGCCCCCACCGGAACCCCTTCATCAAAGCGTACCTGAAAGCGCGGACAGCGTTTCCCTTCGGATTGGGGTTTGGTCTAAGATTAATCTCAAGAACTTTGTTTGTCAGGTCATCAAAATATTCTGGGGCCGCAATCAGCTTCCGATAATCAAGATCATAAAGAATAGCGTCGCACCTGAAGAACGTTGCACTTCGAAGGTCTCCGACAGTGCGCACCCTCGCATGACCAGCTACATGCGCCCACGTTTTCTCCAAGGGCCAAACATCTATCTGCCACTTTCTGGACGGCAAGGCGTAACCACCAAACCGATTTATACGCGCTCCAATTGATCCCATGTGCTTTTCGAAGCTACCGAGATCGTAAGGTGCAATCACAAAGTCCAAGTCGGATCTAAAGCCAGCGTTCCCGAACAATGCGAGGTCGCGCAGCATGCCTCCAACCAATACCAGTCGTCCGTGTCTGCGGAGATCCTTCAGTACAACGTGTACATCTTTACGCCCGCGATAACGCGATCTGAAAAAATAATGGATCCTGCTCTCAAGCTGGCGTTCCATCGACCCGTCTGATTTCCCGATAGTGCTGCTCAAAGTCCCTGTATAGATCAATGCAGAATTGATCCGTCATCCCAGAAACCATGTCCGTGAGAAGCTGCATCTCCTTGTAACGTATGGGTAGTCGAGGATCGGGGTGGTACTTCTCAACCTTGCCCTCAAACATCCGCCGATAGTTCTTCGAGATCCGACTATACACGTATGCTGCAAAAGGCGTCGTTCGATCACTCGCCAAGTCTTGAAAAGATTTGCGCTGACTGATTCCAACCCATAAGAAATCCATTAGCCGATTGAGCACGTTGTAACCATTCAGCTCAATTTCGAGAACGGACTTGTGGCTAAATGCGTTCTCTCGGTCAAACTTCTTCAGCGCGCTGCAGAGTTTCGCTGCCTCAGATTTCTTTATCAGTTCATCGTCGAATGAACCTGAAATAATCGACTCATAGTTTTCCCTGAACGCTTCGGCAACCGCCGATACCATCAAGTGAATCGCATGAACGCGGAACTTCTGGGTCGCAACATCTTGAAGCTCGCTTGGGTGAAGTTGCTGACGTCGCAGAAAATCCAGCTCCCAACGGGCAAGTTCGCAAAGGTGCTTTGTTACCGCATCGAGCTTGTCTTCGCCGTCGGGGTGGTACTCCAACGCCGCGAGCAGATCGTTGAGCGAGACCAGCCCCTTCTTGATCGCGTCCTCTGCATCCAAAACGGAATAAGCGATGTCATCGCAAGCCTCCATGACCAGGGCGAGCGGATGTCGGCTATTGCCGCTGAGACCAGTCTCTTCGCGAATTCGCTCGACAGCATAGCGCTCAGACGTGAAGTACCCAACCTTTTTTCGCGCTTGCTTGGACTTGTCGAGGGTGTCCGATGACGCAACGTATTTCATGACCGCCGCGAGCGTGCCGACGGATAGATTCAGCCCAAGATCATCACCAATAACCTGCAGCTTCGTGAGCACGCGAAGCGTTTGCGCGTTACCCTCGAAGAAAAGGAAGTCGTTCTTGTGCTGGTCTTCGAGCAAATTGACGTCTGCGGCAACCTCGGAGTTCTCTGGTTCAGTGGGTGGGACAAAGAGAACGTCTTTGTTCCTTTTGAACCAAGCCCGAATTGCGAACTCGCCTTGGTGTCCGAATGGAGGATTTCCGATATCATGCGCCAGACCGACCGCAGCAAGTGTCGCGGGCAATACCCTGATGGCGTGCGCAGGCAGCCTATCGGAAAGCGTGTGAGCAATCTCGAGGCCGAGCGAACGCGCTAGGTTTGCCACTTCATATGAGTGGGTTAGGCGTGTTCTGATGCTCTCGATGCTTTCCAGAGGGAAGACCTGCGTCTTGTCGCCCATCCTGCGAAAGGGAGTTGAGAACAAGATACGATCATGGTCGCGCTCTTGCGGCAGGCGAAACTGACCATCCGCAAAAGCTGGTCCGGGTGGCTTGCCCTTCGGCTTCTCGCGCCCCAGCAGGTCCCCGAGGCGCTCACCGCTAAGCAAACGGTCCCAATCCATCATGCGCGGCAACACTCCCCGACTCGCTCTGGCCTCACGCCAAGCCTTACTATGAGTAGTGGTTTAGCAGGTGATTGCGTCTTCATCTAGACTCGATCGGCTCGGCGAACCACGAACTCCATCGACCGCTTCCGCGGCACCTGCCTCCCGTTCAAGCGCCAGACGATGACCGCGATCCCGTACTGCCAGCGCCGGTTCGCGGTGGCGCGGCTGATGCCGAGTTCCCAGCAGATCGGCTTCCACGGCTTTCGGTTCGCCCGGAGCCAGAGCAGGCGCGCATCGGCAGGGTCGAGCCAGCGCAGCCAGAGCAGAGCATCCTCGGCCTGCGTGATGTCACGCGGCCCGGGCTTGGGCCGGCGCATCCGAGGCTCCTGGCCCACTTGGTCCGCGAAACTGTGGAAGTACTCGGGCCAGGCGTTGAAGTAGCCCTGCGGCTTCACCTCGGGCAACGAGCGGAACACGTCGGCGGCGCTCTCGAGCCGGTCCTCGACCATGGTCGGCGTCCACTCAGCCATTCGCGGCCTCCCGGTCGTTCGCCCGAGGCCCATACAGCTTCTCACCGAGCTGACGGACCAGCTCGCGCTCTGGCCAGGTCAGGCGGTGGTCGTCGACGGAGACGGCGAGCACGCCTTCGTCATGCCAGCCATCGCGTTTCACCTGGTCGGGATCCCGGCGCGAGCCGCCGTAGCCTTTCGGATACCACCTCATCCCAGGCCCCCGTTCGTCTCGAGCGCCCAATGGAGGATCGCGATGGCGTCGGCCTCGTTGTCGTCGGCGGGCGAGAACCCTCGTGCTCGCGCCGCGGCGATCATCGCCTCTTTCGGCGCATTGCCCTTGCCGGTGGCGTAGCGCTTGATCGTGCCGACCGGAACGCCCTCGTAGGGGATGCCCCGCAGTTCAGCCCACGAGGTCAGGGTTGCCATCAGCCCGCCGTAGATGTGGGCCGCGTCGGTGCCGGCATGGCGCCGGACTTCCTCGAACCAGATCGCGGCGATGGGCCCGGACAGCCGGTCGAGTTCGGTCAGCCAGTTCGTGAAGCGGAGGTAGCGCATGCCGCCGCCGTCGAAGCGGCCGGGCCGAAAGCTGACCGTGCCGCTGGTGGTCAGTCCGTCGTGGCTGCGGAGCGCCCAGCCGGTCGTGGTGCCGAGGTCGAGGGCGAGGATGCAGAACCGGTTGATCGCGCCCGGTTCGGGGCGGACGTCCTGCGCGGGGATCGGTGTGTTCATCGTGAAGGCTCACAACCTGTGGGCCTTCGGCTTCGGTCACCTAAGGATTTAGCATCCGGCGGTCTTGGGCCAAAGCGAAAACGACCGTCGACGCGGCGACGGACGACGATCGACGCTCTGAACGCCCCGGTCCCAACCTCCGAACGCGTGGTCCCAACCTTCGAGGGGGTTGGGACAGCCCTTTATCGTTTCACTCCAATGGCTTGAATGGATGTGGTCCCAACCTCGGTGTCCCCAACGGGGGTCCTTCTCTTTTCATATAGAAAAACATGTTCCCGACCTTTTCCGTTCTCCCACATGAATGTGTAGCAAAAGGTTGGGACCACGGGGTGAGGTTGGGGACACCGTTGTTTTTGAACGGCTTTTCGTGTCCCCAACCCCCTCGGGAGGTTGGGACAGGGTTGGGACCACCGGGGAGGTTGGGACGGCGCGCGTAAGGTGCACCTTGACCGTGCCCGTTTTTTTAACCTACAAGTAGGGAGAAAAAACGGGCATGAGGAATCGAGCATGGCTGGATGGATTGAGACTAGGCTACTGGATGAGCCTTGGGATGTGGATCGCCGCATCACCGAGCTGGGATTGACCAAGGACGGCCTGGTCAACGCGGTGCAGGCTGCGCGCACTGCGAGCGGCAACGCGACAGCGCTGCATCCCTCAAACGCGGCAGGCACCTTTGGGTATCATGAAGGCGTCGCGGCTCTGCGCCAGGAGTTCATTGGCGAAGAGTGGGTCATCGATCGCAAGGACGGGGTCGAGACCATCCGCAACGACCGAAAAGGTCTGAAGATTGGCTTCTGCAACGTGGACCGTGCTTGCGGTGAAAAGGCGCCGAAGCCGCGATCAGACAAGGGTGCGGCTTCGGAACGCGCCTGCGGTCCGATGCTGTTTGACCCCGAAGAACTTCGCTATTTCGTACGCGATGACGCTGTCGGCCTGGCGTTCTATTATCTCATGGTAGATGAGACTGGGCGGGCAGAGCTTACCCGGCCGAAGATTTCCGGGAAGACATTCGAAGGTGCCGTCGAGCGCATCTTCCTGCTTTCCGAGGGCGACGAGGACGAAACGTTCCTGAATCTCGACGACGATGGTGCCGCGGAAGACTTCGAGCCCAAGATCGTGCGCAAGTAGGCGTCACATGTTCGAAGAAACACGATTGAAATTGGCCCGTGCACGGCGAGGGCTGACGGCGAAGGCACTTGCCGAACAGGCAGGCGTGAGTGTCGATACGATCAAACGGCTCGAGAAGGGTCGCAACGAGCCAGAACCCGATACCGTCGTGAAGCTGGCGGGAGCACTTCGTTATCCGGAAGAATTCTTCTTCGGCTCGAAGGTCGATGCAGTGGATCCCGGCGCTGTCAGCTTCCGCTCGTTCTCGAAGATGACAGCGAGAGAACGCGACGCCTCTCTTGGCGCCGGGTCGGTGGGATTGATGCTGAGCGAGTGGGTCGATGAACGATTCGGGTTGCCTGAGCCTGAGCTCATCGATCTCTCCTACGAGAGCGACCCCGAGGTTGCAGCTGCCCATGTGCGGCAGCACTGGTCGCTCGGGCAGCAGCCCATCGCGGACCTATTGGCGCTCCTGGAGGCAAAGGGCGTCCGGCTGTTTTCGCTCACCGAGAATACCGCGTCGGTCAACGCGTTTTCATTCTGGCGTGGCGGCAAGCCCTACATGTTTCTGAACAACTTCAAGACCGCCGAAAGCAGCCGATTTGATGCGGCCCACGAATTGGCCCACTTGGTGATGCACATGCACGGCGACCCGAAGAAGGGGAGAAACGTGGAGCGCGAAGCAAACGCCTTCGCTTCGGCGTTCCTGATGCCCGCGGAAGACGTGATCGCCCGCATTCCCAGGCGTATCACGACCGATGTCGTCATTCGTGCCAAGGCACGCTGGCGCGTCTCAGCAATGGCGATGGCCTACCGTCTGCACCAGCTGAGGCGGCTGTCTGAGTGGCAATACAAGTCGATCTGCATCGATCTGACCAAGCGCGGTTACCGCACCGGCGAGCCCAACGGCATGAGCCGCGAAAAGTCCAAGGTCTGGCGGCAGGTGCTTACGATGCTCTGGCAGGAGCGCGTGACGAAGGCGGATATCGCGAGAGAACTCGGCCTGCCGCTCGACGAGGTGGAAGGGCTCATCTGGAGTTTGACGGCAGATGAAGTTGCGGCTGAGAGGCAGGCAAAGGGCTCGCTGCGCGCGGTATAACCGGGGCTTCTAGGAAGCGACGCGGCGGGCGGAACTATGTGAGGACCCTCCGATACCGCCACTCCCGCGGCGCCTCGCGCCCGCCCTCGTCGCGCCGCCTGTACCGCTCCCAACCGTTTGCCTTGAGATAGGCTGAGACGCGCATCTGGTCGCCGCGGGTCCATCGGGCCGGTTCGAGCCCGACCGCCTCCTCGAGGATCTCGCCGACCGACACATCTCTCAGCGGTTCCTGGCGCGGAACGCTCTCCGTCCCGGAATTGCCGTAGTCGGGGAAGCCGTCCGAGACGGTGCGGATCTCGTGCGTCAGCCAGTGCTCGATCAGGTCGTCCCAGGCGTCGGACTGGTAGCGGCGGTCCTGTTCCTCGCGGGCTTCCTCCAGCAGCGCCGGGTCGTCGATCCACCAGATCGCACCGCTGCGGAAGCGGTGTACAGCTTCGGCCCAGAGCTGGTCCCGGTCGCGGGCCAGCGCCGCGATGTCGATGGCGCCGCAGCGGAGCGGCCAGAACCGACGGTTGCCGGTCTCGTCGCGCAGATAGGTGTCGGGGTTCACGGTGCCGGCGAAGACGCACTGGCGCGGGACCTCGACGGTGTAGCGGCCATAGGGCGGACGGAAGCGGTCGGTGGTGCGGGTCAGGAACGCCTTGATGCGCGAGACCTCGGCGCGGCCGATGGCGTCGAGCTCGGCGATCTCGACGATCCACACACCCTGCATGTGCAGCGCCGCGTCCTTGGACCCGAGCTCGGGCAGTTCGTCGGTGAACCATTCCTCGCCGGCCAGCACCTTGATCGCGGTGGACTTGCGCGCGCCCTGCGGCCCCTCGAGGATCAGCATGTGATCGGCTTTCACGCCGGGGCGGTAGATGCGAGCGACGGCCGAGATCAGCCAGAGCGCGCCGATGGTGTGGTGGAACGCGGTGGGTTCCGCGCCAAGATAGGCGCTGGTCCAGGTCTCGATCCGGTGCGTGCTGTCCCATGTCAGGGTGTCGAGCCAGTCGCGGACGGGATGGATGCGCAGCTCGCGGGCGACGGCGGCGACGGCGCGGCTCACGACCACCGGCGCCACGTTGATGCCGCGCAGTTGCAGCCACTCGGCGGTGCGGATGTCGTCGGCATCCTCCCAGGGGCGCGGGAGCGAGGCAGTGGCGCCGTCCCACGGGAGTGGCTGACGCACGACGATCTCCTGCCCGAACTCGTCGAAGGCGAGAACGCCGGCGAAGGCCGGATCGGAGGTCAGGGCGACGATGACGTTGGCCTCGTTGCGCTCGGGCGCGCCTGCGAGGTCGAGCCGGAGGCGCCTGAACCAGGCGGGCTTCGGGATAGGCGCGTGCGGATCGCCAGTGGCGTTCACGCGTCGGCGGAGCTCGGCCAGCTGTTGGGTCAGGACCGACATGCCGATACCGGTCGCGGACTTGATCCGCGCGATGACCTGCCGTTCGGGCAGAGGATCGAGCTTTGCAAGCGCGATGCGCCCAAGCAGCGTGGACAGTGCTTCGAACTCGGGCGGGTTGGTCAGGGCCTCGGCCGCGGCGATCAGCGTTGCGGGATCGTCGGCAGAGGCGACGATGGGGGTGGCCGTCTCCGGCTCGACCGGATCTCCGGCCTGCGGCTCGGCTGCGGTATCTGTCTCGCGCGCGTAATCCTCGGCGCGGGTGCCGCGCAGAAGGTCGTCGTTGAAGTCGTCGCCATGCAGCGGTCCGACGATCTCGTTCGGGATGTCGGCCCGGTTGAGGCGATCGGAGAGCGTCGCGGCCGCCTGGCGACCTGCGTCCCCGGCATCGGCGCAGATGGTAACGCGCCGGGTGCCATCGGGCCACTGGAACCGCGCCAGACCGTCGGCCGACAACGCAGCCCAGATCGGTGTGCCGAAGAGCGCGTGGGCGGCGAGCGCCGTCTCGATCCCCTCGGCGATGCCGATATGCCCGTCCTCGGGCATCGGGAACAGCCGGACCACGGCATCCTTCACGCTGCCGAGCATCTTCTTGCCCGGGGGCGCCTTGGCGCTGCCGTCGTCGAGCAGGAAAGTGCGGTGGATGCCCGGCGCGCGCTCCCCGCCCGGCAGCCGCAGGATCGCGATCAGGCCGGGCCAGCCCCGGCAACTGTCGAAGTCCGGAAGGTCGGGATGGAACAGCAGTTCCGACGTTCCGGGATCCGAGAGCCCGCGAGCGCGCAGGTAGGTCTCGCCCAACGTGCCCGCGAGGGGCACGGCCCCGGCGACCAGCCTCGCAATCTCCGCCGAGTGGTCCGGGCGTGCGCGCATGGGCGACGCCAGCGCGGGCCGCGGCGCCGGCAGGTCCATTCCCGCAAGCCGCGCCGCCTCGTCGAAGAGCGCGCCGTCACAGAGGCCGGTCGCCTGCGCAATCAGGTCGATGGGACCGGCCCGCTCGCCGGTGGCGTAGTCGAAGCCCCAGCCGGCATAGGGCCCGTCGAGATGGATGGTGCAGGAGCCCTCCTTGCGCGGCGGACGGCCGGAGAGGTCCGCGCAGCGCAAGGAACGGCGGTCCCGCGCAAGTCGGGCCTCGGGAAAGAGCCCCGGCAGCCAGTCGGCGGCTGTGCAGGCGAGCCGCTCCTTCACCGCCGCGAGATCGTGCCGGGTCTTCTGGACCGCGATGTCGTTGAGGTCGATCATCGCGCCCCTCAGGCCAGCAGCACGAGACCGCGTTCGGCCCGGGTGATCGCAGTGTAGAGCCAGCGGCGCCGGTCGATCTCGGTGCGGCCCAGCCCGTCGTCCCAGACGATCACGTTCTCCCACTGCGACCCTTGCGCCTTGTGCGCGGTGATCGCCCAGCCGAAGGTCGCCTCGGTCAGCAGACGCTTCTCCTTGTAGTCGCGGTCATGGCGCTTGTCGTCGTAGGCGACATGGTCTTCGAAATGCCCCTTGTAGATGCGCAGCCGGCCGGGGCGTCCGTCCTCATAGGGCTCGCCGATGTGGCGCCCGTCCTCGTCATGGACGACGGCGGAGAAGTAGAGGCTGCCCTCGTCGACGATGTCCTCGAGCGTCACGAACATCCCGTTGATCAGCCCCAGATCGTTCTGGTTCTTCAGGCAGATGATCTTCTCGGCCGGCCCCGTGGGCAGCCAGGTCCCGCCGAGGCCGGCGGCCGCGCGCATGGCGTTGTTGATCTGCAGCCGCGTGGCGTTCAGCCCGCAGATCAGCTGGCCGCCGCGCAACGCCTGTTCCGGCGTGATGTCGCCCTTGCGGAGCTTGGCGACATGGTCGTCGTAGACGCCGAAGCCGATGGGCCGACCCTCGCGCGCCATGGTGGCGAGACGGATGATCGCGCTCTCGGCCGCCTGGCGATGGATCTCGGTCAGCATCACGTCGGGCTCGTCACGGGTGAAGGCGCCTTCGCCCCGGATCGGCGGCAACTGACCGGGATCGCCGAGCACGAGGATCGGCTTGCCGAAGCTCATCAGATCGCGCGCCATCTCCTCGCCGACCATCGACACCTCGTCGAGAACGATGAGCCGGGCGTCGGCGGCGTCGCTCTGCGGGTTCAACGCGAAGCGCGGATGTTTCATCGCAGAAAGCCCCTGGCGCATCGCCTCGATCGCGGCGTCGGCCGTGGTGCGCGCAAACCCGGTGAGGCGAAGCGCGTCGCGTTCGGCCATCGCGATCTTGCGGGCAGCCTCCTCGATTTCCTCCTCGGTCGACTCGATCACCGAGTAGATCAGGCTGTGAATGGTGCGCGCGGGCGTGCCCTTGCGGGTCAGCACCAGCGCGGCCTTGCCGGTGAAGGTGGCGGTGACGACGCCCGGCACGCAGCGGCCGTCCTTCGCGCTGCGGTGGGGCGAGAGGCCGAGCTCGTCGAGCGCGAACTTCAGCACGGTGGTCTTGCCGGACCCGGCATAGCCGAACAGGCGGAAGACCTGCTGCTCTTCCGTGCGGGTTTCGAACCACTCCTTGATCTCGCGGATCGCGGCGGCCTGCGTGGCGGATGGGGTGAAATCGGTCATGAATGGCGTGCCTCCACTGCGTAATCCTTGACGATCCCGCCGCGGGTCGGATCGCCCACCTCGCACTGGCGGACGAAGACCCGGCGACCGTCGGCCAGCTGCCGCCAGTGACCGCGGCGGATGTGCCAGCGCGGGCTGGCGTGACTGCCGCCCTGCGGCGGCGTCGCCGCGCGCAGGCGCGCTGGATCGATGGCGACCTGGCGCCAGACCCATCCGCGCACGCCCTCACGGGACAGGCGAGACCGTTTCGCAAGCGACACCTTGCGGTCGCGGATTTCCGGGGACGCACCGAGGATGGTCAGCGCGCGCCAGACGATGCCGGCGGCGACTTCGCCGTGACCGCGCACCGTCTCGTCACTCTGCTCCGCCGGGTTGCCCTCGATCTCCGCCTTGCCGTCCGGATGCATCCAGATCCGCACCAGGCAATCCGTCCAGCCGCGCGGCGCCCGCTTGCGCATGAGGAACGTGGCCTCGACGATGTCGCCGTCGGCGCGGGCGCAGACGATCAGACCCGAGGGAGACGCGCGCTGCTCGCGCACCTCGAAGATCACGGAGGGATGCGGCAGCCGAAGCGGACCGGTAAAGACCCGGGTCATCGCGCGGTCGACGATATCGCCATCGAAAGCGGCCTGATCGCCGAAGAAATAGATCGGCGCGAACTCCGCCGCTCCGAGCAGGTCGGAGCACCAGAACCGTTCGCGATGCGCGCGCACGATCCGCTTGAGCTCATACGCATCGGGGATCATGGCCGCTCACTCCAGCATCGGTTTGCCCAGGCGCACGGGACATGCCACTTGCCAGCCGCCATGCCGCCGCGGCAAAGGACTGCGGTGCGCTCTGCGGCGGCGCGCGGCAGCCATTCCCCGGCCTCGGTGGCCCGCACCACGGCGACGGCGCGGTCCGACATTTCCTGCGCGAGATGAGCGTCGAAGGGCACGAGCTCCGCGTGCAATTCCATCGTGTCGCGGTTCAGCGCGGTGAAGAGCGCCGGCGCTGGCAGCTCCATGTAGGCCTGATAGAGGGCGATCTGCGCCGCATACACGGGGCGCGCGAGGCTGACGCCCCGCTTGACCACGTCCTTCCAGCTGGCCGCGCCGAGCGCCTTGTTCTCCCAGAGCGCGGGATAGTCCATCGCGACGGGGCCCGAGACAAAGCAGCCATCGATATGGCCCTTGAACCGGCCGCCGAGGGCCTCAAACCCGAACTGGCGGCCGTCCGGACGCTCGGTGCGCAGGTCGAACCCGGCGATGCGGAACCAGCCCGCGACGATGTCCTCGGCCCGGTGGCCTGCCTCGAAAATGCGCAGCGTGCGCGGCGCGAATTCCTGGCCCTCGTCCTTGGGAACCGCGAGGAAGTCGTACTGGATCTGGCGCAGGCAGTCGCGGCCGAGACCCGAGGAGCTGACATAGGTGCGCGGACACTCGGCGCGGTGGCGCGCGGACAGCGCCGTATCGATGACGGCGGAAACCGCTTCCGCGATGGGCGGACGCGTCGCGCCGGCGCCGTAGAGACAGCCCGAGCCATGGTTGAGGTCGATCATCGCTCGCGCTCCCAGAACTCGCCGGCCTGCGCGATGCAGCTCAGCTTGTGGAACTGCGCCTCCGTCAGCCGGGCGCTGTCGCCGAACCGCTCGAGCTTCTCGCGGAGGCTGTCGCAGAACTCGATCTCGAAGTCGGTGACGGCGTTCTCGGTGGCCGCCTCGAGCAGGTGCGACCAGCTGCAGGACGCGGTGTCGTCGTTCAGGTCGATCATCGCGC
This sequence comes from Paracoccus luteus, assembly GCF_004522155.1. Lineage (GTDB taxonomy): Bacteria > Pseudomonadota > Alphaproteobacteria > Rhodobacterales > Rhodobacteraceae > Paracoccus > Paracoccus luteus. Next base: position 14,585 of record NZ_SDEA01000019.1, on the reverse strand, counting down.
GCCCCCTCAAAACGGAATGGGGTCGTCGAGGCCCGTGCCAGTGCGCTCCTTGCGCGCGGCTTGGTCCTGCATGCTGTCGATGTAGCCGGTGACCGCCGCCTCGATCAGGCGGTCGATGTCCTCGGCGCTGCGGTGGAAAAAGGGCTCCATGAGTCCGAGGTCGGTGAGCGCTTCGGCGAAGTGCGTCCGCGCATCGCGGATCGCTTGGCGCTCGCGCGCGGTCTTGTCGATCATGCCGTTGTTCCTTTGGGCGATGGCGCTGCCCACGTCCTGACAGCGGCGCGAGCAGAAGCGGTGGTAAGGGTGGCGATCCCAGCGGAGGCCGTGGCAGTAGCCGAAGCCGCGCGCCTCGCGGGCGCAGACGGCGCAGAGCGCTACCCGAGCAAGAAGCTCCCGATCGGGTCCTCGGGCGGCCAACCCGCCCTCTGGAGCTTTTCGGACTGGAGCACGATCCAGCGCGAGATCGCGTTGGTGGCCATGGCTTCGAGGTCGCCGAGGCTGAGGCTTGCGATGGGGGCGTGCAGTCTTCCTCGGGCCTCGAGCCATCGTCCGATCTCCAGCGCCGCCTCTCGCGTCACGTGCGCCTGCCATTCATCCGGGGTCATCGGCCCGGCAGGATCGCGCCGGGCCTCGGGCAGAGGCGAAGGCCGGTTTGACCTCCGCCGCCGTGCTGCCGACCGCGCCTCACCCATTGAGCCAGGCGGGCATGCCGGTCGCCGGCGCTCCGCCCGGCGCGGACGGCGAGGACGCGGGCGGCTGCTGGGCGGGCGGTTGCTGCGGGGGCTGCTGCGGAGCCGGCGCCTGCGCGCCCCAGGCCGGGGCCGCGGACGGCGCTTGCGGCTGCGCACCCCATGCCGGCGTGGGCGCCTGCCAACCCGGCGCCGGCGCGCCCGTAGCTTTCCGCGGCGGGGCGTTGACGGGCTCGGGGGGAACGGCTTCGCCGCGCATGATCGGTGCATGCTGCGGCTCGTCGGGCAGAACGACGTTCGCGATCCGGTTCTGGTCGCGGTATTGGGGGTTGGAGGCGGGCTCCACCATGATCCGCGCGGCAAAGACGATGCCGTCGAGATGCTTGAGACCGGGCAGCACCCGCTTGGCCTTGGCGTTGGGGCTCTCATCCCTGGGATCGAGCCCGAGAGCGCTGTCGACCATCGCCCGAAAGGTGGACTTCGAGAGCTTCCAGCCGATCGACTGGCCCTTCTCGTCGACCTTGCCGCCCGCGACGGTGAAGCTCTGCCAGAACTTACGGCGGGCATGCGGCCCCTCGAGGATGGTGAACTCGCAGTCCAGCATCTTCGCGTCGCTCGACTGCGAGGCCTTGAGAAGCTTCGCGTCCATTGGCGTGGCGCCGTCGACACCGCCGGGGCGGACGGTCAGGCGGACCTTGGCGAAAGTGCCATCGGGGATCAGCTCGCCGATGGGGGCCATCTGCGGCTGGGCGTCGTTGAGATCGTAGCTCATGGATCAGTCCTTTGCGTCTGGATCAGGAAGGGGTGGCTGTGTGGGCGGGGGCGCGGCCGTCGATCTTGGCGATCAGCGCGCCGAGATCGGGCGGCTCGGTCGTGTCGAGGCGGCCGGAGCGGTCCTTGGCGGGAAGGCCCCAGGGGTTGCCGGAGCGGCAGACGAGGCGGCGCTCGGCCGAGGTTTCGTCGAGGGTCCAGTTGCCCTTGGCGTCGCGGCCGAAGAGCTGCATAGAGACCACCTGGTCGACGATCCCCGGCAGCTCGCGCCCGGCCTTCGTGCCCTCCATCTGCGGCTGCCAGGTCGTCGCGCCGAACTCGTCGGTGACCTTTTCGAGAACGCCGACGAAGATCACCGTCTTGCCGCGGGCATGCTGGAGATGCTTCAGCGCCTGGATCACCTCGCGACCCAGGAGCCCGTAGGCGCCACGGACATCCGGCTTGCCGGTTCGCTCGGAGAAGGCCTCCGGCTGCTGGCGGGCATAGGCCATGGCCTGCCGCGTCAGATCGGTGATCGAATCGACGAAGACGATCCGCTTTCGCGCGAGGAAATCCTCGATGCCGGTGCCGAGATACTGCTGCTGCAGCCAGGCGTGATACTCGACGCCGTACCAGGACTGCGGATGCTGGGCCGGATCGTGGCCGCCGATCAGCACGGCAAGGTCGCGGAAATCGGTGAAGCTGCGCACCGGGATCGAGTCCCCGCGCCAGTCCTGCACCGACTTCATGCCGGCCTCGAGATCGAGACAGACCGTCTCCTCGGCGGGCAGCGTCTTCAGGAGCGTCGTCTTGCCGACGCCGGGCGGGCCGAAGATGGCGAGGGACGTCTTGTTCTCGGCGGCCGAGAGCCGTTCGTCGGCGGTGATGATGCGGAAGGCCATGGGGTTCTCCGGGAGTTGCGTTCAGGGTGCGCGGCGGCGGGGGTGACCGGGTGCCGAAGGGGAACCTGCCCGGCGTTGCCGCTCGGGCGTCCCGCCGCCGCGCGTCACCGGTCTCGAGCCTCGAGCCGGAAGACGGGTTTGCTGGTGGTCTCGCTGCGCGCGTCCGCGAAGCCCTCGCGCATCGCCGCGGGCCAGGCGCCGAAACGCCGCTCGGGCACGCGGTAGGCGATCTCGAGATATTCGGTCGGGTCGTCGCCGGCGGCGCGGATGCGCTCGGCCATGGCGGCGAGACGGTCCTGATCCCAGGAAACCTTCTTCGGCAGGTCCGCGACGATGACGACGCCCTCGTCCTCGACCCGCACGGTGCCGCTGGTCTTGCCCTGCGCGGCCCGCTCGGCCGCGGCGGCGGCCTCGTAGCGCTGCGCGATGCCGGCCTCGAGCCGGTCCCGCAGCCGCTTCACGCGGGCGGCCTCGGCGAGCGCCGTCGTCTGCAGATCCAGCAGCATCTCGGGCGGCAGCGCCGCGATGTCGCCGAGGGCGAGACCTTCGAGGTCGTCGAAACATGGGGCATTGTCGGGGTGCGGCATGGCGCGAACTCCGATGGAAGGGAATGGCAGGGCCATCACGCGGCGCGCTCTTCGAGGAGCAGCGCCGAGAGCGAGGGAGCGGCGGACTTCGGTCTGGGCCGGGCGACGGCGATGTAGGCGAAGCGGTCGGGGCCCACGCGCTCCTGCACGAGGTGGACGAGGCCCTTCTCGAAGGCGCCCAGCGCGGCCTGACCGAGGTCGGCGAGCTGGCGGCGCTCGGGCTCCGGCAGGGTCGAGATCACCGGCGTGACGTCGATCCCGAGAAAGCCGCGGTGATACTCGATCCGGGCGCCAGCCTCGGCCTGTGCGATCCAGGCGTAGAGCTCGACATCGGTGAGCTTCGGCGTCGCCACGCGGGCGCCGATCGGGGTTGCGGCGACCATCAGCATACCCGTGCGGCCCGCGCGGGGTCAGCGGTCAGCCGACGGGGCGAATGACCGACGCGCGCGACCGCCTCACTGATTTTCAGGGCACGCTGCAGCTGGCTCTGCTCGAAGGCTTCGATATCGGCGAGCCGATAGAGCACGCGCCCGCCGAGCTTGAGGAAGGCCGGCCCCTGGCCGGTGTAGCGCCAGCGCTCCAGCGTCCGGTGGGAGATCCCCCAGCGCCGGGCCAGCTCCTTCTGTTTCAGGCAATGCCTCTGCAGCATCGGTGTCTCCTCTCGTTGTCGAGGAGACCATGCGAAATTCCACTGTGGGATGTCGTGGGGACTGGCGGGGGATGCGGAGGGGGATCAGACGACGCTTGCAGGAGTGGCTCTTGGCTGCTGGTGGGACGCCGTCATCCCCCACCATCCCTCACTCGTCCCCCTCCCGATCCCACAGGGACCGGGCGGAAGGGGATCGCTCAGTCGAGATTCAGACGGTAGCCGCCGCGCCGGTCGGAGCGGATCAGATGCCGCCAGTCCTTCTGCGACTTGAAGACGTCGGCCATGCGCAGGCTTTTCGAACCGGCCCGCGACAGGATCGCCTTGCCGTTCTGCCAGGGCGCGCCAGCCTGCGCGGCCTCGTGCAGCGCGCGCACGACTTCCGCCTGGATCGGGCCCAGCTTGAACCGGCAGCCGTTGCAGCGGACCTCGAGATAGTCGGCCGAGTGGATGAAGGTGGCTTCCTCCATCGGCTGGCCGCCGGGCGAGAACCCGGTCTCGATCTCGAAACGGTCGCGTTCATCGCGCCTTAGAAGGAGGTCGCCGATCATGACGAGGACGGGTTGCGCATCGCCCCAGGTCTCCGCGTAGTCAGCTTTCGACGTCCGAAAGCTTTCAAGATGGACTTCACCACACCGGAAGAGCTGGAACACATCACGGGCATGGAGATCGAGCAGGCCGCTGTAGTAGTTCTGTTCCCACGGCACCCGGCAGGGCTCGCCGTCCGCACCTTCCTCGTAGTCGCCGAACTCCATAGGCACGCCGAACACGCGCACCGACAGCCGGAGCTTGTCGTTTTCCGCGAGGTAGATCAGGTCGGCCTCGGTGATCTGCCACCGCTCGAGGATCTCGGGGAGCGTGAAGTACGATTTATCGATGTGCATTCACTGCTCTCCGCGCCGATTCCCGTGTAAGATGTTTACCTTCTGTTCTTATTCGCTTGACGGGCTTCGATCAATCCGATTTTATCCTATTTCATCCACAGATGGGTGGGGATGACATGACCGAGCACCACACGCTTTCCGACCGCCTCAGAGCCCGGGCCAATCAGCTCGGCATCAGTCCCGCGCACGTCGCCGAAATGGCCGGCGTGAACCGGTCCTTCGTCTACGACATCCTCCGTGGCCGTTCAGCCCGCCCCGGCATAGACCGGCTGGCAGAGGTCGCCCGCGTGCTGAAGGTCGATCGCGACTGGCTGATCCACGGCATTGGCGAGGTGGAGGGGAAGCCTCCCTTCTTGGACAATCCTGACGACGCCTTCGTGGCTATCGCCCACGCCACCCCGCGCCCAGCAATGGGCGGCGGCGCGGTCGTGACCGAGGACGGCGACACGCCCGGCCGCGTCTACCACTTCCGCCGCTCCTGGATCCGCAACAGCCTCAAGGCCAGCCCGTCGCAGCTGCGAATCATGCATGTGGAGGGGGACAGCATGGCGCCGACGCTGCTCAGCGGTGACGCGGTGCTGGTCGACATGACCCGGCGTGCGCCCAACCCGCCCGGCATCTTCGTGCTGGATGACGGGATGGGGCTGGTCGCCAAGCGGCTCGAGCACATCCCCAACAGCGACCCGCCCGCGGTGCGCGTCATCTCCGACAACAAGCACTACCCCGAATACGAAAGAACGGCCGACGAGATCCACATCGTCGGCCGCATCCGTTGGTTCGCGCGGGAGATCTGAGGTGATTGCGTTCCGCGAGGTCGATGATGCCGATCCGGCGCTGGTGTTCTCGCCGCTGGTGCGCGGGATGGAGAAGACCTTCGCCTGGGTAGACGAGCATGGCGGCATTTCCCTGACGCCGTCCAGGGCCTTCAAGCGGGTCTTCGTGCACTGGGCCGCGGCCGAGTTCGACTGGCCCGGCCACACCGAGGCGGACCTCTTCGCCGTCAACAAGGTGCTGAACGAGCCCGACTTCGCCCCGCTGATGGTGCTTCACGACCTGATGATCGCGATGAAGCTCGGGCGGCACTACAAGGGCGAATTCCGGCCAACCAAGGCTGGCCAGGCACTGGCGGGCCATCCCGGTCGGATTTTCGGCACGGTCGTCCCGTTCTTCCTGTTCCGGATCAACCACGCCAGCATGTCGCGGTTCGACGACGCGCCGATCCTGGGCAACTGGGACGTTTTCCTGAACGTGCTCAACGTCGAGTCCGAGAACGGCGCCACCGGCGCCCACCTTCGCCGCGTGCTCTTCGGAGAACCCGAGATGGGGCCGTTGCCGCGCTACGACGAGGTGATGGGCCAGCTCTACATCCAGGTGCTGCGCCCGCTCTGCTGGGCGGGGCTGCTACAGCAGGGACGCGGCACGGCTAGCTATCGCTTCGAGGAGGCGGTGTTCATGAAGACGCCGCTTTGGAGATCGGCGCTGGTTCTCGACACCGATGCCCAGGTCGCGCCGGCGATTCGTCACTGAGGCTCCGCCGGTTCCTATCCTCTGCGCAGGCTTACGCGGGACTCCCATAAGCCTTTGAATCCGATTGTTTTCGGAGGGTGTGCGGGTAGCGTTTCCCCCATGCGAAACGTGCTGACAAATCCACAGCGGGGTTCAAACCCGCTGCCGCCCGACCAGATGACTCCCGCCGAGCGCCGCGGCGAACTGTGCGGCCTGCTGGCGCTCGGGCTGGTCCGCCTGCAGCTGCGGGAACAGGGCGAACCTTCTGACGATACTGGAGAAATTCGCCTACACTCTCCGGCCGACCGATGCCGTCATGCAACTCCAACTCACCGGAGACCCGCATGACGACCCACGATCCAATTCTCGCGCGCCTGGCTGCGCTGAAAACCGCCACGACGCCGGAACTGAAGGCGCAGTGGCGCGATCTGTTCGACAGCGAGCCGCCGCCGTTCAACCGCCGCTACCTGGAAAGCCGCTTGGCCTACCGCATCCAGGAACTTGCCTATGGCGGGCTCAAACCCGAGACGATTCGGCGCCTCGAACGGCTCGGCGAGGAACTGGACGGCGGCGACAGGAAGAAGCGCGGCATCCGCGCCGATCGCGACCGCCCCATCACCGGCACGCGCCTCCTGCGCGAATGGCAGGGCGTCGAACAGATCGTAACCGTCACCGCCGACGGCTTCGAATGGCAGGGTCGGCCGTACAGGTCGCTTTCGGCCATCGCCCGCGCCATCACCGGCACGCGCTGGAACGGCTGGGTCTTCTTCGGGCTCAAGAACCACAGGGGGCGGACATGACGAAACCCGTCGTCCGCAAGCTGCGCTGTGCGGTCTACACCCGGAAATCCTCCGAGGAAGGGCTGGAGCAGGAGTTCAACTCGCTCCACGCCCAGCGCGAGGCCTGCGAGGCCTACATCGCCAGCCAGCGGTCCGAGGGCTGGGTGCTGGTCCGCGATCAATATGACGACGGCGGCATCTCGGGCGGCACCCTGGAACGGCCGGGCCTGAAGCGGCTGCTGGAGGATATCGAGGACGGGCTGGTCGACGTGGTCGTGGTCTACAAGATCGACCGCCTCAGCCGCTCGCTGGCCGACTTCGCCAAGCTGGTCGAGGTGTTCGACCGGAACAGCGTGACCTTCGTCTCCGTGACGCAGTCCTTCAACACGACCACGTCGATGGGTCGGCTGACGCTGAACATCCTGCTCTCGTTCGCCCAGTTCGAACGCGAGGTCACGGCCGAACGCATCCGCGACAAGGTCGCCGCCAGCCGGAAGAAGGGCATGTGGATGGGCGGGGTGCCACCCTACGGCTACCATGTCGAGAACCGGAAGCTGTTGGTCGACGAGGACGCCGCCGAAATCGTCCGCTGGATCTTCGCCCGCTTCCTCGAGATCGGCTCGGGCACCGAACTGGCCCGCGAGGTTGCGAAGCGCGGAATCCGCACGCCGCGCGGCAACCGGATCGACAAGAAGTACCTGTACCGGATGCTGAACAACCGAGCCTATATCGGCGAGGCGGTCCACAAGGGCGAAAGCTATCCCGGCGAGCACGACACCATTATCGACCGCGAAACATGGGATCGTGTCCACGCCATCCTGCAGGAAAGCCCGCGAAAGCGGGCCGCACGCACCCGCGCCGAGACGCCCGCGCTGCTAAAGGGGCTGCTGTTCGGTCCGGATGGCGCGGCCTTTTCGCCGACCCATACCCGCAAGGGAGACCGGCTCTACCGCTACTACGTCAGCCAGGCCGTGCTGAAGCATGGTGCTGGTGCGTGTCCGGTCGGCCGCGTGCCTGCTGGCGAGATAGAGGCCGCGGTCATCGATCAGTTGCGGGCCGTGTTCCGCCAGCCCGAGATCGTGGCGGGGACCTTGAAGGCGGCGCGCGCCCACGCCGCCGACATCACTGAGGCCGACGCCCGTGCGGCCCTCCAGCAGCTCGACCCGTTGTGGGACGAGCTGTTCCCTGCCGAACAGGCGCGCATCGTGGCGCTGCTGGTCGAACGCGTCGACATCAGCACGGACGGGCTCAACGTGCGCCTGCGCGTCGACGGGCTGGGCAGCCTCGCGCGCGAGATGCTGGCCGGCGGCATCGAGGCGGCAGCATGACCCGCTGTGCTCCTATCCCCGAGACGGTAACACTCCACGTCCCGTTCCGCATCGTGAAGCGTGGCGGCCGGAGGGAGATGCAGATGCCCGAGGGCGCCACGCAACCGCGGCGGACAGACAACACGCTGGTCAAGGCGTTGGCCCGCGCGTTCCGCTGGAAGCACATGCTGGAATCGGGCGAATTCGCCACCGTCGCCGAACTGGCCGAGCGAGAGGCGATCGCACCTTCCTACATGACACGTGTCCTCCGCCTGACGTTGCTGGCGCCGGACGTCATAGAGGCGATCCTCGACGGGCAGCCGGGGTCGGAAGTGACGCTGGCGCGCGTGCTGGAGCCGTTTCCGATGCATTGGGCGGAACAGCCGGTTCATTTCTCTTGGACCGGTTGAACAGCAGTTCGCGACCGGTGCGGCGATCGGCCGGATCGAGGCCGATCTTCCCGTTTGTCCGGGTGCAAGGAATGTCCAATCCGGACGCACATGGATTTCACACGTCATGCTGCTTCCGGCTGTCCGCCGGAGCCTCAACGGATTTCGAGCACCCGAACTTCCTTGATGTGCGAGCCGACCTGATATTCGACCTCGTCGCCTACCTGTGCGTCGAGGAGGGCCTGCCCAAGCGGGGTGTGAACGCCGATCTTGCCGTTGTCCGGGGCGTTCTCGCCCTCGACCAGGGTAAAGGCGAGCTTCTTGCCATCGGTGATATTCTCGACCTTGATCTTCGAGCCAAGCGCCACGGTCGGCTCGGCCGCGACCCGGCTCGCCGCAGTGAAAAGGTCGCTGCCGGCAGAAGGCTCGAACCGCAGGCTCGCCTGTTCGGGTTTCGGTGGCGCCGCCGATGAATTCGGCGCAGCAGACCCAGGCCTTGGCTCCACTAGGGTTTGCGATGGCCCCTCTTCGACACCAGAGGTCGTGTCTTCCGCCAGGCGGGTCAGCAAGGCCATCGCGTCGAGACGTTCGGAATGTTTCACGCCGCGCGTTTTGGCATCGGCGAGCGCGGCGTCGATCGCGTCCTTGAGGACTTCAATCTCGGCGCGCGGATTGCGGAACCAGTCGGTTGACCAGATCCGGTGCAGTCGCCAGCCAAGCCCTTCGAGCACCTCTTGGCGCAGCCGATCGCGGTCGCGGCTCGACTTCGAGCTGTGATAGGCGGCGCCGTCGCATTCGACGCCGAGGATGTAGCCGTAGGGCCAGTCCGGGTGCCGGATACCGAGGTCTATACGGAAGCCGGCGACGCCCACCTGCGGCACGGCCTCGCAGCCCAGGCGCTCGATCTGAGCCGCGACATAGTCCTCGAATGGACTCTCGGTGCCGCCCTGCGGGCCTGCCGCGTCTGGGATATGCCCGGTCTTCGAGTATTCGAGCCAGGCCCGGAACATTCGCACGCCGAGCGCCTTGTTGCCGTCGACGAGGATGTCGGTTGGCTTCATCGAGGTAAAGGTCATGATTTTCCGCTTGGCGCGGGTGAAGAGCACGTTCAGGCGGCGATGGCCATGGGCCGAGTTGATCGGTCCGAACCGCTGGAGCACCTTGGCGCCGGCCGCCTCCGGCCCGTAGAGCGTAGAGATCATCATCACGTCACGCTCGTCACCCTGGATCGTCTCGATGTTCTTGACGAAGAACTCCTCGAGCGCGTCGTTCTCCTCCTCCCATTTCTCGACAAAGGCCTGGACCTTGGGGTTGCGGTCGCGCTCCCGCTCGAACTCCTCGAGGATCAGCTCCTTCTGGTCTGAGTTCATCGTACAAATACCGAGCGACAGCTCCGGCCGGTGCGTCATGTGGTGGACCGCGGCGGCAACGATGGCGCGGGCTTCTGTCTCGTTGCGGCGCCCCTTGTAGATGCCGGGCACCTCGATCAGCTCGACGCCGAGATCGGGGTGGTCTTCCTGCGCCGAGGGAAAGATCGTCAGCTCGCCCTTGTACATCCACTGGTTGGAGAACTGGATCAGCGCCGAATGCCGCGAGCGGTAATGCCAGCGGAGCTGGCGTACCGGCATGAAAGCAACGTTGGCCATGTCGAGGATGCTTTCACTGTCCTCGCGCAGGTCCTCGTCGGTGTCGCTCTCGTCGAGCACCTTCTGGAAGAAGCTCGTCGGCGGCAGTTGCTTGGTGTCACCGACGATCACCGACTGGTTAGCCCGGCTGATCGCGCCGATGGCGTTCTCGGGCGTCATCTGCGAGGCCTCGTCGATCACCACCAGGTCGAACCGCATGCCGTGCCGGAGGTACTGTGCCACAGCGAGCGGCGACATCATCCAGCAGGGCTTCAGCTCGACGAGGGCGCGGCCGGCGCGGCTCGTCAGCTCGCGGACACTGATGCGGCGCTTCTTCTTGTAGAGCTCGTTGTAAATCAGGCTCATCTCGGAGAAAGTCGACTTCCGTCCGATATTGTTGCCGGCCGGCGGCCGCGCCGACTCCAACAGTTCCTGCACCACCGCGGCGCGGGAGAGCTCGATCATCTCGCGGTCCTTGGAGCGGATTTCGCCTCGGATGCGGTCGAAGTCTTGGCCGTCGTAGCCTTGCAGCGCGGGGCCCCATTCCTTGTAGGCGAGATCCGCCATCGAGCGCGCGATCAGAGCGCGGACGATCGGTGCGAGCCGTGCCGGATCGAAAGCCTCGCCTTCGGCCACCGCCCAGTCGATCAGTTCGCCCAGCCCCTGCCCGCGCAGGCTGTCCTCGGCGCGCTTCAGTTGCGCCCGGTCGAGCAGTGATTGCGGATCGGCGGCGGCCTCCCGCAGGTCGGCCGTCCGCCGGGCCAGCGCCATCGGCGTCGAGAAATCCTCGGGAAGACCGAGATCGGCCGCGAAGGTGCCGACTTGCGACTCGAGCTTTGCGCGGCGGGCAGCAAAAATCTCGAATTCCTTCGCCATCGCGTCCGCCCGGTCCGACCGGATCGCGTCGAGCGCAATATCCGCGTCCTCGGTGTTGGCGATCGCTTCGGCGAGGTCGCACTCGACATTGAGCAGGTCGGTTCGAGTCGTGAGGCCGGAGAAACGCGCCCCGAGCACCTCGCGCGCCGGACTCTCCTCGATCTTGCGGGCGAGGTCTGTTTCCATCGTCTTGCTGACCAGGATCTCCTCGATCTCCGGGAGACGCAGGCTTTTCTTGTCGCGGAAGAGCTCGAGGTGGCTCTCGGCCTCTGTGATGTAGCGCCGTTCCCTGTCGGCGAGATCCTCGAGTTCGCGCAGCTTCGCCTCGGTCTCGGAGAGGGTCAGAGGAGGCACCTCCTCCAGTTCCGCAAAAGCGAGTACAGGATCGAGCTCGCCGGTTTCGAGGTAGGTCTTGAGGTCCACGCTGGAGCCGGCAATGTCCTTGCAGATCCCGTGGAAGGCCACCACACGGCCGATCGCCGTTCTGTCGGTGTTGAAGCCCTGGAAGTGAGGCCCGAAACACTCCTTGTAGCGGGTGCCATTGTCGAAGTCGCGGCGGCTGTCGTGCCAGTCGGCATATTCCTTCAGGCGCCGCGCCATGTCGGCCTGCGTGTCCTCTCGCCGACCTCCGAGAACATTCATGTAGGTGTTGCGCGCCGCCTTGTAGGCAGAAGCCATCTTGCCGAAAAAGCCGGCGCCTTCGATGGCGGCCGCGGCATTCCTGAGTTCGCCCGGGTTGTGGGAACCGCCGGCTGATGGCAGCGCTTGCCGGATACGACCAATCTCGGTCGAGAGACGCGAGATCGTGTTATCGATCTCGATTGCCACGGACTCGATCGAGGCCATCGGGTCGCCACGGCGGAGGGAGAGGATATCCGGGGACTGCTCGGCGATGCGCTTTGCCCCATCGCGGATTTCCGTCAGGGTCCGGCCGGAAGATGTCCAGCTTAGGGGAAGCCGGGACGCGACGACAATTACCTCGTGAGCATCGGCGACCGCTGCTTCGATTTCGGCGAGCCTGACGAGATGTTGCTCGGGATCGAGCCGCCCGCCCCGTGCCCGGGCGAAGTCTGCGGCCGCTGCGAGGCGCTTCCCGACATTCCAGCCCTCGGCATCGCGTAGGCTGTGGCCGACCTGAGCCAGGAGTGTCTGTCTTTCGCTGAGCTGGCCGCAGAGATCCCGGGCTGCCCGGCGCGCGACTGGATCGGTGAGTCGTTCGAGTAGCTCCGGGTCGACCCGTCCACCTTCGCGTGCGGCGGCCGAGAACAGATCGCAAATCGCCTTCATGTCGATCACGAAGGGGTTCGCCGTCATGAAGACGGCGACGGAGGAGGCCGCGACGTTCCTCTCGAAGATCTCCAGAGACTCTGCCAAGCTGGCGGCAGTCTCAGCGTGATCCGCGGCCAGGTCATGCGACGTGATCGGTGCGGTCGAGGCGCGCCAGAGGACTGGCATGCGGGCGATCCGCCCGAGCCGGGTGCCGAAGGATGCGGCTTCCGAAACCAATGCCTCGACCTCGATCGCCCCCATTGCCCCGGCGTTCGGAATCGCCAGCCGGCGGATCTCCCGCGGCAAGGCGTCGCGGGTCTCGGCCGTGGCTATGGCATGGCCAATGACCTGGTGCACCGTCAACCCTGTAGAGCCAAGCATCGCGCCCAGCGCATCAAGGTAGCCCTGGAGAATGGCGCGGTCGCGCTCGAGGGCGCGCTGGCGCGAATCGAAGCTGTGCCGACCGGGCCCCGGGGACCGGCTCATCTCGAGGCGGGCTTCTATGCTCTCGTAGACGGTCTCGGCAGTGCCACGGCCAGCCTGAAGCGGCAGGATGAAGTTGCCGAGGCCAGCGGCATCGAGGCGATTCTTCACCACGTCGAGGGCGGTCAGCTTCTCGGCGACGAAGAGCACCTTCTTTCCGTCTGCGAGCGCCGATGCGATAAGGTTGACGATGGTCTGCGACTTGCCAGAGCCCGGCGGGCCTTCGATCGCCAGGTTCTTCTGGTCGGCGACATCGACGAGGGCGGAGTACTGCGACGCATCCGCATCCATCACCACGTATGGCACCTTCCTGGCGACCTCGGGATCGTCGGTACCGTAGGTCTCGGCATAGGCACCATCCCCGACGCCGGTCGTGGCGAGGAGGCGCACCACCGTCTCTTCCTCGGCCAGCGGGCGTTTTTCCGGGTCGAGGTCGTGGTACATTGCGATTTTCGAAGACGGAAAGATACCGACGCAGGCCTCGCGGCGGACCTTCCAGAGCCAGCCCGAGGGCGCCGTTTCTTCGATCGTCTTGAAGTAGTCCTCGACGCTCCCGCCCTCGTAGTCCGGCAGGGCAAGCTTCTTCTCGTTCTGGAGCTTCAGTGCGAGGTTGGTGTTGACCATGACCTGATCGACGCCGTGAAGGTAGAATTCGGCGCCCTGAGGGGACTGCTTCCGCTCGATCCGGATCTCGAGAAGCAGGAGCGGAGAGACGAACCGATCGTTTTCGTCGGGGCTCTTCCACTCGAGGAGGCCGAAGGCGGCATGGAGCACGTTGACGCCGGTCTCGCGCTCGAAGGACCGCCCTTTCTCGAGGATGGACTTTGCTGAGCGTTGCAGACGGTCCGGCAGAAGCAGCGTCTGAATGTCGTCGTCGCTGTGCCGGCCGTCGTGGTGTTCGTCTCCGGGGAGCGGCAGGATATAGCTCGGCTCGACACCGTGGAGACGAGCGTGGTCGGCCAGCGACGGCGCGTCCTTGGTCTGGCGCGGTGGCAATCCAAGGTCTTCGCGTAATCGGTCCTTCAGGGATCGCTCGGCCTTCATCAGCCTTTCTTCGGCCTTGGCCCCGTCGGGATCGATTTTCGCGATGTCGGCGAGGTAGCCCTCGTCCTCCTGCCGGGCGACGAAGAGTGCATCCCGGAATTCGTCCGTCTGCTCACCCGGAAGCTCGTCCTCGAGAGCGGGCAAGGCCGCCAGCCGCATCTGGCGCTTCTGGGAAAGGTTGTGGCGCAAGACGTCCGGTAGCTCGTCCACGACGCGGATGAACGACGTCGACGCAGGGGTGAAGCGGATGTTGATCAGCGGGTTGCGGCGGGTCGAGTCGAGAAGTCGGAGCCGGAGTTCCTGTAGCTTGGCCGCGACAAGCTCGATGTTTTCGTCGGTCAGCAGGGCGCTGGAAGCCTCTTGATCAGGCTGTGAAACGCTCATGGAAACTCCTGGCCCGTGACAGATGGACTTCACGCGCGGTTCGTCCACGGCTGAGCCTAAGCTATCAATTTATATGTGACAACAATGCCAAAGGTGAGACGAACCGGCGGTCTAGTCTACTTTCTTTTTGGGCTTCTTGCGATGCCGCAGTCTATGACCGGGAATGCCTCGACTGGAACGAACGCAATGGCGGACGTTCGATTTCTGTTCCATCTCGGCGAACGCCACCGGCGTCGAAGTGGTTAAGTGGGCATTCAAGAAAACATCAGCAAACCAATGACTTACAAGCCCTGCACCAAATCGGCGCAGTCATCAGGTCCGGAGAACATCGACCCTGAGAGACCGCTGTCGGGCATCCTGGCGCTGGGACCAGTGCTCAGTCCGCCCCGCATAACCCTCTAAAACAACGGAAAAATCATGCCGCAGCCGGATCGGGAGAACGCTTTCGCAGGGGCAAGTGGCGGA
>NZ_SDEA01000018.1 GCF_004522155.1 Paracoccus luteus | reverse complement strand
CAGCGCCGCCCGCCCGGCGGCGCGCCCCGTCGCGCGGCGGTCCACCGCCGCCGCCCCGGCCTCCACGGCCGCGCCGGCCCGCACGGGCACCGCCAGCGCGCCGGTCGCGCGTCCCCCCGCCCGTCCGGCCACGCTTGAGGAAGGGTCCGCCAACGAAGACCTGACCGCGGCCGAGATGACGGGGGCGGAACGCGTCATGGCCGACCGGCTGCTGACGGGGCTTTACGCCGCGCATCCGCATCTGGACCGCCTTGCCCCGCCCCGCGCGGCCGATGCCGTCCGCTTTGCCGAGGCGCGGCCGACCCGACGTCCGCAGGCGCCGGGCGCGTCAAGGACGGCGATCGACGCCGCGCTGCACGAGGCCGCGGCCCCCGCCGCCAGCGGCGACCGGCCGCAGGATCGCCCCGCCGCCCACAAGCCCGCCGCGCCGAAGACCGCAAAAGCCGAGCCTGCGCGCAGGCTGACCACCGCCGCGCCGTCCGGGCGTCCGGTCCAGCGCCCCTCGCGCGCGGGATCGGCCGCGCCCGGCCCCTCGGCCGTGGACAGCGCCATTGCCGAGGCGGTGGGCCAATCCGCCGCCGCGCCGGGCGGGGTCGCCCTGTCGGCGCTGACCGCGTCGCCCCTGCCGATGCGCAAGCCCGCGCGCGGGTCCGGCCCGTCGCGCGACGCCGTGGCCGAGGCGGTCGCCGCCGCAACCGCCGCGCGGCCCGCGCCCGCCGACAGGCCCGCAGAACCCGTGGCCGAGATCGCGGCGCTGGTGGCGCCGTCCCGCCCCGACGGTGCCGACGCGACCGAACGGCTGCGGCTGGACGAACAGCTGCAGGCCCAGGCCGAGGCGCGCGCCCGTGCGCAGGCGTCGGCCGACGCGCAGGCCGAACTGCAGGCCCGCGCCGCGGCCGAGGCCCGCGCCCGCGCCCAGGCCGCGGCCGAGGAAAAGGCCGCCATCGCCAAGCGCGGCGAATACCGCCCGCCCGAAAACGACGACGAGCCGGAAATTGCCGTGACCGCCGCCAAGGGCACCACCGCCGGCACCGTGGCCAAGGCCGCGACCGTCGGCGGCATGGATCTGGCCAAGACGCAGGTGATCGGCGTGATCGGCGCGGGCCGCGCCAGCCGCGGGCTGATCCGGCTGCGCAACGGCAAGATCGTGACCGTCCGGCTGGGCGACAAGATCGACGGCGGCGCGATCAACTCGATCGGGAACGGGCGGGTCAGCTATGTCAAGGGTGGCCGCCAATACAACCTTGCCATTCTGAACGGGCGTTGAGCCGACCGGGGGGACGTTGGGCAGCTTCCTGCTGATCGCCACGGTCTATCTGGCGACGATGGTGGCGGCGGTGCCGGTCTCGGCCCGGCTGGGGCTGGGATCGGTGCTGGGCTATCTGATCGCCGGCATCGTGATCGGCCCGGTGCTGGGGCTGGCGGGCAGCGACGGGCAGGTCGCCGATCTTCAGCATTTCGCCGAGTTTGGCGTCGTGATGATGCTGTTCCTGATCGGGCTGGAGCTTGAGCCGCGCAGCCTGTGGGACATGCGTCAGCGCCTGCTGGGCCTGGGCGGGCTGCAGATCGCGGCCACGGTCGCGCTGCTCAGCGCGGTGGCGCTGGTGCTGGGGCAAAGCTGGCAGGTCGCGCTGACGCTGGGGATGATCCTGTCGCTCAGTTCCACGGCGATCGTGCTGCAGACGCTGTCCGAGAAATCGCTGATGCAGACCGGCGGCGGGCGCAGTGCGTTCGCGGTGCTGCTGACCCAGGACATCGCCGTGATTCCGATGCTGGCGCTGATGCCGCTGCTGGCTGCCAGCGGCGCGCGCCACGTCGTCCACGACACGCCGGGGGCCGAGTTCATGGCCGGGCTGCCCGGCTGGGCCGGCGCGCTGGTGACGCTGGGCGCGGTCGCCATCGTCGTGGCGGTGGGGCATTTCGCCATCCGCCCGGTGTTCCGCTTTGTCCAGGGCGCGCGCCTGCTTGAGATGAACACGGCGCTGGCGCTGCTGATCGTGGTGGGCATCGCCTCGCTGATGACGCTGGTCGGCCTCAGCCCGGCGCTGGGGACGTTCCTCGCGGGCGTGATGCTGGCCGGGTCCGAGTTCCGGCACGAGCTTGAGGCACAGATCGCGCCGTTCAAGGGGCTGCTGCTGGGCCTGTTCTTCATCACCGTCGGGTCGGGGATGCATTTCGGCCTGCTGTTCGAACGTCCGGTCACGATCCTGGCGATCACCGCCGTGCTGATCGCGACCAAGGCGGGGGTGCTGGCCGTGATCGCCCGGCTGGCCGGAATGGGGCGGCGGGACCGCAGCCTGTTCACCCTGTCGCTTGCCCAGGCGGGCGAGTTCGGGTTCGTGCTGACGGCCTATGCGATCTCGCTGTCGATCCTGACCGACCGGGTGGCGCAGGGCGTCCTGCTGGTCACGGCGCTGTCGATGCTGGCGACGCCCCTGCTGTTCATCCTGCACGACCGGGTGACGCGCTGGCTTGGCGACGACCGCGAGGCGGGCGCGCCCGACGACATCACCGAGCAGCAGCCGATCATCATCGCGGGCGTGGGCCGGTTCGGGCAGGTGGTGAACCGGCTGGTCACGATGTCGGGGTTCAAGACCACGGTGCTGGACCACGATCTGAAGACCATCCAGCTGATGCGCCAGTTCGGGTTCAAGGGCTATTTCGGCGACCCGACCCGCCCCGAGATCCTGGCCGCCGCAGGGCTGGCGCGGGCGCGCATCCTGGTCGCGGCGCTGGACGATCCGGCGTCGAACCTGCGGCTGGTGCGCTATGCCCGCGCGCAGCGCCCCGATCTGGTCATCGTCGCGCGCGCCCGCGACCGCAGCACCGTCTATGAGCTGTATGAGGCCAAGGCGGATCACATCGTGCGCGAGATGTTCGACAGCTCGCTGCGCGCGGGCCGCTATGTGCTGGAAAACGCGGGCCTGTCGGAATACGAGGCGGCCGAGCTGGAAAAGATCTATTACCGCCACGACCGGATGTCGTTGCGCGATCTGGCCAAGGTCTGGCAGCGGGGCGTGCCGATCGACCAGAACCCGCTTTATCTGGAACGATCGCGGGCGCTGAACGCGGCGATGGAAAACGCGCTGATGGACAGGTTCGCCAACGGACCCGCCGCGCCCCCCGTCTCGCCCCCCGTCGCGGCAGATGACGACGACATGCCCGAACACGGGCTGACGCCCGCCCGCAACAGCCGTCCGGGCGGACGGTGATCCTGCGCCGCAGGCGTCCCGCGTCAGGCGGGGCGGCGCGGGGCCGTCACTTGCAATAGCTCTGCTTGCGGGTCCATCCGGCGATCTGGTCGCGGCTGCCCTGCGAGCGCAGCGGCAGCCAGTCGCGCGCCGCCCCGCGCCAGCCGCCGCTGCCCCCGGCGATGGCGCCGTCGCGGGCCACCTGGCGGGCCACGTTGCGGACCGCGCATTGCAGCCCGTCGGCCCCGTCCAGCAAGCCGGCGCCGCAACCGCCCGACTGCCCCGACCGGCGGTTCCCGCCGGCCGCCTTGGTGCCCGCGTCGTGGCGCGCCACTGCCGACAGCAGCCCGGCCCAGAAGGCGGCCCGGTTCTCGCGCGTTTGCGCGGCATAACCGGGGCAGAACTGCATCACGTCGGAGGGCACGGTGGACAGCAGCGTGACGCCTTCGTCATTCAGCGCCTGCAACGCGGCCTGCGTCCACGCATCGCTGCCGTTGCTGGCCGCCGCCTGCGCCGCGGGCGCGTTGCCCCACGGCAGCGCGGCGGTCAGCCGGTCCGACAGCGGGCGGCTTTCGGCGCCCGCGATGGTGGGGGCGGTGGTGGCCTGCCGCGCCGCCTCGGACACGCCGCAGCCGGCCAGTGCCATCGCCGCCAGTGCCGCCGTGATCGTCCCGCGCATCGCGTTTCCCTTGTTGTCTTTTGAACGACATAGACGCGCGCGGGGCGCGGGTGAAGGCACAATGGCGCGACCGTCCCGTGGGCAGGCCGCGCCCGACCCTTGCCCCGCGCGGCGCGCGGCCCTAAAACCACGCGACGCTTGCCGGAGGCTTTGATGCTGGACCACCTGACCTATACCGCGCCCGAACCCAAGGTCATCGCCGGGGCGAAAGGCGATTGGGAACTGGTCATCGGGCTTGAGGTCCACGCGCAGGTCGCGTCGAACGCCAAGCTGTTTTCCGGCGCCTCGACCGCCTTCGGGGCGGAACCCAACTCGAACGTCGCCTTTGTCGATGCGGCGATGCCGGGGATGCTGCCGGTCATCAACGAATACTGCGTGGAACAGGCGGTCCGCACCGGGCTGGGGCTGAAGGCCGCGATCAATCTGGTCAGCGCCTTTGACCGCAAGAACTATTTCTATCCCGACCTGCCGCAGGGCTATCAGATTTCTCAGCTCTACCACCCCATCGTGGGCGAGGGCGAGATCATCGTGGACATGGCCCCCGGCGTGGCCCGCCGCGTCAGGATCGAACGCATCCATCTGGAACAGGACGCCGGCAAGTCGATCCACGACATGGACCCGGCGCTGTCCTTCGTGGACCTCAACCGCACCGGCGTCGCCCTGATGGAGATCGTGAGCCGCCCCGACATCCGCGGCCCCGAGGAGGCGGCGGCCTATGTCGCCAAGCTGCGCCAGATCATGCGCTATCTGGGCACCTGCGACGGCAACATGCAGAACGGCAATCTGCGCGCCGACGTGAACGTGTCGGTCTGCAAGCCCGGCGATTACGAACGCTTCATCGAGACGGGTGACTTCTCGGTGCTGGGCACCCGCTGCGAGATCAAGAACATGAACTCGCTGCGCTTCATCCAGGCCGCCATCGAGTATGAGGCGCGTCGCCAGATCGCCATCATCGAGGATGGCGGCAAGATCGTGCAGGAAACCCGCCTCTACGATCCCGACAAGGGGGAAACCCGGTCGATGCGGTCCAAGGAAGAGGCGCACGATTACCGTTACTTCCCCGATCCCGACCTGCTGCCGCTGGAAATCGAGCAGGCTTGGGTGGACGACATCGCGGCCGGGATGCCCGAACTGCCGGACGAGAAGAAGGCGCGCTTCGTGACGGGGCTTGGCCTGTCGGAATACGACGCGGGCGTGCTGACGGCCGAGGTCGAGAACGCCGATTTCTTCGAGGCCGTGGCCAAGGGCCGCGACGGCAAGCAGGCCGCGAACTGGGTCATCAACGAACTGTTTGGCCGGCTGAACAAGCAGGGGCTGACCATCGGCGAAAGCCCGGTTTCTGCCGCGCAACTGGGTGGCGTGCTGGACCTGATCGCCTCGGGCGAGATTTCCGGCAAGATGGCCAAGGATCTGTTCGAGATCGTCTGGACCGACGGCGGCGAGCCCGCCGAGATCGCGGCTGCGCGGGGGATGAAGCAGGTCACCGACCTGGGCGCGATCGAGGCGGCGGTGGACGAGATCATCGCGGCGAACCCCGCGCAGGTGGAAAAGGCCAAGGCCAATCCCAAGCTGGCGGGCTGGTTCACCGGGCAGGTGCTGAAGGCGACCGGCGGCAAGGCGAACCCGGCGGCGGTTACCGAACTGGTGGCGAAAAAGCTAGGTCTGTGAACCCAAGCGCCGCTTTCGCGTTTCGCGGGGCATGCATGAAGGGCAGGGGACGACGATGCAGAGTTTCGAATACACGGTGATCCCCGCGCCGGGGCGCGGCGAAAAGGTCCGGGGGGCAAAGACCGGGGCCGAACGCTTCAGCTATGCGCTGCTGACCGAGATGAACCGGATGGCGGCGAACGGCTGGGAATATGTCCGCGCCGAAACCCTGCCCTGCGAGGAACGCAGCGGCCTGACCAGCCGCACGACCGTCTATCACAACGTGCTGGTGTTCCGCCGCGCGCTGACGGGCGTGCAGCCGCATCATCCGGTGACGGCAACGCATGACGCGCCGCCGCGTCCGCAGGCTGCCGCAGTGGTGCCGGTCTCCGCAGGCCAGACCCCGACAGGTTCGACTGCGGCAGGCCAGTCCCCTGCAGGCCAGTCCCCGCGCCCCGACAGCGAACCGCCCGCGCACTGGCCCGACGCAGCCCCCCTGCCTGATGTGGACGGGACCGCGCCCGCCGCCACTGCGGCCGCCCATGCCGCCCCCGCGTCACCTGCGCCGCGCACGGCGGGGACCGCCGCGCGCGATGACCGCTTTGACGAACCCGAACTGCCTGCGTTCGTGCAGCGGCCCCCGTTGGCGGCAGCGCGTGACGACGCGGCGCGCGGGGCGGCGTCGTCCGAACCCGTGCCGCCTGCCGGCGCGACCCGGCTGGGACCGGCCGCGCGCTGACCTACCAGTGCGGCGGGCGCTGGTCGGCCAGCGGGATCGACCCCTCGGCCGCCTCGCGGTCGATCTCGCGTTCGATCAGCTGGCCCAGATGACGCGACAGGCGCCGGATCTCGGCGTCCTGCCGGGCGACCACCTCGGAAAGCTCGTCAACGCTGCGGATCAGATGGGCGACCCGCTCCTCGACCGCCTGCAACTTGTCCATCCTGCCTCACTCCGCTAATCGGTCCCGGCGACCCGACAGGATATCCCACGATGGCCAAGGACATGAAACCGCGCCGCCCGCGCGCCGAGACGCCCAAGGGCTTTCGCGACTATTTCGGGGCCGAGGTGACCGAACGCAACCGCATGCTGGAAAAGATCGCGGAGGTCTATCGGCTGCACGGCTTCGACGCGCTGGAAACCTCGGGCGTCGAGACGGTCGAGGCGCTGGGCAAGTTCCTGCCCGACGTGGACCGCCCCAATGCGGGCGTCTTTGCGTGGCAAGAGGAAGCGGTGCCCGGCGGCGGGTCCGGCGACTGGCTGGCGCTGCGCTATGACCTGACGGCGCCCCTGGCGCGCGTCGCGGCGCAGTATCGCAACGACCTGCCCGCGCCTTATCGCCGCTATGCGATGGGGCCGGTCTGGCGCAACGAAAAGCCGGGGCCGGGGCGGTTCCGCCAGTTCTATCAATGCGATGCCGACACCGTGGGCGCGGCATCCGTCGCGGCGGACGCCGAGATCATCGCCATGCTGGCCGACGCGCTGGAGGCGGCGGGAATCGCGCGCGGCGACTATCTGGTGCGGGTGAACAACCGCAAGGTTCTGAACGGCGTGCTGGACGCGATGGGCGTCACCGACCCGCATCAGGCGGCGGATGTGCTGCGCCAGATCGACAAGTTCGACAAGGTCGGAGAGGCGGGCGTGCGCGCGCTGCTGACGACGGGGCGCACCGACGCCTCGGGGGCCGAGATCGAGGGCGTTGGGCTGGATGCGGCGCAGGCCGGGCCGGTGATCGCGTTCCTGACCTCGAAGGGTGGGGACAATGCGGCGACGCTGGCCAACCTGCGCGTCGCTGTGGGCGCGTCGGCCATCGGGGCCGAGGGCGTGGACGAACTGGCCGAGATCGCCGCGATGCTGGACGCGACGGGCATGGGCGCGGATCGCGTGGTGATCGACCCGTCTGTCGTGCGCGGCCTTGGCTATTACACCGGCCCGGTGTTCGAGGCGGAGCTGACCTTCGAGATCCTCGACGACAAGGGCCGCAAGCGGCAGTTCGGCTCGGTCGCGGGCGGCGGGCGCTATGACGATCTGGTCGAACGCTTCACCGGGCAGAAGGTGCCCGCGACGGGCGTCTCGATCGGCGTGGACCGGCTGCTGGCGGCGCTGCGGGAGAAGGGACTGGCCGGGGCGGACGCCGCCGGGCCGGTCGTGGTGACGGTCATGGACCGCGACCGCATGGCCGATTATCAGGCGATGGCGGCGGAGCTGCGCGCCGCTGGCATCCGGGCCGAGGTCTATCTGGGCAACCCCAAGAACTTCGGCAACCAGCTGAAATACGCCGACAAACGCGGCGCGCCCGTCGCCGTGATCCAAGGGGGTGACGAGGCCGCGCGCGGCGTGGTGCAGGTGAAAGACCTCATCCTTGGCGCAAAGATCGCCGCGCAAGCCTCGGTCGAGGAATGGAAATCACAGCCCGCGCAGGTGGAATGCCCGCGCGATGGGCTGGTGCAGGCCGTCAGGGATATTCTGGCCCGATGATCCCCCGCACCGCCAAGCAGGACGCCGGCCGCCGCATCCTCGACGCCTTTCGCGCCGCCGGAGCCATCGAGGTCGCGCCCGACATCCTGCTGCCCTCGGGCACGCTGCTGGACCTGTATGGCGAGGACATCCGCGCCCGCGCCTATGTCACCGCCGACCCGGTGCGCGGAGAGGTGGTGCTGCGCCCCGATTTCACCGTGCCGGTCGTGCAGATGCACATGGCCGGCGGGGCGGAGCCCGCGCGCTATTGCTATCTGGGCGAGGTCTTCCGCAAGCAGGACCACGGCGACACCCGGCCCGCGAACCCCCGCGACAACGAATACCTGCAGGCCGGGTTCGAGATGTTCTCGCGCGACCCCGACGCCGACGCCGAGGTCTTTGCGCTGTTCCACGCCACCCTTGCGCCGCTGGCGCTGGAGGCGACGATGGGCGACATGGACCTGCTGCTGGACGCGGTCGCGGGGCTGCCGCTGTCGGACGTGCGCCGCGCGGCGCTGACCCATCACATCTGGCGGCCCGCCCGGTTCGAACGGATGCTGGACCGCTTCTCGCATCCCGTGCCGCCGCGCAGCTTTGCCGTCAATGACGCGCCGTGGACCGGCCTGCGGTCGGCGCAGGCGATGCAGGACCGCATCGCCCGGCTGCAGTCCGACCGGGCCGAGCCGGTGCTGCCCGCGATCTGGCGCGAACGGCTGCACCGCCTGTTCGCTGTCGCCGGTCCCGCGCCCGCCGCGCTGGACGAGCTGCGCGTGCTGGCCGACCACATGCCCGCCATCGCCGAGGCGGTGGAACGGCTGGCCGGGCGGCTGGACGCCATATCCCGGCGGGGCATCGACCCGGGCAGCGTCCGCTTTGACGCCAGCCACGGGCGGCGCACGATGGAATATTACGACGGCATGACGTTTTCCTTTACCTCGCCCTCGCATCCCGACTGGCCGCCGGTCGCGTCGGGCGGGCGCTATGACGCGCTGACGGCGGTGCTGGGGCAGGGGGCCGCGATCCCCGCGGTGGGGGGCATCATCCGCCCCGGACTGGTGGCCGAGCTATGCTGAAGCTGGGGGTGCCGTCCAAGGGGCGGCTGATGGAACAGACCTTCGACTGGTTCGCCGCCCGCGGCGTGCGGCTGGCCCGCAGCGGGTCCGACCGCGAATACGCGGGCCGGGTCGAGGGGGCCGAGGGCGTGCAGCTGGTCCTGCTGTCGGCGGGCGAGATCCCGCGCGAGCTGGCCGCCGGGCGCATCCATCTGGGCGTCACCGGGTCCGATCTGGTGCGCGAAAAGCTGGCCGGCTGGCGGTCCGACGTGGTCGAGGTCGCGCCGATGGGCTTTGGCCACGCCGACCTGGTGCTGGCCGTCCCCGCCTGCTGGCGCGACTGCGAGGGCTTGGACGATTTCGCCACCATCGCGCGGGATTTCCGCGCCGCGCACGGGTTCCGGCTGCGGATCGCCACGAAATATCACCGGCTGGTCCGTGCCTTCCTGTCCGCGCACGAGGTCGCCGATTACCAGCTGGTTGACAGCCAGGGCGCGACCGAGGGCACGGTGGCCAACCTGACCGCCGAAGCCATCGCCGACATCACCAGTTCCGGCGAGACGCTGCGCGCCAACCACCTGAAGATCCTGCCCGACGCGCTGATCCACGCCAGCCAGGCGACGCTGTTCGCTGCCCGCCCGGCCGCCCAGCGGCCCGAGATGCGCGGCTTTCTGGCGCGGCTGGGCGCTGCCCAGGGCTAGGCGGCAACCGCTCTGCGTCCGGCCGCGTTCGGTTCCCGGAAAGGAGCCGCCATGCGCCACCTCATCCTGCCTGCGCTGCTGCTTGCCACGTCGGCCCATGCCTCGACGGAAGAAGCATGGGCCGAGATGCGCGCCGATGTCGCCGCCCGATGCCGCGCGCTGCTGCCGGACGGCGCTGCGGCCACCATCGAGGTCAATCCCTTCGGGTCCGAACGCTTTGCCGCAGCCCTCGTCACCGTGCAGGCCGGGGACCGGGTCGAGCGGTCGATCTGCATCTACGACAAGCAGACCGGGGCGGCCGAACTGACCACCCCCTTCGACTGAAAGGGACCGTTTCCCGTTCTCGCGCGTTGGCCCGCGTCACAGCCGGAAAAGGAGGACCATCATGGTCGAAGCGAGCGAGATCAGGGAACACATGGACATCGTCGGCGCCGACGGCGTCTATGTCGGCAAGGTCGATGGGGTCAAGGGCGACCGCATCAAGATGGTCCGCAAGGACGAAGAGCATGGGCAGGACGACAAGCACCATCATTATGTGCAGCTGTCGGCCGTGACCTCGGCGGATGGCGGCAAGCTGTGGCTTTCGGCCGATGCAGCAAATGCCACGCAGTTGTTCGAGGAAGAGGATGGCTCGCCCGTGAAGCTGGGCGAGGACAACAGCCAGCGGTGATCGCCGGAACAGCCGGCGCGCAGGCGGCGGCTGGTTCCGCCCCTGCGTCGCGGTTGCGGAACGTGGCCCTTCCGGCGCGCGGCGGGTCCGGCCATTCCCGGCCGCATGGTGCCGCCCGCGGTTACAGACCCACAAGCGCGCGGGCAAACTCGCCCGCGTCAAAGGCGTCCAGGTCGTCGATCTGCTCGCCCACGCCGATCGCATGGATCGGCAGGCCGAAGCGGTCGGCCAGCGCCACCAGCACGCCGCCGCGCGCGGTGCCGTCCAGTTTCGTCATCACCAGACCCGACACATCGGCCAGCTTGCGGAACGTCTCGACCTGGCTCAGCGCGTTCTGGCCGGTGGTGGCGTCCAGCACCAGCAGGGTGTTGTGCGGCGCGGACGGGTCTTTCTTGCGGATGACCCGGACGATCTTGGCCAGTTCCTCCATCAGGTCGGCGCGGTTCTGCAGGCGACCGGCGGTGTCGATCATCAAGAGGTCCGCGCCCTCGGCCTCGGCCCGCACCATCGCGTCATAGGCAAGGCTGGCGGGGTCCGACCCCTGCGGCGCGACCATCACCGGCACGCCCGCGCGCTGTCCCCAGACCTGCAGCTGTTCCACAGCCGCGGCGCGGAAGGTGTCGCCCGCGGCGATCACGACCGTCTTTCCGGCGGCGCGGAACTGGCTGGCCAGCTTGCCGATGGTCGTCGTCTTGCCCGACCCGTTGACGCCCACGACCAGCACGACCTGCGGTTTTTTCGGATACAGCGGCAGCGGGCGGGCGACCGGGGTCATGATGCGCGCGATCTCGTCGGCCAGCGCCTGTTTCAGCTCGCTCGCGCCGATGCGGCGGCCCATGCGGCCCTCGGCGATGTTGGCGGTGACGCGCAGCGCCGTGTCGGTGCCCATGTCGGCGGCGATCAGCATGTCCTCCAACTCTTCCAGCATGGCGTCGTCCAACTCGCGCCGTGGTTCGGCGGGGGCGGCGTCGCGGGCAAACAGGCGGCCCATCAGGCCGGGCTGGGGCTGCGGCTGGGACGCGGCGGGCCACTGGGCGGCGGCCGGGGCTGACGGCTGGGCAGCGGGCGCGGAAGGTTCGGCGGCGGGCGGCGCATCGGCCACGATCTCGTCCAGCCCGGCGCCGATTTGGGACGACGACCGGGTCAGCCGGTCACGCAGCTTGCTGAAAAACGACATCTGGCGATACCCCCGGCTTTCGGCGGAACCTAGGGGTTCGGGGCGAAAAGGGAAAGGGCGCGGGGGATTTCGCGCGGCTTGCGAACTGCGGGGTTGAGGCGGCGGGCGCAAAGCCGTAACCCCGCGTCATGCGGATCTTGTTTCTGGGCGACGTCATGGGGCGCGCGGGCCGGCGCGCCATCACCGAACGGCTGGGCGCGCTGAAGGCGCGGCTGCGGGCCGATTTCACCATCGTCAACGGCGAGAACGCCAGCGGCGGCATGGGGCTGACCGGGGCGCATGCCAGGCTGATCCTTGATGCCGGGGCCGACTGCGTGACCCTGGGCGACCACGCGTTCGACCAAAAGGACATGGTCCAGTTCATCGAAACCGAACCGCGCGTGCTGCGCCCGCTGAACTTTGCGCGCGAGGCGCCGGGGCGCGGCGCGCGGGTCTTTGCCGACCCGCGCGGGCGCAAGGTGCTGGTGACGCAGGTGCTGGGGCAGGTCTTCATGAAGCGGCCCTTCGACGATCCGTTCAGCGCCGTCGATGCCGTGCTGCGCGCGCATCCGCCGGGCGGGCTGGTTCAGGCCGCGGTGCTGGACATGCACGCCGAGGCGACCAGCGAAAAGATGGCGATGGGCCACTGGTGCGACGGCCGCGCCAGCCTGGTCGTGGGCACCCACACGCATGTGCCGACCGCCGACGCGCAGGTGCTGCCGCGCGGCACCGCCTATCAGTCCGACGCGGGGATGTGCGGCGACTATGACAGCGTCATCGGCATGGACAAGGCCGAGCCGCTGCGCCGGTTCCTGACCGGCATGCCCCGCGACCGCTTTACCCCCGCCGAGGGCGAGGCCACGCTGTCGGGCGTGCTGGTCGTGACGGACGACCGCACCGGCATGGCGACCGCGGTCGAGCCTGTCCGCGATGGCGGCCGGCTGGCGCAGACGCACCCCGCGGGCTGACGGCGGACCCGCCCGCTGCGGTTGATTAACTTGCGCGGGAACGGGGAATCGGGCAAACGCCGCGGGCCGGATTTGGTCCGGTGCCAGCGAAAGCGCATGCCCTGATGTTCGGTTTCAGCCTAAGCGGCCAGCCTGCGGCCATCGCCACGCTGATCATCATCGCCGTCATGTTCGTCATGTTCCTGCGCGAGAAGAACCCGCCCGAGGTGGTGGCCTTCGGCACCGCGGCGGTGATGATGGTGCTGGGCCTCGTGCCGCTGGACGACGCGGTGGGGGTGCTGTCGAACTCGGCCCCCTGGACCATCGCCTTCATGTTCATCATCATGGGCGGGCTGATGCGGACCGGCGCGCTGGACCAGCTGAGCCAGACGGTCGCGCGCCACGCCGGCACCCAGCCGATCCTGACGATCTGCGCGATGTTCGCCTTTGTCATCGTGGCCTCGGCGATCATGAACAACACGCCGGTCGTCGCGGTGATGATCCCCATCGTCATCCAGGTGGCGCACCGCGCCCGTATCGCGCCGTCCAAGCTGCTGATGCCGCTTTCGTATTTCACCGTCATGGGGGGCATGATCACGCTGATCGGCACCTCGA
This sequence comes from Paracoccus luteus, assembly GCF_004522155.1. Lineage (GTDB taxonomy): Bacteria > Pseudomonadota > Alphaproteobacteria > Rhodobacterales > Rhodobacteraceae > Paracoccus > Paracoccus luteus. The sequence continues at coordinate 39,113 of NZ_SDEA01000018.1, read as the reverse complement.
CCAACCTGCTGGTGGACGGGGTGGTGCAGGACCGCGGGATGGAACCCTTCGGCATCTTCGACATCGCGCCGGTGGGCATCGCGGTGACGCTGGCGGGGGCGGTGTTCATGGCGCTGTTCGCCAACCGCCTGCTGCCCGAGCGGACCTCGATGGCGTCGTTCCTGTCGAACCGGCCCGAGATGAAATACTTCACCGAGGTCGCCATCCCCGAGGACAGCGGCATCGTCGACATGAACGTCAACGAAGTGCCCATGTTCAAGCGCGAGGCGGTGCGCGTCATCGACGTGCTGCGCGGCGACGCCTCGCTGCGCCGCGACATGGCCAATGTCGTGCTTGAGGCGGGGGACCGCGTCGTGCTGCGGTCGAACATGGCCGACCTGCTGGAAATGCAGCAGAACAAGGATCTGCGCGCGCTGGACAAGCTGTCGTCGGTGCAGACCGAAACGGTCGAGGTGCTGATCTCGCCCGGCGCGCGGATGATCGGGCGGCGGCTGGGCGACCTGCGCCTGCGCCGCCGTTACGGCGTCTATCCCATCGCCGCGCACCGGCGGAACCAGAACATCGGCCGCCAGCTGGACGACCTGGAAATCCGCGTCGGCGACACGCTGCTGCTGGAAGGCGCGCCCGAGGACATCGCCCGGCTGGCCGCCGACATGGACCTGGTGGACGTGTCGCATCCGACGACCAAGCCGTTCCGCCGCCGCCATGCGCCCATTGCGGTCATCGCGCTGCTGTCCGTCGTGGTGCTGGCGGCGTTCGATGTGGCCCCGATCATGGCGCTGTCGATGATGGCGGCGGCGCTGATCCTGGTCACGCGCTGCGTGGACGCGGACGAGGCGTTCGGGTTCGTGGACGCGCGGCTGCTGGCGATGATCTTTTCCATGCTGGTGGTCGGCGCGGCGCTGGAACACACCGGCGCGGTCGAGCTGATCGTGGGTGCGGTCGAGCCGCTCTTGCGCGACCTGTCGCCGTTCTGGACGCTGGTCGCCGTCTATTTCCTGGGCCTTGCCATGACCGAGGTGCTGTCGAACAACGCCGTCGCCGTCATCCTGACCCCCATCGCCATCGAGCTTGCGCTGCAGCTGGGCCACGACCCGCGCGCCTATGTCGTGGCGGTGATGTTCTCGGCCTCGGTCGCGTTCGCGACGCCGATCGGCTATCAGACGCACATGATGGTCTATGGGCCGGGCGGCTATAAGTTCAGCGACTTCCTGCGGCTGGGGATTCCGCTGGACATCGTGACCGGCATCGCGGCGTGCCTGGTGATCCCGCTGTTCTGGCCGCTATGACGCGCTGCGGACCGCCGCCTCGGCCGCGGCGGACAGCGTCTTGCGGGTCTGCCCCGCGACCGCCAGCGGCGGGTGCAGCGTCACCGTGACCGACCCCTGCCGTGGCTGGGCCAGCACCGCCAGCAGATGCGGCCCCAGCGCCATGTCGCCCCACCACCCATAAAACCGTGGATCGCGCGCCTTGGGCGCGTCATAGCGCGCCGTGACCGGCTGGATCGCCAGCCCCGCAGGCAGCGCCGGATCAAGGAACGCCTGGAACAGCGTCGGCTTGAACGGCAGGACGCGGCGGCCGTCGCTGCTGGTGCCTTCGGGAAAGAACAGCAGCCGGTGGCCGGCAGCGGTGCGTTCGGCGAACTCGGCCGCCTGGGCGCGGGCGTGGCGCGGATCGCGGGTGACGAAATGGGTGTCGGTGACGCGGGTCAGGATGTTGATGCCGGGCCAACCCGCCACCTCGGCCTTGCTGACGAAGAACACCGGCAGCGCGGCGTTCAGGACCAGGATGTCCAGCCAGCTGGAATGGTTGGCGACGACGGCCCCCGGCCCGGCCAGCGGCGCGCCGCGACGGGTCCAGCCGATGCCCATCACCCACAGCGACAGGCGGCAGACGCCCTGCACCCAGGGACCGGTCACGGGGCGGCGGGGGCCGGCGGCCAGACGCTCGGCCCCGCGCAGGGGCAGGATCAGCGCGACGCCGATCGCCATGACCGTCAGCACCGACAGCCCGCGCGTGGCGACCAGCAGCCAGCCCAAGGCCGAGGGGCGCGGCAGGGCAGGGGACGGCCCGCCCCGCCAGGTCGGCGTCGTCTCGGGCGGCGCGGCCGCGCCGCCGGCTGCCGGCTTGTCCGTCATTGGGCCTGCCAGCGGTCCTGATAGAACTTGCGGTGCCGGTCGGACATCGCGGCGGTGTCCATCAGCAGGAAGACGTCGGTGGTGTTGAACGCGCGGTCCACGAAGGCGCCCTCGCCCACGACGCCGCCCAGCCGCAGATAGGCCTTGATCAGCGCGGGCATGGCGATCATGGCGCTGCGCCGCTGCAGCGCGTCCGGCGCAATCAGGTCCATGCGCTGATACCCCGCCGCGCGCGCCACCGGCCGCAGGTCGGGCGGCGCCAGATGGTGATGGTGCAGCCACGACAGGGCCGGGGCCAGCGCGTCGATGTCGGTGCCGTGAAAGCTGGCGACGCCGAACAGGATCTCGATCCCGTGGTCCAGCACGTAATCGGCCAGCGCGTTCCACAGCAGGAACATCCCGGACCCGCCGCGATAGGCCGGATCGACGCAGGACCGGCCCAGCTCCAGCAGGTTGCGGCCCGATCGCCGCAGCGGGCCCAGGTCGTATTCGTCGTCGCAATAGAACCGGCCGAACCCGGCGGCGCGGGTGCCCGGCAGCAGCCGATAGACGCCGACGACATGGTCCAGCGCCGCCGGATCGCGGCGGGTGTCGACCAGCACCAGATGATCGACGACGGGATCAAACTCGTCCCGTTCCAGCTGGTTATCGTGATCGACCAGCGGCCCGTCCCCGCCCAGCTCCTGGACAAAGACGCGATAGCGCAGGCGCTGCGCCGCCGTCAGGTCGATGTCGGAGGTGGCGACGCGGATATCGAACCAGGCGGGATCAAGGGTCATGGGATCCGGGCTGCGCCTTTCTGGGGTCGTCGCGCGTCCTTAGGGTGTGGACGGGCGGGATGCAACGACGCCGCGTCGGCGGATTTCCGCTTGACTCGCGCTTGGGTTGAATTAACGTGAACAGCCGCGACCTATCCGGGATCATCCATGACAAGTGCCAGACGAACGCGGCTGCCGTCCACGACCTGTTTGCCGGCATGGGTGAAATTGATGGTGATGCGGTCGCCGATGCGGGACTGGACCTGGCCTGTGCCCCAGTCCGGCGCCGCCGGGTGGCGCACCAGCATTCCCGGTTCAAGGATCTCGTTCACCACGGCTGACAACCCCGGTTTCCGGGCCGGCGGTCCGGCGCGGGCGGTCATGCAGGATAGCGGACGATGAAGCCCGCGGCAATTCCCGACGACGCGGATATGGGCTGGATGGACAGCCCCGCGCGCGGGCTGAACCTGGCCGCGCTGGTCGGGTCGCGGCTGTGCCACGACCTGATCTCTCCGCTGGGGGCGATCGGCAACGGGGTCGAGCTGCTTGAGATGTCGGGCGATTTCCCCGGCATCGCCAAATCGCCGGAACTGTCGCTGATCGGCGAAAGCGTCGAGGCGGCGCGGGCGCGCATCAAGCTGTTCCGCGTGGCCTTTGGCCACGCCCCCGCCGACCAGCGCATGGGCATCGGCGAGCTGGCGGGGCTTTTGTCCGCCTATGCCCGCGGCGGCCGCCTGACGGTCGAGGTGGATGGCACGGGCGACATGTCGCGGGCCGATGCGCGGCTGCTGTCGCTGGCCGCGATGTGCATGGGCAGCGCCATGCCGTGGGGCGGGCGGCTGCTGGTCTGCCGCGCCGGCCCCGGCTGGCGGCTGGTGGGCGAGGCTGCGCGGACCCGCGTCGACCTGCCCCTGTGGGGCTGGCTGGACGGGCGCGCGGGCGGCCACCGCCCCGCACCCGAACCGTCCGAGGTGCATTTTCCCCTGCTGGGTCTGGCGGCGGCCGAAAGCGGCCGCCACCTGACATGGGAACTGGACGAAATCGGGGCCGAGATCGCATTCTGATCCCGAGGGCCGTGGCGTGGTGGCGGGCGGCGGCCTGCCCGTTCAGGCGGCCGGCTCCTCGTTCACGCCCGGCGTTAGGACTCGGCCCGGACCGGCAACCGTTTTCCGTTCAGGCCCGGACAGACCGACTCTCCGTTCAGGCCCTGCGCTCAGCCCCGGATCGCCCCGTCGCCTGTCACCAGATACTTGAAGCTGGTCAGCTGCTCCGCGCCGACCGGGCCGCGCGCGTGCAGCTTGCCGGTGGCGATGCCGATTTCCGCGCCCATCCCGAACTCGCCCCCGTCGGCGAACTGGGTCGAGGCGTTGCGCATCAGGATCGCGCTGTCCAGACGCTGGAAGAACCGTGCCGCTGTCGCGTCGTTCTCGGTCAGGATGGCCTCGGTGTGGCCGGACCCGTGGCGCCGGATGTGGTCGATGGCCCCGTCCACGCCGTCCACCAGCCGGGCGGCGATGATGCTGTCCAGGAACTCGTGCCCGAAATCGTCGGGGCGGGCGGGAACGGTGCCCGCGATCTGGGCCAGCTCGCCCTCGGCGCGCACCTCGACGCCCGCGTCCAGCAGGTCGCGGACCAGCACGTCGCCGTGCCGGGCGTGGAACGCGCGGTCGATCAGCAGGCATTCCGCCGCCCCGCAGATGCCGGTGCGCCGGGTCTTGGCGTTCAGCACCACCCGGCGCGCCTTGACCAGATCGGCATCCGCGTCGGCATAGACGTGGCAGATGCCTTCCAGATGGGCAAAGACCGGCACCCGCGCCTCGGCCTGGACCAGCCCGACCAGCCCCTTGCCGCCGCGCGGGATGATGACGTCGATCAGCCCCTGCGCGCGCAGCATGGCGGACACAGCCGCCCGGTCGCGGGTCGGCACCATCTGGATCGCGCCTTGGGGCAGGCCGGCGTCGCGCAGCCCCCGGATCATGCAGTCGAGGATCGCCCCCGAGGAATGGATCGAATCCGTGCCCCCGCGCAGGATCACCGCGTTGCCCGATTTCAGCGCCAGCGCGCCCGCATCGGCGGTCACGTTCGGGCGGCTTTCATAGATCACCCCCAGCACCCCGATGGGGGTCGCGACGCGCTGGATGTGCAGCCCGGCGGGGCGGTCCCATTCGGCCAGCACCCGGCCAACGGGATCGGGCTGTTCGGCGACCGCGCGCAGCCCGTCGGCGATGGCGCGGATGCGGCCCGCGTCCAGCCGCAGCCGGTCGATCATCGCGGGCGACAGGCCCTTTTCCTCGGCAAAGGCCAGATCCTCGGCGTTGGCGTCCATGATCGCGCCCTCGCGCGCGCGGATCGCGTCGGCGGCCGAGATCAGCGCCGCGTGCTTGCGTTCGGCGCTGGCAAAGGCCAGCTGGGCGGCCGCGTCCCGCGCGGTCGCGCCCATGCGGGCGATCAGGTCTTCGGCGGTCTCGTGCATCGTCGTCGTCATTCGGTCCATCATCTCAGCCTGCGGCAGCGCCGCTGTAAGGTCCGCCCGCAGTCAACGCCCGGCGATAAGCCGGGCGGGCGTGGATGCGCGCCAGCCAGTCGCGGGTGGCGGGCCGCCCCGACAGGTCGGCGCGCAGCGATCCCATCTCGACCGGAAAGCTCATCATCACGTCGGCGGCGGTGAAATCGTGCCCCGCGAACCAGCCGGTCGCGGCCAGCGCGTGTTCCCACCAATCCGCATGCCGGTCCAGTTCCGGCCCAAGATAGGCCTTGTGGACGCCTGCGACCAGCGCGCGGGCGACGGGCCGCACCAGCAGGGGCGCGCGCTGCGGGATCGTGGACAGGACCAGCTTCATCACCAGCGGCGGCATGGCCGAGCCTTCGGCATAATGCAGCCAGTATCGCACCGCATCCCCGGCCTCGGTCCCTTCGGGCGGCAGCAGCGCGCTGCCTCGGGCGAGATGCGCGACGATGGCGCCGGTTTCCGCCAGCATCCGGCCGCGATGTTCCACCATCGGCGCCTTGCCCAGCGGGTGCAGGCGGCGCAGGCTGTCCGGGGCCAGATGGCTCCGCGGGTCGCGGCTGTGGGCGGTGACGCGATAGGGCAGGCCCAGTTCCTCGGCCAGCCAGATGATGCGCTGAGAGCGGCTTTCGTTCAGGTGATGGATGGTCAGCATAGCGGCCCCCTGTCCGCCCTGGCCGGTCACTGGCCACGCGGACCGCGCCTTGGTGACACAGCCGGCGCGCGGGTGGAAGGGATCGCCGCTTGCGCGCGGCGGGTTCGCGCGCTCACATGGGACGCGGGGGCGCGAGCAGGGGGGAAACAGCATGACCGACCACGGTCTGCCCGAGGGCCGCAGTTTCAGCACCGCCGAGATCGGGGCGCTGGCGCATCTGTATCGGGGCGAGATCTATCGTTCCACCATCTGGCGCACGCGGCTGGACACGACGACGAACTGGTCGGTGGTGACGCTGGGCGTGGCGCTGTCGATCACGTTTTCGTCTCCCGATGCCTCGCCCCTGCCGCTGATCCTGGTCGGCATCCTGATCCAGCTGTTCCTGGCGCTGGAGGCGCGGCGATACCGCTATTTCAACGTGTGGCGGGCGCGGGCGCGGTGGATCGAAAAGCATCTGTTCGTGCCGATGCTGCGCGACGGCAACCTGGCGGACGGCACCAACTGGCACGTGACGCTGGCCGATGACTATAGCAGTCCCCGCTATCACGTCAGCTATCTGACGGCGCTGGCCCGGCGCGTGCGCAGCAATTATCTGTGGATCCTGCTGATCCAGGGCATCGCCTATGTGGGCAAGCTGATGGTCCACCCGACGCCGGTCGATTCAGCCGCCCATTTTGTCGAGCGGGCGCGGATCGGGCCGATCCCGGGCTGGATCATCCTTGTTCTGGGCGCGGTCTATGTCGCCGTCTGGACCGGGCTGGCGATCTGGGTCACGCGCGAGGATGCGCGCCGCAGCGTCGCGCGCGGGCCGATGGGATAGGGGGTAAGTCCCAGGCTTCTGTTGCCAGGCGCCTGGGGGCCCCGCCTTACGCGGCTAAGCGCAAGGACTTAGTTTTCGATAACTCGAACTGCTTACGCAGCCAGAGCCACCGGAGCACGGTTGTCATTGGCAACTGTACAATTTGCACCGATAACGGTGGTAGCTCACCGAGACAAAGCAAACAGCTTTAGACGTTCGTCGATCCTGTTTCGGCCCCATTCGCCCCCAATGAGGGAAGTCTGGTGGAGCCGCCGGGTACCGCCCCCGGGTCCGAGCCGCTTATTACCTGCGCGTTTATGTCCATAGTCCGGGCGAACCCGAACATCCCGAATATAGGGGGGACGCGCCGGCCCTGCAAGCGTCACGGACGCAGATAGGCAAAGCCTTCGGCCTGCAGGCGGGCGACCTCGGCCACGCCCGAGGGCACGATGTCCTCGTCGAACACCTCGAACAGATCGTCGGGGTCGATGTTGCGGCCGGTCAGGGTGTTGGCGCAGACCAGAAAGTCCACGCCGCGGTTCTTCAGGTCGGCGACGCGGCCCTGCAGCTGCAGGTTTTCCGCCGCGTGCTGCAGCAGGCCGATGCCGTCGCCGTGCATCACGACGCGCAGGTCGATGTTGTCGTCGCCCACGGCCTGCAGGTGGTTCTCGATGTTGTTCAGCGCCGGGCGATAGCCGTCGCCCGCCTCGCCGCCGTCCTGGTTCAGGTGATAGACGACCTTCTGCGGCGCATAGGCGGCGGGCGCGGCGGTCTGCGCCAACGCCAGCGAAGCCGACAGGAACAGCGCCACGGCCGACAAGCGGATCAGGTTCAGGGGTGTCATGCGCGTTTCCTTTGTGCAAGCAAGACAAGGAACGTGGGGCCGCCTGCGGCTTGGGGCAAGGACGGCGCGGACCGGCGCCGCGTCAGTCGCGCCAGTCAAGGACAAGCTGCGTCTGCGTCACGATCGCGGCCACCTTGCCGTCGCCGCGCGTGATCGTCGTCTGCCACACCATCGTCGTGCGCCCCTTGTGCAGCGGCACGCAGCGGGCCTTTGCCACGTCGCCGACGGGGATCGCGCGCAGGAAGTTCGTCTTGCTTTCCATCGTCGTGGTGGTCTTGCCGGCGGGCAGGCTGATCATGGTGGCCGTGCCGCCGATGTTGTCGGCCATCGCCATGATCGCGCCGCCGTGCATCACGCCGTTGCGGTTGGCCAGATCCTGCGTGACCGGCACCTCGGCCAGGATCTCGTCCGCGTCGGCCGAGATCAGGCGGAATCCCAGCAGCCGGGCGAACGCCGGCTGGTCGAATGCGATGCGGTCCTGTTCGGCGCGGTCCATGCTGTCTCCCCGTCGTGAAAAAGGGCGGCCGCGGGGCCGCCCTGTGGATGTGCCGCGTCGCGGATCAGAACCCGGCCTTGATCTTCTCGAACTCGGCCAGCTGGCGTTCGCGCTGCGCCGGGTCGTTGGGCACCTGCGCCAGGATCGGCGCGCCGGTGTCGCCCAGGCCGCTCACCACGCGCGGATCGTCCTTGACCGTCTCAAGCGCGGCCAGGCTTGCGTGGCCATAGCCGATCGTGTCCAGCAGGCCCTTGGCGGAACTGGGGTCCAGCCAGGCGTTGATGAAGTCATAGACCTTGTCCTCGCTGCCCGGACCGTCTTTCAGGTTGATGAACCCGCAGAAGAACTCGGACGACCCCTCCTTGGGGGCGCGCTGGAAGCCGACCGGATAGTTCTCCTTTTGCAGCAGCACGACGCCATCGTTCCACGACCATGCCACGTCCACCGCGCCGGACGCCATCAGCTGCGTCTGTTCGGCCGGGTCCGCCCAATAGGCGGCGACGTTCTGGTGGGCCTGGCGCAGCCAGTCGGCGGCGGCGGCGAACTGTTCGTCGGTGACCTTGGTCCAGTCCGTGACGCCGGTCGCCAGATAGCCAAGCGCCCAGACGTCGTCGGCCGAATCGGGCAGCGAGGTGCGGCCCTGATAGGCCGGGTTCACGAACACCTGCAGCGAGGCCACATCCTCGGCCGGGACGGTTTCGGTGTTATAGGCGATGGCCGTCGCGCCGAAATCGGTCGGGATATACCACAGCCCCTGATCGTCCTTGAACACGGGCGAATCCAGGAACTGCGGGTCGATGTCCGCCGCCGCCGGGATGCGCGCGGTGTCCCACGGCTCGATCAGGCCGGCGTCGCGATACTTGGACACCATCTGGCTGCACGGATGCGCCACATCGGCTTTGAAGCCGGAGGCAAGCTTCTGATAGGCCTCGTCGTCGTCGCCATAGAACGCGAAGGTCGGGGAATCGCCATGCTGGTCGATGTATTTCTGGAAGATGACCGGTTCCTCGAATCCGGCCCAGTCGAACACCGTCAGGTCTGCGTCGGCCGCAAAGGCCGCAGGGACAAGGGCGGTGGTGGCCAGGGCAAACGCCAGGGCGGTCGTGCGCGGGGGTATCATGCAGCTCATCTCCGGTCAGGGGCCTGCGGAACGCTAGCGGCGGGCCGTTTCGGGTTCAAGCAACTGTCGCCCGGCATGATGAACGCGGCGCAACCGGGGAACGGGGCAGCGGGATGGACGCCATGACGCAGGCCAATGGCGGGGCGGCGCTGCCCCATCTTGACCGGCTGGGGGGCCGCCCCGTGCTGTTCGTGATGGCGGCCGAGGCGGAGTACGGCCCGGCGCTGCGTTCGGTCATCGCGCCGCTGATGACCGGCGTCGGGCCGGTGGAATCGGCGGTGGCCGTCACCGCGGCGCTGGCGCGCCTGCAGGCGGCGGGGCGGCTGCCCGCGGCGGTCGTGTCGCTGGGCAGCGCGGGGTCGCAGCGGCTGGAGCAGGGGCGCGTCTATCAGGTGGCGGCGGCCGATTACCGCGACATGGATGCAAGCGCGCTGGGGTTCGCGCGCGGCGTCACGCCCTTTCTGGACCTGCCCGCCTGCCTGCCGCTGCTGACGGTGCCGGACCCGGCGCTGCCCGCGGGCACGCTGTCCACGGGCGCATCGGTCGTGACGGGGGCGGCCTATGCCGGGGTCGCGGGCGACATGGTGGACATGGAGACATTCGCCGTCCTGCGCGCCTGCGCGATGTTCGGGGTGCCGCTGATCGGCCTGCGCGGCATTTCCGACGGGATGGCGCCGGTCACCGGGATGATGGACTGGACCCGTTATCTGGACGTCATCGACCGGCGGCTGGCCGAGGCCGTGGCGCGGGTGGGCGCTGCCGTCGCGGCGGGGCTGCTGGACGGCTGAGCGGCGTCAGTCCAGCGTCTGACCGTCCTTGTCGCGCAGGTCGTTGTGGATGGCGACGGCGGCGCGGGCGGCGGTCCCCATCGCATAGCTGATCTGGTCCAGCCCCTCGACCGCGTCGCCCGCCGCATAGATGCCGGGCACGTTCGTGCGCTGCTGGTCGTCGGTCAGGAAACATTGGTTGTCGCACAGCGCGGTCCCCAGCGCCCGGCCCAGGTCGTTGCGGGTGGTCGACCCCAGCCCCGCGTAAAGCGTGTCCACGATCACGTCCGATCCGTCATCCAGCGTCAGCCGCACCTCGTCGGTGAAATCAAAGCTGCTGACCGGGACCGTCACGACCCTGATCCCGGCGGCGTCCGCCTGCGCCTGCTCGTCGGGGGTCAGCGTCACCGACGCCAGCCCCAGCAGGACGATGTCGCGCGAATAGCTGCGCAGGAACAGCGCCTCGGCCAGCCCGTGGGTGTCGCCCCCCAGTATGCCGATGCGCTTGCCTGTCTGTTCGAACGCGTCGCAGATCGGGCAATACCGCAGCAGCCCGCGCGACACCGCGTCCATGTGCGCATCGTCGTCGATGGGGGGGCGGTGGTTGACCACGCCCGTCGCCAGCAGCACGGTGCGCGCCCGCACCGGGCCCGCGTCGGTGTCGGCGACAAAGCCGTCGCCGTCCGGGCGCAGGCCAGCGACCTCGCCCCGGCGCAGCGTGGCGCCGTATTGGCGCGCCTGGTCGCGCATCCGTTCCAGCAGCGCGCCGCCCGCGACGCCGTCGGGGTATCCGGCATGATTGTGGCTGACGGGGATCAGCTGCATCCGGCCGTCGCCCTTGTCCACGACCAGCGCGCGGCGGTGGAACCGCGCCAGATAGATCGCCGCGGTCAGCCCGGCGGGGCCGCCGCCGACGATCAGGCTGTCCCAGACTTCCGGCTCACGTGCCGGGGAAGCCCCGGTCGGATCGGCGCCGGCCGGATCGGCCGCGATGGGGTCGGGCAGGTTCGCATGGGACATGGCGCGCCTTTCTGCTGGCCGCCCGGGCGGTCATCGCATCCGCAACGCGCCGTCCAGCCGGATCGTTTCGCCGTTCAGGTATCCGCATTCAAAGATGAAGGCCGCCAGCCGCGCATATTCCAGCGGGTCGCCCAGCCGCTTGGGAAACGTCACCTCGGCCGCAAGGCTGTCCTGCACGTCCTGCGGCAGGCCGCGCAGCATCGGCGTGCCGAAGATGCCCGGCGCGATGGCGCAGACCCGGATGCCGCTGCGGGCCAGGTCGCGGGCGACGGGCAGGGTCATGCCCGCGATCCCCGCCTTGGACGCGGCATAGGCGGCCTGTCCGGCCTGACCGTCAAAGGCCGCGATGGACGCGGTGTTGACGATCACGCCGTTCTCGTCGCGGCCGTTGCGGGCCATCTCGGGCGCGGCCAGCCGCAGCACGTTGAAGCTGCCGACCAGATTGATGTCGACGGTGCGGCGAAAGCTGTCCAGGCGGTGCGGACCCTCGCGGCCCACGGTCTTTTCGCCGATGGCGATGCCCGCGCAGTTCACGCACAGGTCGATGCCGTCCATCACGCCGACGGCGTGGGCGATGGCGGCGGCAACGCTGGCTTCGTCGGTGACGTCGGTGCGGGCAAAGCCCGCGCCGATGCTGTCGGCATAGGCGGCCCCCGCCTCGTCGCGGTCCAGCACGACGACCTGCGCCCCGCGGTCGCGGAAATGCTGCGCCGTCGCGGCCCCCAGGCCCGATGCGCCGCCGGTGACGATGGCGCGGGCGTTCGACAGATTCATCAGGCCTTCCCCCAGAAATGAACGGTTGTTCATAAACCCTTATCCGCCGGTCGCCCGCCCGGCAAGCTGCCGCCCCGCCTGTCAGCGCACCAGCAGCTCCGGCCCGCCCACGATGGCGTCGTCGATCCGCCCGATCGCGCCCTCGTCCTTGCCGGCATAGTCGATGCGGCCCAGCACGGTCTGGATCGCCGCCAGCCGCGCGCGTTTCTTGTCGTCGGACCGGATCACCGTCCAGGGCGCGTCCAGCGTGTGCGACAGCGTCAGCGTTTCGGAAATGGCGGCGCTGAAGTCGTCCCATTTCGCCAGCCCCTCGACGTCGATCGGGCTCAGCTTCCATTGCTTCAGCGGGTCGCGTTCCCGGTCCAGGAACCGCTTGAGCTGTTCGGCCCGGCCCACCGTCAGCCACAGCTTGACCAGCACGATGCCGTCCATGACCAGCAGCCGTTCAAAGTCGGGCAACTGCCGAAAGAACTGCTGGCGCTGATCCTCGGTCGAGAAGCCGAAGACCTTTTCGACGACGCCGCGATTGTACCAGCTGCGGTCGAACAGCGCGATCTCGCCCGCTGCGGGCAGCTGCGCGGCATAGCGCTGGAAATACCACTGCCCCGCCTCGCGTTCCGTGGGCTTGGGCAGGGCCACGACATAAGCGGACCGGGGGTTCAGGTTCTCGCTGATGGCGGCGATGGTGCCGCCCTTGCCGGCGGCGTCGCGCCCCTCGAACAGGACGACGACGCGCCGGCCGGTGTCGATCACGCAGCGCAGCATCTTGACCAGCTCGACCTGCAGCGCCTGCATCCGGTCGTCATAGTCGTCGCCGTCCATTTCCTCGCGGTAAGGATAGCTGGCGTCCAGGATGTCGTCCTTGTCCGCGTCCCGGATCGCGCGAAGCACCGCCTTGGGCGCGCCGTGTTCCAGATATTCGGTGATCGCGCCGACAAGCGGGATGCCGGGCGCGATGCCGGGCGGGGCGGGTGTGCGGTTCATGGCGGCCTCCGGTCCCGCCAGCATCGGGTCCGGCACGCGCCTTGGCAAGCGGAAGCCGCGCGCCGTTACCCGCGCCCGATCTCGGCCAGGTCGAACGGCGTCGTCTGATAGATCTCGTTGATCCAGTTGCCGTAAAGCAGATGCGCGTGGCTGCGCCAGCGGTTGGACGGCGGGCGCGCCGGGTCGTCGTCAGGGTAATAGTTGGCCGGCACGTTGATCGGCTTGCCCGCGGCGACGTCGCGGTCGTATTCCTCTTTCAGCGTGCCGCTGTCGTATTCCAGATGGTTGAAGATATACAGCGCGCGATGACCCGCATCCTCGACTAGGCAGGGGCCGACGTCGTCGCTGGCCAGCAGCGTGGCCAGCGCGGGGCGGGCGTCGATGTCGTCCTGCCGCACCTCGGTCCAGCGGCTGACGGGCACCAGCACGTCATCGGAAAACCCGCGCAGGAAGGGGCTGGCGGGGGCAAAATTGTGATGACGGAAGCAGCCGAAGGCCTTGCCGGGCAGGTCGTGCTTGGGCAGGCCGTGGAAATGATGCGCCATCGCCATGCCGCCCCAGCACACGCCGAAGGTCGAATGGACGTGACTGCGCGACCAGTCGAACACGCGGCGCAGTTCGTCCCAATAGGTCACCTCCTCGAACGGCAGATGCTCGATCGGGGCGCCGGTCACGATCAGCCCGTCGAAGCGGTCGCCCGACGCCTCGACCTCGGCAAAGGGGCGGTAGAAGGATTCCATGTGGTCGGCGGCGGTGTTCTTGGATTCGTGGTCCGACATGCGGATCAGCGACAGGCCGATCTGCAGGGGCGTCGCACCGATCAGCCGGGCGAACTGGTTTTCGGTCTGGATCTTCTTGGGCATCAGGTTCAGCAGCGCGATCCGCAGCGGGCGGATGTCCTGCGTCGCCGCGCGCCCCGGCGACATCACCATGACGCCTTCCTGCGACAGGATGTCATAGGCGGGAAGATCCTGGGGCAGGGTGATGGGCATCAGTCGTCCTTTCTGTCGATGGCGGACGCGATCAGTTCGACAAAGTCGGCAGGCTCGCGCAGGCGCGCGACCTGATCGGCGCTGACGGTCACGCCGTGGTGGCAGGCCATCGCCGCATAGCGGGGCTGGCGATGGGCCAGCGCGCGGGCATAGGTCCAGCGGATGAACGCGTCGGGATCGACCGGGCCGGGGTTGGCGCGGCCGTATTCGGCCCATGCGGCGTGCAGGAAATCGGGTTGGTAATACATCGGCTTGGGCGCGCGGTCGAACCGGCGCACCAGCTCGGCCGTGTGGGCGTCGGACCCCTCGATCCAGACCGGCAGCAGGTGGGCGGCCAGCGTCGTCATCAGCGGATCGGCGGGATCGTCGGGGTCCACGACCTCGCAGATCGAGCCGGAGGTGTCGCAGACGAAATGCGGATAGTCATAGATGTCCACCGCCCGCTGCATGAACCGCACGGCGTCGGCCAGCGACTGGATTTCCGCCGCGCGATGCTGATCCTGACGGACCATGTAGTCGGCAAAGGGCAGCCCGCCCCGCGCGGGATCGCCGGGCTTGCCCAGCCAGCACGACAGCGGCGCCAGATTGTCAAAGCTGATGTTGCTGGCGATGCGCACGGAATCTGACAGCAGCAGGTCGCGCAGCATCGGCACCTGCATCGCGTGGCGCTTGAAGTCGTCGGCGATCAGCTCGCCCAGATAGCGGGTGCCGATGCGGTAATCGACGGAATAGTGGAACCACCCGCCCGACCGGCGCAGCATGGTGGCGATGTGGGTCTTGCCCAGACCCGACATGCCGAACAGCATCACGCGTTTCTGGCCGGCGTCGCGCCAGTCCTGCCCGGTCTGATAGATCATGCTGCCCCTCGGTCGTGCGTGGCGACTAGGTAGGACGGGGGCGGGGAATAGGAAAGGGGCGCGTTCCCACGCAAAAGGCCCCGCGCGGGGGCGGGGCCTTCCGATCCGGCAGGACCGGCGGTCAGAAGCTGTAGCCGACCTTGACCCCCACGCCCAGCGCGTCGCTGTCGCGCATCAGGGCGCGGGCGACGTCGGGCGTGCCGGTTTCCGGGTCCGCGTCGCCCAGCTTGAAATAGCTGACGCCGGTCGTGACCTTCCACTTGTCCTGCGTATAGATCGCGGCCAGCGAGATGCCCTTGCGGCCGTTGGTCGGCGCCAGCGGCGACACCAGGTCGTCGCCCGACTTCTCATAGGTGAAGGACGCGGCGCCCGACCAGTTGTCGGTGAACTTGCGGCCGACGCCGATGACATAGGTCGTGGTGTCGTCCAGCTCGACCAGGCCGCCGCCGGCAAGGCCGGTGAACACCTCAGGATCGACGCGGAACTCCGACCAGTTCACCCAGCGGATCGACCCGAACAGCAGCGTGCCGGGCGCGATGCCGGTCTGGCCTTCCAGGTTCCAGGACCGGGGCGTCTTGACCGTGGTGGTCGATTCCTCGGCCGCCAGCGGCGCGCCGCCCAGGGTTTCCGTGGTGTCGAAGTCGTGTTCGATGGACGAGTTGAAGGTCAGCGACACGCGGGCGGCGATGTCGGGCCGTTCCCAGCTTGCGCCGACCGCATAGCCCCAGCCCCATTCGCTGTCGAGTTCCACGTTATAGCCCGACAGCCCGCCATAAGCCAGACCGCTCAGGTTCACCTCGCCGTCCGCGCGCGACCCGCGCACGCCGCCGTGGATGCCAAAGCCGTTGTCCAGCTTATAGCGCAGCAGCGCCGTATAGGTGGTCGAATCCACATAGGCATAGGTGCCGCCCAGTGCCAGCGATCCGCCTGCGGGATAGTTGATGTCCGCACCGTAAGGCTGTTCGACGATCAGCGCCGCCGACAGCTGGTCGTTGAACTGGTGTTTGTAGCCGAAGCCGAAGAAGCTGTAGTCCTCGGCCACCTCGCCGGTCGCGCCGCCGCCGAACAGCGCCACGTCGCGCCCCGACACGTCCGGGCTGACGCGGCCCGCGCCGAACTCGACATAGTTTCCCTGCTCGAACAGGATCGCGATCGACTGCGGCGCCCGCTCGATGCCGCCGGCCAGTGCGGGCGCGGTGGTCAGCAGCAGGGCCCCGAGGCCCGTGGTCAGTCTGGTCATGTCGTCCCTCCCTCAAGGTCCGCAATCGGCGGACCCTTGCCGGTCAGCATGAAAGCGCACGGACCCCCCGGTCAATCATGGCCGTCGCGTGACGCCACGTTCAAGGGAACCCTTTTGCGCCAGCGTGTCGCCGCAGCAACGCTTGGCCCCGCCTGACCGATGCGCAATGATGCGGGCATGAGCCCGCGCCCCGAAATCCCGCCGCCCATCCTGCGCACGGCCGCGCCGCGCGCGCAGGGGCAGCGCCTGCGCTTTGCCATGCCGCGCCCGGTGCCGCCGGGGCTGTGGCGGCGGGTGCCCCCGGCCGTGTTCCTGCCGATCCTGGGCGCGCTGGCCCTGGCGCTGGCGTGGCGGGGGGGCATTGCGGCCTTTGCGCTGCCCGGCGGGGCCGCCGACCTGCTGGCCGGGGCGGCGGTCGCAGTCTTTGCCTTTGCGGCGCTGGCTTATGGCGGCAAGCTGGCGCGCAGGCCGGGCGTGCTGGCAGATGATCTGGCGATCCTGCCCGGCCGCGCCGGGATCGCCGCAGGCGTGCTGTCGATCTATGTGGCGGGCGCGCTGGTCGCCGGGTTCTCGCCCGCGCCGGGACGGGTGATCGTGGGTGCTGGGCTGGCCGGGCATCTGGTCTGTGCGGCGGTGCTGGTCCGCGTCCTGCGCGGGCTGCCGCCACCGCATCGGCGGGTGACGCCGGTCTGGCACCTTGGCGCGACCGGGTTGATCGTGGCGGCTGGTGCGGCGCTGGCCGCAGGCTGGCCGGGGCTGGCGCGCGCGCTGTTCTGGCCCGCGCTGGCCGCCGCGTTGCTGATCTATGCCGCAAGCGCGCGGCAGGCGCTGGTGGAACGGGTGCCGGCCGCGCTGCGCCCGCTGCTGGCCATCCACGCCGCCCCGCCGGCGCTGTTCGCGCTGGTTGCGCTGGGGCTGGGCTGGACGGGGGCGGGGCAGGCGCTGGCTTGGCTGGCGCTGGCCGCCGCGGCGGTGTCGGTCGCCTGCGCGCGCTGGCTGCTGCCGGGCGGGTTTTCGGCGCTGTGGGGCGCGCTTGCGTTCCCGGCAGCCGCGACGGCGGGCGCATGGGTGGCGCTGTGGCGCGCCGTGCCCACCGACGCGCACCGGCTGATCGCGGGCGGGCTGCTGGTCGCCGCGACCCTGGTTGTCGTGCCGCTGCTGGTCGTGATCCTGCGCGACTGGGCGCGGGGGCGGCTGCCGGTCAGGACCAACGCCGCAATCGCCTGACGCCCCCGCTGGACTTTCCCGCGGCCGCGTGAAAGGGGAAACTGCCAAACGACCTCTGACAGGATGATCCCATGCAGATTCGCGAGGCGCTGACCTTCGACGACGTTCTTCTGGTTCCGGCGGCCTCCAGCGTGCTGCCGTCAACCGCCGACGTGACGACCTTTCTCACCCGGTCGATCCAGCTGAACATTCCCCTGATCTCGTCCGCGATGGACACCGTCACCGAAAGCCGCATGGCCATCGCGATGGCGCAGGCGGGCGGGCTGGGGGTCATCCACCGCAACCTGACCGCCGCCCAGCAGGCCGACGAGGTGCGCCGCGTCAAGCGATTCGAAAGCGGCATCGTCTATGACCCGATCACCCTGACGCCCGACCAGACCCTGGCCGACGCCAAGGCCTATCAGGGGCGTTATCACGTGACCGGGTTTCCGGTCGTGGACGAACGGGGCCGCGTGCTGGGCATCGTCACCAACCGCGACATGCGCTTTGCCAGCGACGACCGGACGCCGGTGCGGGCGATGATGACCTCGGACAACCTGGCGATCCTGCGCGAACCCGCCGACCGGGACGAGGCGATCAGCCTGATGAAGGCGCGGCGCATCGAAAAGCTGCTGGTCACCGACGCGGCCGGCAAGCTGACCGGGCTGCTGACGCTGAAGGACACGGAAACCTCGGTGCTGAACCCGCTGGCCTGCAAGGACGACCTGGGCCGCCTGCGGGTCGCCGCCGCATCGACCGTGGGCGACGAGGGGTTCGACCGCAGCGAGGCGCTGATCGACGCGGGCGTCGATCTTGTGGTGATCGACACCGCGCACGGCCATTCCGAAGGCGTGGCCGTCGCCGTCCGCCGGATCAAGGACCGATACCCGAACGTTCAGGTCTGCGCGGGCAACGTGGCGACCGCCAGCGCCGCCCGCGCGCTGGTCGACGCGGGCGCGGACGCGATCAAGGTCGGCATCGGGCCGGGGTCGATCTGCACCACCCGCATCGTCGCGGGCGTGGGTGTGCCGCAGCTGACCGCGATCATGGACGCGGTGGCGGGCGCGGGCGACGTGCCGGTGATCGCGGACGGCGGCATCAAGTATTCGGGCGACTTCGCCAAGGCCATCGCCGCAGGCGCCGCCTGCGCGATGGTGGGCTCGGCCATCGCGGGCACCGACGAAAGCCCGGGCGAGGTGATCCTGTACCAGGGCCGCCAGTTCAAGTCCTATCGCGGCATGGGTTCGCTGGGCGCGATGGCGCGCGGATCGGCCGACCGCTATTTCCAGAAGGACGCGGCCTCCGACAAGCTGGTCCCCGAGGGGATCGAGGGGCAGGTCAGCTACAAGGGTCCGGCCGCGACCGTCATCCACCAGCTGGTCGGCGGCCTGCGCGCCGCAATGGGATATACCGGCAACGCCAGCGTGGCCCAGATGCGCGGCGGCTGCGAGTTCGTGCGGATCACCGGGGCGGGCCTGAAGGAAAGCCACGTGCACGACGTGCAGATCACGCGGGAGTCGCCGAATTATCGTCTTGGTTAATCAAGGCATTAGGTTATTTTTTCCGCTACATGGACCTGTCGGATCGTGTACGGCAAATCAAAGACTTACGGAAGCATCAGCGCGTCCAACTGACGCAAACTGAAGCTGAAACGATAGGGTGGGCGATTTACTGATGTAGACGCAGTAGCGGATGCCGGGCCAGCGCTCTGTGGCCCAATCATTCCTCGTCGGGGTTGAGGGCCGAAGAGTAGCAAAAGAACCCGTCAACTGAACTGGCGGGGACGAGAACCTGCACCGTGCCGCCTAAAATTAGCAGGCAGCAGCCGTTTCAAACAGGGCAGGCCGATCCGGTTTCCGGCACTCCGTTCAGGGACCCAGTTCCTGGGCATGGAACGCCTCGATCGATCTCACTTTTCGGACGCCGCGCCAGCCGCGCGCTTGCTTTCGACCACAGACTACGTGCGCCTGCTGCATCCACTCGGGGCGGTCGGCAAACCCACAATCATGACCATTCAGGGCCGGGATCAGGCGGTCAGCCGCGTTTGCGATCTTGCCGCTGCGCCTTTTATCGCGGAAACCTGTCTCGATCACTCGGCCTATGTGTCACTCAACCGGTTTCATGGTCCCCGGCGCGACGCCCATCTTGCGGCTCTCAATGCAGTCTACCTGGACCTCGACGTAGATCTCGCTCCTTCGGGGATCGCCTCCAACTGGGACATGTGGTCGCTCCAGTTCAGTATCGAGACAGAAGCGCGAGGGCTGCCGGAACCGTCCATCCTGCTGCACACAGGTCGAGGAATGGCGGCGATCTGGATGCTGGAGCCGCTGCCCCCTCAGGCTCGGAGCAGGTGGAAAGCGGCGCTCGGCGCGCTCATCAGTTTGTACAAAGATTTGGGAGCTGACCCGAAGTGCAGCGATACCACTCGTGTCTTCCGCCTTCCAGGCACGATCAACCGCAAGAGCGGGCGCCGGGTCACCATCATGGAGGGGTCGTTGCGGCGGTTTCCCTTCGAGGCCATCGAAGACGCGATCTATAAGGCAGCGGGCCGTCCAACTCGCCAGGTGCTGAATGAACGGAAAGCAAGGCGCGAGCGTGGCGCAGGTGGCCAGCGCGCGGCGGGACTGTCCCCGAGCCGCCGGTTCTCAGCCGTGCAACGAGATCTCGAGCGTCTCTGCGAAGCGTGGGGCGGCACCGTTCCAGAGGGTCGCCGCAACATCTGGCTGCACCTTTGGGCGACATGCCAGACCCACCAACAGGATCCCGGCGATATCGAGGCCAGAGTCTCGCTAACCGCAGCGACGGCGGTGCCGGGACTGACGTCCTCCGAGGTAAATGCGATTGCCAGGCAGGCACGCCACCAGGCCGATCTGCCCATGACATCGAAGCCGATACGGGACGGCCGTTATCACTATTCTGGGGCAACTATAGCCGGTCTTCTGGGCGTTTCCGATGAGGAGGCGCGAGTCTTGGGCCTTGAGCAAGTATTCTCCACGGGGGAACGCAAGCGCCGGAAGGCAGATCGGGAGCGGCAGCGACGCGCTCGAGCGGGTACGAAACCACGGTCGGCGTATCTGGCTGAGAGCACGATCTCTCGCGCCCAGCCGTGGCTCGCAGCGGGCGTATCCCGTGCGACCTGGTATCGGCAGCGAAAAGCTGCACGCGGAGGCGCCGGCCAGCCAAGTCACGCTCCTGATCCTGATGAGACAAATGCGTGCCCGCTACAAGGGGGCTATGCCTTGCCGCAGGCCCAAGCGGGGAGACAACGTCTCCCCGCTAAGAGCCCTTTCCAGCAGAAATCCCCCACTCACCCGGCGATCCCTGAAAAACTTCTCATGACCCGCCGACGACACATGAACTCGCGGTCGGCAACGCAACGTCGATCAACCTTTCAGCGGACGATGGCAACGATGGCCTGGATCATCCCCGCATGAACCGGCTCCGCCGATGCGCGCTCCCACCCGATGGATTTCCCGCTCGCCGGTCGGTAGAGCTTGCCTGCGCGCAACGAAGCAGGGGGGGCGAATCCTCTGCACGTTGCCGGCGTGGGGGGAAGGCACCATGAACGCAGTCGAAATCGAGGAAGCCGTTTCGGCGCTGGCGGCCGAGCCGTTTGACCCTGCAGAGTTCCCGTTCGCCTTCCTGACTGCCTTCGGTATGAAGGCAACCACCCTCGCGCGGCTGCGCCAGGGCGCGTCGAACAACTCGGACGCTGGCGGCATCCTGCAGCGCAACAACATCCACATCCTGACCACCCCTCCCGGCGAGACACTGGCCGGCCTCGCCCATATGCGGGAAAGCCCGCAGACCGCGCGGCAGAAAGCGAAGTTCATCCTTGCCACCGACGGGCAGCAGGTCGAGGCCGAGGAGATCGCCTCGGGCGAGGTGCTGTCGGTCCCCTTCGCGGAACTCGGCGACCACTTCAGCTTCTTCCTGTCGCTCGCCGGCATCTCGACGGTAGCCGAGGTCAAGAACAACCCGATCGACATCAAGGCGACGGGGCGGCTGAACCGGCTCTACCTGCAGCTGCTGAAGGACAACCCCGCTTGGGGCACGGCGGCCAAGCGCGGCGATCTCAACCGCTTCATGGCGCGGCTGATCTTCTGCTTCTTCGCCGAGGACACCGGCATCTTCACCGGCGAGACGCTGTTCACCGCCACGCTGACGCAGATGACGCAGGCCGACGGCTCCAACACCGCCGAGGTGCTGGCGGAACTGTTCCGCGCCATGACCCTCGACCCACGCCGCAGCCCGCGCGGGGTGCGGCCCTGGGCGGACGTGTTCCCCTATGTCAACGGCGGGCTCTTCGCGGATGACATCGGCTGCCCCGCCTTCACCCGCACCTCGCGCGCCTATCTGCTGCGGGCGGGGGAACTGGACTGGAAGCGGATCAATCCGGACATCTTCGGGTCCATGATCCAGGCGGTCGCGGATGATGACGAGCGCGGGCAACTGGGGATGCACTACACATCCGTCCCGAACATCAGGAAGGTGCTGGACCCGCTGTTCCTCGACGACCTGCGCGCGCAGCTGGAACGGGCGGGAACGAACAAGCGGATGCTGTTCAGCCTGCGCCAGCGGCTGGCGCGCATCCGGGTGTTCGACCCGGCCTGCGGGTCGGGCAACTTCCTGGTCATCGCCTATATCCAGATGCGCGAGATCGAGGCCGAGATCATGGCCCGCCGCGGCGAGGCGATGGAGCGCTCGGCCATCGCCCTGACGCAGTTCTACGGCATCGAGATCAAAAGCTTCGCGGCCGAGATCGCGCGCCTCTCGCTGCTGATCGCCGAGTTCCAGTGCGACGTGCGCTTCATCGGCCAGGCCGAGGCCCGCGCGCTGGTCCTGCCGCTGCACGCGACCGGCAACATCGTGACCGGCAACGCGCTGCGGATTGCGTGGGAGGCGGTGTGCCCCCCGGCGGCGGCGGCGGTGGACGAGGACCTGGGCGGGCCGACGGGGCGGCTGGCGCTGGAGGGCGGGCCGGAGTGGGAGACGTATATCTGCGGGAACCCGCCGTATCAGGGAAGTGTCGGTCAGACGCGGGAACAAAAAGACGACATGGCCCTCGTATTTAGAGGTCTTCTGAAGGCCTATAAGGATCTCGATTATGTTGCTGCATGGTTCGTTCGAGCCGCCTTCTTCCTGAAGCATACCTCGGGGCACGCGGCGTTCGTTGCAACGAACTCGATCACACAGGGTGAGCAGGTTGCGATGCTCTGGCCTATCTTGTTTTCTGAGGGTGTTCGAATCGGGTTCGCTCATAGTTCTTTTGTGTGGGCGAACAACGCCGCAAACAACGCCGGCGTTACCTGCGTCATTGTCGGTATTACGAATAAGGCCGGAGATCCGGCGCTGCATGAGGAGGGAGTCGCTCGTGTAGTCGCCAACATTACGCCTTATCTCACGGGCGGCGATAACGTTGTTGTGACAAAGCAAACTTCATCGCTGGCCAATCTTCCACTTATGCAGTCGGGCAATCAGCCGTCGGACGACGGTCAGTTTGTTCTTAATGCCGAGGAAGCGAAATCGTTGGCGCGCTCCTGCCCCAAAGCTGCGAAATGGATCCGCAAGTTCATGGGCGCTCGGGAGTTCATACGCGCAGAAGAGAGGTATTGCATTTGGATTAATGATGATGACAGAAGCGAGGCGCTCGCCGTTCCAGAGATTTGTAGGCGCGTGGGCGAGGTTCGCGCATTTCGGCTCGGAAGCCGAGGAAAACAGGCCAATGACCATGCGCCGTTTCCTCATCGGTTTGTTTATCGGCCGCATCGGGAAACGCCTGCGATCATCATTCCAAAAGTGTCTTCCGAGCGCCGCCAATATCTTCCTTGTGGTTATGTGACCTCCGATACTGTCGTCTCTAATCTGGCGTCAGTTATCTACGACGCCCCGCTCTGGAATCTCGCGCTGATCGCCTCGCGCATCCACCTCGTCTGGATCGCCACCGTCTGCGGCAAGCTGAAGACCGACTTCCGCTACTCCAACACCCTCGGCTGGAACACCTTCCCCGTCCCGAAGCTCACCGCCGCCGACAAGGCCGCGCTGACCGCCTGCGCCGAGGACATCCTGCTGACCCGCGAGGCGCATTTCCCCGCCACCATCGCCGACCTCTACGACCCGGAAAACATGCCCGCCGACCTGCGCGCCGCGCATGACCGCAACGACGAGGTGCTGGAGCGCATCTATATCGGCCGCCGCTTCCGCAACGATACCGAGCGGCTGGAGCATCTGTTCGCGCTCTATACCAGGATGACGAAGGCGGAGGGGAAACGCGCATGAGGGACAACAGGGACACCGTCAGCGCCGCGCCCTCGGTCTCGGTCAGCCTTGGCCGGACCGGGGCCGCGCAGGCGCAGGACGAGTTGGGGATGCGCCCGATGCAGGCCCGCGTCTGGTCGCGCCGGGGCGAGCAATACCTGCTGATCAAGTCGCCCCCCGCCTCGGGCAAGTCGCGGGCGCTGATGTTCGTGGCGCTGGACAAGCTGGAGAACCAGGGCCTGCGGCAGGCCATCGTCGTGGTCCCCGAACGCTCGATCGGCGCGTCCTTCCGCGATACCCGGCTGACGGAGGGCGGCTTCTGGGCCGACTGGACCGTGGCGCCGCAATGGAACCTGTGCAACGCGCCGGGGGCCGACGACGCGGGCGCCGCGCGCGGCAAGGTCGCGGCGGTGCGCGCGTTCCTCGCCAGCCCCGACCGCGTGCTGGTCTGCACCCACGCCAGCTTCCGCTTCGCCGTCGAGGAGCTGGGCGTCGAGGCCTTCGACGACCGCCTGATCGCGATTGACGAGTTCCACCACGTCAGCGCCAGCCCCGACAGCCGCCTCGGCTCGCAGCTGCGGGCCTTCATGGCGCGCGACCGGGTGCATGTGGTGGCGATGACCGGCAGCTATTTCCGCGGCGACGCCGTGGCCGTGCTGGCGCCCGAGGACGAGGCGCGGTTCGAGACCGTGACCTACACCTATTACGAGCAACTGAACGGCTACCGCTGGCTGAAGTCGCTGGACATCGGCTATTACTTCTACTCCGGCCGCTACATGGACGCGATCGCCGCGGTGCTGGACCCGGCCCTGAAGACCATCGTCCACATCCCCAACGTGAACGCCCGCGAAAGCCTCGGCGACAAGATCCGCGAGGCCGAGGAGATCATGGGCGCGCTCGGCGTCTGGAAGGGCACCGACGAGGCGACCGGCTTCCAGTTGATTCAGCGCCCGGACGGCCGCGTGCTGCGCGTGGCCGACCTGGTGGACGACGAGCGCCACCGCGAGCGGGTGCTGGCCGCGCTGAAGGACCCGGCGCAGGCCGAGAACCGCGAGCACGTGGACATCATCATTGCGCTCGGCATGGCGAAGGAGGGCTTCGACTGGATCTGGTGCGAGCACGCGCTGACCGTGGGTTATCGCAGTTCGCTGACCGAGGTGGTCCAGATCATCGGCCGCGCGACGCGCGACGCGCCGGGCAAGACCCGCGCGCGTTTCACCAACCTGATCGCCGAACCCGCCGCCGACGACCAGATCGTGAACGAGGCGGTGAACGACACGCTGAAGGCCATCGCCGCCAGCCTGCTCATGGAGCAGGTGCTGGCCCCGAAGTTCGAGTTCACGCCGAAGGCCGCGGGCGAGAGGCCCGGCTTCGACTACGGCGAGGGCGGCTACAAGCCCGGCGCGGTCGGCTTCAACGAGGCCGCGGGACAGTTCCACATGGAGATCGGCGGGCTGGTCGAGCCGAAATCCCCCGAGGTGCGCCGCATCTGCGCGCAGGACGTGAACGAGGTCCTGGCCGCATTCGTGCAGGACCGCACCGTGCTGGAACGCGGCGTCTTCGATGAGGAAACCCCGGCCGAGGAGCTGACCCAGCTCCGCATGGGCCGCATCATCGCCACCCGCTATCCCGAGCTGACCGAGGAGGACCGCGAGGCCGTCCGCCAGCACGCCGTGGCCGCATTGGCGCTGACGCAGGAAATCAAGCGCCGCACGCCGCCGCACGAGCCGGGCGAGGAGGGGCCAAACACCGCCTTCGTGGACGGCGCGCGGCGGTTCGTGCTGGAGGTGCGCGAGCTGGAGATCGACCTGATCGACCGCATCAACCCCTTCCAGACCGCCCGCGCCATCCTCGGCAAGGCGATGAACGAGGAAAACCTGCGCCGCATCGCCGAGGTAATTGCAAAGAAGCGCGTGAACATCCCCTTGGACGAAGCGCGCGAACTCGCCGAACGCGCCATCCGCTTCAAGCGCGAGTCGGGCCGCCTGCCCTCGCTGACCGCCGCCGACCCCTACGAGCGCCGCATGGCGGAAGGCATTGCCGTCCTGCAGCGCGAGGCCGCTCGGAATGTCTGACCGCAGCGACCTCGACATTCTCGCCGATCTCGGGCTTGAACCGGCCAGGCCGAAGGCCGAGGCACGCTCGCCCCGAGAGGCGCGCATCATCGCGGGCTTCGAGGACATCCTGCGCTTCGCCGCCGAACACGGCCGCCCGCCGCGCCATGAGGGCGATGTCTTCGAACGCCTCTACGCCGTCCGCCTCGATCGCCTGCGCGCGCTGCCCGAGGCGGTCGCATTGCTGACCGATCTGGACACCGGCGGCCTGCTGACTGCAGCGGCCGACGAGCCGATAGACGACGCAGCACTGCTGGCGGCGCTTGGCGTTGACGAACAGAATGATGGACTAACCGAATTGCGCCACGTCCGCTCGCCCGCCGAACGGCAGGCAGCGGAGGAGGTCGCCACGCGCGAGCCCTGCGCCAACTTCGCCGACTACGCGCCGCTGTTCGAGGCAGTCCGCAGCGACCTTGCCGCTGGCACCCGCCGCATGCGCCGGTTCGAGCGCAAGGCAGAGATCGAACAGGGCCGGTTCTTCGTATTGGAGGGGCTGCTCGCCTATGTCGCCGAGGCGGGAGAGGCCTACATCAACGCTTCCGGCAACAGCGACCGCCGACTGCGAGTAATTTACGACAACGGCACCGAGAGCAATCTCCTGCAACGCTCGCTGCAGAAGGCGCTGACCCAAGACGACAACGGCCGCCGTGTGACGGAGTCTCGGGTCGGGCCGCTGTTCGGTGACGATGGCATCGAGGGAACGGAAACCGGAGCGATCTACGTGCTCCGTAGTCTATCTGATCATCCTTATGTGGCCGCTCACCGCGACGTCATCCACAAGATCGGCGTAACGGGTGGGCAAGTGGAACGGCGATTCGTCAACGCCGTTCGGGACCCGACATTCTTGATGGCTGAGGTGGAGGTCGTCGCGACCTTCACGCTCTACGATATCCGCCGCAGCGCTTTGGAAAACCTTCTCCACCGCTTTTTCGCCGACGCCCGCCTTGAAATCCAGATCGACGATCGTTTTGGTAACCCGGTCCAACCGCGCGAGTGGTTCATGGTGCCGTTTCCGGCCATCAAGGAAGCAGTTGAGCATATCAGAGAGGGCACGCTTCACAACTACCTATATCGACCGGCCGAAGCCACGCTCGCCCATGTTGAAACGGCCGACGTTTCTCTCCCAACTCGATGAACGTTTAGACGTTTCACGACAAGCTTAAAATCATGATAACGGGCCATCGTAATCCGATGGCCCGTTGGCAATTCTGAACAGTCATGCTTCAGTATTCGTTCAAAGGTCGCGAGAGTAACTTCTCAGGCATAATTCCGCACGCAGCCACTCCACGGAGGAGGATCATAGCCGCGTCCTGATTCCGGTGATCTAACCTTGCGAGGTCAAGATAGCACAGGATATCCTCGTCGTTGCCCCTGAAGCAAACTTGCAAAATGCGACGGGCGCCTTCCGAAGCACCCGAGGCTCCCGCTGCGAGCAATTCAATGCGAGAGACGGCAGCCGCGAATTCTGTCGTTTTTGTCTCGGCCTTTCGCTCTCGTCCCCAAGTCATCGCCGCAATCATGTCCTGCCGGGCTTGCTGTTCAAGGCGCTGGGTTTTGTCGTCTTCCGTGATTTTGTAGATCATGGTACTTAGAGTTCCTCTCTTGCTTTCGATGACGGCCATCAAGCCCTGTTTTGAACTGGCGCAAGCGTCCCACTGATCGGCGTGACGGCCTCCCGCGCAGATTCCAGCGCTTTGACTTCGTCTGCTGCCTCGGCGTCGGCGGCTATGTTGGGCCACCGCGTATTCCGGGCTGAGCAGAAGATGGCTTCGTTGTGCGTGTGACGGAAAAAAATATCCTGATGAGGCGTTTTATCGGACATGTCGCAGAGGCCCATGAAGAGCCAGGTGCGTTGCGGAACCTGACTGCATGTCTGGATCCGGAAGTGGTATGATGACCTGCGTCAGCGACGCTTGATGCGAGAAGGCTTAGCGAGGCTGCCGGTTGCCTAAGACTCTTGCAAGATTATCATCGTTCCCGCTCTCGGCCCTGCCGTATCAGATCAACCTTCCTCAGCGCTTGCATGGCCGCTCGAACGAATGGGACCTCCAGAAGCCCAAGCTTGACCGCTGCGGAGCGGATCGCGACTCCGAGTTCGCGCAGTTCCTCGATCGTCTCGGTGAGCCACTTGGCTTTGCGCTCGGTCTCCGTCTCACGCTCTCGCAGCGCCTCTTCGTATTCCGCCAGCGCTCTCGCCTTTCTGGCTCGCTCAGCCTCGGCTTTGCGGTCTTCAACCAGCCGCTTGCGGATCGCGGCCTCATCCTCGGCCTGGCGGTTGCGGGCGGCAGCGTCATCTTCCAAACGCCGCTGTTGGGCTGCCCTTTGATCCTGTTCCTCGCGCGCCAGAGTTGCAAGACAGTCCGCTTCGGCTCGCCGTTCGGCCGCTTGGAGATCCTTGGCCGTAAGCTCCGCAGTGGCTTGCTGGGCAGCCTCTTCGCGGGCGGCGCCAATGTCTCGCCGGGCTTTTTCGACGGCACCGGCGAGCAGATCGTTGGCATGCCGGATGAGTTCCTCAGGAGTGCCATGACTCTCGTGAAACTGCATGAGAAGTTGGTCACGGGCGCGCTGGGTCTGATGACGATGGCGCACCTGAGGATCAAGGGCGCCGATCAGTTCAAGCAGGTCCAAGGCGAGATCCTGCTTCGCTCCCTTCCTCAGCCTTCCGGACCGCGACGCAGCCTCGGCGGCCTGTTTCTTCATGATCCACTTCCGACGTGCTCGCGTCGAGCCATCGGGCAATGGCTCAGCTTCGGTATCACCGAAAAACGCACGTATGCTCTGCTCATCGAGCATCGCGTCGGCAACCTTGACGGCGTCCCTTGTTGCTTTCGCTCTTTGCTCTCCGCGGACAATGTTCATGCGGCGGTATTCGTCGCGGCTGAACCACGCCGCGATAACATCCTGGGCGACCTCATAGCCTCGCCTCTCGTCGCCCACCCCGCCAACGCAGCGGTGATGGGTCGTCCGGTAGAGCCACTTCCCGGCCGCAAAGCGCATGGACGGTTCCTTGAACACCCGGTCTGATAGCAGCCCATGAAAATGGCCGGATTGTTCATCGAGGTCATAGCGCAGATAGACGCACATGTCGCCAAATTCTTCTTCGACAAAACGTTTCCCGACCTCCCTTTCTCAGGCGCCAGCGGAAGGCAAACCGCACTACGTACCGCCAGCAAGCAATTTTGCCGCTGTGGTCCGCACGCTTTCCGATGGCAGAATCGGGCGCAGTTCTCCTCCACGCGATTCTGCGGCAAAGGAGCGTGCAGCCAAAAGCGATGGCGCTCCTGGCGGCAGAAGTTGTCCCTCCTGCGGTCACGGAATAGTTGGCACGCTGCGGCCCATACGGATCGGCGTGCGACCGATGCCACGCCATGGCCGAACCTCGTGGCCAAGCGCGCGTTCTATATAACCATCCGGCGTCGGCCGCAGACGGGCGCTCTTAGGTCGTGGGTTTGGAGGCGTTGGGTTTGCTTGGCGGCGGAGCCAATTTCTCCGCGAGATGGTCGAAGCGTTCAACGATCTCTTCGATGTGGGTATCCTCTGGATCGAAATATCCGCCCGACCAGCGGCTCATTCGGCTATCCTTGGGGGACGTCGAGACCAGTTCAAGGGCAGGAGATCCGGCACGCTGGAAGCAGTCGTGTTGGGAAACCGCTCCACAGTCCACCGTCAGCCAAGAGGATAGATTGTGCTTAGCGAGACGCCGCTACGGCCATTGCCGTCGAGCTCGATAACGCGCAACGGATCCGATAGACCTGAGGGCGTCTCGATCTGACCAATGGCGGCAAACTTCTCGATGAGGTGGCGCGCGAGCGCTCGGCTCGAAGTCGTAATGACCAGATTGAGCGACTTGCTGTTTTCAAGGATCGTCGCGCGCAGGATGTCGAGCAACCCGACGCGGTTAAGATCGTCGAGATGGATGACGGGTTCGTCAAGGAAGAAGGTCCCGCCCAAGCTTCGGGCGCGTGCAAGGAACAGCGCGAGTGCGAGATCCTGCCGCTGACCTTGGCTGAAATCTTTACCTGGATCGAGCTGCTCGCCGCCAGCATCGGCGAGCCAGTGCAGGAAGTCGCTATCCTCGCCGAGGTTGATGCGGTCGAACACACGATTAGCATGCATCCGCGCGAACAGCGGATTTACTACCCGGCTCAAGTCTTGGGCCTGCTTGCGACTGGTAGTCGCATAGGCTTTCTGAAAGATCGCACGCGCGCGATTGGCGGCGGCGATGCGCGCGGCCATGCGCCTCTGGCGCTCAAGCGACGGCGAGATGGCACTTCGCAGGGTATCGAGACGCTCGCGTCTTGCCTCGGAAGCCCATGCAGCACGCGACGCTTCGATGTGTGCGTCCGCTGATTGGAGGCGCTGGATGTCGTTGGCGAGCTCCGTCTTGAGCGTGGCAAGCGCACTGTCGGACCATTCAGCGTCGGGTGCCGCTGCGTCCCAAGCTGTGTGCAGGCCCGCGAGCTCCGCGGCCCTATCCCGCAATGTCGCGCGGCATTCGCGAAGGCGTTGCTGGGTGCCCGCATGGCTGGCGCGCAACTGGTCACGGTCTGCGATGGCAGTCTCGATCGCTTTAGACAACTCAGCAAGCTGGAGGTGGATGTTCTGTTCGCGGATCCCGAAAGTGGTCGCAAGCTGGTCGAGTAATCCCGATACCATGGTTTCCGGTGGGAGAAGCGGCGCCCGGCTGTTAGGCAGGGTCGGAGATAGTGCATTGCGTGCAGCGATCAGCGCCGCGAGGGCATCGGCGACGTTGAGCCGGGCGTCTGCTGCCGCGATCTCCTCCAACGTACGATCAGTGGAAAGGCCGAGCCAAGCGGCGTCGCGGGCTCGCTCCTCAGCCGAAGCAGCAAGCGCGGCGCGCTCCTTCTCCAGCGCGGCGATGGTCGCCGCGACGGACATGGCTGCGTCGAGACGGGTGCGAGCCGCTTGAGCCGTCTCGGATGCGAAATCCGCTACGCGGCGCATGGTCTCAAGGATCGCCGGTCCCGCGACCAACGTATTCTCTATCGCGGCGCTCAGCGCGGCGGGATTGTCCCAATCATGCGCGCAGGTCGGGCATCGGCTGGTGCCGCCATGGTCGTGCGACAGAAAGTCGCGAGCGGCGGCTTGCAGCCGCGCAACTGGTTCAGCTGACGCATCAAGCGTAGTCCGAGCTGCGCGCGCCTCGGCGTCAGCATCGGCCGCGCCGCGCCGCAGGATGGCCATTGCTTCCTCAGAGACGCGCTCGGGCGCCCGCCGGTCGATTTCGGCATCAATTAAACGGAGGCGCTCAATGGCACCCGCCGACTGCTCGAGTGAAGTCTTGAGCGAGGCGAGTTGGCGGCGGCGATCCCTGCGCGCGGCCTCGGTCCAGCGGGCTTCGACGAGATGATTCGAAAGAGAGGCGAGTGATTGGGGGGTACCGGTCAGCAGGCCGGCGTCGAGAAGAGCCGCAAGAAGGGAGGAGCTGAGATTGCCAAGCCGGTCTTTGGCACTCGCCAAGGCGCGCGCGGCCTCGTCGGCGACCTCGCGCTCGGATGTACGTTCGGTGAGTGCGGCAGCAGCCGCGCGACCTCGCTCTTCGATATGGGCGAGTTCGGCGGCAAGCCGGGATTCGAGTACAGTGTTCTCCTCGACCGTCGCCTTGAGCGACCCCCGTGCGCTCCATTGCGCTTCGACGCGCTGCATCGCCGCGCTGCGCAGGTCGTGGGCATGGCGCTGGCGCCGATAGGTCGCAGTCAGCGCTTCAAGCCAATCGTCGAGAGAAGCGCCATCGTCCAAACCGTCACGGCCAAGCTCGAGCAGCATCGCAGCGGCGGCGGCTTCAGACCGTGCAGAGACGGTTCGCGCGCTCTCATCCATGACAGCGCCCTCCAAAGCCAACTCCAGGTCGCGAATTTCTGCGAGCTGCTGTTCGTTCAACTGGGCCAGCGGGCGCAGCCGAGAGCTGAGTTCGCTGGCATATTTCTCGCACTGACGCTCGGCGTCGAGGAGATGGCGGATGCCAAGCAAGTCGGCGAAGACCTGGGTGCGCCGTTCGATGGTCTCCTCGTCGGTGTCGACCAGCGCAGCAAGGGCCTCTGCGCTGAGGAAGCGCGTGCCCTTGAGCCAGCGCTGGCGCAGATTGATAGCGGTTAAATGATGCGCCTCGTCGGCGGCGGCGGCCGGCGCGAGCAGCGTGAGCAGTTCGTGTGGGCCCACCCGTGTCGCGTTGATGCGCATGGTACCCGAGAGCGCGTGAGAATGCGCGCCTTCGGCATGGCGCGCGAGGAAGCGCGGGGCCCCCGCCACGAACAGGTCGGCCTCGACCGATGGCGCTTGGTCCACGACGGCAAACTTCGATCGCAGAACATGCGCGTTGAAGTCCTTGCCAGCCTTTAATCGCTCGACTTGGCTGGTGAGCAGCCATTCGGCGGCCTCGCACATCGTCGTCTTGCCAGTACCGTTGGGCGCGAAGACGAGCGTCAGAGGTGCACTAAGGTCGAATCTGACCGGATCGCTGATCCCGCGGAAACCGGAAATGCCGAGCGATCTCAAGCGGACGCCGCGCATCACGCTGCCCCGTCGTTCAGGAGGACCGCGGACACGCCGATGGCATCGAGCTCTTCCCAAAGCGCTTTCGCCTCAGCGTCGATCGCGGGCCATTGCAATTCGGCACCGGGCAAGAGCTCGGCTTCAGGGAGCCCAACGACAGTGATATCGGCAACGCGACGCCAAGGTACGGTGGCATGGTCGGGGTCGTCAGGGGTAGAAGGCCAGATCAGGTGTTTACGGCAGACCTGCGCTGAGAGCTCAAGTCGGCGTACATCCTCACGTGCCTCCTCTTCGGGCATCATCGGGAGGGCGAGCACGAGATATCCGTCGATAGGACGTCCGCCCGCTTGGCGCTCGCCGGCGATCAGCACTTCGTCGAACCAACGCTGCGCGGTATGGGCCGCCGTTTCGAATGTCGCCGCGTCGTTTGCCGAACAGGGCCAAAGCAGCAACTGGGCGTAAGGCGAGGACCAGAGCGCGATGCCATCGGGAGCAGCTGCAGCGCCGTCGATCTGGGGCAACAGTGTGGCGCGCACGAGGCCCACCTTGGCGCAAAGCGGATCGAGCGCCGCATAGGCTGTGGCCAATTCTGCCCCGCCGGTCGGTTTAGTCATTGCCCATTCCTCTCCTCAAGGAAACTGCCAATGCGCTCGAACAACGCCGCTACCCGCGTGTCGTCCTCGGCTTCCTCATAATCGGCATAGACCGACGTGACATGCGATAGGCTGAGCCCTACAACTCGGCGGAGCGACTGCGCCTCGGTAATGTCCCCGGCCGACGCGGCGAGCGATCCGCCGGCCGCGAGCGCCGCATCGGCAGGCGGCGCGAGGCTGATGTCGTCGCGGCGATCCTGACCAATCTCGCCGTCGGCAAGCGCACCCACCGGCGTCCCGCCGAACACGACAAGATCGGGGTGTGCACCTCCGCGCAGCCGCCAGCTGGCGAGATGCCGCTGCATCGATTTAGGCGACTCGTTTGGCGAGCGCCAGATGAGCAGGTGACAACGCTGCGCCTCGATTTGGAGTTGCCCGGTCAGTCCGGCGCCGGTCTGCCAAGAAACGCCGTCGATCGACCGGACGGTCGCCAGTGCGTGTAGCCCGGCTTTTAAAGCGGTCGTCACTTCGGCCTCCGCCAGCGCGTCGGGATTGCGGGAACCGTCGATGATGACTCCATCCAGTGTGGCGCGGAGGATCGTGGCAGGCAATGGCGGCGCCCTGCTGTCGAGTTGACCGTTGATCAGCGCGATTCCCTCAGCGAGCCGCGGCGCCATTCCCGCGCCGGGCGGATGGCGCCGAAAGAATCGAGAAATTTCACATGCCTCCGCCGCGGGCGCGGGCGCGATCGGAGACGCAAGCCCCTCTTCGGTGATCCGACAGTACATATTGCCGCGCCAGACCTGCGTGCCGTTAACGGGGTCGTAAGGCGACCAGCCAACCGCGCCGGCCGTCGCGCAGCCGTGGGTATGGCGGACGACGGCGCCGGCGATCCCTTGGGCATTAAGGGCGCGTGCCACCGGCAGATCATCCTGTCCCTTGGGGAGCGACCGGAAAGGCGCGAATACGCCGGTTAGACTGCGCCACTTATCCTGCTCTTCCTCGGGTCGGGGCTGGTCATGGGCAATGTTGCAGAGGGCGACCGCGCCGGGACGCCCGACGAGAACGGTGTTGAGCAGTGCGTCGATGGCGATCCCCCAATTGGCGTTGAAGCCAGGTTGAAGGAGTGATCCCACCACCAGCGCAGGCCGTTCGACCGCGATGTCGGCAAGAATCGCCTGGACACGCGCTTGCGGTGAGCCGGGGCGCTGCGCGGCTGGCTGGATGAGATCGGCGCAAATTAGCGGGAACAAATCGAGATCATCGTACCGCAGATGCAGGATGATCTCACCTTGTTGGAGATCAGGGAGCTGGACGGCCTCGATTCCCTGTTGGAGGAAGTTCTTTAGGTAGACGATGCAATGGGTGGTGCCTCCCGGATCGTGGATCCAGCACCAGCCGCCGTTGATCCGCATCACAGGGCTTACCGGGTTAGTGTCTTCGCGCCAGCTCAGATGACGCACCGTACCGCTTGGCACCGCTGCGGCCTGCCAGTCGAGCACGGCTTGGGCCCGCGTCGCCCCGAAACCGGCAAGCAGCACGAGAGGCCGGTTCGCGCCACGCACCAAGTCATCGACTGCCGGCCAGTCGGGAGAACCGAACGCATACTCTGGCGCCACGATGAGCACCGGTTCGCCGCTTGGGATCAACTGCCGCAAAACAGGCTGCGGATGGGCCGGACCACCAACGATGAGATCGCGTAGTGCCTTGACCGCCATCGGCCGACTGGCGTCGCCTTCAACGGCGGCCTGTGACGACGGCAGCTGAAGCAGGCACAGGTTGAGTTGGCCTGCTGCGGTAAGGATTGTGGTATCAATCTCGACGCGTGTGTGGCCGTCCGCAAAGTAATGACTGACGTTAGGCATGTGTGCTTCAGGAATCCGGCAAGTGTTCTGGCGCCCTCACCTCAGAGGGTCTCAACCCCGCGTCATACCCTAAGGCCCAAACGCAACAATGCTCAAGGTGCCCTCGTGCCCTCTTTGGCTCACACTCCAAGGAGGGAACTTAGCAGGGAATGCCAAGGCAGCTAAGGATTGTTATCCCTCAGCCAGTTCCCGTCCCCGCGTTGTCGGCGTGTGTCTGGCGACACGCCGCCAGCGCAGGGCCGACTTGGTGAGGTTGGGATGTGAGCGTTGGTGGGTGTCGTTCCCTGAGCACAAGAGGACGATATGCTCCACCAGACCCCAGAGACGACCAGCGCGCGGCCGGTGCCGCAGGGCTGGCGCAACACGATCGCCGTCGGCGACATCATCCGCTGGACGCTGACCGGCGATACCCAGGCAGTCGCGCTGATCGTCGATGTCGAGACCGTTGCCGGTTGGCAGGTGCTGACCATCGCACCGGGCGTCGATGACCATGCCCAACCGGTGCGTCCGGGTACGCTGCGCCTCACCCGTCTCGATGAGGTGCGCCAGTCTGGCCTCCTGCGACCCGTGCGCTTTGATCTGGAGCGCAGGTTCTCCATCGCGCCGTCCCATCCGGCGCTCACGGCGACGCAGGAACCGCCGGTTGTGGGCCATCTCTGCGAACGCGCGTTGGAGCGATTGCACACGCAACGCGCCAGGATCCACGCCCTCCGTGACATCGCCGCGTGGCGGCGGGCGGAGCGGCGGGCGGCACGGACTGGCGACCGCCGCACCGGCTGGCGGCTGTCTCCACCGGCGGCGCAGCCGCAACGCGCGCAGGAGGGTCGGCAATGATCGCCCCTTCCCGCCACCAGTTGTTCATCGAGCAGAAGCCGGCCACCGATTTCGAGCGGCTCGAAGATATCGGCGCGAATGCCATTGCGGCGGCGCGCCACGCGCTCGCCCGGTGTGGGGCGCTCGACGGTGACATTGCCTACGCGTTGCGCCGAGAAATCGCCGACCTGCGGAAGATTGCCGAGGAGGGCTCGGCGCTCACGAAAGACGCCCGCGACAGCCTGCACAGCCTCGTCCTCGCCCTGAAGGGCCGCGCGGATGCCGACACGGCGACCGCGATCGGCCCGGCGCTGGAAGCGCTCATCGAATGCATCACGGCATCTGAGCGCGTGGCGGACCTGCTTGCTGCCGAGCGGCATATCGGCCGGTGCCGCGGCATCGCCTGACCAGGCCATGCCGGCGCGCGATGCCGCGCCGGCACTTCATCCAACATCATCGAAGAGTTATCTATGACCACCGATCCCATCGGCTGGGCCGCCTCGCTGCGTCCTGGCACCGTCCTTTCGTTCCGCTTCCCGCTCGGGGAAGGCGAGGGCAGGGCCAAGACCCGCCCGTGCCTCGTCATCGCAACGACGCTGCGGGAGGGTGAGCGCTTCATCACGATCGCCTATGGCACCAGCGCCGGTAGCCGGTCGAACCGCGGCCTCGACCTCGATCTGTCCGATCGCAGCGAATGGGAGGCTGCCGGCCTGCGTCGCCGCAGTCGCTTCGTGCTGATGCGCCGCGTGACGGTGCCGGCGACGGATGCCGGGTTCAATCTGCGCAACGGCGGCACCCCTGTGATCGGCCTCCTGCCGCGATCCGCGATGGTGACCCTCCATAAACTGGTTGGGCTGCTCGGCAACGGGATCGCCGAGGACCGCCGTGGCGGATCAGCCGGGGCGAGACTGACGAAGCGTCAACCGCAGCACGGCATCTGCTGGCAACGGCGGAGGGGAGGGCGCCTGGCTCAGGTCGCGGTGGAGCATCGCCGACGCAGACGGGTGCCCGCCACGGGCTTGCGGCAAGCAGGGGCCCGCCTGCAAGGGCATCAACACGTCCGAGCGGATGGGTGAACCCCATCGAGAAATTTCGAAAGCTGCGCTGGCACGCGTCTCATCTCCCCGGTGCCACATCGATCGTGGTGCCAAGAAAAGGAGTGGCCCGATGAGCCACATGACCAATACCTTCCACGCCCCGCAGGGGATCGACAAAACTGAAAAATGCGGAGTCACCCCCGACACCGGTCCGACGCTCTACAATCGGGAGGTCGGCGATGTCGAAAGGCGCGATCTGAATCTCATGTGCTCACTGCCATCGGCTGTGCAACAGCGGGGAAACAGCAAGTTTGCATTATGGTCTGAAAAGGAAGCAGCGGCCATTCTGAATATGTCCAGCCGTAAACTGGCCGAACTCCGCAAGGCAGGGGAGATCGGCTTTATGAAGACGCCCACTATCCAGTATTGGGAGCAGCATCTGCTGGATTATCTCGCGCGCTGCGAAGTGAAGGCAGGGCAACAGCTGACAGCCCGCTTTGGCTATCGAGCCGCAGGAATCCACTCTGACTGCAATTACAACGCATTGGCTGACGTTGTCTAACGCGTCTGAGGTAACTAAATGAAAAAGATCGATAGTATCGGCCGCTTCTCTATTTGTGAAGATAGGGGGAAACTGTACCTGCGTTGGTGGGACCGCCCCGCACAGCGCACTCGCTCCAAACGACTTGCAGCCGAGACGCCGAAGGCTGCCCGTTCCGAGGCGAAGACTGTCATTCGTACCATTGCTGAGCCCTTGGAGCTTATCGCACCTAAGCGCCGCATCACCAAGGATCCAGAGTTCCGCGAAGTCTGGCTTTCGTATGAGCGAGAGAAGGAGGGAACTCTCTCGAAAGAGCGTTTCGGATTGCTGAAGAACCGCCTCGACATCTATTACCGCCCCAACATCTGGCACGATTCGATGTCGAATATGCCGATGGCAGTGCGCCGGTTCGTGCGTCTTCTGCAAAAGGCTGAGTATAGCCGAATGAAGGGAAAGGCTCGCGCCGCTGCGACCGCCGACGATCATCGCAAGCTCCACCCCAACACGATCGTGGACATCGTCCGACCGGTGATTGAAGTCTGCTCCCTTGCCCGGCAGATGGGTCTTACGGACATTGCGCCGCCCGAAATGCCGCGGATTTCCGGAGTGACAGCTCCGGCAGATCGGCCGAAGAAGGGACGCTATCTTTCCTTCGACGAAATCGCCAAGCTGATTGATGCGGCCGAGCGCCAACATATTCGCGATCTTCTGATCTTGGCGCTCGGGACTGGCGCGAGAGTCGGATCTCTGTGCGACATGGAGGGAGCCTATGTCCATTCCGATCTTGGCGTCATCAACCTGATGAAGNACCCAATCAGCCATACACAGAAGACCTGACACTCTCCAATCGTCAGGCCGACAATCTCAGCCTTGGACCCCGCACGCTCGATCAGGTTCAAGGCATCGGGAATGTCGATCCGGCCTTCGGCCACGTCCCCGAAATCATGCTCACCGCGCCCCGGCCGTGCAAACAGCACAGAGCGAAAGTTGCGAGGGTGAACTGGCCCCTTTTTCGACCGGACACTCGGGCATGACCATGGAGGCTTAGGGATATCCCTAAGCACGTGCTTATGTCTGACTATGAGATCATCACCGATGTATCCGTCCGGCGTGACTGCTCTGCCACGGTAAGAGAGTGATCGATAGTGTCCACTATGGATGGTGGACACTATGGTGCTTGCGTGGCGCGTCGGACGAAGCGGCTCTGGACGGACGAGGAGAAGCGGACGATCTGCTTTCAGACGACTGCACCGGGCGTTTCGGTTGCTCAGGTCGCGCGGCGTTACGCGGTCAACGCGAACCTGATCTTCAAATGGCTGCGCGATCCTCGTTTTGCGCCCGAGGCTGAGGCGTGCTCTCGCGAGGGTGCGAAGTTTCTGCCGGTCGAGATCGTGCAGGATACCAGGGCAGCCCCGGCTGTCCCTGATGCGCCTGTCGCCGAGGTGGGCCGGATCGAGATCGAACTCGCCGGCGGGCAGCGGATGCGGGTCACGGGGCGCTACGATCCCGAGGCTCTGGCGCGGCTGATCCGGGGGCTGACGGCGTGATCCCGGTGCCGACCAACACGCGGGTGTGGCTCGCGGCCGGGGTCACGGACATGCGCAAGGGCTTTGCGGCCTTGGCGGCACAGGCCGAGGCGGTGCTGAAGCAGGATCCGTTCGGTGGGCATCTGTTTGTGTTCCGGGGCCGGCGCGGCGATCTGGTCAAGGTGATCTGGTGGGATGGCCAGGGCGCCTGCATGTTCATGAAGCGGCTGGAGCGGGGCCGGTTCGTCTGGCCTTCCACCACCGAGGGCAAGATCGCGCTATCGGCCGCGCAGCTGGCGATGCTGCTGGAAGGGATCGACTGGCGGACCCCGCAGCGGACCTGGCAGCCCTTGGCGGCCGGATAAGCGACTGGCCCTAATCGTTGAGGATTCCCAGCCGGAATCCAGCCCGTTAAGCTCGTCTCATGCTCGACGAGCCCGCCATCCTGCCGGAAGATCCCGAGGAGCTGCGCAGCTTCACCGCGCGGCTCCTGGCGGAGGTGAAGGCCCAGGCGATCCTGATCGAGAAGCTCCGGCACCAACTGGCCGGGCACCGTGCGCACCGGTTCGGCGCGTCATCTGAGACGGCAGAACAACTCCACCTCGCCCTCGAGACCAGCGAGATCGCCGCCGCCGCGATGACGGCGCGGATGAAGCTGCCAGACGTCGATGAGAAGGATAAACCGAAGCGTCGCCCG
>NZ_SDEA01000017.1 GCF_004522155.1 Paracoccus luteus | reverse complement strand
ATCGAGACCGACAAGGCCACGATGGAGTTCGAGGCAGTGGACGAGGGCACCATCGGCAAGATCATGGTGGCCGAGGGCACCCAAGGGGTGAGGGTGAACACCCCCATCGCCCTGCTGGTCGAGGAAGGCGAGGACGCATCCAGCGTCGCCGCCCCGTCCGGCGCGGCCACGGCCGATGCGGCCCCCGACAAGGGCTATGGCGGACCGAACGACGGACCGCTGTCCGCCGATGGTCAGTCCGATGCGGGATCGCCCACCGGCGCGGAGTCCGGCAAGTCCGCGGCGGCCCCCGCATCGTCGCGCGGCAAGGGGGACCGGGTCTTCGCCTCGCCGCTCGCCCGCCGCCTCGCCGCCGAACGGGGGATCGACCTTGCCGGGATCACCGGCACCGGCCCGCGCGGCCGGATCGTCAAGACCGACGTCGAGGCCGCCCGGCCCGGCGCGGCCAGGCCTGCCGCCGCCGCCGCCCCGGCGCAGGCCGCCGAAGCCCCCGCCGCGCCGAAAGCCGCAGCCCCCGCGGCAGCAACGGCTGCCCCGCAGGGCATGGGCTATGAGACGGTCAAGAAAATGCTGGACGGACGCGAGACCGAGGAGGTCGCGCTGGACGGCATGCGCCGCACCATCGCCGCGCGCCTGTCCGAGGCCAAGCAGACCATCCCGCATTTCTATCTGCGCCGCTCGGCCAGGCTGGACGCGCTGATGGAGTTCCGGGGCACGCTGAACAAGCAACTGCAGGGGCGCGGGGTCAAACTGTCGGTCAACGACTTCATCATCAAGGCCTGCGCGCTGGCCCTGCAGCAGGTGCCGGATGCCAATGCCGTCTGGGCGGGCGACCGGATCATCAAGCTGAAACCCTCGGACGTGGCGGTGGCGGTGGCCATCGAGGGCGGGCTGTTCACCCCGGTCCTCAAGGACGCCGACAAGAAGACCCTGTCGGCGCTGTCGGCCGAGATGAAGGATCTGGCCAGCCGGGCCAAGACCAAGAAGCTCGCCCCCCACGAATACCAGGGCGGCAGCTTCGCGATCTCGAACCTCGGCATGTTCGGGATCGAGAACTTCGACGCGGTCATCAACCCGCCGCATGGCGCGATTCTGGCCGTGGGCACCGGCATCCAGACGCCCGTGGTCGAGGATGGACAAGTCGTCATCCGCAACGTCATGTCGATGACGCTGTCCGTCGACCACCGCGTCATCGACGGCGCGCTGGGGGCGCAGCTGCTGGCCGCCATCGTCGAGAATCTGGAAAACCCGGTCGCCATGCTGGCCTGACACGGGACACCGGACGGACAGGGGGGGGCGCCTTTGCGGGCGCCCCTTCTTCTTGGGCCAAATACTCCGGGGGAACGGCCGCAGGCCGTGGGGGCAGCGCCCCCTATTCCGCGGGCGCCCCCTGTTCGGCGGGCGCCGCCGGCCGGTTCAGCCCGATCCGGCGCTGCACCCACGCGCCCACGCGGCCCTGCGCGCCGTGGATGACCGAGAACAGCGACGGCACGAACAGCAGCGACAGGGCCGTGGACAAGAGCAGCCCGCCGATCACGGCGACCGCCATCGGGGACCGGAACTCGGACCCCTCGCCGGTGCCCAGCGCCGACGGCATCATGCCCGCCGCCATCGCGATGGTGGTCATCACGATGGGGCGCGCGCGCTTGTGGACGGCGTCCAGGATCGCGTCGCGCTTGGGCACGCCCCCGTCCATCGCCGACAGCGCGAACTCGACCAGCATGATGGCGTTCTTGGTCACGATCCCCATCAGCATCAGGAACCCGATCACCACCGGCATCCCGATCGCATAGCCGGTCACATACAGCGCCAGCATCGCCCCCCCGATGGCCAGCGGCAGCGACAGCAGGATGCTGATCGGCACGACAAAGTTGTGAAACAGCAGCACCAGCACGACATAGACCAGCAGCACGCCCGACGCCATCGCGATGCCGAAGGCGCCGAACACCTCGCCCATGATCTCGGCATCGCCCGAGGTCTGGAACTCGGTCCCCGGCGGCAGGTCGATGGTGTCCTGCAGCGCCTGCACCTCGGCCGACACTGGCCCAAGGACCGCACCGTCCACCAGATTGGCCGACACCGTCGTGCGGAACCGCCGGTCATAGCGCGAAATCTGCGTGGCCCCGGCGGACAGCGTGATGTCGGCGACCGCCGCCAGCGGCACCTGCCCCGCGGATGACGGCACCCGCAGCGCCTGCACCCGCATCATGTCCTGGCGCGAGGCCGCGTTCAGCCGCACCACGATGGGTATCTGCTCGTCGCCCGCGTTGAACTTGGCCAGGTTCGATTCATTGTCCCCCAGCGTCGCCACCAGCAGCGTCTGCGCCAGCGAGCTTGCGGACACGCCCAGCTGCGCCGCCACCTCGGGGCGGGGGCGGATCTGGATTTCGGGGCGCTTCAGCGCCGACGACGACGTCACCCCCTCCAGCGACGCCATGCCGCGCATCCGCGCCGCCAGCAGCTCGGCCCCGTGCGCGGCGGCCTCCTCGCTGTCGGCCAGCACGCTGATCGTCAGGTCGTTGGCGCCCTGTTCGTT
Organism: Paracoccus luteus; assembly: GCF_004522155.1. GTDB lineage: Bacteria > Pseudomonadota > Alphaproteobacteria > Rhodobacterales > Rhodobacteraceae > Paracoccus > Paracoccus luteus. The sequence goes on along the minus strand of NZ_SDEA01000017.1, from coordinate 51,137 downwards.
CTGAAAGTTCAGCCGCACGTCCGGCATGTCGGCCAGATCGCGCTTGAACTGTTCCTCGATCTCGAATTGCGTCCGGTCGCGGGTGTCCGTCTTGCCGGAATTGATGATCAGCCGCGTCTTGGTCACCTCGGACGTGCCGCCCATGACGAAGACGGACTGCACCTCGGGCACCTGCGCGATGCGTTCGGTCAGGCGGCGCGACACTTCCTCGGTCTGGTCCACGGTCGATCCCGGGGGCAGCTCGGCCTCGATCTGGCTGCGGCCCACGTCGGATGGCGCGATGAACTCGGTCGGCAGCAGGGTCGCGGAATAGATCGAGCCGGCGAACACCATCAGCCCGATCAGCAGCGTCATCGCGCGGTGCCGCATCGTCCAGCGCAGCACCCCCATCAGCCGCCGCATCGCCCATCCGTCGGGCCTTTCCTGCGCGTGGCCGTGGCTGCGCAGCAGATAGGCCGCCATCATCGGCGTGATGATCCGCGCCACCAGCAGCGAGAACAGCACCGACACCGCGACGGTCAGGCCGAACTGCTTGAAATACTGTCCCGCGATCCCGCCCATGAAGCTGACCGGCGCGAATACCGCGACGATGGAAAAGCTGATCGCGATGACGGTCGTGCCGATCTCGGTCGCGGCCTCCTCGGACGCCTCATAGGCGGGGGCGCCCATGTGGATGTGGCGGACGATGTTCTCGATTTCCACGATGGCGTCGTCCACCAGGATGCCGGTGACCAGCGTGATGCCCAGCAGGCTGATGCCGTTCAGCGTGAACCCCAGCCAGTCCATGACAAAGAACGTGGGGATGATCGACAGCGGCAGCGCGACGGCGGCGATCAGCGTCGCGCGCCAGTTGCGCAGGAACAGCAGCACGACGATGACCGCCAGCGCCGCCCCCTCGTACAGCGTCTCCATCGCCGAGTGATAGGACTGTTCGGTATAGGTCGTCGAATCGTCGATCAGCGTGATGGCGAGGTTCGGATAGGCGGCGGCGATCCCCGCCAGCCGTTCCTTGGCCCCGTCGCCCGCCGCAAGGTCGGACGCCCCCGTCGCGCGATAGATGCCGAAGGCCACGACCGGCCGCCCGCCCAGCAGGGCAAAGCTGCGTTCCTCGCTGGGGCCGTCGATCACCTCGCCCAGCTGGTCCAGCCGCAGGGTGCGGCCCTGCCCGATGCCGATCGGCGTCGCGGCCAGCTGGGCCACGGTGTCGGCCGACCCCAGCGTGCGGATGGAATATTCGGTCCCCGCCAGGTCGCCGCGGCCGCCGCCCATGTCGATGTTCTTGGCGCGCAGCTCGGTCGAGATTTCGGCCGCCGTCAGCCCGTGGGCCAGCAGACGGTCGGGGTCCAGCTCGACCTTGATCTCGCGGTCGGCGCCGCCGATCCGGCTGGTCTGGCCGACGCCGTCGACGATGGACAGCTCGCGGGCGATGACGTCGTCCACGAACTTGGACAGCGCCTCGATCGACATGGTCGGATCGCTGACCGCATAGGTCAGGATCGGCATGCCGGTCACGTCCACCCGCCGGACCAGCGGTTCGGTGATCGACTGCGGCAGGTCGGCGCGGACGGCGGCGACGGCGTCCTTGACGTCGTTCAGCGCGCGGTCGCTGTCGGTTTCCAGTTCGAACTCGACCGTGATGCTGGCGGCGCCGTCCTGCGCGGTGGAACTGATGTGGCGCACGCCCACGATGCTGGCGATGCTGTCCTCGACCGGGCGGACGACCTGGGTGATCAGCTCGGACGGGGCCGCGCCCGGCTGGCCGATGGTCACCGACACGATGGGCAGGTCGATGTTGGGCATCGCCGTGACCGGCAGCCGCATGAAGCTGACCATGCCCATGATCACCAGCACCACGAAGATGGCGATGGGCGGGACCGGATGGCGGATCGACCAGGTGGACAGGTTCATGGCGCGCCCCGTTCGGACGGCGGCCCGTCGGCGGAGGCCGACATGGCGGGCGCGTCGGCGGAGGCCGACATGGCGGGCGAGTCGGCAGAGGCCGATACGGCGGGAGCGTTGGCGGAGGCCGACATCGCCGGAGCCTCGGCGGCAGGCGCAGGCGCGGGCGCGTTGGGGGCGGACTGCATCGCGGGCGCGCTGGCGGGCCGCGTCTTGGCGGCGGGGCGCGTCGTGGCGGCGGGGCGCTTCTCGGGGGCGGCCGCTGCGGGCGGGGCTGCGCGGGCCGCGTCGCCCCCCGGGGCGGCCGCGCCGACCTGATCCCCGGCGAGCGTTTCGGCGCCGGGTCCATCTGCGGGGGCGGCGGTGGCGGCGTCTGCCTGGACCGCGATCACCGGGTCGCCGCTGCGGAAGAACGCGCCGGCGCGCACCACCACCATCTCGCCCTCGGCCACGCCGCCCGCGATCTCGCGCAGGCCCTGCCACAGCAGGCCAGCGCGGACCGGACGGCTGTCGATCGTTCCGTCGCGGACGATCTGCACCCGCTCGCCCGCGGCATCGGCAAGGACGGCGGTGGCGGGCACGGTCACGGCGATGCGCCGGGCGGTCGTGATCGTGCCGCTGGCGAACAGCCCCGGTCGCAGCCGGTCGTCGGCGGGCAGCGCGATCCGCACCTCGCCCAGCCGCGTCGTCGGATCGACGGATGCGGGCAGTTGCCGCACCTCGCCCACCACCGCGCCGACGCCCGCCACGTCCAGATCGGCGCGCTGGCCGATGCGCAGGTCCAGCAGCGCGGTCTCGATCACCTCGCCCTGCATCTCAAGCGTGCCGTCGGCGATCAGGGTGAACAGCGGATCGCCCCCCGCCGCCGACAGCGCGCCAAGCTGCGCCGCGCGCGCGGTGACGCGGCCGTCCACCGGCGCGCGGATCACGGTGCGGTCCATGTTCAGCTGCGCCACGTCGCGCGCCGCCGCCGCCTGCGCCCGGGCGGCCTGCGCGACCGCCAGCCCGTCGGTGGCCGACGCCGCAGCCGCCTGCGCCGCCGCCTCGGCCGCGACCGCCTGGTCCAGCGCCGCCTGCGAGGTGTTGCCCCCGCGGCGCAGCTGCTGGGCGCGCTCCAGCGCCGTCACCGCTTGCGTCAGCGCGGCCTCGGCGCTGGCGATCTGGCTTTGCGCCTGGCTGACGCCCGCCTGCGCTCGCTGGTGTTCGGCCTCGGCCTGGGCCAGTTGCGCGCGCAGCGTGTCGGCGGACAGACGGGCGAGTTCCTGCCCCTTTTCGACGCGGTCGCCCGCCTCGGCCCCCAGCGCGGTGATCTGGAAACCGGCGACCTCGGGATAGACCTGCACCTCGGACCGGGCGACCAGCGTGCCCGACAGCGGCACGCGGGCCTGCACCTCGGACCGGGCGGCGGGGGCGACGGTGACGGTGGGGGCGACCGCCGCCGCCGCAGCGGGCGCGGGTTCCGCAGCCGGCGCGGGACCGGTTGCGACGGCAAGGGTCAAGACCGCGGCAGCCAGACGCAGGAACAGTGACATCTCAATCTTCCGATGGGTTCAGGCTGAACCTAGGGCACGCAGGGCCACGCAACAATGCCGGCGGCGGGCGCGGCCATCACGACATCGAAAAAACCGCCCGCCATCAGACCGCCCCCGGCACCCCCGGCAGGCGCAGCTCCGCCATCAGGTCGCGCAGTTCCTGACGGGCGGCGATGTTGGACATGGACAGCTGCGTCGTGCCCACGTCGCGCAGGTCCAGCAGCGTCAGCCCGCGCGGGAACAGCTCGCGAAAGATCACCCGCTCGGCAAACCCGGCGGCGACACGGAACCCGATGCGCTTCGACAGCGAATCCAGCGCGGCGCCGACCTTGCGCTTGTTGTGCATCTCGGTCGTGCCCAGGCGGTTGCGCAGCACGATCCAGTCGATCGGCCCGGCGCCCGCCTGCCCGCGCATCTGCCGCGCCGCCCAGACCATCTCGGCATAGATCGACGGGCCAAGCACCTTCCCTTCGGGCGTCAGACGCGCCAGCAGGTCAAAGTCGATGAAGCTGTCGTTCATCGGCGTGACCAGCGTGTCGGCCAGCGCATGCGCCATCTGCGACAGTTTCGTGTGCGATCCGGGGCAGTCGATCACGATGAAATCGGCCTGCGCGTCCAGCGCGGCGACAGCCGCCGACAGCGGGTCGCCGCCCTCGGCCGCGTCGCGCGGCAGTTCGGCCAGGATCGGGGTCGGCAGGTCCAGCCCCTCGCGCGCCAGAAAGGCGCTGCGGTTTTCCAGATAGCGGGCAAAGCTGCGCTGCCGGACGTCAAGGTCCAGCGCACCCACGCGCAGGCCGCCGCGGGCCAGCGCAGTCGCCACATGCATCGAGGTCGTGGACTTGCCCGACCCGCCCTTTTCGTTGCCGACGACGATGATGTGGGCCACGAATCATCCTCCCTGCGGCCGGGCGAGCCTAGCGGCGGCGCGGCGCAAAGTCAGGCGCGGCCCCGAACAAAGCTGTGGACCACTGCGCCCCGCGCCCGGACGGGCGGGAACCGGCGGAACGGCAAACGCCGCCCCGTGGGGCGGCGTCGTGCGTCGTTGCGGTGCGGTGGATCAGAAACCCAGGCCCGCGTATTTGTTCTTGAACCGGGACACGCGGCCGCCGGTGTCCATCAGCTTGGCCGACCCGCCGGTCCATGCCGGGTGCGAGGTGGGGTCGATGTCCAGCGACATCGTGTCGCCCTCTTTGCCCCAGGTCGAGCGGGTCTGATAGGTCGTGCCGTCCGTCATCTTGACAGAGATCACGTGGTATTCGGGATGGGTATCGGCTTTCATGGCGCGCGACCTCAGGCGTTGACGTTGGCGTCAGCCGAAACGGGGGCCTTGGCGGCCTTCGGCTTGTAGTTGGAGACTTCGGCGATGCGGGCGGATTTGCCGCGACGGTCGCGCAGGTAATACAGCTTGGCGCGGCGGACGCGGCCGCGGCGCACGACCTCGATCGAATCGATGTTGGTCGAATACAGCGGGAAGACGCGCTCGACCCCCTCGCCGAAGGAAATCTTGCGGACCGTGAACGAGGCCCCGATCCCGCCGCCCTTGCGGCTGATCACGACGCCTTCGTACATCTGCACGCGGGTGCGCGTGCCTTCGGTCACTTTATAGCCGACGCGGACGGTATCCCCGGCCTTGAAGTCCGGGATCGTCTTGCCGAGAGCGTCGATCTGCTCGGCCTCGATCTGTGCGATCAGGTTCATCGCGGTTCATCCTTTTCATGCGCGCGGTGGTCCCGCGCTTGGTCTGATGCGCCCGAGAGCTGTCGGTCCTTTGCCGGGTCCACGCCGCTGTCGCGGTGTGCCCGCCACAGGTCGGGGCGGCGTTCCTTTGTCAGCCTTTCGGCCATGTCGCCGCGCCATTGCGAAACGGCCGCGTGGTTTCCCGACAACAGAACGTCGGGGATCGCGCGGCCTTCCCATTCGGCAGGCTTCGTATACTGCGGATGTTCCAGCAGGCCCCGGTTGCCGACGGAAAAGGATTCCTCGGCCAGAGAGGCCTGATTCCCCAGCACGCGCGGTATAAGCCGCACCGTCGCGTCGATCAAGACCTGAGCGGCGATCTCTCCGCCGGTCAGGACGTAATCGCCGATGCTGATTTCCGTCACGTCGAAGGCGTCCAGCGCGCGCTGGTCCACCCCCTCGAAGCGGCCGCAGATCAGGGTGACGCCCGGCCCCTGCGCCAGCCTGCGCGCCATCGCCTGCGTCAGCGGACGGCCGCGCGGCGACAGATAGACCACCGGCAGGCCGGGGACCGCCGCCGCCGCCTCGCGCAGCGCCGCGGCCATGACGTCGGGCCGGATCACCATGCCGGCGCCGCCGCCCGCGGGCGTGTCGTCCACGTTGCGGTGGCGCCCGATGCCGAACGGGCGCAGCGGGATGGTGCGCAGGTTCCACAGGCCGTCGGCCAGCGCCCGGCCGGTCAGCGACAGGCCCAGCGTGCCGGGGAACGCCTCGGGGAACAGGGTCACGATCTGCGCGGTCCACGCGCCCGCCGCCTGCGGTTCGGCCATCAGGTCGCGCGGCACCGCCGTGGGCGCCGCGCGCAGCCGCCCGTGCGACCGCGCGGGCGGGGCCGCAGGATCGTCGGCGGGGTCGGGGGAACCCGCTGGCGTGTCCCCGGTCACCGGCGCAGAAAGCCCGGCAGCAGGGCGAGCAGCGCGCCCGCGACCGACACCGCCAGCGGCAGCCAGCCGGGCATCGCCGCGGGACCAAGCCGTCCGCCAACCCACCACAGCGCCAGCGCGCCAAAGCCGATCGCCAGGAACAGCGCCGCCAGCCGCGCCGCATCCGCGACGTCGCGCCGTCCCCCGATCGGCAGGCTGGCGACGGCGATGATCGGCGCGAACAGATAGGCGTTGGGGTCGGTCGCGCCCGACAGGCCCTGCAGCAGCGGCCCGGCGAACATCACCACCAGCGCCAGGATCGTCAGGGGGGTCATTCGTCGCTCTCCGGCGGGTCGGCGACGATGCGCCGGGCGGCCAGATCGACCGTGGGCACCGCCGCGCGCGTGAACGGGATCAGCAGCACGCCGCGGGGACCGGCCACCTCGATGATGTCGCCCGCGCCGTGGTCGTGGATGGCGCGGACCTGGCCCAGCGGTGCGCCGCCGGTGTCGGCGACCGCCAGCCCGATCAGGTCGGCGTGATAATATTCGTCGTCGGGCAGCGACGGCAGCGCCGCGCGGTCGGCCCACAGCGTCGCGCCTTTCAGCGCATCGGCCTGTTCCTTGGTGTCGATCCCCGACAGCCGCGCCCCCAACCCGCCCGTCACCGGGCGGGTCAGGGTGACGGTGAACCGCCGCGCGCCGTCCTCGGACACAAGCGGGCCATAGCTGGCGATGTCCTCGGCCACGGTGCAAAAGCTTTTCAGCCGCACCTCGCCGCGCACGCCGAAGGCGCCGGCGATGGCCCCGACGCAGACCCGGTCAGACATGGACAGCCACCGCGCGGGCGGGGTCGGCGGACAAAGTCGTCAGGACACGCATGGCACACCTTTTCGCAGGGCGGCCCACCCACCAGGGGGCGGGCCTGCGGACCCTCATTCCTCGGCCGCAGCCTCGGTCGCCGGCTCTGCGGCGGGGGCGTTGGCGGCCTCGACCGCGGCGGCCTCGCGGGCGGCGCGCTTGGCGGCGCGGTCCTTGGCGGCCTTGCCCGGCTCGCCCTTGTTCGGGTTCGACCGCTGGGTCTTTTCCTTGACGCCGGCGGCTTCCAGGAAGCGGGCGACGCGGTCGGTCGGCTGCGCGCCCTGCGCCAGCCAGTATTGAACGCGCTCGACGTTCATCTTGATGCGGTCTTCGCTGTCTTTGGCCAGCAGCGGGTTATAGGTGCCCAGCTTTTCCAGATAGCGGCCGTCGCGCGGCATGCGCGAATCGGATGCGACGATGGAATAATGCGGGCGCTTGTTGGAACCGCCGCGGGCAAGCCGGATCTTCATGGCCATGAGTTCATCTCCTTGATATGGCTTTATTTCTGGAACTGTTCGTGGTGCCGGATCACTTCCGAGATCACGAAATTGAGGAACTTGCGGGCAAAGGCGGGGTCCAGGTCCGCCTGATGCGCAAGGGATTCCAGCCGGGCGATCTGCTCGCGTTCGCGCGCGGGATCGGACGGCGGCAGGTCGTGTTCGGCCTTCAGCCGGCCCACGGACTGGGTGTGCTTGAACCGCTCGGCCAGGGTATAGACGATGATCGCGTCCAGCCGGTCGATGCTGGCGCGGTGTTCGGCCAGCAAGGCGGCCGCGCGGGCGGTGGCGTCGGTCATGCGGCCTCCTGCGGGTGGCGGTAAACGATGCAGGGGTTGCCCCGCAGGGTGAACTCTCGCTCCGGCACGGCGCCCATGCGCTCGGCCAGCCGGCGCGAACGGGTGTTCTCGGGATGGACGAGCGAGATCATCCGCCCCAGCCCCTGCCGTCCCTGCGCGCATCTGCGGGCGGCAAGCGCCGCCTCGAAGGCAAGGCCCCTGCCCTCGAAACCCTCGTAGATATGCCAGCCCAGCTCCGGCTCGGGCCAGTCCACGTGCTGGCCCATGCCGACACGGCCGGCGACCGCGCCGGTAGCCCGGTCCTCGACCACCCACCATCCAAAGCCGCGCAGCACCCAGTGCCCGATCATCCCGGTCAGCGACGACCAGCCCTGCCACGCCGGACCCGGCCCGCCGACAAAGCGCGACCGGTCCGAAACCGCGAAGGCGGCGATCGCGTCGAGATCCCCCAGCCGCGGCGCGCGCAGGATCAGCCGGTCGGTCTCGACCACCGGCACGACGGCCGACAGGGTCTGGCTGCCCGCGCTCATTTCTTGCCGAACAGCCCCGACAACCCGCCGGGCAGGTTCAACCCGCCCAGTTGGCCGCCCAGCCCCTTCTGGTCCTGCAGCATCCGGGTCGCCTCGGCCATCTTGGCCGGATCGACGTCGGCCAGGTCGGGCAGCCCGCCGCCCTTGCCGGACATGGCGCGCATCGCCTGTTTCAGCATGGCGCCCTTGCCCATCTTGCTGACCTTCTTCATCGTGTCGGCCATCTGGCGCTGCATCTTCAGCAGCTTGTTCAGCTCGGCCACGTCCATGCCCGCACCGGCCGCGATCCGCTTCTTGCGGCTGGCCTGCAGCAGGTCGGGGTTGGCGCGTTCCTTTTTCGTCATCGAGTTGACCAGCGCGATCTGGCGGCGGATCATCACGTCGTCGATGCCCGCGGCCTCGGCCTGCCTGGCCATCTTGCCCATGCCCGGCATCATGCCCATGATGGACTGCATCCCGCCCATCTTCTGCATCTGCTCAAGCTGGTTCTTCAGGTCGTTCATGTTGAACAGGCCCTTGGCAAAGCGCTTCATCATGCGCTCGGCCTGCTCGATCTCCAGCGTCTGTTGCGCTTTTTCGACCAGCGCCACGATGTCGCCCATGCCCAGGATGCGGCCGGCGACGCGCTCGGCGTCAAAGCTTTCCAGCGCGTCCATCTTTTCGCCAAGCCCGACGAAACGGATCGGCTTGCCGGTGACGGCGCGCATCGACAGTGCAGCACCCCCGCGGCCGTCGCCGTCCATCCGGGTCAGCACGACGCCCGACACGCCCAGCCGGGCGTCGAACTCGGTCGCCACGTTCACCGCGTCCTGCCCGGTCAGGCCATCGACGACCAGCAGGGTTTCACGCGGGTTCGCCACGTCGCGGACGGCCTGCACCTCGTCCATCAGGGCCTGGTCGATGTGCAGCCGGCCGGCGGTGTCCAGCATATAGACGTCATAGCCGCCAAGGCTTGCCTGCTGTTTCGCGCGCCGCGCGATCTGCACGGCGCTCTCGCCCGGCACGATGGGCAGCGTGTCGACGCCGATCTGGCTGCCCAGGATCGCCAGCTGCTCCATCGCGGCCGGGCGGTTGGTGTCCAGCGACGCCATCAGCACGCGCTTTTTTTCGCGGTCCTTCAGGCGCCGGGCCAGCTTGGCGGTGGTGGTGGTCTTGCCCGACCCCTGCAGCCCGACCATCAGGATCGGGGCGGGCGGGTTGTCGATGCGCAGCGCGTCGGCCTCGCCCTCGCCCGACAGCATCTGGATCAGCTCGTCATGGACGATCTTGACGACCTGCTGGCCGGGGGTGATCGACTTGGTGACGGCCGCGCCCGTCGCCTTGGCCGTGACCTTGCGGGTGAAATCGCGCACCACCGGCAGCGAGACGTCGGCATCCAGCAGCGCGGCGCGCACCTCGCGCATGGCGGCGGTCACGTCGGCCTCGGTCAGGGCGCCCTGCTTGGTCAGCCGGTCGAAGACACCGCCAAGGCGGTCTGACAGGTTCTCGAACATCGCGGGCCCTCCGACAGCGAACCACTGCAAAACCAGTTTTGCCCCCGTGGGCGCGACGCGCTGACGGGGGGCGATCCCCGGCAGCCGGGGACCGGAAGGAGTGGCCTTCCGGGAATCGGGGGGTGACTAGCGCGTCGGGCCGGTCCGAGTCAAGCGCGGCGCAAGGCTAGTGCAGGATGCCGACGGCCAGTTCCACCCACACCAGCGCGAACGCCACGCCCAGCAACAGGATCGCGGCCGGCCGCAGGGGGCCGCGAGTCAGCCGCATCGCCGCCTCGACCCCCAGCCCCAGCGCGCCCAGCATCGCGGCGAAGGTCACGAAGTCGCCCGCACCCCAGTTCACCTGTTCCGTCACCGCCATCGCCGCAAGCGGCAGCAGCAGCAACAGCGCCGCGCCCGCGCCCCACATCGGCCTGCGCCAGTTCGCCCCGCGCGTCATCGCCGCCCCTTTTGCCAGTCGCCGGGACATCATGCCACGCCAGCGTCGCCGGGCGGGGTGAGAAGATCGTGATTGCACAGCGTCCCCGATGCCGTCACGCTTTCCGCCGTCCCGCAAACCCGAAAGCCCCCGATGACCGACCAGCCGATCAGCCGTTTCGCCGTCCCCGACCTTGCCACCCTGCCCGCCGACATGCGCGAGACGATCGCGGCGGTGCAGGAAAAATCGGGGTTCGTCCCGAACATCTTTCTGGCGCTGGCCCATCGCCCGGCCGAGTTCCGGGCGTTCTTTGCCTATCACGACGCGCTGATGGACAAGGACGAGGGGCTGAGCAAGGCCGACCGCGAGCTGATCGTGGTCGCCACCAGCGGGCTGAACCGCTGCCAGTATTGCGTCGTGGCGCACGGCGCGATCCTGCGGATCAGGGCGCGCGACCCGCTGATCGCGGATCAGGTCGCGGTCAACTGGCGCAAGGCGCGGCTGACCGACCGCCAGCGGGCGATGCTGGGATTCGCCGAAAAGGTGTCGCTGGCCGCCGACCGGATCGAGGATGCGGACCGCGCCGCCCTGACGGACGCCGGGTTCACCGACGACGAGATCTGGGACATCGCGTCCATCGCCGCGTTCTTTGGCCTGTCGAACCGGCTGGTGAACGCCGCCGACATCCCGCCCAACGAGGAGTTCTATCTGCTGGGCCGCCTGCCGCGCTGACCGACGCCGGGTCCGGCCGGGCAGACAGGTCATCCCCCAGCGGGTAAAAGGGCGCGCGGCGCGCATCCCGCGCGCCCCAGGAGAGATGATCGACATGACCCGACAACGAGGCCGCAGATGATCGGCCGCCGCAGCTTTCTGGCCGGACAGGCCGCCCTTGCCGCCGCGCTGACGACCGCCGGCGCCGCCGCAGCGCAGACACCGGCGCAGTCCACCGCGCAGCCCGCCCCCGCCGTGGCCCCCGTGCGCAACGCGATCCCGCGACAGGGCAAGGGCCCGCGCATCGTCGTCGCCGGCGGCGGCTGGGGCGGGATGACCACCGCCCGGCACCTGCGCGACGAACTGCCCGACGCCGAGGTCATCCTGATCGAGCGCAACCCGGTGTTCTGGACCTGCCCGTTCAGCAACAAATGGCTGATCGACGTGGTGGACACGGATTTCCTGATCCAGGACATGACGATCCCGGCGCGCACCTATGGCTATCGGCTGCTGCACACCGAGATCAGCGGCATCGACCGCGCCGCCAAGACCGTCCAGACCGGGGTGGGCACCGTCGATTACGATTTGCTGGTGATCGCGGGCGGCATCCGCAACGCCTATGACAAGTGGTTCGGCAACGACCTGCGCGCCGCCGAATACACGCGCACGCATTTCCCGTCGGCCTATATCCCCAACGCCGAACATTTCGCGCTGAAGCGCAAGCTGCGCGACTTCAAGGGCGGGCATCTGGTGATGACCCTGCCGCCGCCGCCGCACCGCTGCCCGCCCTCGCCCTATGAACGGGCCTGCATCATCGCGTGGCACATCAAGAAGAACAACATCCCGGGCAAGATCACGATCCTGGACCCCAAGCCGGGCATCGCGCCGATCACCGGCGGGTTCACCGCCGCGTTCCAGGAACTGTACCCCGACATCATCACCCATGTCCCGAACGCCGCCGTCGAAGAGGTGGACCCCTTCAACAAGCGCATCCTGACCTATGCGGGCGAGTTCGAGTTCGACGACGCGATCCTGATGCCGCCGCACCAGGCCGCCGACATCGCGTGGATGGCCGACCTTGTGCCGGTCGCGGGCGACGGCACCACGCGCGGGTGGGCCGACACCGATCCGCGGCTGTTCACGGCGCTGGACGACGAGGACGTCTATGTCGTGGGCGACGCGGTCGGCTTCATCTCGGACCAGTTCGGCTATTACCCGAAAAGCGCCCATGTGGCGAACGCACTGGGCAAGATCGTCGCCCGCAACATCGGCGAGCGGGTGCGCGGCGAGGATGTGGTGCCGGTCCTGCCGGACAACCTGTGCTTTCTGCTGGTCAACGCCGAGCCGCTGGAATCCGTCGCGGTCAAGTTCACCTATGACCTGGACCCGGCCGGCAAGGTCATCCAGACGCTGATCGACGTGAACGAGCGCACCGACGATCACCTGGCCGAGGATTACGCCTGGTTCGCCCGCACGACCGGCGATTTCCTGGCCTGACAGCGCCGGGCCGGGCGGACCGCGCCCGGCCCGCCACTGGAAGGCTCGGGCCGCCGTGTCGGGCTTTTGGAGGTCCGGCCCGGTTGTCCCCACGGCGGCTCAGGCCCGCACGGTTAACTGCAGGCGGCCCGTTCGGCCGGGGGGCTGCTCGGGAGTCGCTCAGACTCCGCGCGACCCCGGCCGCCCTGCCGCCGAGGGGGGCTGTCCAGGCGCCCTCGTTCGGTTGGGGGCTGCTTCAGCATCGCTCAGGCTCCGCGCTGCCTCGGCCGCCCTGTCGCCAGAGGGACTGTTCAGGCGCCCTCCGGGGCGGGGCTGCTCGCGCCGTCTTCCGGCCGACCTGTCGGCGGGGTGCTGCTCACCTCCGGCCGCCATTTCGGCCAGCGGATCGCTCACGCGGCCTTGTCGGCCGGATCGACCAGCGCGACCAGATCCATCATGATCCGGTTCAGCTCGAAATCCTTGGGCGTATAGACGCGCGTCACCCCCATCCCGGCCAGCCGCCGGGCGTCGTCGTCGGGGATGATGCCGCCCACGACCACCGGGATGTGCCCCAGCCCCGCCGCCCGCATCCGCGTCATCACGTCCTCGACCAGCGGCAGGTGGCTGCCCGACAGGATCGACAGCCCGACGACGTGCGCGTCCTGATCGCGGGCGGCGGCCACGATCTCGTCGGGGGTCAGGCGGATGCCGTCATAGGTGATGTCGATGCCGCAGTCCCGCGCGCGAAAGGCGATCTGCTCGGCGCCGTTGGAATGGCCGTCAAGGCCGGGCTTGCCGACCACCAGCTTCATCCGCCGGCCCAGGCGGTGGCTGACCGCATCCACCGCCTCGCGGATCGGCTCAAGCCCCTCGGTCCGGTTCGACGGGCTGGGCGACACGCCGGTCGGGCCGCGGTATTCGCCGTGGACCTGCCGCATGACGCCCGCCCATTCGCCGGTGGTCGCGCCCGCCTTTGCCGCGGCGATGGAGGCGGGCATGATGTTGCGCCCGGCCTGCGCGTCCGCGCGCAACTGCGCCAGCGCCGCATCGACGGCGCCCGCGTCGCGGGACGCGCGCCAGTCGTTCAGCCGGGCGATCTGGTCCTGTTCCACCGCCGGATCGACGACCATGATGCCGCCGTCGCCCGCGGTCAGGGGCGAGGGCTCCCCTTGCTGCCAGCGGTTCACGCCGACGACGACGGTTTCGCCGTCCTCGACCCGGTTCAGCCGGGCGGCGTTCGATTCCACCAGCCGGGATTTCATATAGTCGATGGCGGCGATGGCGCCGCCCATCCCGTCCAGCAGCGCCAGTTCCGCCCGGGCGCCGTCCTTCAGCGCCTCGACCTTGGCCGCGACGGCCGGGTTGCCATCGAACAGATCGCCGTATTCCAGCAAATCGGTTTCATAGGCCATGATCTGCTGCATCCGCAGCGACCACTGCTGGTCCCAGGGACGCGGCAGGCCCAGCGCCTCGTTCCACGCGGGAAGCTGAACCGCACGGGCGCGGGCGTTCCTGGACAGCGTCACGGCCAGCATCTCGATCAGGATGCGGTAGACGTTGTTTTCCGGCTGCTGTTCCGTCAAGCCCAGCGAGTTCACCTGCACGCCGTAACGGAAGCGGCGGTATTTCTCGTCCTCGATGCCATAGCGGTCGCGGCAGATCTCGTCCCAGAGTTCCGTGAAGGCGCGCATCTTGCAGAGTTCGGTGACGAAGCGGATGCCCGCGTTCACGAAGAAGCTGATGCGGCCGACCATCGCGGGAAAATCTTCAGGCGCGACCTTGCCCTTGAGGTCGTCCAGCACCGCGATCCCCGTCGCCAGCGCATAGGCGAGTTCCTGTTCCGGCGTCGCCCCGGCTTCCTGCAAATGATAGGAACAGACGTTCATCGGGTTCCACTTGGGCAGAGCCTGCGCCGTGTAGGCGGCAACATCCGTGATCATCCGCAAGGACGGCTTCGGCGGGCAGATATAGGTGCCGCGCGACAGGTATTCCTTGATGATGTCGTTCTGCACGGTGCCTTGCAGGGCCGTCACGTCCGCACCCTGTTCCTCGGCCACCGCGACATACAGCGACAAGAGCCAGGGCGCCGTCGCGTTGATCGTCATCGAGGTGTTCATCTGATCAAGCGGTATCGCGTCGAACAGCGCCCGCATGTCGCCCAGGTGGCAGACGGGGACGCCGACCTTGCCGACCTCGCCCCGCGCAAGGACGTGGTCGCTGTCATAGCCCGTCTGGGTGGGCAGGTCGAAGGCCACCGACAGGCCGGTCTGCCCCTTGGACAGGTTGGTGCGGTAAAGCTCGTTCGACTTGGCGGCGGTGGAATGGCCGGCATAGGTGCGGAACAGCCACGGTTTGTCGCGGCCGGGCTGGGGGGGCGTCTGGGTCATGCGGGCTGGCCTTCGCAAGATTCTTTCGGTTGGCGCCAGTTAACGGACAGATTGCTGCGCCGTCAATTCGCTGCGCTGCGGCACGGTGTCGGACATATTATTGCGCCACGCCCGCCGTCCTCTGTTGCAAAGTTGCGCGGCGCGATTTACCCCTGCCCTCAGCCCGCCACGATTCTGCACCGCGGCACGATTGCAAGGAACTCGACGATGGCACTGGACGCCCCGAAGACGATCGCCCCCTATGACGCGCCGATCAAGGATCTGTATGAAATCGGCGAGATGCCCCCCTTGGGCCATGTGCCGCGGCAGATGTATGCCTGGGCCATCCGCCGCGAACGCCAGGGCGAACCCGACAAGGCCATGCAGCTTGAGGTGGTGGACACGCCCACCATCGACAGCAACGAGGTGCTGGTCCTGGTGATGGCCGCGGGCGTCAACTATAACGGCATCTGGGCCGGGCTTGGCGTCCCGATCAGCATGTTCGACGTCCACAAGCAGCCCTATCACATCGCCGGGTCCGACGCCTCGGGGATCGTCTGGGCGGTGGGCGACAAGGTCCGCAACTGGAAGGTGGGCGATCAGGTCGTCATCCACTGCAACCAGGACGACGGCAACGACGAGGAATGCAACGGCGGCGACCCGATGTTCTCGCCGACCCAGCGCATCTGGGGTTATGAGACGCCGGACGGCTCCTTTGCCCAGTTCACCCGCGTGCAGGCCCAGCAGCTGATGCCCCGCCCCCGCCACCTGACGTGGGAGGAATCGGCCTGCTATACGCTGACGCTGGCCACCGCCTATCGGATGCTGTTCGGGCACGAGCCGCACGAGTTGAAGCCGGGCATGAACGTGCTGGTCTGGGGCGCGTCGGGCGGCCTTGGTTCCTACGCGATCCAGCTGATCAACGCGGCGGGGGCGAACGCCATCGGCGTGATCTCGGACGAGGACAAGCGCGAGTTCGTCATGGGCCTTGGCGCCAAGGGCGTCCTGAACCGCAAGGATTACAGCTGCTGGGGCCAACTGCCCACCGTGAACACCCCCGAATACAAAGAGTGGTTCAACGAGGTGCGCCGCTTTGGCAAGGCGATCTGGGACATCACCGGCAAGGGCCAGAACGTCGATATCGTCTTTGAACACCCCGGCGAATCGACCTTCCCGGTTTCGACCTTCGTCTGCAAAAAGGGCGGCATGGTCGTGATCTGCGCGGGCACGACCGGGTTCAACTGCACCTTTGACGTGCGCTATATGTGGATGCACCAGAAACGCCTGCAGGGGTCGCACTTCGCCCATCTGAAACAGGCCGCCGCCGCCAACCGGCTGATGCTGGAGCGTCGCCTCGACCCCTGCATGTCCGAGGTGTTTCCCTGGGCCGAGATTCCCGACGCCCACGTCAAGATGCTGCGCAACCAGCACAAGCCGGGCAACATGGCCGTGCTGGTGCAGGCGCCGACCACCGGCCTGCGCACGTTCGAGGATGCGCTTGAGGCCCAGCCGCGCGGGTGACCCCGCCGCCTGCGCGAAACATGGAAACGGGCGGTGCATGGCACCGCCCGAAGTGCTGTGTGAACGGCTGGCAGGTCAGTAATTGCCCGGCGGGTCGCTGGCCGGGAACGATTCGTCCGATTGCTCGTCCAGCCCGTCCCAGCGCCGGGGCGGGTCGCGCATGGCGTCGGGGCCCGCCGGGCGCACGAAGCAGTCCGAAAGCTCGTGCGCGTCGGCTGCGACCTTGGGCGAGATCGCTGCCCCGCGCGCGGGCGCTGCGTCCTGATCGTCATCGTGGCGGCCGTAGTCCGCAAGGTGCAGCCAACGGCTGCGGCTGCTGCTCATCATCAGGGCGGCCAGCGCCGCCGCGCCGGCAACCGCGACAAGCGTCAGCATCGAGGGAGGGCGGCGGTGTCGGTGGGATCGCATGCTGGTTTCATCTCCTCGGCCGTGGGTTTCCCGTTCCGCCCGCATGACGCGGGCGGCGCAGCACCGGAACGCGCACCGGCGCCGGATGGATCCGGCCGGCGCCCGGCCTCCCGCCCTGTCCCCCGGACCGCGCCGTCACGCGTCGCGTTCGCCTTGGCCGGGGTGACGGCATTTCCATTCCGTCACCACCTCGGCCGGGTGGGCGCTGGCCCATCGCGCCAGTTCGAACTGGCCCTGCAGCATGCAGTTGAACGTGCCGTGCTGCTGCGTGAACAGCAGGCTGTGCGGCGTGCAGGCCTGTGGATCAGAGATGAGGCACGTCACGAAGAACAGTTCGATCATGGCCGCTTCCCTTGCTGCAGGGTGGCCAGCCCGACAAGGAAGCCGCGCCCGCCGGGGCGCAGCCGGTCAGAACAGCCCGTAAAGGATCGCGCTGATCGCGATCAGCCCCGCGATGGTGACAAAGACGTTCGACAACTGCCCGCGATATTTCGCCAGCGCCGGCACCCGAGAGATCGCATACATCGGCATCAGATACAGGATCGCCGCGATGACCGGCCCGCCCAGCGTCTCGATCAGGCCCAGGATGCTGGGGTTCAGGATCGCCACCGCCCAGCAGGTCAGGAACATGAACAGCGCGATGGCCGCGTTCAGCCTGCGGTCGGGCATCGCGGCCGCGTCCGGCGCGATGGTGCCGCGCAGGATGCCGCGCAGCCCCTCGGCCGCGCCCAGGTAATGGCCGAAGAACGACGACACGATGGCGACGAATGCCACGATCGGGCCGAAATAGCTGATGAACGGGCTGCCGTGGATGTTGGCCAGATAGGACAGCACCGGCAGGTTCTGTTCCTTCGCCTCGACCAGCTGCGCGGGGGTCATCGCCAGAACGCAGGAAAACACGAACAGCATCACAAAGCCGACCAGCATCACCGCGTTGTTGCGCAGGATGCGCGCGGCGCGGAACTCCGCCTCGCGGCCATAGTCGCGTTCGATGGAACACGAGAACTGCGAGATGGCGGGCGAGTGGTTGAACGAAAAGACCAGCACCGGGATGGTCAGCCAGATGGATTTCAGCGCCGGGGCGACCGGCGTCCAGGTCTGCACGGCGGCCAGCCGCCAGTCGGGGATCAGGTAAAGCGAGATGAAGATCAGGATCGCCACCAGCGGATAGACCAGCCACTGCGTGACCAGCAGCATCACCCGCTCTCCGGCCAGCATAACGGCCATCATGGCCGCGATCAGCACCCCCGACAGCAGCCAGCGCGGGATTTCCGCAAAGCCGAGCTGGTTGACCAGAAAGCTGCCGACCGTGTTGGTGATGCCCACCGCATAGATCAGCACGATGGGATAGATGGCCAGGAAATACAGGACGGTGATCGCCTTGCCCGCGCCGGGGCCGAAATGTTCGACCACGACCTCGGTGATGTCGCTGCCGGGGCGCGACGACGACATGACGAACCGCGACAGCGCCCGGTGCGACAGAAAGGTCATCGGCCCGATCACGACAGCCATCACGACCAGCGGCCAGAACCCGCCCAGCCCCGCATTGATGGGCAGGAACAGGATGCCCGCGCCGACGGCGGTGCCGAACAGGCTCAGCATCCAGGCGGTATCGTGGCGGGTCCACGCGGTTCGGCGCGGGGCGGCGTCGGTCACGGCCTGCTGCATCGTCCGGCCTTTCTATCCTGCGTTGCATGGATGGTAGCAGCCGGGCGCAAGGGCGCGCAAGGCTTCCCCGCCGTCGCGCCGGCGGCGCGCGCCCCGGTTGATCGCGCGGCGCGGCGCGCGCCCCGGGTTGATCGCGCGGGGCGGCGCGCGCGCCGGTTGATCGCGCCCGCCCGGTGTAGCAGAAGGCGCCATGACCCTTCCCACCCTTTCCCCCGACCAGGCCGACGCCTGGGACGCGCTGGCCGAGACGCTGGCGGCCGCGGGCGTCGATCTGGTGGCCGAACAGATTGCCCCCGCCCAGCCCGGCAAGGGCCGCGTGATGGCGGTTCTGGGCAAGGCCGGGTCGGGCAAGACGCTGCTGCTGGCGGAACTGACGCGCGCCCTGCGCGAGGCCGGGGTCCAGGTCGTCAGCGGCGATTACGAGGGCAAGCGCCGCAAGGACACGCGCACGCTGGCGGTGCTGGCGCCGACGAACAAGGCGGCGTTCGTGCTGCGGATGCGCGGCGTGCCCGCGACGACCATCCACCGCATCCTGTATACGCCCGTCTATGACCCCCAATACGAAAAGCTGGCCGAATGGCTGGCCGGCACCGGCACCCGCCCGGTGATCGAGGGGATGGCCGACGACGCGATGGACCGCGCCAAGCTGTTCTATGACCAGCACGGCTCGATCCCCGGTGCGCTGGCTGCGGCGGGCTTGCGCGGATCGGATTTCATCCAGGGCTGGAAACGGCGCGAGGATCCGCTGGACATCGGGCTGATCGACGAATCCTCGATGCTGGACGAACGCCAGTTCGACGACCTGCGCGAGATCTTCCCGGTGCTGGTCCTGTTCGGCGATCCCGCGCAGCTGGCCCCCGTCGGCCAGTCGGGCGAGATGGTGTTCGACCGCCTCGCCGCCCCCCAGAAACTGACGCTGCACCGCGTCCACCGGCAGGCGGACGACAGCCCGATCCTGGACCTCGCCCATGCGCTGGCGGACCCGGCGGTGGATTTCGCGGCCTTTGAACGGCTGGTCCGCGATGCGGCGGCCCGCGACCCGCGCGTCGTCTGGGCGGAACGGGTGGAAAGCGACCTGATGGCGCGGTCCCCGGTGCTGGTCTGGCGCAACGCGACCCGCGTGCGGCTGATCACCGCGTTCCGCGCCGCCCACGGCGCGCCCGGCGACGCGCTGCTGCCCGGCGAGCCCCTGATCTGCGACGGGATCGAGCTGCCGCTGAAGCACCGGAAAAAGCGCATCGACCTCGAGGCGCGGGGCCTGATCAAGGGCGCGCAGGTCATCTATCTGGGACCGGGGAAAAAGCCCGGCTTCTCGCGCCTGCACGTCATCGGCGCGATGGAACCGCGCCTGTCCGCCGCCAGCATCATCAAGATCGAGACGCCCGAGGTGGACGAACCCTTCATCCCCTATGCCGCCCGCATGGGCGCGGCCTTCCTGCACGGCGCGGCGGTCACGATCCACAAGGCGCAAGGGTCGCAGTGGCCCGACGTGCAGGTGTTCGCGCCCGACATCTCGGCCGCCGCCTGGGCCAACCGGGTCGAGGCCGGGCTGCCGCTGTGGAAACGCCTGGCCTATGTCGCCATCACCCGCGCCCAGGAACGGCTGCTGTGGGTGACGCGCGCGCGGCTGGCGCGGCCGCAGGGCGGCCTCGGCACCGACGACCTGACGGTAGAGACGGCGCCCCTGACGCTGGCGGCCGAGGCGGAGGTTTAGGCGCGCCCCTCGCCCTTCGCGGGGCCATCTTGCCCGCGCGCGGCCTCTGGGCGATGCCAGCCGGGGGCTGCGTCCAGCGTGTGGCGCCGGCAAAGACCGGAAGCCCTGAAGTCCTGAGTATTTGTGCCAAGAAGAAACCAGGTAATGTCGGGTGCGTGCTTGCACCCCCGCCCCGGTTCCAGCGGGCCGCAGTGCCATGCGGCGCGATCTCACCCCCCGCGCCGTCTGACTCCGCGTTGCGCCGCCGCGCCCCGGCCGCGCGGCCACCCCCCGCCCGTGTCAGGCCCGGCGCGCGCGCCGCTGTGCCTTTTCGTCCTGCAGTTGCCCGATGCGGTCCTGCAGCGCCTCGGTCAGCGATTCGCGCGGCAGACCGGTTTCCACCGCCAGCCGCATCAGCCCGAAATGCACCCGCGCGATTTCCTGGTAATAGCGCGCGAAGGTATAGTTGATCGTGGCCCCCGCCAGCGCGCCGAACACCGGCGTCGCCTGCGCGGCCAGTTTCTGGCCCAGCACCGCCGACAGGCGCGGCGCGATGCGGGCGATCAGGCCCTGCACGGTCTGGCCGGTGATCGACAGCTTGGCCGCCAGCAGGCCCAGGTCGGTGCCGTCGTCGTCGGCCATCGGACCGGCGGCGGCAAAGACGCGCAGCGCCTCGGTCCGCACCTCGTCGCTGTCGGGGTCCAGCCCGTGTTCGGCCGCGATGTCCAGGATCGCGCGCAGCAGCATGGTGATCGTCAGCGGCAGCTCGACCATCGCGCCCGGCAGGCCCGCCATGCCGCCCGCCGCGCCCGACACGGTGGACGCCAGCCGGTTGAACCAGTCGCCCCGGTCGCGCATCAGCCGCCGCGACCGGGCGGCGGCGCCAAAGGCGCGGTCCAGCCCCGCCAGCGTGATGTCGTCCAGCCGGGTGCGCACGAACGCCGGCAGCCGCGCGATCAGCCCCTCGGCGCTGCCGCCGACGGTGGACAGCAGGTTCATCCCCAGCCCGCCCGCCGCGACATAGCGCCGGGCCAGCTTGTCGATCTGGACGTGGACGCCGGGGTCAGCGATGGGCGGCAGAACGGCTTGGCGTGGGGTGATCCGCGGTGCGGGCATGGGCATCGTCCTTTGTCACCTCGACCTCGGCGCAGGCCGCGCGCAGGTCGGGGCTGTCCTCGATCTCGGCCAGTCCGGCCAGCACGTCGGGCCGCGTCTCGCGCGTCACCGCGCCCCGCAGCCCAACCCATGCACCGGGGCTAAGTTCCAGCCCCAGCACCCGGTCGGGGTTGGTGGGCGGCGGCATCTCGACCCCGTCCAGCCGGGCAAAGCCGAAGCGGCCGTAATAGGGCGCGTCGCCCACCAGCATGACCCGCGACCAGCCCATCGCCGCGGCCCGCGCCAGGCTTTCGCGCATCAAAAGCCCGCCCAGCCCCTCGCCCTGCGCGGTCGGGTGGACCGCGACCGGCCCCAGCAGCAGGACGGTGCGCCCCCCCACCCGCACGGGCCAGTAACGGATCGCGGCAACCATCGCATCGCCGTCGCCCCGCAGCGTCAGGCACAGTTCCGGCACGGCCGGCACCCCGTCGCGCAGCCGATAGGACGACAGCGCCGTGCGCCCCGGGCCAAAGCATGTATCCAGCAGCGCCTCGACCTCGGGGGTGTCGGCGTCGGTCTCGGGGCAAAGCTGATACATCGGGCCTCGCTGCGTCCTCACGCCGCCGGTTAGCATCGCGCACCGCGGGATTGAACGGCAAAACCGCGTGACCGGACGATTGCCCCGCGGCCCCCGCCGCGATGGTTGCAGCGGCACGCGGGCGCGGGCAGGATGCGCCGAACTTGCAGGAGGCCCCATGTTCTATCGCCCCGAAAACGGCCACGGCCTGCCCCACAATCCCTGGAACGCCATCGTCGCGCCCCGTCCCATCGGGTGGATCTCGACCCGCGGGCGGCTGGGCGACAACCTTGCGCCCTATTCCTTCTTCAACGCCACCGCCTATGTCCCGCCGCAGGTGATGTTCGCGTCCACCGGGACCAAGCCGGACCGGCCCGGCACCAAGGACAGCGTGGCCCAGATCGCGGAGAGCCGGGTCTTTTGCGTCAATATCGCCGACGGCGCGCTGAAGGACGCGGCGAACGCAAGCTCGGCCGCCCTGCCCGCCGGCACGTCCGAGTTCGAGGCGGCCGGCGTCACCGGCGTCGCCTGCGAAACCATCGACTGCCTGCGCGTGGCCGAGGCGGCGGCATCGCTCGAATGCCGCATGACGCGCATCATCCGTCAGGCAGGCGAGGCCAACCACATCGTGCTGGGCGTCGTCACCGGCATCCACCTGCGGCCCGACTGCGTGCGCGACGGGCGGTTCGACCTGTCCCACACCGGCTGGCTGGCCCGCATGGGATACCGCGATTACTGCATCGTCACCGACCGGTTCGAGATGATCCGCCCATGAGCCGCCCCCAGAAAACCGTCAAGGATTACATCCGCAGCATCGTGGATTTCCCGCACGAAGGCATCGTGTTCCGCGACGTAACGACGCTGTTCGCCGACGCCCGCGGCTTTCGCATCGCGGTCGACCAGCTGCTGTCGCCCTATGCGGGCATCCCCATCGACAAGGTCGTGGGGCTCGAGGCGCGGGGCTTTATCCTGGGCGGCGCGGTGGCGCATCAGCTGACCACCGGCTTTGTCCCGATCCGCAAAAAGGGCAAGCTGCCCGGCACGGTCATCAGCCAGGCCTATGCGCTGGAATACGGCGAGGCGGTGATGGAGATCCACGACGACGCCATCCGCGAGGGCGAGCGGGTGCTGATCGTGGACGACCTGCTGGCGACGGGCGGGACCGCCGCCGCCGCCATCGGCCTGTGCCGGCGGCTGGGCGCGCAGGTCATGGGCGCGGCCTTCGTCATCGACCTGCCGGACCTGGGCGGCCGGCGCGTGGTCGAGGACGCAGGCGTCGAGGTTCACGCGCTTTGCGCGTTCGACGGGGACTGAGCCGCCCTGGCCTTGGCCTCGGGCGGCGGGAAGGCGCGGTCATAGCCCCAGTTGAAGGCATAGCCGTAAAGGATGTAGAAAACCGCGATGGTCAGGTCGAACAGGAACGCCTGCCACAGCGACACCTGCAGCATCCACGCGACGAAGGGCAGCAGCAGGACCAGCAGCCCCGCCTCGAACAGCAGGGCGTGCAGGGCGCGGATGCGGTGGGTCTTGATGACGCTGCCGCGCAGCCGCAGCATGCCGCGGTCAAAGATCAGGTTGAAGACATAGTTCCACGCCGTCGCCACAAGCGACGACACGACGCCGATCGCCCCCAGCGCGTGCACGTCAAAGCCGGTCAGGATCGCCCCGCCGCCGATCAGCAGGACAAGCCCGATCAGTTCGAACAGGATGGCGTGGCGGATGCGGTCAAGGGTGGTGCGCATGGGATCGGTTCCTTTGCCGGGCCGTCCCGCGTGCCGCCCATGATGGGGAAGGTCGTCCTTCGGCCCCCGATATAGGTCCGGGGGCGGCGGGGATCAACTCGGCCGCGATCAACCCGGCCTGATCAACCGTGCCCCGATCAACCTGGCCCGAGAACCGCGCCGGGGTTCATGATCCCCAGAGGGTCCAGCGCCGCCTTGATCGCCCGCATCGCGGCCAGCCGCGCCGGATCGCCCCAGCGCGCCAGGTCGGCGGCCTTGAGCCTGCCGACCCCGTGTTCGGCCGAAAACGACCCGCCCCGGTCCACCACCATCTGGTGCAGCGTTTCCTGGACCCGGGGGCGCAGGGCGTCATACTCCTCGCGCCTGCGACCAAGGGCGGGAAAGACGTTGTAATGCAGGTTGCCGTCGCCCAGATGGCCGAAACAGTTGACCCGCATGTCGCCCATCGCCGCCAGCCACGCGCCCGCGTCCGCGATATAGCGCGGGATTTCCGACAGCGGCAGGCTGATGTCGTGGGACGAGATCGCGCCGATGCGCCGGTTCGCCTCGGGCAGATGCTCGCGCAGGGTCCAGAACGCCGCCGCCTGCGCGCCCGACTGCGCCAGCGCCCCGTCGGTGACCAGCCCGTCCCCCATCGCGCTTTCCAGCAGGCCCGCCAGCGCCTCGTCCGGCGCCAGCCCCTGCGGCAGCGACAGTTCCAGCAGCACCGACCACGGCGCGCCGGGCAGCGGCTGGCGGATGTCGGGCAGCACCTCGGTCAGGAACGCCAGCCCCTGCCCCGCGATCAGCTCGAACGCGGTGACGCATCCGGCGAACCGCGCCTGCGCCAGCCCCAGCAGCGCCAGCGCCGCGGCGGGGTCGGGCACCGCCAGCATCGCGGTCGCCACGCCCGCGGGCGGCGGGGCCATGCGCAGGCTGGCGGCGGTGATGATGCCCAGCGTTCCCTCGGCCCCGATCAGCAGGTCGCGGATCGCATAGCCGGTGTTGTCCTTGCGCAGCCGTTTCAGGTCGTGGACGATTGACCCGTCGGGCAGCACCGCCTCGATCCCCAGGCACAGGGCGCGGGCGTTCCCCCAGCGCAGCACCGCCGTCCCGCCTGCGTTCGCGGCCAGCACGCCGCCGATCTGCGCGGTGCCCTGGCTCGCCAGCGCCAGCGGGAACATCCGCCCGGCGGCGCGGGCGGCGGCCTGGACCTGTTCCAGCGTGGCGCCCGCCTCGGCGACCAGCACATCCTCGGCCGGCCAGATGTCGCGGATGGCGGTCATCCGTTCCAGCGACAGGATCAGCGGCGCGGGGCCCGCGCCCATGACCGAGCCGCCCACCAGCCCCGTCCCGCCGCCGCGCGGCACGATGGCCACGCGGGCGTGGCCGCAGGCCCGCACCACGGCCGCCACCTCGTCCACGCTGCGCGGCGCGGCGACCAGCCCGCCCTGTCCGCGATAGCGGCCGCGCGGCTCGTCCAGGTAACGGTCCTCGACCGGCCGCAGCACGCCGGGGGGCAGCACGGCCGCCAGCCGTTCGTCGGCAGGGTTCAGCATCTCGCCCCTTCTTCCTTGCGAAAATATCCCGCGGGGAATCGTCGCTTGCGACGATGGGGGCGCGCAGCCCCCCTGCGCGCGTCAGCGCGCATCGGTCCGCCCGCGCCGGTCGCTGCGCAGGCTGGCATATTGCACATGGTTGCGCCAGCGCCCGTTGATCTGCAGAAAGCTTTGCGCGACGCCCTCATACTTGAACCCCGCCTTTTCCAGCACCCCGCGGCTGGCGGCGTTCTCGGGCAGGCAGGCGGCCTCGATCCGGGACAGGTCCATCGGGCCGAAGGCATGGGCCACGACCGCGCCGATCGCCTCGCGCATGAAGCCCTGGCGGGCAAAGGGGGCGCCGATCCAGTATCCCAGCGTGCCCATCTGCGCGGGGCCGCGGCGGATGTTGTCCAGCGTGACGGCGCCCAGAAAGGTGCCGTCGCGCCGGATCAGGAACAGGGGCAGCGCGGTGCCGCCCCGGCTGGCGCGCCCGGCCCAATAAACGCGGTTGGTGAAGGCGCGCCGCGACAGATGGTCGGCGTGCCAGACGGGCTCCCACGGCGTCAGAAAGGCGCGGCTTTCGGCGCGCAAGCTCGTCCAGTCGGCGAAATCGCCGTGGGTGGGCAGGCGCAGCACCATCCGCTCGGTTTCCAACCGGGGCGAACGGCGGCGGGCGAACATCAGGCGGCAAGCCGCTGGGCAAGGGCGTCGCGCGCCGGGGCCTTTTTCACCGGCCCATACAGCGCCAGCGCGGGCCGTGCGGCGGCGATCAGGGCCGCGGCGTGGTCGCGCACCTCGGCCGCGGTCACGGCGTCGATGCGGGCGGCCACCTCGGCCGCGTCTGGCACGCGGCCCCAGATCGCCAGCGTGCGGGCGATGCGTTCGGCCTGGCTGGACGGGCTTTCCAGCCCCATCAGCAGCCCGGCCTTCAGCTGCGCCTTGGCGCGCGCCACCTCGGCCCCGGTCAGATCGTCCGCCGACCGCCGGATCTCGTCGATGGTCAGATGCGCAAGGTCCGCCAACTGGTCGCCCGCGGTGCCGGCATAGATCGTCACCATCCCGGTGTCGTCATGGAACCCGGACTGCGCAAAGATCGAATAGCACAACCCCCGTTCCTCGCGGATCTTCTGGAACAGCCGGGACGACATGCCGCCCCCCAGCGCCGCCGTCCAGATCTGGGCGGCATAGAAATCCGGCGCAAGATAGCCCGGCCCCTCGAACGCCAGCGCGAAATGCGCCTGTTCAAGGCGCTTGACGCGACGCTGCTCGGTGCCCAGCCAGCGGGCGGGCTCGCGGGTGGCGCCGATGACCGGCGACAGATGGCCGAACATCGCTTCGGCCTGGCGGACGATGGCGTCGTGATCGACGGCGCCTGCGGCGGCGACGATCATCTGGCCGGGGCCGTAATGCTCGGCCACGAACCCCGACAGATCGTCGCGCGAAAACCCCGACACCCGTTCCGCCGGGCCAAGGATCGTGCGGCCCATCGCCTGGTCGGGATAGGCGGCCTCTTGCAGCCAGTCGAAGATCACGTCGTCGGGCGTGTCCATCGCCTGCCCGATTTCCTGCAGGATGACCCCGCGCTCGACCTCGATCTCGCGCCCGTCGAACACCGGGTTCAGCACGATGTCGCCGATCACGTCCATCGCCAGCGCCACGTCGCCCGCCAGAACCCGCGCGTAATAGGCGGTCACGTCGCGCGAGGTATAGGCGTTGATGTATCCGCCCACGTCCTCAATCGCCTCGGCGATCTGCAGGGCGCTGCGCCGGGCGGTGCCCTTGAACGCCATGTGTTCCAGGAAATGCGCGATGCCGTTCTGCTCAAGCCGCTCGTCGCGGCCGCCAGCGTTGACCCAGACGCCTACCGACGCGGAATGCAGGCCCGGCATCAGGCGGGTGGCGACCCGCAGGCCGTTCGCAAGGGTGGTGATCTGGACGTCCGTCAAGCCGTTCTCCGTTCAAGGATCAAGGACTTAAGCGCGGCGCTGTCGTTTTCAACCCGCGTCACCCGCTCGGGCAGCTCGCCCAGCCGGGCCATGTGCGGCGGCAGCGCCGGGCGGATGCCGATGGCCTGTTCGACGGCATCGGGGAACTTGGCCGGGTGGGCGGTCGCCAGCGTGATCATCGGCGTGCCGGGGACGCGGTTGCGGTCGGCGACCTCGATCCCCACGGCGGTGTGGGGGCAGACGACCTGGCCGGTCTGGGCGCGGACGCGGGCGATGGTCGCCAGCGTCTCGGCCTCGGACACGCGGCCCGAGGCGAACTCGTCGCGCAACTGATCCAGCGCGCCCTGGCTGATGGTGAAGGCGCCGGACTTCAGCTCCTCCATCAGCTGCGCCACGGCGCGGCCGTCGCCGCCATAGGCCGCGAACAGCGCCCGTTCAAAGTTGGAACTGACCTGGATGTCCATGCTGGGCGACATCGACGGCTCGACCCGCCCGACGCTGTATTCGCCGGTCCGCAGGGCGCGGTCCAGGATGTCGTTCTGGTTCGTGGCGACCACCAGCCGATCGATCGGCAGGCCCATCCGGCGCGCGATGGACCCCGCGAAGATGTCGCCGAAGTTGCCGGTCGGCACGGTAAAGCTGACCGCGCGATGCGGCGCGCCCAGGCTGACGGCGGCGGTGAAGTAATAGACCACCTGCGCCAGCACCCGCGCCCAGTTGATCGAGTTCACGCCCGCCAGCCCCACGCCGTCGCGGAAATCGTGGTCGTTGAACAGATCCTTCAGCCGCGCCTGCGCGTCGTCGAAGGTGCCCGAGATCGCCAGCGCGTGGACGTTGGCCTCGTCCGGCGTCGTCATCTGGCGGCGCTGCACCTCGCTGACGCGGCCGTGCGGATACAGGATGAACACGTCCACATTGGGCAGGCCGCGGAACGCCTCGATCGCGGCCGACCCGGTGTCGCCGCTGGTCGCGCCCACGATGGTGATGCGCCGGCCCTCGCGCGCCAGCGCGATCTGGAACAGCTGCCCGATCAGCTGCATGGCGAAATCCTTGAACGCCAGCGTCGGGCCGTGGAACAGCTCCAGCAGGTGATGCCCCGGCGCCAGCTGCACCAGAGGCGCGCGGGCGGGGTGGCCGAAACCCTGATAGGCGCGGCGGATCGCCTCGCGCAGTTCGGTCTCGGAAAAGCTTTCCGCGACAAAAGGCTGCATCACGCGGAACGCGGCCTCCTCATAGCTCGCGCCCTCCAGCGCGGCGATCTCGGCGGGCGTCAGCACCGGCACGGTCTCGGGCACATACAGCCCGCCGTCCCGCGCAAGGCCCGTCAGCATCGTTTCGGCAAAAGGCAGGACGGGGGCGGCCCCGCGGGTCGAGATATATTGCATCGGATGATCCTCGGCCGGTCCCATCTAGAACCGGCGTTGCCTGATACGCCAGATCAGCGCGCCTGTCATCCCTGCCCAGACAAGGGCCAGCCCGAACCACTGGATCGCATAGCCCATGTGGCTGTTCGGGATGCCCTCGATGCCGACGGGGATCGGCGTGACGCCCTGCCCGTCGCCCGCGACCCGGGCGGCCACGACCAGCACGGGTTCGGTATTCAGCGCAGCGGCCATGCCGGGCACGTCGCGCGCAAACCAGATGTTCTCGGACAGGTTCGGGGCGGGCGTGGCGCTGGTGGCCTCGTTCGGCCAGTGCAAATTGCCGTCCACCTGCAGCGATACCGGGGGGCGGGGGGCGTGGCGCGCATCCTCGGGGACAAAGCCGCGGTCCAGCATGATCCGGCGCCCGTCGTCGGTCACGAAGCCGGACACGATGCGGTATCCCGCGCCGGATTCGCGCGTGCCGCCCAGCACCAGCAACTCGTCCCCGGTGGTGGTGCCCGCGACCGTCACGGGGCGGTATTTCATCGACGCATCGACGGCCGCGGGCAGCGGGCCGGGTGCGGCGTCGATGCCGCGCTGGATCTGGGCCAGCAGTCCCGCTTTCCATTCTGCGCGCTGCAACTGCCAGACGCCCAGGGCGACCAGAATCGCGCAGCCGATCAGGCCGAACAGCACGGGTCCAAGATAGCGGCGCATGTCACCCCTTGCGGCTTTCGGAGGGCGGGCAGCCCGCAATGGAAACGGCGCGCGAGGTCGCCCCCGCGCGCCGCACCGGAACGGGACCGGTCAGCGGCCCCAGATATAGATCGCGGCGAACAGGAACAGCCACACCACGTCGACAAAGTGCCAGTACCACGCCGCCGCCTCGAACCCGACATGCTGCGTCTGGGTCATCTGCCCGCGCGAGAACCGGACCAGACAGACCAGCAGGAAGATCGTCCCGATGATGACGTGGAACCCGTGGAACCCGGTCGCCATGAAGAACACGCCGCCATAGACCGTGTCGGACAGGCCGAACGCGGCGTGGCTGTATTCATAGGCCTGCAGGATGGTGAAACAGACCCCCAGGATCACGGCGACGATCAGCCCGCGGATCACCGTCTTGCGGTCGTTGTCGTGGACCAGCGCGTGGTGCGCCCAGGTCACGGCGACGCCCGACAGCAGCAGGACCAGCGTGTTGATCAGCGGCAGGTGCCAGGGGTCGAACGTCTCGATCCCCTCGGGCGGCCAGACGCCGTCCTTGATCGGGGACATCTCGCCCATCGGATAGAGGGCGTTCTTGAAGAAGGCCCAGAACCACGCGGCAAAGAACATCACCTCGGACATGATGAACAGGATCACGCCATAGCGCAGGCCGATCTGGACAACCGGGGTGTGATCGCCGGTCTGCCCCTCGTGGACGACGTCGGACCACCAGCCCCACATGACATACAGCACGCCCGCCAGGCCGATCAGGAACAGCCAGGGGGTGCCGGTCTTCATCCACATGACGCCGCCGGTCAGCATCGCAAAGGTGCTGACCGCGCAGATGAACGGCCACAGCGAGGGCGGCAAGATGTGATAGTCGTGATTCTTGGCGTGGGCCATGTCGGCGCGTCTCCCCGGGGTCGTCGTGTCAGTTGACGGCGGGGCGCGCGGCCCCGTCGATCGTGGCCTCGGCCGATTTCGTCGGCTCGGACCGGAAGAATGTATAGCTCAGCGTGATGTCGCGGATGCGGCCGGCGTCGCGGCTGTCCACGATGTCGGGATCGACGAAGAAGGTCAGCGGCATCTCGATCCGTTCGCCGGGCTTCAGCGTCTGCTCGGTAAAGCAGAAGCATTCGATCTTGTCGAAGTAATACCCGGCGGCGTCGGGCGACACGTTATAGCTGGCGGTCCCGGTGATCGTCTCGTCGGTGTTGTTGACCGCCTCGTAGAACGCAAGGCCGGTCTCGCCGATGCGCAGCGTCATGTCGCGCTGCATCGGGCGGAAGGTCCAGCCCAGGTTCGGCATGACGTTGGCGTCGAAGCGGACGCGGACGGTTTCGTCCAGCACGTCGCCGTCGGCCGGGCTTTCGGTGGCGACCTGCGGCGTCCCGGCGAACCCGGTGACCTGGCAGAACCAGGAATAGAACGGCACCGCCGCCCACGCCGCCGCGCCCATGAAGACGACAAGGGCGATCAGCCGGCGGACCAGCCGCATGTTGCGGTCGGGCGCGGCGGTCATGGCGATGCCCTCCCGGCCGGGGCCTGGGGCGCGGCGGGCTGCGCCACGGGCGCCGCGGGGTCGCGCGGCAGGACCGAGGCGCGCGGCTGGTGGTCGAACGCCTGCATCAGGTCGCCGTTGCGGATCTTGGCCACCGACAGGCCGAAGACCAGCGCGACAAAGGCCGCCAGCACCAGCCCCAGCCCGACGTTGCGGCCGCCACGGCGGCGGTGCAGGTCGTGTTCATGCGCAATGCCCATCACCAGCCCCCCAGAACATGCTGCACGGCAAGCGCCGCGAAATGCGCGAACAGATAGATCAGCGACAGCCGGAAGAACGATTTTTCGACGCGATAGCCGTCGGCCTGCGCCGCCGCCTCGTCCCGGCGCAGAATGCGCCAGCCGCCCATGATGAACAGCGCGTTCAGGACCACCGCCACCGCCAGATACAGCGGCCCGCCGACCGAGGTCAGCCCCAGCCACAGCGCGAACGGCGCCAGCACCAGCGTATAGGCAAAGATGTGGCGTCGCGTCACCGCCCGGCCGTGCGTCACGGTCAGCATCGGCACGCCGGCGCTGTGATAGTCTTCCTTCATGAACAGCGCCAGCGCCCAGAAATGCGGCGGCGTCCAGAAGAAGACCAGCGCGAACATCAGCAGCGATTCGATGCCGATGCCGCCGGTCGCGCAGGCCCAGCCGATCATCGGGGGGAACGCGCCCGCCGCGCCGCCGATCACGATGTTCTGGGGCGTCGAGCGTTTCAGCCAGATCGTGTAGACGACGGCATAGAAAAAGATGGTGAAGGCCAGGAAGCCCGCCGCGAACCAGTTCGCCGCCAGCCCCAGCATGACGACCGCCAGCCCCGACAGGAACAGCCCCATCGCCAGCGCCTCGTCGGGCTGGATGCGGCCGGCGGGGATCGGGCGGCGGCGGGTGCGGTTCATCACCGCGTCGATGTCGGCGTCATACCACATGTTCAGCGCGCCCGACGCGCCACCGCCCAGGGCGATGAACAGGATCGCGCAGAACCCGACAAAGGGGTCCAGCGGCACCGGCGCCACGAACAGCCCGACAAAGGCCGTGAACACGACCAGCGACATGACCCGCGGCTTGAGCAGCGCAACATAGTCGCCGAACTGCGGCTCGGCGGCGGCGGACTGCGCCGCCGCACCGGATTCGTATGAGCGGATGTCCGTCACGCCGGTCAGCGCGCCAGCGCCAGCCGCACCGGCGACTGCGGCAGCACGTCGCCCGCGTCGGCGGCCATCGTGGTCTGCGCCTCGGCCAGCCAGGCGTCGTATTTCTCCTGGCTGACGGCCTTGACGGTGATCGGCATATAGGCGTGGTTGATGCCGCACAGCTCGCTGCACTGGCCGAAATACACGCCCTCCTGCGTGGCCTGGAACCACAGCTGCGCGATCCGGCCCGGCACGGCGTCCTGCTTGACCGCGAACGCCGGCAGCGCCCAGGAATGGATCACGTCCGTCGCCGTCACCTGCAGCAGCACCGTCGCGCCCACCGGCACCACCACGGCGTTGTCGGTGGCCAGCAGGTAATCCTGCTCTTCATAGCCGGCATCGGCCAGCTCTTCCTTCGCCAGCATCAGCGCGTCAAAGGCGATGCCGTCGTCGGGATATTCATAGGACCAATACCACTGGTGCCCGATGGCCTTGATGACCAGGTCGGGGTTTTCCGGCATTTCCTGCGACCGGAACAGCGCGGGCAGCGAAAAGATGCCGATGGCCAGCAGGATCAGCACCGGCACGACCGTCCACAGCACCTCGACCGAGGTGTTGTGCGTGAACCGTGCGGGCACGGGGTTGGCGCGGCGGTTGAACCGCACGATGCACCACAGCAGCAGCAGGCAGACGAACACCGTCACCGCGGCGATGATCCACAGCACGAAGTGGTCCAGCCACTGCTGTTCCACCGCCAGCGGGCTGGCCGCGGGCTGGAAGTTCATGCCGCCATTCACGGGCCGGCCGATGACGGGCAGATCGCCCAGAACCTCTTGTGCCGCGACCGGGGCCGCAGCCATCGTCCCGATCAGCCCTGCCGCAGCGCGCCTTGCCCAGTTTGCCATTCGTCGCTTTCCCGTTCCTGTCCTCGCCCGTGGGGTGCGCCTCGCAAGCGGCCGCAGACGGTCCTCCCGCCCCCCCTTTCGGTTCCTGATGCAGAACCACATCTGGCCCGGCGCGACAAGCCTGCTATCGACTTGTGGGGAAAAAAGCCTTACTGCGCTGCCCCACCATGCATGACCCGTTCGACCCGTTTTCCGACCTGATCGACCCCGACCGCGCACTGTCCGTGCTGCGCGGTGCGACGGCGGGCGCCGACGATGGCGAGCTGTTCCTGGAACGCGCCCGCAGCGAGGTGCTGGCCTTTGACGACGGGCGGCTGCGCAACGCCAGCTATGACGCGGGCCAGGGCTTCGGGCTGCGCGCGGTGCGCGGCGCGGCCACCGGATACGCCCATTCGACGCGCATCACGGCCGCGGCGCTGGACGACGCCGCGGCGATGGCGCGGCTGGCGGTAGGCGACGGCGGCGGCGTCATGGCCGCGCCGCCCGCAGGCCCGCGCCCCCGGCTTTACGGCGACGGCGACCCGGCCGAGGGCATCGACATGGCCCGCCGTATCGCCATTCTGCGCGAGATCGACGCCCATGCCCGCGCGCTGGACCCGCGCGTGGTGCAGGTCACCGCCTCGATGGCGTCGTCGCTGCAGGAAATCGTCATCCTGCGCCCCGAGGGCGGGATCTTCGCCGACATCCGCCCGATGTCGCGGCTGAACGTGTCGGTGATCGTCGAATCGAACGCGCGGCGCGAAACCGGCACCGCGGGCGGCGGCGGGCGCGTCAGTCTGTCGGCGCTGATCGACCCCGCCCACTGGCAGGGGCTGGTGGCCGAGGCGCTGCGCATCGCGCTGGTCAACTTGCGGTCCGTCCCCGCGCCCGCCGGCGTGATGGACGTCGTGCTTGGCCCCGGCTGGCCCGGCATCCTGCTGCACGAGGCCGTGGGCCACGGGCTTGAAGGCGACTTCAACCGCAAGAAGGCCTCGGCCTTTTCCGGGCTGATGGGCCAGCGGGTCGCCGCGTCGGGCGTCACCGTGGTGGACGACGGCACCCTGCCCGACCGCCGCGGGTCGCTGAACGTCGATGACGAGGGCACGCCCCCTGCCCGCAACGTCCTGATCCGCGACGGGGTGCTGGTCGGTTACATGCAGGACCGGCAGAACGCCCGGCTGATGGGCGTGGCGCCCACCGGCAACGGCCGCCGCGAAAGCTTTGCCCACGCCCCCATGCCGCGGATGACCAACACGCTGATGGAGCCGGGGGCCGACGATCCCGCCGCGATCCTGTCCGGGCTGCGCGACGGCATCCACGCCGTGGGATTCGGCGGCGGGCAGGTGGACATCACCAACGGCAAGTTCGTCTTTTCCTGCACCGAGGCCTACCGCGTCCGCAACGGCCGGGTCGAGGAGCCGATTCGCGGCGCCACGCTGATCGGCGACGGCGCGACCGCGCTGCAGCGCATCGGCGCCATCGGCAACGACCTGTTGCTGGACCCCGGCATCGGCAACTGCGGCAAGCAGGGGCAGTGGGTGCCCGTTGGCGTGGGCCAGCCCACGCTGCTGATCGGCGGGCTGACCGTCGGCGGCTCGGCGGCCTGAATCTTCACGGGCCGCGACGATTTTACCGATTCCGGTAACCTCTCCTTAACCATTCGCGGTGCAAACAGGCCCTGCGGATGAGGCAGGGCGCGGCGATGGAAGAGCGGTTGTTTTCTTTCGATCCCCCCCACCCCCCACCCACCACGAGGGAAGACGATCTGGCCGTCCTTCGCCTCATCCGCTCTCGCCGGGTCGGGCCGGCGACGTTTCACCGGCTGGTCGCGGAACACGGCACGCTGTTCGCCGCGCTGGACGCGCTGCCCGCGATGGCGGCGGCGGCGGGCATCCGCGACTATTCCCCCTGCCCCGAGGGCGTGGCCCACGCCGAACTGGCCGCCGGCAGGCGGGCGGGCGCGCGGCTGCTGCGCTGGGATGACCCGGGCTATCCGGCCGATCTGGCGATGATCGACGACGCGCCGCCGGTGCTGTGGGTGCGGGGTGATCTGTCCTGCCTGACACGGCCGCTGGTCGCCGTGATCGGGGCGCGCAGCGCGTCGGCGCTGGGGCTGCGGATGGCGCGCGGCATGGCGGGCGCGCTGGCCGATGCGGGCGTGACGGTCGTCGCCGGGCTGGCGCGCGGCATCGACACCGCCGCCCATGACGCGTCGCTGGCGCGCGGCACGGTCGCCGTGATGGCGGGCGGCATCGACGTGATCTATCCGGCCGAGAACGCGGGTCTGGCGCGCGCCATCGCCGATCGCGGCTGCCTTGCGACCGAACAGCCCCCCGGCACCCAGCCGGTCGCGCGCCACTTTCCCGCCCGCAACCGCATCGTGTCGGGCCTGTCGCGCGGCGTGGTCGTGGTCGAGGCCGCGCACCGGTCCGGCAGCCTCATCACCGCCCGCTGCGCCCTGGACCAGGGCCGCGAGGTGCTGGCGGTTCCCGGCCACCCCATCGACGCCCGCGCGGCGGGCTGCAACGCCCTGATCCGCGACGGCGCCACACTGGTCCGCAACGCCGAGGATGTGCTGGCCGCGCTGGGGATCGAGGCAACCGCCCCCCGCGAAGCGCAGCCGGACGCCGCGGCCGGGCAAACGCATGGGACCGCGCATCGCGCCCGTGCGGCGCTTGCAGGGGTAAGCGACGTGGCCTCTGCGGCGCAGCCCGGCGCGACGGTGGGANGGGTAAGCGACGTGGCCTCTGCGGCGCAGCCCGGCGCGACGGTGGGACAAGCGCATGGTTGTGCCGCTTCGCCGCTGGCGGGGCAGGGCGACGCGGTCCGCCCGCCCCACGCGGCGCAGCCCGGCGCGGCGGCCGGGCAAGCGCATGGTTGTGCCGCTTCGCCGCTGGCGGGGCAGGGCGACGCCGTCCGCGGGCAAGGTGATGCGGCTGTTCATGCGGGTCCGGCCGCGCCGCGTGCGGGCGCTGGCGAATCGCATCGGCCGGGCCTGGTCCCGCCCCCGCCCCCGCCTGGCGGTCGGGTCCACGTCGCGGCGCCCGCACGACCGAACCGGCTGCAAGGCCGCGATGCGGGTGGCCCGGTGGCGCTGGAACAACGGCTGTTGACGCTGCTCGGCCCCTCGCCCACGGACGAGAATGTGCTGATCCGCACCCTCGGCGTCGCCGCCGCCGCCGTCGCGCCGGTGATCCTGTCGCTGGAACTCGACGGGCGCATCACCCGGCTGGCCGGCGGCAAGATCGCGCTGGCGGGCTGACCGGTCGGGGGCTTTTGTGTCAGGGGCCGCCGGGCCCCTGCTGGGGCGAAAGGGGGTGCCGCGTCACGCGGCCAACTGCAGGACGCGTCACGGCCCGCCCGGAACGGCCAGCCCCGGCGGATCGTCCCACGCGGACAGGTCGGTCGGCAACATCGCGCGGAACGGGTCGGCGGCGGTCATGTCGTCCATCGGCGGCTCGGCCGCGGTCGCGCGCAGCGGCGCGGGCGCACCGTGCGCGTCGGGCGTCCCGGCCACGGACATCGCCAAGGCGGCGTTGGTTGCCGCAAGACCTGCCGCCGGCAGCGCGTCGCCGGGCGTTGCCGCAAAATCCGCGGCCATCGCGCCCGTGGCAGCGCGGCCGGCGGGGGCGGACAGGCGCAGGGCGTGGCGGCCCGCCATCTCTCCCAGCCGGCCGCGCAGCAGGGGTTGGCCGGCCGGGGTTTCCAGCACCGCCATGTCCAGCGCGTTCAGGGGCAGCGCGATGCGGTCGCCGGGCGCCAGCGCCCGCAGCTCGCCCAAGGTGATGCTGCGGCGGCACAGCACCGCCTGCAGCGTCAGGGGCGCGCCGCGGACCGTGTCGGCCAGGATGCCCGCCGCGACGCGGCCCGGCTTTTCCGCCGCGCCGGCGTCATGCGCAACCAGCGCCGGGACAACGGGCGCAGCGCCCTCCGGCGCGGCGTGGACAAGCGGCAGGGCAAGGAACATCACGCCGTCGCGCTGCCCGGCCGGGCCGGCGCGCAGGTGAACCTCGACCCGGCGATAGGGGATGTCGTCCAGCAACAGCGCCAACGGGCGGGGATCGTCCAGAAAGCTGGCGACGCGGAACCCCGCCACGCCGCCGAAGCCCGCCACCCCGGCCAGTTCCGCCGCAAGTTCCAGCAGGCAGGCATCGACGAAATCGTTGCAGACCACGGCATCGGTGCGGGTCGGCCGACGGTCCGGGGCGGGGCGCGCCGTGATGCGCCCCAGCGCCTGCATCTCGATCAGCGAGGCGAGCAGTCCGGGGCAGACCGCGACCACCCCCAGCGCGTCGCCCGGGCCCTGCACCAGAAGGATCAGCGGCCTGTCCGGCAACACCTCGGCCAGTTCCGCGACCATCACATGGCCGGTGGCGATGCGGTCAAAGAACAGCGGCAGCGCGTGAACCCGGTCGGCGGCGCGCGACACCGCCGCCGCGATCGCCCGTTCCGGCGTCCGCACCGGCGTGGGCGGCACGGCGGCGGGCGCCGCCGCCCGCGTGCGGCGGATCGCGCGCAGCAGGGCCGATGACCCGGCCCGGCCGTCGTCTGCCGAAGATGGTGCCGCCGCCTGCATCCGTTCCGCCCGAATCGCCTGTCCGTTCCCGGCAGACTGGCAGCGAATGCTTGCGGAAAGGTTTACGGCGGCGGGTCCGCGCCCCCTAGACCGACAGGCCGTGGCGGCCCGCCAGGTCGGTGAAGAACTGCCACGCGACCCGGCCCGACCGCGCGCCGCGCGTCGCCTGCCATTCGATCGCCTCGGCCCGCAGAACCTCGGGGGCCACGTCCAGCCCATAGGCGTCGCAATAGCCGCGGATCATCGCCAGATATTCGTCCTGCGCGCACGGGTGGAACCCCAGCCACAGGCCAAAGCGGTCCGAGAGCGACACTTTCTCCTCGACCGCCTCGCCGGGGTGGATGGCGCTGGCGCGTTCGTTGTCGATCATGTCGCGCGGCATCAGGTGGCGGCGGTTCGAGGTCGCATACAGCACCACGTTTCCGGGCCGCCCGGCCAGCCCGCCGTCCAGCACCGCTTTCAGCGATTTATACTGCGTGTCGTCGTGCGAAAACGACAGGTCGTCGGCGAACAGGACAAAGCGGCGGTCGCTTTCGGCCAGCATCGCCAGCAGCCGCGCCACCGAGTCCAGGTCGTCGCGGGCGATTTCCACCAGCACCAGCGGCAGGCCCCGCGCCACCGCCTCGGCGTGGACGGCCTTGACGAGGCTGGATTTCCCCATTCCGCGCGCGCCCCACAGCAGGGCGTTGTTGGCGGCGTGCCCGCGCGCGAACTGCAGCGTGTTGGCCAGCAGCGTGTCGCGCGCGCGGTCGATGCCGACGAGCTGCGCCAGCGGCACCCGCGCCACCCGCGGCACGGGTTCCAGCCGGTCGGGCGCGGTGTGCCAGGCATAGGCGTCCGCCTCGGCAAAGCTGGGCGCGGGCGCGGGCGGCGGGGCCAGCCTGTCCAGCGCATCGGCGATGCGGGTCAGGGCGTGGCCGGTCGTTCCCGCGGGTGCCGGATCAGTCGTCATCGACCCACAGGCCTTCGGCGCGCAACTGCGCCTCGCGCTTGGTCTCGATGCGTTTCACCAGCTGGATCGCGATTTCGTAAAGGCCATAGATCACGATGAACAGCACGACCTGGCTGATGACGTCCGGCGGCGTCACCATCGCGGCCAGCACCAGGATGATGACGACGGCATAGCGGCGCATCGAGGACAGGCCGGCCGCCGACACCAGCCCCGCCTTGCCCATCAGCGTCAGCGCCACGGGCAGCTGGAACGACAGGCCGAACGCCAGGATGAACTTGGTCGTCAGCGACAGATATTCGCTGATCGAGCCCTGGAACACGATCCCCGCCATCTCGGGCTGGGTCGTCACCGGGGCCTTGGGGTCGTCGGGCAGCTGCAGCGGGCCGCTTTGGAAGCCCAGGAAAAAGTCGAAGGCCCACGGCAGGATGACGAAATAGGCGAAGGCCGCGCCCAGCAGGAACATGATCGGCGAGGCGATGAGGAACGGCAGGAACGCCTGTTTCTCGGACCGGTAGAGGCCCGGCGCCATGAACCGCCACAGCTGATAGGCGATCACCGGAAAGGCCAGGATAAAGCCGCCGAACATGGCGATCTGCATGGCCAGGAAAAAGCCTTCCTGCACCTTCAGCATGATCAGCCCGCATTCCTGCCCGCGCTTGGCCAGCGCCCCGCAGATCGGGTGGGTCAGGAAGTTGAACACCGGCTGCCACACGAAATAGCACATCACCGCCGCGATCACGAAGGCCAGCACCGACCAGATCAGGCGGTTGCGCAGTTCGGCCAGATGCTCGATCAGCGGGGCCGAGCTGTCGTCGATGTCGTCGGTCGTCTTGGCCACCGCTCAGCCCCGCTCGCTGCGGCGCACCGCGTGCAGGCGGCGCGCGCCCGGCGCCTCGGCCGGGATGGGCGCGCCCGATGCGGCGGAGGCCTGGGCCACGGTCGCTGCGGGTATCGCGGGTGCGGTCTGCGCGGGCGGCAGGGGCGCAGTCACAGGCGCGGCTGCAGGCCCGGCGGCCGCCGGCGCGCCGTCCGCCCTGGCGGGCAGGCCCGCCGGGGGGGCCGCGTCAGGGTCGGGCACGGCGCCGGTCTGGTCGCGCATCGGCTGCAGCGGATCCCATTTCTCGAACTTGTCGGCGGCGCGGCCCAGGGCATCCAGTCCCAGCGCGCGGGTGCTGGTCATCTTTTGCAGGTCGCGCAGCTCCTTGCGGGCCTCGTCCATGCCGGATGCCTTAGCCGCGTCCTCCATGGCCGAGCTGAACTCGCGCGCCATGCCGCGGGCGCGGGCGGTGATGCGGCCCAGCGTGTGGAACATCACCGGCAGATCCTTGGGACCGATCACGATCAGCGCCACGACGCCGATCAGCAGCAGCTCGGTCCAGCCGACGTCCAGCATTGCGCGTCCGCCCTTGCGTTACAGGCGGGCGTCGTCGCGGGGGGTGACGTCGCGCAGCCCCTCGGCGGCGCGGGCGCGGGCGCGGTCGGCCTCGGCCTGCACGCGATCGGCCTCGGCGCGGGCGCGGGCGGCGGCGGCGTCCAGATCCTCGGCGGTGCGGCTGGCGGCGATGGTGGCGCGGTCGGCGGCGGGCGCGTCAGCGGCCCGTTCGATGTCCTCGGCGCCGTCCTTGACGCCGCGCTTGAAGGCGGTGATCCCCTTGCCGACCTCGCCCATCAGGGACGAGACCTTGCCCCGGCCGAACAGGACCAGGACCACGATGGCGATCAGCAAAAGCGCCATGGGTGAAGGTGCGTGCATCTCTCTCTCCGTTCCCTGGGGCGGGCGCGCATCGGGGCGCGGCCCCTTGCGGCACTGTGGCCGTGTCCCGCATATAGGGCCTGGCCGCCCCGTCCGAAAGACCCAAACACGGCGCGCGAACGCCGCAGCCCCCGGCGGCCGTCCGCGGCGCGCCCGCAAGGAACCAAGGCCCCGATGCTGGACCCGGTCTATCTTGCCGCATTCGTCACGCTGTTCGTGGTCATCGACCCGATCGGGCTGGCGCCGCTGTTCATCGCCCTGACGGCGGGGATGACGCCTGCGCGCGCGCGCCGCATCGGCTGGCGCGCCGTGGGCATCGCGCTGGTCCTGATGGTGCTGTTCGGGCTGTGGGGCGCGCAGCTGCTGGCGGGGATCGGCATCTCGCTGCCCGCGTTCCGTATCGCGGGCGGCATCCTTTTGTTCCTGACCGCGCTGGACATGCTGTTCGAACGCCGCACCCAGCGTCGCGAGGGGCGGACCCCCGACGAGGACCACGACCCGTCGGTCTTTCCGCTGGCGACGCCGCTGCTTGCCGGGCCGGGGGCGCTGGCCAGCATGATCCTGCTGGTGGAACAGCGGCCCGGCTGGGCGCATTGGGCGGCGGTCAACCTGGTGATGCTGGCCGTGCTGGCGCTGGTGCTGGTGCTGTTCGCGCTGTCGCGGCCGCTGGCGCGGGCGCTGGGGCGGACCGGGACGATGGTGGTGACGCGGCTTTTCGGGATGCTGCTGGCGGCGCTGTCGGTCCAGTTCATCGTGGACGGGCTGGCAGGAACGGGGCTGTTTCGATGAGCCATGACTGGGCGCGGCTGATCTATCTTGCGCTGCTGGTGCTGGCCATCGGCGGCTTTCTGGTGGTCGAGTTCCGCCGCAGCCCCGGCAGCACCGCGCGGGGCGTGCTGGCATGGGGGCTGATCTTCGTCGCGCTGATCGCGGCGGCGGGCCTGTGGGACGACCTGCGCCGCGAAATTGCCCCCGATCAACAGGTCGTGAGCGCGACGCGCATCGACGTTCCGCTGGGCCGCGACGGGCATTTCCACCTGGTCGCGCAGGTGAACGGCGTCCCGGTGCGATTCGTCGTGGACACCGGCGCCTCGTCGCTGGCGCTGCGCGAACGCGACGCGCAGCGGATCGGCATCGACCTGGACCGGCTGGCCTTCGCCGGGCAGGCCCGAACGGCGAACGGCATCGTGGAAACCGCCACCATCCGCCTGGACCGCATCAGCATCGGCGAGATCGAGGACACCGGCGTTCCCGCCGTCGTCATCCGCGGCGACCTGCACCGGTCGCTGATGGGCATGGACTATCTGCGCCGATTTGCCCGCGTGGGCTTCCAGGGTGATACGCTGGTGCTGGAACGCTGACGCGTCAGGCCTTGCGTTCCCATTTCCCGGCCGCCTCGGACCAGTATTCCGCGCTGACGCCCGCGCCCGTCAGCGCCCGCCACTGGGCGCGCGCCCCCTCGACCGCGGCGGGGTCGTTGCCGTCAAAGACGATGCAGACCCGCTGCGCCGGCGCGCATTCCGCCGCATCGACCGCCGCCCCGTCCAGCGCGATCAGGCAATCCGCGCCCACGCCCGCGCCCCCGGTCGTCAACAGCACGGGTTGCAGCGCATCATGCGCGCCGCCCGCCAGGCCGTGGGGCAAAAACCCCTCGGCCTGCCACAGCAGCTCGTCCAGCGCCGCCATGCGGTCCGCCCCGGTGCCGCGCAGTTCCACCCGCCAGCCCGCCGCGCGCGACTTGCCGATCAGCGAGGGCACCAGCGCCTCGGCCGGGGACCGCGTCAGGTGATAGAACAGCGCCGCGCCCACGGGGGCCGCTCAGCCCTGCTCGAACCGGTCGCGGATCAGCCGGTCCAGCGTCAGCACGCCCCAGCCGGTCGCGCCCTTGGGCGCCAGCGCGGTTTCCCCCGGCGGCAGCGTCACGCCCGCGATGTCCAGATGCGCCCAGGGCGTGTCCTTGCGGACGAACCGCTGCAGGAACTGCGCCGCCGTGATCGACCCCGCCGACCGCCCGCCCGAGTTCTTGACGTCCGCCAGCCGCGACTTGATCAGCTCGTCATAGGCGGGCGCCAGCGGCATCCGCCACAGCCCCTCGCCCTCGGCGTCGGCGGCCCTTTGCAGGTCGGCGGCCAGCGCGTCGTCGTTGGCGAACATCCCGGCCTTGTCATGGCCCAGCGCGACGATGATGGCGCCGGTCAGCGTCGCCAGATTCACCATCGCGGCCGGGTTGAAGCGGTCCTGCGCATACCAAAGCACGTCGGCCAGCACCAAACGCCCCTCGGCGTCGGTGTTGATGATCTCGATCGTGTCGCCCTTCATCGACCGGACGATGTCGCCGGGACGCTGGGCGCGCCCGTCGGGCATGTTCTCGACCAGCCCCACCAGTCCGACGACATTGGCTTTCGCCCGGCGCAGCGCCAGCGTCCGCATGACGCCCGCGACGACGCCCGCGCCGCCCATGTCCATCGTCATCTCCTCCATCCCCGCGGCGGGCTTGATGGAAATCCCGCCGGTGTCGAAGACGACGCCCTTGCCGACCAGCGCGAACGGCGGCGCGTCGCCGCCGCCCTGCCAGCGCATGACGACGACCTTGCTGGGGCTTTCCGACCCCTGCCCCACCGCCAGCAGCGCGCGCATTCCAAGGCGCGCAAGCTCGTCCTCGTCCAGCACCTCGACCTCCAGCCCCAGCTCGCGCATGGCCAGCAGCCGGTCGGCGAAATCGGTGGTGGTCAGGACGTTCGCCGGCTCGTTCACCAGGTCGCGGGTGAAGAATATCCCCTCGGCCAGCGCGGCGCCGTCGCGGGCGGCGCGGGCGACCGATTCGGGGTCGGCGCACAGCATGGTGACGCTGGCCTTGTCGGGCTGCGGCGGCCCGGACCCGTTCGCGGGGCCTTCGGGCGCGTCGGGCGCGGTCGCATCGGCCAGCAGCGCGTCGGCGGCGGCACCCGTGGCCGAGACGGATTGCGGCGGCACGGCGGGCGCGTCCCCGGCGGCCGTCGCCGCCTCCGCCTCGCTGGCGGACTTGTAGACGCCGAAGTCATAGCCGCGCAGTGCGATTCCCAGGGCGATCTCGGCGGCCAGCCTGTGGTTGCCCGCGACCACCGTCACCGCGCCCTTGCCCATGCGCGCGCCGATGGCGGCGCCCGCCTTGCGCGCCTCGGTCACGGTGGCGCGGGCGGGCAGGCGGACCAGCTGCACCGCATCGGCGGCAAGGCCCGCGGGGAACGCCACCTCGAACGCCGCGCCGGGCTTGACCGCGGCCCAGCCCTTGGACCCCAGCGCCCGCGTCAGCGCCTGATGGGCGGGGCGCGGCAGCCCGCGCGGCAGGCGGTCGTTCTCGCCCACGATCAGGGCCAGCCGGCCCGCGCGGCCGGACAGATCGGCGTCGGCCGCGGGTTGGAAACGGATCTCGACGGGGTGTGTCATGGGGGCCTTTCCTCGCTGAACGGCAAAGCCTAGCGACCCGCCGCCGCCATTGCCAGAGGCGCCCGCCCCGGCACGCCCCTTGTTTCGCCCATCTCTTGGCCGGAAATATCCCGGGGGCCCGGGGGCTGGCCCCCGGTTGTCCCCGGTTGCGCCGCGCGGCCTGCCCTCGGGGCTTTCCCGACCGGCCGGGTGCGGCTAATCAGGACGGGCCGCGAAAGGTGACCAATGGCCCGGATCGACCGTTACATGCTGACGCAGTTCCTGACGCTGTTCGGGTTCTTTGCGCTGGTGCTTGTGTCGGTCTACTGGATCAACCGCGCGGTGCAGCTGTTCGAGCAGCTGATCCAGGACGGCCAGTCGGCGCTGGTGGTGCTGGAGTTCACCGCCCTGACGCTGCCGCTGGTGATCTCGCTGGTGCTGCCGGTCGCGGCCTTCGCGGCGACGGCTTATGGCACCAACCGGCTGGCGGGCGAATCCGAGCTGGTGGCGATGCAGGCGGCGGGGTTGTCGCCGTGGCGGCTGGCGCGGCCGGTGCTGGTCTTCGGCCTGACCGTCGGGCTGATGGTGGCCGCGCTGGTCCACGGCATGGTGCCGATGGCGCGCGCCCGCCTGGCCGACCGCCAGGCCGAGATCGCGGAAAACGTCACCGCGCGCTTTCTGCGCCCCGGCGTCTTCCAGTATCCGGGCGAGGGCGTCACCCTGTATATCCGCCAGATCGCCCCGGACGGCCGCCTGCTGGACCTGTTTCTGGAAGACGCGCGCGACCCCGCCAACCAGACGACCTATACCGCCGAAGAGGCGCTGGTCGTGCGCACCGACACCGGCCCGCGGCTGGTGATGATCCGCGGCATGTCGCAGAACCTGCGGGCGCAGGACGGCCGGCCGCCGCGCCTGTCGGTGACGCGCTTCGCCGACCTGACCTGGGACGTGGGCGACGCCTTCGCCTCGTCGGGGCGCAAGGGCCGCGACCTGCGCGACTATGCCACCGCCCGGCTGCTGTCGCCCGACGCCGATCTGCTGGCCGCCACCGGCGCCAGCGCCCCCCGCGCCCGGGCCGAGGCGCATGAGCGGCTGGCCCAGCCGCTGAACGC
The DNA here is from genome assembly GCF_004522155.1 of Paracoccus luteus. GTDB lineage: Bacteria > Pseudomonadota > Alphaproteobacteria > Rhodobacterales > Rhodobacteraceae > Paracoccus > Paracoccus luteus. The sequence continues at coordinate 6,857 of NZ_SDEA01000017.1, read as the reverse complement.
GCCGGTGTCGGCGATGCTGGGCTTCGCGCTGCTGCTGACCGGCGGCTATTCCCGCTTTGGCGTCTGGCGGCAGGTGGTGGTGGCCGTCGTGGCGCTGCTGGCCGTCCAGGGGCTGGGGACGGCGGCGGCCAGCCGCACCGCGGCCGACCCCTCGCTGTGGCCGATGCTGTATCTGCCGCCCGTCGTGGGCGCGCTGGGTGCGGCGGGGGCGCTGTGGATGGCGGCGCGCGGCCGCCGCCCGCGCCGCCGCGCCGCGCCCCTGACGGGGGCCGCGGCATGATCCTGCCCCGCTATCTCGCCCGGCGGTTCCTGCGGATGTTCCTGCTGGTGGCGGGCGTGTTCCTGGCGATCCTGTTCCTGATCGACCTGATCGAACAGATCCGCCGCTTTGGCGACGAGGGGCTGGGCCTCGGCCGCGCCGCGTTGCTGGCGGCGCTGAACATCGCGGGCGGGTTCTATGGCATCCTGCCGCTGATCACGCTGCTGGCCGGGATCGCGCTGTTCGTCGCGCTGTCGCGGTCGTCGGAACTGGTGGCGATGCGCGCGGCGGGGCGGTCGGGACTGCGCATCGTCGCAGCGCCCGCCATCACGGCGGCGCTGGCGGGCGTGCTGGCGGTGATGATCCTGAACCCGATCGTCGCGGGGACCACGAAACGCTATGACGCGGCCTCGGCCAATTCCGGCGCGGGCAACGGGCAGGCGGTGTCGCTGGGCCGGGGCGCGGTCTGGCTGCGGCAGGGCACGCAGGCGGCACCCGGCCCCGGAACCGGGGCGGATGCGTCGCGGCCCGGGCAGATCGTCATCCGCGCCGCCCGCGCCAGTTCGGACGCGACGGCGCTGTTCGACGCGACCTTCCTGATCTTCGACGCCAATTCCGGTCCCGTGCGCCGGATCGAGGCGCGCGAGGCGCGGCTGGACGCCGGGCGCTGGACGCTGCGCGACGTCAAGGAATGGCCGCTGACCGCCCCCAACCCGGAACGCACCGCCCGCACCGCCGACACGCTGACGCTGCCCACCGAACTGACCGCCGCCCGCATCCGCGACGGCTTTGGCGCGCCCGAGGCGGTGCCGGTCTGGCAGCTGCCCGATTTCATCGCCGGGCTGGAGCGGGCCGGGTTTTCGGGGCTGCGCCACCGCGTCTGGCTGATGCAGGAACTGGCCCGCCCGGCGCTGATGGCGGCGATGGTGATGCTGGCGGCGGTGTTCACCATGCGCCCGCCGCGCGGCCGGCGCACGGGCGTGCTGGTGCTGGCCGCATTCGCCGCGGGCGTGGGGCTGTTCTTTCTGCGCAACCTGGCGCAGGTGATGGGTGAAACCGGGCAGGTGCCCGCGGCGGCGGCGGCGTTTGCCCCGCCGGCGGCGGCCGTCCTGCTGGCGCTGGCCGCGCTGCTGAGGCTTGAGGACGGATGATGCGCGACCCTGTGCCCGCCGGCCCGCCCGGCACCCGACCCGCCGGCCTGTCCGGCACCCGACCCGGCGGGCTGACCGGCACCCGCCTGGCCGGCATCCGGCGCGGCCCCCTGCCCCGGCGGGGCGTCGCCCCTTGCTGCGCGCTGGCCGCTGGCGCGCTGGCGCTGCTGCTGGCGGGGGCGCCGCCCGCAACGGCGCAGGGCCTGCTGTCGCTGTGGGGCAACCGCGAGGGGCCGGCGCTGGCCCCGACCGAAACCGGCCCCCGCGACGCGCCGCTGGCCGATGGCACGGCGCCCGCGACCCTGCCGCGCGCGGCCGACCCCCCGCCCGCCCGCATCGTCCTGCCCGACACCGCGCCGCCGGACGCGGGCGCAGCCACCCTGCTGGCCGACCGCGTCGATCTGTCGGGCGACCGGGTGCTGACCGCCTCGGGCGGCGTCGTCGTCTGGTTCCAGGGCGCGCGGCTGGTCGCGGAACGCGTCGTCTATGACAGCGTCGCGGGCACGATGGCGATCGAGGGGCCGATCCACCTGTCCGAACCCGAGAAGGCCGGCACCCCCGACGAAACCGTGCTGGTCGCCGACGCCGCCCAGCTGGACGAGGGGCTGCGCGACGGGCTGCTGGTGGGCGCGCGGCTGGTCCTTGCGCGCGAGCTGCAGCTGGCCGCCGCCGAGGTCCGCCGCACCGGCGAGGGGCGGATGACGACGCTGACCCATGTCGTCGCCTCGTCCTGCCAGGTCTGCGCCTCGGATCCGGTGCCGCTGTGGGAAATCCGCGCCCGCCGCATCACCCACGACGCCGAGACGCGCCGCCTGCGGTTCGAGGGCGCGCAGTTCCGCGCCTTTGGCCTGCCGGTGGGGGCGCTGCCCGTCCTCAGCGCGCCGGACCCGACGGTGGACCGCATGACCGGGTTCCTGACGCCGCGGTTCCGCACCACCTCGGGGCTGGGGTTCGGGGTCAAGCTGCCGTATTTCGTCACGCTGGGCGACAGCGCCGACGTGACGGTGACGCCCTATGTCTCGGCCAGCCGCACCGCGACGATGGAGCTGCGCTATCGCCAGGCCTTCGCCGCCGGCGCGATGGAGCTGAACGGCGCGATCAGCCGCGACGACATCCTGCCCGGCGAGACGCGCGGCTATGTCTTCGGCGCGGCCCGGTTCGCGCTGCCGCACGATTACCGGCTGGGCGTGCAGGTCCAGACCGCGTCCGACCGCGCCTATCTGCTGGATTACGACATCACCGACGCCGACCGCCTGTGGAGCGGCGTGACCCTGGAACGCGTCGGCCGCGACCGGCTGGTGTCGGCGCGGATCGGCAACTATCAGACCCTGCGCGACGAGGAGGACGACGAAACCTCGCCCGGCCTGGTCGCCAACGCGCTGTGGGAACGCCGCTTTCGCCCCCCCGTCATCGGCGGCGAGGGGGGCGTCACGTTGTCCACCCACGCCCACCGCCGCAGCGCGGGCGAGGACATCGTGGGCCGCGACATGGCCCGCCTGTCGGCGCGGGTGGACTGGCGCCGGCAGGCGGTGCTGGGCGGCGGCGTGCTGGGCGCGGTGCAGACCCGGCTGGACGCCGACCTGTTCCGCATCCGCCAGGACAGCCGCTTTGACAGCACCGCCGCGCGGGCCGATCCCACGGTCGCGGCCGAACTGCGCTGGCCGCTGATGGCCCATGCGGGCGACGCGACCTATGTGCTGGAACCCGTCGCGCAGCTGGTCTGGTCACCGGACCGCGACGACGCCGACGACATCCCGAACGAGGACAGCCGCCTTGTCGAGTTCGACGAGGGCAACCTGTTCTCGCTGGACCGGATGCCCGGCTGGGACGCCCGCGAAACCGGGCTGCGCGCCAATCTCGGCCTGACCTGGACCCGGATCGACCCGACCGGCTGGTCGGTGGGCGTCACCGCCGGCCGCGTCCTGCGCGACCATGACGCCCCGGTGTTCGCCGACCGCGGCGGTTTTCTGGGCGGGGGACGGTCCGACTGGCTGCTGGCCGCGACCTATACCGGCAACCAGGGGCTGGCCGTCGCCAGCCGGGCGCTGTTCGACGACGATTTCGACATGCACCGCAGCGAAATGCGCATGGGCTGGCTGCGCCCCGGCTTTCAGCTGTCCGCGGGCTATCTGTGGCTGGACGCCGACACCGAACCCGACCGCGCGTCCGACGTGTCCGAGGTGACGGCGACGACGGGCTGGCAGATGGCGCCCGGCTGGTGGGCCAGCGCCGAGGGCCGCTATGACTTCAACGCCGACCGGGCGCAGACGGCGGAACTGGGGCTGCAATACCGCAACGAATGCGTGACGGTCGATTTCGCCGTGTCGCGCCGGTTCACGGCCTCCGACGACGTGCGCGCCGACACCGACGTCGGCCTGTCGGTGCGGCTGGGCGGGTTCGGGCGCGATCCCGGCAACGACACGGCGGGCGCGCGGACTGTGGCGCGGCGCGCCTGCCTGCGCTAGGGTCGCGCGCAAGACCAGGATGGGGATGGCGATGCGGCGGATCTTACAGGCAACGATGGTGGCGGCGCTGCTGGCGGGCACGGTCGCGCCCGGCGCGGTTCGGGCCGACGGACCGCTGACGCCGCTGGTGTTCCTCAACAACTCGGCCGTGACGCAATACGAACTGGACCAGCGCGTGCGTTTCATGACCCTGCTGCGCGCCCCGGGGGCCGAGCGTGAGGCGGCGCTGAAGGCGCTGATCGACGACCGGCTGAAACTGGACGCGGCGCGCTCGATCGGGATCACGGTCAGCGACAAGGGGCTTGAGGAAGGGCTAGCGGAGTTCGCCGGCCGCGCCGACATGGACGTGGACCAGTTCACCCGGCAGCTGGCCGAAAACGGCGTCGAACGGCAGGCGTATCGCGATTTCGTCAAGTCGGGCGTCGCCTGGCGCGAGGTGGTGCGCCAGCGCATCCTGCCCACCGTCCGGGTCAGCGACGCGGAAATCGACCAGGCCATGAGGAAGGAGATCGAGACCCCGATCGTCACCCAGGTGCTGCTGTCGGAAATGGTCATGCCCGCCCCGCAGGGCAGCGAAGGCGCCGTCGCCGCCCGCGGCGCGGAACTCGCCGCGACCATCACGACCGAGGCGCAGTTCGCCGCCGCCGCCCGCCAGTATTCCGCCACCCCCAGCGCCCAGCGGGGCGGTCGGCTGGACTGGACGCCGCTGGACAATCTGCCGCCGTCGCTGGTGCAGATCATCCTGTCGATGCAGCCGGGCCAGGTCAGCCAGCCGCTGACCGTGCCGGGCGCGGTGGTGCTGTTCTATCTGCGCGACACGCGCGGGCGGCTGCGCGCGGGCGCGGGCGAACAGACCGTCGATTACGTCACGCTGGCGCTGCCCGACGCGGCGACCGGCGCGCAGATCCTGGCCCGCGCCGACAGCTGCGAACAGGTCTTCGTCGAGGCGAACCGCTTTGCGGGCGACCCGATCGCGCGCCAGACGCAAGCCCTGGGCGCGGTTCCCGGCGACATCGCGCAGCGGCTGGCCTCGCTGGACCCGAACGAGGGCGCGGTGATCGACTATGGCGCGGGCGCGCGGCTGGTGATGCTGTGCGGCCGCCAGCCCTCGCTGATCGCCGACGAGGCGCTGGCCCAGCCGCTGGTGCCGGGCGCGGTCCGCCCCTCGCCCCCGCCCGGCGCGGCCGAGGCGCCGAACGCGCAGAACGCGGCCGAGGATGCCGCCATCGCCGCGGGCGTGGCCCGCCCGGCCGAGCCGCCCCTGACCTCGCGCGCGGCGATGCGCGAGGCGCTTTTCAACCGCAAGATCAACGCGGCCGCCGACGCCTATCTGGCCGAACTGCGCGCCGGTGCCATCATCCGGCGGCCATGACCGGCGCGGGGGAACCGGGGCGATGCCGGCACCGCTGATCCTGACCTGCGGCGAACCCGCGGGCATCGGGCCGGAACTGGCGCCGCTGGCGCTGGCGTCGGGCGTGCCGTTCGTCTGGATGGGTGACCCTGCGCATCTGCCGCCGCAGACCGCGTGGCGGGCGGTGGACCGGCCGGGCGATCCGGTGCCCGCCGGGGTGCTGGCGGTCCTGCCGCACCGCTTTGCCGCCCCGGCCGTCGCGGGCCGGCCCGACCCCGCCAACGCCCGCGGCGTGATCGACGTCATCGCCAGCGCCGTCGATCTGGCCATGACCGGCGTCGCGGGCGGCATTGTCACCCTGCCGATCAGCAAGCATGCGCTGAAGGCGGGCGCGGATTTCGCCTTTCCCGGCCACACCGAATATCTGGCGCATCTGGCGGGCGGGGCCGATGTGGTGATGATGCTCGCCTCGACCACCGTCGCGCCGCCCTGCCGGGTGGTGCCCGCGACGATCCACATCCCGCTGGAACAGGTGCCCGGCGCGCTGACGCCCGAGGTGCTGGCCCGCGCAATCCGCATCACCCGCGACGGTCTGATCCGCGACTTCGCCATTCCGGCGCCGCGCATCGCGGTCGCCGGGCTGAACCCCCACGCGGGCGAAGGCGGCACGATGGGACGGCAGGAAGCCGAGTGGATGGCCCCCCTGCTGGACAGGCTGCGGGCCGAAGGGCTTGACGTGACCGGCCCGATGCCCGCCGACACCATGTTCCACGCGCCTGCCCGCGCGCGCTATGACGCCGCCGTCTGCGCCTATCATGACCAGGGGCTGATCCCGATCAAGACGCTGGATTTCGCGGGCGGCGTGAACGTGACGCTGGGCCTGCCGTTCGTGCGGACCTCGCCCGACCACGGCACCGCCTTCGACATCGCGGGCCAAGGGCGGGCCGATCCGTCCAGCACCATCGCCGCGCTGCGGATGGCGTGGGACATGGCCCGCGCACGCGAGGCGGCATGAGCGATCTTCCGGCCGGAAATATCCCGCGGGCTTCCGAGCGCCCGGAAAACAGTCCGGTGGACTGTTTTCAGCGAGGAAGGCCACGGCAGTGGCGAGGCGGGGGCAGAATGCCCCCGGCGTCCGCCGCATGACCGCCATCGACGGCCTGCCGCCCCTGCGCGACGTCATCGCGCGCCACGACCTGCGGGCGAAAAAGCAGCTGGGGCAGAACTTCCTTCTGGATTTGAACCTGACGGCGCGGATCGCGCGGGCGGCGGGCGACCTGACGCAATGCGACGTGATCGAGGTCGGCCCCGGCCCCGGCGGGCTGACCCGCGGCCTGCTGGCCGAAGGGGCGCGCCATGTGCTGGCGATAGAAAAGGACGCGCGCGCCATCCCCGCGCTGCAGGAAATCGCCGCCGCCTATCCGGGCCGCCTGACGATCATCCACGGCGACGCGCTGCAGATCGACCCGCTGGCGCATGTGACGCCGCCGGTCCGCATCGCGGCGAACCTGCCCTATAACATCGGGACCGAGCTGCTGGTCGGCTGGCTGACGCCGCCCGCCTGGCCGCCCTTCTGGCAGTCGCTGACGCTGATGTTCCAGCGCGAGGTCGCCCAGCGCATCGTGGCGCGG
>NZ_SDEA01000016.1 GCF_004522155.1 Paracoccus luteus | reverse complement strand
GGGCGAGCAGACAAAGCCCGCAACAGAAAAAAGCATCGGCGCGCCAACAATCTTGCAACCACCTGTTTTGATTAATTTTTTACTTCTCGCCCGCAGCCGCCGCGGCGGGGGGCGCGTGGACCGACGCGGCTGTCAGGCCCGAATCTGGCGCGGATTCGCGACGACCCGGTGACGAATCTGCCCCCGCCCACGCCACCCGGCCGAATCCAGCCGCTGAAACGACAAGGGGCGCGGCTGATGCCGCGCCCCCGTGCTGTCGATGATGGAAAGATCAGCGCTTCGAGAACTGGAAGGACCGGCGCGCCTTGGCCTTGCCGTATTTCTTCCGTTCCACGACGCGCGGGTCGCGGGTCAGGAAGCCCGCGGCCTTCAGCGGCGCGCGCAGGCCCGGCTCGAACAGCTGCAGCGCCTTGGAAATGCCGTGCTTGACCGCGCCCGCCTGGCCCGACAGCCCGCCGCCGGCAACGGTGGCATAGACGTCGAACTGGTTGGCGACGCCCGCCACGTCGAACGGCTGGCGCAGGATCATCTGCAGCACCGGACGCGCGAAATAGACGGCGATGTCCTTGCCGTTCACGACGACCTTGCCGGAACCCGGCTTGACCCAGACGCGGGCGACCGCGTCCTTGCGCTTGCCGGTGGCATAGGCGCGGCCCTGCGCGTCGCGCTGCGGCTCGCGCGCAACGGCGGCCTGCAGGCTGCGCTGCTCGTCGGCCGTCGAACCCTGCACGCCGCCTGCGTTGGCGGTCACGGCGTCCTTGAGCTGGTCGAGGGATTTGATGTCTTCGGCCATGATCAGGCGCTCCGGGTGTTCTTGGGGTTCATCGACTTCACGTCCAGCACTTCGGGCTGCTGCGCCTCGTGCGGATGCTGGTCGCCGGCATAGACGCGCAGGTTGGTCATCTGCTGCTTGCCCAGCTTGTTGCGGCTGATCATGCGCTCGACGGCCTTGATCACCACGCGCTCGGGGTGGGCGCCTTCCAGCACCTGGCGGGCGGTGCGGTGCTTGATCCCGCCCGGATAGCCGGTGTGCCAATAGTATTTCTTGTCGTCGCGCTTGTCGCCGGTCATCTGGATCTTGTCGGCGTTAATGACGATGACGTTGTCGCCCATGTCCATGTGCGGGGTGAAGGTCGGCTTGTGCTTGCCGCGCAGGCGGGTGGCGACGATGACGGCGAGACGGCCCAGCACGACGCCCTCGGCGTCGATCAGGATCCACTTCTTGTCGATATCCGCCGGTTTTGCGGTATAGGTCTTCATGAGATTCGTCCCTTTCGGGGGAAGTGAGAATTCGGATGCGGGTCTATCGCCGATCGGGCAAGTCCGGTCAAGGCCGCATACCTAGATAATTCCGTTTCTGATCAATGGCTTGGTAATATGGTAATATAATACCGCAGCCGAACCTCCGGTTTTCTCACCGTTGCGGCGGGATCGCATAGGTCATCGACGCGCGCGCCACCACGCCCTCGACGCCCTCGGACCAGATCAGCACATCGCCCACCGCCAGCAGCCGCCCCAGCTTGAGCAGGCGGCATTCGCAGGTCAGGTCGCGCCCTGCGGCGGGCTTGCGCATGAAATCCATGCTGGCGCTGGTCGTGGCGGCCAGCGCCACCGGGCCGATGCGCGACAGCAGCGCGGCATACATCGCCAGGTCCGCCAGCTCGAACATTGTCGGCCCCGACACCGTGCCGCCGGGGCGCAGGTGGCGGTCCTGGACCGACAGCCGCAGCCCCACCCCCGCCTCGTCCACGCGCGTCAGGCGATAGCCCGACACCTGCGGAAACTCGGCGGCCAGAAACGCCTGCAGCCCGGCTGCGTCCATGACGATCATGCTTTCCCCCCTGTGCGGTCGCGGCCTAGACTTGGGCCGGCCGAATGGAGAGATGCAAGATGAATGGGATTTTACGGCGCGAAAGCGACGGCGCGGTGGTGCGGCTGGTGATGGACAGTCCCGGCAACTTCAACGCCCTGTCGCGCGAGATGATCGCGGCCCTGCGCGCGGCGCTGGACGACATCGCCGGTGACGACGCGGTCCGGGCGGTCATCATCGCGGCCGAGGGGCGGGCCTTCTGCGCGGGCCACGACCTGCGCCAGATGCAGGCGTCCCGCGCCGATGCCGACGGCGGGCGCGCGGCCTATGGCGCGCTGTTCGACGATTGCGCGGCGCTGACGCAGGCGATCCCCGCCCTGCCTCAGCCGGTGATCGCACAGGTCCACGGCATCGCCACTGCGGCGGGCTGCCAGATGGTCGCCGCCTGCGACATGGCGGTCGCGGCGCAAGGCACGCGGTTCGGCGTCAACGGCGTCACCATCGGCCTGTTCTGCACCACGCCGATGGTCGCCCTGACCCGCGCCATCCCGCCCAAGGCCGCGTTCGAGATGCTGACCACCGGCGACTTCATCGACGCCCAGCGTGCCCGCGATCTGGGTCTGGTCAACCGCGTCGTGCCCGCCGCCGACCTGGCGCAAGCGGCGATGGATCTGGCGCAGTCCGTCGCGGCCAAGCTGCCGGCGGCGGTGCGGATCGGCAAGCGGGCGTTCCACGCACAGCGCGGGCTGGCGCTGGCCGACGCCTATGCCACGGCCGGCCCGGTGATGTGCGAGAACATGATGCTGCCCGACACCGACGAAGGCATCGCCGCCTTTCTGGAAAAGCGCCCGCCGTCGTGGGCGGGCTGACCCGCCTCAGCCGATCGCGCCCAACGCCGGGAACGCCTCGAGCAGCCAATAGCTGATCGCCGACAGCCAGCCGGTCAGCAGCATGACGCCCACGGCGATCAGCAGCACGCCCGAGACGCGCTCGATCAGGCCCATGTGGCGCTTGATGCGGTTCATGACGCCGACCGCGCGTTCGACAAAGATCGCGGCCAGCAGGAACGGGATGCCCAACCCCAGCGCATAGACGCCCAGCAGGCCGGTCCCCCGGCCGGGGTCGGTCGCGGCCAGCGTCAGGATCATGCTCAGCTGCGGGCCGATGCAGGGCGTCCAGCCGAACGCGAAGGCCAATCCCAGCAGATAGGCCCCCAGCGCCGATCCGCCCTTGTCGCCGGTGTCCAGCCGCGCCTCGCGCTCCAGCAGCGGGATGCGGAAGACATGCAGGAAATGCAGCCCCAGCAGGATGACGAAGACGCCCGAGACCTTCACCAGCAGCGGCTGGTATTGCAGGAAGGCGCGCCCGAACGCCGACGCGGCATAGCCCATCATCAGAAAGACGGTGGACAGCCCCAGCACAAAGAACAGCGCCGGCAGCACCGCGCTGCGTTCCCGCGCGGTCAGGCCGCTGACCTTTACCCCGGTCATATAGGCCAGATACGGCGGCACGATCGGCAGCACGCAGGGTGACAGGAACGACAGGACACCCGCCAGCAGCGCGACCAGCGCGGCGGGCAGGAATGCGGCAGAGGCGATTTCGATCCCAAGCATGGCGGCACCATGTCGAAAAGCGACGGGCCGGGAAACCCCGGCCCGCGCGTCATACGGTCACGGCTGCGTCAGTCAGCCGCCAAAGGACCACCAGCCCCGGCGCTTTTGCGGCGCCGGCTGATCGCCGGCGGCATCCGCCGTCGCAGGTTCGGCGGCCGGGGATTGGGCCGGCGCGTCGGCATCCTCCTCGGTCGCCTCGGGAAAGCGGGCGGCTTCGCCCAGGCTTTCGACCGCTTGGGTTTCCGGCACCGCCGCGGCGTCGGCCTGCGCAGATGCCGCGGCTTCGGGCAGGCCCGTCGCCGCCGCCTCGCCTGCGTCCGCCTCGCTTGCGGGCGCGTCCACGTCGGACGCCGGAACGTCGCCGCCCTGATCCCCGGTCTCGGCGCCCTCACCGGCGACCGGCGCATCCGCACCCGCGCCCTGCGCGCCGCCGTCAACGCGCGCGTCGTCGCCCGACGCCTGCGCGTCCGCCCCGGTCAGGGCCGAACCGTCACGCAACGCGTCGCCCGCCGTCCCGACCGCAGCGGCGTCCTGCGGCGCAGTCGCCTCGTCCGCCGACGAACCGGCATCGGCTGCGGCACCGGCGATCACCGCCACGCCCTCGCCCGCCGGAGCGGCGCGGCTGTCGTCGGCCGCGGCATCATCCGCGCCGGCCGCCTTGGGCCTGCGCGTGCGGGTCCGGCTGCGGCTGCGCCGGGGCTTGTCCTCGGGCGCGGGCTGCGCCTCGGGTGCCACGGCGTCGCTTGCCGCCTCGGCCACCGGCGCATCGGCATCGGGCGCATCGGCCCCGCCGGTTTCGCCGTTCGCCGTCACGTCGCCGCGGGCGTTCGACGCCTCGTCGCCGTTCTCAGCGCCGTTCTCGGCCCCGTCCTCACCCCGGCCACCGCGCCGGCGGCGGCGGCGGCGGCGGCCGTGGCCCTCGCCGTTCTCGTCGCTGCCGCCCTCGGCGCCTTCGGCCCCGGCGCTTTCGGCGCGGGCCGGACGCGCGTCCTGCGCCAAGGTCTCGGCCTCGGCCTCCTCCTCGGGTTCGTCCGCCAGATCCTCATCGTCGTCGATCTGCGCCATCAGCCCCGGATCGACCGACAGCACCGCCGAGGTGCCCGGCTCGGGGACGTTGCGGGTCGCGGTGCGGAACTTCTCCAGCGCGTAATCGGGCGAGATCAGCGTCGGGTCCGCCTCGACCCGGACCGCCATGCCATAGCGCGCCTCGATCATGCCGATATGTTCGCGCTTGGCGTTCATGATGAAGTTCGCGACCGCGATCGGGGCCTTGACCAGCACCTCGCGCGACCGCTTGCGCGTGCCCTCTTCCTCGATGGCGCGCAGGATGGTCAGCGCCATGCTGTCGTCGGACCGGATCAGCCCCGTGCCGTGGCAATGCGCGCAGGGCTGCGTGGTCGATTCCAGCATCCCCGGCCGCAGCCGCTGGCGGCTCATCTCCATCAGGCCAAAGCCGGAGATGCGGCCGACCTGGATGCGGGCGCGGTCGGTCTTCAGCCGCTCCTTGAAGCGTTTTTCGACAGCGGCGTTGTTCTTGCGCTCGTCCATGTCGATAAAGTCGATGACGATCAGGCCGGCCAGGTCGCGCAGGCGCAGCTGCCGCGCGATCTCGTCGGCGGCCTCGCAGTTGGTCTTGAAGGCGGTGTCCTCGATGGACCCTTCCTTGGTCGCCCGGCCCGAGTTCACGTCGATGGCGACCAGCGCCTCGGTCACGCCGATGACGATATAGCCGCCGGATTTCAGCTGCACGACCGGGTTGAACATCCCGCCCAGATAGCCCTCGACCTGATAGCGCGCGAACAGCGGCACCGGGTCGGCATAGCGTTTCACGTTGCGCGCATGCGACGGCATGATCATCGTCATGAAATCGCTGGCGGTGCGATAGCCGCGCTCGCCCTCGACCAAGACCTCGTCGATGTCCTTGCTGTAAAGGTCGCGGATCGTGCGCTTGATCAGGTCGCCTTCCTCATAGATGGCGGCGGGCGCGATGGACTTGAACGTCACCTCGCGGATCTGTTCCCACAGGCGCATCAGGTATTCATAGTCGCGCTTGATCTCGGTCCGGGTCCGCTGGCTGCCGGCGGTGCGGATGATCAGGCCCGCGCCCTGCGGCACCTCCAGCTCGGACGCGATGTCCTTCAGCTTCTTGCGGTCGGCGGCGTTGGTGATCTTGCGGGAAATCCCGCCGCCGCGCGCGGTGTTGGGCATCAGCACGCAATAGCGGCCCGCCAGCGACAGATAGGTGGTCAGCGCCGCGCCCTTGTTGCCGCGTTCCTCCTTGACGACCTGGACCAGCATGATCTGCCGGACCTTGATCACCTCCTGGATCTTATAGCGGCGGGCGCGCGGCTTCTTCACCGGGCGGATTTCCTCGGCCACGTCCTCTTCGGCGATGGATTCGATCTCGTCGTCGCGGTCGGCGGCGGACGACAGCTCGGCGCCTTCGCTATCGGCGTCCGGGCCGTCCTGCGGCGCGGGTTCGGCGCGGTCGGCGTCGCCGCCCTGCCCTGCCACGGTCGGATCGACCACGTCGCCGCCGGCTGCGGCAAAGCCCGACTCGACGGCGGATTCGTCGTCCGCGTCCCCGGCGATCTGCATGCCGGGCACGTCGTCGGACCGGGTGACGGCATCGCCGTTGCCGGACCGTTCGGCGCGTTCGCCACGCGACCCGCGGCCGCGCGACCCGCGGCCGCGCGACCCGCGGCGGTCGCGGGCGGCTTCCTCGGCCTCGGCGGCTTCGGCGGCGGCGCGATCCTCCTCGATCAGGGCTTTGCGGTCGGCGGCCGGGATCTGGTAATAATCCGGGTGGATTTCCGCAAAGGCCAGAAAGCCGTGCCGGTTCCCGCCATAGTCGATGAACGCCGCCTGCAGCGACGGTTCGACCCGCGTGACCTTGGCCAGATAGATGTTGCCGGCAAGCTGGCGCTTGTTCAGCGTTTCAAAGTCGAACTCCTCGACCTTGGTTCCGTCCACCACAACGACCCGGGTTTCCTCGGCGTGGGTGGCGTCGATCAGCATTTTCTTCATGTTTATGTCTTCCACGCTGCCCCGCCGGCCCGTCCTTGGACGGGGAAAGGGTCGGGGCGGCACATGATGCGGACGCGGGCCGCGCAGCGGGGCGAACGGCGGCCGGAACGACCGCAGGGGCGGACCGGGCCATCGCCCGCCGCCCCCTTGCGTCACTGTCCGCCGCGCGATCCATCGCGTCTGTTTCCTTGGGACCGCAGCCGGACACAGGCCCGGTGCGGTGGCGAATATTGATGGCCGGGCGCACCACAAGGGCGCGTCGATGGCCTGCTTTCTTCCGCGCGGCCGACCCGGACCCGTCGGGGCCGGATGCGTCGACCGCGCTGCGAAACTGGCTGCGCGACGCAATCGCCGGTTGTGACGACTGCCCACGCATGGCCTGAACATAGGGGAACGGGGGATTGGATTACAATGCGAAACTGTCAGCCGGTTCCGCCGGCCGCGCCCGCGCAAGGTTCACTTCGGGTCGGTCGCGCAGGTCTCGGGGCTGAGCATGCAGACGAACGCGCCGATGACGACGCCGGTCCGCGCCACGTTGTTCACGGTCGATTGCTCGCGCGAGATGATGCGGTCATAGGGCACCCATTCGGAAATCCCGTCCGAATAGCGCCGCACCTTCACCCGCCGGTTGGCCTGATCGATGTCCTGGATGATCGACGGCGAATCGCTGAACACCCCCGCCACATGCACCCCGTCGCCGATCGTCAGCCCGTCCACGGTGGGCTGGGTCATGGCGGGCTGGGTCATCACGGGCGCAGGCGCGGGCGCGGCTTGCGCGGCCTTCTTCGCCTCGCGTGCGGCGGCGGTGCGGGCCTTCCATTCCACGAACCGCGCCAGCACCGCCCCCTGCTGTTCCGGCGGCACGAGCGAGAAAACCGTGCCCTTCTGGATCGTCCTCATCTGATCGGCCAGGTCGGCCAGGCCAAAGACCTCGGTCGGCTGCGACGGGCTGTGCCATTCGACATGCGTCTTTCCGAACGAGAAGGGATAATAGTAATACGTCTGCACGCCCGCCTTCGATTTTCCGCCCAGCGCCACCGCGACGAACATGTTCTGCGGAAAGGCGTCGGAATCCAGCAGCGCGACCATCGTCTCGCTGAGCGCGTCGTCGCCCTTGCTTTGATAGGTGACGACGGCCTTGTCCGGCTGCACCGACAACAGCAGCAGGCTGCTCTGGTCCTTGGACTGGAAGACGTGATCGCCGGGCGGGAACGCCGCCGCGGTCGTATACTGCCTGGCGGATGACCGCAGATCCGCCGTGCTGTCAAAACGACAGCCCGCAAGCGCCAGCACGGCCAGCAAGAAGATGACTGCGTTGCGCATCCTTCCCCTCCGCTTTCCGGCAGCATACCGGAAAACCGGGGTCGGCGCATCGGGGCTGCGCCTGTCCTTTGCGACAGGCACGGGCCGCTGCCGTCAGAGGTAATCGCCCCGCGACAGCCCGTATTTCGCCATCTTCTCGTTCAGCGTCCGGCGCGGCAGGCACAATTCGTCCATGACCGCGCTGATACTGCCCTTGTGGCGGCGCATGGTGTTGTCCAGCAGCATCTTCTCGAAGCTTTCGACGTATTCCTTCAGCGGCTTGCCCTCGGTCGTGGTGGCCTCGGGCGTCTCGTCCCCGTCCGCCATCAGCAGCGAGGCGATGGAGCCGGTGCCGCGCCGGTTCTGCAGCACGGCGCGCTCGGCCACGTTGATCAGCTGGCGCACGTTGCCCGGCCACGGCGCCTGCAGCAGCTGCGCGGCCTCTTGCGCCGTGACCTGCGGCGGCTCGCAGCCGTATTCCTCGGCGAACTGGTCCGTCATGCGGGTGAACAGCGACAGGATGTCCTCGCCGCGCTGGCGCAGGGCGGGCACGGTGATCTTCAGCGCCGACAGGCGATAGAACAGGTCCGGGCGCAGGCTGTCCTCGGCCCGCCGCCCCTCGCCCCGCGCGTTGGAAATGGCGATGATCCGCGTCTCGGCCGGCGCGCCCTGGTCGGCGATAAAGGCCAGCAGCCGCGCCTGCAGCGGATCGCTCAGCGCCTCGATGTCCTCAAGGCACAGCGTCCCGCCGCGCGCCTCCTCGACGGCAGGCAGGCCCTCGTCCACCGGGCCGAACAGCCGCGTCGCCAGCGCCTCGTCGTTGAAGGCGGCGCACGAGATCGGCACGAACTTCTTGGACGCGCGCGGCCCCACCGCATGCAGCGCATGGGCCACCAGCGTCTTGCCGGTCCCCGTCTCGCCGTCGATCAGCACATGGCCGTCGGCCTGCCCCAGGTCCAGGATGTCCTCGCGCAGGCGGTCCATCGCGGGGCTGGCGCCGACCAGCTTGGACATGACCTGCTGGCCTTCCGACAGGTCGCGGCGCAGGGCGCGGTTGTCCAGCGTGATCCGGCGCGCGTTCGTGGCCTTTTTCGCCAGTTCCGTCATGCGGTCGGGGTTGAAGGGCTTTTCCATGAAATCCATCGCGCCCAGCCGCATCGCCTCGACCGCCATCGGCACGTCGCCGTGGCCGGTGATCATGATGACCGGCAGGCCGCTGTCCTGGCCCATCAGGCGTTTGAGGAACGCCATGCCGTCCATGCCGGGCATGCGGATGTCGGTGATGACGACGCCGGGCCAGTCGGGGCCGATGGCCTTCAGCGCCTCTTCGGCGCTGGCAAAGCTTTCGGTGCGGAACCCCGACAGGACCAGCCACTGGCTGATCGATTCGCGCATGTCCGGCTCATCGTCCACGATGGCCACGGTCATGGTCTGCGTCATCCGTTTCGTCCTTTCGTCACTCGGCTGCCTGGGGATAGCCCCGGCCGGCCTGCGGTTCCCACAGCGGCAGCTCGACATCGAACGCGGCCCCGCCGCCGTCGCGGTTGTGCGCGGTCAGCCTGCCGCCGAAATCGGCCACGATGCCCGACGAGATTGCCAGCCCCAGTCCAGTCCCCTCGCCGGGCTTCTTGGTTGTCCAGAAGGGTTCGAACAGCTTTTCCAGGTCGGTGACACCCGGCCCGTTGTCGCGCACCGACAAATGCGCGTGAGAGAGCTGGTCCACCACCAGTTCGATCGACGGGTCGCGCACCGTCTTGGTCGCGTCCATCGCGTTGCGGATCAGGTTCACGATGACCTGTTCCAGCCGGATGCGGTCGCAGAACACCATCACCGGGTCGCCCGGGATGCTGCGCTGCAGCCGCACGCGGCGGTTGCGCAGCTGCGGTTCCATCATGGTCAGCGCGCCCGACAGGGCGACCCGCAGATCGACCGGCTCGAAGGCCTCGCCGCCCTTCCGGGCATAGGATTTCAGCTGCCGGGTGATCGCGCCCATCCGGTCCAGCAGGTCGTCGATGCGCTGGAACGACGACAGCGCCTCGTCGCCGCGCCCGCGGTCCAGCAGCAGGCGCGCGCCGGCCATATAGGTCTTCATCGCGGCCAGCGGCTGGTTCAGCTCGTGGCTGACGCCCGCCGACATCTCGCCCAGGGCGGCCAGCTTGGACGCCTGCTGGACGGTCTGCTCGGCCACGCGCAATTCGCGCTGCATCCGCTCGCGTTCGGCGATCTCGCGGGTCAGGCGGGCGTTCAGGGCGCGCAGGTCCGCGGATTCGCGCATGTATTGCGCCGACTGCACGCGGGCGCGCCGGGACAGGACATAGAACCCCGCCGCCAGCAGAATGGCGAAACCCATGATCTCCAGCGCAAGGAACGCGTTCACCCGCTCGCGGATGGAATCATAGGTGGTGAACAGCGTCATCCGCCAGCCGCGGAAGGGGACGCGCACCTCGGACTGCATCACCGCCTTGCCCTTGACATAGGCGTCGGCCGACCGGCTGGACCAGTCGGCCGTGACCTGGAACGCCCGCTCGATGGCCGAGGGCGCGGACCGCACCGCCAGCGCCTCGTCAAAGGGCAGGCCGCGCCAGCGCGGCTCGGTCGTCAGGATGATCCGGCCTTCGCTGTCGGTCACGGCCACAGCGTCCGAGATTCCGGCCCATGACCGCTCAAGCCGGGTCAGGTCGGCCTCGACCACGATCACGCCCAGCGACCGCCCGTCCGACACGACGGCGCGCGAATAGGTGAAATCGAACCCGCCCATGTCGGACGGCGACACCGTGAACACCGTGTCGTTGGTCCGCAGCGCCTCGACGTAAAAGGGCGACAACACATAGTTCGTGCCCAGCAGCTTGCGGTCCGTCGCCCCCACCGCGCGCCCGGAGCTGTCCAGCAGCAGGATCGACGCCGCGCCGATGTCCTTTTGCGCCGTGATCAGCCGCGACGAGACGGTGGCGTAATCCTTGCCCGCCAGCGACCCGATCAGCGCCGGGTCGCGCGCCAGCAGCAGCGGCACGACCGCCGTGCGCTGCAGTTCCGACAGCAGGTTGCCGGTATACAACGCCAGCCGCAGTTCGGCGCGGACGCGGGTGTTCTCCGAAAAGCGCGCCGTCAGCCAGGCGTTGGTGTACCAGATCGCGCCAACCGCGGCGACCAGCAGCACCAGCACCGACAGCCGCTGCAGCAGCCGCCCGCGCGCGCCCGGGCGGGCGTCGCGGTGCGGCCGCGGGATGGCGTGGTCGTCAGGCTCGGTCATGCCGGCTCGCTGTCGGGGGCTTGCGTCGGGAACAGGGCTGCGCGCCAATCTAGGCCCGGTTGACCCGCCGCTCAAGCGTCCAGCGCGGGCCGCGCCCGGACGGCCGCCCCCGATCAGGCGGCAACCGCCGCGTCGATCAGGCCGCGGAACAGCCGCGCGCCGTCCGACCCGCCGTGTTCGGGTTCGGCCGCGCGTTCGGGATGCGGCATCAGCCCCATCACCCGCCGGTTTTCCGACAGCACGCCCGCGATGTCGGCCACCGATCCGTTGCAGCCGCCGCGATAGGTCAGCGCGATGCGCCCCTCGCCCTTCAGCCGGGCCATGCCCTCGGCGTCGATCTGATAGTTGCCGTCGTGGTGGGCGACCGGCAGGGTCAGCTCCTCGCCCGGCGCGAAGGCGGCCAGGAACGGGTTGCCGCCCGCCTCGATCCGCAGGCGGACGTCGCGGCACAGGAACGTCAGCCCGGCGTTGCGCATCAGCGCGCCGGGCAGCAACCCCAGTTCGGTCAGCACCTGAAAGCCGTTGCAGATGCCCAGCACCAGCCCGCCGCGCGCCGCGTGCGCCTGGATCGCCGCCGCGATGGGCGAGCGCGCGGCAATCGCCCCGCAGCGCAGATAGTCGCCATAGGAGAACCCGCCGGGCAGCGCGACAAGGTCGGTCCCCGGCGGCAGCGCCTCGTCCTTGTGCCAGACCCGCGTGACCCTTGCGCCCGCATGGTCCAGCGCGACGGCCAGGTCGCGGTCGCAGTTCGATCCGGGAAAGGTGACGACGGCGGCTTCCATGGCAAGGCTCCGGTCCGGGGGGTTGGTCTGGCAGATAATCGCTGGGCGCCGCCAATGAAAGGGGGCCGGTCAGTCGTCCACGACGGACAGCAGCGCGGGCACCGCCGGGCACGGCAGCAGCGCGTCGCGCGCGACGTCCGCCAGCGTCGTGTTGTGCAGGAACACATAGACATGCGCCGACAGCGATTCCCACAGCCGGTTCGACATCGCCTGCGCGGGCGTCCCGGTCTGCCCGCCGGACGCGCCGGCGCCGACATGCAGCGCGCTGACCGTTTCGTCCACCGCGCCCAGGATGTCGGCGGCGCGGATCTGTTCGGGCAGCCGGGCCAGCCGATAGCCGCCGCCCGGACCGCGCACGCTGTCCACCAGCCCCGCCCGGCGCAGCCGCACGAACAGCTGTTCCAGATAGGGCAGCGAGATGTCCTGCCGTTTCGAGATGTCGGCCAGCGTGGTCAGGTTGCCGGGGCTGGTCGCCAGATCGACCAGCGCGACCATCGCATAGCGCCCCTTGGTGGACAGTTTCATGGCAATTCCTCCGGGCCGGCCCCCTTGGGCGCGGACGGGCGCGATTGACGGGGTCTTGCGCCCTGCGCTAAGCCCGCCTTGCCCGTTTCTTGCGGAAATCGATCGCGCGTCCCAGATAGCGGTCTAAGGTCGCCCGCGGCCAGCGTCAAGAAACCGATCCGGCCCGTCGATCCGCCTCGTCGCGGCCTGCCCGTTAGGAGAGCCATGCCCGAACTGATTTTCCCAGGCCCCGAAGGCCGTCTGGAAGGCCGCTATCACCCGCAGGCCAAGCCCGATGCCCCCATCGCCATCGTCCTGCACCCGCATCCGCAATACGGCGGGACGATGAACAACCGCGTCGTCTATAACCTGCATTATGCGTTCCACCGCATGGGTTTCACCGTGCTGCGGTTCAACTTTCGCGGCGTCGGCCGCAGCCAGGGCGAGTTCGACCAAGGCATCGGAGAGCTGTCGGACGCCGCCTCGGCGCTGGATTACCTGCAGGCGATGAACCCCAACAGCAAGCACTGCTGGGTCGCGGGCTTCAGCTTCGGCGCGTGGATCGGGATGCAACTGCTGATGCGCCGCCCCGAGATCACCGGCTTTGTCAGCGTGGCCCCGCCCGCCAACATGTATGATTTCAGCTTCCTGGCCCCCTGCCCGTCGTCGGGGCTGATCATCAACGGCACCGCCGACCGCGTGGCCCCGCCCAAGGACACCAACACCCTGGTCGGCAAGCTGCGCGAACAGAAGGGGATCACCGTCACCCACGAGGAAATCGAGGGCGCGGACCATTTCTTCCGCGACGACGAGGCCCACATGAAGCCGATGATCGACACGGTGCAGGCCTATGTCCGCCGCAGGCTGACCGAGACGACGCGGTGACAGATGGCGCGGGCGGCGCGGGCGAAAGCGGGGCGCTGCCCCGCGCCCCGGGATGTTTGGACCACGGCGAAGATGGCAGGCTGGACCGCCAGCTTGCCTTCCTGATCGAGGCCGACCGGCTGAAGCACGTGCTGCGCGCGACGACGCTGGTCGACGGCTCGCGCCCGGAAAACAGCGGCGAACACAGCTGGCACCTTGCGCTTTACGCGATGGTGCTGGCCGACCAGGCCCCGCCCGGCGTCAGCATCGACCGCGTGATCCGCATGCTGCTGATCCACGATCTGGTCGAGATCGACGCGGGCGACGCCCCGATCCACGGCGACTATGACCCGGTGGCCCTGGCCCTGGCCGAGGAGGCCGCCGCCGACCGCATCTTTGGCCTGCTGCCCCCCGACCAGTCCGCCGGGTTCCGCGCCCTGTGGGCAGAGTTCGAGGCGGTGCAGACCCAGGACGCGATATTCGCCAAGGCGCTGGACCGCAGCCAGCCGGTCGTCCACATCCTGCAGAACGACGGCCGCGGCTGGCGCGACTATGGCGTCGGGCGCGACGGCTTCCTTCGGCTGGTGGGCGCGCGGGTCGAACGCGGCGCGCCCGTGCTGTGGCGCTGGCTGTGGGCGCGGGCCGAGAGATATTTCAGGTGATCCCCGCGCCGTAATCGCCGGGATGGTTGTCGGGGGGCGTGCCGGTTGCCAGAACCGCGTCGGTGATCTCGTATTGGGACCACTGGCGGTAGTGGGCGCGAACCTCGTCGGTGAAACCCACCCGTTCATAGGGCACGCGCCGCCGCTCGTCGCGATAGACGACGGTCCAGTCCGGCAGCTGACGCCTGACCACCAGTGCGATCAGGAAGCCTTCTCCGGCGAACGGCTCCAGCACGTCGGGTGGCGCATCCTCGATATAGACCGGATGTTCCGCGTTGTCCTGCAGGGTGCGCCAGTTGTCATGACGATACTGCCATTCCAGGATGCGGACGGCGAGGTCATCCGAAATCGGCAGATCGGCGGGGTGCACCGCGAACCCGCCTTTCGCCCAGACCCCGTCGGCGCCATAGTCGCACATCACGCGAACCCACCGCTCTGCCGCCAACTCGGAACGACAGGACTGGTCGGCCTCGCCGCGCACCTCCCGGCACTCCTCCTTGAAGACTGCCCGGCGGCGCAAAGGATCATTGTGGAAGGCCAGGACGTCATCGCATACCATCGCATACCGTCTTTCTTTTTCGCGTGCTGCCCGCTATGAGGCCGTCAACCCAATCCTGAACCTGAGGGCCGCCCCATGACCAAGATCAAGGTAGACAACCCCGTCGTCGAGCTCGACGGCGACGAGATGACCCGGATCATCTGGGATTTCATCAAGCAGAAGCTGGTCCTGCCCTATCTGGACATCGACCTGAAATACTATGACCTGGGCATCGAGCACCGCGATGCGACCGACGATCAGGTCACCATCGACGCCGCCAACGCGATCAAGCAATACGGCGTGGGCGTCAAATGCGCGACCATCACCCCGGACGAGGCGCGGGTGGAAGAGTTCGGCCTGAAGAAGATGTGGAAGTCGCCCAACGGCACGATCCGCAACATCCTGGGCGGCGTGATCTTCCGCGAGCCGATCATCTGCAAGAACGTGCCGCGCCTGGTGCCGCACTGGACCCAGCCGGTCATCGTCGGCCGCCACGCCTTTGGCGACCAGTACAAGGCCACCGACTTCCGCTTTCCCGGCAAGGGCAAGCTGACGATCAAGTTCGTCGGCGAGGATGGCGAGACGATCGAGCACGAGGTCTTCCAGGCCCCGTCGTCGGGCGTGGCGATGGCCATGTACAACCTGGACGATTCGATCCGCGACTTTGCCCGCGCGTCCATGAACTATGGCCTGAACCGCGGCTATCCGGTCTATCTGTCCACCAAGAACACCATCCTGAAAGCCTATGACGGCCGCTTCAAGGATCTGTTCCAGGAGGTGTTCGACGCCGAGTTCGCCGACAAGTTCAAGGCCGCCGGCATCACCTATGAACACCGGCTGATCGACGACATGGTCGCGTCCAGCCTGAAATGGTCGGGCGGCTATGTCTGGGCCTGCAAGAACTATGACGGCGACGTGCAGTCGGACACGGTGGCGCAGGGCTTCGGCAGCCTGGGCCTGATGACCTCGGTGCTGATGACGCCCGACGGGCAGACCGTCGAAGCCGAGGCCGCGCACGGCACCGTCACCCGCCATTATCGCGAGCATCAGAAGGGCAAGGAGACGTCGACCAACTCGATCGCGTCGATCTATGCCTGGACGGGCGGTCTGAAGCACCGCGCGAAACTGGACGGCAACGAGCAGCTGATGCGCTTCGCCGAGACGCTCGAGCGGGTGACCGTGCAGACGGTCGAGGACGGCCACATGACCAAGGATCTGGCGCTGCTGGTCGGACCGGACCAGAAGTGGCTGTCCACGATGGGCTATCTGGAAAAGGTGGACGAGTATCTGAACAAGGCACTGGCCGGCTGACACCCGCCGTCCTGGACAGGAGGGCCCCCGATCCGGGGGCCCTTTGTCATTCGGGGCCGCCGCATGCCAGCGGGCAGGCACCCCGGGGGGGGCGCGCCACCGGCACCAGCGCGCCGGCAGTGCCCGGCGGCGCGGCAACCGGGCCACAGCCCGCTGCGATCACGAAAGATCGGTTTGCCCGCGCGCGCGGGCTTGGGTAAGCGGCAGGAAAACACCGCTCAGGGACAACCGACGATGACCAGACACAACCTTCTTGCCTTGGCGGCGCTGATGGCGCTGACGGCCTGCGCGGCGCCTGCGCCGCAGCTGGGGCCGGACGGGCAGCCGCTGCCGGTCGCCTATCAGATCACCGCGCGCGAACAGGCGGCGATCCCGGACCGGCTGCTGGCGCAGGTCAACACCCTGCGCGCGGGGTCGGCGCTGGGACCGCTTGTCCTCAGCCCGCAGCTGGCGGCGGCGGCGACGGCGCATTCCCGCGACATGGCGGCGCAGAACCGGTCGTGGCATTTCGGGTCCGACGGCTCGTCGCCGCTGGATCGGGCGGGCCGGCAGGGCTATTACGGGCGGCTGATCGGCGAGAACATCTCGGAAACCTACGAGAATGAGATCGCGACCCTGTCCGCCTGGATGCAGGTGCGCGATACCCGCGACGTCATCATGGACCCGAACGCGCGCGAGCTGGGCATCGGCTGGTATCAGGAACCGACCAGCAAGATCTGGTGGACGCTGCTGATCGGCGGCTGAACCGCCAGGGTTGGGGGCCGCTGCGGCGGCCCTGCATCCGCGGACCTGCGCAGTTGGCCGGCAGCGCGGCCTTGCGGCCGGANAGTTGGCCGGCAGCGCGGCCTTGCGGCCGGATGGGCCGGCGTTCGGCCGCTGCACCCGCTGCCGATATGCGCAGTGGGGTCCATCCCCGCCCATTTGGCGGATTGCGTTGCCGCGAAACGATTTGCCCGATGGCCGCAGCGTCGCCACCGCCCACGCGGCGGATTGGGCCGGCGTTCGGCCGCTGCACCCGCTGCCGATCGGCGCAGTGGGGGCCATCCCCGCCCATGTGGCGGATTGCGTTGTCGCGAAAGGGTTTGCCCGGTGACCGCATCGCCCCCCCTTCGCGTGGCGGATCGGGGCGCGCGGCAATCCGGGCATCGGGCAAATCCGCGTCACCCCCGCCCGCGCGGCGGATTGGGGCGGCGTCCGGCACCTGCCCCGCCAAGATGATGCGCGGGCGCCCTGATCGCCACCGCCGAGCCGCAAGCATCGTCCCGGATCGAACCCGGCTTGCTGCCCGGCCCACACCCGCCGAGGCACGGCCCGACGCTTGCCGGGCCGTGCCGCCGCGCGCAAGCGCCAGGCTGTCTCAGGGATAGATCACGATCGGCACGCCGGGCCGGACCATCGCGAAGATCTCCTCGATCTCTTCGTCGTCGACGGCGATGCACCCTGCGGTCCAGTCGCGGGCGGTTTGCTTGGCGCCAAAGGGGCCACGTCCGTGGATCATGATGTCGCCGCCGGGCTGCTGGCCCAACATCATGGCCCGCGCCTTGTCCTCGGGGTCGGGATAGGAAATCCCCAGCGACAGATGATACTGGCTGTTGGGGTTTTGGTGGCTGATGAAATACATCCCCTCGGGCGTGCGGCCGTCCCCTTCGAACAGCTTGTGCCCGGACGGCTGCGACCCCAGCCCGATGCCATAGGTTTTCAGCACCTTGCGCCCGCTCAGCAGATACATGGCGCGATCGCCCTTGTTCACCACGATCTGCGTGACCGGCGGGCCGTCATAGCCCCTGAATTTCGATTTGGGCGCGGCACAGGCCGCAATCACCACAAGCAAAGTCAGCGCCAATATTGCGCGCAAGGTCCGAATCATCACTGCCCCATCAATGTCCGCGATTCCGCGTTGCTTTGGGACAGCGATACAGGACCGGCGGTTTTCTGCCAACGCCGGAATGCGCGGCATTCTATCGAACGGACGCGTCCTGTCGCCGGAATACCGCAGCCGTCTCGACATGCGGGGACCAGCGGAACTGGTCGATCACATGAACCGCGCCCAGCCGATAGCCGCCGCCCGCCATGATCCGCGCATCGCGCGCGAACGTCACGGGATCGCAGCTGACCCACGCCACCACGGGCACCTGCGACGCGGCCAGCGCCTGCGCCTGCGCGGCCGCACCGGCACGCGGCGGGTCGATCACCACCGCGTCGAATCGCGCAAGTTCGTCGGGCAGCAGGGGGCGGCGCGCCAGGTCGCGCACCTCGGTCGTCACCCTGCGCAGGCCGGGCGCGCCCCGCCAGGCGGCGTCCAGCGCGGCCAATGGCGCGGACAGCCCCTCGACTGCGTGAACCTCGGCCGTCTCGGCCAGGGGCAGCGCAAAGGTGCCCACGCCCGCGAACAGATCGGCCACACGCGCCGCGTCCCCCACGGCCGCGCGCACGGCGGCCAGCAGGGCGTCTTGCCCGGCGGCGGTCGCCTGCAGAAAGGCGCCGGGCGGCGGCACCACCTGCGCCCGCCCCATCGGCAGCGCGGGCGGACGGCGGACCAGCGTCTCGCCGCCCCAGTCCAGCCGCGCCCAGTCCGCCTGCGCGGCCAGATCGGCCAGCGCGGCGAACAGCGCGGGCGTCAGCGGCTTGCCCCCCGTCACCGCCACGTCCAGCCCGGCGGGCGTATCCGTGACCGCCATCGACAGCTCGGCCGACCGCGATCCGCCCAGCGTCACCAGCCGCCGCAGGTCGGGCAGCGCGGACAGGATCGCCGGCGTCACAACGAGGCATTCCGCGACATCGACCACCACGTCGGACGCGCGGGCGTGAAACCCGACCAGCGCGCCCTTTTTCGTCCGCCGCCCCGACAGCACCGCCCGCCTGCGCGACCGCGGGGGCGAGGTGGCGACCCCGGTGATCGCCGCCGCAAGCCCCTGCGCCTGCAGGGCGCGCGCGACCACCTCGCCCTTCCAGCCGGCGACGAACGCGTCGCTGGCGTGCATCAGCGAACAGCCGCCGCAGGCGCGGTAATGCGGACAGGGCGCGCGCACCCGGTCGGCCGAGGGCGTGACGATGCGCGGCAGCGGGATGCGGCCGTCCACGGCCTCGCCCTCGATCGCCTCGCCGGGCAGGACCATCGGCGCCAGCGCGCGCGCGCCGTCCGCCGACACCGCCACCCCGTCGCCGCGCCGGCCCAGTCGTTCCACCGTCCACTGGCTCATTCCGCGGCCTCGGCCCCCGGTTCGGCATCCTCGTCGGTGCCCAAGAACCCGCCCGACTGCCGGTTCCAATAGCGGGCGTAAAGCCCGCCCCGTGCCAGCAGCTCGTCGTGCGGCCCCTGCTCGACGATCCGCCCCTCGTCCATGACCACGATGCGGTCCATCTCGGCGATGGTGGACAGGCGATGCGCGATGGCCAGCACCGTCTTGCCCTGCATGACGCGCTGCAGCGCGTCCTGGACCTGCGCCTCGACCTCGCTGTCCAGCGCGCTCGTCGCCTCGTCCATGACAAGGATCGGGGCGTCCTTGATAAAGGCGCGAGCCAGTGCGATCCGCTGCCGCTGCCCGCCCGACAGCTTGACGCCCCGTTCGCCCAGATGCGCGTCATAGCCGGTGCGCCCGGCAAAATCGCGCAGGTTCAGGATGAACTCGTGCGCCTCGGCGGCGCGCGCAGCGGCGATCATCTCGGCCTCGGTCGCGTCGGGGCGGCCATACAGGATGTTGTCGCGGGCGCTGCGGTTGAACATCGCGGTTTCCTGCGTGACCGTGCCGATGTTGCGGCGCAGGCTTTCCTGCGTGACGGCGCGCACGTCATGGCCGTCGACGCGCACCGCGCCCTTTTCGACGTCGTAAAGCCGCAGCAGCAGCGCGACCAGCGTCGATTTCCCGGCACCCGATGCGCCCACGATGCCGATCCGCTCGCCCGCCGCCACGGTCAGGGACAGTCCCTCGATCCCGCCCGCGCCGCGGCCATAGGCAAAGCCCACGCGGTCAAAGGCGATCCTTCCGGCGATCCGGCCCAGGGACACGGCGCCGGGCGCATCGGTCAGGTCGTGGGGCGGCGACAGGGTGGCCATGCCGTCCTCGACCTCGCCGATGGACCCCCAGATCGACATCAGCGCCATGCTGACCCAGCCGGTCATCTGCGCCAGCCGCAGGGCGATGGCGCCGGATGCGGCCACGTCGCCGGGGGTCGCGGCGCCCCTGCTCCACATCAGGATGGCGCCGCCGACCAGGATCACCGGCAGGATGCCCGCGACCAGCGTCAGCGACAGGCGGAACCAGGTGTTCAGGCGGCCGAAATCCAGCGCGCGGTCGCGGAACGTCTCCATCGCGCCCAGGGCGGCGCTGTCCTCGTGCGCGGCGCTGGCGAACAGCTTGACGGTCTTGATGTTGGTGATCGTGTCCACGACCTGCCCCGACACCATCGCGCGGGCCGACGCGCGCCCGGCCGACAAGACCCGCACGCGGGGCAGAAAAAACCGGATCAGCGCGACATAGGCCGCCAGCCACGCCAGCAGCGCCAGCGCCCCCCAGCCATCGACCGAGGCGAGATAGACCGCCGACCCCAGCACGGCGGACAGTGCAAAGGCGGCGGTGTTGACCATCTCGGACGCGACATCGGTCACGGCGCGCGCGGTCTGCATCTGCTTTTGCGCGATGCGGCCCGCGAAATCGTTGTCAAAGAACGTGACCGCCTGCCCCAGCGTCCAGCGGTGCAGCCGCGACAGCACCAGGGGCAGGACGTTCGGCCCGATGATGACGTTTGCGGTGGCGGTCGAAATCCCCATGATCGCGGGCCGCACGACCAGAAAGAACGCGACAAAGGCGGCGATCAGCGTGCCCTGCCCGGTCAGCGACCCGCCGTTTGCCACCGCATCCACGACCGCCCCCAGCAGCATCGCCGACGCCACCTCGGCAGCCCCCGAAAGGGCCGAGGTCAGCGCGGCGACCGTCAGCCCGCCCCAGGCGCCCGACAGGCACCAGCGAAAGAACGCCAGCAGCGTGCGGGGCGGCGGCCCCTCGGCCGGGCGGAAGGCGTCGATCATCCGGGCGAAAATCGCGTGCATCAGTCGTCCCCTGCCAGCATGGCGATGTCGATCAGGGCGGGTGCCGGCATCAGAAAGCCGCTGTCGATCCACGCCGCCTCGGCCGCGCGCAGGCCGCGTCCCACGGCGGGGCCGTGCAGCGCCGGCATCAGGTCGGCGGCGGCGACGGGCAGGCGCTGCCCGGCGGCAAAGTCGATCTGGGCGCGCCAGTCCGCGCGCAAGACCTCGCCCCGCGACGCGCGCAGCAACGCCAGCTGCCCTGCCCGTTCCGCGCCCAGCCGATAGGCCGCCTCGGCCAGCGACCCGCCAAGCCGCAACTCGTCCTGCATCCGCGCCTCGTCCCGCGACAGCCGCAGGCCCGACTGATCGCCCCCCAGCACCGCCAGCCGCACAGGCCAGTTCTTCCTTGCTGAAATATCCCGGGGTCCGGGGCAGAGCCCCGGCTCGGCCGCGACCAGTGCCGCCAGCCGCGCGGCATCGGCACCGGGCAGCAGCTGCGCCAGCACGCCCGTCCGCGCCATCAGTGCCACCGCCTCGGCCGGTTCGGGCGCGGCCAGCAGTTTCTTCAGTTCCGCCGTCACCCGCTCGCGCGAGATGCGGGCAAGGCCCGCGGCATGGCGCGCGCAGGCGTCCAGCGCCGCGGGATCGGCCGCGCCGGGCCGGCCATACCAGGCGTGAAAGCGGAAAAAGCGCAGGATGCGCAGGTAATCCTCGGTGATGCGGTCACCGGGGTCGCCCACGAACCGCAGGCGGCGCGCGGCCAGGTCGTCCAGCCCGCCCACGGGGTCGAGCACGCGGCCCTGCGCGTCGGCGTAAAGCGCGTTGATGGTGAAATCACGGCGCGCGGCGTCGTCCTCGATGCGGACGGAAAATGCCACCACAGCGCGGCGGCCGTCGGTGGCGACGTCGCGGCGGAAGGTCGTGACCTCGAACCCGCGCCCATCCGCCACGACGGTGACGGTGCCGTGGTCGATGCCCGTGGGCACCGGGCGCAGCCCGGCGGCCTCGGCCAGGGCCACCACCCGGTCGGGGCGGGCGTCCGTGGCGATGTCGATGTCGTCCACGGGCGCGCCGATCAGCCCGTTCCTGACCGCGCCGCCCACGATCAGCGCGCGGTGCGGCGCCAGCGCCGCCAGCACCCGGCGCAGCGCCGGGTCGGCGGTGATCGCGGGCGGCAGGCGCACCGGCAAGCGCGCCGGCGAACAGGACGGCGGGCCGTCCGGCGCGCCGGTCATGCGGCCAGCCTGCGGGCCAGCGCGAACAGCACCCGCGCCGTCGCCCCAAAGATGTAATAGGGACCGAAGGGCGCCACGTGATAGGACCGCCAGCCCCCCCGCCACAGCCGCCGTTCCAGCCGATACCGGGCCGGATCGGCGACATGGGCAAAGGGCACGGTGAAGACCTCGTCCACCTCGCCCGCCTCGGGCACGGGGACGAACGCGCCGCGCACCAGCGCCACCACGGGCGTCATCGCGAATCCGGTCACCGTGCGATGCGGCGGCAGCGTGCCCAGCACCTCGACCGTGGCGGGGTCCAGCCCCACCTCCTCGCGCGCCTCGCGCAGGGCGGCCGCGACCACGTCCGCGTCGCCCGGATCGACCTTGCCGCCGGGCAGCGCGATCTGGCCGGGGTGGTGGCGCAGCCCGCTGGCGCGCTTGGTCAGGATCAGCGCGCCATCGGGCAGGAACGCCGCCAGCACGCCGGCCGGTCGCGCGCCCAGATCCGCAGGCGCGCGGCCGTTCATGTCGAAATCCGACGTCGGCGGCGTCGGCACCGCCAGCGCCGCCAGCAGCCGCGCCCGCAGTTCATCCTGCGCGAATGCAGCCGCGATCCGCGGGGCGGCCGCCCCGATCACTCGGCGGCCTTTTCCAGCGGCCGCCCGTCCGCGTCCACCGTCGCCTCGAACCCCAGGCTGGCCGGGTCGAAGTCGTAATGCGTGCCGCAGAACTGGCAGTCGGCCGTCACCCGCCCCTCGGGCGTCGTCATGTGGGCGATGTCCTTGGCCGAATAGATCGACAGCGTGCCGCGCACCCGGTCGGCAGTGCACGAACAGCCGAACTCGACCCGCTGCGGATCGAAGACGCGGGGGGTTTCCTCGTGGAACAGCCGCAGCAGCAGGTCGGTCGGCGCGACCGAGGGGCCGACCAGCTCCAGCGTCTCGACGGTATCGAGCAGGTGGTTGGCGCGGTTCCAGTCCTCGGATTCCGCGCCCTGCAGGATATCGGCGGCGGCGATCAGCCCGCCCTCGCCGCTGCCGCCGCCCTCGGCCCCCGACATCGGATGCCCCGGCAGGGTCTGCAGCATGATGCCCCCGGCGCGCCAGTATTCCGGCTGCCCCGACAGGATCGACCGGCCCTGCGCCAGCGCGAAGCGGGTCGGCAGCTGCTCGGATTGGGCGAAATAGGTCTGGGCGCAATCGGCCAGCGACGCGCCCGCCAGCGGCGTGATGCCCTGATAGGGCAGGTTCCCCGCTCCCTGGTCGATCAGGATGGCGAAATACCCCTCGCCGATCTGCTGGAAGGGCGGGCGGCGGTCCAGCCGCTCGGGGTCAAAGCTGGCCCAGGCGCGGATGCGCGCCGCCCCGCCCTCGTCGGCGGGGGCATAGTAATCCGCCGCGATCGTGCGGATCGCGCCATTGCCGCGCACCTGCAGCGACAGCTTCCACCGCAGCTTGACGGTCGGCCCGATCAGCGCCGTCAGCAGCGCCAGTTCCGCCACCATCGCGGCGACGGGTTCGGGATAGTCGTGGCGCGACAGGATGTGGTCCAGCACGCCGTCCAGCCGGACGACGCGCCCGCGCACCCCCGACCGGTCGAGCTGGAACGGCAGGACCGTGTCGTCCCAAGCGATCTGGTTGATCTTGGTCATCTTGGCCTTTCGGAAATCAGTTGCCCGCCCGCAGGCGCGGCGTCGGGGTCCAATATAGCGCGCGGGGCGGAAATCCCAAACCGCACCCTGCCCGTCACACCCAGCCGCCCAGATTGTCGGCCACCAGTTCGGTCAGCACCGCGATATGCGCGTCGTCGTCGTTCAGGCAGGGCACATAGGTGAACTGCTGCCCGCCCGCGCCCTCGAAGGCGTGGCGGATCTCGCCGTTGATCTCCTCCAGCGTCTCGATGCAGTCGGTGGCGAAGGCGGGCGAGATCACCGCGATGTCGGTGATGCCGCGCCGCGCAAGGTCCGCGACGTGTTCGACCGTATAGGGGCGCAGCCACTCCTCGGACCCGAAGACCGACTGGAAGGTCGTGTCGATGGCGTCCGCGTCCCAGCCCAGCCGTTCGCGCAGCAGGCGCGAGGTCTTCTGGCACTGGCAGTGATAGGGGTCGCCCTGCCGCAGATAGCGTTGCGGCATCCCGTGATAGCTGGCGACCAGCTTTTGCGGCCGCCGCCCGGCCAGCGTGCGCTCGACCGACTGCGCCAGCGCGTCGATATAGTCGGGCCGCCCGAAATACTCGGCCACCGTGCGCACGGCGGGCTGGCGGAACTGCTTCATCAGGGCGCGGAACAGCTGGTCGTTCGCGGTCGCGGTCGTGGCGCCGGCGTATTGCGGATAAAGCGGCAGGAACACGATCCGGTCGCAGCCCGCCTGCACCATCCGCGTCAGCACCGATTCCGTGGACGGGTTGCCATAGCGCATGCAGAACTCGACCATGACGCCCTCGCCCCAGCGTGCCCGGCAGGCGTCGCGCAGCTTGGCGACCTGCTGGCGGGTCAGCGTCATCAGCGGGCTTTCGCCCGCCTCGTGGTTCCAGATCGACTTGTAGTTCGCCCCCGAGGTGAACGGCCGCTTGGTCAGGATCACCGTCTGCAACAGCGGCTGCCATTTCCAGTCGGGGATGTCGACCACGCGCTTGTCGGACAGGAACTCGTTCAGATAGCGCCGCATGGAACGGTAATCATACCCGTCCGGCGTCCCCAGATTGGCGACCAGCACGCCCACGCGGGCACGGGGCAGCGCGGGATGGCCGTCCGGCGCATGGGCGGGGACGGCGGCGGGCGCGGTGGCAAAGTCGGCGGCAGGATCGGCGGCAAGGTCGGCGGGGCGATGTGCGGTCATCGTGTCCTCTGGCTAAGCGCGCGGGCCAGCGGCATCTTGGCCGATCCCGGACGCAGGGGCTTGGGCTGGCTGTCCGCCGGCGCCCAGCCGGTCAGGAACACCAGGTCGAAACCGACGCGGATGCGCCCCGGTTCCTGCGGATCGGGGGCGATCTCGTCCAGGATCGCGGCCGCGCGCAGCAGGACCGCGCGGCGGGTCGGGCGGCGCAGCCGATGCGCAAGGGCGTTGCCCTCGCCCATCGCGCGCAGGTCGCGGGCCAAGGGCAGCAGCCCGGCATAGCTGACGTTCTGGGTGAACTGGTCGGCCACCGGCAGCGCCAGCCCGCCCCGCGCCAGCAGCCCGCCCAGGTCGCGGATCTCGCCGAAGGGCAGGACGCGGGGCGACAGCCCGCCGGTGATCTCGATTTCCGCCTGCGCCAGCGCGTCGCGCAGGGGGGCCAGCGTCCGCCCCCCCGGCAGCACGGCGATGAACAGCCCGTCGGGCACCAGCGCGCGGGCGGCCTGCGCGATCTGGCCGACCGGATCGTCGGCCCAGTGCAGCGCCAGCGCGTGGATGACCAGATCGTGCCCGCCGGGGGCAAGGTCCAGCACCGGGTCGTCGGCCACGATCCGCGCGCCGGGGAACGCCCCGGCCCAGGGGGCGGGCATCCCGGTGACGATGGCGGGCCGCGTAAACCGTCTGTTAATCTCTGCCAGCCTATCCTGGATCTCGGTCAGGGCGATGCGGTGCAGCCAGTCCTGCGCCCCGATCCGGTCGGCGCGGGCGCGGTTGCGCGCCAGCGCGCGGGGGTCGGTCAGCCGCGGGGCTGCGGGTCGGGAAGGGACGTGGTCGGACATGGGCGCAATACTTACGGGCTTGGCGGGCGCGATGAAAGGCGCGCTGGGGGTGGTTTTTCCGCCGCAATGCCTGTGCTGCGGCGCGGGCGTCGCATCCCAGGGCGCGCTGTGCCCCGCCTGCTGGCGCGAGGCCGAGTTCGTCGGCGCCAGCGCCTGCGCCCGCTGCGGCGTGCCGGTGCCGGGCGAGCCGCCGCAGTCCGAGGACGAGGCCGCGGCGCTGATCTGCGACGACTGCCTGATCCGTGACCGGCCGTGGCGGCGCGGGCGCGCGGCGCTGGTCTATCGCGGCACCGGCCGCGCGCTGGTGCTGGCGCTGAAACACGGCGACCGCCCCGATCTTGCCCCCCCGCTGGGGCGCTGGCTGGCGGGCGCGGCGGCGCCGCTGGTGCGGCCGGGGATGCTGGTCGTGCCCGTGCCCCTGCACCCGCGCCGGATGCTGAAACGCAAGTATAACCAGGCCGCGCTGCTGGCCCGGCAGGTTGCGCGCGCGCATGACCTGCCGCACTGCCCGGGGCTGCTGGTTCGCACCCGCCACACCGGGATGCAGGACCATCGCGGCGTGGCCGACCGTTTCGCGAACGTGGCGAGCGCGCTGGCGGTGCCGCCGCGCCAGCGCGGGGCGGTGCAGGGCCGCGCGGTGCTGCTGGTCGACGACGTCATGGCGTCCGGGGCGACCGCCGCGGCGGCGGCCGAGGCGCTGCGCACGGCGGGCAGCGGGCCGGTCTGCGTGGCCGTGCTGGCCCGCGCCGTGCGCGAGGCCCCGCCCCGCGCGGCCGGGGACGCCGAGTGACCCGGCACGTCCGGCGCCCGCACGGCCCGCCCGCGCCGCACCCGGCCGGGCAGCCGCCGCGCCGCCGCGCCCGGACAGGTCGCTGTCAACAAACATTCATCGCCGCATCTTTCATTGTCGCCCCGCCCGCTGCATCTTGTGGCGATGTTGCGGATCACGGACACAATCTCGATTGCCGACTGGGAGTTGTCGGAGACCTTCACCCGCGCGCAGGGACCGGGCGGGCAGAACGTCAACAAGGTGTCCACCGCCGTCGAGCTGCGGTTCGAGGCGGCGCGGTCCCCGCATCTGCCCGAACCCGTCAAGACCCGCCTGCGCCGGTTGGCCGGGCGGCGCTGGACCACCGATGGCGCGGTGCTGATCGCCGTGCAGGACACCCGCAGCCAGGCCCGCAACCGCGAGATCGCGCGCGACCGGCTGGCCGAGCTGATCCGCCAGGCGCTGGTCGCCCCGCGCAAGCGCATCGCCACCCGCCCCACGCTGGGCAGCCAGCGCCGCCGCCTGACCGCCAAGACCGTGCGCGGCACCGTCAAGTCGCTGCGCGGCCGCGTCACCGCCAGCGACGAGGAGTGACGGTGTCGATCCGCGACCGGCTGGGCCGGCTGCTGGGCGGCCGGGTTCCCGTGATGCAGGTGGGGGCGCTGTGCCGCGACCCTGACACCGGGCGGGTGATGCTGATCACCAGCCGCGGCACGGGGCGCTGGATCATCCCCAAGGGCTGGCCGATGCCCGGCCTCAGCCTGGCCGAGGCCGCCCTGCGCGAGGCGTGGGAGGAGGCGGGCATCCGCGCCGGGGACGCCGCGGAGATCGGCCGCTATCGCTATGACAAGGTGCAGTCGCGCGGCTTTGCCATCCCGGTCGAGGTGCGCGTCTTCGGCGCCGGGGTGCAGGCGCTGGACGACGAATACCCCGAGGCAGGGCAGCGCACCCGCCGCTGGTTCGACCCGGAAACGGCGGCGGGGCTGGTGGACGAGCCGGACCTTGCGCGGCTGATCCTGAGGCAGGGTTGAACCCGGCGCGCGCGTCGGGGTTGTCTGGAACGCAGCGCCCCGGTGGCCTGGCTTGATCGCAGGGTGAATGGCGGATTTCAGGATACTCGACAAGGATCTGGACCGGCTGTCCAACGCGCAAAGCGCGGGGCTGCACTCGGCCCGGCCGGTGGTGCGGCTGGGCATCGCGGTGCTGTTCGTCGCGCTGGTCGCGGTGGCGCTGTCGGGCGGCCCGCTGGGCCCCGCCGCGCCGGGCGTGCTGATCGCGGCTGCGGCGGGCGCGGGGGCGTTCCTTGCGCTGTCGATCGGGGCAAACGACGTGGCGAACTCGCTCGGCCCCGCCGTAGGCGCGGGCGCGCTGCCGCTGGGCGCGGGCCTGGCCGCCGTCGCGGTGATGGAGGTCGCGGGCGCCGTCCTTGCCGGCGGGCAGGTCAGCCAGACACTGACCCACGGCATCCTGGCGGCGGAAGCGATGACATCGGGCGCGCAGGCGGGCGTCGTGATGCTGGCCGCGATGCTGGCGGCGGCGGCGTGGATCACGCTGGCCACCTGGGCCGGCGCGCCGGTCAGCACGACCCACGCCATCGTCGGCGGCATCGCCGGGGCGGGCATGGTGGCGTTCGGGGCGGGCGCGGTCAACTGGGGCGGCGTCGCGCGCATCGCGCTGGGGTGGGTCGGCTCGCCCGTCCTCTCGGCCGCGCTGGCGGCGTCGGTGCTGGCACTGCTGCGCGCCCGGGTCCACCGCGCGCCGGACCGCTTGGCCGCGGCGCGGCGCTGGCTGCCGTGGCTGGTCGCCGCGATGACGGCGCTGCTGCTGGTCTATGCGGCCAGCTTCCTGCCGCTGCCGGGATGGGCGGTCGCGGCGCTGGCGCTGGCCGGCACAGGCGCCGCGCTGTGGGACACGCACCGGCGGCTGGCCGCGCCCCCCGACCCGCGGCTGAGCGAGAACAAGCAGCTGAACCGCCTGTTCGGCCCGCCGCTTGCGGCCAGCGCGCTGCTGATGGGGTTCGGCCACGGCGCGAACGACTCCGCCAATATCGCCGGCCCGCTTGCGGTGATCGCGCAGGCCGGGTCGGTGGGCAGCATGGGCGCGCTGTCGCCCTGGCTGCTGATGCTGGCGGGCCTGGGGATCGCGCTGGGTGCGGCGCTGTTCGGGCGGCGGCTGGTGCGCATGGTCGGCAGCCGGATCACCCGCCTGTCGCCGGTGCGCGCGCTCTGCGTCTCGCTGGCGACGGCGGTGACGGTGCTGACCGCCTCGCGGCTGGGGCTGCCGGTGTCCACCACGCATATCGCCGTGGGGGGCGTGTTCGGCGTCGGCTTTTACCGCGAGTGGGAGGAGCGGCGCCACCGCGCCCGGCTGGCCCCCCTGCCGGTCGAGGAGCGCCGCCGCCGCCGGCTGGTGCGCCGCGGCCATGTGGTGCGCACGCTGGCCGCGTGGCTGGTCACGGTGCCCGCCGTGGCGGCGCTGGCGGCGCTGATCGCGGCGCTGATCGGGTGAACGGGCGGGCCTAGAATGCCTTGAAGGTCATCGTGGTCAGCGTCCGGCAGATGCCGGGGATGTCGAACAGGCGGTCGGACAGGAACCGGCCGACGTCCTCGTCCTCGGGGATATAGACCTTGGCCAACAGGTCGAAATCGCCCGATGTGGAGTAAAGCTCGCTGACGACCTCGCGTTCATAGATGGCGTCGGCCACCTCATAGGTCTTGCCGGGGGTGCAGCGGAACTGGACGAAGACGGCGCGCATCATGACCCTCCATCGGGCGGGCGGGCCGCCGGTCTGGGCCGCAGGTTAGCCGCGCCGCGCGCCGCTGGCCAGAGGGCCGCCCGGCACCGCCCCCGCCCGCCACCCGGTCCGGCCGCGCCCCCAGAACCGCGCCATCAGCGCCGCCGCCGCGCAGCTCAGCCCCACCAGCAGCCCCAGCCACAGCCCCGCCGGCCCCAGCCCCAGCGGGAACGCCAGCAGCCAGCCCGCGGGCAGCCCGACCAGCCAATAGCTGACGATGGCCAGCATCATCGGCACGCGCGTGTCCTGCACCCCGCGCAGCAGGCCCAGTGCGATGACCTGCATCGCGTCCACCATCTGGAACAGCGCCGCATACAGCATCAGCGCCGCCGCCAGCACCAGGATCGCCGGGCCGTTGGGATCGGCGGGGTTCAGATAGACGGCGATCAGCGGGCCGGGCGCGACGATGAACAGGAATACCGGGACCAGCGCCAGCGCCGCCGACAGCACCACCGCCGCCAGCGCGGCATCGCGCAACCCGTCCGCGTCGCCCGCCCCATGCGCGCTGCCGACCCGGATGGTCGCGGCATTCGAGATGCCCAGATGCACCATGAACGTCACCGCCGTGATCTGCAGCGCGATCCCGTGCGCGGCCAGCGGCACCGCGCCGAACCAGCCCATCATCACGTTGGCGCCGGTGAACATGCCGCTTTCGGCGACCAGCGTCAGGCCGATCGGCAGCCCCATCGCCAGCACCGCGCGGAACGCCGTCCAGTCGGCCCGCCACAGCCGCAGGAACAGATGGTAACGCCGCGCCACGGGCAGCAGCGCCGCACAGGCGGCCAGCGCACCGACCTGCACCCAGATGACGGAGGCGCTGGCCAGCGCCGCGCCGGTGACGCCCAGCGGGGGCAAGCCCAGCTTGCCGAAGATCAGCACCCAGTTCAGCCCCGCGTTCAGCGGCAGCGCGGCGACGGTGATCGCCAGCACCATGTTGGCCCGGCCCAGCGCCGCCAGAAAGCTGTTCAGCACCATCCCGAACAGCGTCGCGGGCATCGCCCACGCCATGATGCGCAGGTAATCCTGCCCAAGGGCCGCGATCTGCGGCTCTTGGCCCAGCGCCGTCAGGATCGCGCCCGACCACCAGAACAGGGGCGCCACGGCCAGCGAATGGATCAGGCTCAGCCACAGGGCCATGCGGGTGACGCGCCGCGCCTCGACATCGTCGCCGCGGGCGCGGGCGGCGGCGATCAGCCCCAGCACGACCAGCCCATAGCCCGATCCCAGCATCGTCAGGATGTGGAAATACGAATTCGCCAGCACCAGGGCGGCCAGCGGCTCGACCCCGGTGCGGCCGATCATCAGCGTGTCGGTGACGCCGATCATCATGCGCGCCAGATGGCTGCCGACCAGCGGCAACCCCAGGGCGGCGGTGGCGATCAGTTCGGGGCGAAGGCGCAAAAGGGCGGGCATCCCTGCCTGATACGCGGGGCAGGCAGGCGCGGAAAGGGGTCGCGGCGCCGCGCGGCGGGGACCGGCGCCGCCGATCCGCGACGCGCCGACCCGCCGACCGACGCCGCCGAACCCGCTCAGCCCAGCCGCTCGGGCAGGTCCATGCCCCGCAACAGTTCGGCCGCGGCCATGACGCGCTTGCCGGGGCGCTGCGCCTCGAGCACCTCGACCGCGCCTTCCCCGCAGGCGACCGCAAGCCCGCCCAGCACGGTGCCCGGCGCACGCCCCTCCCCGCCCCCTGCAAGGCGCGAGCGCAGCAGCTTGACCCGCTCGTCCCCGATCAGGCACCACGCGCCGGGGAACGGCGACAGGCCGCGGATCAGGCGGTCCACCTCGGCCGCCGGCCGGGTCCAGTCGATCCGCGCCTCGGCCTTGTCGATCTTGGCGGCATAGGTCACGCCCTCGGCCGGCTGCGGCGCGGCCGGCAGCGGCAGGCGGTCCAGCACCTCGACGATCAGGCGCGCGCCCATGCCGGCCAGCCGGTCGTGCAGGTCGCCCGTGGTGTCGGTCGCGCCGATGGGCGTTCTCGCCTCGGCCAGCACCGGCCCGGTATCCAGCCCCGACTCCATCTGCATGATGGCGACGCCGGTGTCCGCGTCGCCCGCCATGACCGCCCGGTGGATGGGCGCGGCCCCCCGCCAGCGCGGCAGGATCGAGCCGTGGATGTTCAGGCAGCCCAGCCGCGGCGCAGCCAGGACCGGGCCGGGCAGGATCAGACCGTAAGCCACGACCACCGCCACATCCGCGCCCAGCGCCGCAAAGGCGGCCTGCTCGCCCGCGTCCTTCAGCCGCGCGGGCGTCCGCACCGCCAGGCCCAGCGCCTCGGCCGCGGCGTGAACGGGCGTCAGGCGCGCCTGCTGTCCCCGCCCGGCGGCGCGCGGCGGCTGGGAATAGACCGCGACGACATCGTGGCGGGCGGCGACGGCCTGCAGCGCGGGCACGGCGAACGCCGGCGTCCCCATGAAGATGACGCGCATGGGATTCTCCTTGGACAAATACTCCACGGGGGTCCGGGGGTGTGAAACCCCCGGCTTGGGGCGCTGCGGTTCCGTTCAGCGCCGCGTCAGCTTGGCCGACCGGGCCACCAGCATCTTGCGGCGCAGGGGCGTCAGGCGGTCGACGAACAGGCGGCCGTCCAGATGGTCGATCTGGTGCTGCACGCTGGTGGCCCACAGGCCGACAAAGTCGCGGTCCTCGGTCTCGCCGTCGGCGTTCAGGTATCGCACGGTGACGGCGCGCGGCCGCTCGATCCGGGCGGACACGCCGGGCAGATGGGGGCTGGCCTCCTCGTGCGCGCGCATCTGGACGGATGCGTGCAGCACCTCGGGGTTGGCCATCCGCACCGCCTCGCCCCGGCGCGAGGACGCGTCGACCACCGCCAGCCGCAGCATGATCCCGATCTGCGGCGCGGCAAGGCCCACGCCGGGCATCGCCTCCATCGTGTCGATCATGTCGTCCCAGATCATCCGCACCGTTTCGGTGACCGCCTCGACGGGGGCCGCGGGCTGGTGCAGGCGGCGGTCGGCATAAGGCAGGACGGGGCGGGCGGTCACGGCGCGCGTCCTTCGCCGCCCGGCGTCCGGGCGGGGTCCGCGGGGCCGGCAGGGTCGGCGTCCAGGATCAGCCGCCCGTCCAGGTGATCCATCTCGTGCAGGGCGATCCGCGCCTCGGCGCCCGAGAGGCAGGCGGCGCGGGCGCGGCCGTCGAGGTCGAACCAGCCGATCCGCACCGCGACCGGCCGCGCCACGGCGACCGGGCGGCCGGGGATCGACAGGCACAGCTCCTCGGCCGTCGCCATTTCGGTCGATTGCCACAGCAGCACGGGTTCCAGCAGGGCGCGCGGACGGGGCGCGCCGGTCTTCCAGCCCGCGTCCATGACAAAGGCGCGGCGGGTCCGGCCGATCTGCGGCGCGGCCAGCCCCCGCCCCTGCGCCGCGTAAAGCGTGGCGAACAGGTCGCCGACCAGCGCCTGCAGCTGGAGGAAGGTCAACTCTCCGGCCGGGCGGCAGATCTGGCGCAGCACCGGATCGGGGTGCATCACGATCGCCCGCACGCTGCCCGGCGGCAGGTCGGCCAGGATGGCGTCGCCCGCGGCGTCGTCCCACGGATCGCCCGGCATCTCGCCCGACGTTCCGCCCGACAACTCGCCCCACGTTTCGCGCGGCATCTCGCCCGGCAACACGCCCGAAGCTTCGCACGGCATCTCGCCCGACGGTCCGTCCCCAGCCTCGCGCGGCGCGGCATCCGGCCCCGCCGCAGGTTCGCCGCCTGCGGGCCGGTGTTCCGGTGGCGCGCCGCTATGCACGGGCCAGTTCCCGCTTTATCTTGGTCATCCGCCGGACGATCAGCTGCCGTTTCATCGGGCCGATGTGGTCGATGAAAAGCCTGCCATTCAGATGGTCCAGCTCGTGCTGGGCGCAGGTCGCCCACAGCCCGGCAAAGTCGCGGCGGTGGGTGGCGCCGTCCAGCCCGGTCCAGCGCATCGTGACCTCGGCCGGGCGGGTGACCTCGGCATACTGGTCGGGAAAGGACAGGCAGCCCTCCTCATAGACGTTCAGCGCCTCCGAGGCGGCCTCGATCTCGGGGTCCACCATCACCACCGGGTCGCGCGGCGCGTCGGGATCCTTGGTGCAGTCCATCACGAACAGCCGCACCAGCGCACCGACCTGCGGCGCGGCAAGGCCGACGCCGGGCGCGGCATACATCGCCGCCAGCATGTCGGAGGCCAGCGCCTCGATTTCGGGCGTGATGCGGCCGACGGGCGCGCAGGTCTTTTTCAGGCGGGGATCGGGGAACAGCAGGATGGGGCGGGTCATGATGCCCCAGATATTGCGCCGCCCCCGCAAAGGGCAAGGGGTTCAAGCCGGCGCGCGACCCGCTATGGTGGCCGCGACCGGCAGCAAGGAACCGCCATGACCCCCGACTTTGACCAGATCATCGACCGCCGCGGCACACTGTGCAACAAATGGGACGACATGGGCGCGGTGTTCGGCGACGTGCCCGACGACGCGCTGGCGATGTGGGTCGCCGACATGGACTTTCACGCGCCCGCAATCGTGCGCGAGGCGCTGGAACAGGTGGTCGCCCGCGGCATCTATGGCTATCCGGGCGAGAACCTGCCCTATCTGGACGCGATCCGCTGGTGGATGGAACACCGCCACGGCTGGACCGTCGCGCGTGGGGACATCCTGTCGGTCCACGGGCTGGTCAACGGCACCGCCCTGGCAGTCGAGGCCTATACCGACCCCGGCGACGCGGTGATCCTGATGACGCCGGTCTATCACGCATTCGCCCGCGTGGTGAAGGCGTCGGGCCGGACTGTGACCGAGCTGCCGCTGGCGGTCACGGACGGCCGCCTGGAACTGGACTGGCCCAGCTGGGACGGCCTGCTGACCGGGCGCGAGCGGATGCTGATCCTGTGTTCGCCCCACAATCCCGGCGGCCGGGTCTGGTCGGCAGAGGAACTGCGCCGGATCGCCGATTTCTGCCGCGACCGCGACCTGATCCTTGTCAGCGACGAGATCCACCACGACCTGATCCTGCCCGGCAGCCCGCGCCACACCGTCACGGCGCTGGCCGCCCCCGATGCCGCCGACCGGCTGGTCACGCTGACCGCGGCCACCAAGTCGTTCAACATCGCAGGCGCCCATCTGGGCAACGCGATCATCACCGACGCGGCCCTGCGCGAGAAATACAAGGCGCGGATGATGGCGCTGGGGATCTCGCCGGGGCTGTTCGGCCTGCCGATGGTCACCGCCGCCTATTCGCCGCAGGGCGCCGAATGGATCGACCGGCTGACCGCCTATCTCGCCGGCAACGCGGCGCTGTTCGACGCGGGCGTGAACGCCATTCCCGGCGCGCGGTCGATGCCGCTGCAGGCGACCTATCTGGCCTGGGTCGATTTCACC
The DNA here is from genome assembly GCF_004522155.1 of Paracoccus luteus. GTDB lineage: Bacteria > Pseudomonadota > Alphaproteobacteria > Rhodobacterales > Rhodobacteraceae > Paracoccus > Paracoccus luteus. The sequence goes on along the minus strand of NZ_SDEA01000016.1, from coordinate 26,614 downwards.
GGCACGGGCCTCTCGCCCGAGGATTTGCAGGCGCGCATCCTCGGCGGCGCGGGGATCGCCGCCAACCGCGGCGAGACCTTCGGGCTGGGCGGTCAGGGTCACGCCCGGTTCAACCTTGCCACGCCGCGCGCGCGGGTGGCCGAGGCGGTGGAACGCCTGCAACGGGCGTTTGCCGACCTGCAATGAGATGGCGTCTTGCGGCGCTGGCGGTGCTGGCGCTGGCCGGGTGGATGATCTGGACCGGGGGGCCGCGCACCGTCCCCGCGCCACCGGTTCCCGTGCCCCCGCCCGCGCCGGGGCCGCCGGTGTCGCGCGCGCCGCTGCCGCGTCCGCCCACCATCCCGCCGCGGGCGCGCCAGATCACCAGCGAGGTCGAGCGCATCCTGATCGAAAAGGCCGCGCGCCGGATGACCGTCTGGCAGCGCGACGGCAACCCGCGCGTGTTCGACATCGCGCTGGGGTTCGCGCCCGGCGGCGACAAGGTGCGGCAGGGCGACGGCCGCACCCCCGAAGGCGCGTTCCGCGTGGACCGCCGCAACGACCGCAGCGCGTTCCACCTGTCGCTGGGGCTGGATTACCCCCGCCCGCAGGACCGCGCCCGCGCCCGCGCGGCGGGCGTCGATCCGGGCGGCGACATCATGATCCACGGCCAGCCCAATCAGGTGGCCGAGGGCTTCAAGGTGCGCGGCGACTGGACGGCGGGCTGCATCGCCGTCACCAACATCGAGATCGCCGAGCTGTTCACCCACACCCCCGCCGGCACCCCGGTCGAGATCAGGCCATAGGCGCGCCGCCGACAAGACCGGGGCGCGGATCAGGGACCATGAGGGCGAGCACGCGCCGGGTGACTGGCGCACGGCGCCGCGCCGGGCGTCGCGGCTGCGCAGACGCACGACCGCCGGACCGGGGGTTTTCCACCCCCGGACCCCCGGAGGATATTTGTCCTGCCGGTGAAAGCCATCGGGGCTGCGGCGTGGCGTCACGTCCCGCGCGGCTTGGCGCGCAGGGTGGGGTCGGCGGCGGTCGGGTCTTCGGGCCAGGGGTGGCGCGGATAGCGGCCGCGCATGTCGCGGCGCACATCGCCATAGCCGCCCGCCCAGAACCCCGGCAGGTCGGTCGTGACCGCCACCGGCTTGCCCCCCGGCGACAGCAGCGCGATGCGCAGCGGGCGCGACCCCGCGGTCGGGTGGCGGGTGACGCCGAACAGTTCCTGCAGCCGCGCCTCGATCGTCGGCGTCTCGGCGTCATAGTCGATGGGGATGCGCCGCCCCAGCGGCGAGGTGAAGGCCGCGGGCGCCGAGGCGTCCAGCAGCCGCTGGCCGTCCCAGCCGATCAGCGCCTTCAGCGGTTCGGTCAGGTCCAGCGCGCGCAGGTCGGCGGCGGTGCGGGCGCGGACCAGATAGGGCAGCAGCCAGTCGGGCGCGGCCAGCAAAGCCGCGTCCGACACGTCGGGCAGGCCCGGCACCAGCGCGATGCGGGCGCGCAGCCGCCGCGCGGCGGGGGTCCACGGCAGGCCAAGGTCGCGCAGCCCGTCCCATGCCGCGCGGGCGACGGCATCGGGGTCGGGATCGTCCAGCGCGCGGTCGGTCAGCACCAGCGCGCCCAGCCGTTCCTGCCGCCGCGCCAGCACGCGCCCCTCGCGGCGCGACCATTCGACGATCCCGGCCGGTTCGATCCGGTCGCCGTAAAGCGCGCGCAGGCCGGTTTCGTCCAGCGGCGCGCCGATGCGGACCCGCGTCTCGCGCAGATCGCCGTCCAGGTCGGTCGCCACGATCAGGCGGGCCGCGCCCAGCGGGTCGCCCTCGGCCAGCACCGCACCCTTGCCGCCCGACAGGACAAAGCGGGGCTGATCGCCCTTGCGGCGCAGGCCGATGCGGTCGGGATAGGCCAGCACCGCCATTTCCGGGACGCTCATCGCCGGGGCGTCAGGGACCATGCGGCGCAGGCGCCTGCCCTCGGCGCGGATGCGCTCGACCGTGGCGCGGTCGGCGGGCCAGGGGTGGCGGTCGGCATAGGCGCGGGGGTCGCGGACCGCGACCAGCCGCAGCGCCAGGTCGGCGGGCGCGCCGCGGATCGGATCGCGCTCGGCCAGCAGCGCCGCAAGGTCCGCCGCCCCGCGCCCGGCGGTCAGCAGCATGTGCGCCAGCCGCGGGTGCAGCGGCAGCGCGGCGATGGCCCGGCCGTGCGCGGTGATCCGCCCGCCCGCGTCCAGCGCGCCCAGTCCCGCCAGCAGCGCCCGCGCCTCGGCCAGCGCGGCGGTGGGGGGCGGGGTCAGGAAGGCCAGCCCGTCCGCCGATCCCCAGGCCGCAAGTTCCAGCGCAAGGCCGGTCAGGTCCGCGGTCGCCATCTCGGGCGGGGCAAAGGCCGGCAGCGCGCCTTCCTCGGGCCGCGCCCACATGCGAAAGCAGATGCCCGGCGCGACCCGGCCCGCGCGGCCCCGGCGCTGCTCGGCCTCGGCGCGGCTGACCCGTTCGGTGACAAGGCGGCTCATCCCTGACCCGGGATCGAACCGCGCCCGCCGCGCGCGCCCCGCGTCCACCACCACCCGCACGCCGGGAATGGTCAGCGAGGTTTCGGCGATCGCCGTCGCCAGCACGATCCGCCGCCGTTCGCCGGGGGGCGCCAGCGCGGCCCGCTGGGCGGCGAAATCCATCGCGCCGAACAGGGGCACGATCTCGGCGTCGGTGTCCAGCATGGCGGCGACGCGGCGGATCTCGCCCTCGCCGGGCAGGAACGCCAGGATCGTGCCGCCGGGATCGCCCCGCGTCTCGGCCTCGGCCAGCGCGATCAGGCGCGCGGCCTCGGGGACCAGCCGCGCGCCCGCCGGCAGCGGCCGGTCCAGCCAGCGGGTGTCCACCGGGAATGCGCGGCCCAGCGAGCGGACGACGGGCGCGCCGTCCAGCAGCGCGGCGACGGGTTCGGCGTCCAGCGTGGCCGACATCACCAGCAGCGCAAGATCGGGGCGCAGCACCGCGCGCGCTTCCCACGCAAGCGCCAGCCCCAGATCGGCGTTCAGGCTGCGCTCGTGGAACTCGTCGAAGATGACGCAGCCGACGCCCGCCAGCGCGGGATCGGACTGGATCATGCGGGTCAGGATGCCCTCGGTCACGACCTCGATCCGCGCGCCCGGCACCGAATCGCCGCGCACGCGATAGCCGACGTCGCGGCCCACCGGCTGGCCCAGCGTGGCGGCCATGCGTTCTGCCGCCGCCCGCGCGGCAAGGCGGCGCGGTTCCAGCATCAGGATGCGGCCGGGGATCATGTTCATCAGCGCCAGCGGCACGCGCGTCGTCTTGCCCGCGCCCGGGGGCGCCACCAGCACGGCGCGGCCATGCGCGGTCAGCGCCGCGCGCAGATCGGGGATCGCGTCGTCGATGGGCAGGGGCGGCGGCGGGGTCGGAACGGCGGTCATGGCGGAACGCTTGGCCGAAAATCGGCGGCGGGGCCAGCGGCATGGCCGCCATGCGCCCGGCTTGCACGCTGAACCCAACCCCGTCAGTGTTCGTTGACCGCCCGGCTGCCCGTCCGACAGCCCAATGATTTCAGGGGGCCCCGATGGGTTTGACCGACACCGCCGACAGCCTGATGCGCGGGCTGGGACTGTCCGATCCGGTCATCCGGCTGGGCGTGACGGGCCTGAGCCGGGCGGGCAAGACGGTGTTCATCACCTCGCTGGTGGCGAACCTGCTGGACCGGGGCCGGATGCCGGGCCTGCGCGCCGCCGCCGACGGCACGATCCGCGCGGCCTGGCTGCAGCCGCAGCCCGACGACACGGTGCCGCGGTTCGATTTCGAACGCCACCTGGCGGCGCTGACCGGCCCCGACCCGCACTGGCCCGAGGGGACGCGCCACGTCAGCCAGCTGCGCCTGTCGCTGCGCGTCCAGCCGCGCGGGCTTTTCGGGGGGCTGCGGGGGATGCAGACGCTGCATCTGGACATTGTGGATTACCCCGGCGAGTGGCTTTTGGACCTGCGGATGATGGAGCTGTCCTTCGCGCAGTGGTCGGCGCAGGTGCTGGACCGGATCGGGGGCCGCCCCGGCGCGCAGCCCTTTCTGGACGCGCTGGGGCGGCTGGACCCGCAGGCGGGGTTTGACGAGCCGTCGGCGCAGCGGCTGGCCGCGTCCTATACCGCGCATCTGCACCGGGCGCGCGACGCGGGCCACGCCGACACGACGCCCGGCCGCTTCCTGCTGCCCGGAGAGCTTGAGGGCTCGCCCGCGCTGACCTTCGCGCCCCTGACCGAGGCGCAGTCCGCGTCCCCCCTTTACCGAGAGTTCCGCCGCCGCTTCGACGCCTACAAGTCGCGGGTGGTGCGCCCGTTCTTCCGCGACCATTTCGCCCGGATCGACCGGCAGGTGGTGCTGGTGGACGTGCTGGGTGCGATCCACGCGGGGCCGCCCGCCGTCCAGGACATGCGCCGCGCGATGGCCGACATCCTGTCGGCGTTCCGTCCCGGCCGGGCGGGCTGGCTGGCGCAGCTGCTGGGCACGCGGCGGGTGGAACGCATCCTGTTCGCCGCGACCAAGGCCGACCACCTGCACCATCTGCAACACCCGCGGCTGGCCGCCATCGTCACCGCGATGCTGCGCGAGGCGCGCGACCGCGCCGATTTCCAGGGCGCCCGGACGGAGGGACTGGCGATCGCCGCCCTGCGCACCACGACCGAGGAGACGATCCACCAGGACGGCGAGGATCTGCCCGCCGTCCGCGGCACGCTGATGGACGGCCGGCAGGCGGCGTTTTATCCGGGCGAGCTGCCGGAAAACCCCGCGGCCCTTCTGGCCCCGGCGGCCGAGGGCGCGACCCGCTGGCTGGACGGGGACTATGCGGTGATGAACTTTGCCCCCGCGCCCGACACGCTGCGCCCGGGCGACGGCCCGCCCCACATCCGAATGGACCGCGCGGCCGAGTTCCTGATCGGGGACCGGCTGTGACCTTTACCCCACCCGAAAGGCCCCGTCATGGCTGAGGTTCCCAAGCCCCCCCGCCGCGGCCCGGTCCTGATCGAATACGGCCCCGCGGCGTCCGTGCCGCAGGCGGATGCCGCCCCGCAGGCCGACCCCGCCGCGCCGCCGTCCCCGGACAGGCCGGGCGACGGGCGCGACGCGCGGGCGCCCCGCGCGCGCCCGGCGGCCGGCGGCAGCCCTGCCCCCTCGCCCGCCGACGCGCTGCCCATCGACGACGGGCTGCCCGACGCCCTGCCCCGGCCCAGGACCATGCAGATGGTCATGCGGCTGGCGGGACGCGGCCCGTCGCGGGTGACGCGGTTCTTCATCAACTCGTTGGTGGCGCTGCTGACGTTCCTGCTGGCGATGGCCGCGTTGCGGTTCTTCGAGGATCTGATGGCGCGCTATCCCCTGCTGGGCTGGGTGGGGATCGCGCTGTTCGCCGCCTTTACCGTGGCGGCGCTGGCGATGGCGGTGCGCGAATACGCGGCCTGGGCGCGGTTCGGGCGCATCGACGCGATCCACCGCGCCGCGGGGGCGGCGCTGGCGCGCGCGGATCTGGCGCAGGCGCGCGGCGTGGCCGACCAGCTTGACGGCCTGTATGCCCGCCGCCCCGAACTCGCCTGGGCGCGGCGCAACCTGGCCGCGCGGCGGGGCGACGTCTTCGACGCCCACACCCTGCTGGCGCTGGCCGAGGCCGAGCTGCTGGCCCCGCTGGACCAACAGGCCCGGCGCGAGATCGAGGCCGCCGCCCGCACCGTCGCCGCCGCCACCGCGCTGATCCCGCTGGCGCTGGCCGACGTGCTGGCGGCGCTGGCCGCGAACCTGCGGATGATCCGGCGCATGGCGGAAATCTATGGCGGGCGCGCCGGCGCGGTCGGCGGCTGGCGGCTGGCCCGCACCGTCGTCACCCATCTGGTCGCCACCGGGGCGGTCGCCGCTGGCGACGACCTGATCCACACCGTCGCGGGCGGCGGCATGCTGGCCAAGGTCAGCCGCCGCTTTGGCGAGGGGGTCGTGAACGGCGCCCTGACCGCCCGCGTCGGCATCGCCGCGATGGAGGTCTGCCGCCCTCTGCCCTTTATCCAGCAACCGCGCCCCAGGGTGGGCAACCTGATGGCGCGCGGCCTCAAGGGCCTGTTCGGCGAGGATGAGGGCCGCTGAGCGGCCGCCCCCCTTTCCCCCGGCCGCGCAACCCATTAGCCTGCGCGCCATGAGATGGAACCTGCCCAACGTCCTGACCATGCTGCGCCTGCTTGCCGCGCCCGGCGTGCCGCTGATGTTCCTGTATTTCAGCCGCCCCTTCGCCGATTTCGCGGCGCTGGCGCTGTTCGTCCTGGCCGCCGCCACCGACTGGTTCGACGGCCAGATCGCGCGCGCCTGGGGACAGGAAAGCCGCTTTGGCGCGGCGATGGACCCGATCGCGGACAAGGCGATGGTGGTCATCGCGCTGGTCGTCATCACCGGCTATTCCGGCATGAACCCGTGGCTGATCCTGCCCGCGACCGTGATCCTGTTCCGCGAGGTCTTTGTCAGCGGCCTGCGCGAGTTCCTGGGCGCGGATTCCGGCAAGCTGAAGGTCACGAAGCTGGCCAAGTGGAAGACCACCGCGCAGATGGTCGCCATCGCCATGATGTTCCTTGGCACCGGACTTGCCTATTACGAACAGGGCCACCCGCCGCTGGTGGGGGAAACCCGCCTGCCGTGGTCGGACAGCTGGTCCGACCTTGCGACCCAGATCGGGCTGATCCTGATCTGGCTTGCCGCCATCCTGACGGCGATCACCGGCTGGGATTACTTTGACAAGGCGCGGCCGTGGCTGCGGGACACGCAATGACGCTGGACGTCCTTTATTTCGCCTGGCTGCGGGAACGCATCGGCGCGCCCCGCGAACGGGTCGAGACCGAGGCCACGACCGTCGCCGCGCTGGTGGCCGAACTGGCCGCCCGCGACGACCGCCACGCGGCAGCGCTGTCGGACCTGTCGGCGGTGCGCGTCGCGGTCGATCAGGAACTGGCCGACTGGGACGCGCCGCTGTCGGGCGCGCGCGAGGTCGCGTTCTTTCCACCGATGACGGGCGGATGATGCGCGTCATGGTCCAGTCCGAGCCGTTCGACGCGGCCGCACTGCTGGACGGGTTCGGCGCGGGCGCGGGCGCGGTCGTCACCTTCACCGGGCTGGTGCGCGGCGACGGCGGGCTGGCGGCGCTCGACATCGAGCATTACCCCGGCATGACCGAACGGGCGCTGGAGGCCCATGCGCGGGCGGCGGCGGACCGCTTTGGCCTGACCGACGTGCTGGTCGTCCACCGCCACGGGCATCTGGCCGTGGGTCAGCCGATCATGATGGTCGCCACCGCCGCCCGCCATCGCCGCGCGGCCTTCGACGCGGCCGATTTCCTGATGGACTGGCTGAAATCCCGCGCGCCTTTCTGGAAACGCGAGATCGGCCCCGGCGGCCCCGGCGGCTGGGTGGCGGCCAAGGCCGACGACGAGGATGCGCTGTCGCGCTGGTGACCTCAGCCGCCGGGGCGGATCAGCCCGCCCATCGCCAGCACCTCATAGGAAAATCCCGCGACCTCGGTCAGCACCGGATCGCCGCGCGTCAGCGCCAGCGCGGCGTCCGCGTCGGCGGCCTGCACGATCGCCAGCCCCCAGACGCCCGCCGGGTCCAGCACCGGGCCGACCGCCGCCGCATCGCCCGCGTCGGCGCGCGCCTGCCAGAACGCCGCGTGGCGGTCCATCGCCGCGCCTTCGGCGGCGGTCGCGTCGGCGGGAAAGCTGGCGCGGGGCGGGCGCAGCCGCAGCAGGAACCAGCCCATGTCGCGCCCCCTGTCCGTGGCCCCGGCCGATGCTGGGGCGCGGCCGGACCCGCTGTCAAGCGGCGCCCGCGTTGCAATCCGCCCGCCCCCGCATCATAACGCGCGTGACCAGCGAAAGGCCCGGGCCATGACCTATCTGGAATTCGAAAAGCCGCTTGCCGATCTGGAAGGCAAGGCCGAGGAACTGCGCGCCGTGGCCCGCAAGGGCGAGGGCGTGGACCTGGAGAAAGAGGCCGCGGCGCTGGACCGCAAGGCCGCCGACATGCTGCGCGACCTCTACAGGAACCTCGACCCGTGGCGAAAGACGCTGGTCGCGCGCCACCCCGACCGGCCGCATTGCACCGACTATGTGGACGCGCTGTTTTCCGAATGGACGCCGCTGGCCGGCGACCGCGGCTTTGCCGATGATCACGCGGTGATGGGCGGGCTGGCGCGGTTCCGCGACCAGCCGGTGGTGGTGATCGGGCACGAAAAGGGCAACGACACCCGCTCGCGCATCCACCGCAACTTTGGCATGGCGCGCCCCGAAGGCTATCGCAAGGCGATCCGCCTGATGGAGATGGCCGACCGGTTCGGCCTGCCGGTCATCACGCTGGTGGACACCCCCGGCGCCTATCCGGGCAAGGGGGCCGAGGAGCGCGGCCAGTCCGAGGCGATCGCGCGGTGCACCGAAAAATGCCTGCAGATCGGCGTGCCGCTGGTCAGCGTCATCATCGGCGAGGGCGGATCGGGCGGCGCCGTCGCCTTTGCCACCGCGGACCGCGTGGCGATGCTGGAACATTCGATCTATTCGGTGATCTCGCCCGAGGGCTGCGCCTCGATCCTGTGGAAGGACGCCGAAAAGATGCGCGAGGCCGCCGAGGCCCTGAAACTGACCGCGCAGGATCTGAAGAAACTGGGCGTCATCGACTGCATCATCACCGAACCCGTCGGCGGCGCCCAGCGCGACCGCGACGAGGCCATCGCCGAGGTCGGCCGCGAGATCGCGACGCTGCTGGACGGCCTCAAGGGCGCGAAACCGGCCGAGCTGATCCGCGCACGGCGGCAAAAGTTCCTGGACATGGGCTCGAAGGGTCTGGCGGCGTAAGCGGCAAACACCCGTTGCGCGCAACCGCGGGCACGCCCTGCCCCCCGCGCGGGTGTCGCACGCACCCCCGCACACCATCGCGGCCGGGATAGCGGCTGTCTTCCCCGTTGGCTCGCAAGGCGCGGGTCGCGACTGCCGTCATCTTCCTCGCTGGCGACAGTCCAGACCGTTTCCCGGGCACTCGGAAGACCCAAGGACATCTTCGGCCGCCGCAGGCCCGCGGACCCCGCCGCGCGGACCGGGGCCGCTTCGGTCGGCACGGTCATCGGCGTCCCCGCCTGTCACGCCCGGCAGGCTGCCCCAAACGCAACAAGCGGCTCACGCGGTTCGGGCGGCCGGAACTATCCCGCGGGGCCCGGGGGCGAGGCCCCCGGTCGCGGCGTTGACGGTCAGGTGATCCCGCGCGCCTTCAGCAGCGCCTGTTCGTCCCCCGCTATCCAGCCGAAGATCCGGGGCTGGCCGTCCAGTTTCTGCACCAGATAGTGAACGTCGAAATCCACCGCGATTTCGGGCAGGTCCGCCCGCGCATAGGTGGCCGTCCATGCGACATGCGCGATCGCGTGGTGGCCGTCGATCGCGGTCACGCGCAGGTCCCGGATACGCATCCCGGTGGTGCCGATGGCGCGATAATGCTCATACCCCTGCGCTATGGCCTGGCGCAGATCCGCGTTGTTGCGGCCGGTCTGCACCCCGGCCGGCGAGGCGGCGATGAAGGCTTCGGCGAACAGTGCCGCCTCGGCCTCGGCATCGCCATCCCCGGCCAACGCCTGCCCGAACAGCGCCTCGTGGCAACTCAGCAGCGTTCGGATCGCGTCTTCCATTGCCGCTCCTGCGTGGATGAGTTCCCGCCTCAGGCCTCTTGCGCGCCCGCCATCAGCCCGCCGTCCTGCGCGGCCTGATGCCTGCCCGCGCCCCGCGCGGCGCGCACCGAATCCTCGATGATCCCCAGCGCCTCGTCGAAGACCGCGTCCGGCACGGTCAGCGGCGGCAAAAAGCGGATGACGTTGCCGTAGACGCCGCAGGTCAGCAGGATCAGGCCGCGCGACAGCGCCTCTTCGCGGACCTTGTTGGTGAACTCGGGGCTGGGCTTGGCGCCCACGTTGAACTCGACCGCGTTCATCAGGCCGGGGCCGCGGATGTCCACGATTTCCGGGACATCGTCGCGCAAGGACGCAAGGCGCTGTTTCAGCCGCTGGCCCAGCCGTTCGGCGCGTTCGGACAGGCCCTCGTCCTCGATGATGTCCAGCACGGCGTGGGCCGCGGCCACGCCCAGCGGGTTGCCGGCATAGGTGCCGCCCAGGCCGCCCGGATTGGGCCCGTCCATCACCTCGGCCCGGCCGGTCACGGCCGAGATGGGCATGCCGCCGCCCAGGCCCTTGGCCATGCAGGTGATGTCGGCCGCGACGCCGTGATGTTCCATCGCGAACAACTTGCCGGTGCGGGCGAACCCGGTCTGCACCTCGTCGGCGATCAGCAGCATGCCGTGATCGTCGCACAGCGCGCGCAGCGTCTGCATGAAGCCGGACGGCACGGGATAGAACCCGCCCTCGCCCTGCACGGGTTCCACGATGATGGCGGCCACACGGGCGGGGTCCACGTCGGCCTTGAACAGCTTGTCCAGCGCGGCCAGCGCATCCGCCTGGCTGACGCCGTGCAGCTCGTTGGGGAACGGCAGGTGCCAGACGTCGGGCATCATTGCCCCGAAGCCCGCCTTGTAGGGCTGGACCTTGCCGGTCAGCGTCATGCCCATGAAGGTGCGCCCGTGGAACGCGCCGGTGAAGGCGACGATCCCCGGCCGGCCGGTGTGGTGGCGGGCGATCTTGACGGCGTTTTCCACCGCCTCGGCGCCGGTGGTGGCGAAGATGGTCTTTTTCTCGAAATCGCCGGGCACCAGGCGGTTCAGGCGTTCCGCCAGCGAGACATAGTTTTCATACGGCACAACCTGATGGCAGGTGTGGGTGAACCGGTCCAGCTGGTCCTTGATCGCCTGCACGACGCGGGGGTGCCGGTGGCCGGTGTTCACGACCGCGATCCCGGCGGCAAAGTCGATATAACGGTTGCCGTCCTTGTCCCAGATCTCGGCGTTCTCGGCCCGGTCGGCATAGATCTGCGTGGTCATCCCCACGCCGCGCGAGATGGCGGCGTTCTTGCGGTCGGTCATCGTGGTCATGCGCATCCCCTGTCGCGGCGGGCCCGCAACCGGGCCTGTCGCCGCCTATCTAGCGCCGCCGAGCGGGGGGACACAATCGCGCGATGCGACGCGGGGATGCGGGTCGGGGCCGGGGGAGGATGGGAGAAGCATGGAAGCGGGGGACGCGGGGACGCGGGCGCTCGCCCGAGCGCGGACGCCAGGACGCTCCACGCATGCCGCACGCATGGACGCTGGGACGCGGGAACGCAGGAGCGCATGAGCGCATGAGCGCATGAGCCCGCCCCATCGCGCGGATCACGCAACCCCTTGGTCCGCCGCGCGTTCCCCGACACAGCCCATGCCGGAAAGGCCCGATGTTCCCGATCCGCGACCACAACCCGTCCGAACGCACGCCCTATGTCACCATCGCGCTGATGTTGGCCAACATCGCGCTGTTCCTGCTGACCGCGCCCTGGGCGGGCGGCATGGTGGGGCTGTGGGAAAACCTCGCCCTGTATCCCGTCGCCGTCCTGAACGGGGCGCAGGCCTGGGGGCTGATGACCCACATGTTCCTGCACGCGGGGCTGCTGCATCTGGGGGGGAACATGCTGTTTTTGTGGATCTTCGGCGATAACCTTGAGGACCAGATGGGGCATCTGGGCTTTCTCGTGTTCTATCTGGCCAGCGGCCTTGCGGCGGCTGCGGCGCAGATCGCGGCCGATCCGACGAACGGCATCCCGATGGTGGGCGCGTCGGGGGCCATCGCGGGCGTGATGGGCGGCTATCTGCTGATGTTCCCGCGCGCCAAGGTGGACGTGGTCGCCATCATCATCATCCTGATCAAGATGTTCACCATCCCCGCCTGGGTGATGCTGGCGGTCTGGTTCGCGCTGCAGCTGGTGTCGGGCTATGCGATGATGGGCGGCGAGGCGGGCGTGGCCTATTGGGCGCACGCGGGCGGCTTTGTCGCGGGCGTGGTGCTGGCGCTGCCGGTGTTCCTGCGCCGGGGCGGGCCGCGGTTCTGGTCGCGCACCCAAGGGCGGCCGCCCCACCGGCCGGTCGACTATGCGCCCAGCCGCATCCCCACGGTGCGACGCTAGGGGCGGATACCGCGGGTCATGTGGCGCTTGCCGGCGAAGCCGGGGGCGCGGGTCACGGCAAAGCCCGCCGCGGCCAGCGCGCGCCGGACATGGCCCGCGGCGGTATAGGTCGCAAAGCTGCCGCCCGCCGCGGTATGCGCGCCCACCGCCGCCATCAGCGCGTCCGACCACAGTTCCGGGTTCCGCGCCGGGGAGAACCCGTCCAGGAACCAGGCGTCGGCCACCCCGTCCCAGGCGGGCAGCGTCTCGCGCGCGTCGCCCTGCACGATGCGCGCGGTGACATGGCCGACGCTCAGCGTCTCGCCGCCCCAGCCCGCCCGCAGCTGCGCCGACAGATCGGCCAGTTCGGGGAACGCCCCGTGCGCGCGGGCCAGGTCCGCCACCGTCAGCGGATACGCCTCGAAGCTGGTGAAGCGCACCGGCACCGTCGCGACCTGCGCCAGCGCCAGCAGGTTCAGCCCGGTGCCGAAGCCCGTTTCCGTGACGTGAAAGCCGGGGACCAGCCGCGCGGGCAGGTCGTTGCCGGCCAGAAAGACGTGGCGCGTCTCGGCCAAGCCCCCGGCAAGGCTGAAGAACGGGTCGTCAAAGCGGCGCGACACCGGGACGCTGCCGCGCCAGTCCAGCCCGCTCTGGTCGTGGGGGGTCATCGGCGTTACCTCTCGGGCCGCACATGGCGGGGGCGCACGACGATGGCAAGGGCGGTGACGGTGATCGGCGCGGGGATCATGGGCCTTGCCTGCGCGTGGGAACTGGCGCGGCGCGGCGCGACGGTCACGGTGATCGAGGCGGAGCGCATCGGCGCGGGGTCCAGCGGCGGCACCGTGGGCGCGCTGGCGCCCCACGCGCCGGAAAACTGGAACCCCAAGAAGCAGGTGCAGCTGGACGCGCTGGTCGCGGCCGAAGGCTGGTGGGCGGCCGTCGCGGCGGCGGGCGGCGAGGGTCCGGGCTATGCGCGCACCGGCCGGGTCCAGCCGGTCGAGGGGGGCGCGCTGGACCGCGTCCGCGCCCGCATCGCCGCCGCGCAGGCGGTCTGGCCCGCCCCGTTCCGCATGACGCTGACCGATGCGCCCGAAGGGCCGCTGGTGCCCGACAGCCCGTCGGGCCTGTGGCTGACCGACAACCTGACCGCGCGGCTGTCCCCCCGCGCCGCAGGCCGCGCGCTGGCCGCCGCGATCCGCGCGGCGGGCGGCACGGTGGCCGAGGGCGCCGGGCCGCAGCATCCGGGCGCCCTGCCCGGCCCCGTGATCTGGGCCACCGGCGCGCCGGGGCTGGCGGCGCTATCGGCCGATCTGGGCCGCGCGATGGGCGGCGGCGTCAAGGGCCAGTCGGCGCTGCTGGCCCTTGCCGCGCCCGACGCGCCGCAGGTCTTTGCCGACGGGCTGCATATCGTGCCCCACGCGGACGGGACGGCGGCCATCGGATCGACCTCGGAACGGGCGTTCCTGGACGGGGCCGCGACCGACGCGCAGCTTGACGCGCTGATCGCGCGCGCCCGCGTCCTGTGCCCGGCGCTGGCCGGTTGCGCCGTCGTCGACCGCTGGGCCGGGGTCCGCCCCCGCGCCGCCAGCCGCGCCCCGCTGATCGGGCCTTGGCCCGGACGGCCGGGGCATGTCGTGGCGAACGGAGGCTTCAAGATCGGCTTCGGCATGGCCCCGGCGGTCGCGGCGATGGTGGCCGACCTGGTGCTGGACGGCGTGGACCGCATCCCCGAGGGGTTCCGGCTGGCCGGCTAGCGGGCGCAGACCGTCGCATAGCCGTTCGACCAGCAGGCGCGGTCGGCCGCGTCGCGCGTCAGCGTGCCCAGATCGTCGTGGGCGCGGCTGGCGCGTTCCCAGCCGTTCCAATAGCCCTTGGCCGCGCCGCCGCCGTCCATGTTGACATAGACGAAATACTCGCCGCCCGGCGCGGTCAGCTGAAAGCTGCCGTCGTTGCCGTGGGCCCTGAAATCGCAATCGCCGCCCGCGAAAACTTGGCGGTCCGCGATGGTCAGGCTGCAGACGACGGGTCGGGCCTGTGCGGGAACGGCGGTCAGGGCGACAAGCGTCAGAAGGGCGGCAGCGACAGACTTCATGGGGAATGCCTTTCAAGGAACTGTATTCGCCGCACATTGCCGGGCGTCTGTCGCGCGATCAAGCGGTTCGGATCAGCGCCGCGCCGAGGCCCGCCGCGCGTCCTGCGCGACGGCGCGCTTCAGCTCCATCAGGGCGATGCGCCGTTGCAGGTCGCGGCGCTCGGCCTCGTCCTCGATCTGCGACAGCACGGCGCGGGCGGCGGCGATGTCGCGGGCCAGCGCGACCTCGGCTGGGACGAACCCCCCGTCCGCAAGCATCCGGTTCAGCACGTCGTCGGCCGTCTCGCGCAGACGCTCGGGGTCCAGCGGCCTGCCCTCGCCGCGCAGGCCGGACAGATCGCCCCGCGCGGCGGCGGCGTCGATGCGACGCTGGGCGATCCGTTCGAACCAGTGCATCACATCGCCGCCAGCTGCCCCAGCGCCGCGTTCAGCCGGGCGATTTCCTCGTTCAAATCCGCCAGCTTGGCGCGGGTTTCCTCGATCACCTCGGGGTCCGCGCTTTCGACAAAGCGGGTGTTGCCCAGCCGCCCGCGCAGGCCGCCGGCGTCCTTGGCGGCGCGGTCGGCGGCCTTTTTCAGCCGCGCGGTTTCCGCCGCGACGTCGATCACGTCGCCGATGGGCAGCGCGAAGGATGCCCCCGGCGCGGCCACCGCGATGGTGCCGCCCGCCGCGATGCCATCCACCGGCGGGTTGACCCGCGCCAGCCTTTCGACCAGCGCGCCGTTCGCGGCCAGCGCCGTGCGCGCCGCGTCGTCGGCCTGCGTGACGATCAGGTCCAGCCGCGCGCCCGCGGGCACGCCCATCTGGGCGCGGGCGGACCGCACCGCCTCGATCAGGCCGATGACCCAGTTCATCTGGCGGTCGGCGTCGGCGTCGATCAGCTCGGCCCCGTATTCCGGCCAGTCGCCGTGGACCAGCATCCGGTCGCGGGTGCCGGTCAGCGCCCAGATTTCCTCGGTGACGAACGGCATGATCGGATGCAGCAGCGTCACCGACTGTTCGATGACCCAGCGCATGGTCGCCCGCGTCTCGTCGGCGTGTTCGCCGTCGAACAGGGGCTTGGCGAACTCGACATACCAGTCGCAGACCTTGCCCCAGACGAAACCATACAGCACCGCCGCCGCCTCGTTGAAGCGATAGGCCGCCAGCGCCTCGTCCACCGCCAGCCGCGCGCGCGACCTCGCCCATGATCCAGCGGTTGACGGTGTGGACCGGCGCGGGCTGGCCTGCGGGGGCCGCAAAGACGCCGTTCATCTCGGCGAAGCGGGTCGCGTTCCAGATCTTGGTGACAAAGTTGCGGTTCGCCTCGACGTGTTTCGGCCCCAGCTTGGGGTCGCGGCCCATCGCGGCCATGCTGGTCAGGGTGAACCGCAGCGGGTCCGCGCCATAGGCGTCGATCAGGTCCAGCGGGTCGATGACGTTGCCCTTGGACTTGGACATCTTGGCGCCCTTTTCGTCGCGCACCAGCCCGTGGACATAGACGTTGCGGAACGGCACGTTGCCGACCACGGCCAGCTGCATCATCATCATCCGGGCGACCCAGAAGAAGATGATGTCGAACCCGGTGATCAGCGTCGATGTCGGAAAATATTTCCGCAGCTCGGCCGTGTCCTCGGGCCAGCCCAGCGTGCCGATGGGCCACAGGCCCGACGAAAACCACGTGTCCAGCACGTCGGGGTCGCGCCACACCGGATAGACCAGATGCGTCGGATCCTGCGTCAGGTTGTAGTCGGCGAGCGACGCGGCCAGCGCGTCCACCGCCGCCTCGCGGTCGGCGACCTCGACGATGCGCGAGATTTCCAGCGGCTGCGGCAGGCCCGCGATGTCGTCGCGGAACGCCTCGGCCACGTCGTCAAAGCTGGCGGCGGCGTGGTGGCGCTCGCCGCGATCGACCAGCCCGTCGGCCAGCAGGGTGAACAGTTCGACCGCGTCCAGCGCGCCGTCGCCCTCGTCATCGGCAAAGCCCGCAGGCGCGTGCAGATCGAGGCCATACCACACCGGGATCTGGTGGCCCCACCACAGCTGGCGGCTGATCGTCCACGGCTCGATGTTTTCCAGCCAGTGGAAATAGACCTTTTCGTGCTGCTCGGGCACGATCCGGGTGCGGCCGTCGCGGACCGCGTCGATGGCGGGCTGCACGATGCGGGCGGTGTCCACGAACCACTGGTCGGTCAGCATCGGCTCGATCACCACGCCCGAGCGGTCGCCGAAGGGCTGCATGATCTTTTTCGATTCCACCAGCGGGCGGTTTTCCAGATGCTCGGCGCCGGTTTCCGGCTCGATCTCGCGGTGCAGGAACGTCACCGCCAGCCCCTCGGCGGTGATGGCGTCCACGACCCGGCGGCGGGCGTCCAGGCGGTCCAGGCCGCGCAGATCCTCGGGGACGAGGTTCACGGCCGACACGTCGCCCACATCCTCGCCCCGTGCCGCGCGGGTGGCGATGGCGGCGGATTCGGCATAGGGCAGCCCGTCCTCGCGCATCCGGGCGCGGGTGTCCATCAGCGCATACAGCGGGATGCCGTTGCGCATGGCGACGGCATAGTCGTTGAAGTCATGCGCCCCGGTGATCTTGACGGCGCCCGACCCGAAGTCGGGATCGGGATAGGCGTCGGTGATGATCGGGATCAGACGGCGCTGCGCCTTGGGCCCGACCGGGATCTCGCACAGCTGCCCCACGATGGGGGCATAGCGCGGATCGTCCGGGTGGACCGCCACCGCGCCGTCGCCCAGCATGGTTTCGGGGCGCGTCGTGGCGATGCTGATATAGTCGCGCGTCTCGCGCAGGGTGACGTTCCCGTCGGCGTCGCGTTCGACGTAATCATAGGTGGCCCCGCCCGCCAGCGGATATTTGAAGTGCCACATATGGCCGTCGACCTCGCGGTTCTCGACCTCCAGATCGGAAATCGCTGTCTCGAACCGGGGATCCCAGTTCACCAGCCGCTTGCCGCGATAGATCAGGCCCTTGTCGTGCATATCCACAAAGACGCGGATCACCGCGTCGTGGAAATTGCCGCCCTCGTCCGCGGGCGCGCCGGGCGCGCCCGACATGGTGAAGGCGTTGCGCGACCAGTCGAGGCTGGCCCCCAGCCGTTTCAGCTGGCCGACGATGGTGCCGCCGGATTCCGCCTTCCAGCGCCAGATCTCGTCGGTGAAATCCTTGCGGTCCCAGTCCTTGCGCGGGGGCTTGCCCTCGGCCGCCAGCTTGCGTTCGACGACCATCTGCGTGGCGATGCCGGCGTGGTCCTGCCCCGGCTGCCACAGCGTGTCGAACCCGCGCATGCGGTGCCAGCGGACAAGGATGTCCTGCAGCGTGTTGTTCAGCGCGTGGCCGATATGCAGGCTGCCGGTGACGTTCGGCGGCGGGATCACGACCGAAAAGCTTTCCGCGCCGGGCCGGGCGTTAGCGCCGGCGGCAAAGGCGCCCCGCGCCTCCCACTCGGCGGCGATGCGGGCCTCGGCGGCGCGCGCGTCGAAGGTCTTGTCCATGCTCATCACTCGGTCCCCTTGGCTCGCGACCGGAATAGCGGGGGCGCGGGCAAAGGCCAAGGGATCAGGGCAGGTCGCCCGCGGGCGCAATCGGGTGCAGATGCCGCCAGGGCCGCGCCTCGTCCACCACACGCGCGACCGAGGGGCGGGCCATCAGCCGCCGGAAATACCCGTTCAGCACCGGCAGGTCGGCGGGGATCGGCTGCACCCAATGGGCATAGAACAGCGCCGGGGCGGCGGCGCAATCGGCCATGCTGAACGCCCTGCCCGCCGCCCAGTCGCGCCCGGCAAGGCGGCCCTCCAGCCAGCGATAGGCGGTCGCCAGATCGCCGCGCCCGCGGTCCACCCGCGCGGGGCTGCGCTGGCCGGCAGGCGCCAGCGCGTCATTGACCATCGCCTGCATCGGTCCCTGCACCCACAGGTCGAACACCCGGTCCATGAACCGCACCTCAAGCGCGTCGGCGGGGACCAGCGGCGCGGGGCCGGGGTGGGCGCGGTCCAGATGCTCGATGATGATCGAGGATTCCGCGATGGCCTCGCCCCCGTCCACCAGCACGGGGAACCGCGCCAGCGGCCACAGCGCGGCCAGCGCGGCGCGGTCCTCGGGCAGTTCCAGCCGGACCAGCCGCGGCGTGAAGGCGGTGCCGTTCTCGTAAAGCGCGATCAGCACCTTCTGGCAATAGGACGAGAACGGGTGCATCCACAGCGTCGGCATCACGCGCGCCTTTCGTCCGCCGCGGCGAAATGCGCCAGCTGGCCGGCATGCGCCTTGCGGAACGCGGGCCGCGCCGTCGCACGGGCGACATAGGCGGCAAGCGCCGGATAGTCGGCCAGCCCGTCATGGTCGCCCACGATCCGCAGCACGTCGGCCATCATTATGTCGGCGGCGGTGAAGCGCCCGTCGACCAGCCAGTCGCGCCCGGCCAGCACCGCGTCCAGCTGCCCCAGGCGTTCGTTCATCTGCCGGGCGGCCTTGGCGGCGGCCTGTTCGTCCTTGTCAAAGAACCGGGCGACGGCCCAGGGCAGGATCCACGTCTCGATGCTGTTCAGCGCCGCGATGACCCATTGCGTGACCAGCGTGCGACCGGCGCGGCCCGGCGGCATCAGCGCGTCGCATCCCTCGGCCAGATGCAGGACGATGGCGCCGCTTTCAAAGATCGTCAGATCGCCGTCCTGCAGGATCGGCACCTGATGGAACGGCTGGCGCGCCAGATGCGCGGCGGTGCGGTTCTTCACCGGGACGGTGTCGATGCGGTAATCCAGCCCCGCCTCTTCGCAGGCCCAGCGGGCGCGCAGGTCGCGGACATAGCCGCGGGCGAACGGCGGCACCCAGTCATAGGTGGTGATGCTCAGCATGGCGGACCTTTTGCTCATCAGGGAAGTTTGGCGAACTCGGCGTCGATGCGGATTTCGATGGGATCGGTGAAGAACGGGTTCAGCCCATAGGCCTGCGGGTCGATGGCGGCGGTCGCGGTGACGCCGATCAGCTCACCGATCACCGGGTTGCCCTGTGCGTCGCCGGTATACCCCGGCCCCGCACCCACAAGCTGCACGGCGAAATCGGCCGGATGCGTGCGGCCCATGATCGTCAGGTCACCCCGGACCGTCCCGGCCGTGGCCGACGCGGGCGCGAACGCGGTCGAGGTGAAGGTGGCCGTCGGATGCGCGGCGGCGTCCAGATAGTCCGGCCCGGCCAGCGCCGCGGCGAACCCCGCGACCGGGGTCGAGATCGACGCCGCCTGCACCGTCGCCGTCAGCGCCGAACCCTCGATCCGCGCGGGCTGCCAGTCCAGCGCGCCCTGCACCTTGTCAAAGCGGAACACGCTGTTGGAAAATCCCATGTGGGGCACCCGCACGATGACCGCCGTGTGCCCCGGGTCCAGCACATAGCGCCCGGCCGTCGCCGCCTGCGCATCCTTGCGTCCGCGCGGGATGCTGTCGGGCGCGGGCGCGGCCGTTGCCGGCGCCGCGCGGTCGTGACCGTCCGCCCGCGCGGGCGGCGGATGCGCCACGGTCCATGCCGCGCAAAGCCCCGCGGCAAGCGCCAGGGCAGCAGGTCTCACGGCGTCACCGCGCGCGGGCCGACCAGCGCGAACCATGCGCCCTGCGGGTCGGTGGCGCCGATGACGAAGGCGCCGCCCGGCACCTCCATCGGGCCATACTGGATCGCGCCGCCCGTGTCGGTGACGCGGCGCACGGCGTCATCGATGCCGTTCACGCCGAAATAGGGCAGCCAGTGGGGGACGGGCGACGCGCCCAGCCCCATCATCCCGCCGATATCCGCCCCCTTGTGGCGGAACAGCTGGTATGTGCCCATCGCGCCCATGTCCATCGCCTCGCCCCTGGTCCAGCCGAACAGGGCGGCGTAGAAGGCAAAGCCCGCCGCCGGGTCGGGCGACATCAGCTCGTGCCAGTTGCCGTGCCCGGCCTTGCGCTGGTCAAAGGCGCCCTGCCCCGCGTCGGCCTTGGCGATGTCGGCCGCGCTCATTCGGCTGGTGTCGGGCTGCAGGATGCCGAAATGCGCGCCCTGCGGGTCGGCGGCGACGGCAAAGCGGCCGGTGCCCGGGATGTCCTCGGGGCCGCGGACGACCCGGCCGCCCGCCGCCGCGATGTCGGCGGCCGTCCGGTCGCAGTCATCGACCGCGACATAGACCAGCCAGTGCGGCGGCGGGCTGCCCGCCTGCGCGTCCAGCCCCATCATGCCCGCGACCATGTCGCCGTCCGATTGCGCCAGCAGATAGGTGAAGCCCTCCATGCCCGCGTCCTGGACCTGCCAGCCCAGCAGCCCCGCATAGAACGCGCGGGCGCGGTCGGTGTCGCTGGTGCCCAGCTCATACCAGCAGGGGTTGCCGTGATAGCTCATGTCATGCGTCCTTGCCGCTTGGTGTCGGTTCCGTTCCCCGACCCGGCGGCGCGCAGCCGCGCCGGCCGCCGGACAGGGATGCGCGCTCAGGCCCGGTCGCTGTCGAACAGCGTGTCGAAGCCCGCCCAGATCATGCGTTTGCCGTCAAAGGGCATGTCGGGCATGTCCTGCCCTGCCTCCATGCCCGCCTGCATCCCGCGCCAGGCCTCCTCGCAGGCGGCGCGATCGGGCCAGGCGCACCAGGACATGACCACCACCTCGCCGTCCTGCGCGTCCACGGCGCGATACATGTCGGTGCGCTTGCCGCGGGGCACGTCAACGCCCCAGCTTTCATAGTTGCCAAGGCAGCCGCGCGGCTGGAACTCCTCCTCCCACGCGGATTTCGCCATCTTCGCGAAGGCCGCCTTGTTGGCTTGGGGGACCGGGGTCAGGAAGCCGGTGTAAAAGCCGCCCTTGTCGGTGCCGTCGGCGACGAATGTCTCGAACCCGCCGAAGATCATGCGCTTGCCGTCATACTGCGCGTCGCCCATCGCCTGCGCCATCTCGTCGGGGTTCTGCATGATGTCGGCCCAGGCCGCGTCGGCGGTGGCCTTGTCGGGAAACTCGACCCAGGCAAAGACGACGGCCTCGTCGTCGCCGGCCTGAACCGCGCGCAGGAAATCTGTCCGCTTGCCGGGCTGGATGTCCTCGGCCCAGGTCTCGACCATGCGGACCGCGCCGCGTTTCTGCATCAGCGGCCAGCTGCGGCGCAGGCTTTGCAGATAGGTGTCCTTGTTGGCTTTCGGCACGGGGGTAACCGAACCGGTATAGTAAGGCATCTGGCTGTCCTTTCCGGTGGAATGCGTCCGATGCGATGAGGCTGCGGGTGTCGCTTGCAAAAAGCAACTGATTTTTGTTACGGTGCGGGCAGGAGGCGCCCGCATTGGCAGAAAACCGCAAATCCTATGGCGAGGGCTGCATCGCGGCCCATGCGCTGGACCTGATCGGCGACCGCTGGTCGCTGCTGGTCGTGCGCGAGCTGATGCTGGGGCCAAAGCGATTCGGCGCGATCAAGGCGCGGCTGCCGGGCATCGCCACCAACATGCTGGCCCGCCGGCTTGAGGATCTGGCGGCGGGCGGCATCGTGGCGCGGGCCGATGCGGCCGGTGCGTCGGGCTATGCGCTGACCGCGCAGGGCGATGCGGTGTGGCCCGTGGTGCGCGAATTGTGCCGCTGGGGCGCGGGGATGGCGGGCCACGACCCGCGCCTGCCGATCAGCCCGACGGCGCTGATGTTGTCGATGCGGGCCACGATCCGCCCGGCGGGCCGCTTCACCGCCGGCTTCGACATGGACGGCGAGAGCTTTGCGCTGACCGCCGACGCCTCGGGCCTGCACATCCGCCGCGCCGATGCGGCGGTCGGAGAGATGAGTTTCGCCGGCCAGCCGAACGACATGGCCTCGGCGATCTACGGCCCCGTGCCGCTGGCGCAGGTCGCCGCAACCGGCCGGGTCCGTTTCACCGGCGACCTCGCGCGCGGGCAGGGCTTTGTCGACCTGTTCCGCCTGCGTCGCCCCGTTCCTGCAGGAGAAGACGCATGACCCGCCTGATCCCCAGCCTGTGGTACACCGACCGCGCCGAAGAGGCCGCGCGGTTCTATTGCGCCACCATCCCCGACAGCCGCATCGACCATGTCTGGACGATCCCCGTGGAAACGCCCTCGGGGCCGCCGGACGCGGTCGTGGTGGTCGAGTTCACGCTGGCCGGAACCCCGGTGACGGCGATGGCGGCCGGGCCGCTGGACCCGTTCAACCACGCCATTTCGCTGACCGTCGCCTGCGAGGGGCAGGCGGAACTGGACCGCATCTGGGACGCGCTGCTGGAGGGCGGCGCGGCGGAGCAATGCGGCTGGCTGCGCGACCGCTATGGCGTGCGCTGGCAGGTCGTGCCCGCGCGGCTGAACGCGATGATGCGTGCCCCCGACCGCGCCGCCGCCGGCCGCACGGCGCAGGCGATGCTGGGGATGGTCAAGCTGGACATGGCCGCGCTGGAACGCGCCTTCGCAGGCTAGACCGCCCGGTCGAACTTGGTCGAAAGGTGGATCAGGCTTTCCGACGATTTCACCCCGGTCAGGTTGCCGATCTGGTCCAGCACGTCATCCAGTTCGGTCGTGGACGAACAGGCCAGCTGCAGCAGCAGATCGACGCGACCGGACGTCGAATGGACGCGTTCCACCGATGGAAACGCCCGCAGCCGCCCCAGGATCGCGGCCTGCGCGCGCGGCTCGATCGTCAACAGGCATGTCGCGCGGATGCGGGTCAGGCGCGCCGCCTCGCCCAGGCGCAGGGTGTATCCGGCGATGGCGCCGGTGGTTTCCAGCCGTTCCAGCCGCGCCTGCACGGTGGATCGCGCTACCTTCAGCCGGCGGGCCAGCACGGCGACCGACATGCGCGCATCCTGCGACAGTTGGGCCACAATGGCGCGGTCCAGTTCATCCATGCCCGTTCCTGTCATTCTGACGACGCATCCGGCAGATTAACGACCTGCGTGCGCATTTCCACCCTTTTCAACGCTGCATCGGGACCGCATAGGCGCGAACCTGCGTTGGGCAGGGCGAACCGCCGTCAGAAAGGACAAGGGATGGGATTGACCGAAGGCCGCCTGGCCAAGACCGTCTGGGACAACCCGGCCGAGATCATCCGCGCGATGCA
This sequence comes from Paracoccus luteus, assembly GCF_004522155.1. Classification (GTDB taxonomy): domain Bacteria; phylum Pseudomonadota; class Alphaproteobacteria; order Rhodobacterales; family Rhodobacteraceae; genus Paracoccus; species Paracoccus luteus. The sequence goes on along the minus strand of NZ_SDEA01000016.1, from coordinate 3,419 downwards.
GCCGGAAAACCCGGTGATGGTGTTCGCGCCGACCGTGCTGCAGGATCGCGCGCGGCGCTTTCTGGCCGGCTTTCCGGGCCTTGTCACCTATGCGGTCAAGTCCAACCCCGACGAGGCGGTGATCCAGAACCTGGTCGCCGCCGGCATCCGCGGCTTTGACGTGGCATCCCCGTTCGAGATCGACCTGATCGGCCGCCTCGCGCCCTTGGCCGCGCGCCATTACCACAACCCCGTCCGCTCGCAGGCCGAGATCGCGCACGCCGTCCATGCCGGGATCAAGGCGTGGTCGGTGGACAGCCGGTCGGAGCTGGACAAGCTGTTCGCGCAAGTGCCGCCCGAGGGCTGCGAGATCTCGCCGCGGTTCAAGCTGCCGGTGGCGGGGGCGGCCTATGACTTCGGGTCCAAGTTCGGCGCCTCGCCGGAACTGGCGGCCGAACTGCTGCGCGCCGTCGCCGACCGGGGCTATGTCGCCTCGCTGACCTTCCACCCCGGCACGCAATGCGTCGATCCCGCGGCATGGGAGACGTATATCCGCACCGCCGGCGACATCGCCGAACTGGCGGGCATCCGTCCGACCCGGCTGAACGTCGGCGGCGGCTTTCCGTCCTGGCGCGTCCACGGGGTCGAACCGGACCTGAGCGCGATCTTCGCCCGCATCGGCGAGACGACGACCGAGGTGTTCGGCAAGGACGCGCCGACGCTGGTCTGCGAACCGGGGCGCGGCATGTGCGCGGACGCCTTCTCGCTGATCACGCGGGTCAAGGCGGTGCGCGACGGGACCAGCGTGTTCCTGAACGACGGCGTCTATGGCGGGCTGACGGAACTGCCGATCATCGGCAACCTGGACCGGATCGAGGTGTTCCGCCCCGACGGCACGCTGCGCGGGGAAAACGGCGCGGGCCGCGTCGTCTTCGGCCCGACCTGCGATTCGGTGGACCGCCTGCCGGGCGAGCTGTCGCTGCCCGAGGACATCGCCGAGGGCGACTTTGCCGTGTTCCACGGGGCGGGCGCCTATTCGGTGGTGACCAATACCCGGTTCAACGGCTTTGGCGAGATGCGCCACGTCACCGCGATGTCGCTGGACTGACGCCGGGCTGAGGCGGGGGCCTGTCGAAAAGGGCATCAACCGAATCGCAATCCCGGGCGTTTAGGGTCTGACCATGACCCGACCGCGCCGACCCATTCCCCATATCATCCTGATGGACGGCACGCTGGCCACCACCGGCGGGCCGCGCGCGACCCACATCGGCACGATCCGCCGGCTGGTCCGCCGCGCAGGCCCGGTGCGGGTGCATTACGCGCGCGGCCCGGCCTGGGACGACTGGCGCGGCATCCGCGCTGTGGCCACCGGCCGCGGGGTCGAGGATCGGATCGCCGCCGCCTATGGCTGGCTGGCCAGCAGCTGGCGTCCGGGCGACCCGATCTTTGTCTTCGGCTATTCGCGGGGCGCGTTCGCCGCGCGCTCGCTGGTGGGGATGATCGGGCGCGTGGGCCTGCTGACGCCGCGCGCGGCGACCGAACGCAACATCCGGCTGGCCTGGCGCTTTTATCATCGCGGCGGGTCGGCGGGGGCGATGGCGGCCTTTCGGCGGCGCTGCCACCCGGACGTCGCCATCGACATGGTCGGCGTCTTCGACACGGTCATGGCGCTGGGCGTCCGGCTGCCTCTGCTGTGGATGCTGACCGAGGCGCGGCACCGGTTCCACGACCACAACCGCCTGGGCGGCCATGTCCGCTTCGGCGCGCAGGCGCTGGCGCTGGACGAGACGCGCGCGGCGTTCCAGCCGATCCTGCTGGACGCGGAGGGCGCGGACCGGATCGAACAGGCGTGGTTCCGCGGCAGCCACGCCGACATCGGCGGCCAGCTGGACGGGGACGAGGCGGCGCGGCCGCTGGCCAACATCCCGCTGGTCTGGATGCTGGAACGGGCCGAGGCGCACGGGCTGCGCCTGCCGCCGGGGTGGCGCGGCAAGCTGCCCTGCGACGCGCGCGCGCCATCGGTCGGGTCGTGGCGTGGCTGGGGGCGGGCGTTCCTGCTGCGCGCGCCGCGCACCGTGGGCACGACCGGGGCGGATACCCTGCACGCCTCGGCCCTGCCCTATGACGGCGCGGCGCTGGTCGGGCTTGCCCGCCGCCCCCGCCGGTGGCGCAGGCTGCGCCTGCCGCGCCGCGCGGCCGCCGTTCCGCCGGATGCCGGGGGTTCCGGCCGGCCGCCCCCCGCGGCGCTATAGGACGTGAGCGCCGCGCGCGCGGTGCCGTGTGCCGCCGGTCATCCAGCGACGACAGCGGCGCGGCGACGCAAATCACGATTGCCGCCCCCGAAACCGTGTGCAGCACGCGTTCCGGCCCCATCGCCACGCCCGCCGCGGCCAGCCACGTCACCAGCAGCGCGGGGATGCAAATCCCGATTGCGGCGCCCGGCCCGCGTCCAGCGCCATCGCCACACCCGCCGCGTTCAGACTTGCCCCGGCAGCGCCATCCTCGCCACCAGCGCCCGCGCCCGCCCATCGTTCGCGCCGCTGCCGGCCTTGGTCAGGAACCGCGCGCGGCAAGGATCGCGATCAGCGCCCAAGGGTTCCCGCACCAGCAGCCAGCCACGCAGGGGCGCGGGCGCGTCGCTTGCAACGCCCGCCCGGCCTATGCGGCGGCGGGCTGGCGCGCGGTCACGCCCAGGCTGGCGCAGATCTCGGCGGTCAGGTCGGGGCGGTTCAGCGTATAGAAATGCAGCGCGTCCACGCCGCCCGCGATCAGGTCGTCGCACAGCCTGACGGCGATGTCGCGGGCCAGCGCCCGTTCGCCCTCGCGCCCGGCGGCGGCGAACGCGTCCTCGGCCCATTGCGGAACGCTGGTGCCGCAGCGCGCGGCAAAGCGCTTGGCCCCCGCCCAGCCCTGAATGGGCAGGATGCCGGGGCGGACCGGGGCCGCGATGCCCGCCGCCGCGCAGGCGTCGCGAAAGCGGAAGAACGTGTCGGCGTCGAAAAAGAACTGGGTGATCGCGCTGGTCGCCCCGGCGTCCACCTTGCGCTTGAGCCATGCGACATCGGCGGCGTTGCCGGGGCTGTCTGGGTGGGGTTCGGGATAGGCGCCGCAGCGGATCGTGAACCCGCCCCTGTCGGCGATGGCCCCGATCAGCTCGACCGAACTGGCAAAGCCCTGCGGGTGCGGCGCGAACGCCGCAGCCCCCTGCGGGGCGTCGCCGCGCAGCGCCACGATCTCGGTCACGCCCGCCGCGGCATAGGCGTCCACGATGGCCATCGTCTCGTCGCGCGTCGCGTCCACGCAGGTCAGGTGCGCCGCGACGTTCAGCCCGTAATGGCTGGCCAGCGCCGTCACCGCCTCGTGCGTCAGCTGCCGGGTGGTGCCGCCCGCACCATAGGTGACGGACACGAAATCCGGCCCCAGCGGCGCCAGCGCGCGCG